>CP072533.1 GCA_021730205.1 Candidatus Ruthia sp. Cpac_8_S14 | reverse complement strand
GTAATGATATACTAAAGCATTATATTATGCATATTGAGTTAATCAATGAGTGGTTTAGAAAAGTATTTTGAAAAATTATTGTGGAGTTCTCGCCACATGGTTTTGGCGGCTGTTATTTCGTCGTTGCTGTTGTCATTATTACTATTTGTTATCACTGCAGTTGATGTGGTTGCTTTATTGGTGCACGTTTTTGATTATATTTTAGCCACAACAGAAGTTAGAAAGGTGTTAAGGATTGAATTGGTTGCACACACGGTAGGTTCAATTGATGGGTTTTTGTTAGCAACTATTTTGTTAATTTTTTCATTGGGCTTGTACGAGCTTTTTATTAGTGACATTGATGAGGCTAAAGAAAGCGGTCAGTCGTCTAAAGTTTTGGTGATTAATTCACTGGATGATTTGAAATCTAAACTTGCTAAGGTAATACTTATGCTTTTGGTGGTGACTTTTTTTGAGGTGTCTTTGTCAATGTCATTTAATTCGGCATTAGATTTGATGTATTTTTCTTTGGGTATTTTAATGGTTTCTTTGGCCTTATATTTTAGTTCGAAATCTTTACACTAAGTAAGACCTTGATAGGATTGATTTTTACAATCAAATAGCGTAACATTGCCTCAATTTTTTAAAAGATAATTATTATGCGTCAAGTAATCATAGCGGGCAATTGGAAAATGAATACCTTAAAAGAAGCGACCGATACATTGGTTATGGGTATTCTTTCAGGCATGGCAGATGTTAAATCTAAAGTCATAATTTGTGTACCTTCACCTTATATGTCACAGGTTGAGGCATTGGTTGTACATTCACAACTTAATTTAGGCGCGCAGAATTTAAATATCAACGCATCGGGCGCTTTTACGGGCGAAATCAGTGCTGATATGATTAAAGATTTTGGTGCACAGTATGTTATTGTTGGTCATTCAGAGCGCAGAAGTCTTTATGGTGAAACTGATGAGATTGTTGCACAAAAAGTACAAGTTGCACTGGATAATAATTTAACCCCACTTTTTTGTATCGGTGAGCTGTTAGAAGACAGAGAATCTGGCAATACGAAAGTGGTTGTTTCAAAGCAAATTCAAGCAGTGATTGATCAGGTTGGTATTGACGCGTTTAAAAATATTATTGTGGCTTATGAGCCTGTTTGGGCAATTGGCACAGGTGTTACTGCAACGCCACAGCAAGCACAGGACACACATGTTTTTATTCGCTCAATGTTGGCTGAACACGACGCTGATATCGCGCAAACCACCCCGATTCTTTATGGTGGTAGTATGAACCTTAGTAACGCAGCTGAATTACTTAATTGTGAAGATATTGATGGCGGTCTAATTGGTGGTGCTTCACTTAAAGCACAAGATTTCTTACAAATTTGTAAAGCGGGTTAATAATGTCGTTTCAACTCATTTTAATTGTTCATATATTATTGGCACTAGGTTTAATTGCTTTAATTTTAATGCAACATGGAAAAGGTGCTGATGCAGGTGCTGCTTTTGGTTCAGGTGCTTCTGGGTCAGTTTTTGGTGCACGAGGTGTAAATTCATTTCTTTACAAGTTGACCGCCAGTTTGGCTTTTAGTTTTTTTCTAACTAGTTTGACATTGGCTTATTTAGCAACCAATGATAGTGATGTTAATAGAGAACCAACAAGTATTATGGAACAAGTAACAGGCGAGACAGTTCAATCTGATGTTCCTATGGTTGTTATGCCTATTTCAACTGGGTCAGATATTAGCGATATTCCAACTTTATATGCCGATGTGGCGGAATTGGTAGACGCGCTACCTTGAGGGGGTGGTAAGCTACGCTTGTGCCGGTTCGACTCCGGCCATCGGCACCACTTTTGATAATCCTATTTAAAATCTGAATAGAGTGTAATATATAAAAAGCGAAGACTTTTTTTGGTTTGTGACTGCCAGTACGGTTTTTGTTGCTCTATTGACTAGTGAAAAAAACTATATTAACAGTGCTTATTGCAGTGCTGACTACATTAATTAGCAGTATTATCTGGCGATAAAGCTAGAAATATTATGAAAAAAGTTGATTCTAGAGGCGATGGTGCTAGTGTGATTTCTACCATGCAACCACCATGAGCACCAAACAAGGCAAGAAAACAGTGCTGACAAATTTCCAATGTTGAAATTAACAAAAGCATTGATGATGCTATGTTTAGCGTGCGTAAGATTGGAAAAGGCTTGTAACCAATAAAACACTGGCATTGCAAGTAGGTGACTCGGCAAGAGTAGAGTGTCGCTTGATTACGCTATTGATGATTAAACTTTAATCAGTGGTGTGTGATTGATTATATGGGTGGAGATTTTCCAGTATTCGAAGATATTAAGAACAGTGATAGAGTCTTTGCTAGAATAAACTTTCTTTTTTTTTAAGATGATGATTGATTGCTGGATATTTTTATGAAAAAAGTCAACTGATTATTATTTTTTCTATTAATAACACCCAATACATCCTTAGTGTTTTGGAATGGCAACAATTGGGCACCAAATTACAACAACCAGACAAATAACCCTTATTGGAGAGCTCCTTCAAGTGTTATGAATCATTACAATACTGCAAGAAATCCAAGCGTTTGGCTAAATGACACAAAACTTCGAGTTCAGAATAAGGTTAAAGCCTAGTAATTGGCTAATACAAACTGATTTCTCTTCTACCTTAAGGGTTATTAATAAGATTGAGGTAATATCTATTTATGATTATCTAGAAATAGTTGCGTGAAGTTAAGTGAGAATTATTTTTCACTCTGTCATATTCATTGATTAAACTGGCGACATTTTTAACAAGATGGGAGTTTATAGTAATAATCATGAAAAACAAGGTTCAGAAGGTGGCATGAAACTTTTTGTTCAGGTGAGGCTATTAACACACTAGATATTACCAACGCCTCACGCCGAATAAAATATAGCGTAGCGAGTTTAAAAAACGCTAAAAAAATAAGGTTAAAGACATTGTTGAGGTGAAAATTGACTACGGTGATATTGCCATTGCAAACTCAAAATAAGCGCCTGTTTTCGACTTAACTCGTCGAGATTTATTCTTAATATTGACAAAACAAGTGCCAGGTGTGGCAATAAAAGATCGTTGATTGATAGCCCTTATCTGAATTGGTGTGATCTTAATCCTAAACCGCTAAACACTAGAATTGAGGTGTTAGGACCACCAACCCCACCACCAACTTCTGGGACAATAAATGCTTTTTCAGAACGGGCACTTGATAGTGATTGTAAAAGAATACTGTTGTGTTCAATAATAATGAAATTGATTGGACTAATAAACTATCTGGTCAATTATGTTGAAATTGAATCATAAAAAACCCAGTCATTAAATTATCGTTAAGAGTTATTGTCATTAATGCTGATTTAAAATTGTTAATTACGCGAGATATTAGTGAGAGAGATCAAATTTTCGACATGCGCACTTTCTAATGCATCGTATGAATGGCGCATGCCATTCAGGCTACCTGAAGATGATGTAAGATAGCCATCTTTTTCAAGAATCACTATTTAAAGCTGTACAATTATCTTATGAGTAGTCAGAAAGAATGGGCAATATTATTGAAGATATTTTAATGCTTTCGCGCTTAGAAAGCACTAAGTTAGCCCATGAGGCGAGCATGGGAATTAATATGGAAAAGGTGATTAATCATATTTGTAGCGATGAAGATGATTTAATTATTACAAAAATATCATCAAAAGCACTAACTTGGCATTGAAACTGAAATTATTAGCCTTTGTTCTAATTTGATATTTAACGAAAAACGGCACACGTCAGATGGTACCAAGAACCAGAAGGTGGGGCGTGTTTTTAGGTTCAAGACTACGGTTCTGGCATTCCTGTAAAACACTTAACACAATTAACTGAACGGGGGTTTGATAAGGATAGATCTAGAAGTTAAAAAAAGGCGGCACTGGCCTTGGGTTGGCGGTTGTTCAACACATCACCCAAAGGCACGGCGGTGTATTAAATATAAAAAACGAACTTGGTAAAGGTTCTGTATTTAGCATATGTTTTGCTAAAAGAAGCGTGATCTTTTAATATAACGACGCTAATTTATTCTGTTAATTCTGTGTTGCATCGGCTTTTCTAGACACTTTCTAAAATAGATATTAGAATATCATTGACTTCTAATATATTTACCATATAATACTCCCATCAAGACTATAAAGTCTGATACTTAAAATCCGCTTAACAATAAGAGCGTTAATACTTTTAAATTTGGAGATTAATATGAAAAAAATAATTGCAATTGCTACTTTAGTAGCTGCCACATCAGCATCAGCTGGTTTCTTTAACAACGGCTATGGTAATAACAACAACGGTTACGGCTATGGCAATGGTGCTAACAACTGGGGTCCTTTTGACGGTGGTTCTAACTTTGGTCCAATGAATGGCGGTTCTAACTGGGGTCCAATGAATGGCGGTTCAAACTGGGGTCCTTTCAACGGCGGTTCAAACATGGGTCCGTTTAACGGCGCTAACAACTGGGGTCCTTTTTCAAATAACAACGACATGAACAACGATTCTGACTGGGGTTTCCATTACAACAACAAAAATAAAACTAAGAACGTTTCTAACGCAACTGCTGATGGTAAATATGCAGGAACCGCTGGTGCTAATGCTAAAGGCGTTGCTAACGCTTATGCCAAAGGTCAAGCCGATGCATTCGCTAAAGCACAAGCTAACGCTTATGCTAAAGGTTATGCAGATGCTAAAGCTAATGCAACAATTGACAGTCGTGATCAAGTGATTACTAAGTAAGGCTTGTCAATTGACTGCTGGATTAATCTAGCAGTTTAAGGTTAAATAAAAATCACCCCTTGGGGTGATTTTTTTATGTTGTGGCAGAACATAGGGCAACCTAAGGACCATCACTTAGATGGTTGGCTAAAAATATTGAAATTGACATTTGTGTGTTGTTTGACATAGTCTAAAGTGGTGCCAATTACCCAATCTGAACCCTAGGTAATTTTTATCAATAAATGCTCTTCTGCCAGTTGGTCTTTATAAGAAAAATATTGGGATTTTCCGATTTTATCATTGGTTATTGCAACAGAATCAAATAAAATACTTCCTCTTTTTTTTGTAACGACACCACTGTAGTATGTGGGCTGTCAGTTTCTGTGCTACCAATTTGAAGGAATTCAGAACCAATATCGTCTATTTTAGTTTCGGTAGCAGTTTTTTGGCGTAAATTAAGTCGAACTTGGTGTTGTGTGGCAAGTTCAAATTAAGACACAACCCCTCAGAATTTTACCAAATTCTGACAAAATATCAACATTTGAATAGTGCGTATGGACTCAAAAATTATCTCAAAGCCTTGTTCATAAGCATTAATAAAGTGAAAGATAAACTGTGTCGCCAATTCAAAGGTTTGAATAATATTAAGTGTATTTTTATCAATTAGCTAAACCTTGGTGGCTTGATTGTTGTCAGAGTGGTGTGCCTTTAAGAAACTACTTCCTTCTCCTTGAATAAACTTTTCTTTGTTAAATCGATAAGGCGGCAATACTAAAGTTAAATATTTGTCAGTAATCAAGAAATCATGTACCGTGGATACATTTTTAATGGGCAATACTTTAAATTGTTTAAGCTTGGTAGTTTAATCAATGTGCCATAAAATAATCGCATCACTCATCTAGCATAACCAATATTCCATATTGAGCTATTTCTATCTTTACAATAATGAGCTCCAAATGGCAACTTCTTGGTGGTTAGTGATCAGGTCTTAATACCGATTATATCTAAAGTTTTTTTGGTTAATTTTATAAGCACTACTTACCCCCTATAGCGCAAATAATTGTTTATTAAATGACATCAAACTAATATTGGCAGGATTGATTTGATCTGCACTGGAAATTTTGTCAGACAGGTGTGTACTAAAAGTGGACATTGTTATCTTTTGCTTATGTTTTCCTAGAAAACGCTTGGCGGTGTCTACTATTTTTCCTAAGTGGGATATTTTTCCATTATTGATGTGAAATTTCTGCACCATGCTATCGCCATAAAACCAATGGTGATAGCCATATATTTGGTGTTGGGCCCGGTTGCGATAAAAATAACCACTCAATGCTTGAAGTGTTTTTTCTTCAATTTGAATATCAACAGTTTGCAGAGCCGCTGTATTTGTGCCTTGCCAAAGCCTAATAATTCATGGTTTAATTTTAAGATTTTGATTGAATGTTGTTTATCCACTTACCTTGTTCGGAAAATAACAGAACTAGCTTCTGAAAATGTTGGTTTGCCAAGACTACCAATAACATTATTTGAAAACCCATAGCCTTCATTTGGTGCACCAAAAAAATTAGTACCTAGCGTATTATTATCTTCATCGTGAAATATAGAAAAAAAAGGGTAAGTGCCAGGCTCAATGCCATTAAGGATAATCTTATGACTTAAGGCCGATACTTTTTTCTAGCACTAAAAATACTATTTGACTTGTCGTTTTTATCATAGGTATCCCTTCCACAGCCTCAAGCGCAATTGATAATCGACTTTGACAGTTAATGGTTACTTCAACATTGGTAGTATAGGATAGTGTTGAACCGAGTAATAATGTAGGTATTATTTATTTTCCTTTATTTGAAAAATGATAGCCTAGGAGCTATGTCTTTTGGGTGGCAAGACGAATAAACGCCTTTTAATCAGTATTAGCTTTGAATTTGTGCCATAACTTCATCGACAAAGTTTTCTTCTTCCTTCCCAATACCTTCGCCAACTTTAAATCGTACAAAAGACTTAACTTGTGCATTGTTTGATTGTGCGAGCTTGCCTACCGTAATACCAGGGTCTTTAACAAAAGATTGACCATATAGCGTTACTTCATTCACAAATTTTTTCATACGACCAACAATCATTTTTTCAATGATATTGCCTGGTTTTCCTGATTCTTTGGCCTGCTCAACAAAGATTGCTTTTTCCCTTTCTAAAAGATCTTTCGATAGTTCTGCTTCAGTAATACATTCTGGTTTGGTGGCGGCAATGTGCATTGCAATGTCTTTTGCTAGCGCTTCATTACCACCTTCTAGCACTGTTACTACAGCAATACGCTCGCCATGTTTGTACACACCAATGAAGCCACTATCAGTTGTGATTGTTTGTACGCGCCTGATTGCAATATTTTCACCTACTTTTGCAATGATGTCCTCACGCGCTTTTTCTAGTGAGTCGCCATTGTCTAGCGTTTGAGATAAAAATTCTTCGATATTAGTAGGTGTTGTTTTAAGTGCTAGTGCACCGAGCATATCAACAAAACCAATAAAGGCATCGCCCTTGGTAACAAAATCAGTTTCAGAATTAACTTCTAAAATGGTGACTGTTTTCTTGTCAGTGCTAACGTTAATTTTAACCAAACCTTCAGCTGCAACACGACCTGCTTTTTTAGCAGCTTTAGCAGCGCCCGAGGTACGCATTAAGTCAATAGCTGCTTCTATGTCGCCATTGATTTCAGTTAAGGCCTTTTTGCAGTCCATTATGCCTGCACCTGTTCTTTGTCTTAATTCTTTAACTAAAGAGGTTGTAATCGTCATAATTAATCTCCTGTTTGTGTTGTATCTTTACCACTTGTAAGCAGCAAAGATGTATTAATCAATGCGTTGAACTATGCAAGCTTTTCGATAATTTTTGCCTTAGTGTCGGCACTGTTAATAGCCACACCTTGTGTTTCAGCATAAACAACTAGGCCAACTTTTTCATTGCATTAAGGGTTGTTTTATTTAACGTTTTAGGTTTGTTGTCTTCCTTAATAGGCGCTTTAGTAGCCTTTTCTTTTATTGACGTTTGTTCAACAGGCGCTTTTCTGGCGGTCGGTTTTTTAGTTTCTGATTTTTTGACCGAAACTTTCTTCTCAATTTGTGTGCCAGTAGCAGCCTTGGCTTTTAAAATAGCATTTGCAATTTCTCTTGCGTAATAACCAATTGCCCTAATGGAGTCATCATTGCCAGGAATAACATAATCAATACCTTCAGGGTTGTGATTGGTATCTACAATGCCGATAATGGGTAAGTGTAGTTTTTTAGCTTCTGAAACTGCATTTTTTTCAACACCAATGTCAATCACAAAGACAACATCTGGAATGCCGCCTAAATCTTTAATACCACCAAGACTACGCTCTAGCTTTTCCATTTCACGCGTCATCATCAGCGCTTCTTTTTTGCCAAATTGATTAAAACTCTCTTCAGCTAAAAACTCAAGGTCTTTTAAGCGTTTAATAGAGGCTTTAATAGTTTTGTAGTTTGTCATCATGCCGCCTAACCAGCGGTGGTTAACGTATGGCATGTCACAACGTATAGCTTCTTGTTTGATGATATCGCTCGCTGCTCTTTTTGTACCTACAAATAAAATTGATCCACCAGCTGCTGTGGTTTTGCTTGTAAAATTAAGCGCATCATTAAACAGGGGTAGTGTTTTTTCTAGGTTGATAATATGAATACCGTTACGAGTGCCGTAAATAAAGCGCTCCATTTTTGGGTGCCAGAAACGAGAACGGTGACCAAAATGTACACCAGCTTCTAGCATTTTTTTCATTGACGTTTTTGCCATTATATTTTCTCCAAGGAGTTAATAAAGCGCCTATTGACACCTTCTTCCACAACTTCTACCAGCCAACTCTTTTGCAAGAGCACCCTAACTGATATGTCGAGCTGCGTGATACATTAATAAAAACTGAACTTGCCATTTCAAGAAAAGCGAAATTCAATAATTTGATTTTTGCAAAAATCATAAAAGCAGAAATTATACCTAAGGGTTAGATTGCGCACGATGATATTTTCTATCTCTAAAATAGGCATGATTTACCTTTTAAAACCAAATAGTGATATTTTGTTAATTGCCGTTGTTATACAAAAAAAGTCTTGAATAAAATAACAATCTAAGTTCTTGTTAGTAGTAGCTCATTCAAATCAAATCTTGAGAAGGGAGGGGTGAATAAATATATCATTTGGTTAAAGTCAGTAGGCATCAAAGATGTTAACTTGGCGGGTGGTAAAAACGAGCCTCATTAGGAGAGATGATTAGTGGCTTGTTAAAACAAGATGTGCGTGTTCCCAATAGATTCGTAACGACAGCTGATGCCTTCCAATATTTTTTAAAACACAACAAGTTAAAACTTAAAATTGATGCTGCATTGGCAACATTATAGCTTGAAAATAGTCTGAACAAGTGCGTTTAGAGATTGAGCGCAAACAACCCTTAGTGGATTTTTATATAGAAAAACTAGTGGAAAGCATTGTTATACTATTGCAGCGGCTTTTGCGCCCAAGCCTGTCATTATTCGCATGTCTGATTTTAAGTCAAATGAGTATACCAATCTTTATGCGAGTGGGGTTTTGTATGAGCCTAAAGAAGAAAACCCAATGCTTGGACTTCGTGGGTGCAGCGCGCTATATTTCAACCGAGTTTCGTGGTTGTCTTGAGCCGGAGTGTGGCCAGACCCATCCACAAAGTTCGTAATGGTATAGGGGGGTAAACAACATACAAATTATATTACTACTAATGTTATATTGATAAGTGTTTCACGCTCAGGAAAGGCTCTAACTTGCTTGCTATTGGCATTACAATACGGTATTTACGCTGTAAATTATCCACTAATTGAGCAAGATTTACACACCGAGTGCTTATCTGAATCTTTACAGGCGCACAAGCACAAATTGTTTGGGTTAATGATTAACTCCACGCATTTACATAAAACCCGTAGTGAACGTAAGAGTAATAGTCATTACATGGGCATTATCTCAATGCAAAAAAAAGTTCGTTACGCACAAGATTGTTTGACACTAATCAGATTGTCTTTGTTGATACTAGCCAAATATCTATTGAAGAAATTGCCGCCAATATCGTTAATAGGGCAGGTTTTAAACGACGTTATTATTAGTTAGACTTTTGCTAATTCTATGCGCATAGCATCAATGGTTGCCTTGTAATCATCAGTACTGAAGATTGCAGAACCAGCAACAAATGTATCTGCACCAGCTTTAGCTACTTTACGAATGTTGTCAATTTTTACACCACCATCAACCTCTAAACGAATGTTCCTGCCGCTTGCATCAATCAGTTTTCTAACTTTTCGACATTTTTCCAATGTATGAGGAATGAAAGATTGTCCGCCAAAACCAGGGTTAACCGACATTAATAAAATCATGTCTAGTTTGTTCATGACGTTTTCTAGTACGTGTAGTGGTGTTGCGGGGTTAAATACCAAGCCAACTTTGCACCCCCTTTCTTGAATCAGACCTAATGTTCTGTCAATGTGCTCTGATGCTTCTGGATGAAAAGTGATATACGATGCGCCAGCTCTAATGAAATCAGGAATAATTCTATCAACGGGTTTCACCATTAAATGGACATCAATTGGTGCACTAACGCCATGATTTCTAAGCGCTTCACACACCAAAGGGCCAATTGTTAAATTTGGCACGTAGTGATTATCCATGACGTCAAAGTGGATGATATCTGCGCCATCTCTAAGCACATTGTCAACTTCTTCGCCTAGTCTGGTAAAGTCCGCCGAAAGAATCGAAGGGGCAATAAAATTAGTTTGTTTCATGGGGTTCTCCTTGTGTGAGATTAATCTTGTTGTTATTTTACTTAAATGTTAATAAACTATTGCCAGTCATTTCATCTGGTTTTTCAATACTCATCATTGCTAATAAGGTTGGTGCAATATCTGATAATGCACCTTTTTCTGGCTTGGCAATGCCTGCTTTACGCTCACTAACAAAAATTAAAGGCACTGGGTTGTTGGTGTGTGCTGTATGCACCTCGTGTGTTTCTGGGTTAACCATTTGTTCTGCATTACCATGATCAGCGGTGATTAACATTTCGCCACCAATGGCAAACATAGCTTTATGAATAATACCTAGGCAACTATCAACGGTCTCAACAGCTTTAATAGTGGCATCTAATTTGCCAGAATGACCCACCATATCAGTGTTGGCAAAATTGCAAATAATTAAATCATATTTTTGACTTTCAATGCTTTCAACTAGTGCATCAGTGAGTTCAAAAGCACTCATTTCAGGCTGTAAGTCATAAGTGGCAACATTAGGCGAAGGAATTAATATGCGATCCTCGCCATTAAAAGCTTGCTCGACGCCACCATTGAGGAAAAAAGTGACGTGTGCATATTTTTCAGTTTCGGCAATTCTAAGTTGGATCATACCTAAATTTGATAAATATTTACCTAGAACGTTATTTAGTTTAGAAGATGGATAAGCCACCGGTAGGTTAAAGTCTTTTTTGTACTCAGTCAGGCAGACAAATTGTGTTGGGACGAATGTTCCACGTGAAAATCCTTGAAGGTCTTCATCAGTGAAGGCGCGCGTAATTTGCCTAGCACGATCTGCGCGATAATTCATAAAAATTAATACGTCGCCTTTTTTAATCGAGGTTGGTGCCTTAACCGAGGTTGATTGGATGAATTCGTCGGTTTCACTGCGCGCGTATGCCAATTCAACAGCATGTAGGGCGGATTTAGCTAAAAACTTTGCCTTTCCTTTAGCGATAAGCTCATAAGCACAACGTATGCGCGACCAGCGATTGTCTCGATCCATTGAAAAGTATCGGCCAATAACGCTAACAATTTCTCCTGTACCAAGGGTAGCCATTTTGTCTTCAAGTTTTTGAATGTATTTTTCAGCACTTTTTTGTGCACAATCCCTGCCGTCGGTAAATAAATGTAAATAGACGTTTTTGCAGCCTTGTTTGTGCGTCATTTCCAGCATGGCGTGAATTTGTTCTTCGTGTGAATGTACGCCACCATCAGATAAAAGACCCATAATATGAATCGCTTTGTTATTATCATTTGCGTATTCTAATGAGTTTTTTAAGATTGGGTTTCTAAAGAAATCACCATTTTGAAGTTCATTATGAATGCGAGTAAAGTCTTGTTTAACAATGCGTCCTGCGCCTAGATTAAGGTGTCCCACTTCTGAATTGCCCATTTGCTTACCAGGCAAACCAACGTCCTTACCACTGGTGTGGATTAAGGAATGTGGAAATGTTTGGTTAAATTTATCCCAAACTGGTGTATTTGCTAGTGCAATGGCATTGTTTTGAGTTATTTCAGAATACCCCCATCCATCTAGAATTAATAGTAGTTTTGTTTGTTTTTTAGAGTTCATTAGTTAATCATTAGACCAGTTATACATTAAACAGAAAATGTATCACATCGCCATCTTGAACGATATATTCTTTGCCTTCTGAGCGCAATTTTCCAGCCTTTTTTGCACCTTTTTCACCACCAAACTTAATAAAATCAGAAAATGCGACAGTTTGTGCGCGAATAAAGCCTTTTTCAAAATCGCCGTGAATCTTTCCAGCGGCTTGCGGAGCGTTGTCACCAGTGTTAATTGTCCATGCGCGTACTTCTTGTACCCCGGCGGTAAAATACGTTTGTAGCCCTAATAATTGATATCCTGTTTTAATTAATCTGTCCAGTCCTGATTCGTTTTGCCCTATTTCAGACAGGAACTCTTGTTTTTCATCTTTGTCTAATTCGGCAATTTCAGCCTCAGTTTCAGCGCAAATAGCGACAGTTTGCGCACTTTCGATGTAGGCGAGTTTTTCTATTATTTCCAAGTAAGGGTTATCAACAAAGCCATCTTCGCTTACATTGACAACGTATAAGACAGGTTTAATGCTAAGTAGCTGAAAGCCTTTTAGTAGTTTTAATTCTTCCTTATCAAATGGGAGTGTGCGGACACTTCTTCCCTGCTCAAGTATAGGTAAGATTCTTGCCAATAAGTTTTTAAAGGAGATGCCATCTTTTTGACCCGACTTGGTGTTTTTCAGGGCTTTTTGATACAGTTTTTCAACCACATCCAGATCAGCCAAAATAAGCTCGGTATTAATAATCTCAACATCATCAAGCGGTGAAACTTTTCCTGATACGTGAATAATATCATCATCATCAAAGGCGCGAACGACGTGGATGATGGCGTCTGTTTCACGGATATTAGTTAAAAATTGATTGCCTAGCCCTTCACCTTTTGAAGCACCTTCGACCAATCCAGCAATGTCAACAAACCCCATTGTAGTGGGTAGAATTTTTTGAGGATTAACAATTTTTGCCAGTTCGTCTAAACGCGAGTCACTAATAGGCACAATACCAACATTTGGCTCAACCGTACAAAAAGGGTAGTTGGCAGACTCAATGCCAGCTTGAGTTAATGCATTAAATAAGGTTGACTTTCCAACATTTGGCAGACCAACTATGCCGCATTTAAATCCCATTTTTTACCATCCCTCTAAATTATTTATTCTTTTTATGTAAGGTTTTCATGGCCTTATCAAAGTTGCCTTTAATCATATCTTCAATGACTTGCAATGAATCACTCAAAGCTCTTTGTATTTTTTCTAATTCGCTCTTGCTGGGCGCATGTAGTACAAAGTTAGCTACTTGTGATTTATCACCGGGATGGCCTATGCCAATTCTCAGTCGGTGAAATGCTTTAGTACCTAGGGCTTTAATAGTGTCTCTTAAGCCATTATGCCCGCCATGACCGCCATCAGATTTAATTTTTGCAATACCAGGGTTGATGTCTAGTTCATCATGCGCAACCAATATTTCATTGGTACTAATTTGATAAAAATTAGCAATGCTTTGAATAGATTGTCCTGAGTAATTCATAAATGTAGTGGGCTTAAGCAATCGAATGTTGTGGTCGGATATATTAATCTGGGCAACTTCGCCTAAAAACTTCGCTTCTTTTTTAAAATTACCAGTGTACAGATGCGCTAACGCCTCACAAAACCAGAACCCTACGTTATGACGATGAGATTGATAGTCTTTGCCCGAGTTGCCTAGGCCCACAATCAGTTTTATCGTCATGTTAGTTCAGTTTAAATTATGAATCTAGCTTATCTTTACCAGTATCACTGTTTTCGGTATTTTCATCGTCAGTATTTTCAGCAACAATAGAAGCTTCTTTTTCAATTTCGGCCATTTTTCTAGGCTCTTGAACGGCAACAACGCTTTGATCGTGTGCTTCAATATCGCCATGTGTTAGTGCGGTAATAACCACGCCTTTTGGCATGTTAAGATCTGTCAAACTAATATGTTCGCCCATTGCAAGGTTGCTGATGTCTACATCAATAGCGTGAGGCAAGTCTGTTGGTAAACAAGAAACCTCAACCGAAGTAATAAATTGGTTAAGAACTGCACCTAGACGCATTGCTTCGTTATCTTCCTCGCTATTAAAGTGTAGAGGGATGCTAGTGACAATAGCTTGTTTTAAGTTAATACGTAAAAAGTCAACATGAGTGACGATGTTTTTAGCAGGATGGCGTTGTAAATCTTTAATAATCACAGCCTCTTTTTTCTTATCAACAACTAGATCAAGCACTGAAGTGTACGACTCCTCGTTTCCTAATAGGTGAGTAATTTCAAAAATATCTAGGGTGATACTGTTAGGGGTTTTGCCAGTGCCATAAACAATGGCAGGGATTTTATGATTGCGACGTAGGCGGCGGCTCACACCTTTACCTTGATCACCTCTTGTTAAAGCGTTAATTGTTAAACTCATATTGATCTCCAAAAAATAAAAAAACACCGCAATGGGGAGGGCCACACAAATATATATATTTTGCGACCAAATATATTAAGAAGGTCATTTTACCCGGAAACCTAATCAAAAGTAAAACAACAAATTTTCTATGTTGAGATTAGGAAAACTACCTATCTAGATTCGAACCAAAATATCAAAGCAATAATACTACTGAACAAACTTGGTAACCAAAATTCATTAACCGCTAAAATGCCACTAAGAATAGCCAAAGCGCCAGAAAAAATAGCATAGGTTTGCCTGTTTGCATTGTCTTTGAGCTGGTTAACAATACTATCGGTTTGCTGAGCATGAAGACGCCCTATGTCTCTTATTTTGTTTAATTGCTTGAGCGCATTAATGGTTAAGGCAGGCAACTCTGGAATGTCTCTCAGGAGTTGTGGTGCTTGATCTCTTATTTTTTCAAAGGTATTTTTCACACTGTATTTCTTTTTAACTAAATCTTCTAAAAATGGTTTTGCAGTTGTCCATAAGTTGAGCTGTGGATACAACTGCCTGCCAAGCCCTTCAATATTTAATAAGGTTTTATCTAACAATAACAGTTGTGGCTGAATGGTGATGTCAAAATTTTTAGCCTCTTGAATAAGTTCAAGTAATACCTGACCAAAAGAGATTTCACCTAGAGGTTTTTCAAACATTGGCTCACAAATTCTTTTAACGGCAGCTTCAAAGGCAGATATGTCTGTTGTTGGGCTTATCCAGCCAGAGTTAATATAAGTTTGCGCTACTCTTTTATAATCTTGGTTAAAAAAAGCCAGAAAAATATCCGCTAAAAAGTCTTTGTCAGCCTCAGTAAGCGTGCCCATGATGCCAAAATCAACCCCCATATATTGTCCATTAGTACTGACAAAAATATTACCAGGGTGCATATCAGCATGGAAAAAATTATGCTTAAAAACCTGAGTGAAGAAAATAGTCACACCTTCTTCTGCCAATCGTTTCATGTCAATATGATTGGCTTTTAGTTGTTTGATGTCACCCACTGGAATACCATGAATGCGTTCAGTGGTTAGAATGTTCTTATGGCACAAGCTTGGATAAACTTTTGGAATGTAAAGCAAATTGGAATTTTTAAAATTTTTGCCAATTCTTAAACAATTTTTGGCTTCAATGCGCATGTCTAGTTCATTCAAAATAATGCCTTCGAACTCTGCTACAATCTCTATAGGACGTAGTTTTTTACTAATCGGATGTTTATTAAATAGCCTTGCTAGGATGTACATTAGTTTAATATCATGCCCGATGGCTTTATCGATATCAGGCCTGACAACCTTAATCACCACTTCATTATCATCATTTGTTAGTGCGGTGTGTACTTGAGCAATTGAGGCTGAGGCTAGAGGCTTAATATCAAAGCGTTTAAATAAATTTTCAGTAGGCGCGCCTAGTGATTGTTCAATAATTTTCTTGGCCTTTATTGGGTCAAAAGCGGGACAGTTGTCTTGCAATTTTGCTAACTCGTCGCCAATATCCTCTGGTAGTAAATCACGCCTAGTGGAAAGCGTTTGCCCAAACTTGATAAATATGGGTCCTAGCTCTTCTAATGCTAAGCGAATACGCTGGCCTCGTGTGTATTTTTTAATGGGAAAGTAATGCCAAGGAATGGGATACAGAAAAGGCTTGAAGCTTTTCAGTAGTGGTGTTGATAGCACCAAAGAATCAAGACGATAGTGCATTAAAACACGAGAAATTTTAATAAATCTTAGAAGGCTATGCATGGCTAACTGTTTTTATGTTTGTAGCGTTTAGATTTAATTGGATTGATTAACAAGGTGGACAATCCATCTTTAATTATTTTAAACGGGTTGTTTGATTGTGTGCCGATATGGTTGAATTTTCTTGTTAGTTTTCCAAGCTGGTTGGCAATTATATCGCCTGTGTGTTTTGATGCCATTTCTTCAAGGTCAATATCAACCTCTTTTAGTAAATCAACCAATAATTGAGCGGTCTTAGCATCACCATGAATATTAATTTTATCTTGTCTAAGCAGTTCAGTTAGGTCTTCACCTTGGAGCAAAGATATAAATATCATAGATTTGAGCTTAATATCAACGTCTGTGGACTTGTCAGTAGCAGACAAAACAAATATTCGATTATTGGCGCATATAAAGTGTACGTCCAATGGTAAATCTTGCAAAGAAAGACCAATTGTTTTGCCATTAAGTGCATCAATGTTAACTCTGCTGTTAATGACTAAGTGGTTTAATGCTCGCTCAAGAATAACGGCTTGTTTATGCCAAAAAATCGCAAAGGACTGCATCCGGGCTTTATACTTTGATGCCTTTATGCAAGGCAACAATACCACCTGATAAATTATGATATTCGCAAAAGTCAAAGCCAGCATCCAGCACCATGTTTTTAAGAGTTTCTTGGTTTGGATGTTTTCGGATTGATTCAGCTAAGTATTGATACGAGGCTTCATTATCAGCAATAATACCACCGAGTTTTGGCATAATATTAAATGAATAAAAATCGTAGAATTTTTTTAATAATACAGAATCAGTTGTTGAAAATTCTAAAATCAACAAACAACTACCAGGCTTCAAAATACGATATATTTCTTTGAGTGCTTGGTCTTTGTCAGTCACGTTTCTAAGGCCAAAGGCAATGCTCACGCAGTCAAATGTATTGCTATCAAAGGGTAGCTGCTGTGCGTTGAGTTGCACAAATTCAACGCCAAAAATACCTTTATTGGTTAAGTTTTTACGACCTTCATTCAGCATGGCAGCGTTAATATCGCTTAGTATGACTTGCCCACTGTCACCCACTTTTTTCCTAAATTCAATGGCTAAATCTCCTGTACCACCAGCAATGTCTAGTACTTTGTCGCTAATCTTAACATTACTTGAAGCAATCGTGTAATGCTTCCAAAGGCGGTGCGCACCAAAGGACAAGACATCGTTCATTAAGTTGTATTTACTTGCGACAGAGTTAAAAACATCCCTAACCAAACTTTGTTTGTCGTTGGTAGCAACCTGTTTAAATCCAAAATGTGTGGTATTTTTCATGATTATTTTTTAGGATATTCTCTAGAATTAGCCCCTGTGTAGATTTGTGTGGGTCTGAAAATACGATTGTGCCCAACTTGTTCGTGCCAATGAGCTGCCCAACCAGCAGAACGAGCCATGGCAAAAATAGGCGTAAAGTGTGTTTTCGGAATTTTGAAAATTTCAGCATATAAAATGCCTGAGTAAAAATCTACATTTGGATAAACGCCTTTGCTTGATAGCGACTCTTCACAAATTCTTTCCACCTCTAGCGCAGTTTCAAAGCGTTTAGAAAGGCGCGTGTTAGATTTTTTGACATAGGCCTCAATCATGGCCTGTAAAATACTTGCACGGGGGTCTTTAACGCTGTACTCTCTATGCCCCATACCCCAAATGACTTGTTTGTTTTCTAGGCGGTTTTTAATATAAGCACGAGCATTTTTGGTATCGCCAATTTCATCCAACATTTTAAGAACGTCTTCATTCGCACCACCATGTAAAGAACCTGCCAAGGTGCCAACTGCAGCTGAAATTGAAGCAAATGGATTGGCAAGCGTAGAAGCAGTTACCATGGCAGAAAAAGTTGAGGCATTAATGGTATGTTCTGCATGCAAAATTAAGCAAGCATCAAAAAGCTTGACAATATCATCATCAGGCTCTTCCCCAAACGACATATATAAAAAGTTCTTAGCGTAGGACATTCCCCTGCTGGGCGGAATGGGATCATAACCAGCACTAATGCGTGCCCACATTGCCACCAGAGTACTCATGTTAGAAATAATTTTAGTCAACGCACTTTGTGTATAGACAGAGTCTGGGTTCTGTGCGCCCGCATCAGGATAAAATGTTGCCATAGCGGCAATGGTAGTTTGTAAAACATCCATCGGATGTCCATTGGTAGGCAAAGACCACATCATAGAACGGATATTGTGCTTTACCTCATAACGTTTGTGTAGAACATGTTTAAAGTTATCTAGTTTGTTTTTGTCTGGTAATTCTCCATCTCGAAGTAGCATAGATACTTCTTCAAAAGAGGCGTGTTTAACCAAGTCTTCAATTGAGTAGCCACGATAAGCCAAAATACCATTTTTTCCATCAATAGAAGAGATAGAAGATTCTGTTGCAGGAACGCCTGCCAAGCCTGGGATATATTCAATCATAATCTATAGAATATTGTTATAGTAAATCGAAAATTTTACCCTGAATACAGCTCCATATATACCGATAGGATTGATAATATGTTTTATCTCAGTTGTACTAACGACACATCAAACTCAGGATAATTTGGTAATCGTTTTCTTTTGTTATTCAATGCTATATTAGCATCAAAATTTTGGCTTATTTATTGTTTTAATTGATTGTGATCATCGGTAAAAATAATGATTATCTATTCAGGATTTTTTGTCTAAGAAGACAGGCAGCTCTTGTAAAAATTTAGCTATTTTTGAATCAATAGCTATTTTATCCCACGCTGATTTTAATTTTTTAAGTATTTCATAGTCATGTTGAACACCTTCAATAAAACCTACCTCTATATCATCTCTGGTGGCAATAATAATTTTATTATTTTCAATTATTTTGAGCATAATTTCAGAAGATTGGATAAAGCGATTGGGGTTTCTTTAAAAGCATAAAAACTGTTGTCCATTCCTTTTAATAATAAAGTTCTCATAATTGCTACTAAACGTTCAGTAATAAAATCTGCTCGAATGTATTTTTGTTTTAATTCTGGTATTAGATAATGTAATGTACGATAACGCGTATGCAATATCCCTATCTTATCTTGTTTTTTTATTGTGTCGTCGTATAAGTGCTCTAATTGATAATAAATTGGTTTTGGTGGTGTAGTTTTCGGAAAGACAACGCCCCGTGTCCATCTAAATCTTTTTTTATAGCGCTTGCTGTTTATCAAATCAGTGCGTGTCCTCCTAACCATTAGCTGGGTTATTATCCTTTCTCTAATTTCTTCATAAAGTTTTGCTGTTTGCTCTCTGGCTTTTTTATTATTGGAGAGTTGTAATATTTCTTTATATTCTTTCTTTGCCTTGGTGAAAAAAATGGCTAAGGGGAAATCAAGGGTTGAATTATTGTTATCTTGAAATAATAAAATCTGATTGTATAAACCATCAGGACGATTATTAAGCGGTGCGGCAGAAATGAGCATTATTTTTTTAACTTTATTAGCAGAAGTTTTAGTTTTACAAATCTGTTTAATTGGTTATATGCTCGAGCTGTGTCATTACGGAATTTATGTGCCTTATCCACAATTACCATATCATAATCTTTGGGACTGGTTATTCAGCAGTAAATTTTTCTTGCCACGATTGTTCAACTTTCTTTATCTTCTTAATAAATCAACCCTAGAGAGACTTTCTTGTGTTAATTTATCAACATCTATCCCAACTAAGATACGAATATTAGCAACATTCTCCAATAAGGAGCGAAGTCTAAAAAAATACCCCGATGAGCGAAAATAACCCACTAAAATATCAAAATGATTAATGTTTTGATTGTGTCCAAAAATGTCCGTTAGTTATATTAAATAAAGTGTTTTTTTGTTAGTAAAAAATTTGGTAGATATTTTTATCTATTTTCTTTAAACTGAAAAAGACGAGCCACAACCACAAGTGGTTTTGGCATTTGGGTTATGGATAATAAAACGTGCACCCTGTAAGTCTTCTAAATAATCAACGGTTGCACCAATTAAGTATTGATAACTCATAGGGTCAACGACTAATTGTATGCCACTGTTCTCAACGCTCGAGTCACCCTCTTTGTAGGTTTCGTCAAAAGTAAAACCATAGGAAAAGCCAGAACAACCACCGCCTGTAATATAAACACGTAAATGCAAATTATTATTTTTTTCCTCTTCAATGAGCGTTGATACTTTTTTAGCCGCATTGTCGCTAAAAATAATGTCTGCTTTTTCTAAAATTTGTCCTATTCCCATACTACTTTCCCCTATGGCAATAAGCCAATTTGTTCCAATCCTAAGCCTTCATCAAGCCCAAACATGAGGTTCATGTTTTGTATGGCTTGTCCTGAAGCACCTTTGCCTACATTGTCAATAACTGCCATAATAATAAGTTTGTTGTTTGATTTTTGAATGCCAATATGGCAATTATTCGTGCCTTTAACTGATTTGGTTTGTGGATAAGTGCTAGTTGGCAATATATGAACAAATTTGTTGTCTTGGTAGTGATTTTCAAACAATTTTTGCGCATTAATGTCTTTTGTTAAATCAACGTAAACACTAGCAAGCATACCCCGAGTCATAGGTATCAGGTGTGGGGTAAAGATAAAGCCCACCTCTGTGCCTGCGATGTCTGTTAACACTTGTTGCGTTTCAGGCTTGTGACGGTGTTGATTAACATTATAAGGCTTTAAGGAGTCGTTCACTTCGCAAAAAAGTGTGGCAATATTCGCACCTCTGCCTGCGCCACTAACACCTGATTTGCAATCAGCGATAATGCTTTTTGTGTCAATGACATTTGCTTCAAGCAAAGGCTTAAGTGCTAGCGTGATTGCAGTTGGATAGCATCCAGGGTTGGCAACCAAGGCGGCATTTTTGATTTGTGAGCTGTAAACTTCAGGCAGGCCATAAACGGCATTTTCTAATAAAGCATTTTGTGTGTGTGCCATGCCGTACCATTTACTCCATTCGGTGCTGTCTTTAATACGAAAATCAGCACCTAAGTCAATTATTTTGATACCTTTGTCTAGGAATTGGCCAACGCTGTTCATAGCTACGCCGTGCGGTGTGGCAAAGAAAATGACGTCGCACTCAAATAATATCTTATCATCTGGTGCAATAAAGTTAGAATCAATATAGCCTATTAGGCTGGGAAATTCTTCAACAACAACTTTACCAACATTTGCCCTTGAACATAGGGCAATAACTTTTGCACTTGGGTGGTTTTGTAAAAGACGTATAAGCTCCAGCCCCGTGTATCCAGTAGCGCCAATAATGCCTACTTTAATCATACTAGTGAGCTCCTAACATTTTTTCGAGATGGTGGATATTCATACCACCTTTTTGGAAGATTTTGTCATCCATAATTCTTCTTTGCAAAGCGATATTGGTTTTAATACCATCAATCACCATTTCATCAAGTGCATTTTGCATTTTGATAATGGCGCCTAGTCGAGTATCAGCAAAAGTAATCAATTTTCCAATCATAGAATCGTAATGTGGTGGCACGGTATAGCCGTTATATATGTGTGAATCGACACGCACGCCTAAACCGCCAGCGACATGATATTGGGTGATTTTTCCTGGTGAAGGCATAAAATTATTAGGATCTTCAGCATTAATACGGCACTCAATCGCATGGCCTTTGATTTTCACATCATTTTGTGTGAATGAAAGTGTTTGACCATCAGCAATGCGTATTTGTTCACGCACAATATCAATACCAGTAATCATTTCGGTGACAGGGTGTTCTACCTGGACGCGAGTATTCATTTCAATGAAATAGAACTTATCATTTTCAAATAAAAATTCAAGTGTGCCAGCGCCGTGATAGTTAATGGCTTTACAAGCATCCGTACAAGCACTGCCGATTTTTTGGCGTAATTCTGGTGTGATACCAGGTGCTGGCGCTTCTTCTACCACTTT
Source organism: Candidatus Ruthia sp. Cpac_8_S14 (assembly GCA_021730205.1). Taxonomy (GTDB): domain Bacteria; phylum Pseudomonadota; class Gammaproteobacteria; order PS1; family Pseudothioglobaceae; genus Ruthia. The sequence goes on along the minus strand of CP072533.1, from coordinate 1,161,958 downwards.
TTGATGACGTCTTTGCATCGAGCAGTCACGCTCGCTTAAGTGCACAGCATTACCATGCTCGTCAGCTAATATTTGAATTTCAACATGTCTAGGCGTGGTTAAAAATTTCTCCATATATACTTCGCCATTGCCAAAAAAGTTAAGTGCTTCTGTTTTAGTCAGCTCTATTGAATTAAGTAGATCGATTTCTTTTTCAACCACACGCATGCCACGACCACCGCCACCGCCAGAGGCTTTGATGATAATTGGAAAGCCAATATCACGAGCAAGTTTGGTGTTTTGAGCAGCGTCTTCAGTCAAACTACCATTTGATCCAGGTACACAAGGAACGCCGGATTTTTGCATAGCTTTAATGGCGGCAACTTTGTCACCCATGATACGAATATTATCTGCATGTGGACCGATAAAAATAAAACCACTTTCTTCAACGCGCTGTGCAAAATCTGCACTTTCAGATAAAAAACCATAGCCAGGATGAATGGCATCAGTATGGGTAATTTCTGCGGCAGCAATCAGTGCGGGGGTGTTTAAATAGCTATCTTTTGATGGGTGTGGGCCAATGCACACAGCTTCGTCAGACAAACGTACATGCTTAAGGTCTCTGTCCGCTGTTGAATACACAGCAACGGTTTTTATACCTAGCTCCTTACAAGCTCTTAAAATTCTAAGCGCAATTTCACCACGATTAGCAATGAGAACTTTGCGGATTTTATTCATTGTCGTCATTGAATGACGACTAGTGTTTGACCAAATTCAACCGCATCGCCATCTGTACATAAAATTTCAGTGACTGTTCCAGATTGATCTGCCTCAATTTGGTTCATGATTTTCATGGCCTCAACGATACAAATTGTATCGCCTTGCTTGACGTGTTGACCGGTTTTAACAAAAACATCAGAGGTGAGCGATGCTGCGCCATAAAAAGTACCAACCATAGGCGAAGTAATCGGATGATCATCTACTGTTAGTGCACTATCTTCAGATGGTGTTGCCTTTGTAGCAGCCTCTGCTGGTGCTACTACAGAGGCTGCTATTGGGGTGTTGCTATAGCGCGAAATACGCACGGACTCTTTGTCCTCAACAATTTCAATTTCACTCATGCCAGATTGTTCTAGCAATTCCATTAATTTTTTTACTTTACGAATGTCCACTCATAACCTCTTTAATTGTTGAATATGTTGAATTGCGGCTTGTAGTGCAAATCCATAGCCTTGGGCGCCAAAGCCTGAAATGACTCCTTGTGCAGTGTCTGAGAAATAAGATTGTTTACGGAAATCTTCACGCTTATACACATTAGACAAATGAACCTCACTGAACTCAATATCCACAGCGAGCAGGGCATCACGCAAAGCGACTGATGTGTGTGTGAAAGCTGCAGGGTTAATAATGATATATTGAACGTCGTTATTTGTAGCGTTGTGAATATGTTCAATCAATCCTGCTTCTGAATTGTCTTGATGGTGTCCAAATGTAAGTCCAGCATCGTTTGCTATTTTTGCAAGATTACTGATAATGTCATTCAGTGTTTGTGCGCCGTAATAATCAGGCTCTCGAGTACCAAGCAGATTAAGGTTAGGGCCGTTTAATAAAAGAACATCCATTTTGTTAACAAGCAAAATCTAAAATCTAAATAGAACTAATTTTACCACCAACATCGTGTACGATATAGTTGGTTTTATCGGCATTTTCGCTTATTTTATTTGGTTTTGTTGAGGTAGCTGAGAAAGTCTTGTACGTTAATCTCGCCAATAATTCTTTGTGAACGGTTTTCAATACCATTGTTGAAAAATAAAATAGCAGGCGGACCAACAAGGCCAAATCGTTTCATCAGTGTTTTATCATTGGCATTATTTTCAGTTACATCAGCTCGTAGTGCGATAACATTGTTCATTTCGTTAACTACACTGGCATTAGAAAACACAAAGCGTTCAAGCTCTTTACAAGAGATGCACCAGTCAGCATAAAAATCTAGCATAACAATTTGCTTGCTACTCTTTGCTTTTTCTAGGATTTGATCTAGTTCGCCCACCGATTTGATGCGTTCAAGTTTTATATGGACTAATTCAGTTGCCACACTTGATGCACCCCAGCCCGATAGTGGCTGTAACATATCACCACCACCACGTGCCACCAATATCCAGATCAAGATACCATAGCCCAATATAATTAGCCCTAAAGCTTTAAAAATACGCTGCCAAGGGCTTGAAGTATTTGTTTGTGTATTCAATGCGCCCATCGCAATCGGTGATATAGTCATGAGCATTGCCCATAATATAAGTGACGTAAGGGGTGAGATAATTCTATCAAGTAGATAGATTGCTACGGCTAGCATTAAAATACCAAAGACGTATTTAACATTATCCATCCAGCCACCTGCTTTAGGTAGTTTGCTTATGCCTGCGCCAATCGCAACAAGTGGTGCGCCCATGCCTAAGCTCATTACAAATAGTGATAATCCACCTAATAATGCATCGCCAGTTTGTCCAATATAAATCAATGCGCCTGCTAGCGGTGGTGCAACACAAGGCCCTACAATGAGAGCTGATAAAAATCCCATAATAGCCACACCAATTAAGTGCTCACCTTCTTGATTATTGCTTATTTTTGTAATTTTTCCTTGTAAACTGACAGGTAGTTGGATCTCATAATAATCAAACATAGAAAACGCCAAGACGACAAAAATCAAACTGAAAACAACCAGTATCCAAGGGGTTTGGAATAGAACCTGTAAATTTTCACCAAAATAGCCTGCCAATACGCCCGAAATTGAATAAGCTATGCTCATGAATAATACAAATACAATGGACATAATCAGCGCTTTTTTAGTGCTAACTTCGCCTTTTTGACCCACAATAATGCCTGACAGAATTGGAATCATTGGAAACACGCAAGGGGTTAATGACAGCAATAAGCCAAAACCAAAGAAACTTACCAATACTAACAATATACTGCCTTGTTGAAATAGTGCAGTAATTTGGTCAGTTTTGTTTAATTCAACTTGCGTGACATTGGGTACTTTAGCTTTTTCAGGTGTGGTATTGATATTAGAGTCACCTGTTTGAGAAGGCAACACAATATCTTTAGTTTTTCTTTGTGGTGGATAGCAAACACCACCCTCCCAACAGCCTTGATATTTAACAATAAAAGTAATTGGTTGAGTGCTGACATCAGTAAGCGGAATCTTAATCTCTAATACGTCTTTGTGAACCTCAATTCTGCCAAAAAACTCATCGTCTTTAATTTTACCTTTTGGAAAGGCAATATCGCTAAATTTTGCCCCTTTGATATCAAAGAAAAACTTATCATGGTATAAATAATATTCTTGATGAATAGTCCATTTTGCTAATAGCATATTGGCATCAATTGCCACCACTGAAAATTTAAAGGCATCGTCTTCAGATAGAGGCTCATCAGGAATTGGGATGATTTTTTCAACAATTGACTGCGCTTTGTTAGTGGTTCGTGAAAATAGATTAAATGCATTATCAGCTAAAGATGTCGAGCGCATTGAACCGATGTTAAGCGCAACCGATTTAGTAATGGGCGGGTAGCAAACACCTAAATCGGCACAACCTTGATAGCTAACAGTTAATAAAATAGATTTGGCATCGCCTTTAAGCACAGGAACCACCACCACGGCATTATCATGATAAACTCCAATTTTTCCAAAAAACTCATCATTTCTAATCTTTGCTGTTGGGAACTTAGCATTGCCTAGCTGGGCTGAAAAATCAGAAGAAATCTTAACCCTCTCTTTATAAAGATAGTAACCTTTAGCAATGTCCCAATTAAGTAGTATTTCGTTATTAACCAGGCTGGCTTTAAAGGCAAACGCCTCATCTACTGGCAACAAATCATCTTCTGCTTCTGCTAATGAAAATGCGGATAATAAAAATAAGGATAATAATAAACGTTTCATGCCTCTTTCCTCAATGTAGCAATTGAGCCTTAGCATGTTATACGCTTAGTTGCAACAAGTAAATATTATTTACAAATATCAATGTCAACGCCTTGTTTAAGTAAATCCCTTTTTGTCTATACGCAAGATAGGCGTTATAAGTTTGCAAATTCTTGATAAAAGTCACCATTCACGTAGCCGCACAATACTTTCTAAAAATGAAAGTTGTATAAAAATCCATCAATACGAGTAATTTCATTGCCCTCATTAAATAAGACAATGTCAGGTCGGTAGTTAAGTTTGAGTTGTTATACCCAGTCTTTATTTAAGGGTGAAAAAAATCCTTAATTTTTTGAAACATTTTGTGACTTTGTGATTGGGTAACTGCTCGTTTTTTTAGTTGTTTCAATGGGTTGTGCTAGGGTTAATTCTGCATATACTTTGCTATGTGTGTAGTCTAAGACTTTTTTTCAATCTTTTAGGCTTGCGATAGCCATTTGTTCGTGCTACCACATTGATTTTAAAAAAGTTGAATTTTTGTATATTTTGCTATAAATGTGGCTCATAACTTGTTCATTGATTTTGCATGAAGCACATCAAGGTACCCAAAAACGTAGAATAGTATTTTTATGCACACTATTGATAAATTTAACATAAAATAAGATTTTTTGGTTAGATAATGCATTGGTAACCGCATTCACATTTGCAGAAGTAACAATACAATCTGATACTGATTTTTACTTCGGCAGTTGTGGTTATATATGCAACTGCTGTTATATTTGGATATTTTAATTGTTCTACATTATGCTTAGTAATAACTATCAGCCACTGAGTACCTTGCTTTCTTATTAGGGCAAAAATACTGTTTTTTTCAGGACAAAGCAATCTTTACACACTCGACCAATGACAACAAACACTACATGCTACCAAAGTCCATCCATTGAAAATATGCAGCTAATGCTAACGCTCTGAGCGTTAAGAAGAATATTTGCAGTCAGGTAAATGTTTATTATTGCAACAATCAATCAAAGTCTATAATGCCTGTTAAACCTCTAAGCCCTAACTCACGGGGGTTGTATGATATGCTTGGCAATGTTTGGGAGTGGGTTTATTGATGAGGGCACTCAAAAGAGAGTCGCCAAAGGCGGTACGGTAGTTAGAAATCTATTAGTGAAAAATTTGTTGATTTAAACTATCAACATATACTCAAGTCTGAAAAATCAGATGAAATTGGTTTTCGTATTGTAACGATTGATTAGTTTTATCATTCTATAGTGCTTATCTAAATTTAACCGGTAAGTCTTTTCTCTTGTAAGTTTCATATCAATACCTCCTTTTAGATTTGTTAGAAAGGGGTGTTTGATAAAATAATAATAAACACAGGTGCCATATGTATGACATCGCTACAGATAATCGTTGTTATAGGAAACATGGTATCGCAATAAAAAGTAAAACAACGCACATTAAACTACAATATGATGTGAGTAATGAGCAATTTTGTTGCTCACTTTGTTATTGGAGGCTTGCTTGAGTTTTAGAAACTTATTGCTTATTGGACTACCACCACCATTGCTGGACGAACTAAGCGATTATTTAAAGTAAAACCAAATTGTACGACTTCTAAAACAGAATTTGAGTTTTTATCTGGCATGGGTACCATGGTAACGGCTTCGTGTAATTCTGGGTTAAAGGGTTCACCTTCTGGATTAATCATTTCTACGCCAAATTTTTCTAGGGTTGAGAGAAAAACTTTATCGGTCATTTCTAGCCCTTCAACAATATGCTTAACGGTGGCTTTTTCTTCTTGTGCAGTTTTAATGCCCATGCTTAACGAGTCTTTGACTTCGAGCAATGCTTTGACAAAACCATCCAGTGCAAACTTGTGTGCATTTTCAACATCTTTAGCGTTGCGGCGTTTGAGGTTCTCCATTTCTGCTTGAGACCTTAGAAGTTTGTCCCAATTATCTTTGGCAGATTGTTGCGCTTGGGCTAGCTGTTCTTGCAAATCATCTTTTTGAGATGTTTGCGAGGCGGCTTTAATGGCGGCTTCAATATCCTCTTTTTTTGAGAATTTTTTTTGGTCCTTATTTTCTGGTTTCTTTTTTGTCATTTTGTTGCTCAATTCATGTATATTTATTAAAAGTATTGATTGTGGATAAGATTGAGATTGTCCACAAAGTGCTTAATTATATGGTGACCATTTTAAAGAATTCAATCTTAATGATTAACAAATATGTTTAACACAATTGGCATTATTACCAAACCTAACGATTCTGTGAGTGAAGACACAGCTATTGAGTTGCGTGAATTTTTATCAACTCAGGATGTAGGTATGGTGTTTGACGATAAAAGTATTGCTCAACAGGCGAACTTGATTATTGTTTTAGGTGGTGATGGCTCACTACTTAGTACAGCGCGTAGTTTTGTTGATAACAATATTCCAATTTTGGGTATTAATCTTGGGCGGCTGGGCTTTTTGGCAGATGTACCATTAACAAGTATGTTTGATACTGTTTCTGAAGTTTTAAATGGTGAATACACCAAAGAAGAGCGCTGTCTGCTATCTTGCCAAATAGAGCAGAACAACAAAGCATCAGACAACTTTTTAGCATTGAATGATGTGGTTATCCATCGAAAAGAGCATTTAAAAATGGTTGAATTTGATGTTTATATTGATGATAAATTTGTTAATAATCAGCGTGCCAATGGTTTGATTATTACTACACCAACAGGATCAACCGCTTATGCACTATCCAGTGGTGGTCCTATTATGCATCCAGGTGTGAATGCTATTGGTTTGGTATCAATCTGTCCACACACTATGAGTCACCGCCCTTTATTGGTGTCAGGTGATAGTGAAGTAGTGATTCAAGTGAAAGATTCAGATGATGGTGCAATTGTTAGTTTTGATGGGCAAACTTCGGTTGCTACCAAAGCAGGGCAGGATATTCGTGTGCGTCAGCACAGTAGTTTTATTCATTTATTACACCCTAAGGATTATGACTATTTTGAGATTGTTCGCTCTAAATTACATTGGGGTCGCAAGCTTTAATCAAACGCTGTCTCAATTAAGTGTTAAAAATTTGGCTGTTGTTGAAAATGCTAGACTTATCTTTTAAGCAAGGTATGAGTGTTGTTACGGGTGAAACAGGCGCAGGGAAATCCATTCTTTTATAAGCTTTTAATTTGGAATGATTTATCAGTTTTTTTGTAATGGATTGTCTGGGACATGACACCTCCATAATCAAACAAAACATCACCGTCGGCAAAAAGGGTTCATGAACTTCACCTGGAGGCCTGCTTGTATACGTACCAGTTCCAAGCCATTGTTCAAAAGCTTTGCCATAAATCCTGCCAGATATAATAAATATCTCTTCAGAATAACCATGACTTTTAGCGCCAAAACAATTTGTACAGTACCCATCTTTGAATTTAGTTAACTGAACATAACCACCAGAGACTAGGTTTTCAGGAACGGTAAGCTCTAGAACATTCCTTCCATTTTCCGAAGCTTGAAGAATCAAGGGGATTCCAGTAGGTGCTTGTAGATTTCAAGGTGACTCTTTTAGCATAGAAAACAGAATTAGGGAAGTCTATTTTTTCTTTAAACGTTCAATGCCCAACATTTTGAAAATGTACTTTTGATAGGTAGGCTCTGAGTTGCCTGTTTTCATATTGCGAATGAAGAATTTCTCAAAGGCAATTTTAGCAAGGTGCATCATTTTGCCTTTTTTAGCCCAAGTAACGTTTCTAGGTGGAATTTGTGGCATAGCGATAAAGGTTGCACCTGTATCGCCCATGTCAGCAATACAAACTGCATTCCAAGTTGGAATGTGAGAAGGCGACTTGTCGGCAATCATTTCTTCAATATTATGTACAACAGCGGTGACCATGGATTCAATCATGTAGCCTGTTTTTGGCGTGCCGCACATAACAGGTGTTGCTTCAACAGGTGGAATAGCGATATTCACACCAACTGAAAAAATATTATCTTTAACAAGGGATTGTTGATAATCATTCACCATGACAAAGCCACGTGGATTGACAAAGCTTACATCTACATCGGCTAATTTTGCAACCGTATCAACGCCTTTAAAGGCCGGCAACATCATGGTGTATTGGGTGGCAATCTCCATAGTTTTAATCACTCCTCCTTCGTCGTTAACTTGGTCTACAGTGACATTATTAACGGTAATATTAGTCACCTTGGCATTGGTAATCCACTTGATATGACGTTGCCTGAACTCTGATTCTAACAGACCTTTTGAATCGCCCACACCACCCAAACCTAAATGGCCAATATACGGCTCTGCAGTCACAAAGGTGATGGGACATTTATCACGAATACCTCGTTTTTTAAGGTCAGTATCCATGACACATGCAAATTCATAAGCTGGACCAAAACAGGAAGCACCTTGCACTGCGCCCACAACAATTGGACCACCACTATTCGCACAAAACTCTTCCCACTTTTGGCGCGCTGATTCAGCGTGAGCAGTGGTGCAAATTGAAACACTATGACCTTCAGGACCCAAGCCTTCAATTTCATCAAAGGCTAATTTAGGGCCTGTGGCTAGCACTAGATAGTCATAGTCTACAACTTGGTCGTCAATCATAACTTGATTATCATTAGGTTTGATTTCACTAGCCTCGCCGACAATCAGTTCAATATCTTTACGTTTCAAATGAGGTTCAAGTAAAAAACTAATGTCCTCCTCACTGCGCCAACCAACTGCCAACCAAGGATTTGAAGGAATAAAGTTAAAGTTCGGATTATTGGAAATAACCGTTACCTTGTGATTTTTTCCTAATGTTTTCTTAATATCATAGGCAAAAGGCAGTCCGCCCGTGCTTGCGCCAATAACAACAATATGGGCCATATTTCTCTCCTCAAAAATAAGTCAATTATTCTGATAATGCACACACTTGTCAAGTACATCACAATGTGCTTATGTTGTCAGTTATGAACATATAACATATTAATAGTGATTTAACTTGATTAAACTCACAAAAAAACGATTTTTTTATAAGCCGGACTAGTATAATCTCAATTTTGTGAGTTTGATGGCGATAGATATTTTGGCAACGGATAATGGATGGCCAAAGGCACAATTAGGCATATTATTAATAGTGGGGGTTTATTTTGCTATCAATGGTGTGGCTTTAGCAGCAATTTATGGCAGTATGATTAGCTTGTTAAATACAGGTTTAATTAATAGGCACATAAACAAGCAAAAAAGACAATTGGGTATTAGCGCAGGAGCTAGCGTTGGTATGATGGCAGTGAGCGTTATTATGCGTATGGCTCTGTTGGTGGCATTGGCTTTATTCGGCTTATTGATTTTAAAGTTATCATCAAAGGCGCTAATTATCAGCTTGGTTTTTGGACAGATTGGTTTTTTAATAGACAAGGTTATAAATGAATAATGTCAGTGACAAATGAAATCATAACTTCTGGTAGCTATATTAAGCACCATTTACAAAATTTGACATATGGTCAATTCCCAGACGGACATTGGGGGCTTGCGCACACCATAAGCGAGGCAAAAGAAATGGGTTTTTGGGCTTTTCATCTGGACACATTAAGTGTTTCCTTTGTATTAGGTGTTTTATTTTTAATCTTTTTTTACCGAGTGGGTAAAAAAATGACCGCTGACACCCCTTCAGGTGCGCAAAATTTTATTGAAAGTGTGATTGATTTTATTAACGAAAATGTTCGTGGTTCGTTTAATGATCAAAATCCTGTGGTTGCACCATTAGCACTCACTACTTTTATTTGGATTGTGTTAATGAACACCATGGATTTGGTGCCAGTCGATTGGTTGCCATATGTGGCACAGAAAATCGGCGTTTGGTTTGGCGCTGACCCACATCACGTTTTCTTTAAGGCGGTACCAACCACTGATCCAAATGCGACCTTTGGCATGTCAATTGGTATTTTCATTCTTATTATTTATTACAGCATCAAGGAAAAAGGCGCGGACGGTTTTGCAGCAGAATTGACCTTTCATCCATTTGGTAAAATGATGCTGCCGTTTAATTTGTTCTTAGAAGGGGTAAATTTAATTGCCAAGCCCGTCTCATTAGCGTTGCGTTTATTTGGCAACATGTATGCAGGAGAGATGATTTTTATTCTCATCGCCTTATTGCCATTTTGGGTTCAATGGAGCTTGTCTTTACCATGGGCAATTTTTCATATTTTGATTGTATTGTTACAAGCCTTTATCTTTATGACTTTAGTCGTTGTGTATATGGACATGGCTCACCAAAAAGAGCGTTAATTTTTTTATAAATAGGAGTAAAAAATGGAACAAAGTATTTTGTTTTTAGCAGGTTCAATTTTAATGGGCTTGGGTGCGCTAGGTGCAGCAGTTGGTATTGGTATTTTAGGTGCAAGGTTTTTAGAAGGGGCAGCGCGCCAGCCAGAGTTAATTCCAATGCTTAGAACGCAAATGTTTATTGTTATGGGTTTGGTGGATGCGGTACCAATGATTGCTGTTGGTATTTCAATGTATATTTTATTTGCAGTTGCAGGGTAAAATAAAAAACGATTTAGAACGCAAGGGTTGAGCTATGAATATTAATTTGACGATGTTTGGGCAATTAATCATGTTTGCCATGTTTACTTGGTTTTGTATGAAATTTGTTTGGCCGCCTATTGTAATGGCCATGGAAGAACGTAAAAAACGTATAGAAAACGGTTTATTAGCGGCGGAGCGTGGTCGTTCTGAGCAAGAAGAAGCGCAAGTCAAAGCTCAAGAGATGATTAATCAATCTAAAGATCAGGCGGCTGACATTATTGCAAATGCCACTCGTCAAGCATTGAATATGGTTGAAGATGCGAAAGACGTTGCTTTAAGAGAAGCGAGTAAAGTAAGAGCACAAGCACAAGCACAGCTTGAACAAGACACAATTCAAACACGTAATGAGTTAAAAAATCAAGTGTCTGATTTGGTTATGCAAGGTGTTAATGCGGTGCTTGCCAAGGAAGTTGATGCGAAAGTACACCAACAAATGTTGGGTAAATTGTCACAATCGTTGTCGTAGTTAGTTATGGAATTAGCCGTCATCGCCAAACCTTATGCCAATGCAATTTTTGGATTGGCACAGCAAGACAAATCGCATTTGCAGTGGAAAATGGTTTTAAATGCAGGCGCGCAGTTGCTTATTGATGAGCAACTGCGCAGATTTATTGCTTCTCCCGATGTTTTAAAACAAGATAAATTAAGCACTATTAAGACATTGTTCAAATCAATATTGACAAGAGAGTTAAGCGAGCATGAAGCGACATTTATTGGCATGTTATTAGACAATAATCGTACCAACGCTTTGCCAAGTATTGCCACTTTGTTTGAAAGTTTGATGAACACAACAAATGATGCCAAAATGTTTAATGTCATTAGTGCTTATCAGTTAAGCAAGCCTGAAAAAAAGAAAATTGTGAGTGATTTGGCAAATCAATACAACAAGGTAGTAAGCATTGACACTACTATAGATAAAAACTTAGTAAGTGGCGTTATTGTTAAAGATGGTGATAAAGTTATCGATATGTCAATCAAAGCCCAAGTGGATGAGTTAAGGTTGCGTCTATCCAATAATACACTAAATTATTAAAATTTAAAGAGGAAGAATTATGCAATTAAACGCTCATGAAATTAGTGATTTAATTAAAAAGCAGATAGAAGGATTTGACTTTGCCGTTGAGGCACGTACAGAAGGTAGCGTGGTTAGTGTGAGTGACGGCATTGTTCGTATTCATGGTTTGGCTGATGTGCAGTTTGGTGAGATGCTTGAATTCCAAAATAACACCTTTGGCATGGCGCTTAATTTAGAGCAAGACAGTGTTGGCGCAGTTGTTCTGGGTGATTATTTGCATATTTCAGAAGGTGATATCGTTAAATGTACCAATCGTTTGGTTGGAGTACCTGTTGGTGAGGCTATGCTAGGTCGAGTGGTTAATCCATTGGGCAAAGCCATTGATGGCAAGGGCGGTATTGGTGCCCAAAGTGTACGACCATTGGAAGTAATGGCACCTGGCGTGATTGATCGTAAATCGGTAGATCAGCCCATTCAAACAGGCATTAAAGCGATTGATGCGATGGTGCCAGTGGGTCGTGGTCAGCGTGAACTCATCATTGGCGATCGTCAAACAGGTAAAACAGCTGTCGCGATTGATACGATTATCAATCAAAAAGACAGCGGTATTCGTTGTGTATATGTGGCTATTGGTCAAAAAGATTCATCGGTAGCGGCAGTTGTGCGCAAATTAGAAGAACACGGCGCATTGGCAAACACCATTATTGTGACTGCTGGCGCTGCATCAGCGCCAGCACTACAATACATTGCACCTTATGCAGGGTGTGCTATGGCTGAGTATTTTCGTGATCGAGGTGAAGATGCTTTGATTGTTTATGACGATTTAACCAAGCAAGCTTGGGCTTATCGTGAGGTTTCTTTATTGCTTAAACGCCCACCAGGGCGTGAAGCTTATCCGGGTGATGTATTCTATCTACATTCACGCTTGCTTGAGCGTGCCTCACGTGTCAATGCAGACTATGTAGAAAAGATGACTAATGGCGAAGTTAAAGGTAAAACAGGCTCTTTAACAGCATTACCAATTATTGAAACTCAAGGTGGCGATGTGTCAGCATTCGTTCCTACCAACGTTATTTCAATTACAGATGGTCAAATCTTCTTAGAAACAGATTTATTTAATGCAGGTATTCGCCCAGCGATTAATGCAGGCTTGTCAGTATCACGTGTGGGTGGTGCAGCGCAGACTAATATTATTAAAAAACTAGGTGGTGGTATTCGTCTTGATTTGGCTCAATATCGTGAGTTGGCGGCTTTTGCACAATTTGCATCAGACCTTGATGCAGAAACTAAGGCGCAAATTGATCGTGGTCAACGTGTGACAGAGTTAATGAAACAAAATCAATACTCGCCCTTATCAATTGCTGAAATGGCAACCTCATTGTTTGCTGCTAATTCAGGTTCGTTAGATGACATTGAGGCAAATAAAGTGGTTGATTTTGAAGCGGCACTAATCACTTATATGAATGCAAACCAAGTGCCATTGATGGATAAAGTTAATGAAACAGGTGATTATAATGATGAGATTTCAAATGAATTACAAGCAGCAATTGATGACTTTAAGGCAAACCATACTTGGTAGAATAGGATAAATAATGGCAGCTGGCAAGGAAATTAAAACACAAATTTCGAGTATTAAAAATACCCAGAAGATTACTTCGGCCATGAAGATGGTCGCAGCTTCTAAGATGAAAAAAGCGCAAGATAGAATGTTAGCATCACGTCCTTATTGCGAAAAAATTTCCAATGTTATTGGTCATTTAGCCTATGCACATTCAGAATTTAAACATCCTTATATGAATAGTTCTGAAAAACTTCAGTGCATCGGCATTATTATTATTTCAAGTGATAGAGGTTTGTGTGGTGGTTTGAATACTAATTTGTTTAGGCATATTTTAAAACAAGTTGTTGAACACCAGATCAAGGGCATTAAAGTTGATATCTGCACCATTGGCAAAAAAGCAACCTCATTCTTTAAAAATTCTGGCTTAAACGTTAAGTCTATATTAACAGATTTAGGTGATGCACCTCGTTTTGATGATTTATTAGGTACGATTAAAGTTATGCTTGACGGGTTTGATGCAGGTGAAATTCAACAATTATCAGTGGCCTACAACAAATTTGAAAACACCATGATCCAAGCACCCACAATTATGCAATTGGTGCCAATGGTAGCAGGCGAATCGAACAATATGAACCACTATTGGGACTATATCTATGAGCCTAATGCACAAGAGGTTCTAAGTGCGTTACTAGTGCGTTATATTGAGGCTTTGGTTTATCAAGGCTTAGTTGAAAACATTGCCTGTGAGCAATCTTCACGCATGGTTGCAATGAAAAGTGCAACTGATAATGCAGGTGATATGGTTAAAGAGTTAGAGTTGGTTTACAACAAGGCAAGGCAAGCGGCAATTACGCAAGAAATTTCTGAGATTGTTAGCGGTGCTGCTGCTGTTTAAAGTTTAAAAAAAGGAAAAGCAAAATGAGTACAGGAAAAATTACACAAATTATTGGTGCGGTTATCGATGTCGAATTCTCAGCAGACAGTATGCCAAAAATTTATGATGCTTTAAAAGTTTCAGAAACAGGCTTAACCTTAGAAGTTCAGCAACAGTTGGGCGACCATGTGGTGCGTGCAATTGCCATGGGTGGTTCTGAAGGCCTAAAAAGAGGCTTGGAAGTCACCAACACAGGTGAGCCGATTAAGGTGCCTGTCGGCGTTAAGACATTAGGGCGTATTATGAATGTGCTGGGCGAGCCGATTGATAATGCTGGCGACATTGGTCAAGAAGTCGATTGGGCTATTCACCGAAGTGCGCCTGTTTATCATGAACTGGCACCTGCAGCAGAATTATTAGAAACAGGTATTAAAGTTATTGATTTAATTTGCCCGTTTGCCAAAGGTGGTAAGGTTGGCTTGTTTGGTGGTGCTGGTGTTGGTAAAACCGTTAATATGATGGAGTTAATTCGTAATATTGCGATTGAGCATTCTGGTTATTCAGTATTTGCTGGTGTGGGCGAACGTACTCGTGAAGGCAATGACTTTTATCACGAAATGAAAGAGTCAAATGTACTTGATAAAGTGTCCTTGGTGTATGGTCAAATGAACGAGCCTCCGGGAAACAGATTGCGTGTTGCCTTAACAGGACTAACCATGGCAGAATACTTTCGTGATGAAGGTCGTGATGTATTGTTATTTATTGACAATATTTATCGTTATACACTTGCAGGTACGGAAGTATCGGCACTATTAGGTCGTATGCCATCAGCAGTGGGCTATCAGCCAACATTAGCAAGTGAGATGGGCGCATTACAGGAACGTATTACTTCAACTAAAAAAGGCTCAATTACCTCAATTCAGGCAGTATATGTACCTGCAGATGATTTAACTGACCCATCGCCAGCAACCACATTTGCTCATTTAGATGCAACGGTTGTGTTGTCACGTCAAGTAGCAGAATTAGGCATTTATCCTGCGGTAGACCCACTGGATTCTACTTCACGCCAACTGGACCCATTAATCGTGGGCGAAGAGCACTATAACGTAGCTCGTGGCGTACAGGGAGTGTTGCAACGCTACAAAGAATTAAAAGACATTATTGCGATCTTAGGCATGGATGAATTATCTGAAGAAGACAAACGTTCAGTGTCTCGTGCTCGTAAAATTCAACGTTTTTTGTCTCAGCCATTTTTTGTAGCAGAAGTCTTCACTGGTGCACCAGGTAAGTATGTATCACTTAAAGATACGATTTCTGGGTTTAAAGCTATTCTTGATGGTGGGATGGATAGTTTCCCAGAGCAAGCCTTTTATATGGTAGGTTCGCTTGATGAGGTTCGTGAAAAAGCTAAGGAGAACGCATAAATGTCAATTATTCATGTTGATGTCGTTAGCGCAACAGAGCCTCTCTATTCAGGCGAGGCATTGTGTGTGTTTGCGCCTGCATCCGCAGGCGAACTAGGTATTTATCCAAAACATACGGCACTTTTGTCAACCTTAAAGCCGGGTGAAGTTCGAGTAGAAACCGATAAAGGCATAGAATCCATTTATGTTTCTGGTGGTATCGTAGAAGTCCAGCCAGATGTCGTGACTATTTTTTCTGACACTGCAATTAGAGCAAGCGATTTAGACGAATCTAAGGCGTTAGAAGCTAAACAGCGCGCACAAGAGGCAATGGAAAATGCAACCAAGAGTCAAGATATTTCAGCAACACAGGCGGCACTTGCTGAGTCAATGGCACAATTGCAAATGATTAACAAAATACGTGGTAAGAAAATTTAAGAACCACATTTCTTAATTAAAAATACCATTACAATTTTTTTGTTGGTCACTTCAACACCTTCTTTTGGAGGTGTTTTATTTTGGTTTTAATGTCTTGCGTAAAACCACCTAAACCTCCATTTGACCTAACCACACGATGGCAAGGCACTTCTTTCGGGCGCAAAATGGTTTTTGTTCATTGCAGAGAGCCAACTGCTCTATAGGCGTTGGGGTGATTAATGAGTTTGGCAAGACCAGTGTAGGTAATAACTCTATCAGTAGGAACTTTATCTTTAAGAGTTTGGTAACATTTTATTGGAATGTGGGGTCATGTTAAGTATCTTTCCATGGTTTTGTTAAAGGTATTTTGAGCTTTTAGTAATAAATCACAAACTTCTCTTACTGCGCCATGGCCGCCTATTTTTTCAGTCACAAAATAAGCATTTTCTTTCACCAGTTCGTGGGCATTGGCAACGGCAATTGGCAGACTAACTTTTCTCATAACAGGTAAATCAATGATGTCATCGCCCATGTAAGCAACTTGTTCAGTTTGAAGTGATAGTTTTTTGATAAGATTGTTAAAAGCAATAACCTTGTCGTCTTGCCCTTGGTAAAAATGTTCAATACCTAAACTCTTCATTCGGTGTGCTACATTTTTAGAGTTTCTAGCACTGATAACAGCTGCTTCAATACCGTTTTGTTTGAGTAGTTTAATCCCTAACCCATCAAATGAATTAAAGCGTTTAAGTTCTATGCCTTCGTCAGAGAAATATAAGCCACCGTCTGTTAATACGCCATCTACATCAAAAATAATTAATTTGATGTGTTCAGCCTGTAAGTAAAATTTATCAAATAATTGCATGTAGTTTACTCCACTTAAAATAGGGCCCAGGATCTGTTTTTCTTATCGGAGAAATATCACTATGACCCTTGATAGCGCTTATTGAATAATGAGATTTTAATAAATCTATCACTTTGTTTAAGGCTTCATATTGTACTGATTCATACGGCGTATTGTCATCTCCTTGCAACTCAACACCAATAGAAAAATCATTACAGTTATGCTTATCTTTATAACTTGATTTACCTGCATGCCAAGCGCGCTGATTAAAAGGCACGAACTGAATTATCATGCCATTGCGTTTAATCAGCAGGTGTGCGGATACCTTTAGCTCTTTAATGGTTTTAAAGTAAGGGTGCTGACTGGTATCAAGCTGATTGGTAAAAAGATCTTCAATATGGTTATTGTTGAATTTACCAGGTGGTAGTGAAATATTATGAATAACAATTAAAGATATGGCTTGATTGGGTCTTTTGTTAAAGTTTGGCGAGTTAATTTGCTTGGCGTTTTCGAGTCGGTGGTTGTTAATCATCGCTTAATTATAACCCTAATTTAGTTATTAATCATCGCTTAATTATAACCCTAATTTAATCGGTTAAAGTAACGACCTCTGAGTAGCAACCTTGGATTGAGGGGATTGTCAATAAATCCAGAACGTTTGTGCAGGATATTGTTACACAACATTCCCTGATTAGCAACCATAGTATGGCTAAAGTGATATTCAGTGGTGGCGCTTAAATGCGTATCCAAAATGGCAACAGCTTGCCTAATCTCTTGGACATTCAAAAATTTGATATTCTTCTTTCTTTGTGTATAGCGCATATAAAGTTGTGAGCCGGGCTCATCAATAAAAAAAATAGCTCCTATGGAGGTTTTACGCCTAACAACGCCGTTTACAACATGTTTGGGTATGCTCATGGCTTGGGTGTGGGTGAGTGCCTTAGCAACATCTGGATTAGACTCCCTTAGTTGTAAATACACTATTTGTTGGTCAATCCATTGATTTCCCCCACCACGGTTTGCAGGTGTAACACAAAACAAAGAAAAGGCACGTATGCGTTGTTCTATTGTATTGTAATAACCGTCTGTGTGCCAGCCGATGGCTTTATCGGTGTAGGGAATAAATTCAGCCTGATCTTGTTTAACGCTTTGGGTAATATGCGCTAAACCCCTATCTTGGACATGTAAATGCGGATCATAATCTATCAATCCAAACTGTTTATTAATGGCAATAATGGCTTGTGGGTAGTTGTCTTGCTGTTCAATATTAAACAGGGCAAAATTGTTATGTTGGCACAAACGTTTAATTCTGTCTTTTTCTGAGCGTGTGAGCTCAAAGGGATTGCTAATTTCAATCAGGCAGGTTTCAATCTTGGTGCTAGTATTTGCTAGTTTGTCATCTCTCCAGCGTTTGTATTCATCCAAATTGTTGAGAATGGACATAGCAATTTTTAGCCATTAATGCGTTTATCAATTACCCATTGTTGAGTGATTGATAAGATGTTGTTGACCACCCAATAAAGCACCAATCCAGATGGAAACCATAGGAAGAAAATAGTAAATACAAAAGGTAATGCCATCATAATTTTTGCCTGCATTGGATCAGGTGGTGGCGGGTTTAGTTTTTGTTGAACAAACATTGATACACCCATGATGAGCGGTAATATATAGTACGGATCTTGGGCTGATAAATCGGTTAAATACCAAAACGGCGCTTGGCGTAACTCAATCATTTCTAATAGCACCCAGTAAAGTGAAATAAATACAGGAATTTGCACCAGAATGGGCAAACAACCAGAGGCAGGGTTGATTTTTTCCTTTTTATATAGTTCCATGGTTTTTTGACCTAGTTTTTGCTTGTCATCACCATAAGTCTCTTTAAGTTTTGTCAATCTGGGGGCGAGCTGTCGCATGCCTGCCATTGATCGATATGATTTTTCGCTGAGTTTATAAAACGCCAATTTAATTAACAAAGTAAGAACGATAATAGAATAACCCCAAGAGTGAATCATTGAATAAATCCAGCTGAGTAACTCAGATAATGGCTTGGCAATAATAAACAGCACACCATAATCAACGGTTTTATCTAAGCCTGGCGCAACACTGTTAATTTGTTCTTGCTCCTTAGGTCCGATATAAAAGCTACTGCTTGGTAGTGTTGCTGTTGCACCAGGCGCTATTGCTAATTCTGGGTTGACAACGGTTAGTAAATATTCACCATTGATAATCCTTGATGAATAAGTGTGTGTTTGATTTGCATCTGGGATTGCAGCTACAAAGAAGTAATGCTCAATCATCGCTATCCAGCCACCTTTAGAGGTGGTTTTTGGCTGGTCGCCAAAGTCTTCAAACTCTATTTTTTCATACACATCTTGGTCATCAAATTTTGCACCACCTGTATAAGTTGGTATCATCATGTTGGACTGATCAAGTGCATTGCGAACTAGTTGTGTGTAGCCAGTTATGTTTAATGTATTGTTAGTGGTATTGGTTACTTGGTAATCAATACCAACCACATAGCTGTTTTTGTTAAAGTGATATTGCTTGGTGACTTTGATACCATTCTCACTTTGCCAAGTAAAGGGCACAATCAAACTATTACCATCCATTTGATAATGGCTATTTTTTGAACTAAATGTTGAGTGGTGAGTGGGCATTTGCCCTTGCGGTAATAAACCACTTTGTGCTTGGAATATTTCACCAGTTTTATCACTGAGCAGCTGGAATTTTTTCTCAGAATTAATTTCTATTGGATAATCATTAAGCCATGCATTTTGGATAGTACCACCTTTGTGACTAATTTCTAAGGTTAGTAAATCTGTTGTGACCGTTGTAAATGGGCTTTGATTTTTTGCAACAGTGTTAGGAAGGTCTAATTCGGTATTGCGATTTGTAACACTGGGTACGTCTAGGTTCTGATTTGTTAAGAAGTCACTTATCGTGCCAGCACCTGTAATTTTGGTTTGACTGATTAAATTACCGTTTTCACCCACTGCATGTGTTACCTCCCACTTGTCCCACAAGAGAAAAACGCTTAAAAAAATAGCAATAATGAGAAAGAATTTTTGATTATTCATAAGGTTATTTTTTAATTAAAGAGTGGCATTATTTTTTTGGTACAGGGTCAAACCCACCATCATGCCATGGATGGCACTTGCTAATGCGTTTTAAACTAAGACCAAACCCCTTAAAAAAGCCATGCACTTGGATTGCATCATAAGCATATTGTGAGCAAGTTGGCTGAAAGCGACAATTAAAACCCAATAAAGGGCTAATGAATAGTTGATAAAGTTTAATGGATATTAAGAGTAAGTAACGCATTAATGAGTGGTTATTATTTTGAATAAATGTAGCAAATCATCGGTCATTATAGAGTTCTTAGCGGGTTTTGAATGCTTTGCCATCACTATAAACTCCCAACGATTAAGATCATTTTGGTGTGTTCTAAAGGTTTCGCGCACAATTCTCTTAGCTCTATTTCTATCAACAGCTAGTTTATGAATTTTTTTTGCAATGGCAAGTCCAAGACGGGGTGTGGGTGTATCAACCTTTCGTGCGATGACTTGCCAGTACCGCCCTTTGATAATTTTTCCATGGTTAAAAATGGCCTTATAATCAAAGGGTTTTAAAACTCTTAAGTTGCGTGTTAGCCTAAGGGGCACTTAAATTAACTAAGCTGTTAAACGCTTACGCCCTTTTTTTCTACGTGCATTAATAACAGCGCGGCCTGATTTAGTGCTCATTCTTAATCTGAAACCGTGTGTACGTTTACGTTTTATAACACTCGGTTGAAAGGTTCTCTTTTGCTTCATAATGAAATCCAATTTCTTTAAATGAAATCTGACAATTTTACCATAATTTAATTTGCCAGCCTTTATATATAAAGCGTTAAAGTATTTTAAATCGCCACAACAAGTATTTGAAGCATCTGATGAGCAGTGCAAGTAATCAAGCTTATTTAGAAAAAGAAACGTTAACATTTTTACAACAAGTGGATAAACTACTGATACAGGCAGACTATTGATTGGGTAAAAAATGAAAACTGACACATTCTAACCTTAATTGATGAAAATACCCTGAACAAGTAAAAACCATTTCAGATCCACCACCACTACTTTATGTCAGAGGCAATGTTGGATGCTTGTCAAAACCACAACCAGCTATTGTTGGTAGCAGGAATCCAACATCAGGCGATGAAGATAGCGCTTATACCTTTGCATTTGAACTATCCAAGTTAGGCATGGTGATTACCTCAGGCATGGCAAGTGGTATTGATGCTAAGGCGTAATCGTGTGATTAGTGGGCTGAATCTTGGCATTTTAGTGGCGGAGGCAAGCATTAAAAGCGGGGCACCATGATTACTGCAAAATTAGCCGCTGAACAAGGTAAAGAAGTATTTACAATACCTAGCTCAATTCACAATCCATTATCAAAGGAGTGTCATCAACTGATTAAGCAAGACTCTAAATTAACTGACAATATTGAAGACATATTATCTGAGTTGCCCAAGGATTCGGGTTTGTCAGTTTCATTTAAAAAAAGTCTATTGATATAAAAATGTAGACAAAACAGACGCTATGCTATTAAAATGTCTGAGTTATAATTCGGTGACGGTTGATAGACTAGTTGAAAAAATCAACCTTAGCCCACAGATAATTTACCTAAGCGCTTTTGTTGCTTGAGCTTGAAAACAGAGTTGCTAAAATTACAGGGTCAGACTACGTACTACTAACTAAGTGAGATTTTTATGACAAATAATATTCTTGATGTTCTAACCTATATGTTTGATTATCTTTTTGAAGAGGCAGAGCAAGGCTCTACCCATGAGGTTGATGATACCGAGTTAAAAGCACATCTTTCAGACATTGGATTTGATACAACGCGCATTGATAAGGCGCTTAGTTGGCTAGAAAACATCGCTACCATTCAAGATGGTAAGATTAAGTCATTCAAGACGACTTATCAGGGCAGTATGCGTATTTACACTAAGGCCGAAAAAATAAAACTCAGTGCTAAATCTAGAGGGTTTTTGTTGTTTATGGAAAATATTGGCCAATTAGATGCCAATCAGCGCGAGATGATTATTGACCAAATCATGTCATTGGGCGGTGCCAGTATTTCTTTAGAAGATCTTAAATGGGTGGTGATGATGGTATTAGGCAATAGTGTTGATGGTGAAACATCAACGCAGTGGCTGGAATCTATCGTATTTCTTGATGACAATCGTACCATTCAATAATGGCAAAAAATCTTGTTATTGTTGAGTCCCCTGCCAAAGCTAAAACCATTGAAAAGTTTTTAGGCAAAGATTTTAGTGTTAAATCTAGTATTGGCCACATCCGCGACATGCCTAAGAAAAACATGGGCATTGACATTGAAAATAATTTTACCCTCACCTATGAAATTACCATAGATAAAAAAAAAGTAGTCGCTGACTTGCGTAAGGCTGTAAAAATAGCAGAAAAAGTTTACCTCGCAACGGACGAGGATCGTGAAGGTGAAGCCATTGCTTGGCATTTGCTAGAAGCGCTTAATTTACCTAAAGACACCCCAAGAATTGTCTTTCATGAGATTACCAAGAGTGCAATTACTCACGCTATTGTTAGGCCTAGAACGGTTGATTATCAGTTGGTAGATGCTCAACAAGCGCGCCGCGTTATTGACAGATTAGTGGGTTTTGAAATATCGCCTGTTTTATGGCGCAAAATTTCAGGCGCACGTTCCGCTGGCAGGGTGCAATCCCCAGTTATGCGCCTCGTGGTCGAAAGAGAGCGAGAAATTAGCCAACATATTGCCAATTCTACTTACAAAGTTAAAGCAGAATTAGTGAGCGAGAGTGGCGAGATATTTGAGGTTAAACTGAGCAAGGAGTTTGGGTCTAAAGAGCAAGCATTGACCTTTGCTAATGCACTTTTATCGGCTAATTTAACCGTTGTATCAATTGAAAGAAAACCCTCTAAACGCTCACCAAAACCACCCTTTATCACCTCAACCTTACAACAAGAAGCCTCTCAAAAATTAGGCTTTTCAGTTAAGCAGACTATGACTTTGGCACAAAATTTGTACCGTGAAGGCTCTATTACTTATATGCGAACTGACTCATTCACGCTATCAGAAACAGCAATTGAGGCAGCCGGTCAAGTCATTTCAAAAGAATTTGGCAGTGAATATCACCACATAAGACGATATAAAACCAAAGATGCAGGCGCGCAAGAAGCGCACGAGGCAATTCGCCCAACCGATTTAACCAAGCCCAGTATTTTTGGTATTGAAGGTCAGGCTGCTAGACTATATAGTCTTATTTACAAACGCACATTGGCTTGCCAAATAAGCGACGCTCAATTACAAAAGACCCAAATAAAAATCAACATTTCAGGGCTTGATGAAAAATTCCTAGCCAATGGCAAAATATTGACATTTCCAGGGTTTCTAAGAGTCTATGATTATCTATCGTCAGAGGATAAGCTATTACCCGATTTACACAAAGGCGACACATTGAGTTTGACCAGCTTTAAAGCTAGAGAGAATTTTTCAAGAGCCAAGCCTCGCTACACTGAGGCATCGCTGGTGGAAAAGATTGAAAAAATGGGCATCGGCAGGCCTTCAACATTCGCCACTATGGTATCGACAGTACAAGACAGAAATTATGTCACAAAAGAGACTAGAGAGGGTACTGAGCGAGCATATGAACTGATTGAAATCAAAGACAGCCAAGTTATTCAGTCTCAACCAAGCGAAATAACAGGTGCTGAAAAAAACAAATTGTTCCCAACCAATGTTGCCTATTTGCTCACTGATTTTTTAGTCAAATATTTTGACAACATCATTGATTATAAATTTACCGCCAAACTTGAAAGCGATTTTGACACCATCGCCACACAAAATGTTTCGTGGCAAGGTGTGGTTAAAAACTTTTACACTCCTTTTCATCAAAAAATCGAAGATGCTGCTGATATTTCCAGAGAAGAAACCCACGGCATGCGCGAACTCGGCACTGACCCAAAAAGTGGCAAACCCGTCAGCGTGCGCTTTGGTAGATGCGGTGCCTTTGCCCAAATCGGCCATAAAAACGACGAAGACAAGCCAGTCTTTGCCTCACTAAGAGGCTCATTAGACATTGAAAGTATCACCCTTGATGAGGCCTTAGAATTATTTAACATGCCCCGCACTGTCGGCGAGACTGATGATTTTGGCATCATCGAAGCCAACTATGGTCGCTTTGGCCCCTACATCCAATATGGTAAAAAATACGTCTCACTCAAAGAAGATACCCCAGAAGAAGTTAGCCTAGAAAAAGCACTAGAACTGATTGTTGTTAAAGAAAAATTCGACGCCGAACGTATCATCAAAACCTTCGATGATTCCGATATCCAAGTCCTCAACGGTCGTTTTGGCCCTTATGTCTGGAATGGTAAAAAGAAAGGTAAAGGTCAAAAAAACATTACCATCAAAAAAGTTTTCGGCGATAAAGACCCAGCAGATTTAACCCTTGAAGAATGCAGAAAAGCGGTTTCTGGAAAGCTTAAACCTAAACTCAAGTCTAGAAAAAAGAAAAAGATTACTAAAAAAATGAGCATGATTCAGTGAAAAACTTATCAATTGTAGACCTTTTTTTCGGAGTGGAAGGGTTTTCTGATGGCGATTGATGGGTTGGGTAATGTTGTATGTCCTTTTACTAGTAGTACAATTGCAAGGGCGATACTAAAAGTATTGGGTTTATCAGCGCTTCAGATGACATTCTTTTAAAGATGGAAACATGACAATAGCATTGACAAATTACTGTATCAAAGAAAACGGAAGGTCAGATAAGAAATGGAGGACAACTGTAACTTTCTGAAAATTTTATTAATGAGGTAATCAATTAGAAACTAGATGAAAAAGCACAAAAAGTGTCAAGAATTATAGATGGCGATATTCCTTTACTAAACATTTTGGATGATAATGAAACAGATTTAATACAAGCTTTGGCTTGAAAGCTATGATAAGCGAAATCATTAAATTTGATAATATTGGCATCCCTAATTATCTAGGTTAATTCATGATGCCTCATATAAAAAAGACGATATTAGTGATTTTTTTATTAAAAGGCTAATTGATGATAATACTGTTTTTGATGGTGGCTTATTTGTCTTAGAATATATCGGGCTTATTAAATATTCTAAAGATTTGCTGTACATTCCAGATGAATACCATCATTTTTTTAAAAACGACAGGTTGTTGAAAAATAAAATTGTAATGCCATTGAACAATTTTCCCATGTTGATACTTCTGCTGGGTATGATATATCTTCTTTGCAAAATCAGCATTCTTTGATTTCTGATAAATTTGTAAAAGTTAAATCATACTCGGGAAGCCCCTACTTCTATTGGCCTAGAAATGAAATAAAGGTTGCTAAACAAGAGAAAAATAATTATTTTTTCTATTTAGTAAATAGAGATGAAATGGGTAGTAATAATTATCAGCCAACTATTATTCAAAATCTTTATAAAAACGTTTTAAACAGTAGTGGTTGGAAGGGAATTGTCAAAATTGGAGATTTGAGTATGTTGCATTCTCGATAAAACAACCCTGTGAGTTATGATTATCTTAATAGATGGGTAAAATACTAGGTTTTCTGTATCGTTAAAAAAATATGTTATTACTGAGTGAAGTGATTATTGCCAATCCTCAAGTGGAGAGTTTTGAGGCGTTGGTTGTGGTTTTGAAACAGGTGTCTAAGGGGTCTGACGAGCGGTTTTTTAGGATGGATGTGAAGCCTGATTATACGGATGTGCCTGATAATTGGGAGAATCGCTTAGAGGCAGCCTTTTATTAGAAGATAACTGATGGGAAAATACTTGAATAAAGAGCAGATTTTTGATGCTGAAGGTGGGGTGAGGGTTTATATGCCAATGAAGGGCAGCTTAAGGCTAGGCTGGATTTTTGAAAAACAAATTCAGGCGAAAACTGAGGATACGCCTGCTGAGGAACAAATTAAGAATTTATTAGAGATTGGCAGAATCCAGATTGAGCGTTATAGGGATTCAGATGTTTGGGAAAAGGCCTTTAGTGCTTTTGATATCGCAAGGGATAACGAGTCTTGGGGGCTGGCGGTTGAGGCTTGTGATGTGATGTTTTTATCTGAAGGACCGGATGCTTTGAAGGTGTTAGGCCATGCGTTGTGTGGCTAGGTGTTACTTTTCCAATTGACCCAGAATTGACTGTTGCAATGCTACAACATTTGGTTGAGGAGTCACCAAAAGAGGCAGGTACCCGTGCCATTGCTGCTGCAACGGCGCATTATGTTACCTCTATGCGTTGTGGCGCGGAGAATAATTCAACTTTTTTTGCTTTACAAATGATAGTATCTGTTGCGGATGAGCATTCGCATGTGACTGATCAATCAATGTTTGATTTATGGCGTAAAAACCTACAATTAGACAAACCAGAAGTGTTTTTAGAAAAACTTTCAGGCGCTGTTGACCAATTAGTGGCTGATGATTGGTGGGTTGATAGGGATAAGATTAAAGCAAAATTAGATGCCGAGGGTAAGTAAATGAAGATTAAGGTTTGTGGATTCACCAATGCAGATAATGCCAATCAGGCTGCTATGCTTGGTATTGATGCAATTGGTTTGGTGTTTTATGACAAGTCCCCGCGCTGTGTTGATATAGAAACTGCGATTGATGTTGTAAATGCATTGCCACCCTTTGTAAATCGTGTGGGCTTGTTTGTGAATGCAGATTCTGATTTTATTGATGAAGTATTGTGCGAAGTGCCACTGGATACTTTGCAATTCCATGGCGATGAGCTGGCGCATGAGTGTGCTCAATATGCCATGCCGTTTATTAAGGCGCTGCGTGTGAATACGCAGACTAATATCACCAAAATGGCAGAGGAATGCCATCAGGCTAGTGGTTTGTTATTAGATGCGTTTAACAAAGATATTTATGGCGGTACGGGCGAGCATTTTGATTGGCACTTGGCTAAGGTTGATATTGACCTACCTATTATTTTAGCGGGCGGGCTTAACCCTAATACGGTGGTTGATGCTATTAACCAAGTACATCCTTATGCGATTGATGTGTCAAGTGGTGTTGAAAGCGAGAAAGGCATTAAAGATATTAACAAGATTAAACAATTTTTAGCCAATATGAGATAATAGGCTTATTACACTTTTTGTACTAAATATTAAGCATGAAGATATCAAAATTTAAAGCAGGCGTAATAGAGAAGCTTTTTGCCGAATAGTATCAATCACACATTTGAAGTTGACAATAATAATTTACAAGTACAGTTAGAAAAATTGAACGCCATGACAAGGTTGGTGCCGAATATTGATTTGTTTATCATGAGTTTTATAAGTAATGAGGCAACTTTGTCTAGTAAAATAGAAGGCACGCAAACTGAGATTGAAGGTTCATTTAAGAAAGAGGAGAACATTAAAATAAAGCAAAGAGATGATTGGCTCGAAGTCACTCTTTATATAAATGCAGTGCGAAGTGCCTTAATAATCTAGGTAAACTGCCAATTTGCATGCGTTTAATTAAACAGGCACATGTAACATTGCTATTATCAAGAAGGGGTAAGCAAGAACTATCAGGAGAATTTCGCACTTCACAAAATTGGATTGGTGGAAACAGTATTCAGAATGCTGACTTTATGCTACCGCGTCAAGACAATGTATATGAATTGATGTCAGATTTAGAAAAATTTCTAAATAATAAAAATTGCTATTATTCATTCTCAGTTTGAGATGATTCATCCTTTTTTTTGATGGTAATGGTAAAACTTTAATACCACTACATTTAGTTGATAAAAAACTCTTATCAAAGGCTGATGCAAGTTAGAATGAAGGATGATTTGCTGGGTTGGTTGTTATTTTTCCTTAAGGGTGTTGTGGAAATAACGGCTACACAGTGTTGGCGTTTTAATAGAAACTTTAGAGCTTAAGAAAAGCCTGAGCGAAAAAAATTCAAGAAAAAAACTGCTTCTAAGTCGATCAATAATATAAAAATGTTTGAAAAATTATCTGAAACCCCATTTGTTAGGGTGGAAGGTGTTAAGACAGGGTTATCAGTATCTGCAACAACTGCTAAGAATATCATTGATGTTTTAGATGGGAACAGGTAACAAACGTAACCGTTTTTTCGCTTTTAAGCCATACTTACAATTTTTTTAAAAACCATTCCCAAAATATGAATAATTACAATTTACCAGATGATAAGGGCTATTTTGAGCAATATGGCGGTGTTTTCATTGCAGAAACACTTATGAAAGCAGTCACAGAACTCAAAGATGCTTATGAGAAATATAAAGATGATGCAGCGTTTGTTCGTGAATTCGAACAGGATTTAAAGCATTATGTAGGCCGTGAAACGCCACTTTACTATGCACAAAATTTAAGCAAGAAGTTGGGCGGTGCCCAGATTTATCTTAAACGTGAAGATTTAAATCATACGGGCGCACATAAAATTAACAATACCATTGGTCAAGCGTTACTTGCTAAGCGTATGGATAAAACACGTATCATTGCTGAAACAGGCGCTGGTCAGCACGGCGTGGCAACAGCAACGGTTTCAGCGCGTTTGGGGCTGGAATGTGTAGTTTATATGGGCGAGGTGGACATGGCTCGCCAAGCACTGAATGTGTTTCGTATGAAACTGTTAGGTGCCACGGTTATTCCAGTTACTTCAGGTTCAAAAACACTCAAAGACTCACTTAATGAAGCGATGCGCGATTGGGTGACGAATATTGATGATACGTTTTATATTATTGGCACAGTTGCAGGCCCACACCCTTATCCAATGATGGTGCGAGATTTTCAAAGTATTATTGGCAAAGAGGCAAAAGCACAATTTGCCGCACAAGTGGGTGGCTTGCCCGACGCTTTAGTGGCTTGTGTGGGTGGTGGTTCGAATGCGATTGGCTTGTTCCATGCGTTTATTGATGATACTTCAGTTGAAATCTATGGTGTTGAGGCAGCAGGATATGGTTTAGAAAAAGGTCCAACTGCACATTCTGCTCCGCTTTGTGCAGGCAATGTGGGTGTGTTGCATGGCAATCGTACTTATCTAATGGAAGATGAGAATGGGCAAATTATTGGGGGACATTCAATTTCAGCAGGTCTAGATTATCCTGGCGTTGGCCCAGAGCATGCATATTTAAAAGACAGTGGTCGTGCACAGTACGTGACAATCACTGATGAAGGGGCATTAAAGGCGTTTCATACGCTTACCAAAGTTGAGGGTATTTTGCCAGCGTTAGAGTCTTCTCATGCGATGGCTTATGGCATTAAGCTTGCAAAAGAATTGGGCAAGGATAAAAATATCATTATTAACCTTTCAGGTCGTGGCGATAAAGATATTCACACCATTGCACAAATTGAAGGCATTGAGAAAAACTCGGATACATTCTAAGCAGATTGTCTTGATAGTATTAATTTATATCTTTTTTTCATAAGGATATTATAAAGGGTGATAGCCTCATATACTTGCTGCACGAAAGTGTTATTGTATTATTGCAATCTTATATTGTTTAAATTGTGATTAATAGCCGTTACACGCAGGATTTACAACAAGCAAATAAGGATAGAAGAACTTATTCCAAACAAATTAAGAACTTTAAGAATGAGTTATTTAAAGTTCTAGAAACTCAATTTAAAGAGTGGTCTTTAAGTAAACCTGAACAAGAAGTGGCATTGCTGTTTAAAAAGGCTTAAGTCTTAAAGGAACCAGCTAAATAAGAAGTACTAAGGAAAAAACGATACCATCAGCCCCAACTATTTATCAAAAATCTAACTTAAAAGATCGGCATGAACTATCAGCCTATTTTCTTGAAGATTTGTTTTAAAAAAACAGCACAGTGTAAAGTCTGCCTAATCGTTATACCGTAATTTCCATTAAAAATTAGCATTAGGTATACGTATCTGATCATCATCATAATTACCTTTTGAGGTTCTTTATGACATGCCCCACAGTTTGAAAGTGTCCCTACTTGCATTTGGGCAACTAATCTTTAGGGTATATTGCTATTGTTGCCTACGCATGTAAGGTTTAATATGCTCAATGGCGCATCATTATGTGATAAGGACTTCGTGATCTTGCGTGAACGCTTAAACGAAGAATTATCAATCATAACTAGGTAGTTGTTTTCTTATCTGCCGTTCATCAAACATGATATCTTCACCAAAGTGGTTTTGTAATGATGAATTACTCATCATTTTTTTAAGATCGTTAATACGGTAACTTGTGCAACTTTTATTGGGTATTAGCTCTCTTTTCCAAAACAACGCCCCATGAGCGATACAATTGGTTGAAATCTATTATTTTAGAATGAATATTAAAGACGTATAAAGGCAGCATAACTATATACTTATATATCTTCATTATTGGAAGGTTTGTTTTGTAAATATAACTTGAGTAAACAACATCAGAAATGTGGAATCCAATTGCAATCAATAAAACATATAACAAGAGAAGATGTGTTGTAA
Source organism: Candidatus Ruthia sp. Cpac_8_S14 (assembly GCA_021730205.1). Classification (GTDB taxonomy): domain Bacteria; phylum Pseudomonadota; class Gammaproteobacteria; order PS1; family Pseudothioglobaceae; genus Ruthia. Next base: position 1,131,897 of record CP072533.1, on the reverse strand, counting down.
AACTTGAATGAGTGGTAACCATATTAAATATAGTTTTATATTGGTTAAAGGTCTTGTTGTGGAGGTTTTTTTATACATACGTCTAATAACAAAAGACGAGCGACTTCGTGAGAGTGTTGTTATTTCAAATCAGAGCTCTATTTAGAGTTGTGTTGGTTTTTTTCTTAGCCAGCACAATAATATCAATAGTTGGAGTAGCAACAATGGGACAGTTGACAATAACACAACTTTCCAATCAAAATTAAACACAAACCAGCCTGCTGATAGCGAAGCCATGGTTTGCATACTAAAAATTAGAAAGTCATTGACAGATTGTACTTTCTAAAAAAAATAACAAAAACGCCTAGGGAGATAAATAGCGACAAACTAATTGTCAACAACCAGACTTATGAGACAGTGAATGCATTTATTTTTTAGTCGGACGTTGCCAATTTTTTAGGCTAGTTTGCTTGGTGCGACTTAAACTTAATTGGTTGTCAGATACTGCTTTGGTGATAGTAGAGCCCGCACCAATCGTGACATTTTTACCAATTTTTATAGGTGCAACTAGTTGAGAATCAGAGCCAATGAAGGCACCATCGCCAATGATAGTTTGATGTTTGTTAACACCATCATAATTACAAGTGATGACACCAGCGCCAATGTTGACGTTCTCGCCGATAATGGCATCGCCCACATAGCTTAAATGAGAAACTTTGGTGTTTTCACCAATGGTAGACTTTTTAACTTCAACAAAATTACCAATTTTGGCATAGGTTTTAATGTGGGTTTGTGGGCGAACGCGTGCAAATGGACCAATAGTAGCGCCATCTTCAATAACGCAATCTTCAATAACGCAGTTTGGCAAGATTGATACGTGATTGTTAATCTTAGCGTTTTTTATAATACAATTCGGTGCAATTGTGGTGTTGTCTCCCAGTATCACTTTGCCTTCAATGAGTGCGTTAATGTCAATCTCGCAATCTCGCCCAAAAGTGAACACACCTCGACAATCAAACCTATTTGGGTCTTTTAAGCTAAGCCCTTGTTGCATAAATTGGGTCGCTTGATTTTTTTGGAAAATACGTTCTAATTCTGCCAGTTGTACTTTGTCATTCACACCTGCTACCTCAAATTTATTTTTGCTAATGATGGATGAAATAGTTTGCCTATCAGCAACTGCACAGGCAATAATGTCGGTTAAACAAAGTTCCCCTTGGGCGTTGCTTGTGTTGATTTTGCTTAAATACTGCTTTAATAATTGCGAGCAGACAGCCATGATACCTGTATTCACTTCATTAATATTTAGTTGTGCATTATTTGCATCTTTGTGTTCAACAATGGCTTGTATTTGTTTATTTTGGCGAATAATACGTCCATAGCCAGTTGGATTATCTAAAATCACGGACAATAAGGCAATGCCACTTTGTTGTGCCTTATGAATTAAATCAGCCAGTGTGGATTTTTTAATCAGTGGCACATCGCCATATAATATAAGTGAGATTGAATTGTCCTCAATATGTGGCATTACTTGTGCTACGGCGTGTCCAGTGCCCAATTGTTCAATTTGCTCTACCCAGTTGATATTGGGGTCGTTAATTTTTCGTTGTACTTGTTCGCCTTCAAAGCCATAAACCACATGAATTCGATCGCACAAGGCTTTGGCTTGAGACAAAACATGTCCCAATAAGGTATTATTTGATAAGATTTGCAAGACTTTTGGCTTGGATGAGTTCATGCGCGAGCCTTTGCCTGCGGCCAAAATAATAGCATGAATATTGCCCATAAAAATAGCCTAAAAATCCTCTACAATTGGGTTTTGATCAAGATAAGACTGAGTAATACCAGGCACAATAAAACTAATAGTACCAATCACTTACCCATTTTTTCGACCCACGCCATAAGTTGCGGCGCGCATTTTTTAAAATATCAGCAAAGTTGTGCGATTGAGTAATAAAATCCTTTTTACCGATGAACGTGTATTTGATATTGTGCTTTTGGTAGGCTTCATTCTCAAAATCAGCGATTATTTTAGTAAATTCACGCTTATTAAAGATATTGGCGCTAATTTTGATAATGCCTAATTTATTACTACCTTGTTCAATTAAGACTAAATCGAACTGCGTTTTTAACGCGTAGAATATTTTTAGGTATTGTTTATAAAGACGAATTGGCAATCCGGAGATGCTTTGGGTGCTAAGTAACAACAAACCAAGTAGCGTGACAAGTTCTATGGAAAATTTATTCACAGCGATAGATGCAAAGTGTGATTTATACGTCTGAGAAGTGCAGAATATAAATTTTTATTTAAAAAATAAAAGGTGTGACTAATCATCATTAAAAAAATTGTTGTTTTATGTGTTGCATAAATTGTGTCAAGTTAATAAGTAGTCTGGGTTGATATTGTAAACGCTTAGGGGCATAAATACAATAAAATCAACCACCATGAACAATACTTGTTATCACTGCGGATTAGAAGTGACTAAACATAATAAAGTCCAAGTACCTATTGAAGACGAGCAGAAGAATTTTTGTTGTGTTGGTTGTTCGAGTGTGTGTCAAACCATTTATTTGAGTGGGCTGGGTTCTTTTTATTATCAACAAACCAACTCATTACTGCCTGTTGTTGATCTGGAATATCCAATAGAATTTTATGATGCAGATGCTTTTCAGCAGCCTTTCTTAGAACCTTCTGATGAAGGGGTTAAAATCATCACCCTAATTAGCGACAGTATCCATTGTGCTGCTTGCGTGTGGCTGATTGAAAGAGCAATTGGCGTACTTGATGGAGTTGTTTGGGTGCGGGTGAATTTGACTGATAAACGCATTCGTCTTAGTTGGACTGATACTGATATTCAACTGTCTGTGATTATGCAAAGATTAGCAGACCTTGGATATGCAGCCATACCGTACGAGCAAAATATGGCTGAGTCTATCGCTAATAAAGCCAATAAAGCCATGCTTTACCGTATTAGTTTTAGCGCATTTACGATGATGAATTTATTGTGGATTTCAATTGCTATGTATACAGGTGCAGCAGATGGAAAGTACCATGATTATTTTCAGTGGCTGGGCTTTGCATTGGCCACACCTACTTTATTTTATGCGGGCATGCCACTTCTTAAAAATGCTTATTTTGGGCTTAAAAACCGTTTTATGAATATGGATGTGCCGATTAGTATTGGGGCGTTGAGCACGTATTTTTATTCTGTGTATGTACTATTGGGGCTGTCTACTAAAAACGAGGTGTATTTTGACACGGTGGTTAACTTTATCTTTGTGATTTTAATTGGGCGTTATCTTGAAAGCTCAGCCAAAAAATCCGCACTATCGGCCTCTAGTGCTTTGCAACAGTTACAACCTAAAGTTGCCTATGTGATTAGCAAAGGCGAGGAAAAAATTACACCAGTGGGTATAATTAAAACGGGTGAAACTGTGCTGATTAAGCCTACAGAACGTTTAGCAGTGGATGGTATTGTTTTGTCAGGTGATAGTGAAGTGAATGAATCGCTATTGACAGGGGAGTCTTTGTTAGTTAGAAAGCAATCTGGTGATGGGGTATTTGCTGGTTCAGTCAATGCCAGTGGCAGCCTTATGATTAGGGTGACAAAAACCTTAAAGAATTCGGCTTTAGGACAGATTGTTAGCCTGGTTGAGAACACGCGGTACAACAAAAACTCAATTATTTGTACGATTGATAAAATCATTCCCTATTTTGTTGGCACGACCATTTTTTTGGCAATAGTGACTTTTATTTATTGGTATCCATATGATTTTGATTTGGCATTGTTAAGTGCCACTAGCGTGCTGATTATCACCTGTCCTTGTGCATTTGGGCTGGCTACACCAATGAGTATTGCGGTTGCAAGTGGTGTGGCAATTAAGAAAAAAATACTCATTAAAAACAGTAATGCACTTGAAGTGCTAGATAAAGTAGATTGGGTGGTTTTTGATAAAACTGGCACACTTACCAAAGGTGAGTTTAGCATCAGCCATATTGAAGCTTTAATTGATAAAACCAATTTTATCAATACCATGGCTAGCATTGAAAGGCATTCTGAACACCCTTTAGCTAAAGCAATTGTTGGCGCTGATAAAGCTGACAGCATTTTAGAAGTAAGCGAGTTTTATGCTGACCATGGTCAAGGTGTGAGTGGTGTTATTAATCAGCAAAGTTATAAAATCGGTCATTTGTCTTATGTGGATAGTAAACATCAAGTAGATACTGATTTGTTAAATAAATCTAGCATATTAGAGCAACAAGGTGCGAGTTGTATTTGGTGTGCTAATGAATCTGACGTGTTGGGTTTTATTGCTTTAAAAGATCAAATTAAATCAGATGCTGCTGAGGTTGTTGATAAGCTTAAATCTATGGGCAAGCAAGTCAGCATATTAAGTGGTGATAGCAAAGTGGTCACCCAAGCGATTGCCTCAAAATTGGGGATTGAAAATATGATTGCGCAAGCCTTGCCAAAAGATAAGGCTGATTATATAAAACAATTACAGCAAAGCTATACGGTGCTTATGGTAGGTGATGGCGTGAATGATGCGCCTGCCTTAGTGCAAGCTAATGCCAGTATTGCGATTGGCTCAGGCAGTGATGTGTCGGTTAATAGTGCAGATTTGGTTATTTTAAAATCCACACTTAACCCAATTATTGAACTGATTAATTTAGCAAAGTGTACTAACAACAGCATTAAACAAAATATCATTTTTGCTCTACTATACAATGCTTTTATGGTGCCACTGGCGATAATGGCAAAGGTTACGCCGTTATTCGCCGCTATTGTTATGCCGATTAGTTCATTAGTTGTGATTGGCAATGCTACGCGTCTAAGAAATAAGTAAAAACAGCATGCGCATAAGTTTCAAATTAGTATATAATTTGTTCTCTTTTGTGATTTTAGAATAAATTCAGATAATATGAAAACAGGCATTCATCCTAATTACAATGACGTTAAAGTAGTTTGCTCATGTGGCAATACCTTTGAAACACGCTCAACCGTTGACAAAGAAGAATTACACTTAGATGTATGTTCTAGTTGTCACCCTTTTTATACAGGCAAACAAAAGATTATGGACAGTGCTGGTCGTGTTGAGAAGTTTAAATCACGTTATGCCAGTTTTAAGAGACAAGGGTACAAAATTCAATAAAAAAAGCCGCGAAAGTGGCTTTTTTTATGCCTGATTGGTAAAGGTATACGAACAAAATCATTATAATTACAGCGTTTACTTTTTTTATATTAGAAGCCCATGTCATTTGATTATATTAATGCCTTATTGAAAAAACCCACCTCACGCACACCTGTTTGGGTGATGCGCCAAGCGGGTCGCTATTTACCAGAATATCGAGCAACACGTGCAAAAGCAGGTGATTTCTTAACCCTATGCAAATCACCTGAACTGGCATGTGAAGTCACCATGCAGCCTATTGATCGTTTTGATTTAGATGCAGCCATTTTGTTTTCAGATATTTTAACCATTCCTGACGCAATGGATTTAGGCTTGTATTTTTCAAAAGGCGAAGGTCCTAAATTTTCAAATCCACTTAATACATTAGCCTCCATTGAGCAATTAAAAAAGCCTAATGTGGGTAATGAATTGTCTTATGTCACTGACGCCGTATCAGTGATTAAGAAAGCTTTAAATAACAGGGTGCCATTAATTGGCTTTACAGGCAGCCCATGGACATTAGCCACGTATATGGTTGAAGGTGGTTCAAGCAAGAACTTTGCCAAAGTTAGAGGGTTGATGTATGAAAACCCCGCGCACATGCACCAATTATTGAACAAATTAGCAGATACAATTATTGATTATTTGAATGGTCAACTTCAAGTAGGTGCAGATTCGGTGATGATTTTTGACACTTGGGGTGGTTTGTTGAATAAACAAAGTTATGAAGATTTTTCACTTCAATATATGACCAAAATCGTTAATGGCATCAAACGTGAATTTAACGGTAAAACCATTCCAGTCACCTTGTTTACTAAAGGTGGTGCCATGTGGCTAGAGCAGATTGCAAATAGTGGTTGTGACGGTGTGGCATTGGATTGGACAGTGGAGTTGGATGATGCACAACGGCGTATTGGCACTAAGGTGGCACTTCAGGGTAATTTAGATCCTTGTGTTTTATACGCATCACCTGAAAAAATACGAAAAGAAGTTAAAAAAACCTTATCACAATTCCAAGGCGATACAGGCCACGTATTTAACCTAGGTCATGGCACCTCTCCTGATGTTAATCCTGAGCACATGAAGGTTCTGGTAGATGCTGTGCATGAATTTAGCAAAAGATAACGCATAATGTCAAGGTTAAGTACAATTTTTACCCAACTTCCTGTTGGTAAAAAAGCATTTATTCCCTTTATCACTGCGGGGGATAGCGGGCTTGATAATACCCTTGAATTAATGCAAGTTTTGGTCAAAAATGGTGCAGATATGATTGAGTTGGGCGTACCGTTTTCAGATCCGATGGCTGATGGTCCTACAATTGTTAAGTCGCACGAGCGTGCGGTGAAGGGTGGTGTAAGTCTATCTGATGTGCTTGTTTTGGTTAAAAAATTTAGACAAAGCAACGATACAACAGCTATTGTGCTGATGGGTTATTTAAATCCGATTGAGGTTTTTGGTTATCAAGCCTTTGCTAATGTTGCTAGTGAAAGTGGCGTTGATGGTGTGTTGGTGGTGGATATGCCACCAGAAGAGGCACATGATTTAAAGCAGAGTCTTGACGGGGTTGATATTGATTTTATCTTTTTAGTTGCGCCAACGACAACAGATGAACGTTTAGCATTTTTAGCCACCATTGCCTCAGGTTTTATTTATTTTGTCGCCCTTAAAGGCGTGACGGGCGCAGAGCATTTGGATGTTGATTTGGTCAAGACACATCTTTTAAGAATTCGTCAAACGGTTGATTTGCCCATTGGGGTAGGGTTTGGCATTAAAGACGCTAAAAGTGCAAAAGCAGTGTCTGAGCATGCTGATGCAGTTATTGTGGGCTCATCCTTGGTTGCGTTTGTTGAACAATATGCAAATGATAGAGATAAAATGCTAGCAAGTGTTGGGCGTTTGGCAGATGAAATTGCTACCGCAATTAAATAATTAAAATAAGGAAAAGCGTATGAGTTGGCTAGAAAAAATCCTACCCTCTATTACCAGTGTAGCGAAGAAAAATATTCCAGAAGGCTTATGGAGCAAGTGTCCTAAGTGTGAAACCACGCTTTATTCAGAAGAATTAAAAGCGTTGAATTATGTTTGTCCTAAGTGCGATTATCATATGCGTATTTCTGCTCGTATGCGACTTGATAGTTTCTTGGAGGAAGATGGGCAGGAAGAAATTGCTGCTAATTTAAGTGCGGTTGACCCTTTAAAGTTTAAGGATCAAAAAAAATACAAAGACCGTTATTTACAAGCACAAAAAACCACCCATGAAAAAGACGCACTTGTGGTTAAAACAGGCACGCTTAACGGCATAAAAGTCGTGGTCGCCGCTTTTGAGTTTAAATTTATGGGCGGTTCAATGGGCTCTGTGGTTGGTGAGAAGTTTGTTCGCGCTGCAAAAATAAGCATTGAAACCAACACGCCGTTGATTTGTTTTTCAGCTTCAGGCGGTGCGCGTATGCAAGAGGGCTTGTTTTCACTGATGCAAATGAGTAAAACAGCTTTAATGATTAAGTTGCTGAGTAACAAAAAAGTACCTTTTATTTCGATTTTGACCGATCCAACTATGGGCGGCGTTTCTGCTAGTTTTGCCATGTTAGGAGATGTTCATATTGCTGAACCAAGTGCTTTGATTGGTTTTGCTGGCCCTAGAGTGGTTGAACAAACCGTGCGGGAGTCATTGCCAGAAGGCTTTCAACGTAGTGAGTTTTTGCTAGAAAAAGGTGCAATTGATATGATTGTGCATCGGTCTGAGTTGCGCACTCAAGTACATAAAATATTAAGCGCCATGATGTTTAATAATGGCTAAATACAAAATCCTCTACAAGCTTAGCCATGCAAATGGTGCCTTGGTTGATGAATCTTGGGACGAGCCACTTGAGTTTGAATTGGGCGATGGTCAGCTAGATTCGTGCTTAGAGTCCTGTGTTATTGACGCTCAAGTGGGAAAATTGCAAACCTTTCTTTTAAGCGCATCAGAGGCATTTGGTAGTGAGCTGGAAGAAGCCTTTCAAATTATGAAGCGCTCAGATTTTCCACGAACCATGACGATTGAGTTAGATGCCGTTGTTGAGTTTAAAACACCTATAGGAGATTCTTATGGGGGCTGTATTGATCAAATTGAGGGGGATGATATTACCGTTAATTTTAATCACCCACTGGCAGGTGGTGATGTCTCTTTTCAAGTAAAAATCCTCCAAAAACAGTGAAAATTTTACTGGCAAACCCACGTGGTTTTTGTGCTGGTGTTGATCGTGCAATTGAAATTGTGGAGCGTGCGTTAAGGCTGCATGGCACACCTGTGTATGTTCGTCATGAAGTGGTGCATAATAAATTTGTGGTTGATGGATTAAAGGCTAAAGGTGCTGTTTTTGTTGAAGATATTGCTGATGTGCCTAATAACCAAGTGGTTATTTTTAGTGCGCATGGCGTATCAATGGCAGTGCGAAAACAAACAAAAAACACGGGTGCAACCATTTATGATGCCACTTGCCCTTTGGTGACTAAAGTGCATAAAGAAGTTGCCAGAAAACAAAAACAAAATCATCAGGTTATCTTGATTGGTCATAAAGGACATCCAGAGGTTGAAGGCACGTTAGGGCAATCTAGTGAGGACAAATATGTTCAATTAGTGGAAATAATTGAGGATGTTGAGAGTTTAAATTTATCAAAAGATATCCATATTTCTTATACAACACAAACCACGCTTTCGATTGATGATACTCAATATATTGTGGATTATTTAAAATCAAAGTTCCCCACTATCGATGCACCCAAGAAAGATGATATTTGTTTTGCCACACAGAATCGTCAAGACGGGGTTAAAATTTTGATGCAATCTTCTGATGTGTTGTTAGTATTAGGTTCTAGTAACTCATCTAATTCAAATCGTCTTAAAGAAATTGCTGAAAAAATAGGCACTCCCACCTATCTGATTGATGGTGCTGGTGAAATTGATGAGTTATGGCTTAAAGGTATGAATACAATAGGCGTGACTGCAGGTGCTTCAGCGCCAGAAGTTTTGGTTCAAGAAGTAATCCATTATTTGCGAGATAAGGGCGCAACTGAAGTTATTGAAGTGAATGGTGCTAGGGAAAATATTCATTTTCCAGTGCCAAAAGAATTAAGATAGGGTATCTCATTAATAAGCAAGCTAAGTTTGGCAAAGACACTCATCGCTTATTAAAAATAAAAAGGAAAATAATAATATGAAAAAAACAGCATTAATTTGTGGTTCGTACGCCTTTGATAGCATTATGGTGTTCCATAATCATTTTAAAAACCATATTTTGCCAGACAAGGTACATATGCTCAATGTGTCATTTTTAGTGCCAACCATGCGCAAAGAGTTTGGTGGCTGTGCTGGTAATATTGTTTATAATTTGCATTTATTAGGTGTTAATTCAGTGCCAATGGCAACAGTGGGCAGTGATTTTACGCCCTATTTAGCGTGGATGGAAAAGCATCATATGAACACCTCGCATATTAAAGTTCTAAAAGACCAATATACAGGACAGGCGTTTATTACCACTGATATGAGCGATAATCAAATTACTGCTTTTCACCCAGGTGCAATGGATCAATCGCACCAAAATAAGGTATCTGATGCCAGTGCGGCTGATATTGGCATTGTGTCTCCTGATGGACGTGTTGGCATGATTGAACATTCGGCACAATTTAAACAATTAAACATTCCATTTATTTTTGATCCAGGCCAGGGTATGCCAATGTTTTCAGATGAAGAGTTGGTTAACTTTATTGAACAAGCCACTTATATAGCAGTAAATGACTATGAATCACAAATGTTACAAGCCAAAACTGGACTAGATTTATCAACTATCGCTTCCAAGGTTAATGCTTTGATTGTTACCAAAGGTAGCGAAGGTTCAGAAATTCATACCGATGGAAAGTTAATCAATATTGCCCCCGCTAAGGCAGATACTGCGCAAGATCCTACAGGCTGTGGCGATGCTTATCGTGCTGGATTGTTGTATGGCTTAATGCATGACATGGATTGGAAAACAATTGGTCAATTAGCGGGGCTATTGGGCGCCATTAAAGTGGCGCACCTAGGTACGCAAAATCATCAGTTTGATATGACTGATATTGAAAATCGCTATCAAAATAGTTATGGTGAATCGTTGTTTTAGTTATGGTGAATCGTTGTCTTTTTTTGACTTTGCTATCGTTAACTAGTTTTTTTTGTTATAACTGAATTAACTTAATGTTTTTAGTAGGTTTTCTATCAACTCGATTCGTCTAATATCTTCAGGCATCTCCTCTTTAACGATTAATTGGTTTTGACCCTTTAACTGATATTTTTTCGCTTGTTTTTGAATAAGATTGATGATTTTGATTGGTTCAATGGTATTTTTACTACCAAAGGTGATGATAGCTTTGTCTTCATAGAGGTTGATTTCATCAATGCCAATTTTTTGTGAAAAGAGCTTGAGTTTGGTATTGACAAATAAGTTCTTGGTTGAATTTGGTAATAATCCAAAGCGGTCAATCATCTCAATTTTCAAGTCCTTAAGCTCCTTATTGTTTTGACAATTGGCAATACGCTTGTAGAGTACCAGTCGTTCGTGCACATCAAAAATATAGGTTTCTGGAATAATGGATGGCAAGCCAGAATCAATTTTCACTTCATGATTAATTGGGTCGTTAAGGTTAATTTTTCTACCAGAGCGCATGGCATCAATAGTGCGTTTTAATAAATCATGATAAAGGTTAAAACCAATTTCGCTAATTCTTCCAGACTGATTGTCACCCAATAAATCACCCGCACCACGAATTTCAAGGTCGTGATTAGCCAGCATAAATCCAGTACCAAGATCTTTTAAAGATTCAATGGCATCGAGACGTTTTTTGGCTGTTTTGGATAGTGATTGATGAGACTTGACAATCAAATAAGCGTAAGCCCTATGGTGGGAGCGACCAACACGACCCCGTAGTTGGTGTAATTGTGCCAGACCAAATTTTTGCGCATTATTGATAATGATAGTATTAGCATTGGGAATGTCAATCCCTGTTTCAATAATTGTGGTGCAAACCAAAATTTGGAAACACGCATGATAAAAGTCACTCATGACTCTTTCTAACTCACGTGTTGGCATTTGTCCGTGGGCAATACGAACGTGGGCTTTTGGCATAATTTGTTCGAGATTTTCTGCCATATTGTCAATTGAATCAATGTCGTTATGTAGCACAAAAATCTGACCACCACGATGCATTTCACGTGTGATTGCTTCTTTGATGTTATTGTTACTCCACTCTTGTACAAATGTTTGAATGGCGTTACGTTTGGCAGGTGGCGTGGCAATAATAGACAATTCTCTTAATGAGCCTAGCGCCATATTCAATGTGCGTGGAATAGGGGTGGCAGTCATGGTCAAAATGTCACCCTCGCCCCGTAGTTTTTTCAACGCCTCTTTTTGTTTAACGCCGAAGCGATGCTCTTCGTCAATAATAATCAAGCCAAGGTTTTTGTATTTAATAGCGTCTTGAATAATTTTGTGTGTACCAATGACGATGTCAACTTTTCCTTGGTTTAATTTTTCAATGATTATTCTTTGCTCTTTTGGGGTTTGAAGCCTTGAAAGCGCTGCAATTTCAACAGGGTGGCTAGCAAAACGGTCAACAAACGATTGATAATGTTGGTTAGATAATAACGTGGTTGGTACCAAAATTGCCACTTGCTTGCCTGCCTCAACTGCTAAAAACGCTGCACGCATGGCAATTTCAGTTTTTCCAAAACCAACATCGCCACAAACCAATCTGTCCATTGGTTTGTGTGATTGCATATCTGCTAACACTTCGCCCATGGTTTTGAGCTGGTCTGGTGTTTCCTCAAAGGGAAAATTGGCAACGAATGAGGAATAAGCATCATTCGGCTCAGGAAAAGAAAAGCCTGTTTGAGAGGCTCGCTTGGCATAAATTTCTAATAATTCAGCCGCCACATCAAACAAAGCCTCGCCTGATTTTTTCTTAGCCTCGCTCCATTGATTTGTACCTAGTTTGTGTAATGGCGCACTATCTGGTGAAATGCCAGCGTACCTAGAGATTAAATTAAGCGAAGTGATTGGCACCATTAACTTTGCCTTATCAGCATATTCCAGGACAAGAAAATCTTGTGATTGACCATCAAAAATTTGGGTTTTAAGCCCTAAATATTTGCCCACGCCATAGTTTTCATGCACAATAGCATCACCTATTTTAATCTCAACCAAGCTTTTAATTGCCTCATCAAAATCTTTATGTTTAGCACGGCGACGGCGCTGTTGCTGAACCACTTCTTGACCGAATAAATCCTCTTCAGTAACAATGGCGATATCATTAGTGAATAAGCCATGGGTAAGGTCTTCATGGGTAATGTTAAGCGGCTTGTTACTCTTGCTAAATTCATGCCAGTTTTTAACACTATGAATATCAAGGTTATGACTGATGAGTAAATCGCTGAGCACATCTTGCCTGCCGCGCGACTCACAAACAATTAATATTTTCTTGCTTTGCTTGTCGGTAAATCTTTTAACAAATACTGAAAACTTGTTTAATGGATTCTTTGTTTGTGGCTCAATGCATATGGGAGGCAATAGGCTTGAATTAAAATTAAAGTGTTGATTTTTGTTTTCTAGTTTTGACGTGCTAATGATGAGTTGTGATTTTTGCTTGATTTCACTAAATAACAACTCTTTGGACAGGAAAACTTGGTGAATATCAAGTGGCGCTCTGTCTAATATTTTTTTGGCATTTTCAAATCGTTCACGTATCTCGCTATAGGTCTTATCTACCAAGTTTGAGAACCCTTTTGATGTGGCAATCATGGCGTTATTTACTAGATAGTCAAACAAGGTGTTGGTTGTGTTAAAAAATAGTGGTAAATAGAATTCAATACCGCCTGGTAGTCTACCTTCACTAACTTCGGTATAAATGAAACCATGGCTATTAAACGCTTTTTGATAATTGGTTTTGAACCGCTCAATGCTAGCATTATCTGTGGCAAATTCTCTGGCAGGCAGTAGCGCAATTTCAGATACTTGCATCTTGGAGCGTTGAGTTGAGGTATCAAAGGTGCGGATAGACTCTACTTCTTGGTCAAATAAATCAATTCGATAGGGTGTTCTTGAACCCATGGGGTATAAATCAATCAATGAGCCACGTATATTAAACTCACCATGTTCCATCACTGTAGTTACGCGGTTGTAGCCAATTTTTAGTAGTCTTTCACTAAAAGTATCAAGATTAATATTGTCATTAATGCCAATATTAAAGCTATATTCTTCGCCAAACTCTAACGGGCATAAGTGTGAAAACAATGATTCTAGTGTGGTGAGAACAATACCGCATTTAAGATTTTTAAGTTTTGATAAGGTTTTTAGTCGGCTTGAGGTGATATCAGGATGAGGCGAAAAGTGATCATAGGCGAGCACTTCCCAATTATCAAATTTTAAAATTTCTAAGTCTGTGTTGTAGAAATTTAAGGATTTATAAAGACTGTCAAAATGTGCAATGTCATTAGCAATGACTAAAATAACTTGCTGTTGTTGATTGGTAAATTCAATTAATGCCAGTGCATCTGCACTGCCGTACAGTGAGCCCCAATAAGTTTTCTGACCCGATTGAAAGCACTTGAGCTTACTAGGATAAAGATATTGCATGACGTTTAGCTGTTGTCAGTTAGGATGTCAATGCCTTCATTTTTTAGCATTGTAATAAGTTGAATAAGCGGCAAGCCAACTAAGCTATTTGGGTCGTCGCCAATCATGCGTTTAAATAAACTAATGCCTAGGCTTTCTGATTTAAAACTACCTGCACAGTTATAAGGGGTTTCTTTTTTAAGATAATACTCAACTTGTTCAATATTCAAATCTTTAAAAACCACTTTAAAAGTTTCAACTTTAGTTTGTATATTGTTGGTATTTGTATTTAAAAGTGCCAAACTTGTAATAAAAGTTACTGTATTTCCAGAACTTTGCTGTAGTTGTTTAATGGCATTCTCATGATTTTTTGGCTTAGTCAGTATCTTGTCATCGGTATTAAGCCCATCATTAAGTGTCGCCACTTGGTCAGAAGAAATAATCAAACCACTGTGTGTTTTTGCAATTTCTCGGGCTTTTCCCTGAGCTAAACGATAAACCAACTGTTCAGGCGTTTCACCTGCTTTTCTTGATTCGTCAATTTTTGGTGAGTGTGTCGTAAATGCCAACCCTAATTTAGCAAGTAATGTTTTTTTAAAAGGTGAATTTGAAGCCAGAATTAATGACACCATGATGAGTGATATTTGTAAAATAGGCATTATTTTACTTTATTTGAAACTTTTTCTATGAAATTATCTATTATTGTCGCAATGGATGATAATCAGCTGATTGGTAAAAATAACGCTTTGCCTTGGCATTTGCCAGCTGATTTGGCTTATTTTAAAAGGACAACGACAGGTAAGACCGTCTTAGTGGGGCGTAAAACTTATGACTCCATTGGCAAGCCATTACCTAATCGTCGCAATATTATTGTGAGTCGAAACACTAAATTTAAAGCTGATGGTTGTGAGATTGTTGGTAGTATTAACGCAGCATTAAATCTAGCTAATGGTGATGAGCTGATGGTTATGGGCGGCGCATCTTTTTACGAACAAATGATAGATAGGGTTGATAGACTTTATATCACCGAAGTTAAGGATAAATTTGAGGGCGATGCGTATTTTCCAGAATTTGACCGTACTCAATTTGTCGAATTTAGCCGTGAATCTCATCAAGCTGGTGAGAAAGATCCACATGCCTATGACTTTGTCGTCTTACAAAGAAAGGTCCACTGGAAGTAACACACATTCTATTATTGAGGTAGCAATTTAATTGCCTGAGTATATGAATACTATTCGAATACCACTTGGCTCATAACACATCGTATGTTTGGCAGGCTCTTTTGCCTTAATTGCTCTGGCGGGAATTAAATGTTAATGTTATATCCTGGTAGGGTGTATTTAGACTTTGCTCACTTCCAATTCTAAGTGCTATATGATGTAGACCGATATTTTTATTGAATGGGTTTGGTGTGTTTTCTTTGGTTAGCCAAAGTGTGAGCATAACATGACCATCACTAACAAAGATAGATGGGTATGTTTTATTTCTACGCACCTCTTTCCAATCCAGTAGCGAGATAAAAAAACCTGCACTTTCTTCTAGTTTTGAGACTGTTAGTTAGAATTTTGAGCTAAAACACGCTTGAAATCTTTTGGCATGATTTTAATAAAGTTCTTGATTTCATCGTGCCAGTTGTTAAGAATACGCATAGCTACTTCTGAGCCAGTATATTTAACGTGATTATTGATGTGTTGTTTCAGTTCTACTTGCGTCTCATCATCCATAGGATCAAGATCAATCATGATTGGATTGACCATGGATTCGAACGTATGATTTGGGTTATAGATATAAGCAATACCGCCACTCATACCAGCACCAAAGTTACGACCCACTTCGCCTAGAATAATAACGTGACCACCTGTCATATATTCACAACCATGATCACCAACTCCTTCTACCACGGCGATAGCGCCTGAATTACGCACGCAGAAGCGTTCAGATACGCAACCTGATAAATACATTTCACCACCTGTTGCACCGTAACCACAAACGTTGCCAGCAATAATTTCATCTTCAGCGTTAAAGGTTGAATTTTTAGGTGGATAAACAATAATATGACCACCTGAAAGCCCTTTACCAACATAATCATTAGCATCGCCTTCAACCTCTAAAGTAACACCTTTTGCTAAAAATGCACCAAGAGATTGACCTGCAGAGCCTTTAAAATTAATATGAATAGTGTCATCTTTTAAGTTATTACCACCACGTGCTTTAACAATGTGTGATGAAAGCATTGTACCTACAGCGCGATCAATGTTAGTGATAACAGAATTGATATGAATTCTTTCAGCATTTTTAATGGCTGATTCTGATTGTGCAATGAGCGTGTTGTCAATTTGTTGGTCTAATTGATGGTCTTGAGCAATGGTTTGATAAGTGCCTGTGTCTTTGCTAAGTTTTTTAGCAGGTGTTAATAAAGCATCTAGGTTTATGGTTTCTTGTTTCCAATGATTAAGCGTTTGATTCATCTCTAACATATCAACATGGCCAATCATTTCATTAACGGTTTTAAAACCAAGTTCTGCCATGATTAAACGTAATTCCTGAGCCACCATAAATAAGTAGTTCACCACATGTTCAGGCTTACCTGTAAATTTTTTACGTAATTCTTTGTCTTGTGTGGCAATGCCGGCTGGACAAGTATTTAGGTGACACTTACGCATCATAATGCAGCCTAGGGTGATCAGTGGTGCGGTTGAAAATCCGAACTCTTCAGCACCCAAAAGAATACCAATGGCAACATCTCTACCCGTTTTTAACTGCCCATCTGTTTGGATAACCACGCGTGAGCGCAAGCCATTCATCACCAAGGTTTGGTGAGTCTCAGCCAAGCCTAACTCCCATGGCAAGCCTGCATGTTTGATTGAGGTTAGTGGTGAAGCGCCTGTGCCACCATCATGCCCAGCAATAACAATATGATCAGACTTTGCTTTAACAACACCTGCAGCAATCGTGCCTACACCTACTTCTGCAACTAGCTTTACACTAATACGGGCAGCTGGATTAGAACGTTTTAGGTCAAAAATAAGTTGTGACAAATCTTCAATGGAATAAATATCATGATGAGGTGGTGGGGAAATAAGCCCTACACCGGGTGTGGAGTGGCGTATTGAAGCGATACCTTCATCTACTTTTGCACCAGGTAATTCGCCACCTTCACCAGGTTTTGCACCTTGTGAGACTTTAATTTGAATTTCATCTGCGTTATTTAAGTAATCAATGGTAACACCGAAACGCCCTGAAGCTACTTGTTTAATAGCACTACGGCGTGAATCGCCATTGGCATCTGGTGTCCAGCGTTTGGCATCTTCACCACCCTCGCCTGTGTTTGATTTGCCGCCCAAGCGATTCATGGCAATGGCTAAAGATTCGTGTGATTCAGCAGAGATAGAGCCAAAACTCATCGCACCTGTAGCAAAGCGTTTGACAATCTCTTCAACATCTTCAACATCATCAATAGCAATTGGGTTGGATTTTTTAAACGACATCAAACCACGCAATGTTGAGTTGCGTGTGCCTTGTTCATTGGCGTGTTTAGAAAACGTCCAATAAGCCGATTCATCATTATCGCGAGCTGCCAATTGCAAGTTGGAAATTGTTTGCGGATCCCACATGTGTTTTTCACCGCCACTGCGCCAATGATATTGACCTAAATTATCTAAAGAGTCAGTTTGGTAAGCATGTTGATGACGTTTTTCATTTTCTGTTTGTAAAATATCAAAATTAACCCCATCAATACGAGACGCTGTGCCAAAAAAGCACTTATCCATCACCTCTGGTGCCAGACCTATTGCTTCGAAAATTTGTGCACCTTTGTAAGACTCTAAGGTAGAAATACCCATTTTTGCCATGACCTTTAACATGCCTTTGGCAATGCCCTTTCGATAGGCGGATATAATAGCATCATCACTTTCAATGTCAATGATTTCATCACGGCGTGCTTGCCATAACGTCTCAAATGCAAGGTATGGATTAATTGCATCCGCACCAAAACCTATCATCAAGCAAAAATGATGAACCTCACGAGCCTCACCCGTTTCAACAATAATACCCACTTGGGTGCGTTCGGCACTGGCAACTAAGTATCTGTGTAGGGCAGAAGAGGCCAATAGGCTAGATATTGCGACACGATTTTTACCAATATTATAATCAGACAATATAATTAAAGTGTGTCCATCTTTAATGGCTTGAGAGCCTTGGGCGCAAATATTGTCTAATAATTCAGATACTTTTTTATTTTCATCAATGTCATAAGTAATATCAATGGTTTTGCTCGTCCAACCACGATGGTTACAATGTTTTAATGCGGCGGCCTCTTCATTGGTTAAAATTGGATGCTCAATAACTAAGCGGTGTGCATTTTCAGCCTTGTCGCTTAATAAGTTGCCTTCTGGTCCAATCGAGCAACGTAATGACATCACCACTTCTTCACGAATAGAGTCAATTGCTGGATTGGTGACTTGTGCAAATAATTGCTTAAAATAGTCATAAATAATGCGTGATTGACTAGACAAACACGCTAGTGCTGAGTCATTGCCCATAGAGCCCACTGGGTCACGAAGCTCGTTAACTAGTGGTAATAACATAAATTGCAAGGTTTCGATGCTATAGCCAAATGCTTTTAGGCGGTGAATTAATGACTCTGGATGGAAACCGTGCGTTTCAACTTCATAGTGAAATTCTGATAGGTATATTTGTTGATCATTTAGCCAGTCTTGGTAAGGATTTTTTGAGGCAAATTCAGATTTTATAGCTTCATCATCAATCAGCTCACCTTTGTCAAAATCAACCAAAAACATCTTGCCTGGGCGTAATCTGCCCTTAGTTTTGATATTATCAGTTGCCACATCGACCACGCCCACTTCACTTGCCATGATAACGCGCCCATCATGAGTTAAATAGTAACGCGAAGGACGAAGACCGTTACGGTCAAGCACCGCACCAATATAAGCACCATCTGTAAAGGTAATGGAGGCAGGTCCATCCCACGGCTCCATAACGTTAGAGAAGTATTCATAAAATGCTCTTTTTGAAGCACTCATGTTGTCGTCATTTTGCCAAGCTTCAGGCACCATCATTAGCACTGCTTCTTGCAAGGTGCGACCATTCATCATCAAAAATTCTAACACATTGTCAAAACTGCCCGAATCAGATACTTCGGTTTCAATAACAGGCAGAGTTTTGCTCAGATCATCTTTAAAGAGGTCACTTTTTAGGACGCCTTCTCTAGCATGCATCCAGTTATAATTGCCTTGGCGGGTATTAATTTCACCGTTGTGTGACATATAGCGGCAAGGTTGCGCCCTATCCCATGAAGGAAATGTGTTGGTCGAAAAACGTGAGTGCACCATCGCCAAATAGGTTGAATACTCAATATCAGATAAGTCTTGATAAAAATCAAGCACTTGTGAGCCCATTAACATGCCTTTGTAAATAATAACACTACTTGACAAACTGCAAACGTAGAATAATAATGCTTGAGACAAGGTCTCATCTGTTCTAATGATATTTGAGGTGTGTTTTCTGATAATAAATAATGCACGCTCAAAAGCTGGTGTGTCAGTTGCCTCGGCACAAGCAATAATAAGTTGCTTAATGACAGGTTGGGATTTTCTAGCAATATCGCCAATATTAGCTTTATCAGTATTAATAGGCACATCACGCCAGCCAATAAAAGTTTGACCCTCACGTGCAACAGATTTTTCTAACAAATCCATGCAATGGGCTCTTTGTTTTTCATCTTGTGGCAAGAAAATATTACCAGTACTATAAGCACCTTTTTTAACCGATATACCAAACAAACGCTTAATTTCTTGAATGAAAAACTCATGTGGAATGTTGGTTAAAATACCAGCGCCATCTCCTGTGTTGGTTTCACAGCCACAGCCACCACGATGATCCATTCTAGATAACATTTCCAGAGCGTCAAGGGTAATTTGGTGTGAAGGTTCGCCTTTAATGTGGGCGATAAAACCTACGCCACAGTTCTCTTTTTCATTATTTGGATGGTAAAAGCCGCGCGCTTTAGGTAGGTGTAATAATTGGGTACTCATAGGTTAAAATCTACAAAATAAAAATTGAAAAAGTCTCCTGATTATAACATATAAAATACTCTATTAATGCCTCTAATGCGCCACTTTTAGTGGCGTATTTATCAATCATATTAAGGTAAAATTTTAATCAATTTTTACTTAAATTTTATTAATTAATGTTAGCCATTATTTCCCCTTCAAAAACTCAAGATTTTTCTACTTCTAACATTGATGAATACACACAAACATGCCAAATTAAACAATCTAAAACGTTAATTAAGCTCTTAAAGACAAAAACCCAAGATGAAATAGCACAGCTCATGTCAATTAGCGACACACTGGCTAATTTAAATCATGAACTCTTTCAAACATTTTCAACTCCTTTTAATCTAACAAATGCCAAGCAGGCATTGCTTGCATTTAAGGGCGATGTTTATAGCGGTATTGATACCCCCTCTTTATCAATGGCGGATTTAAAATTTGCACAAAGCACCTTGCGCATGTTGTCAGGCCTATATGGTGTAATTCGCCCGCTTGACTTAATTCAACCTTATCGCTTAGAGATGGGCACTCGGCTTGAGAATGCTAAGGGTAAGAATTTATATGAGTTTTGGGGTAATGAAATTTCAACCATATTAAATGAAGACGAAGCTAACACTATCATTAACCTTGCTTCTAATGAGTATTTTAAAGGCATTGATCAAAAAACCTTGAATGCCAAAATCATTAATATCGCTTTTAAAGAGTTCAAAAACAACACCTATAAAATTATTGGTATTTATGCCAAGCGCGCTAGAGGTCTGATGGTTAATTATATGATTAAAAATAGAATCACTCATGCAGAGGATTTGAAAGATTTTGATAAAGAAGACTATCAATTTAGAGTCGATATGTCTGATGGCACAACATGGGTTTTCACCAGAGGTTAACTCCTAAGCAATCCTGCGTTCTTTGCTTTGAGACTGCAAAGTTTTGCGTGTGCAAGAACGTGCGAATCCAGTTTTGTTATTAATGATAATCGTTGCCTTTGCTGCGCAGTTAAGCTTTTGTGGCGAGTGTCTGAGCCATTCTCCTGCCTTTTCCAAAACTTATGTCCTCTATGACTATTCCCACGTTTGCGTACAATTCATTAAACAGTTTAAATTTAATCATCAACTGTGTATTGGCGATTATTTTGCTCATTAGTTACACAGTTTATATCGCTCAATAGTGAAAGAAAATGACAATTATGACGCCATTATTCCCTTGCCTCTAAGTCGTGCGCGTATTAAAGCGAGGCTATAAATCAAACCCACGAACTAGTAAGAATTATTACTAAAAACACCAATACAATTATTGACACGCAAAGTGTTAGGCGCATAAAAGCCACTATCATCACTAAATTTAGAACAGCGAAGAAAAGAAATTAAAGGCGCATTCAACGCACAAGCCATGTCTTATAAAAAAGTTTATTGGTTGATGATGTTACGACCACTGCTTCTAGCCTGAATGAGATGGAGAAAACGCTCACCAAGGTTGGCGTTAAATCTTGTGATGTGCTTATTCTAGCTAGAACTTAATAATCTAAAGAATAGACTTGCTTATGCTATTTAGTCTTATTTTTTCAAATTATTGTTAGCCATTCAAACGATACATCTGACGCCTTAGTAAGTTTGATAAGGGGATTTTTGGCGATACTTATTATTTTGATAATTGAAAAATTTTAGCTGTATATATTTCCTCTAAAATCTATATCATTCACGGTTAATTGTAATTGAATTATCAAGCGTTATGGAAAGTATTTATAAACTTCTCTTCTGTGCTTCACGGTAGCGACAACAATATATCTACTTCCTCTTCTTATAACTTTAAAACAGTTTTTATAGCCTATCATTTTTTTCAATATTTCCAACTTGATCAATAGGTGTGCTATGTTTGGGTAGTTTTGCAAGTTCTTTTAAAAATTGTTTGTTATATTTAACCAGCATCAAATCACTTTAGTGTTTTGTAATAATCCTTTATTTTTTCTGAGGTTAAATTACCATAATCTAAACTTAAATCAATAAATTGTGCTAAAGCGTAATTCTTAAGTGTGCCAGTTATTTTATTGTAGGTTTTAGTATCTATTTTGCGCAGCAATTTTATGATTATTTTCATCAACAATATAATTAAATTGTAATTGTATAATGTTTTTTTAGAAAATAAAATCCAAATTATACACCTCTAAATCGTCATATCGCCCAAAAATGCCACTAAGGAAGCCTTTCTTTAGGGCTTATTTTTCACCCCACTTACCAACAATAGCGCCAGAAAGGCGCATTATTTCGTCTAATTTTTCTCTATTTAGTTTGTTTTCCTCTTTTACGATTTTAATCCTTGTCACCGATAAAATCATTTTTAGTAATATTTGTATCCATAAAAAGTATTATTTATCTCATTCGTTAAAAATTAGGTAATACTACTACTTTTTATAAATAATATTTATTTTACAAACAGAATACAACAAAGGCACCAAGGAATTGACAAGTTTATTGGATGATATGAATAACACAGCATAGGATAGGTAGTTTTTTAGTAAATCAAGATACTACAGGCAGTGAAAAGTATGTGGAATTAGTTGGTTTTTTGAATGGAAACGGCAAGGAAATGACTGGAGGGTTTAAGTATGGAGGTAGTGGCCCTAACAGCACAAACCCAGGCTTTGGTGTTTTCCGTGCTAAGCAATAAGGAGCAATGAGAATGAAAAACTTAAAATCAATAGCCACCCGCTTTCCTATTATCTTTTAGTTTGGATTCGGTTTATTCGGGCTAATGACGATTTAAGTCTAAGCGTTGCTCAAAGTGTGTTGGATGAGTGCGGTGCAAAAGATGGTTATGAATTTTTACTAACAGGTTTTGATGAGTCTAGTAAGAACCCTTTGGGATATCGTTTATTAGAAATTTTGGCTAAGGCAAATGATAAGTTGTTTGCAGCTAAGGATTATTTTAACCAAGCGATTAAATATTCTAACAACTCAGCACTGACTGGTGAGATGAAATTAGAACTGGTACAGGTTGACTAAGGATAGACTGAAGAAGCATGTTTGTCTTATGCGCTTAAAAAGTATTTACCGATGTTTATAGCCGGAGCGCTTGGGGTTGCTATGACTGTAGAGAAAATTGAGTTTAACCCTTTAACGTTAGAACTAAAAATTAAGAACTTATACCTGTCTGATGATGGCGGCAAGACGTTATTAAGTTTAGGTGAACTTTATCTAAATATAGGTGTTGACACTCTGTTTTGACAAGGTATTATTGATGTGTACTTTGAGTATTTCTAATGTAGAACTTAACATTCAAAAGACAAGCAACTAGACCAACTTGTATCCATTGATTGCACAACTTCATTTTGAGCAGTCAGCAACTATTAATCAAGCAATTCATGAGGATCAATCTCAGCCTTGGCATCTTTTGATAGAAGACTTCGCATTAAACAACTCAACACTAAGATTTGATGATTCGTCTTTGTCAGAGCCAGTACGTATTGGCTTTGGCATTGTTGAAAGAGAATCAAGGTTAAGCGTTGATTAATTTACCAGTACGTGGAGA
The DNA here is from genome assembly GCA_021730205.1 of Candidatus Ruthia sp. Cpac_8_S14. Taxonomy (GTDB): domain Bacteria; phylum Pseudomonadota; class Gammaproteobacteria; order PS1; family Pseudothioglobaceae; genus Ruthia. Next base: position 1,108,523 of record CP072533.1, on the reverse strand, counting down.
TATTAATAATTCAGATTTTAGCTATGCGCATTTGGTTTGGAAGGCATTTGGCGGTGTTATTACTGCACCATTTAATTTTTTAGATAAATTGCTCGGCACAGAAGATGCACAATTAGAACCTATTGGCTTTGCTTTAACAGGTTCAAAGCTTTTACGAGAAGAGCAAGAAAGATTACTCACCATAGCCAAGGTATTAAAGAAATGACCATCATTATCTTTAGGTGTTCACCCTGTTTACAGTACTGTACGTGATACACATGCATTGCGTGAGAAAAAAATTGGCCATATTGTTAACTGATAACAAACAAAAGATTATCAAAAAAAGCCGTGGAACAAGTCTCCAACTGCTTATAAAGTATTGCGATATACACATGAAAAACATTTTGATATTGAAGACTCTCAGGAACATATAGCAGTAATTAGTCGTACTCAGGGCACAAACAAAACACGCACTCAGTAGGTAAAACGTTTACAACTTGGTGATGCATTGCGCGACGAGTTACACCATAATATTATAATTGACCATATAGAACTTTCAACACTTGCACCACAAAGAGCACAATTTATCAGTTTTATTAAATCAAGATTTCAACCCTAAACGTTTGGAACTACTTAAATTAAAAAAAGTAGAGGTGCAAGAAAATAATTGGGTAGAAAGTAAATTATCTTTAAATGCTTCGCGGTAACAGTCCAAAATTGTTGCAAAATGGCATCAAGTTTTATATTGCAACAATTCAGACAAATTTTTTATATAATAGAGAGAGGGTCAAGTATAAAACCTCCTTCAAGTTATTTTGTTTGTTATTATTAAAAAGCACTAACACCCGCAATTCCTTGAGCGCCCAGTTTGATGGTTTTTTCTAGGTCTTTAAGTCCCATTCCGCCTAAAAAATACACAGGAATATTGAGTTTATCCACGACTTCTTTGGCACTATCCCAGCCTAATGGCAGAGTATCAGGATGAGTTTTAGTAACCTGTACGGGGGAGATGACAACAAAGTCAGCACCCATTGCTTGGGCCTTTAGTGCTTCAGTTAGAGTGTGCGTGGATGCGCCTAAGGGTTTATTGTTAGCACAAGGTTTTTTGTTCAATTTAAGCATTTCAGTGGTGGTGATATGCCAGCCATCGCAATAGAGCTCATCAAAAGTCTTATTGACGGTATTAAGCAGTAACTTGATGTTATTCTGCTTGCATTTGTCGTGAATTTGTTGGATAAAACCATTATCAAGTTTGGTTTTACTCCTAAGTTGAATGAGTGTTATGTCTTGTGTTAGTTTTTGATTGAACCTTTCCATCCACTCATCACTTTGATGGTCTGTAGAGGGGGTTATCCAGTATTTATCTGGCAGAGTGATAGAGTCAATAAACGCCTTCATGGTGGGCAATAGTTTGTAGTTGTGTAAATCATCAATGTTAACCCAAGATATTGCTTGAGCTTCAGCACTCAAAGGCGTGTTTTGGTACTCGTTGATATTATAAATACTTAGTTGGACGATTCTGTCTTCATACTTATGCATCATGGTTTGATGAAGGATTAATTGATTAACTTGTATGCCTAATTCTTCTTTTAGCTCCCTTATGACGGTTTGTTTTTTTGATTCATCAGCTTCAATTTTTCCGCCAGGGAGTTCCCAAAAGCTACCCATAAATTGCTCTTTTTTGCGTTTTGCAATGAGTATTTCTTGGTTCTTGTTGCGTAAAACACCCACAACCGCCTTGATTGTTTTCATCAGCTACCCTAATGTAAAATAATGCTATTTTAGCATCTGGACTTGTTTTGAAATTACAGGAAAAAATTCAACAACTAAAGCCGTATAATGGGCTACTGAAGGGCAGTTTAATGGGCCTAGAAAAAGAAGGGTTGCGTGTGTCAAGAGAAGGTGGTATTTCTCAAGCGCCACACCCTCAAACTTTTGGTTGTGCATTGACACACCCTAATATCACTACGGATTTTTCTGAATCATTAATAGAATTGGTAACGCCACCGCTTGATAGTTCGGTGGAAACGTTGTCTTTTCTAGAAGACACACAGCATTATTTGTATTATCATTTGCCTAAAGATCAAAACTTTTGGCCGACAAGCATGCCTTGTGTTATTCGTGGTGAAACTACCATTCCCATTGCTCAATATGGTACTTCTAACCAAGGCATGATGAAAACAATTTATCGTCAAGGGTTGGCAAATCGTTATGGTAGTGTGATGCAAACCATTGCAGGGATTCATTTTAATTATTCGTTTTCTCATGAGTTTTGGCAGCAATACCAAACATTGTTCACCTCTACAGAGGCATTAAGGTCATTTATTGATAATGGCTATATGGGCTTAACCCGTAATATAGTGCGTTATGGTTGGATAATTCCTTATTTATTCGGTGCATCGCCTGCTGTGTGTAAGTCGTTTTTAAAAGGCTACCATGCGCATTCGTTGGTTGAGTTTAATGAGTCAACTTTGTATGAACCTCATGCTACTTCTTTACGCATGGGGGATATTGGCTATCAAAATTTGGCTGAGGATGAAGCAGGCGTTAAGGCCAATTACAATAGTTTGAGCCATTATGTAAATAGTCTTAAAGCAGGTATGCAAACGGCTTGTTCTGAGTATGAAATGATTGGCTTAAAACGCCATAGGAAATATCAACAACTTAATACCAATATTTTGCAAATTGAAAATGAATATTACGCTTCTGTACGCCCAAAACCGCTGGTTGAACCAGATAAAAAATCCCTAGATACACTAAGTAGTAGTGGCATTAGCTATGTTGAGTTAAGGTCAATAGATATCAATCCACTCTTGCCACTGGGTATCGACAAAGCACAAATTTATTTTTTAGAGACTTTTATGTTGTTTTGTTTGCTTGAACCGTCTTGTGCTATTTCTACCTCAGAGCAGTTTGAAATTGACACTAATGACCAACTGGTTGCCCATGAGGGTCGCAAGCCTAAATTAATGCTAATGCATAGAGGCACACAGACTTCACTTCAAAAGTGGGGAAGCGATATTATGACCAAGATTGAGCAATGTGCAGCCCTATTAAGTGAAAGCCACCAGGCATCTGTTCGGGGCATAGCATGTCGTATTAATAATCCAAGTTTAACCCCTTCTGCGATAACACTTAGTCAGATGAAAGAACGCAATCAGGGATTTTTTGATTATACTGATTCACTGTCTAAACAATATAGAAGCGATTTTTTATCTAATACAAATAATCAAAAACACTTTGATTATTTGGATCATCAGGCAAAGGTTTCATGCAAAAAACAGCAACAGATTGAAGCCTCTGATTTAATGAGTTTTGATACATTTTTAACCGAGTATTTTAAAAATACTTAAAAAATTAATGAACAGTAGTGAAACAACAATTTGTGCATTGGCCAGTAGCGTTGGCAAAGGAGGTATTGGCGTGGTGCGTGTATCAGGGCCATTATGCAAGGTTATTGCAAAGAAAATGCTTGGCTTTATTCCCAAGCCGCGTTATGCGCATTATGGTTTATTTTTTGACCAAGAAAATGTTGAGATAGACAAAGGCATTGCTCTTTTTTTTCCTAAGCCGCATTCATTTACAGGCGAAGATATATTAGAATTTCAAGGGCATGGCGGCATGAGTGTGATGCGTTGTTTGTTAGAGTCTACCATATCAATGGGTGCTAAACCAGCTGAGCCAGGTGAATTTTCAAAACGCGCTTTTTTAAACGGAAAAATAGACTTGGTGCAAGCAGAAGCAGTGGCAGATATGATTGATGCCAACTCAAAACGTGCCTCTAAATCAGCATTTAGGTCTTTATCAGGCGTGTTTTCTAGTCAAATTAACACGCTTACCAAGTCTATTATTGAACTTCGAGTTTTTGTTGAAGCGACCATTGATTTTTCGGATGAGGAAATTGATTTTTTACAATCTGAGCAAGTTAAACTTAAAGCAAAAGATATTAAACTTAAAGTTGAAACCATTTTAAAATCTGCCACACAAGGTGTTATTTTAAGAGAAGGGTTAAATGTTGCCATTGCTGGTAAGCCTAATGTTGGTAAATCTTCGTTGCTGAATGCGCTCACACAAGAATCCAGCGCTATTGTGACTGATATTGCAGGTACAACGCGTGATGTGTTAAAGGAAACCATTCATGTAAATGGCATGCCACTTAATATTATTGATACAGCAGGTCTGCATGATAGTCATGATAAGGTAGAAAAAGAAGGCATCAAAAGAGCGCATTTGGAGATTAAGCGTGCCGATGTGGTGCTGATAGTGTTTGATGCGCAAGATGATAAGCTAGATTTTTCCATATTGCCTAAAAATATGGATTATCAATTCTTATTACTAATCAAAAATAAAGTGGACTTAATAGGTGGTACTATTGGAAGAGATGTGATTAATGATATTGTTCAATTGTCAGTTTCAGCCAAGCATTCAAAAGGCATGGAACTGTTACGAAAAGAGTTGTCTGATATTGCAGGATTAGAAGATTTTTCAGAAGGGGTTATGCTTGCCAGAAAACGTCATATTATTGCTTTAGAAGCATCATTAGCGTCTATTGAAGATGCTATTATGCAATTAGAAAATGGTGCAGTAGAGTTAATGGCTGAAGATTTACGCTTTGCTGGTCAATCTATGGGTAGTATTACTGGTGAGTTTTCATCGGATGATTTACTTGGTGAAATATTTTCTTCTTTTTGTATTGGAAAATAAGGAAAACCTGCTTTATGGTTTGAAACTAAATATATGAATATTAAAATAAAATTCTACATTTACTTTTTGGTCACGATTTTGCTCTCGCCATTGTTAATGTATGAAGCGGTACTTGCTTATACAATGACTAATATCGTGGATGTGTTGTTGGTTGTCTTAATTCTGTTGGTTTATTTAGGCCTTTACTTGTCCATTCGTCAAGATTTTTTATCACCATTCAGTGATTTACAAAGTTGGGTGGATAGCCATAAGTCTAGCCAAAGTGTGCGTTTAAGCGACCACCAAAGAACCACGTTCCAACCTGTTGTAAAAGCGATTAATCATTTGATTAATGAAAATCAACATTTATATGATGACATGGAAAGCATCTTAAACAAGCAAATTCAGCGTTTAAGTAAAAAATCTGCCTCTTTAGAGACGCTATATAGCGTGTCATCAAAACTGAATAAAATGCATTCGATTGATGAATTGTTCTCGCACTTTTTAGACATTTTTATTAACATGACTGGCGCTTCATCAGGCGCTGCACGCAGTTTATCTGATGATGGTCAGCTTCACTTGATGGCAACACAAGGAGTTATTGACAAGAAAGCTCAGATAGCAGATGTATTAAATGCAGATTGTTTTTGTGGCGAAGTCGCTATGGCAAGTGACACTTATGTGCAATTTAGTGTACATACTTGCGCACAATGCGTCGGTAAAAAATCTCAAACTAAGGCAAGTGTTGGCACGATATTTATCCCGCTTAGATATCATGGGAAAACACTAGGCACTTTTAATTTATTTTTTGATACATCGCCTTCACTGGCTTTTGATGAGCGTGCACTGCTCAGTTCTATTGCTGGAAATATCGCTATTGCATTAGATAAAGCTCGCCTAGACGTCCAAACCAAGCGCATAGAATTGTCACAAGAGCGTTTGTTTTTATCACAAGAGATACATGATTCATTGGCCCAAACTATCTACAGTTTAAAACTGCAAGTAACGGTACTTGGGAACATGCTTAAAGCAGGAAAAAAATCTGATGCGAGTGATAAAGTGTTGAGCTTACAATCTAATATTACTCAGGCAAATCAAGAGTTGCGTGAGCTGATGTGTAATTTTCGTGTGCCATTAGACCCTAAAGGGATTGAGGCTTCTTTAACAAATTTACTCAATCGATTTATGTCAGAGGAAGGCATTGCCACTTATTTACAAGTTGAAGGCAAACTACAAGTATCCCCAGAAGTGGAAATGCAAATTATGCGCATCACTCAAGAGGCGTTGTCTAATATACGCAAACACGCCAAAGCTCGTAATGTACGTGTTCTGCTTTTAGCAGAGCCTAATTGTCAATTATTGATTGAGGATGATGGTGTTGGATTTGAAAAGGACCAAAATGAAAGTGAAGTAATGGGGAATAATATTGGCATGAATATTATGAAAGAACGAGCAACAAGAATTGGTGCCAGTATTGAAATTGAACCAGAAGTTGATGAAGGTACACGCGTTATCGTCAACTTCCCAAAACTGTCATGAAAATCTATATCATTGACGACCATGCCTTGTTTCGTAACGGACTCATTGCCTTGTTAGAATCTAAACAAATTAGTGCCAGTGCCGCTGCTTCACCAGAACAAGGCTTGGTAGAAATTCCTTCTTTGTCAGTAGATATTATTCTACTAGATTTACGTATGCCACAAATGTCCGGACTTGAAGTATTAAAAACGCTCAAAGCAAAAAACATCACCACGCCAATTGTGATGCTAACCACCAGCACCCAAGAACATGATTTACGTAATTGTCTTAAACATGGCGCTCAAGGTTATTTATTAAAAGACATGGACCCAGATGAGCTGATTGACGCTTTAGATGAAGTTATTAAAGGCTCAATTGTTGTTACACAAGATATGACACACCTATTAGCAAAAGCTTTGCGGGATGAATTAACCGATAATGAGCCTTCGTTTGATTCCTTAACCAGCCGAGAAGAAGAAGTCGCTTGTCAAGTATCCAGTGGTTATAGCAATAAAGTCATTGCTAGAGAGCTGGGCATCTCCGATGGCACAGTTAAACTCCACGTCAAATCAATTCTTAAAAAATTATCACTCAGCTCACGCGTTGAAGTAGCAGTCATGGTGACAGAAAAAGGCTATTGCAAATAGATTTTTCATCTATAATAGTTCTTATTAAAGTATTATTTGAAAACTGCTATGAATATTACCGAAAACGAAGTAAAGACGAAGGGTGTTTTTGTTTTTGATGACGCCTTAAAACAAGACGATGAAGTTGTGATTAATGTTCGTGGCAAAAATAAATATATGGTGTTGGATATTGACCGTTATAATGATTTTAGGGCAAATAGCTTGGATATTAAGAACGGTGATTATCAAATTCAAACCGCAGAGGAACATATCAAATCATTGCCACTAAGCATTATTTAAAAAAGTTAGAAAGACTTCTTAAATAACATTCGGAAATATCCCTAAAATACAAGAAAACTGTTGTTATATTGAATGCAAATCCAGGATACCCATCACTTAGAAATCACAAACTACAAGGGCAATTAAACAATATTACAGTGTTTCTATCAATATGAAATACAGAATTGTGGTTGATTTTATGATTAAGGATAACACAATAATTCTGATTGACATCAGTACGCATAATGAAGTTTATTAAACAATGGACGGATATCAAAAACTAGTAGCACAAGCACTAACAACAGTAAGTGAAGTGTTTCCATGGGACTTAGAAGAAGAAATTAAGCACAACAGTGGTTTAATATTGCTAGATATTCGCGAGCAAGATGAATTTGACATGATGCACATTAAGCATTCAATTCACGTTCCTAGGGGTATACTCGAGGGAGCTTGTGTTTGGAATCACAATGACACTGTGCCAACATTAGTACAAGCAAGAGACCAAAATATTGTTGTGATTTGTCGCTCAGGTAGTCGTAGTGCACTTGCAGCCCTTACCATGCAACAAATGGGCTTTACTAAGATGCGCTCATTAAAAATGGGTATCAAAGGCTGGAACGATAATGATTTTGAAATGGTGAATATTAATCATGCAATTGTTGATATTCACCAAGCTGATAAATGGCTTAATAGAACAGTTTCAGAAGATAAATTTACACCTTGTAAAAATAATGTTAATTAACACTTGACCCAGTGTGTTTTCTTAGTATAACTCTGCGCTTTCACTGCACAGAAACAGCCTTTGTTTTTTTTAATGCAAGAAAGTCGGAAAATAACGCTTGACAGGTTATCAGTTGGCTGTATAATTTTTAATTTTCACTACATCAAAAATTGCTTTGGCTATTTATGTTGTGGTTGCTCTTTAAAAAACTATCAAACAACTTGTGTGGGCACTCGTACAATAAAATTGTGCAAGTGCACATTAAAAACTAAAGCAAATAAGCTTTTTAAAAAATTGAACGCAAAGCGCATTCATTTATTTGAATGTTGCTAATGTTCTAAATAGTTAGAATTGAACTGAAGAGTTTGATCCTGGCTCAGATTGAACGCTGGCGGTATGCTTAACACATGCAAGTCGAACGGAAACGATACTAGCTTGCTAGTAGGCGTCGAGTGGCGGACGGGTGAGTAACGCGTAGGAATCTACCTGATAGTGGGGGATAGCCCGGAGAAATCCGGATTAATACCGCATAATCTCTACGGAGTAAAGGAGGCCTCTATTTATACGCTTTCGCTATCAGATGAGCCTGCGTAAGATTAGCTAGTTGGTGAGGTAAAAGCTCACCAAGGCGACGATCTTTAGCTGGTCTGAGAGGATGATCAGCCACACTGGAACTGAGACACGGTCCAGACTCCTACGGGAGGCAGCAGTGGGGAATATTGGACAATGGGCGCAAGCCTGATTCAGCAATACCGCGTGTGTGAAGAAGGCCTAAGGGTTGTAAAGCACTTTCAATTAGGAAGAAAAACTAATGGTTAATACCCAATTAGTCTTGACGTTACTTTTAGAAGAAGCACCGGCTAACTCCGTGCCAGCAGCCGCGGTAATACGGAGGGTGCAAGCGTTAATCGGAATTACTGGGCGTAAAGCGTGCGTAGGTGGTTTGTTAAGTCAGATGTGAAAGCCCCGGGCTCAACCTAGGAACTGCATTTGAAACTGGCAAACTAGAGTATAGGAGAGGAAAGTGGAATTTCTGGTGTAGCGGTGAAATGCGTAGATATTAGAAGGAACATCAATGGCGAAGGCAGCTTTCTGGACTAATACTGACACTGAGGTACGAAAGCGTGGGTAGCAAACAGGATTAGATACCCTGGTAGTCCACGCCGTAAACGATGATAACTAGTCGTTGAGGGGGTTACCCTTTAGTGGTGAAGCTAACGCGTTAAGTTATCCGCCTGGGGAGTACGGCCGCAAGGTTAAAACTCAAAGGAATTGACGGGGACCCGCACAAGCGGTGGAGCATGTGGTTTAATTCGATGCAACGCGAAGAACCTTACCTGGTCTTGACATATCGCAAACTTTCCAGAGATGGATTGGTGCCTTCGGGAATGCGAATACAGGTGCTGCATGGCTGTCGTCAGCTCGTGTCGTGAGATGTTGGGTTAAGTCCCGTAACGAGCGCAACCCTTATCTTTATTTGCCAGCACATCATGGTGGGAACTATAAAGAGACTGCCGGTGATAAACCGGAGGAAGGCGAGGACGACGTCAAGTCATCATGGCCCTTACGACCAGGGCTACACACGTGCTACAATGGGAAGGACAAAGGGTCGCTAAGCCGCGAGGTGATGCTAATCTCACAAATCTTTTCGTAGTCCGGATCGGAGTCTGCAACTCGACTCCGTGAAGTCGGAATCGCTAGTAATCGTAGATCAGAACGCTACGGTGAATACGTTCCCGGGTCTTGTACACACCGCCCGTCATACCATGGAAGTGGGTTGCACCAGAAGTAGCTAGTCTAACTGTTTACAGAGGACGGTTACCACGGTGTGATTCATAACTGGGGTAAAGTCGTAACAAGGTAGCCCTACCGGAAGGTGGGGCTGGATTACCTCCTTAAGAAAAGTATGAGTGTCCACAACAAGTTGTTTGATGATTATAAAGATAAGAAGAATCACATTGCACTTTTGCGTGATAATTTTTATAGTGGTTACACAGAAGATAAACCAGTAATTTTGGGTCTGTAGCTCAGTTGGTTAGAGCACACCCCTGATAAGGGTGAGGTCGGTGGTTCAAATCCACCCAGACCCACCAAATTTTATTTTTTACAAAGTATTTTTGAGGTAAGTTTATAGAGAGTGTAGTAAATCTACATAGTAAAACGTAAAAATTAAAAAGAACAAGTAAGGGGCCATAGCTCAGCTGGGAGAGCGCTTGCCTTGCACGCAAGAGGTCGAGAGTTCGATCCTCTCTGGCTCCACCAAATATTCTTTTATTTAAAAACTTAAACAAGGCAATTTTTAATCATTGCTTTGTTTAAGTTTTTATACCGCGCTTTTAGGTGTGGAGCTCTTTAACAATTTAATACATGAAGTAAAGTTTGTAAATATACAATATAACAACGCGAAGACTGTTGTGATGACAGTTTTCATTGGTGTATTGCATTGACACAACAATTTCAAAAAATATGGATTCTCATCACTAGTGTAAAAACTAGCAATGAAATAAAGGATTCATCGATTGTGATTTATCATAATTTGTGAATTCGAGGTGAAATACTAACTATATAACACCAAACTTTGAGCGGTTTCAGATTTTGTCTTTGACAAGGCGTTTTATTGACGATTGAAGGAGTTTAGCTTTGCTAAATGACTGATTGAGGAAATAAAACAACGGAGGCAAGGGTAAAATATGGAAGCGCATATCAAATGGTTTGGGGTTGTATGGTCAAGTGAATAAGTGCATACGACGGATGCCTTGGCATTAGAAGGCGATGAAGGACGTGATAATCTGCGATAAGCTTCGGTTAGCTGATAAATAAGCTCTAACCCGAAGATCTCCGAATGGGAAAACCCAGTGGTCATCAGACCATTATCCTTAACTGAATACATAGGTTAAGGAGGCAAACCTAGGGAACTGAAACATCTAAGTACCTAGAGGAAAAGAAATCAACCGAGATTCCCTTAGTAGCGGCGAGCGAACGGGGACCAGCCCTTAAGCATATTTTAAATTACTAGAATGTTCTGGAAAGTTCAACGATACAGGGTGATAGTCCCGTATAGGAAAGTTTAATTTATGTGAAATCGAGTAAGGCGGCGCACGTGAAACGCTGTTTGAACATGGGGGGACCACCCTCCAAGGCTAAATACTCTCTAATGACCGATAGTGAACAAGTACCGTGAGGGAAAGGCGAAAAGAACCCCGGGAGGGGAGTGAAATAGAACCTGAAATCGTATGCATACAAACAGTAGGAGCGGATTTATTCCGTGACTGCGTACCTTTTGTATAATGGGTCAGCGACTTACTTCTTAGTAGCAAGGTTAACCAAATAGGGGAGCCGTAGGGAAACCGAGTCTTAAATGGGCGTTCAGTTGCTGGGAGTAGACCCGAAACCGGGTGATTTATCCATGGCCAGGGTGAAGGTTAGGTAAAACTAACTGGAGGCCCGAACCCACTTATGTTGAAAAATGAGGGGATGAGCTGTGGATAGGGGTGAAAGGCCAAACAAACCCGGAGATAGCTGGTTCTCTCCGAAATCTATTTAGGTAGAGCCTCATGTATTACTGTCGGGGGTAGAGCACTGTTATGGCTAGCGGGTCGTCAAGACTTAGCAAACCATTGCAAACTCCGAATACCGACAAGTATGAGCATGGGAGACACACTGCGGGTGCTAACGTCCGTAGTGGAAAGGGAAACAACCCAGACCGTCAGCTAAGGTCCCAAAATTGTAGTTAAGTGGGAAACGATGTGAAAAGGCCCAGACAGCCAGAAGGTTGGCTTAGAAGCAGCCATTCCTTTAAAGAGTGCGTAATAGCTCACTGGTCGAGTCGGTTTGTGCGGAAGATTTAACGGGGCTAAAACTACATACCGAAGCTACGGATCGCAATAAATTGCGATGGTAGGAGAGCGTTCTGTAAGCCGTTGAAGGTGAACTGTGAGGTTTGCTGGAGGTATCAGAAGTGCGAATGCTGACATGAGTAACGATAAAGGGGGTGAAAAACCCCCTCGCCAGAAGTCCAAGGTTTCCTACGCAACGTTAATCGGCGTAGGGTTAGTCGGCCCCTAAGGCGAGGCAGAAATGCGTAGTCGATGGGAAATGGGTTAATATTCCTATACTTCATATAACTGCGATGGGAAGACGGAGAAGGTTAATGCAGCTTGGCGATGGTTGTCCAAGTTCAAGCGTGTAGAGTAGGTTCTTAGGAAAATCCGGGAATCTTAGATTTAGTTCTAAAGCTCAAGGCGTGATAACGAACCCTCTTTTGGGAAAAGTGCGTGATACCATGCTTCCAGGAAAATCCTCTAAGCTTCAGGTTATATGAAACCGTACCCCAAACCGACACAGGTGGACGAGATGAGAATTCTAAGGCGCTTGAGAGAACTCGGGTGAAGGAACTAGGCAAAATGACACCGTAACTTCGGGAGAAGGTGTGCTTTTGCCGGTGATTTTACTTGCTAAATGAGCTGGTAAGAGTTGAAGATACCAGGTGGCTCCGACTGTTTATTAAAAACACAGCACTCTGCAAACACGTAAGTGGACGTATAGGGTGTGACGCCTGCCCGGTGCTTGAAGGTTAATTGATGAGGTTAGGATTCGTCCGAAGCTTTTGATTGAAGCCCAAGTAAACGGCGGCCGTAACTATAACGGTCCTAAGGTAGCGAAATTCCTTGTCGGGTAAGTTCCGACCTGCACGAATGGCGTAACGAGGGCCACACTGTCTCCACCCGAGACTCAGTGAAATTGAAATTGCTGTTAAGATGCAGTATACCCGCGGCCAGACGGAAAGACCCCGTGCACCTTTACTACAGCTTTGCATTGAACTCTGATTCTACCTGTGTAGGATAGGTGGGAGGTTTTGAAACTTGGACGCTAGTTCGAGTGGAGCCATCCTTGAAATACCACCCTGGTATACTTGGGATTCTAACCTAGGTCCATTATCTGGATCGGGGACAATGCATGGTGGGTAGTTTGACTGGGGCGGTCTCCTCCCAAAGAGTAACGGAGGAGCGCAAAGGTACCCTCAGCACGGTCGGACATCGTGCAATGAGCGCAAAGGTAAAAGGGTGCTTGACTGCGAGACTGACACGTCGAGCAGGTAGGAAACTAGGTCTTAGTGATCCGGTGGTTCTGAGTGGAAGGACCATCGCTCAACGGATAAAAGGTACGCCGGGGATAACAGGCTGATACCGCCCAAGAGTTCACATCGACGGCGGTGTTTGGCACCTCGATGTCGGCTCATCACATCCTGGGGCTGAAGCAGGTCCCAAGGGTATGGCTGTTCGCCATTTAAAGTGGTACGCGAGCTGGGTTTAGAACGTCGTGAGACAGTTCGGTCCCTATCTACCGTGGGCGTTGGAGACTTGAGGGAAGCTGTTCTTAGTACGAGAGGACCGGAATGGACACACCTCTGGTGTTTCGGTTGTGACGCCAGTCGCATTGCCGAGTAGCTATGTGTGGAAAGGATAACCGCTGAAAGCATCTAAGCGGGAAGCCCCTCCCAAGATTAGGTCTCCCTGAGCGTTTAACGCTCCTTAAGATCCCTCGAAGACTACGAGGTTGATAGGCAGGGTGTAGAAGCACGGTGACGTGTGAAGCTAACCTGTACTAATTGATCGTGAGGCTTGACCATATAACACCCAAATTATTTGAGTGAATCTGTAATTTTTGTGTTGGTGTGTCATGCAAATACACTGAATATAAGTGTGTAAACTTTATAACCTGTATTTAAATTGTTATACCTACTTTTTTTAAAGTAAGGTATAAAAACTTTTGATTCTCTTGTCTATGCCAGCCAATATAAGAGTGGCGGAGATTTTGCTTAGTTTCAAGACGTTTTTATAACGATTGAAGAAATATAGTGCAGAAATAACGTAAAATATATGCCATGGATGGTATAACAAGAAACCAGTTTGCTTAGTGACAATAGCGAGTGTGACCCACCTGATTCCATCCCGAACTCAGAAGTGAAACCACTTAGCGCCGATGGTAGTGTGGGGTCTCCCCATGTGAGAGTAGGACATTGCTAGGCTTTAAATTTAAAAAACCCCAGGCATTTTTTTGATGCCTGGGGTTTTTTATTGCCCAAATGATTTTCCCTATGTATGTTGATTAACCCAATTAGTAAAATCTGGCGCACTAAGTGCGCCAGAGATGCGGTCTATTTCTTTACCATTTTTAAAGATGGCCAGTGTTGGGATGGAGCGGATGTTGTGCTTAGTAGAAATGATTTTCTCTTTTTCAGTTTCTATTTTGATAAACCGAGCTTTAGGCTCAAGTTGTGCTGCTACTTGTTTAAAAGCAAGGGCGAATATCTTACAGGGACCACACCAAGTTGCCCAAAAATCAATCACCAATAATTCATTGGTTTTTTCTATTGCACGAGTGAGTTGTGTACTACTCATATTAATAGGCTGTCCGCTATAAATTGGACTTTTGCATTTGCCACAATTGGGTTTGTTGTTTAATCTGTCTTTTGGAATGTTGTTAAGTCCGCTACAGTTTGGGCACATTGCAATCATGTTAGCTCCTTTTTTTTTGATATTATTGAGAATTATCTATGGGCGGATTGGGTCTATTGCAAGTCAGAGCGGGTAGATTTTCGTTTAGATCTGGGGACTTTGTTTTCTTTGTTTTTTATTTGCTCGGCTTTGGATATTATTTTTTCAACTGCCACCAAATCTTTAACACTTTTTTTGATTGATTTAAAGGCCTTTGGCGCTTGGATTTCAACAATTTGTTGGACAATCCATTTTGAATCAGTATGAGTCATGGCTTTTTGAATTTTCTCTGCAAAATATCTTAAGAAATGATAATTAGGCTCACCATTTGTAAATTCATAATTGGCATAGTCCTGAGACCTGACGTTATAAATTTGAATAAAATCCTTCCAATGTTTGCCTGAATTGATACGCTCTTGTTTGTTTTCATGAAAATAATCAGCCGATTGTTTGGCTAACTTGATAATCAATACTTGACGTTGCTTAGCATCTAATTTATCAAATACTAATCTATCAATACACTGAATTAGAAAGCACAAGTATTCAGAAATTACATCAAACACTTGTGCTTTTTTAATCACAAAAGCTTCGTTAATTAAATCTTCTAAATGATTTTTAGTAATGCGCCACGAGTTAAACGCTAGCGCACCAGCAATATCATCAATAGTTTTAACTTGGGTTTTGTGCCAAGTGCTTTTAACTCTCATTGCACCAGTTTATACCATTACTGTATTGTGTTACTCGCAGTTGTAATTCTTAAACGAACCCAAGTCATTAACATTCTTATAACCCATTTGGATTAAATAATTTTTAGCAGTTGATGAGCGAACACCTGTAATGCAATAAAGAATAATGACCTTGTCACGGTCGATGATTTGCTCAGTGCTCATAATGGATTGTAGTGGCAGGTTGATTGCATTTGGTAGTGCGCCTTGGGCAAATTCACTACTAGAGCGAACATCAACTAATTGAGCACCATTGGCCAATAGTTTGCAAGCATCACTGCTTGAGAATGAATTAAACATAGTATAATTTCCGAAGTTAGTTTTTAAAGTCAAACCTAGTGTAACTAGGCGTTAATCCATATTAGGAAATAATTATATAGCAATGTTAAGCAGAAAGCAACTAAGATTAGACATAAAGGCTGTTGCTAATGCCCTAAAAAAGCGACACTTTTCTTTTGATGTCAACCAGTTAATCGAGCTAGAAGATAATAGAAGAAAAAATCAAATTGAAATTCAAAACTTGCAAAACCTACGTAATACACAGTCTAAGGCGATTGGCAAAGCTAAAGCTTCTGGAGAAGATATTAAGCCTTTATTAAAGGACGTTGCAGATTTAAATGGTCAGTTAAATATAGAAAAATCAAATTTGCAAGTGATTCAGTCTGATATTGATGCGATTGTTTTATTGATGCCAAATATTCCTCATCATTCTGTACCTGATGGGAGGAGTGAAAAGGACAATGTTGAGGTGTCAAAATGGGGTGAACCAGCTCAGTATAATTTTGATGTAAAAGACCATGTTAATTTAGGTGAAATGTATGGGCTAGATTTTGAGGCAGCAGCTAAGATTTCTGGTGCTAGATTTTCTGTTATGACTGGAAAAATTGCACGTTTGCATCGTGCATTGACACAATTTATGCTAGATCAACATAGTGAGGTTAATGGCTATATCGAGGCTTATGTGCCTTATTTGGTGAATGCAGAATCTTTAATTGGCACAGGCCAGTTACCAAAGTTTGAAGCTGATTTGTTTAAAACCCAGCTACATGGCAAACAGGGGGAGGCTAAGACATTGTATTTGATTCCAACTGGCGAAGTGCCTGTAACTAATATAATGCGTGATACGATTGTCAAAGAGAGTGATTTACCGCTTAAGTTTGTGGCACATACGTCTAGTTTTAGATCAGAAGCAGGTAGTTATGGGCGTGATACTCGTGGTCTTATTCGCCAACACCAATTTGAAAAGGTTGAGTTGGTACAAGTGGTTAAAGAGCAAGATTCGTATCAAGCTTTAGAAGTGTTGACTGCACACGCTGAAGGCGTCTTACAAGCTTTAGAATTGCCTTATAGAAAGGTCAACCTATGTGCGGGAGATCTTGGTTTTTCTGCCGCTAAAACCTATGATTTAGAAGTGTGGCTACCTGGGCAAAATGCTTATCGTGAAATTTCTTCTTGCTCTTGTTTTGAGGATTTTCAGGCACGACGTTTACAACTGAGATATAAGAACAAAGAAACTAATAAATCGGAATTATTACACACATTGAATGGCTCAGGGTTAGCAGTTGGTAGAACGTTAGTGGCAGTATTAGAAAACCATCAGCAAGCCGATAGAAGTATTAAAATACCCTTGGTTTTACAAAGCTACATGGGTGGTTTAGAAGTTATTAATTAATTTTTTATATAAGGAAATAAAATGGGTTTATTAGACTTAATCATTGCACCAACATTTGCAGAAGGTTCAGTACTAGGGAGTAGTGTTTCAGATCCTTGGGGCGGATTGCCGTTTTTATTGGTTATATTTGTGCTGATGTATTTTTTACTCATCAGACCACAACAAAAACGTGCCAAGGAACACAAAACATTATTAGCAGTATTAAAAATAGGCGATGAAGTTGTGACCAATGGCGGTGTAATTGGCAAGGTTGTTTCTGTAGATGAGTCTTTTGCAACATTGGAAATTGCTGATAGTGTTGTGGTTAAGGTGCAAAAGCAAGGCATTAACCAAAAAATGCCAAAAGGCAGTGCTAGAATTTAGTTAAAAAAATAACTATTATGAATCATTATTCAGGGTTTAGGAATGCATTGATTGTATTTGTTTTATTGCTTTCAATGTTGTATGCATTGCCAAATATATTTGGCTCTGATTTGGCTGTTCAGGTATCAAGCGCAGGCAATGCTTTGATTGTTGATCAAGATTTGGATAAAGTTAAAAATGTATTAAAAGCGCAACAAATTGAGTTTAAATCTGTTGAAGTAACCAGTCAAAGAGTTTTGGCGCGTTTTAAGGACAATACACAACAGCTTTTAGCTAAGGATGCCCTTAAACAGGCATTGGGTCGTCGTTACGTGGTGGCACTAAATTTAGCACCTTCTGTACCAACTTGGTTGGCGAACCTTGGTGGTAAAGCCATGTCACTTGGTTTAGACCTTAGAGGTGGTGTGCATTTCTTATTAGAAGTTGATATGGAGGCGGTCATTTCAGCCAGAATGGACAAAGCATATAACGAACTTCGTATTTTATTACGTAAAGATAGGCTATATAAGAGCATTAAGCAAGAAAATGACAGTATTGTTATTCGTTTTAAGCACGCTGAGTTAAAAGACAAAGCGGCTCAGTTAATTAAATCAGAATTGGATGACTTGGTGATTTTTGATAATAACAATAAGGGCGAATTACTACTCAATATTGGTATTAGTGATAGTGCACAAAAACAAGCCAAAAAAAGTGCACTTAAACAAAATATTACAACGTTGCGTAATCGAGTGAATGAGTTAGGTGTGGCAGAACCAATTATTCAACAGCAAGGTTCGAAACGTGTTGTGGTTCAACTGTCAGGTGTACAAGATACAGCTAGAGCGAAAGAGATTTTAGGTGCGGTGGCAACTTTGGAGTTTAAACTGGTTGATGAAAAAAATGATCCACAAACAGCTATCCAATCGGGGCGTGTGCCAATTGGTTCAAAACTTTATTATTTTAAAGATGGTCGTCCATTATTGCTAAAGAATCGCGTTATCACAACAGGTGAGAACATTACAGGCGCGGCGTCCGGCATTGATCAAGAAAACAACATTCCAATGGTGAATATCACACTTGATAGTATTGGTGGCAGAGCAATGCTTAATACGACTAAAAAATACTTACACCATCGTATGGCGGTTGTCTTTATTGAGAATAAGGTTGAAACCATAATTAAAAATGGAGAAACCATTAAGAAACGTACCACCACTAAAGATATTATTAATGCTGCCACAATTCAGGGCACATTTTCATCACGGTTTCAAATTACAGGGGTTGACAGTGCTCGGGAAGCGCGTAATTTAGCGTTATTATTAAGGGCAGGTTCACTCTCGGCACCGATTGAAATTATTGAGGAGCGCACTATTGGCCCAAGTCTTGGCGCAGATAATATTACCAAAGGTGTGATATCGGTATTGGTTGGTTTTGTTTTAGTGTTGTTATTTATGGCTATGCGTTATCGTGTATTTGGCATGGTGGCGAATGTGGCTTTGACGCTTAATTTGGTGATGATTGTGTCTGTTTTATCTTTATTACAAGCCACGCTGACGTTACCAGGTATCGCAGGTATTGTGCTCACAGTGGGTATGGCAGTGGATGCCAATGTGTTAATTTTTGAGCGTATTAAAGAGGAATTGGGCGCAAATAACAATATTCAAAAAGCCATTTCAAGTGGCTATGATAAAGCGCTACTAACCATTGCAGATGCTAATATTACGACTTTGATTGCGGCATTGGTTTTATTTAGCTTTGGTACTGGGCCAATTAAAGGTTTTGCGATTACTTTGTCAATTGGCATTATCACTTCAATATTCACAGCCATTACTGTCTCACGTGCAATCATTAATAAAATATACGGTGGCAAAAAGTTAGAGGAGATTTCAATATGAATTTAAAAGCACTAAACATTCCAACGATTGATTTTGTGGGCAAGCGCACTTATGCCATTATATTTTCGATATTATTGATTGTTGCTAGCATTTTTTCATTGACCATGAATGGGCTTAAGCTAGGCATTGATTTTACGGGCGGCACTTTAATTGAAGCGGGTTATCAACAAAGTGTTGATTTGGCCGAGATTAGAACCAGGCTAGCCAAGGCAAATTTTAAAGGGGCTAATGTCCAATACTTTGGTTCAATTAATGAGGTTTTAATTCGTTTAGAGCCGCAATTAATTTCTAGTGCCAAACTAAGTTCAAAAATTATCAATTTATTGGGTGATAATGTTGATATTCGTCGGGTTGAATTTGTAGGTCCTAAAGTGAGTGAAGAGCTTACTAATGATGGCGGTTTGGCAATGTTGTATGCGTTGATTTGTATTTCGATTTATGTAGCGATACGTTTTGAATATCGTTTTTCATTAGGCTCAATTGCTGCTCTTATTCATGATGTTATTATCACCTTAGGCTTTTTTTCATTATTTCAAATTGAGTTTGATTTAACGGTACTGGCTGCTATATTAGCCGTCATTGGCTATTCTTTGAATGATACTATCGTAGTGTTTGACCGAATTCGTGAAAATTTCTTATCAACACGCCACGTTGATTCTCCTAAGATTATTAATGGCGCGCTTAACCAAACGCTATCTAGGACAATAATGACCTCTTTAACCACCTTATTGGTGTTGTTAGCGCTATTCTTTTTAGGTGGTGACACCATTCATAACTTTGCTTTAGCGTTACTAATTGGTGTGATGGTGGGCACTTATTCTTCTATTTATGTTGCCAGTTCAATAATTCTTGCATTGGACATTATCAAGGAAGATTTGTTGCCATCTGAAAAAGAAAAGAAAGCACTTGATTCACGACCATAGTTAAGCAATATTTGGATGTTTGTTAAGAAGTTTCTTTGTTTATTGCTTAAATTTTTCAAAGACTAGACAAGCATTTGTACCACCAAAACCAAAACTATTAGACATCACTTGCTTGAGTGATTGTTTGGTTGTTGTTCGTACAATTGGTATACCTTCAGCCGCTTCATCAAGATTTTCAATGTTAACAGATTCTGCCATAAAGTCATTTTGCAGCATGAGTAATGAGTAGATTGACTCATTCACGCCTGCTGCACCTAAGGCATGTCCAGAAAGAGATTTGGTTGAGCTAACATATGGGGTACTGTCGCCAAACACTGCTTTAATAGCACCTAATTCTTTAGCATCACCCACAGGGGTAGAGGTGCCGTGTGCATTGATATAATCAATCGAACCTTTAACAGTTGACATGGCAAGTTGCATACAGCGTTTAGCACCTTGACCTGACGGTGCAACCATATCATAGCCATCGGACGTTGCACCATAGCCTGTGAGTTCTGCAAGAATAGTTGCGCCTCGAGCTTGTGCATGTTCTAATGATTCAAGTACTAATGCACCACCACCACCAGAAATAACAAAACCATCACGACTCGCATCAAAGGCACGAGAAGCACTTGAAGGTGTTTCGTTGTATTTAGAAGATAAGGCACCCATTGCATCAAACAACATGGTGAGCGACCAATCTAATTCTTCACCGCCACCGGAAAATACCACATCTTGTTTACCCATTTGAATTTGTTCCATAGAGTTGCCGATGCAGTGTGCAGAAGTTGAACAAGCAGAGCTGATTGAATAGTTAATGCCCTTAATTTTGAACAGGGTTGAAAGGCAGGCTGAAGTGGTAGATCCCATCGTGCGCGGTACGCGATAAGGGCCAACACGCTTAATGCCTTTTCCCCTTAAGATGTCGGCGGCTTCTACTACGTTCTGGTTGCTAGCGCCACCAGAACCCATGATAAGCCCAGTACGTTCATTTGAGACTTGTTCGGGTGTTAATCCTGATTGCTTAATTGCTTCATCCAAGGCGACTGCATTATAAATAGCGGCATCAGCCATAAAGCGTTTTATTTTTCTGTCAATGATTTCACTAGAGCCTAATTCAGCAATAGCGCCAGACACGTGTGAACGAAGCCCCATTTTTGCCTGATCCTCATCAAATTTAATGCCTGATTTGGCAGTTTTTAAGGAGGCTAAAACCTCTGTGCAGTTTACACCCAAACTAGAAACAATTCCCATTCCTGTGACAACAACTCTATTCATTACATTTTGCTAGTATCAGTAAATAATCCAACCTTAAGATTGGTGGCTTCGTAAATGACTTTACCATCCACTTCCATAGTTGCATCAGCCACACCCATGTACAATTTACGTGCAATAACGCGAGATAAATCAATTTTGTAGGTTACTTTTTTTGCACTGGGCAATACTTGACCAACAAATTTAATATTACCAGCACCAAGCGCACGACCATGACCAGAGCCACCTAACCACCCTAAATAAAAACCAATTAATTGCCACATGGCGTCTAGTCCTAAGCAACCAGGCATAACGGGATCTTCATTAAAGTGACATTCAAAAAACCACAAATCAGGGTTAATATCTAATTCAGCAATAATTTCACCCTTGCCATATTCGCCACCCTCACTAGAAATGTGGCTAATGCGATCAAACATCAACATCGGTGGCTTTGGCAGTTGGGCGTTGTCCGATCCAAACAATTCGCCATTGCCACATTTAATTAATTCATCATAAGAGAAAGAATTTTGCATTGTGTTTTTATGTAAAAAATATTCCCTAAATTATACCAGTGTCTGTTTAATATCAGCAATGATGTCCTTAATGTCTTCCAGACCAACAGATATCCTGATTAATCCATCCGTTATATGAGCATTAAGTCTTTCTTTATCGGTTAAGCTTCTGTGCGTTGTGGTTGCTGGATGAGTGATTGTAGATTTTGTATCGCCTAAATTAGCAGTAATGGAAAGTATATTGGTGGCGTTGATTATTTTAAAGGCCGACTCTTTCCCACCTTTAACTTCAAACGATACAATACCGCCAAAGCCGGACTGTTGGAATTTGGCTAAGTTGTAATCAGGGTGCGAAGACAGACCTAAATAATAGACTTTTTCTACCTGATCTTGGGTTTCAAGCCAGATGGCAAGTTTAAGCGCATTATCTGAGTGGGCTTTCATTCTAAGACTTAGGGTGTCTAGCCCCTTAAGCACAATCCAAGCATTAAAAGCGCTTAAACTAGGGCCTGTGGTGCGCACAAACCCATGAACTTGCTCAATAACGTCAGTACTTCCAACCACAGCACCTGCTAGGCACCTGCCTTGACCATCAATATATTTAGTGGCTGAGTGAATCACAATATCAGCACCTAAAGCAATAGGGTTTTGTAACGCAGGACTTAGAATTGCATTGTCAACTGCCAAAAGAACATGATTGGCTTGTGATATTTTACTAAGTGCAGCAATATCTACAACCTCACCCAGTGGGTTAGATGGCGTCTCAAGTAAAAAAAGCTTGGTGTTATTTTTAACCGCACCCTCCCATGCCGATAAGTTAGATAAATCTACAAAACTAATGTCAACATTAAATTTAGCAATAATGGTGTTTAGTAGCACAATTGAGGTGCCAAACATATTACGAGAAGCAACAATATGATCACCCGATTTAAGTAGTGCCATGATGGTGGCAAAGATTGCCGCCATACCAGATGACGTTGCAACACAGGCTTGTGCGCTTTCAATTGCGGCTAATTTTTTTTCAAAGGCGCCCACTGTCGGGTTAGTAAAACGTGCATAAATATTCCCCGGCTCTTTTTTAGAAAAGCGATTGGCAGCCTGCTCGGCTGAGTCAAAGACAAAACTGGAGGTTAAAAATATTGCCTCAGAATGTTCCTGTTCAGTAGTAGTTCGATAACCTGTGCGTATAGCCTTAGTATCGAAGCTTAAATCTTTCATGTGCTTGTAAAATTATTAAATAGCGCTATTCTACATCATTACCAATCAATTCAGAAGCCTCAAAGATGTTGTTTCCTTCTTTAGCAAGGTCGCTTCGTAAAGATTCAATATGTTCTAGATAGTCTTTATCGATATCATCGGTTACGTATTGACCATTAAAACAAGAGCAATCAAACGTGGTAATTGCCTTGTTGCCTTGTTGCACGCACCAAATTAAATCATCCAAATCTTGATAAATTAGCTTATCCGCACCAATGGCTTGGCAGACTTGATTGGTATCTCTATCATGGGCAATAAACTCTTTGTTGCTAGCCATATCAATACCATACACATTGGGATGACGAACGGCAGGCGCAGCTGAAGCAAAGAACACTTTATTAGCACCAGCATCACGAGCCATTTGTACAATTTGTTCACTGGTTGTGCCACGTACAATGGAATCATCGACCAATAATACATTTTTGCCTTTGAATTCAAGTTCAATTGTGCTGAGTTTTTGACGCACTGATTTTTTTCTCTGTTTTTGCCCTGGCATAATAAAAGTGCGAGCAATGTATCGATTTTTAATTAAGCCTTCGCTATATTTCACGTCTAGTTTATGCGCCAGTTGTAGCGCAGCTACTCTAGAGGTGTCGGGAATTGGGATTATCACATCAATATCATTAACGCCCCATTCTTTATGAATTTTTGCGGCTAACTTTTCTCCCATTCTTAGGCGAGATTTGTATACGGAAATATCATCAATGACTGAATCTGGACGGGCAAAATAAACAAATTCAAAGATGCAAGGTGAGTGCTTAGGGCTTTCTGCGCATTGTTTAATAAATGTATTGCCTGCTCTGTCAATAACAACCGCTTCACCTGGTTTGATATCTTGAGTAATCTCATAACCAAGTGCGCTAAGTGCCACACTTTCAGAGGCTAACATATATTTAGTACCGCCTTTAGTAGTACGTTTGCCAAGAATTAATGGGCGAATACCATTAGGATCTCTAAAGCCAAAGATACCATAGCCTGGAATCATGCTAATGGTTGCATAAGCACCGCGTACACGTTTATGCACTTGTTTTACAGATGCAAAAATATCAGCCTCATTAATGCGTTGTTTTTGTAACTTGGCTAATTCACTGGCAAATACATTTAGCAAAATCTCTGAATCAGAATTGGTATTAATATGGCGAAGATCTTGCTCAAATAATTCTTGAGCCAATTGCTCAGTGTTGGTTAAGTTGCCGTTATGTGCAAATGCAATGCCGTATGGCGAATTAACATAAAAAGGCTGTGCCTCTGCATTAGACGAGCTACCTGCAGTAGGATAACGTACATGGCCAATGCCCATATCGCCTAACAACCGTGTCATGTGCTTAGTTCTAAAGACATTCCTGACCAAGCCATTTGACTTGCGCATATAAAAACGACCTTTATGAGCAGTGACAATGCCTGCTGCATCTTGACCACGATGTTGCAAGATAGTCAACGCATCATAAATATAAACAGCTGTATCTTTCTTAGTGGTAGATAAAATGCCAACAATGCCACACATAAGTTATTTCCTAATTGTTTTCAATAAATAATAAGTATTGTGACAACTCAGGTTTAATGTCTGAAGCCACATCTTGAAAAGCTCTTAAAGCGCCATGAGTTTCAATCCAGTAATGCTTTTGTGAAATCCAACTGATATTTTGCAACACCAACACCATGATTAAAATTACCAAGTTACCTTTGATTAAGCCCACAATTGAGCCTAATAAATTGTTTTGAGTACTGTTGATATTTTTGGCATTAAGCTTGGTGTCTATTGCTTGCAAAATCTCAAGTATTTTTTCGAAAAAAGATGACAAGAAACAAGGTTTGGTTTCATCAATAGAGATATTTAACACACTTGATATAAAGGTTAAAATACCAAAGGTAAACCCAAATACAATTGAAAATGACAAGCCAATGCGAACAGATTCATTGCCAATCAGTATTTCTATAATACCCAATCCAGCGACAACCTCCAAGTAACGCCAACTAAACATTGTGATTGTCACCAGAACGACCATTAGTGCAAACAGTTTGTTTAACACACAAGGATTATCAATGGTTGAGGAGAGCTGTGTTAGTTTGTAAATTATTTTTTTGATAATCATAACACCAATAAAAATCACCCCAAATGAGATGGCTAAATGAGATTGGTGTGAGAGTACTAGCCAAGTGATGAGTGAGCTTATGGCCAATATTTGGTAAAGCAGCCACGCAATTAAAATGGCTAATAATAAAAACCCTAAATTGATGAATTCTCTTGCCATACCACGTTTAAAGCCTAATACTAGGAATGTCGCTAAGGTAGCAATGGTTATCCAGTCAGACCAAACTAAGCGTTCAATTATGTACCAGATAGTTGTAAAAAACTCATCCATCAAATCTCTCCTAGAGGTGCTTTGTGATTAGCTGTAATTTTACAAGATTTCTTCTTCATTTTTC
The DNA here is from genome assembly GCA_021730205.1 of Candidatus Ruthia sp. Cpac_8_S14. GTDB lineage: Bacteria > Pseudomonadota > Gammaproteobacteria > PS1 > Pseudothioglobaceae > Ruthia. Next base: position 1,083,237 of record CP072533.1, on the reverse strand, counting down.
ATAAATGGTACAAGTATTTTTAATGCGTCAGCCACAACATGAAACGAACCAAAAATAACAATACGCTGATATTGCTTATCATTAAGCCCGTGATTAATAGCATCTTGCATATCATCACAAACGCGAATGTTATGATTTAAACCAAATTCGCTACTAAGCGCTTTCATACCTATTGCTCGATTAACATCAAGTGGCACTAGTAGCCATTGATTAATAATCATGCTAATTTCATTAATCATCAAGCCAATATTTTTATCTTCTAAAGCTGAAAATATGGCGATGATGGGGCATTTTTGCTTTGCCAATTCTGCTGATAACACTTTAACAGCTGCTGCATTATGTGCGACATCAAGAATAACGGTTCTATTATTAACGGTTTTTATTTGAAATCTAGCACCAAGTTGCGCATATTTAATACCCGTTTTAATTTCAGTAGTGCTAATTGGCAGAATTTTATGCAATTTTTGCACAGCAAGTATTGCCGCAGCTGCATTTTGCTGTTGGTGCTTACCGATTAAGCCTATATCACTTGTATATTTTTCCTTAACAAATTCTAGTTGCGCCTTGATTTGATGGGCATATTGACTAATTGAGGCAGGTGGATTGGTATCAGCACAAATACAAGGCGTATTTTTGCGCATAATACCTGCTTTTTCAAATCCAATCAGCTCACGAGTATCGCCTAAATAATCCACATGGTCAATATCAATATTAGTAATAACGCTCACGTTGTTATCGATAATATTAACCGAATCCAACCGACCACCTAGCCCCACTTCTAATACAGCCACATTAACTTTTTCTAGCTCAAAAATAATCAGCGCAGCCAAAGTTGAAAATTCAAAATAAGTGAGTGAGGTTTTGCCTCGAATTTGCTCTATTTTATTAAACGCTGAGCAAATCTGCTCATCAGTGGCTTGCGCGCCATTAATCACAAAGCGCTCATTGTATTTAAGAATGTGTGGCGAGCTAAATTTAGCCACTTTAAAGTTTGATTGTTGGTAAATGCTATCAATAAAAGCAACGGTAGAGCCTTTGCCATTCGTACCAGCAACCGTAATTACTTTAAAAGAAATACCTTTTGGAAATAGCTTTTGATAAACTTTTTGAACACGTTCTAGCCCTAGATCAATGTCCTGAAAATGTAGGTTTTCTTGGTAATTTAGCCAGTCATCTAGGGTGTTTACTCTTCCCAAAATTCACCCTCAATGGTGTTGTCTTTATGACGTTGTTGAGGAGATTGGGTATTTTTGGTTTTATGAATAAAACCAGAGCGATTTTTGCTAAATATCTTTTGTGCGTTCTTTTTTAAAATTTGATTAATAAAATAAGTCCTTGAAATAGGTATAAGCCCAAGTAGGCCGATAAAATCCGTGATAAAACCAGGCGTTAATAACAAAACACCTGAGATTAAGATTACCACGCCCTCAAGCATTTCAAAAGCAGGCGTTTGTCCATTCATGGTTTTCTGCTGTACTTTTGCAAGGGTAGAAAACCCTTGTTGTTTGAGTAGTGTTGAGCCAATAAGTGCAGTAATAACAACTAATAATATGGTTGAAAGGCCACCAATTGACTCACCCACCGATACTAAAACATAAATCTCAAGCAGCGTCATGACAACAAATAAAGGAAATATCATTATGTTTTCTCGTTAATAAAAATTAAATCCCAAATGCCGTGTCCCAACCTATGGCCTCGTCGTTCAAATTTAGTAATGGGTCGGTATTTAGGTCTTGGTGAATAGATAGGGTCGTTTTGTGTTTTTTTAAAGTGGGGGTGGTTTTCTAAGGTGTCCATCATTGTAGAGGCGTAGTGTGCCCAGTCAGTTGCCATGTGAACTTTTCCACCTTTAATTATTTTGCGTGACAACAAATCTAGAAAATCAGTTTGCACAATTCGGCGTTTATGGTGTTTTTTCTTATGCCACGGGTCAGGGAAAAATAGCTGAAAACGATTAAAACTGTCGTCTTCTATATAGTTTGTTAATACCTCAACGGCATCTGCTTTAATGATTTTAAGATTGCTTAATTGATGTTTGTGCGCCTCGTTAATTAATCTACCAATACCTGCCTCATACACCTCAATGCCCAAAAAATTTCTATCAGGTGTCTTAATTGCCATTTCCAGCAAACTATCACCATTGCCAAAGCCAACTTCTAAAACAATTTTTTGTTGTTTGACAAACAAAGCATCTAAATTGATTTTACCTTTTGGCAAATCAATCCCATAATCCGCCCAAAGTTCAGTCAGCCCTATTTTTTGCCCAAGCGTTAATCTGCTAGAACGGCGCACAAAGCTTTTAATTTTTCTCATTTTTATCAAAATATTAGTACAAAGCCATAAACAGTATTTAGTTGGATTGTTGCTAAGAAAAACAAAATAACAAATGCATTAAAAAAACCTAAGGAAACAAATAGTTTATAAAAGTTTTCCGTGAAAGTGGGCTTTATTTTATCGTTTGACAGTTAAATATGTGGCATATTTATGAGTTTTAAACCAAAAAAAATGGCTTCCCGCTTACCGTTATTACACTGGCTTTTTTGTACCTAAAATAAATAGGGATAAAATTGCTTATGGTAGACCGAGAAGAGCCGAATAGTTTTTTTAAGTTAATAAGCCCCGTCTTTTTTTGGATAGGTGAGACCTGCCACCTTTCTTAGATTGCAGATTTTTTTATCCAATTAATCAAGATACTCTATAGTCACATACAACCAATACAACTACAGAGTTGTTAACATTGGCACTAAGTAGCTTTAACCAAGTTCTTTGTATTGAGCTTGATGAAATAGATTATAACCATCGACCCTTGTTATTCGAACTCAAATAAGCGCATTTAAATTTGCAAGAGGTGGAGGCAATAACGTCATAAATTCCCGCCAATACATCGCTTAGTTAATGATTTAACATTGTCATTGCTCCAAGTAAACCCAGTCTTTAGAAACGCTAAAGGCTTAAATGTCGCAAGAACAATCAGTGTTAAATTAAGCTATTACTAGTTGTATATTTTATATTTAAAGCAGAATTATGATTATCGGCGTAGTCATTAAAAGCAATCCAACATCAGTAGTAGGCTAAGTTTTTTCATAGTTGATAATCCATAATCAGTGGTGCATGATCTGAAAAACGCTCATTTTTGTAAATACTAGCACTTTTAACCGTGCCTTTGAGATTCGGCGTAAGGATTTGATAATCAATGCGCCAGCCGACATTATTCGTCCATGCCTGCCCGCGATTACTCCACCAAGTGTATTGCCCATCTTCTTTATTGACTTCACGAAAGCTGTCAATAAAGCCAACTTCAAAAAATAACTCATCCAGCCAAGCATGTTCCTCTGGCAGGCAGCCTGAATTTTTCTGATTGGTTTTCCAGTTTTTAATATCTCTTTCTTGATGTACGATATTCACATCACTACAAATAATTACCTTGCGCCCGCTTGCCTTAAGCTCTTGTAAGTAAGGCATAAATCGCCCAGTTAAAAACGCCATTTTTAAATCTTGGCGCTCTTGTTTGGCACTGCCTGAATGTATGTAAATTGAAATAACTGATAAATCTTCGAAGTCAGCTCGAATAAATCGTCCTTCAAAATTAATATCATCCCACGGACTTTCTTTAATAACTTGAATGGGCGTTTGTTTGGTAAAGATTGCTGTGCCAGAATAGCCCTTTTTCTGAGCAGGTTGATAATAGCAGTGGTATTCTTTTGGATAAAATCGCTCATCTAGCTGGTCTTCTTGTGCTTTGATTTCTTGCAAGCAAACCACGTCTGCATTTTGGATTTTTATCCAATAAAAAAAACCTTTTCGTTCAGCGGCACGAATTCCGTTGACATTAGCCGTTATAATTCTTTTCATCAGAATAATTTTATAGAAAAACCCATGGAACAGTATCAAAAAGACTTTGTAGATTTTATGTTGGATAGTGGTGCGCTTAAGTTTGGTGAATTCACCTTAAAATCTGGCCGAGTTAGTCCTTATTTTTTTAATGCAGGGACATTTAATACGGGGCAGCATCTTTCTCAACTGGGCAAATTCTACGCAACAGCGATTGAAAATAGTGGCTTGGATTTTGATGTTTTGTTTGGCTCAGCTTACAAAGGCATTCCACTAGCAACTGCAACTGCCATGGTACTTAATAATGGTTTTAATAAGAATGTGCCTTATAGCTTTAATCGCAAAGAAGCCAAAACGTATGGCGAGGGCGGGGATATTGTCGGTCATCCACTTGAGGGCAATATTTTGATTATTGATGATGTCATCACAGCAGGTACGGCTATTCGTGAGGCGATGGATATCATCAAAGCAAATGGCGCAATTGCCAAGGGCGTGATTGTGGCGATTAATCGCCAAGAGAAAGGCAAAGGTGAGCAATCCGCTATTCAAGAAGTCGAACAAGATTTCGGGCTTTTGGTTTTAAGTATTATTAATTTATCACACTTGGTTGATTATTTAAGGCAAGGCAATGACCATGGGTTAATTGAGCGCATTGAGGCGTATCGAGATTATTATGGTGTTCAGGGCTAAAGCCAACTGCCACTAGCCTGAATGGGTTTTAATATAAATGTGGTGTGTTGATCCATACTGCCAGTGCAAAGCGTTTTGTTGATTCTTTGCGTGTGATTGAGCGCCAAAAAATCATGGTTTAAAGTTTTGTTGTTGTACTAGTCGTTTCTTTGTGATTTAAATTTAATATAAGCCATGTCGTCAAATACATTAGCTTAATTTCCCTACTTTTTTCTGACTTAAAGTTTAGAGGCGTGGATAGCGCCAAGTTCTATCTTCTTTGTCGTTTTTAATGATTTGTGGCGTATAAACTTGAGAAATATTGCCTTGTTGATAATGTTGTTTTTGTCTTTTTGTATAATCAGCATGTGTAAATTTGTCTTGCCAGCCGATATAACCCCAATAGTTTACATGAAATGCTATGGGTGCTATTTAAATTCACTGAGCCATTTATCTGCTGGCGGGTAAGGGTGATTAGAATAATGGTGGAGGGATAGGGATTTGAACCCTAGAAGGGTATTAACCCTTGCCGGTTTTCAAGACCGGTGCATTCAGCCGCTCTGCCATCCCTCCAATGCCGGAATATAATACCGTTTGTTCAGGTAATAGTAAATAGGATTTTTGTATAATTTAGCTTTGAAAGCTGTATAATTTTAAGTATAATCCCTTTCTTCTAGATTTTTCTGATAGGTGAATTATGGCGAAGGTATGTGTGGTTACGGGTAAGCGACCAATGAATGGCAACAATGTATCTCATGCGAACAATAGAACGCGTCGTCGTTTTTATCCAAATCTTCACACACATCGTTTCTGGGTGGAAAGTGAGAATCGTTTTGTTAAGTTAAAGTTATCAGCAAAAGGATTGCGCATTATTGATAAAAAAGGTATTGACACTGTGCTAGCAGCAATTCGTACACGTGGCGAAAAGGTTTAGGAATAAGTTATGAGAGAGAAAATTAGATTAGTATCATCAGCCAAAACAGGCCATTTTTATACAACCACTAAAAACAAACGTCTTCATCCAGAAAAGGTAGAAGTTAAAAAGTTTGATCCAGTTGTTAGAAAGCACGTGATATACAAGGAAGCGAAGATTAAGTAGTTCGCTTATATAAGATTTTAATAAAAAAAGACGTTTTTGCAGCTTTTTTTTGTCGGCTATGAATTTAAGATGGTTTCTAGTGGCACACTATTTACCTCATCTTTATATTCATCTAGTTGGTCAAAATTTAAATTTTGATAAATTTGTATCTCCATTGGTTTGATGTCCTTTATTGCTTGTTGGTATTCTGTGTTTGTTGGAATGTGTCCTAGTTTGGCAGTAATTGCTGCTACTTCGGCAGAAGATAAATAGACATCGGCATTGTCGCCTAAACGATTAGGGAAGTTGCGTGTTGAGGTGGATATTACTGTGGCATTGTCTTTGACTCGTGCTTGGTTGCCCATACATAAGGAACAACCAGGAATTTCGGTGTGTTTAGTTAGTTTGTTAAATGTGTCGTAGACACCTTCTGCTCTAAGTTGCGCTTCGTCCATTCGGGTGGGTGGCGCAATCCACAATTCGGTTGTCAGTTCTGACCTGTTTTTTAATAATTGTGCAGCTACCCTAAAGTGACCAATATTAGTCATGCAAGAGCCAATAAAGACTTCATCAATTTTGGTATTGGCCACTTCTGAGAGTAGTTTGACATCATCTGGATCGTTCGGACACGCCAAAATTGGCTCTTTAATTTCATCAAAGTTAATGTCAATCATTGCAGCATATTCACAATCTGTATCTGCAACTAGTAATTCAGGCATATCTAGCCATTTTTCCATGGCTTGAATGCGTCTGGCGAGGGTTTTTTTATCTTCATAGCCCTTATTAATCATCGAAGATAATAAAGCAATATTAGAGTTTAGATATTCTATCACAGGTTCTTTATTTAGCTTAATTGTGCAACCATTGGCAGAGCGCTCGGCTGAAGCATCAGCCAGTTCAAATGCTTGCTCTACTTTTAAATCACTCAGTCCTTCAATTTCTAAAATACGACCTGAAAAGATATTTTTCTTAGTAGATTTTTCAACCGTTAATAAACCCTTTTGTATGGCCATGTATGGGATTGCATTGACCAAATCTCTTAAGGTGATGCCTGGTTGTATTGTGCCTGTAAAGCGCACTAAGACAGATTCAGGCATGTTTAATGGCAATACACCAAGTGAAGCGCCAAAAGCAACCAGTCCAGATCCAGCTGGAAAACTAATGCCAATAGGAAAGCGTGTATGGGAATCACCACCTGTGCCTACTGTATCAGGTAGTAGCATGCGATTAAGCCATGAATGAATAATACCATCACCCGGCTTGAGTGACACACCACCACGTGAGTGCATAAAATCAGGCAGTGAGTGTTGTAGTTCTAAATCAATAGATTTAGGGTAAGCGGCCGTATGGCAAAAGCTTTGCATGACTAAATCGGCTGAAAATCCAAGACAGGCTAATTCTTTTAATTCATCGCGTGTCATTGCACCTGTGGTGTCTTGTGAACCTACGCTAGACATGCGTGGTTCGCAATAAGTGCCTGGGCGAATGCCATCTACACCGCAAGCTTTGCCAACAATTTTTTGTGCTAATGTGTAGCCAGTATTATTTTGGTTAACATTTTGTGGGCGCAAGAAAGTAGTTGAGACGGGTAAGCCGAGGTCTTGGCGAGTTCTATCAGTTAAACCCCTACCAATAATAAGTGGAATTCGCCCTCCTGCATGCACTTCATCAGATAAAGTGGTTGGTGAAAGTTCAAAAGTTGAAATGGTTTCACCTTTGCTATTGATAATCTTTCCCTCGAATGGATAAATTGTGATTTCATCACCCATTTGCATTTTGGTAACGTCGCACTCAATCGGCAGAGCGCCAGAATCTTGCGCAGTATTAAAAAATATCGGTGCGATTTTTCCACCCAGTACAACACCACCACTGCGCTTATTAGGCACGTAATCAATATCATCACCTATGTGCCAGAGCAGTGAGTTAATGGCAGATTTACGTGAAGAACCTGTACCAACAATATCACCTACAAAGACTAATGGTAGGCCTTTTTGCTTGAGTTTTTCAATCATCTCAAGTGGCTTGTTCATCTTTTTAATTAACATGGATTGTGCATGCAAAGGAATGTCTGGACGTGACCAAGCTTGTGTTGCAGGCGATAAATCATCTGTATTAATTTCGCCTTCAACACGAAAAACACTTAATTTAATTTTCTGAGACAAGGGTATTTTTTTGTTAAACCATTGTGCATCTGCCCAGCTATCTACAACATTCTTGGCATAAGGGTTGGTTCGAGATTTATCAACAATAGCTTGATATGCTTCATAAATCAACAAGGTATTTGCCAGTGCTGTTTGTGCACTTTCTCTTGTGGCGTTAATATCTAGTAGTTCAATTAGAGGCTCAATGTTGTAACCACCCATCATAGTACCTAAAAGAAAAGTAGCGTGCGCTTGAGAAATACTAGGACAGGTTTGATTGCCCTTAGCAACACTGCTTAAAAAGCTAACTTTTACATAGGATGCTTCATCAACACCAGGCGGTATTTGATAAGTGAGTAAATCAAGATAAAAAGACGCATCATTATCTTTGATTAAGTATTCAACCACTGATTTGGTTTGTTGTGCATTTAAGGCAAGCGGTGGTAGATTGTCTTGTTGGCGTTCATTAACATGTTGAAGGTAGGCCGACTTCATCTGAGTCCTTGTACAAAATAATAAAGTGTATAATTTTATCATTTTATTTCTGTATCTTTTTTCGTATCATAATCTTATTTTTCATATGGTGAAAAATTTGTACAGTTTTTACAAAACAATTCCATGAAATTAACCAAACTAACTGCTATATCTCCTATTGATGGACGCTATTTTGATAAAACCAAAGCATTGAACACTATCTTTAGTGAGTTTGGCCTAATTAAATATCGTATTCTAATTGAGGTTAAGTGGCTGCAATCCATGGCGGATAATGCTGGTATAACAGAAGTGCCGACTTTTAGTCAAGCAGTGATTAAGTTTTTAGATGATATTGTTGTTAATTTTTCATTGGTTGATGCTCAAGCAGTTAAGACGATTGAACGTACAACCAATCATGATGTTAAAGCGATTGAATATTTTTTGAAAGATAAAATCAAAGGTAATAGCGAGCTTGAAGCTGTGAGTGAGTTTTTTCATTTTGCTTGCACATCTGAAGATATTAACAATCTATCACATGCACTTATGTTGTTAGAAGGGCGTAACGTCATGCTGACTAAGATGCGCGAGTTATTATCACTCATTGCTAAATTGGCGCAAGACAACGCTTCAATTTCAATGTTGTCTCGTACACATGGGCAAACCGCTTCTCCAAGTACTGTAGGTAAAGAGATGGCTAACTTTGCTTTTCGTTTGAAAAGACAAATCAAGCAGTTAGAAAGTGTCAAAATTATGGGCAAGTTTAATGGTGCCGTGGGTAATTTTAATGCACATATTTGTGCTTATCCCGATTTAGATTGGCAGCAAATTTCTCAGAATTTTATTGAAAGTTTGGGTGTTAATTACGCTATGTACACCACGCAAATTGAGCCTCATGATTATATTGCGGAGTATTTCCACTCAGTTAATCGCTTTAATACGGTTTTGATTGATTTTTGTCGTGATATTTGGGGTTATGTTTCGCTTGGTTATTTCAAGCAAAAAACCATTACTGGTGAAGTAGGCTCATCTACTATGCCACATAAAGTCAATCCGATTGATTTTGAGAATGGTGAGGGTAATTTAGGTATTGCGAATGTACTTAATACGCACTTGGCAGATAAGTTGGCAATTTCACGTTGGCAGAGGGATTTGTCTGATTCAACTGTGCTTAGAAACCTAGGTGTGAGTTGCGCACATTGCTTGGTAGCGTATGAATCCATTATTAAAGGTATTAGTAAGTTGCAGACTAATGAGGAAAAATTAACTCAGGATTTAGATAATTCATGGGAAGTATTAGCCGAGCCAATTCAAACAATGATGCGCCGTTACGGTATTGACAATCCATATGAGAGACTCAAAGACCTTACCTGTGGTCAAATGATTAATGCACAAGTATTGACAGAGTTTGTTAAAAATCTTAATATGCCAAATGAGGCGAAAATAGTTTTGTCTGAACTAACGCCCATGACTTATACCGGTGATGCAAAAAAACTAGCAAACGCAATCAAAAAACTGATATAATATTCGAGTCTTATATCTTTTTAGTATAAGTTAATTATAACACAAAAGGAGCAAAAAAACCCATGGTTAGAATTAGACTAGCCCGAGGTGGAGCTAAGAAAAAACCTTTTTATTCAATTGTAGCAACAGACTCTAGAAAACGTAGAGACAGTGGTTACATTGAGCGACTTGGATATTTTAATCCAGTTGCCCGTGGACAAGAAGTTAGGCTGAGTCTCGATGAAGATAGATTAGCGTACTGGGTATCACAAGGCGCACAAACCTCTAATCGTGTTAAGCAACTTGTTAAAGGGTTCAAAGACCTTTCAATTCATGAAAAGCGTGCATAATTTGCTACTCAGCAAGCAAAAACTACTGAGCAACAGAATAGGAAAAGGCCACTGAGTAATTCAGGACTTTCTACATCTGACAACAAAAGGCTATTAATCGGGCAGGTTAATGGCCTTTTTGACGTTCAAGGCTGGGTGAAAATTTTCTCCCACACCCATCCAAGAAAAAATATCTTATCTTATCAGCCGTGGCATATCAATGTTGATGGCAATTGGCAAACCTTGGAGATTGTTCAAGGTCGCGTGCAAGGTAAAACCATTGTGGCGCAAATCAAAGATGTTTTTGATAAAGAACAAGCTAGGGCTTATATGGGCACTGATCTGTATATTAAAAAATTACAATTACCACAACTTAAAGCAGGTGAGTATTATTGGGACGATTTAATTGGTTTAGAAGTAATCAATAAGGCGAAAATTGTGCTTGGTAAAGTGTCTAATTTGGTTGATACTGGCTCAAACAATGTGCTCGTGATTAATGGTAAGAGAGAGTATTGGGTGCCTTATATCTCGCCATTTTTAATCAAAGTAGATATGGATAATCAAACTATTTTAGTTGATTGGGGTGAGAATTTTTAAACAGATTGGTTCAATCCAAAAGTCTAAAAGAGAATTAAGTCAAAAACTGAACTGTACCTGATTTTAAAGAGTAGCTAGCACCTATAACCTCTAGTTTATTATTCTCGATAGCCTCTTTAATGATTAGTGATTGGCTTTGTAATTGTTTGACAGAATGAACAATATTAACCTCAACAGCCTTGTTCATTAATTTATGATTTGGCAAATTCAAGTTGATTAAGGGTAGAATTGATGGCTTTATCCTATCAGTAATAGAATGAAGACTGTCTGATAAATATGTTTTATTGATGCACTCATCAATAGTAGCACTAATAGCACCACAGTTAGAGTGCCCTAATACCATAATTAAGGAGGCCTTAAATTTTGAGATTGCAAACTCAACACTACCCATTTGTGATGGGGCTACTATATTTCCTGCAATGCGAATAATAAACAAATCTCCAAAACTCTGATCAAAAATAGTCTCAATTGGTACTCTTGAATCAGAACAACCTATTACAATCGCAAAAGGCGATTGATTCTGTATGTCTTTTGTATATCTATGGGGGTGAAATTTATAATTCAATGCAGTGCCATCAACAAAGCGTTGATTACCATCAACCAGTCTTTTTTTTGCTTGTGTTGAATTTAAATGTTTCATTTTATTAAAAAAAGGCTTATTCTTACGGTAAATAACAAAGGTACTAAGGTAAGGTTATTTTAAAAAATAATATTCATCATTGATACCATAACGATGATGAATAGCACCGTCATAAGACCCCCTGCTTTGATAAAATCTGCTACTTTATAACCACCAGGGCCCATAATTAAAGCATTTACTTGATGGGTAGGAATTAAAAATGAGTTTGAAGTTGCAATAGCGACTGCTAGTGCATAAACTGCAGGGTTTTCTCCTACTTGAATGGCAATATTAACGGCAATAGGTACTAAAAGAATGGTCGCGCCTACATTGGACATTACCAAAGTAAAGAAAGTTGCCAATATGACAATTGAGGTCAATATAACCCAAGATGCCATATCCCCAACTACTTTAACTGTTTCTTGTGCAACCCACAAAGCAGTGCCAGTTTTTGATACTGCCATGCCTAGCGGAATAAGACTTGCTAATAAGAATACTGTTTTCCAAGAAACTGCACGATAGGCTTCTTCTATTTTAATAACACCAGATAAAACCATACCTAAAGCGCCAGTCATGAGCGCGATAGAGAGTTTAATATCAGTAAATAATACTAAGAAAAGTGCAATGGCAAAAAAAATACTTGCCCATTTAATTTTCTCAGGGCGATATTCTTCTTGTCTTGGATACTCAGAAGTGATAACAATAAAATCGGTGTTTGATTGCAACCTGTCTAAGTCAACCCAACGTGTATAGACAATTAGTGTATCGCCTGATTGGAAAGGTATATTACGAATGCCTTCGCCTTCTTGCATGGTTTCTCCACTACGATGTAACGCCACCATGGCAACGCCATAAGTTTTGCGTAACCATATATCTCTAGCACTTTGATTAATGAGAGAAGAGTTAGGCGGAATAACAATTTCTGCTGTTCCACACTCTTGTGTAGATAGCAGGTTAGAGAATTTTTCAATGATATCTGATAACTCAAGATGAAAGTCTTGAACAAAAGCATCCAGATGTTCTTTTGTTGTCAATACACCTAAGGTCATTTCTGGCTTAATTGTAGTGCTACGCTCAACTGAATGGTGTCCAATAAATGTTTCCCCCTCAATGGTTTGTATAGCGATGATTCTGATTTTAGTAACTGTCTCAATATCATCAAGCATCATGCCAATTAAGTTAGAGTCTTTAGGAACATTAACCTCAAATAAGTCATAATCTATGTTGTAAACTTGGTGAAAGTGTTCAACGGCTGATACAGATTCTGACTGGTTCTTTTTAGCTGTAGGTAAGACAAACTTTCCAGCAAGAACAAAATACACAATACCTGTTATAACTAATGCAATACCTATTGGGGTTACAGAGAACAATCCCCAAGTGTCCATTTGTTGTCCAACTTTTAATCCCTGATTGGTAGCTAAAATTAAATCATTTAGCAAGATTAAAGGGCTAGAGCCCACCATGGTTATCGTACCACCTAAAATTGCTGTAAATCCCATCGGCATTAATAGTCGTGAGATTGGAATGCCCGAACGTGATGAAATACGACTTACAACAGGGATAAATAGTGCAGCCGCACCCACATTTTGCATAAAGGATGAGATAAGTCCAACGGTAGAAGAGATAATTGGAATTACTCTTGGTTCAGAACTACCCCCTACTCTAAGAATAAAAGTAGCAACCTTGCCCATTAATCCTGTTTTATCCAAGCCTGCACCAATAATCATCACCGCAATAATTGACATAACCGCATTAGAAGAGAATCCATCAAACAGTCTTTGATTATCAACTAAGCCTTCTTCTAACCCCATCAAAGTATGAATCCATGGTAAAGAGCTTAACCCTAAAATAATCATAATGGTAATGGAAGCTTCATCAACTTCCAGCACTTCAAAAGCAAACAGGTAAATTGTTAATACGAGAATACCCAACATCCAAGAGATGGGGGTAGTTGGTGCAATTATTGAAAGCCATACGGCAAAAATAGCAAAAATAATGGCTGAAATTTTTTTTTTATTAAACATGATCTTTAGTTTTTTTTAAGCATAAAAAAAGTCTAGGAAAAATTATACCATAATCATAACATTACTAATCACCACTAACAAGTTTTACTGATTAAAGATGTTTATTTTTAAGCTAAGTAATTTTTAGGCGGTATTGACTATTTTCTTACTAATTTTAACAAAGCGCTGGATATAATTAATTTCTTTATCTTGTTTGCGTAAAATTGCAAATAGTTTTTGACTAAGCCCGTTAGCGCTTATACGGATTTTTTTAACAGGCATCTTTTTAATAAACTCATCTGCCAGCCATTCTGGCAATATGCAAACGCCACGCCCGAGCGTTGTCATTTGTAATATGAGCTCAATGGATTCAATTTTTTTAATATGTTTGGGTTTAGTATGCGCTGGGTTTAAAAATTGTGTCAAAATATCAAGCCGTTTTAGCGGTACAGGAAAAGTCAATAAGGTTTTATGAGCTAAGTCTTTTGGTGTAATTATTGTTTTATGTGCTAGTGGGTGTTTATCAGCAACTAAAAGTACCAAATTATATTGGGCGAGTGTTTCAATATGAATCTCTGCTTTCTTCTCTATATCAGGTGTAATTAGGATATCAATATGGTAATTGAGCAGCCCCTTGTGTCCAGAAAATTGAAATTTGTTGATGATTTCTACTTCAACATCAGGCATTTCTTGCAAAAATACACCAATGACCTTTGTTAGCCATTCATAGCAAGGATAGTACTCAACACCTATACGCAAAATACCCTGGCGACCTTGTGCATAGGCCTTCAAAGTTTTCTCGGTTTGTTCTAAAATTGGCAATAATTGTTGTGCAGTTTGTAATAGTAATTCGCCTGCCTTTGTGAAGCGTAAATTTCTACCCTTTCGTTCCCAAAGTGGAACGCCCAGTTTTTCCTCTAAGTAACGAATTTGATGGGATAAGGCAGGTTGGCTCAAATATAATACATTTGCAGCACGCGTTAAAGTACTATTTTCATGTAATGCTTGGATGATCTTCAAATGTTTAAGCGTTATCATATATGAATATAATTCATCATTAAGTTAGAAATAATCATTTTACTTTATATAATAGCCCTTATAGAATAATCCAAACTTTAATCAGCAGGAATCTTAATTATGGTTACAACACACAATCTGGGTTTTCCGCGTATTGGTAAACATCGGGAGTTAAAATTTGCATTAGAAAAATATTGGTCAAATGCTATTTCTCAGGATGAATTATTGCAAACTGCTAGTACATTATGCAAGCAATACTGGCAAAATCAAAATAAATTAGATTGGGTGCCAGTGGGTGACTTTTCTTTTTATGATCAGGTCTTGGATATGAGTTTTTTATTAGGCAATATCCCAAAACGCGCTGAAAATTTATCAGATAATGAGTTAGATAACTATTTTCGAGTAGCACGTGGGCGTGCCTTTGCTAATGAGTCTGATTGTACTTGTATTCAAGCGAGCGAGATGACCAAATGGTTTGATACCAATTATCATTACATTGTACCAGAGTTTAGTCAAGAGACAAATTTTTCACTCCAAGCACAACGTCTAATTGAACAAATTAGGCAAGCGCAAGCGCAAGGCGTGAAGGCTAAGCCTGTTATTATTGGCCCAGTCACTTATTTATGGTTAGGCAAGTCCAAAGATAAAATCAACAAACTAGATTTATTAGATTCATTGGTTAAGGTGTATGCACAATTATTTGATGAATTGGCAAAGTTAAACATAGAGTGGATACAGGTTGATGAGCCCATTTTGGTTACAGAATTAGAAGTAGATTGGCAAGTGGCGTTTAGGGAGGCTTACGATATATTGGCAAATAGCCCGATTAAATTGTTACTTGCTAGTTATTTTGGCACTTTGCAGGACAATTTAAGCTTGGCTTGTGGCTTGCCTATTGATGGATTACATATTGATGCGATTAATGCAAAAGATGAGGTTCAATTAGTGATTGATAGCCTATCAGATAATCAAGTTTTATCTTTGGGCGTGGTGAATGGTCGTAATATTTGGAAGACAGATTTAAGTGCAACTTTGTTGTGGCTAGCACCTATTCACCAGCAATTACAGGGTAGATTATGGTTAGCCCCGTCTTGTTCATTATTGCATGTGCCTGTGGATTTAGATAGCGAGCAAGAATTGGATGATGACATTAAATCATGGCTTGGGTTTGCTGTGCAAAAATTAGAAGAATTAAGTATATTAGCGCAAGCGCTTAATCAAGGACAAGTAAGTGTAACTAAAGAAATAGCAAATAATATTGCTGCCATTAATGCTAGAAAATATTCATCACTTGTACATAATGATAAAGTTAAAGAGCGCATTGTTAAGGTGAATGATGAACTGGGTAATCGTCAATCTAATTATAAGAACAGAGCAAAATTACAAAATGAAAAATTTAACCTACCTTTATATCCAACCACGACCATCGGCTCGTTTCCACAAACACTAGAGGTTAGACAAGTCAGACGCGATTATAGATTGGGCGAATTGTCAGCAGAACAATATATACAAGCGATACGCTCTGAAATTAGGCATTGTGTGCAAGCGCAAGAACACTTGGGCCTAGATGTTTTGGTGCACGGCGAGCCTGAACGTAACGATATGGTGGAATATTTTGGGCAACAACTAAGCGGTTACGCATTTAGCCAATTTGGTTGGGTGCAATCTTATGGTTCTCGTTGTGTCAAGCCACCTATTATTTTTGGTGATATTTCTCGCCCAAAACCTATGACGCTAGATTGGATAACCTATGCTCAGTCACTCACGAATAAGCCTATGAAAGGTATGATTACAGGCCCTGTTACGATGTTGAATTGGTCGTTTGTGCGTGATGACCAGCCAAGAAAAACAACATGCTTGCAATTGTCTTTGGCTATTAGAGATGAGGTATTGGACCTTGAAAAATCTAATATAAATATCATCCAGATTGATGAGGCGGCATTAAGAGAGGGCTTGCCATTGCGAGAATCTCAGTGGCAAGCTTATCTTGATTGGGCGATTAAGGCTTATCGAATCAGCGCCAATGGTGTAAGTGATGAAACCCAAATTCACACACATATGTGCTATTCAGAATTTAATGATATTATTGGAGCAATAGCGCAAATGGATGCTGATGTTATCACTATTGAGACCTCTCGCTCGGACATGGAATTATTGGATATATTTGATGAGTTTGATTACCCTAATGAAATAGGCCCAGGCGTTTATGACATTCATTCCCCCAATATTCCTTCGGTTGATTCTATGGTTAAACTCATGCAAAAAGCGGCAAAACACATTCCTATTAAAAGGCTGTGGGTTAATCCTGATTGTGGCTTAAAAACCAGACATTGGGATGAGGTAAATCTTGCATTAACTAATATGGTGTTAGCCAGCCAACAACTTCGAAGGAATTGATTTATAAATCGGAGTAAAAAGCTTTAATAAAGTAAAGCCCTTGGGGCGGGGCGGCGGGGCCAGCCTGCTTGCGCTGCTTGCTATTCAACACTTTTTTCACCCATTTAATGGATTTTTCACCTTTACCCACCTTGAGTAGTGTACCAACAATATTGCGTACCATATGATGTAAAAAGGCATCGGCTTTTATGTCTAGTAAAATGTTGTCATCACACTTCGTTAGTTTTATGAATTCAATGGTTTTAATGGGGGATTTCGCTTGACATAAACTACCTCGAAAGGCTGAAAAGTCATATTCGCCAGTTAAATATTTGCTGGCTTTATCCATTGCCATTATGTTCAACTTTCTTGGCTCCCATAATGAATGGGCCGTTATGATGGCGCAGCGAATTTTTGTGTTGTGTATTTTGTAATTGTATTGTCTAGCGGTGGCACTAAATCGTGCGTGAAAATTATCATCAACGTGTTTTGCCCAAGTGAAATTAACATCGCTTGGTAGATTAACATTACCACCAAATAGCCAAGCCTTGTTTTCGCGCTTGATGTTGGTTTCAAAGTGAATAACCTGGCAGGTGGCATGCACGCCAGCATCGGTTCTACCAGAACAAAACACCCTAACGGGATGATTGGCAACGCTTGATAGGGCTTGTTCAACCACTTGCTGTACAGTACGGATGTTAGGTTTTTGACACTGCCAGCCATGGAAGTTTGTGCCTAAGTATGCAACACCTAATGCTATTTTCATGATTCAACTTTTTGGTAAAATTAAGTTAGCTATTTTAACCATTTAAATGGGTTTACATGAAAAATGAACAAACAGGATTGAGCAGAATTATTAATGCTTTTAGCTTTTCTATGAAGGGATTAAAGTTTTGCTATCAATCTGAAGCAGCTTTTAAGCAAGAATTGTGGTTAAGTATTGTGTTAATGCCTTTGGCATTTTTGTTAGGGGAGTCATCCGTTGATAAAGTGCTATTAATTGTGCCTATATTTTTGGTTTTAATTGTTGAAGTTTTAAACTCAGCTATTGAATCAGTGGTTGATAGAATTGGTGATGAATATCACGTATTATCGGGCGCTGCAAAGGACATGGGTTCTGCAGCAGTGTGGTTGTCATTAACGCTACTTGTTATATCATGGCTAATTATTCTGATTTAACAAACTATTTGAGTGGTAATATTAAGTGTTTTGCTTTTGATTCAATACCCAGCACCAATGATTATCTAGCTCAGTTAACCTTTTGCACAAAAACTCAAGTTTGCATTACTTCTGAGCAAACCTGTGGCAAGGGTCAATATGATAGGAAATGGCTGAGTCAAAAAGACACAAGTATTATTTTATCAATTCGCCGTGTTTTTCCTAACAGTACTTTATTAAACGGGCTAAGCTTGGTAGTTGGTCTTGCATTGGTTGGTGTGTTAGAAAAATACGGTATTTCTGATTTAAAACTCAAATGGCCAAATGATGTTTATTTTGAAGGTAGAAAATTAGCAGGTATTTTGATTGAGAATTCACTGCAGGGCAATTATCAATCAGTCATTATTGGCTTGGGGCTGAATGTTAATTTTAATCAAAATTTTCAGTGTGAAACGCCTTGGATAGACTTAAAAAAGATAACTTCAACACCGATTGATAAGCTCAATTTGAGTAAAAATCTAATTAACAAAATTTTAGAATATTTTGATATTTTTGAATCAAATGGTTTTGATGAGTTTTATGCTAAGTGGGTGAAAGTAGATTATTTATTAGGCAAGAAAGTTAAGTATACAAGCAAGGCAGAGTCATTTAGCGGTACTTGCCTTGGGGTTAACCACCAAGGTATTTTATTGGTTGAAACCCAATGCGGTGTTAAACCGATTTATTCATCTGAGTTTTTACACCTTTGTTAGTGTTGATTGGCGTGGTGTTTACTTTGGTGTTTGTTATTGAAACATTACTCTTAATATGACATCCTTTAGGTATGAGTTTTAGATTGGGTTCTTGCTCAGCACTAACAATAGTTCTTTGTGTGCTAACACTTGTTTGCTCTTGATTATTATTTGGTTCAGGTTTTTTTAGTATTAAACATAATAGCTGGTTAACTGTTAAAATCATTAATTATAATCAATACCAATCACTATGTCTAGTAACATTTTAAGCATACAAAATATTAGTAAATCTTACGCGGGCAGGGATGTGGTTAACGATGTTTCATTTTTTGTACAAGGTGGCGAGGTGGTTGGATTGTTAGGTCCAAATGGTGCGGGAAAAACCACTTGTTTTTATATTGCTTGTGGTTTGGTTAGAGCAAATTCAGGCAAAGTATCTTTGAACAAAAAAAGAATTGAGCATTTGTCCATGCACAAGCGTGCTGATTTAGGGCTTGGTTACTTGCCTCAAGAGTCTTCTATTTTTCGCAAGCTTTCGGTGGAGAACAACATTATGGCAGTGTTAGAGTTAAACTCTAGTTTTAATAAAAAACAAAGAGTTCATCGGTTAGAAGAGTTGTTAGCAGAATTTAGCATTGAGTATATTCGCCATATCAAAGGTATCAGTCTATCTGGCGGTGAAAGAAGAAGAGTAGAAATCGCCAGGGCACTGGCAATGAATCCAAAATTTGTATTACTTGATGAGCCATTTGCAGGTGTTGATCCAATTTCTGTTGGGGATATTCAAAAAATTATTTACCACTTAAAAGACAAAGATATTGGTATCTTAATTACGGATCATAACTATCGTGAAATGTTGGATACTTGTGACCACTCCTATGTGCTGCATAATGGTGCGATTATTGCACAAGGTAATAAAGAGCAAGTTCTTTACAATGAAAAAGTTCGCGAGGTTTATTTAGGCGAATATGGCTAGTTCTATCTCTACAATGTACAATCGTCAGGATCAACAGGCTACCCAATTTGGTTTCATTACGCTAGGCATAGAAAGTTCTTGTGATGAGACGGGCATTGGCTTGTACCATTCTGAATTTGGCCTTATTGGACATCAATTATTTTCATCTGTTAAAATCCACGCTGAATATGGTGGTGTGGTTCCTGAGTTAGCATCACGTGATCATATTCAAAGGGTGTCGCCTTTAATTAAAGCAGTTTTAGCAGACGCAAAACTTACCTTGCAAAATTTAAACGGTATTGCCTATACAGCCGGGCCTGGTTTGGCAGGTGCGCTTTTGGTAGGGAGTGCGGTGGCTAAATCTTTGGCTTGGAGTTTGAATATTCCGTCTTTAGCTGTGCATCATATGGAAGGGCATTTATTGGCCCCTTTGTTAGAAAAGTCTCAGCCTAAATTTCCCTTTGTGGCTTTGCTGGTTTCAGGTGGTCACACCATGCTGATTGATGTTAAAGCCATTGGTCAATATAAAATTTTGGGCGAGTCTTTAGATGATGCGGTGGGTGAGGCATTTGATAAAACAGCAAAGATTTTAGGTTTGGGTTATCCTGGCGGCCCTGCTTTAGCGATGCTTGTTGAGCAAGGCAACTCTGATGCGTTTAAGTTTCCACGTCCTATGGTTGACCGCCCTGGACTTGATTTTAGTTTTAGTGGCCTTAAAACGTTTGCACGTAACACCTTTGCTAAGTATCCTAACAAAAAAGCAGACATTGCTAAAGCATTTGAAGTAGCTGTTACACAAACGCTCATGATTAAATGTAGAAGGGCGTTAGAACAAACTAAATATGCAACGCTTGTAGTTGCAGGTGGGGTTAGTGCAAACTTATCTTTACGTAAAGAGCTTAACCAAATGGGTAAAAAGGTAGGTACAAATGTCTTTTACCCAAGGCAAGAATTCTGCACCGACAACGGTGCTATGATAGCCCTAGTTGGACATTTTCGCCTAAGCCATGGGCAACGTGATATCCATCATGAAATTAACATTAAACCCAGATGGAGTTTAGAGGAATTAAGCCAAATTGAGTAAACTAAGTAAATTATTTACCCGTGCATCAATAGGCTTGACGCGTCATTAGTAACCATTGAAGTGCATATTTCAGGTGGCTTACTAAGATTTTCGATAGTCGGTTTGCCTGAAGGCGCAGTGCAATTATGACCCAAAAGTTCAAATTCCCCAAAGGGCGAATTATTGTTAGTTTTGCCTCAGCTAATTTAAAGCGGTTGTGAGTATGATTTGCCAATCGCCATTGGATTGCTACTGGCTTCTGAATAAATCGAACCTAATAATTAATTCATTTGAATTTTATAGTGGAGGCTAGGCAGGCTTAGACGGCTCACTCCGAGCAACCGAAGGATACTTGTGCTAGCCATTATTGCAAGCAAGCAAGCATTCAGTCGCTAACAAGCCCCTAGAGGTTAACCCAACTAAAAATCCGACTATTTCGCAGCCCACACCATGGTGTATTATTTCTAGACGAATAGAGAAGTTAATGTGCTGACTAACAGCAGGCCAAGCCGCGTTAAAAAAAAGAAATCCTGAGGCGCTTGTCACTGTGCCAGATTTGGTATACAGCTACGAGACTACAGTACTATTCAAAGCTAACCATAAATATATTTATACCAATTGAGGTATCTTAATTATATTATAAAAGGCATTAGAATACATATTTTTTAAATAAAAAAAGGTTAGCGCCAATGAAAAGAATTTTAATTATAGTAATGAGTTGTGGCATAATGCCAAAAGATAAGCCGACAAGAATATGGCTAGAAGAGTACGTTGTTCCTTATCAACTTCTTATACAAGAAGGGTGGAACGGCGCCTATTGACCCTTAAAGCAATTCAACAGAGAGGAACAATCAGAACAATGGATGCAAGTCATAGATTCGAGATTCGTTACAATCCACCTCTAAATTATCAGAAGTTAGTCCTAGTGACTATGATACAGTATTTTTCCGTGGGGATCACGGCACGATATTTGATTTATCCAACAAACCTAACATCAATAATACCCTTCAACATTTTTATGAAGACAACAAAACCATTGCTGCGGTTTATTATCATGGTTCAGTCTGTTTTATTGGCGCTACCTTAAAAGATGGAAAATTATTACTTGTGCTGGGCGTTCTCTATTACAGAATCTACAAACGAAGAAGAAATAGCGGCTGAGCAAGAAAAAAACCATTTCTTTTAGAGGATGAATTTCTTAAAAATGGTGCGAATTATATTAAGGCAAGCGAATGGTCTGATTATGCTGAGATTGATGACAATATTATTATCTCAATCAAGCAAAAGTATAGCAAAGGCGATTTTTTAAAAACTTAATAATCAATCAAAGGAGCAAAAAAAATATAATCTAATCATAGCATCTTTAACAGTAACCGTATCTGGCAATCTTTTTGCAGGAGGTAGCATGCTGCCACTCTTGAAAATTATGCATGGAAAGGCAATAAAGTACCTGATGGGCAACAATTTCAAAAGTTTGGTGGGCACGGAAAAATTGGTTACTATATTGACAAAAAAATGGTTGAGATAACCATTCCTCCAGTTAAAGGGCACACATTTAACTTGTCTGAGTCATTTTTTATTGTCAAACCGCAACAAGCGTCTAAATGGGATAAAGCTGGTTCTTATTTGCCACCATGTTTTGGAGGAAAAGGCAATTTATATGTTGTAAAAGTCGAAGCTGTTCATGTTTCCAATGGAAAGGTTGATAAGGAAATTGCAACAGTAGAGGTAAATCTGAAAATTTATTAATTGTTGTTGGTTTTCATAACAATAATCCTATTTTTCTTAATTTAATAAAGAGGCTATATTATGATTGTAAATACTATGTCAGTGTATGATGCAAGAGAACTTAAAGATGCAATAAATAATCAAGTTCTAGAAAACGAATCATTTAAAAAATAATTCATATTTAAATGAATTAGTAGACAAACCATGGGGCCATGAATATCGCATATCTTGCAACCAAATGTACGATATATGGAAGTAAAAATTTTTACTAAGACAAAAAATTTCTATGCAATGCTATCCTAGGAAAGACACGATGCTACTATGTCTTGAAGGTAGTGGCGTTATATCATATTTGGATGGCAGAAGCGCACTGCTCACCTCTGGGAAATATGTGCATACACCTAAAGGGGTTTATCACTCAACAAGCTCAGGCTTGCATCTAATAGAGTTAGAAAACCTAAGAAATAAACTTGATCTGCTTCGACTTTAAGACTGCTATGGTGGACAAAAAACCAATCTATGAAAGAGATAGCGATAAGACAGATATTGGGGTTAACGCGCTAATTCGAAACAATGGTTACGAATTTTTTTTAACTATTCACTTATTTTAAGTACCGATTTTTTGAAAGAGGTCAAGGGCAAAACATCACAGATATTGTTTATTGTTAAATTTGATGATTTACAACATCTACAAAATTCTGACTTAAAAAACCCATATACATGTTTACATGGTAAGTGGATTTAATATAATCCATGAGGATGAGAGTATATTAGTGATTTATAAAACATAAATTACTTGGCTAAAGAAATCAATGATATTAAGCAGTAAAACTTATAGAGTGAGTAAGAATCTAAAAGCTATAATATGTAACTAAAAAGACAAGAAAGAAATAAGTGGTTATTTTAGAGAATTTGATTAATGAATTGCACCTATGTACTAGGATTTTTTTGTCAGGTTTTAAAAGTGGTGAAAATTTTAATCAACAATATTTGCTTGAAATGATTGGATATTGTTGACACAATAATTAAGAGAAAATATGGTTGTTATTCCAGCAATAGATTTAAAAGATGGTCAATGTGTTCGTTTAAGACAAGGTTTGATGGCCGATACGACAATATTTTCTGATAACCCTGTTGAAATGGCGGCGCAGTGGGTAGAGCAAGGTGCGCGAAGATTACACTTGGTGGATCTTAATGGTGCGTTTGAAGGCAAACCCGTCAATGCGGTTAGTGTGACTGAAATCGTATCAGCATTTCCTGATTTGCCAGTGCAAATTGGAGGTGGTATTCGTAATATGCAGATTGCGAATACTTATATCGAAGCGGGTATTAGTTATTTGATTATTGGTACGATGGCAGTAACAAACCCTGAGTTTGTATCTGAGCTGTGTCGTGAATTTCCTGGCAAGGTGATTGTGGGTTTGGATGCGAATGATGGTTTGGTGGCAACACAGGGTTGGGCGCAGCAAACGGATTTGAGTGTGGTGGATTTATCGAAAAAATTTGAACAAGGCGGGGTGGGTTCTATTGTTTATACAGATATTGCATGTGATGGCATGATGCAGGGAGTGAATGTCAAAGCCACAGTTAACCTTGCTAAGCAAACCTCAATTCCCATTATTGCCTCGGGCGGAATTACTAATATGGAAGACATCTCTGGATTATTAGTTGAGGCGCACTTTGGTATTATGGGAGCGATTACTGGACGGGCGATTTATGAAGGTACGCTTGATTTTAAACAAGCACAACAATTTTGCGATGCAAATTGAGGTTGCCTACGCTTTAAGAGATAAACAGACTTTACTTGAGTTAGAAGTGAACGAAGGGGTGACTTTAAAGCAAGCGATTGAGGCATCTGGCATATTGGATATTTATCCACAGATTGATCTTATTAAAGACAAAACTGGTATTTTTGGTAAAATTGCCAAGCTTGATGCAATACTTAGAAACAAAGACCGAGTTGAGATTTACCGTCCACTGATTGCTGACCCTAAAACAGTGCGCAAGGAGCGGGCTGCACAAGGTAAAAAGATGCGTGGTGGTAAAAAACTTGAACTTTGTTAAAATAGTGTTTTAAATCTACATAAACGTTAATGAATGAAGAACAACCCCCATCGAGATCCTCCTTTTTACAAAGACTTAAAAAACGCTGCCTGCATACACCACTACGCTCAGGTAATGAGCTTTTAAAAGTTCTCAAAGAGGCGGAGGAAAACCATGTCATTGACTCCCGTTCTCGCTCAATTATTGAAGGTACGATGCAGCTTGAAAAGCTAGAAGTGCGCGATGTAATGGTGCCAAAATCAAAAATGGTGATGATTGAGCATCAAGCAAGCACTAAAGAATTGCTTGATATTATGATTAAATCTTCACACTCTAGGTTTCCAATTATTAATAGCAATAAGAACAAAATTCAAGGTGTGATTTTGGCTAAGGATTTGCTTGAGTTTTTAGCAGGCGACCAAAAATCTGAGTTTAATTATAAAGAGTATTTGCGAGATTCTATCCTTGTGCCAGAAAGCAAAACTCTTGGTGCATTGTTAAGAGATTTTCAACAAAAAAGATCACATATGGCAATTGTGATGGATGAATATGGCGAAATTGCAGGTTTGGTAACGCTTGAAGATGTATTGGAACAAATCGTGGGTGAGATTGAAGATGAGCACGATTTAGAAGAAGATAACATTATTGATTTTGGTGAAGGTAGATTCTTGCTTAAAGCCAACACCCCTATTGAAGAATTTGATGAGTTCTTTGGGGTGAAATTACAGGTCGAAAATATTGACACAGTAGCTGGCCTGGTCATTAAGGGCTTTACTCGTTTGCCTGAGCAGATGGATGAAATATCACTACAAGGCTTTGATTTTAAAATTTTAAAAACTGATTCTAGGCGCATCCATTTGCTTGAAGTAGAACGCTCGTTGGGCGGTGGTAATACTTAATGGACATTTTTATTAGTGTTTTTTTAATGGGGTTATTAGGTGGTGTGCACTGCTTAAGCATGTGTGGTGGTGTGGTAGCTATACTCAGTGCTGGGCTTGACCCACAAGTGAGAGCCAATCCAAAAAAAGTAGTACTTTTTCATTTAAATTATAACTTTGGTAGAATTTTAAGCTATATGCTGATGGGGGCTATTTTTGGCTTAATCGGCACTTTACTAGTACAAACATTACAAATGAATGTGTTTGATAAGATTTTGCGAATATTTTCAGGTGTATTGATGGTTATGGTGGGGTTGTATATAGGGAGCTGGTCATCCAGCATCCAAATTTTAGAAAAACTTGGCGCCAAACTTTGGACAAAATTACAGCCACTAACTCAACGGTTTTTGCCAATCAGAAATTTTAGAAGTGCGTTTTTTACTGGCTTATTATGGGGTGGCATCCCCTGTGGGTTGGTTTATGGTGCGCTTAGTTTTGCTGTTCTGTCTGGCTCGATGCTTGAAGGTGGTTTAATTATGCTGGTATTTGGACTAGGGACATTACCAAGTCTGTTGTTAATGGCAAGTCTATCTGCCCAACTGAATTTTTTAATTCAAAAACCCTGGACTCGGCGTTTATCTGGCTTGTTAATTATTGTATTGGGTATTATGGCATTGTGGATGCCAATTAAATCTATGACATTTGACACCATGCGTATGAATCATTCGCATGGTACTATAAGCTTTCTCAAGTCTACAGATTCTGATTATTTGGTATAATCTTATCATGTCATCCTCATTAGAAAACACCGCGCAACTTGCTATTGATTTATTAAAAGAGCATGATATTACTGATTATGAAATTTCGTTAAGTTCAGGCTCTGGTATCTCTACTGCTGTCAGATTAGGTAAAGTTGAAACTTTAGAATATCACTTAGACAAGAGTTTTAGTATTAATGTTTATATGGGCAATAAGAAAGGACACGCATCCAGTGTTGATTTGAGCAGACAAAGCATTAGTAAAACCATTGGATCTGCTTGTCTAATTGCTAAATATACACAAAATGATGCGTTTAACGGTTTAGCACCAAAAGAATTAATGGCGTTTAATCCACCTGATTTAGATTTGTACTATCCATGGGGTCTAGATTCAAGTGATAGCATTGAATTGGCCATGCGTTGTGAAGCAAAAGCACTAGAGCAAAAATATATTAACAACTCAGATGGTGCCGAACTATCAAGTTTTCAAGGCAAGGGTTTATATGTAAATTCGCATGGCATGATGGCAGTACAACAAGGTGCTAAGCATTCGCTTCATTGCTCCATTATCGCCAAACAAGGCAAAGATATGCAAACGGCTTATGAATATACGTCAGCATTAGATAGTAATGATTTAGAATTACCAGAGGTTATCGGTCAAAAAGTGGCAAGGTTGGCCATTAATAAACTTGGTGCAAGATCACTGGTTTCGCAAAAATGCTCAGTTATCTTCACACCACGCTTGTCTGGTGGATTATTTGCAGAATTAATAGGTGCATTAAGTGGCGCTCGTCAATATAAAAAATCAACATTTTTATTAGGCAGTATTGAGCAAAAGGTAATGCCTAATGGCATTAGTTTATTAGAAAATCCATTGATTAAAAAAACTATTGGTGCTAAGCCCTTTGACCAAGATGGCGTGTTAAAAAGACGGCAATATTTTGTCAAAGACGGCCAAGTTCAAAGTTATATTATGGGGCAATATTCAGCCAATCAACTAGGTCTTGAAACCACAGCAAATGCAGGTGGGGTAAATAATGTGATGATTGAGCACGGATTCGAAGGTGGTCTTGATGAGATGGTTAAAGATATGCACCAAGGTCTAATAGTAACTGAATTGATGGGACAAGGTGTAAATGATATAACAGGTGATTATTCTCGTGGTGCTTTGGGCTTTTGGGTGGATAATGGCAAAATTCAATACCCAGTGTCAGGCATTACAATTGCTGGCAATCTTAAAGAAATACTATTAGGCGTTGAGCGCATTGGTTCAGATATTGACCACCGTAATAATATTAAAGTTGGTTCTGTTTTAGTGAATCAGATGACCATCGCAGGAGGGGCTTAATGTACGCTGAAAACAATTTGCAATACGACATTGCCATTATCGGCGGCAGCATGGTAGGACAAGCGTTTGCTTTATCTATGATTAATAAAGGCTTAAAGATTGTTATTATTGAGCCTAACTGCCCTAATCCAGAATTACAAGATAAGCACCATACACGCGTTAGTGCAATTACGCCTAAATCAGAGGCACTATTAAAAAATATTGGCGTGTGGGGGTTAATTGAGCGTAAATATAGGTTTACTGATACTCATGTTTGGGATCAAAACTCTCATGGTAGTTTAGGTTTTCACAAAGAAGATGAGGGTGTTAATCAATTGGGCTATATTATTGAGAATGATGCCATACAATCTGCAATGTATACGGCATTAGAAAAAGTTCATATTGAATTTATTCGTACAAAATTAACCGCCATTCATAAAATTGATGATGGCTATCAGGTTGATTTGGATAATAATCAGCAGATAGTATGTAGTTTATTGATTGGTGCAGATGGTGCTAAATCAAACGTTAGAGAATTGGCAGACATTGAATACGTTGAGAATAATTACCAACAAAAAGCCATTGTTTGCAATGTTGAATCATCGCAAAGTTTTCAAAATACAACCTGGCAACGTTTTTTGTCAGACAGCATTATTGCCTTACTACCCTTAAGCGACACACAAGCATCTATTGTCTGGTCGGCAGAAAATCATTTAGCTGATGAACTTATGCAACTTTCAACTGAGAAGTTTGCTGACAGGCTTTCCCAAGGTGTTGAGTATAGATTTAGTCGGTTTAAGGTTGTTAGCGATATTCAAGATTTTCCACTCATTGAGCGTAGTGCACAAGATTATGTGCAAAATAATTTAGCATTAATTGGCGATGCCGCACACAACATCCACCCCCTTGCAGGTCAAGGCGTTAATTTAGGATTTTCCGATGTTGAAGAATTATCACAACAATTACAATCTAATAATAAATCTTTAGGCGATTATTTAGTATTACGGAAATATGCCAGAGCTAGAAGATTGGACAGTGAACTCATGGCAAAAACTATGACTGGACTCAATTGGATTTATAAAGAAAATAACGAAACACTTAGGTGGTTACGTGGCTTTGGTATGAATTTAATCAACGAAAGCTCGACTTTAAAATCTTTCTTGCAAAAACAAGCCTCAGGCAATACACCGTTTAATATTTAATAGCCACTTGTAAAAGAAATTCACTAATCTTTCTTGTTGCTCTAAATCCATTTTATTAAATTCCCCAGTCATTTTAAGTAGTTAAGTTTGCTTGGCAAAGTGTTTGATTTATTGCAAACTGATATGGGCAATACTTATCAAAGTAAAAATTTCCTTGCTGTACCAGTTGCCACCAGCGCTGATGGTAGGCAAAGTATTGGTTTTTTCTAGGTTATAGATCAGAAGATTTTCATGCATTTATTGCTGGTACAGTAAGCTCTGGTAAAAGTGTATTTATTGAAAACATCATTACCGAAATTGCTAAAAAATATACCAGTAATGAAGTGAGTTTATATTTGATGAACTTTAAACATGGAGTTGAATTAAAAATGTTTAAAAATTATCCAAATTGTGAAAAGAATATTTGCCATTAATAGATTGCTAAGTCAGCAAAAATAGTCCTACGAGAATTTGATAATTTAGCCTTTGAGAGAACGCAAATAATCAATCAATATTGATAAATACAACGCTTTAAACTCTAATAAACCAAACTCACATACAATATTAGTGATTGATGAAGTGCATAAATTATTTATAGGTGATTACTCTCAGAAAAAATAAATTAATGATATTTTAGAAAACATTGTTAAGCAAGGTGGTGCTTTTGGCATTCATCTGGTTCTACCAACTCAAGCAGTTGGATCACCAGGGGTAAATTCTGCAATTATGGAGCAAATTAAACTAAGCAAAAAAAAATACTTCAAGATCAAAAACTATCTAACGATTTAGATAGTTTTAAGAACCTTAAAAATAACATCGATAAATCTTCTATTAAAATCTCTGGAATGACTATTAGAAATAGCACGGCATCAATTAAAATAAATGATGATATCCTAATGATTGCCCAATGTCCTTTTGAACAAGAGTTTAGGTTTGGGGAAACTTTAATTGAATCTACTTGTATTGGAGACGTGAAAAAAATTCGTAAGCTAAAGCATCAAAAGCAGCAAGTAATTTTACTTGTGCGGGATTTGATGATTGGCGATTGCCAACAATTCAAAGGTTAAAGAATATAATCATTAAAAAGACCAAAAGGAAGGACGAGCCTTTCAAAGGAGTTGTCACTGTTTCCCCTGGTATGTATAACTATAGTTATTATTGGTCTGGTAGTAATTCTAACAGTTCAAAAAACCTTTTATTTTCTGTGTCCCAGCATTTTGGTTTTGGAGAGTTTTTGTCGTCCGATTCAAATCCATTTTTTTAGTTAGAGATAAAATAAAAAAATGAGTAAAAACACAAAAGATGCATTTTTAAATAGCGATTATACTGATGAGGATTATGGTCTTGGCAGTCAGCTAAGCCAAACAGAGTGAGTCTAAAAATCGCTTTTGTGCTTTAAAAGAAATTCACCCTGTTAATTACCTTGTGCATACTGATACTGACAACGCAATTAAAACTGTATTCGCAGGGCAAGATAAAGGTTATGCTGATGGTAAGCGAGTTGAGAATAATATTTTTTTAGACAGAAGAAAATGACACTATTCTTAATACAATGAAAAATTCAGAAAAAATTCGATTATATTGCTCAAAATCATTGGGTCTACATTGACAAACAACTTAAAAATTCCTATTTGCCGAATGATGTAGTAAGTCAAAATATAGAACCTGGCCCAAGCAAGTTGCCATTTAAAGTTAAGCAGCACGCTTTTGATGGCTACCAAATAGTCATTATCTCTACTAGGCAATGCCGATATTTTGATGCGAGAGGTGCAACGACTTTGATTGCTAAATGCATTGATTTAAGGTTTGTAAAACACCAGATGATTTTAGGTATCTAGTATTTGATAGTTATCATCAATCTAGTGCATATGCTACAAATAACTATCATTTTTATACTTTTGCACAAAACAAGAGGATAAAGATTATTCATCGGTCAAACCTAGAGAAATACTTTATCGGATAGCTGAAGTTGGAGGTAGAAGCTTTATTTTTGATAAGTTTTACAAAGACGAACATGATTTTTATTCGCTTGATACTAATTTTATCAAAGAAGAGGATTTTGGAAAATTTCATGCCACGCAAGATTATGAAATAGAGTCTTTTGGCTTTGCTGATGATAGGATATTTTCAACTACTTATTAACAGGAAAAAAAGATGATAAGAAGATTTGTTAAGGGCGACTATGGACTAGGCATTACTTTTTGGGCTGGATTTGTTAACACACTTGGTTTTTTAAAAATGACCAGTTCTTTCTTTATAGTTCTTTTTGCATATTATTTTATATGTATTGATACATTATTCTCCTGCGGGTTACAAGAAACGAAAATAACACTGATAGCGATTAGTTTTATTTGGTTAATTCCAGCGTCAATTGCAGTTTACAACTCAGGTAAGTCGTCACATAAGATGTGGATGATTTCATCTAGGATTGTTGTTGCTCTGTATTGGGCGAGTATGGCATGATACTTTTATAGGATTGTTGTTTTGAATTTAGGTGTGGAGGGCGAGGTGTACAGAGAGTATTTAGCTATACAGTGCATTATTTTTTTTAATATATTGCATTAGGTAGCATCAAAAGACAGTCGGTTTATCTAAAAAATATCACTAGGAGTAATGACTGCATCAAGCGGTATATCCCATGTTTGAATTTTTATTCTATTCACTCTTTGACAATCAAATGCCAAGCCATAAAGTTTTGGGTTTTTATAATTTTGTTGGTATTTTGTAAAAGCTAATGTACGGTCATAAAATCCGCCACCCATGCCAATTCGGTTTTTGTTTTTATCAAAGCCTACCAGTGGCATGAAGATAATATTCATTTGTTTGGCATTTAAAATTTGGGTAGAAATAGGCTCTTTAATGCCAAGTCGATTTTTTTTGAAGTGCCTATTAACTTTTTGAAATTTAAGAATCTTATTATCTAATATTGGTAAATAGATACTAAAATCTTGTATTTTTAAGAAGTTAGTGATATATTTAGTATCAATTTCACCATCGTTTGGCAGATAAATAGCAATTTTTTGCCCGCGTCTAAAAGTGGTTAATTTTTGTGTTTGGGAGAATAAGCGTTTGGCGAATTTCTCTCGGTTACTATGATTAATAGCACGTCTTTTTTGTCTGAGTGTGAGTCTTAATGCCTGCATAATAAGTATTAAGATTTTTAAAAAAAGTCCATTGTACCGTGTTGAAGAAAATCTGAACTATAAGGTTCAAGGCGGAGGTTTGAAGATTACCGTAGGCTTCCCATTTCAGATGGGTTTGCTCAATAGTAAGCTATCGCATTTCTTGATGTATTTATTTATCGACTCAGGGATACACTAATCACAAACACAATAGATGCTCATCATTATTCTCCTTTTTCAGATGTTGTATTGAATTTTTTATAAAAATATATATATTTGGAATGGATAAATTTTATTTTCAGGTTAGCAGTGTGAGGATTTTAACATGAAAGATTGGCGTAAAATTCATCCCATACTAATTGACCTTCATTATATTTTGAACACAACTGATTTTTCTTCATTGGATTTACATCCAGATTTATTTAAAAATTTAAACACCTTGGGCTATGATTCAATGATGCCTATTCAGCAGTTGAGTTTGCCAGCCATTCTATCTGGCAAAGATGTAATTGGACAAAGCAAGACAGGTTCGGGCAAGACGGCGACATTTGGCTTGGCTTTGTTGCAAAAATTGGATGTTAAATCGTTTAAAGTGCAATCCATTGTTTTGTGTCCAACTCGTGAGTTAGCCAATCAGGTGGCAGTTGAAATTCAAAAACTAGCTAGAGCCATTCATAATATTAAGATTTTAGCATTGTGTGGTGGCACGTCCTTTAGGCTACAAATCGACTCGTTAGCGCATGGTATGCATATTGTGGTGGGTACGCCTGGGCGCATTGAAGAGCATTTGCGAAAAGGCACGCTTAAATTGAATCAGGTTAGTACATTGGTACTTGACGAGGCAGATCGTATGCTAGATATGGGTTTTCAAGAATCCATTGACAATATTATTGGAACAATACCCGTCAATCGACAAACTTTGTTATTTAGTGCGACTTATCCAGATACTATTACTAGTATTGCACAACGCGTGATGAAGTCCCCCGTTATGGTTAAAGCACCATTAGTACATGAAGAATCGGCTATTAAGCAACATTTTTACAAAATTAATACGGATGATGAACGCATGACAGCTTTGAGACTTTTATTGGCAAAATACAAGCCTGAATCTAGTTTGGTTTTTTGTAATACCAAGCGCGATGCGCAAGAAGTGACTGATGAGTTAATTTATTATGGATTTTACGCATTAACAATGAGTGGCGATCTTGACCAACGAGAACGCGATCAAGCATTGATTAGATTTTCTAATAAAAGCGTATCTGTTCTTGTGGCAACTGATGTAGCAGCTCGTGGTTTGGATATTGATTCACTCGATATGGTGATTAATTTTAACATTGCTCATGATGAGCAAGTCCATACAAACCGCATTGGTCGCACTGGCAGAGCAGGCCGTACTGGCATCGCTTGTACTTTGTATAGCGATAGAGAAACTTACAAACTCAATGCGTTGGAGTTAGGTATTGGGAATGAGGTTATTCCTGATCCACTACCAAGTGAGCATTATTTAAATAAGCCCATTAAAAAACCATCCATGACAACCTTAAAGATAGATGGCGGTAAAAAACAAAAATTACGCCCAGGTGACATTGTGGGCGGATTGACTGGGAAAGGGGATGTTACTTTTGAACAGATTGGTAAGATTAATATACTTAGCCATTGGTCTTATGTTGCGGTCAATTCAAAATTGGTTAAAATTGCATTAAAAAAGATAAGTCATGATAAATTAAAAGGCAGGTCGTTTAAAGTAAGAATTCTTTCATAAATATTTAACATTTAAGGATTGTCAATAGGTTCAACGCTTAATATTTCCCAATTATCTATCTGATAGCTAACAAGATACCCGAAAAGGCGTTTTAATATTTTGGGTTTTAATTTCACTGGGTAATTGAAATACTCGATTGCATTGAGAATAGCCACTTATGTTTTGATAATTATTGTCTGCAATAACCGCTTCTTTGGTTGGTTTGATATTAGAGAACGCACCTACCAACACTTCACTAATGAATTTAGGTTTAACCAAAGGTTAATAACCCACTGAGTTATATTTTTTTTACCATGTTCACCCAACTCTAGCATTGTCTTTAAATCTTTAGCATTCTCATATTCCTGCGTAAGCGCATCAAACTTACCATCAGCGCGATGGACATTGTATTTATTTGCGGGTAGACCTTAATTTTTTCGACTGACATGGTTGTTTTTTTCCAGTTAATGTTTAAAGTGACGCATGCCTGTAAATATCATGGCAATGCCATACTCATTTACTGCTTTTATAACTTCGGTATCACGCATTGAGCCACCTGGTTGAATAATAGCTTTAATGCCAGCTTGTGCTGCTGTGTCAATGCTATCCCGGAATGGGAAAAAGGCATCGGATGCCATTACGCAACCTTCAACAGCGAGAGATTCGTCAGCTGCCTTAATACCAGCGATTTTGGTAGAGTAGACTCTAGACGTTTGACCTGCACCAATACCAATGGTCATCTGGTTTTTAGTGTAAACAATGGCGTTTGATTTAACCGATTTAGCGACTTTCCAAGCAAATAATAAATCTTTAATTTGGTCTTTGGTGGGCACTAAATCGCTGACGCATTTAATATCATCTTCTGTGATAATGCCCAAGTCCTTATCTTGTACTAACAAGCCACCAGTCACACGCTTGTAATCTAGCGAAGGGTTTTCTGTGTTCAAATCGCCACACTTTAGTACACGTATATTTTGTTTGGTTGATAATACTTCTTTAGCGTCATTATCAACATTAGGTACAATAATGACTTCAACAAACTGACGCTCAATAATACGTTGTGCTGTCTTTTTGTCTAGGTTACGATTAAAGGCAATAACGCCACCAAATGCCGAAGTTGGATCGGTTTTAAAAGCGTCATCGTAAGCATTAAAAATGTCAGCACGTACGGCAACACCACATGGATTGGCGTGTTTAATAATCACGCAACACGGCTCATCAAAACTACGTGCGCACTCAAGCGCTGCATCTGCATCTGCCATATTATTGTATGACATTTCCTTACCTTGGCATTGCGTTGAGGATGCTACGCAGGCCTCAGTGATATTATTTTCAACATAGAATGCAGCATTTTGGTGTGGATTTTCCCCATAGCGCATTGATTGAAGCTTGTTAAATTGCAGATTGATGGTATTAGAAAAACTATCTTCGCCTTTGCCTAAATAATTGGCAATAGCACCGTCATAAGCTGCTGTATGTTCAAATGTTTTAAGAGCTAGTTTGGTTCGAGTTTCAAGCGTGGTATCGCCTGATTTACTAATTTCACTCATGACTTTTTGATAATCCGCCTCATCTACCACGACTGTCACAGATGCATGATTTTTGGCACTTGATCTTAGCATTGCTGAGCCGCCAATATCAATATTTTCAATCGCATCTTCCAACGTGCAGTCAGCCCTAGTAATCGTTGCTTGGAATGGATAAAGATTAACCACAACCAAATCAATTGGCTTAATGTCGTTTTCTACCATCACACCTTCATCAAGCCCACGGCGCGCTAGAATACCGCCATGAATTTTAGGATTAAGGGTTCTAACTCGACCTGCCATCATCTCAGGAAATCCTGTGTAGTCCGATACTTCAATGACTGGAATATGATGCTCATTCAACAGTTTAGCTGTGCCGCCTGTGGAAATAATTTCGATATTTTTATCTGCTAAAAATTGGGCAAAATCAATCAATCTAGTTTTATCAGAAACACTAATCAAGGCGCGTTGTATAGACATTTTATTCCTTTAAAATTTGACAAGTAGTTAAGAAACAATTATAAAGTGTTAGGAGTTTGTATCGTTGAATTTTTTTCTTTAATGTGCCACGATTAATGCTTTGCCAAAATCTCTGGGCATGTTTTTTGTCAAGATTCGTAGCACACCAAAAAATGTGCTTTCTAGCGAGTCTTAAACCTAAAAAATCGCCATAAAACTGATAAATTTGTTGAATATGGCTAAAAATGGTTTGTTTTTTTAAATTCAAGTGGGGTGGTTTTGGCATATTCTCCAGTTCTAAGAAAATGGTCAATTTCATAAATAAATCAAGGATTTCCTTATGTTGCCCTGCCAACTATAACCCCACTTTCACCTGTATATTCTAGGGCTTGCTTGACTTTATCCGCATTGGTAATATCGCCATTGGTAATATCGCCATTGGTAATCACGGGAATATTAACTTGATGCGCCACATCCTTAATGGTGAGATACTCTGCCTTGCCTTTGTATTTATCCTCTTTGGTTCTACTGTGTATAGTATACTCAGCATTTAAATGTCAGATTTTTGTATAATTTTGGTGATGCTTGAGACATTTTTATGGCTAACATTCCAGCCAGTTTGCATTTTTAAGGTAACTGGAATATTAACTGCATTAACAACGGATTCTAAAATATCTTGAACCAACTGCTCATCTTGCATCAGTGCAGAGCCTGCTGCTTTATTAAGACTTTTTTTGGCAGGACAACCCATGTGTTGATATCAATAATATGTACACTAAATTTAGCTGCTTTTTTGGCAGATTCTACTAATTCTAAAGCACTAGAGCCAGCTATTTGAATGCTAATTGGCGCTGTTTCTCCTTCAAAGTCTAGACGGTATTTGGACTTATTAATGCCCAGTAAATGATTTGCAGTACCACCATTTCTGAGGTTGTTAATGTCGCACCTTGGGATTTGCACAACAGCCTAAATGGCTTGTCATTAGTGCCAGCCATGGGTACACCCGCGAGTAATACTTTCGAATTGAGCTTGTACGAACCAATTTGGATTGACACAAACTAGCCTTTAATCATCTTTTTTGTTTTCTCTAGTAGGCGTTTTTGCTTGAATTTGGATAAATAATCAACAAACAAAATACCTTTTAAATGATCCAGTTCATGCTGGATGCAAATGGCAAGTAGCCCGGTTGCTTGCAAGGTAAATACCTCACCTTTTTCGTTGAACGCTTCAACTTTAATATGATTAGCGCGTTGAACTTCTGCTTGAAAATCTGGCACAGATAGGCAACCTTCGGTGTGTGTTCTTTGCCCATCTTTTTCTTTAATTTTTGGGTTGATAAAATACAAAGGGTGTTGCTTTTGTGGCTGCTTGTATGAATCATTTTGACGATTTTTTAATAATAATTGATAGTCATTTTGTGAGTCTGGCACATCGATTACCACTATTTGTAAATGTCGGTCAACTTGAGTGGCAGCTAAGCCAATACCATCTTTAGCATACATGGTTTCAAACATATCTTTGATTAAATTTTGTATGGTTTCATCAACCGAGTCTACGTATTTGGCTTTGGTTCTTAGGCGTTTATCAGGGTAGTTTAGAATGGGTAGAATCATGATTTTTTAATGACGGTGTTGATTGCTTGTTGTGCTTGTTGTGAATGGTCCTCATTGTAATGCAATCCTCTGCTTTCTGTTCTGGAAATTGCAGATTGAACAATTAATTGTGCGGTTTGAACAAGATTTCTTAGCTCAATCAAATCACTAGAAATTAAATAAAGTTTGTAGTAATCGTCTACTTCTGCTTGAATTTGATCTAGGCGGTGCTGTGCATATTTTAGGCGTTTGTTAGAACGCACAATGCCAACAAAATTCCACATAATACGGCGAATTTCATTCCATAAGTGGGATACCACCACTTTTTCTTTTGAAGGCGCCACTCTAGAGGCATCCCACTGGCTAAATTTTTTATGCGCTAATGTCGTTGACTGTTGATTGATATGATTGGCACAAGATTTGGCAAATACCACGCATTCTAATAAAGAATTACTCGCCATACGGTTAGCACCATGCACACCTGTGTATGCCACCTCGCCAACGGCATATAGATTGCCCACATTGGTCTGACCATTAAGATTGGTTTGCACACCGCCACAAGTGTAATGTGCTGCAGGTACAACAGGAATAGCATCTATAGCGATATCAATACCAAGTGATTGACACTTTTTATAAATGGTTGGGAAGTGTTGCTTAATCCAATTTTTGTCTTTAAACGAAATGTCTAAATAAACACAATCAAGCCCATGGATTTTTATTTGCGCATCAATTGCACGAGCAACAATATCACGAGGTGCAAGCTCCTCTCGACCATCAAATTCATGCATAAAAGCTTTACCATTTGGCAAAACCAGCTTACCACCTTCACCACGAAGCGCCTCGGTAATTAAAAAAGATTTTGCATGTGGATGATAAAGGCAAGTAGGGTGGAATTGGGTAAATTCCATATTGGTAATAACACATTTTGCTCGATACGCCATAGCAATACCATCACCTGTTGAGGTATCTGGGTTAGAAGTATAAAGATAAGCCTTTGATGCCCCACCTGTGGCAATAACAGTTTTAAGGGAAATAAAACTTTCAACTTGGTGAGTATTTTTATTAAGAATATAAGCGCCATGACAGTCGTGGGATTTAATTAATAAATCAATGGCAATACAGTTTTCAAAAAGCGTTATGTTATTTTTTGCTTTAACGCTTTTGAACAAACTGATTTGGATTGATTGTCCTGTTCTATCAGCAACATGCGCTACTCTTCTACGGCTATGACCACCTTCAGTGGTTAAGTGGTAATTATCTTTATCTTTGGTAAATTCAACACCTGAGCGTTCTAATGAGGTAATGGCTTTAGGTGCATTTTCAACCATAAAGCGAATGGCAGTTTTATCGCCCAAGCCTTTCGCAGTTGATAAGGTATCTTGCACGTGTGTGGTGAAATTATCATTTATATCTAGCACGGCAGATATACCGCCTTGTGCATAGTATGAACTACCTTCCAATAGTTTGTCTTTGGCAACTAATGCAATACTTAAATCATCTGATAACTGTAGCGCACTCATTAATCCTGCACTGCCTGTACCAATGATTAAAACGTCAAAATAATGTTGTTTTGGCATAGGTATTAACGATAAATGAATAGTGTTGGCATAATCCTTTCTTTTTAATTCGTTAGCGTCTTACGGATTGATTTTTGGTTTTACCATTAGTATTAATTTAGGCAGTAGGGTTAAATTAGCAAGTAGCGCACTGAGCATTGCAATGGCAGTAAATACACCAAAGTAAATACTAGGTATAAAGTTAGATAAGGCTAAAATTAAAAAGCCCATTGTTACCGTAATTGAGGTGTAAAACATTGCCAAACCAATACTGGCATGAGAGCGATACATCGTCGCCATATAGTCCTTATCTTTTTTAAATTCATCTTTAAAACGATGAATGTAATGAATAGCATTATCAACACCAATGCCAATGGCAATTGCTGAAATGGTGATGGTCATTAAATCCAATGGAATATTTAATAGCCCCATAATGCCAAGAATAAAAAGCGACGGCAAAGTGTTTGGAATCAATGCAAGAATAGACAAACTAATCGATTTGAAAATAAATAAAAACATGATAAAAATCATCACAAATACCACGGCAATGGTCTCGATTTGCGACTCAAATAAACTTTGTAGCATATTGTTATACAAAACCAACATGCCACTTAAATGAAAACTATCTAGCTTAAATCCTAGATTAGTGGAAATATGGCGTTGGATTTTATCAATCAATTCACCACGTTTTAATTCTCTACTAGTTTCTCGAATGCGGATAACCATTCTGAGTTGCCCGTTGTCCTCAGACAAATAAGGGTATAACACTTGCGTTTTAGCGCTTTCAGATAGCTGAGAACGGATAATATTTAAGAAAAATCCATTAAGTGTCTTATTATTATTGGCTTGGGTTAAGAGTTGCATTAGGGTGTCAATTGACAAAACCTTGCCAGTTTCTTGCAAAGAATTAAGATATTGATGAACCTCATGTATCTCATCACGCAAATCTTCATCAAACCAATAGTCATCTGCTAAATCATCAAAAATAATTTCCAGCGGAATAGTGCCACCCAATTTTTTATCAATTAAGGTTAGTCCTTGGTTAATTTCTGTGTCTTTTCTAAAATAATCAATAAAACGGTTTTCAACACTAAGTTTACTAACTCCAAACCCAGCACCTATGACAAATATTATTAATACCACTAATAAGTGATGGCCAAATTTTTCCACAAATTTCGCCAGTGAAGTGGCGACGCTTAGTTCGGTTTTGTGTTTTACAATTTTTGCTTTTGGTAGTAAACTCATGATCATCGGAAAAGCAAGAAATGATAATATTAGGGCAATGATGACACCAATTGAGATCATCCAGCCAAAATCAATCACGGGTCTAATGCCACTAATAAGCAAAGAGCCAAAAGCCACAAACGTGGTTAAAGTTGTAAAAAGACAAGGTTTAAACATTTGTGACAAAGTATTTTTAATAAGCTGGTTCGAGTCAAGTTCTGGGTTGAGCTGGGCAATTTCTCTATATCTAACTACAAGATGAATAACTACAGAAAGTGTCATCACCAGTAATAATGAGAAAAAGTTAGATGAAATAACGGTAACTTTCCAGCCTAAATAAGCCAAAACACCTGTCATGATAAGTGCACTGACAATGCTGATGCCAATTGGCATAATGACCCAGCGAATGCTTTTGAAAATAATCGCTAAAATTAGACTCATAAGTCCAATAACTGCCAAGCTAAATATAACCAAATCGCTACTAATATAAGCTACAATATCAGTAGTTATCATAGGCAAACCACCCAAGAATAAATGGGCTTTGTCTGAATATTGGCTAATAGTGATTCGAATTTGGGCAATTGTTTGCGCTTGTAATTCGCTCTGAGCAGTAGCATTCTTTAAAACCTGCTTTTCGATAATTTTAAGTTTTAATTGTTGCTCATCTGACAATTTATTATTAGCCCTTTGAATACGCATTTTGTCACGACTTTCACGTAATTCTTTAAACTTCTGATTGTCTCTTAGTGTGACTAAAACAGCAGTTGTTTTGCCGTCTTTGCTGACTAAATTATTAGCATATAAAGGTGAATTTTTAAATTCATCATTGGCTAAAGCCAAATTAACATTACCATTATCAATACTAATACTTTCGCCTGCTAAATCTGCTAAAGATAAGGGGGGAGATCTAAAGAGTGGCACATCTAAAATAGTCGTCACCGATTTGACTTGATTAATTTTGGCTAAATCTTGTCTAAATTTTTTAAGATGGTTGAGTTGAGTAGGCGCTAATAAATTATCTTCAACCTGATAGGAAATGACTAAATAATCATCAGACCCATATTTTTTTTTAATACTTTGGTAGTAAGATAGGTCTTTATCACCTTCTAGCACTAAAGAATCTGAGGATGCATCCAGCTGAAAATCAGGAATTTGAGCAATAAAAAATACAGCAACCAGCGACAAAAGTGTCAGCCCTAATAAGGCTTTTTTCAGAACAAAGTTAAAAAAAACATTCATGATTTAAAACTCAAAACTAGCCGATGATTCTAACCCTTGCATGGTGTCTAATTGTGTTTCAAATAAGGATTTTGTATCCCATTTATGCTCACTGATGCGAGTAATTAATTTTGCACTCATGATATTACCAGCACCTTCAATCACAAAGATTCTACCGCCTACATTTAATAAGTGAAAGTAACGACCTGTAATCTTAGGCACTGAACTACCAACAATAACCACATCAAAAAAATCATCAGAATGCCAACCCTTTGAAGCATCCCCCACTTTTAAATTAATATTATCAACCCCCAAGGCATTGATTTTTCTTTGGGCGCTATGACTAAGCACCTCATCAATTTCAATACTGGTTACAGATTTACATAATTTTGACAGAACTGCTGTTAGATAGCCGCTACCCGTACCTATTTCTAGTACAGTTTCATGTTTTTGAATATTAAGCGCATCTAGTAAGCGTCCTTCAATCTTCGGAAAAAGCATTTTCGCTTCATCAGTCAGTGGAATTTCAATATCTGCGAATGTAAGATTTTTATATTTCTCTGGTACGAAATCTTCTCTTGGCGTATCTTTAAGCGCATTATTAGCAATATAATTTAACCCACCCCAAGGACGAATTTGTTGCTCAATGACGTTTTTTCTTGCTTGTCTTGTATTCATAATCTCTCCTTATTTTTTCTTTTTCGGCGGTAATAAATCTGTAATTGTACCCTGTGCCATTTCAGTTGCAAAGGCGGTGGTTTCACTTAAGGTTGGGTGGGCGTGGATGGTGAGTGCGATGTCATCCATATCACAGCCCATTTCAATGGCAAGCGTTGCTTCAGCAATCAACTCACCTGCATTAGTACCGCAAATACCCATGCCTAAGATTCTACCTATTTTTGCATCAAACAAGCCTTTGGTCATACCTTCAGACCTGCCAATACTTAAACTACGGCCTGAAGCTGCCCAAGGGAATATGCCTTTTTCGTAAGCAATGCCTTCAGCTTTGAGTTCTTTTTCGGTTTTGCCTGTCCAAGCGACTTCTGGATCGGTGTAGGCAACGGATGGAATGGTGAGAGTATCAAAGCTTGATTTGTGCCCACAAATGACTTCTGCTGCGACTTTTGCCTCGTGTACGGCTTTGTGGGCGAGCATGGGTTGTCCGACAATATCACCAATGGCATAGATGTTTTGAACGTTGGTTTTCATTTGTTTGTCTGTGGGGATAAAACCCCAATCGTTGACTTCAATGCCTGCTTTTTCGCAATCGATTAATTTACCATTAGGAGTGCGGCCGATGGCGACTAACACTTTATCAAAGGTGTCAAATTCTGGGGCATTTTTGCCTTCAAAACCGACTTTGATGCTTTCATCTAGTGCTTCCATGCTAGTTACTTTGGTGTTTAAAAAGATATCGGCGTATTGTTTTTTAATGCGCCTAAATAGTGGATTGACGATATCTTTGTCAGCGTTGGCAATGAGTTGATTTGATAATTCAACAATTGATATTTCACTACCCAGTGCATGATATGCCGTTGCCATTTCTAAGCCGATAATACCACCACCAACAACAAGCAAGCGTTTGGGTATGTTGGCTAGGTCTAATGCATCTGTTGAGTCCATTACGCGATCATCATCAAATGGAAAGGCGGGAATTTTGGTAACACGCGAACCTGCGGCGATAATACATTGTTCAAATTCAATTTCAATGATATCGTTGCTACGTTCGATTGCAAGTTGATTGGCTGAGATAAATTTTCCATAACCTGTTATAATGTTGACCTTTCTTGCCTTTGCTAAAGCTTTAATGCCCCTTGTTAATTTGGCGACAATGTTGGTTTTATTTGTGCGTATGTCATCAATGTTAATGTCTGGTTCATTGAATGTAACACCTAAATGTGAGGTTTCTTTTGCCTCGTTGATGACTTGAGCTGTATGAAGAAGTGCTTTAGAAGGGATACAGCCAACATTTAGGCATACACCACCTAAAGCGTCATAACGCTCAATTAACGTAACTTGTTTGCCTAAATCAGCCGCTCGAAATGCAGCTGTATAACCACCAGAGCCAGAACCAATCACAACAATTTGAGTTTTTATCATCATACAATCCCTTTCATATCTCGCAAAGTACTATTCAGTTCTGCCATAAATCGCCCACCTTGTGCACCATCAATCACACGATGGTCGTAGGATAATGCCAGTGGTAACGTTAAAGTGGGGATGAAATTTTTACCATCCCAAATGGGTTTGAAATACGAGTGTGATACACCCAAAATAGCCACCTCTGGAGCATTAACAATGGGGGTAAATTGTGTACCGCCAATACCACCTAAACTGGAAATGGTTAAACCTGAACCTTGCATATCAGCAGGTTCTAGCTTGCCTTCTCGTGCGTTTTTTGAAATTTCAAAGAGTTCTTTAGCTAAATCAATTAAGGATTTTTGTTCAACATCACGAATAACTGGTACAACCAAACCTTTTGGCGTATCCATCGCAATACCTAGGTTGAAGTATTTTTTAATAATCAAGTTTTCACCTGATTCATTAAGTGAGGCATTAAAACGTGGATGGTTTTGTAGCGTTTGAACCAGTGCTTTCATGATAAAAACTAGAGGAGTAAGTTTAATATCGTTAGTTTTTTGTTCTTGTCGGTACGCTTCCATTTGATTAATATTGACTTCGTCAAATTGAGTAACGTGGGGGATATTTAGCCAGCAGGCGGTCAAATGTTTGCCTGATAATTTATTAATTCTAGATAGCACTAGTGTTTCAGTGTCACCAAATTTAGAAAAATCAATTACTGGTGTTTTGGGAATGGCACTGCCTAAATTGCCAGAGGTCATTATTTGTTTAACATAGCCTTTAAGGTCGGCATCT
Source organism: Candidatus Ruthia sp. Cpac_8_S14 (assembly GCA_021730205.1). Taxonomy (GTDB): domain Bacteria; phylum Pseudomonadota; class Gammaproteobacteria; order PS1; family Pseudothioglobaceae; genus Ruthia. The sequence continues at coordinate 1,039,466 of CP072533.1, read as the reverse complement.
AAAATTCTTCCTTTTTGTCCTGTACCAGTGACAGATGATAAATCAATACCCAACTCTCTAGCCAGTTTACGAATAGAAGGCGAGGCGTGTGAATTGTTTTTGGGTAGTGTTGAAACTACTTGGTTAGTGTTTATTATTACGGATATTGGCGTGCTGGAGGTTGGTGTCGGTGCGAGCACTGGGCTTTCTGTTTTAGTCTCGGCAGGTGTTTTTGGTTCTTTTTCTACATCCATACTTTCAATATTAAGAATTAATGCACCTAGAGAAATTTTATCGCCTAGTGCAACATTAATATCAATGACCGTGCCTGCAACTGGTGTTGGGATTTCCATCGAGGCTTTATCGCTTTCTAAGGTGATTATACTATCTTCTACAGATAACTCATCACCTGCACTGACTAAAATTTCAATCACTTCAACCTCGTCAAAATCACCAATATCAGGCACAACAACGGGTACGATTTGTGGCTTAAAATATTCGGTTTTGGCGCTTTGATTAGTATTTTGAAGGTTATCATCTTCATTTTCAATACTCAGAATGACATCATCCTGTTTAATTTTGTCGCCAATATTGATTTCAATTTTTGTAACAATGCCTGAAAAAGGGCTTGGGATTTCCATCGAGGCTTTATCGCTTTCTAGGGTAATTATACTGTCATCAGTGTTTATTTTGTCGCCAATATTCACTAAAATCTCAATTACCTCAACTTCATTAAAATCACCAATATCAGGCAGCGCTATATTTTTTATGCTCGTCATAAGTTTTGCATGTTTAGAAAACAATTTAAAGTGGGTAATTATCGCAAAAATAGCTAATAAAAGGGGATAAATGTTAAAATGTTTTGATTTTTTATTCTATATTTTTTTATAGGTTGTATTTATTATGTTGGCTGCACTACTCATTCAAGGTTTAAAAAAACCTACGCCAATTAATTGGAGGCACTAAAAGGTATTGATCTTTGCATTGAGCAGGGTGATTTTTTTGCATTATTGGGTAGTTAATGGTGCAGGAAAAACAACAGTTATTGGTATTATTTTCGGGCTGCCTAATAAAACTTCAGGCAATATTGAGATATTGGGCTTTAATCAAAATAGGCATGTTAATCAGGTGAAAAAATTGATTGGGTTAAGTTAATGTCACAACAGTTTAATTTCAATCCTTTTGAATCTATTGAGGAAATTTTGATTAATTAGACGGGCTATTATGGTGTATTGTTAAGTCAAAAACTAAAATTCAAGCTTGAACTTTTACTCAAGGAGGTGAAGCTTTAGGATAAACGTTCTGATATAGCCAAATCATTGTCGGGTGGTATGAGAGATCGTTTAATATTAGCAAGAGCACTCATTCACCAACCTAAAAATTAATTCTTGACGAGCCTACCGCGCACAGGTGTTGATGTTGAAATACGTTGCTCAATGTGGCGTTTTTTTGAGTAAACCTAATCATCAAGGTATGACCATTATTTTAACCACACATTATCTTGAAGAGGCTGAGTTACTTTGTCGTAATACCACTATTTTAAATGAGAGCAAAGTAATTAAACAAACTAGTATGAAGGCGTTATTGTCATAGGTTGATCAACAAGTGCTGATTTTGGAAATCTCAACAAAACTACCCCAAATAAATAGTAAGTGATAATTTTAAATGTGAACGCTTATAGCTATTCATTACGAGTTACATTAGCCTCAGATGTTAACCATCCAGCAATGTATTGCGAAACTTGAGTATACAGTGTGTTTAGTGTGAACTATATTCGTAGTATGCAAAATCATTTAGAAACCTTATTTTTATCTCTAACCAATAAGGGAATGTAATGTGAATTACTTATAAGACTATTGTTGTTAAGGAGGCTCTAAGATGCTCCCGCATTTGGGTGCAAACTATTTTTCCACCGTCATACAACGTCATTATATTTGTTGATTTCTGATTATTAAGAGAAATAGTGCTAATTTACAGATTAGCACTATAAATTGTTGAAAACGGAATTATTTTAAAGATTTCTTCTTTTTCGCTTTCTTCACTTTCTTTTTAGAATAGTGCTCTATTTTTTTATTGTTGTCTTTTTTATTTTTCTTAATTTTTTTGACTAATTTTTTATTCTGCGCATCCAGCACTTTTTTTAATTTTGCTATTTTATTAACAGCTTTTTGAGCTTTTTCAATCGCAATTAAAGTTCCAATTTCTGCTTTTCTGGCGACTTGTATAGCGGTTTTTAGTTGTTTTTTCTTATTTGACATCAGATATCCTCCTTATTTTTATATAAATTACTTACACTTCCAATAATTTTCGAGTCAGACTCGAAAATTATTTTAGTATCTTTATTAAGATAATTTAGATGATAAAGAAAGTGCCTAATACAATTGATTCTCGCACGTTTTTTATCATCTGACTTTACAACAATCCAAGGTGAATCAGCGGTGTTACTATAAAAGAACATGTCTTTTCTAGCCTTGGTATATTGATCCCACTTGGTTAATGACTGTAAATCCACTCCACTTAATTTCCATCTTTTTAAAGGGTCATTTTTACGTAAGTGAAAACGCCTTAACTGTTCCTGACGACTGACAGAGAACCAATATTTGAAAAGCATAAAACCGTCATTAACTAACATGCGTTCTAATAAAGGTGCTTGCCGCATAAACTCAAGATATTCTGAATTTTTGCAAAAGCCCATAACACGTTCTACACCGGCCCTATTATACCAAGAACGGTCAAATAGTACTATTTCCCCATTGGTAGGAAAATGCTTAATGTAGCGCTGGAAATACCATTGCCCTAACTCTACTCTTGATGGTTTTTCTAATGCAATAACACGTGCGGCACGTGGATTGAGGTGTTCCATGAAACGTTTAATTGTGCCACCTTTGCCAGCTGCATCACGACCTTCAAATAATAAGATAATCCTTTTATTATGATTTTTAATCCAATCTTGCGCTTTTAGTAGTTCAGTTTGTAGTAAATATTTTTCATTTTCGTACTCCTCAACGCTCATCTTTTTAGCGTAAGGATAATCGCCTGCTATTTTTGATAAGCTTAACAATGCATTGCCAGACATGACATTGTTTTTATGCATAACATACTCATTATTTTGTAATTTTTTTATCTTATTTTTAGCGTCTTTTTTACTAAATTTTTTTCTTATTGACATTGCTTATTGTAGTGTGTAAATCAAAAAAACTAAGTGAATTATAATGGAACCTATACTATCATATATTGAATGCATTGTTTTATTTATTTAGATAGACAAATGCTGAGTGCTGAATGTTAATTGATTTTATTTTCTTGGTTGTTAAGCAGCCTTTTAATGTTACTTTGATGAGTGTAAAAAATCCATAAACAGATTAAGGTAATGACGTAAGTAGAGGCTAAATTATTAGTAATTAGATAAAAATAAATTGGCGTGAGTGCAGCAGCGATTAGTGCTGAGAGTGATGAAATTTTCAGTACTTTTGTCACAAAAACCCAAGTGATGATAAAGCCAAACCCAGTAAGATAACTAAGAGCAAGCAAAGCGCCTAAAAAAGTCGCAACCCCTTTTCCACCTTTCAAGCCAAAGAGAATGGGGTATACATGGCCTAAAAATGCCACCAAAATAACCCAAGTAATATCAAACATGTTAAAGGCTAGGTAGTGGGCGATTAATACTGGAATTGCACCTTTGAGCCCATCACCAATGAGTGTGATTGTGGCCGCTTTTTTGCCACCAATACGCAATACATTAGTTGCGCCTGGGTTGTTTGACCCTTGAGTTCTAGGATCGGGTAGGTTAAGCATCTTACAAACAATAATTGCTGTTGAAATTGAGCCGATTAGATAACTAATGAGAAGAAGAATGGCAAAGGGTAACTCAGGTAACATGATGCTTTCTTAGTTTAATTGAATGAGTAATTTTAGTTGCTCAAAATGTTACTATGGATATTGTATTTGTACAAGGATTAAAAATTGACACCGTTATTGGTATTTACGATTGGGAGCGAAAAATTCGTCAAGATATTGTGCTAGATATTGAGATGTCAACTGATATTAAAGCGGCTAGTAAAACTGATCATATTGACCAAGCCTTGGATTATAAGGCGGTGTCAAAGCGTTTGATTAATTTTGTGCAAAATAGTGAGTGCCAGTTGGTCGAGACTTTGGCAGAAAAGATTACCCAAATTGTATTGAAAGAATTTGAAGTTACTTGGATAAAACTCACTTTGAATAAAGGCAAAGTATTGACAGGTGCACGCGGAGTGGGTGTCATTATTGAGCGTAGTAATGGCTAATATCCATATCAATATCGGCTCAAATCAAAATCGTAGGGAAAATTTGTCTAAGGCTATTGGCGCCATTCAAACAGTATTTGAAAATACAGTTTTTTCTAGGGTTTATGAATCTAAAGCCTTTGGGTTTAAAGGTGATGATTTTTATAACATTGGTATTAATGCAACCACTCATTTAACAATTTCTAAAGTGGTCAGTGTTTTGCATGACATTGAAGATAATCTTGGTAGAGATAGAGAAGTACCAAAATTTTCATCACGCTCAATTGACCTTGACTTAACTTTGTATGATGAAGTTATTAATCAACGTCACAATCTGCCAAGAGGCGATATTCTGAAGTATAACTTTGTACTTATACCACTGGCAGAATTAAGTCCAAATTTAATCCACCCACAACAGCATAAGACCTATGCTCAGTTACGTGCAACTATGAATGAGTTAAAATCGTATAATATTAGAATCTTAAACAAGGAATAATGATGAAAAAGACACTATTTATCCTGCTAATTTCGCTTTCTAGTTTTGCATTTTCACAAAATTATGAGGCTGGTATAGATTATATAGTACTTGATAAGCCAGTTAAAACGACAACAGGCGATAAAATTGAGGTGCGTGAGTTATTTTGGTACTATTGTCCACATTGTTATAATCTTGAACTGCTAATAAACGGTTGGCTTAAAACTAAGCCTAGTAATGTTGAGTTTGTGCGTCAATCAGCGATGTTTTCTAAGCGTTGGTTAAATGGGGCGATTTTTTACTTTGTATTAGAAGAATTAAACCTAGTTGAAAAATTACACGAGGTGTTATTTGATGCAATCCACGTAAAGAATAGGCGCTTTAACTCTAAAGAGAGTTTTGTTGACTGGGTGGCAAGTTTTGGTGTTGATAAAAATAAGGTAGAAAAAGCATTTGACTCCTTTAGTGTGAAAATTAAAGTGAATAAGTCTAAGCTAAACACACTTAAATATAAGGTTACTGGTGTGCCAGTTATGATTATTAATGGTAAATATTTAACCGATGCCACACATACAGGTTCGCATACTGGTATGCTTAAAGTGGTGGATTTCTTAATTAAAAAAGAAAGCAAACTTGAATGATACAGTTTTAGTCTTATCAGGGCTTGACCCTTGTGGCGGTGCAGGATTGGTTGCTGATATTGAAACCATTAATCAATTTGGTGTAACACCGTTACCTATTATTACTAACCTTACGGTACAAAATACAGTATCAATTAAAAGCTTGAATAAGGTGGATTGCGATTTACTTATTAGGCAGTTTAAACATTTGCAAGCCGACGTTGATTTTGAAGTGGTGAAAATTGGCTTATTATCTTCAATTAAGCAAATTAGAACCATTACCAAGTTGGTTAGAAATAAAACCATCATTCTTGATCCAATTGTGAAATCTAGTAGTGATTGTGGTTTTTTAGATGTTGTTTTAATTGATGCTTTAAAACAACAATTGTTACCACTGGCAAAAGTTATCACGCCTAATTTGGCAGAATTACAAATTTTAGCAGATGAGCAAGATGAACAAAAGGCCATTAAAAAACTCTTTTGTAATTGGATTTTACTCACCAAAACTGATGTATCTGACGATGTCATTGAACATCGGTTGTATCACCACGAAACACTAGTTCAGAATTTTATTTATCAAAAGTTGCCTGGTAATTATCATGGCTCTGGTTGTACACTTTCTAGTGCAATCAGTGCATTAATTGCATCAGGCTTGGGTGTTGAAATTGCTTGCAAGTGCGCTCTGGAATATACTTATCAAACTTTGTTAAACGCCAAGAGTATTGGTAGAATGCAGTTTCATCCTAATAGACAAAAACCATCATGAGTTTTATTAACAACTGGCTACGTCCCGACATTAAAGCAGTTAATGCTTATCATGCGCCTCCTTCTACCAATATGGTGAAGTTGGATGCGATGGAGTCGCCATTTCCTTTATCTGATGAGTTAACAGGTCAATATTTGACCTATCTAGCCGATGCACAGCTTAATCGCTATCCAAACGCTAGTGCTAACGAGTTACAACAAACTTTGCGTAAGTTGATGGATATTCCTGATGAATTTGGCGTGCTATTGGGCAATGGTTCGGATGAGCTGATTCAATTATTGGCATTGGCATGTGATGCGCAAGACATCGTTTTAAGCGTTGAGCCAAGCTTTGTGATGTATGAGATGATTGCAAAATTTGCACATCTTAATTATCAAAGCATTCCATTGACGAATGATTTTGAGATTGACGCTGGTGCCATGCAAAAGGCGATAGAGACCCACAATCCTAAATTAATTTTTATTGCTTATCCAAACAATCCAACAGGTAATGTATTTAATCGCACAGTTATTGAGCGTATTATCACTTCAACCAAGGCAATGGTGGTGCTTGATGAGGCTTATTATGCGTATGCAACGGACAGTTTTTTAGCCGATATTGCTCAGTATCCAAACTTGGTTTTGCTTAGAACGATTTCTAAAATTGGCTTTGCAGGTTTGCGCTTAGGTTTGTTAATTGCCACGCAAGACACAGTCAGCCAATTAGATAAATTACGCCTACCTTACAACATTAATACCTTAACCCAAGTGAGCGCTAATTTTCTTTTGCAAGAAAAAAACACGATTAATGCCAACGTCAGTATTATTCTTGCTGAGCGTCAGACATTGTTTGATGAACTTGTCAAAATAAATTTTTTAAAAGTTCATCTATCACAAGCAAATTTTATTTTATTTAAAGCGCCTAATGCAAACGAACTATTTGAATTTTTGAAAGAAAATAGCATATTAATTAAAAATTTAAGCGCTACGAAGCAACTAACTGATTGCTTACGTGTGACAATTGGTACTGAAGAGCAAAATCAAAAATTTATCAACATTGTAAAAAGTTTCTATGATTGACAATAAAACATTATCTAAGTATTGCCATGATTATCTTAATGTAGATGCATTTCATGATTATTGCCCGAATGGTTTACAAATTGAAGGCAAGCCTAATATTACTAAAATCATCTCAGGCGTGAGTGCCAATCAAGGTTTGATTGATAGAGCAATTGATGAAGGGGCAGATGCACTGTTTGTTCATCATGGATTTTTTTGGAAAAATGAAAATTCAGCCATAACAGGCATCAAAAGAAACCGCATTAAAGCACTATTAAAACACAATATTAATTTATTCGCCTACCACCTGCCACTCGATGCTCATCCAAAAGTAGGCAACAATGCCCAACTTGCCCAACGCTTTGGCATTAAAAACCCCGCGCCGATTGGCGATACGTTAGTCTGGCAAGGAGAAGTTGACACTACGCTAGGCAGTTTTTCCAATACCATAAAACAAGCCTTGAGCCGCACGCCGTTAGTTTTTGGTGCGGATGATAAAATATTAAAACGTATCGCATGGTACAGTGGCGGTGCACAAACCTACATTGAGCACGCTATTAACATTGGTGCCGATTGTTTTATTACGGGTGAAGTCTCTGAGCAAATCCCGGCGATTGCTAAAGAAAACAATATTGCTTTTATCTCTGCAGGACACCATGCCACTGAGCGCTATGGCGTACAAGCTTTATGCCAATACCTAAGCGATAAATTTGGGCTTAAGCGTCAATTTATTGATATTGATAATCATGTTTAACTTAGGCATGCCGATTAGAAACTCTACCCATATTTAAACGCTTGTCTAAAACATGGCACACGATTATTCTTACAAAAGAGATTACAAGAAACATATTTTTATTACATATTTAGCATTTCAATCATTATTAGCAATATCGAAAGAATTATTGAGATACATGAAGATATTGACAATGATATCTTTTACTCAGATTTTAAACAGGCTAAAAATTACAACAAAATAAACATAGCGATAAAGTTACGTCTCATCGGTAAAATTTTGCGTTATGAGGAATTACTGCTTGTTAGTTTGTTAGTATTCTTTTATCTTGTTTTGCTTGTCTTTGGTATACTTAGTCTAGACAATGAGAATTTTCAGTACGAAGGTTATATTTCTTTAACACTTTTTGTTTTTGGACTTATTAGTATATTACGATGACTTGCGAACAAAAATTAAGCAACATGTTGGACAAAAGCTAAACAACCCAACAATAATCAGATTTTGACAAAGAAAATACCGATTAAAACTTTAAGTATAATACTCTCTTTTTAGGTTTTACATTTCTATACTATGAGTAAGAAATTTGATGTTTGTGTTGTGGGCGCAACAGGCGTGGTGGGTGAGACGATTCTTTCTATTTTAGAACAGCGCGATTTTCCAATTAATAATTTATATCCTTTAGCGAGTGTCAGTTCTGCTGGTAAGAAAGTATTTTGTCAGGGTAAAAGTTGGACAGTGCAAGATTTAAGTGCTTTTGACTTTTCGAAAGTGCAAATAGGGTTGTTCTCAGCAGGTGGTAGTATTTCTGAGAAATATGCACCGATTGCGGCTGAGGCAGGGTGTGTGGTGATTGATAATACGGCATATTTTCGTCGTGATAAGGATATTCCTTTGGTCGTGCCAGAGGTAAATCCACATGCAATTGCAGATTATACGAAGCGCAATATTATTGCCAATCCAAATTGTTCAACCATTCAAATGCTGGTGGCACTCAAGCCGATTTATGATGCGGTAGGGATTAAGCGCATTAATGTGGCGACTTATCAAGCGGTGTCGGGTTCTGGCAAGGAGGCGATTAGTGAATTAATCGACCAAACAACCAAATTATTAAATGGCAATACTGAGATTGATGTTGAAGTCTATCCAAAGCAGATTGCGTTTAATGTCATCCCACATATTGATGTCTTTCAAGATAATGGCTATACCAAGGAGGAGATGAAAATGGTGTGGGAGACGCAAAAGATTTTTGAGGATGAAGACGTTTCAATTAATCCAACAGCGGTGCGTGTGCCTGTTATTTATGGACATTCTGAAGCGATTAATATCGAAACTATAAGAAAAATTACTGCGGCTGAAGCCACTAATATTTTGTCAAAAGCGAATGGTGTTACAGTTATGGACAAACGCGACGATGGTGGTTATGCCACACCATCTGTTGAGGCAATTAACCATGATGATACGTTTGTGAGCCGTATCCGTGAGGATATTTCCCATGAGAAAGGCTTAAATCTATGGGTGGTTTCTGATAATATTCGCAAAGGTGCAGCACTTAATACGATACAAATCGCTGAAATTCTAATTGAGAAGTATTTATAAATCGTGTCACCACAAAAACTACCCACTAAAAGCCTTGTTGTTGCCATATTTTTAGGGCCAATCGGGCTGTTTTATGCAAGTGTTATTGACGCTTTGATTATTGCTGTCAATAGTTATAATAAAAAAATAATGAACTTGCAGAATGCATATGATTAAAGTATCTAGAAAAACCAATGAAACCGATATTAGTGTTGGGCTCAATTTATATGGCACAGGTCAAGCAAATATAGATACTGGTGTGCCATTTTTGAATCATATGCTGGATCAAGTTGCACGTCACGGTTTAATGGATTTAACCATTAAATGCGATGGTGATACACAAATTGATGATCACCACAGTGTTGAAGATATTGGCATTACATTGGGTCAAACCTTTGTTCAAGCAATCGGTGATAAAAAAGGTTTTACCCGTTATGGTTATTCTTATGTGCCACTGGATGAAGCGCTATCACGTGTTGTGCTAGACCTTTCTGGTCGCCCTAGTTTGGATTTAAACGTGAGTTTTATGCGCACTATGATTGGCACTTTCGATGTTGATTTGATTTCAGAATTCTTCCAAGGCTTTGTGAACCATGCGCTGATTACACTACATATTGACAACCTTAAAGGCGTTAATTCTCATCATCAGGCTGAAACTATCTTCAAAGCATTTGGCAGAGCATTACGTATGGCAATAACCAAAGACGAACGTCAAAAAGGCATGGTTCCTTCCACCAAAGGCTTGCTTTAAACATTCGTGCAAAGTATTGCAATTATTGATTATGGCATGGGCAATGTGCGTAGCGTGCAAAAAGCACTTGAGCATGTCGCTCCCAATGATAAAGTTTTTTTGACTGATAATGCTAATTTAATCACAAACGTTGATCGCATTGTTTTTCCAGGACAAGGCGCAATGGGCGCATGTATGAAAGCATTAACACAACATGGGTTAGTAGATGTTATCAAGCGTTGTGTTGATGAAAAACCATTTTTGGGCATCTGCTTAGGGTTGCAACTTTTATTTGATCATAGCGAGGAAAATAACGGTATTGATGGTTTGTCTATCATTTCAGGTAATGTTGTTAAATTTGCTAAAAATAACCTCAAAGTGCCACACATGGGCTGGAATACGGTGAAACAATCAATAGAGCATCCGCTTTGGCATAATATTAATAACTATGCACGCTTTTATAGTGTGCATAGTTATTATATAGAAGCCAGTCATGCAGACGTGATTGCTGGTTCAACCAATTATGGTGTTGATTTCACTTGTGCCATTGCTCAAAATAAACTATTTGCAGTGCAGTTTCATCCTGAAAAGTCACAGCACGATGGTTTGCAATTGCTTAGTAATTTTGTTAGTTGGCAGATTTAACAAAGACTTGCCTTATTTGGTTTTATAATTATCCAGCTCGATAATAAGTCGAGTTTTGTCATTTTGTACAAAATAACTAACCAGCTCCTATTCTCAAGTGCACCTGCCAAGGCATATAAAAAGCACAAATGAGGCTCGCCTAATTCAACAAAAGCAGGAACAGTACCTTCTGCTTGTAAATCTTGTTTACTATAAACGCCTATTTTGTTGAGCTTTCCTAAAATTTATCACCTAAACCTTTTAATTGTGTTAATTCACCCATTTTAATAACCTATAAAGCGTGGTAGTAACTCATCACATTTTGGTATATTTAAATGATTGAGATAATGATACAACATATATAACAGTTTTCTATGATTAGAGTCAGCACTTGATGGGTTAATTTTATGATAAGAACGATAAAAAATAATCTGAAAATCCATCAAACATAAAGGTTAGTACCAAAATCTATTCTACAATGACCATAATAACTAGCAGAATCAATAAAATAAGGGTTGTTTTTGCCACTAATAAGATTTCCTGACCATAAATCGCCGTGTAGCAATAGGCTTATAATACTATTGTTTAATAAATGAAGCAGTTTTATTTCTATAATTAAGTAGCTATTGATAGTTATCATAACTTAGTAAGTTGTTCTCAAAGGCAAGTTCGATTTAATATAAAAGACGATATTCCCAATAAAACTCTGACCAATTCGTAATATTGCCACCTACCGCATTAAATTAGTCAGTTTGGCCGATTTTGTTATTTACCCCAATAATCATGTGTATTTTGATGTAAATAAGCAAGAGCTGTACCAGCTTGAGATTGCAGATTTGGGTTAAGAGATTCATTTATCCATTCCAAAATTAGGTAATATTCACAACACCCTAACACTTTGGGCGTAGTAATGGTTTTTCCTAATAATTGCAACTCTTTTTCTTGTTGAATAAATTGTTGGTTAGGGTTAGATTGATGATCCCTAAGGGAGCAATGTAAATAAGGATTAACCTCACCACTTTTTGGAAAATAGTCAGACTTAATGCCACTAATCAGTTTGTGATATTCAGGATGTATTTCAATCACTTGAGTGAGCTGAGCTTCCAACGGATTAAGTGATGCTTGTTTAAGAACTTTTGCCAAGCATTAGTAAGGAATCGTTGTTGTTGTGCTCTATCTTGAAGTGTAAAATACTTAAAAGTTTATAAGTTTTTCTCTTCGTATTCACAAAGGTCAAGCAAAATACACTCTGTACATAATGGAGAGCGGGCTTTACAAGTATAGCGACCATGTAGAATCATTAAGTGGTGCGCAGGTACTCGGTATTCATCAGGGATGAATTTAACCAATTTTTTCTCCACCTCTAATACAGTTTTGCCACTCGCAATAGCAGTGCGATTTGCCACACGATAAATATGCGTATCAACCGCAATCGTTGGATGACCGAAGGCAGTATTAAGCACAACATTGGCAGTTTTACGACCAACACCAGGTAATGCTTCTAACTCTTTACGAGTTTCGGGCACACCTGAGTTGTGTTTCTCAATCAAAATTTTACAAGCTTGAATAATGTGCTTGGCTTTTGAATTGAACAAACCAATGCTTCTTATGGTGTCTCGGAGTGTATCTTCGCCTAATTCAAAAATAGTTTTAGGTGTATTGGCAATTGGAAACAATTTATCAGTGACCTTGTTAACACTTTTATCAGTCGCTTGGGCGGATAATGTCACGGCCACCAATAGTTCAAATGGTGTTGAATAGTTTAATTCTGTGGTTGGATTTGGTATCTTTTTAAGCAACCTTCCAAACATTTCTGTACGTGTCTCGGCGTTCATTTTTTTTCTTTGCCTATTTTTTTTCTCAATGCCGAACATTATACCTTGTATTTAAATTTAAGGCAAAATACCCTAAAAGAACGACTTGCTATAAGTTTCAAGTTGTTGCCATAATTCTTCTTGTTCTGGGTGTTGTTGCCTCATTGCGTTAATTTTTGCTAGGTAATCATCAATAGCTGTATAGCCATTTTCACCTGTTTGGACTCGCCCTTGTACAGTTTCAAACCAGTCTTCTTTTTCGTCTTCGGTTAAAGCGTTGAGATAATTTCTAGCTTTAAAGTGCATAAGTAATGTTGAGAGTTTTTTGTCCTTAAATTTTGGATGAAACACGCCTAATTCTTTAACAGATAAGACTTGAATTTGGTTACAAATACGCTTATCAGCATTGTCAATAAAACCATCATAAAGCGATTGGTCTATATCTTTTGTTGCAACGCGTTTTTGATCATTTTTGTATAAATCTTGTACGACTTTACTAATCTTGAGTTGGTTGTCTTTGATAAAAGTGAGATGCCGCATACATTGATTCGTATCAATATTTAACTGCTTAATAATTTTTGGCCCAAGTTTATAAACATTAGGGACAAACATCGGACTTTTATTAAAAATTAACTCTTTAATTTGTAATCTTTCTTGCTCTTTTGGTAGTTCAGATTGCTTGGTAAATATCAAGGTTTTAAGTGCTTCAATGTCAAGTTCTAGTAAAACACAAGGGTCTTGATCAAGGTTAAAAACCAGCGCTCGGTCGTTATACTCAGGATGATAAGCCAGTGCAACGGACAATCGAGTACAAGATAGTTGTGCTGGATACATACCAGTTGTATGTAACATTGGCTCAAATAGGCTAATTTTAGAGGCGACTGTTTTCTTTTCTCTTAAACTAAAGCTATAGTCAAACAATTGAGGTTGTGTTTGCTTGATAATTTTAGCAATGGCAATAGTGGCGCGCACATCAGCTAAAGCATCATGTGCATTTGCATGTTCAATGTCATTAGTAAGTGACAATTGATCAAGTTTAAAGACTGGTTTGCCTTGTTCATCATGAACCCATTTAAGGCTTGTATCTTTTTTAAGTGCGTAGCACAGTCGCACAACGTCTAATATATCCCAGCGAGTATTGCCATTTTTCCAATGCCAAGTATAAGGATCTATAAAATTACGATACAGCGTGTAACGAGTAAATTCATCATCAAAACGAATTGAATTGTAACCTGCAACACAGGTATTTGGTGTTGAAAGTTGAACATGAATTTTTTTAATAAATTCATGTTCAATTATGCCTTTTTGTTCACACAATTGTGGGCTAATACCAGTTATAAAACAAGCTTCAGGCGATGGCAAACAATCATGAGTTGGCTTGCAGTAAAACATCTGCTCATCTAAAATATTAAAATTTTCATCAGTCCTGATACCAGCAAATTGAGAGATTCTATCTATTCTTGGCGAAATGCCAAAAGTTTCATAGTCATACCAATAAAATGTTTTCATGGGTGATTAGTCTAACGTATTATTTATTTGAAAATATGCTCACTGTGTCTAAATTTAAGCAAAAATTATTGAATTTAGACTTTCTAAAATAATATCAATTAACTCATAAGAATTAACTTTTAAGTTTTTACAATATTGAGTGTCAGTTAAAGTTAGAGGGTATTATAATGACAATATTGAAACGGTTGAGGTAACGACTGAAAGTAGTGATTTCTAATTTAACAGTAGGACATCGTTATAAAGTAAAAATTAGAGCTCGTGTGAGTGGCAATCATTCTAACTATAAATATTTTGAAATAGAAGAAGGCTCAGAAACGCATGATTTCTATTTAAGCGACGAAAGCCTAAATAGAACTTCTGTTGAAGTTGGTGGAAAAATAACTGCTTATGTTATTCAGGCAATGTTTTAAATAATGATATGGACAGTGTTAAAATTGGGTATTATTCATCGGAGAACACACGCCTTGATAGCTCAGACGAACCCCTAGATACTGACGATTCTAGTATAGCTTCTGATGATACATCAGATAGAGAATATCAAACATTAAATACGCCAAGCAACTTATCATCTTGAGATACTGGTATATATTATTTGTAGCAGGTTATGATAATAAATTTAGCGAAACTAATGAGAATAATAATATTAAATATGTTAGATTTACAACAAATTCTCCGTCTTACGACTTTTCGGATTATTCTGTAGGTGATGTAATTACAGAAAATTTAGAGCGTGGACAAGGTGGTACAGCTGTTGGAGGAAATAAAACACAAATTAAAGACTTGCAAAACTTTTTGGCTTTGACCCTAATGGTATAGATGGGATTTTTGGTGCTGGAATAGAATCAGCAGTAAAAAGATTATCAAAGCGCAAATAGTCTAACCGTAGATGGTAAAATTGGAACAAACACAAGAGCAAAAATTAACACAGCTTGTGATTAATTTTAGTTGCATCTTTTGGCTGATTTTGACCAATCAGAATGTGCATTTAGTAGTGTAAATTTGATTTTATTTAGAACAGATTATATTGACTGGTAAGGTTGTGTTGTTTATGTGCTCAGACCAAGAAAAAAACCATTGCTATCAGTCAATATCTTGGAACTGTAGTGGATTTTCGTCCAGCTAATATAGTTTAACCCACACTCTATAACAACAAATAATAAAAATAGAGTTAAATTTAGATTAGCCTATTTGCTATAAAATTTAAATAGCAACACAAAAAATGCAATAACTACACTTAATAGATATAAAGCAGGCTATGGTATGAGAAACTCTTAGAACAAGGTATATTATTATAGATAATAAAAAACCCAGCGATTAAACCGGGTTTTTTATTTAAATAATTAGCAAATTATTTTGGGTAAACGTTCGCAGCTTGCGGACCTTTTTCACCATCTTCTAGGTCAAATTCCACTTCTTGACCTTCTTCTAATGATTTGTAACCATCGCCTTGAATAGCACGGAAGTGAACAAATACATCATCGCCACTTTCTTGCTCAATAAAACCAAACCCTTTCTTTGCGTCAAACCATTTGACTTTTCCTGTTGTAGACATTGTGTCTCCTATAAGTTAAAAATTACCGAAAAAATAGACTACCTTTTATAGAGTACGAAAACCGACAATGAATCAATCAACAACATAGATATAAATAGCAGCTGTATCCTTTACCAGCAATGCTAATTTTAGCACACTTTTTTTGTCATTAAGGTTGATATTCGTTAAAAATAAGTGCTTGGCAGGTTGTACACTTTTTTTCTGGTTTTTTATAAGTATGATTAATGGCTTGTGATTTTGAATCGAAAAAGTGTGGCCTAATATAAAGCCACTACTGTTTTTACTAAGCGATTGTTTCCTGAAATGAGTGCTTCTGTACCTGTCAAGTCAATAAAATTAATGCCACTAGCAACAATTAAAATATGATTAGTGCGTTTTTGAATGTGATTAACTGAGCTAAAATAAATGGACATGTCAATGCGAATAATTTTGAGTTGGGGCATTATTTGATGCGTTTTTTGTTAATATTGATGAATTTCTTTTTACCATTGACTTGGGTATTATCTAGGGATAGGGCAGGAATGTGACAGGTGTGGAAATTTTGCTAAGGAATAAAACTAATGAAAGTAAAACATCTAAGTAAATAGCAAATTCTAGCTCAAGAAAGAGAATTGCTAGAGAGGTGGTTATTAGGATGGCAGATTCTTCTACGCTAAAACTTAAGGTTTCACGAATGTGGTGAAAATCAATTAAATTATAGACAACCATAAGGGATAGCATTCGCCATCGCAGTAATGGGTAGATAGGCAGTGAGTGGTGCACAATAAGTAGCACAATAATCATTAATATAATGGCAGAAAAAATAGCGAATAAGGGTGTTCTTGCATCTGATTCAAAGCTAAGTCCTGAACGTGTAAATGAACCAGAGCCTGCATAACTAGACATAAAACTGCCAAATATATTTGGCATGCCTTAGCCAATAAACTCTTAGCTAGGGTATAAATGCGCTGGTTGGATTTTGTTGCCACAGCGCGACTAATTGAAACCGCCTCGATTAAACCAAGTAAGGCGACAGTAAGTGCTTCGGGTGCCAGTATTTTGATGGTAATAAAGGTAGGCAAGTAGACTCCCAACAACCATGCCTTAATAATAAATTAGACAATTTTGGAAAGAATTCTTTGGTCAAAATAGTTGTAATTAAAGTTACTAAGGCAGTAATAATCAAATACATATTGGTATCTCCAGCACCTTGATACAGGCCTATCAAAGTATGAATAATAAAAACCCACCTTTGGGTACAAAGATATCTGTAATGTGCTTTAATTGGCTACTGGCAATTAAATAGCTGTACCTGCCGTAAAGCCAATAATGACCGTGTGCGAAACAAAACCATTACATCTAAATGTGCTAAGCCAAATGCCAGTTGATAAACGCCAGCAAGAAAAGTAAGTGTGAACGCTAAGAATACAAATTCAGCACTGTCTGGCTTGGCGTGATGATTAATAGTGAAAGAAACACGATAGAAATGGCTATAGTTGGCCCTGAAACCAGATGCAATGATAAGCCGAATAGTGCAACAATGATTGGGGTAACCATCGAAGTATATAGCCTATATCCAGGGAGCAATCCAGCGATAGTGGCAAATGCGACACTCTGGGGTAGGACAATAACAGAGCTAGTTAATCCTGAAATTAGATCTGCTTTAAGAAAGGCTTTGTTGACAAGCTTAGAAAAGAAAAAAACGTGAGAACTTCATTGTATTTTAAATCTTAGCGTGAAAATTTTGGTTTTCTGCCGTGTTTGTCGTCTCTTTTGCTTTTACCGTGATAGTCTTTATTGTTACGTCGATTGTTGCTTTTGCCCTTGGAGAACTTTCCACGACCAAAATTACGTTTTCTCGTTCGTACTCCAACAGTGACCTTGTTGTTTTTTTCAGTGAGTTCGACAATGTTTAAGTGTTTGCCACAAACCACGGTCTTTTTTAAAACCTCAAATACCTCGTTTGGCATCTCATCTGGCAAGTCAATGGTTGAAAAATGATCAAAAATTTGAATTGAGCCAATATATTCACTGTCCATGTCAGCCTCATTGACAATGGCACCTAAAATATTGCCTGGCTTGACATTATTATTATTGCCCACTTCAATCTTATAGCGGCACATTGGAATTTTAGGAAAGTCTTTTAGTTGATCGGCCTTGGTGGAAATTTCTTCTTCTTTTGGTGTTTGATTGCCGCCAAAGTTTGGCTCTTTTTCTGATAATAGCAATGGTTCATTGCCTTGTGCAATGAATGCTAAGGCGGCAGAGATTTTTGAGACTTCAATTTCTGGGTTTTCTTGTTGAAATTCGCTGACTAATTTTTCAAATATGTCTAAGTTTTGATTGTTGATGGTTTGTGCTATGTTTTGTTTGAATGTTTCGATGCGTTTGGCATTAATAATCTTTGCACTGGGTAGTTCAATGGGGGTGATTTTTTGGCGAGTAACATGCTCAATGGTATTGAGCATACATCTTTCACGGTTTGATACGAATAAAATTGCATCACCTTTCCGACCTGCGCGTCCTGTTCTGCCAATGCGGTGTACATAAGATTCAGCGTCTTGAGGAATATCGTAATTGACCACATGCGAGATGCGTTCTACATCTAAACCGCGTGCGGCAACATCGGTAGCAATAAGGATGTCAATTTTGCCTTTCTTATAGTTAGTGATAATGCGTTCTCGTTGGTTTTGTTGAATATCGCCGTTGATGGATTCTGCTGAAAAGCCACGGGCGGATAATTTTTCTGCTAATTCTGTCGTGAGTGTTTTGGTTCTAACGAAGATAATCATTGCATCAAAAGTAGTTACTTCAAGAATGCGAGTTAAGGCTTCTAATTTTTGTGATAAGCCGCCAACCATGCAGTACTTTTGGGTAATGCTGGTTGCTGTTTCTGTCTTGGTTTTTATTTTAACAATTTTTGGTTGATTTAAAAATTGTTCAGCCACTTTTTTGATAACATTCGGCATGGTGGCAGAGAATAAAGCAATTTGACGTTGTTCTGGAATGCGTCCCATTACCCATTTAATATCATCAATAAAACCCATTTTAAGCATCTCATCGGCCTCATCTAAAACGAATGACTTAAGTTTGTCTAGTTTTAAGGTGCCCTTTTTAATGTGATCCATCACTCGACCAGGCGTACCAACAATAGCGTGTACACCATGCTTTAGAGGGCGTAGCTGAATACCATAAGATTGTCCACCATAAATGGGTAGCACGTGAAAGCCCTTCATGCCTCGTGCATAGGTCTGTACTGCTTCTGATACTTGAATAGCAAGTTCACGGGTGGGTGTTAAGATTAATAATTGTGGTGCATTAATGTTTAAGTCAATTTTGTCAAGCAGTGGCAGGGCGAATGCTGCTGTTTTTCCTGTGCCTGTTTGAGCTTGACCGATAATATCTTCGCCATTTAATAAATGAGTGATGCATTGTTCTTGAATGGGAGAAGGGGTTTCATAGCCAATGGCATCCAATACTTTCAAGATGGTATTAGATAACCCTAAACATTCAAATTTGGATAATGACTTTTGGTCAGATTTATTTTCGGACATGTGATTTGTGGGATAAATGAAGACCAAGATTATACCTATTTAGATAATTCCTTAGCGAGCTATATTAGTTTTATATTGTATTTATCAGTTAAGATACGATTCATTTTTGATATAAATGGGCGATTTTATGAATACTGAACAAATGTTATTAAGTCGTAGTCAGTCCAAGTGTGAGTTGTGTGGCAATGAAAATATGGGCAAGGCAGATATTATCACTGTGGTGCACGGCAAGGTTCGTAAGTGCATGAGTCATGATAATTTTATTAAGGCTTTTAATAAAAAAGTGCCCGCCTCTCCCAAAGTCGCTTTGCCTATCATTGCCTTTAATGACAATGTTACCTTTCATCCAAAACAATCAAGAGATACAAGTCATTCACCAAGACAATTTCAAAAAGAGTTAGCCTGTGCTTCACTACCTGAAAAGCTGTGAATCACCCCATGACTTTTGAGTATTTGTTTAACAACAATATAACCCCTTCAGTTACCTTTATTGTGTGAATAATCACTAGTAATATTGTAAGTTTCGGCCAATTGTAATTGACATTCAAAGATATAAAACTGCTTACGCTTATCAATGTTTTTAGCAAAATCTAACCCGCACTCACTGATGGCAATAGCACCGCTACATTTAATCAAATATTCCAAAGAGTTTTCTAAGGATGTTGATACAAAATTGTTAAATAAAAAAGCAAATACTAAACTTTCTCATGATGGCATGTTTCACACATTGTTAGGGCTGATGAATGTAGACACCTTTGTTTACAAAAAAAGTTGGATTACATTCGTTATATCAAATAAATTAATGGCATTGCGCCTAAACCCTTATTGAGCGTGTGATTCAATCGATCAAGGGTGAATGCCCAGCGCAAAATATGGATACATTTGCACCTGTTGCCAGTTTTGCTTGCCTATACTAGGTACAATTACCGCTGCATTTTCAGCGATTGTGTGGATATGGTCAAAATACAAATGGGTGTGTGAATTAATCATTGGTTTATGTCATTATGGTTTAGACAATATAATAACCATTATTTGCATGTAACTTATTTATTAATGAAGTTTTTCCAAAGAGTAACGACAACCAGTTTGGTGCTTATTGTTGCGATATTTTTGACTACGACAGGTAATCTTAAATTTTTCTCAAAGGTGATTGAGGTTTATCCTTTGGTTGATAATGTCGCGTTTTTAGCTTCCTTATTACTCTGGTTGCTTGTATTTTTAGTGGTAGGATTACTTTTAGTTTGTTATCGATATAGTGCTAAGCCTATATTAATTTTGTTACTTATTGTGTCGGCTATTGTTGGTTATTTTGCTAATAACTATAGTATTGTCTTTGATGACAATATGATTGCTAATAGTCTAGAAACTAATGTAGCAGAGTCAGTGGATTTGTTTAGTTTTGAATTAATTGTATATGTCATTCTGTTAGGACTAATGCCTAGTTATTGGGTTTATAAAGTTCAAATTATTAAAGAAAATTTTCTACAACAATTGTGGTCTAAATTAAAAGTGATTGTTATTTTGTTGGTTATGTTTGTTCTAATAACTTTGATTTTTTCTAAATCATACACTTTTCTTATTCGAGAAAATAAGCAACTTCGCCTATATATTAATCCAACTTATTATTTATATGCCATTGGTAAATATATTAATTCAAAATTTGAAACTACTATCATTCCTTTTAAGATAATTGCCCAAGATGCATTAATCAATCGAGCTGATAATAATAAAAAATTAATTATTATGGTTGTTGGTGAAACAGCCAGAGCAGATCGTTTTTCTTTGAATGGATATCAGAGAATGACCAACCCTTTGCTTATAAATGAAAATGTGATTAGTTTAAGTCAGGTGTATTCTTGCGGTACGGACACTGCCTATTCATTGCCATGTATGTTCTCAAACTTAGGTCGAAGTGACTATACGCATGTTCAAGGTAAGAACATGAGTAATGTACTTGATATTTTAAGCTATGCGGGTGTGGAGATCTTGTGGAGGGATAACAATTCTAGCTCAAAGGGTGTGGCAGATCGTCTCACTTATCAAGATTTTAAATCAAAGCGTTTGAATACGATTTGTAATATTGAATGCAGAGACGAAGGCATGCTGGTTGATTTACAACAATATGTTAACGCTCACTATGACAAAGACATGCTTATTATTTTACATATGATGGGTAGCCACGGCCCAACATATTACAAGCGCTATCCTGAAAAATTTAAAATATTTACCCCCATATGTGAAACTAATCAACTTAATAAATGCACCAATGATCAGATTAACAATGCATACGACAATACCATTGTTTACACAGATTATTTCTTATCCAAAACAATCAATTTTTTAAAAAGTAACCAAAATCAATTTAAAACCGCTATGTTTTATATGAGTGATCATGGGGAATCTTTGGGTGAGAATGGATTATATCTGCATGGAATGCCCTATTTTATTGCTCCTAAAGAGCAAATTCATGTTGGCTCAATTTTGTGGTTTGGTGATGAGTTTTCTAAGGATGTTGATACAAAATTGTTAAATAAAAAAGCAAATACTAAACTTTCTCATGATGGCATGTTTCACACATTGTTAGGGCTGATGAATGTAGACACCTTTGTTTACAAAAAAAAGTTGGATTACATTCGTTATATCAAATAAATTAATGGCATTGGCTATTTTTCAAAATGAATCGGCGATGCGATTAATTATATTGGTATATAATTTAATATCCAAAGTTAAAAGTGATTATAATGGTCTGATTATTCTGCATGAAGATAGATTTGGATTATGAAAACATTTAGCGCTAAGGCACATGAAGTCAAAAGAGACTGGTTACTTGTTGACGCTGACGGTAAAACCTTAGGTCGTTTAGCAACGCAAACTGCCTCTCGTCTTCGTGGTAAACACAAACCTGAATATACACCGAACACGGATACGGGCGATTATATTGTTGTTATTAACGCTTCAAAGGTTAAAGTAACGGGCAATAAATTTGAAGACAAAATGTATCATCATCACACAGGTTACACTGGTAACTTAAAATCAATTGCATTTAAAGACTTACAAGCTAAAAAGCCAGAGGAAATTATCAATAAAGCGGTAAAAGGCATGCTGCCAAAAGGTCCTCTAGGTAGAGATATGTTTAGAAAAATGAAAATATTTGCAGGTAGCGAGCACACACATGGTGCGCAACAACCTCAAGTTTTAAATATTTAAGGTAAAAATATTATGGCAAAGGCAGAAGCTTATTACGCAACAGGCAGAAGAAAGACATCAGTAGCCCGTGTTTATATGACTAAAGGCAAAGGTGTTTTCACAGTTAATAGGCGCCCAATGAATGAATATTTCGGACGTGAAACCTCTTCAATGATCATCAATCAACCATTAGATACAGTT
Organism: Candidatus Ruthia sp. Cpac_8_S14; assembly: GCA_021730205.1. GTDB lineage: Bacteria > Pseudomonadota > Gammaproteobacteria > PS1 > Pseudothioglobaceae > Ruthia. The sequence continues at coordinate 1,016,867 of CP072533.1, read as the reverse complement.
GAAATGAGAGATAAGTTTGATTTTAATATCATGGTCAAAGGTGGCGGTGGCACTGGCCAAGCCGGTGCAATTAGACTGGGTGTGACTCGTGCATTAATGGCATATGACAATGATCTACGAGGCGAGTTACGTAAAGCAGGCTTTGTAACACGTGATGCTAGAATTGTAGAGCGTAAAAAAGTCGGTCGCAAGAAAGCACGTAAGAGCGAGCAGTTCTCCAAGCGTTAAACCACCTTTAAACGCTCATAAAAGCCCGCATTTATTTTGGATAGATGTGGGCTTTTTATTGCTTTCTTTCAGTCGATATTTATTTATTAATTTGTATTTTATTGAGCCGATTATTTTTAATCAACACTCTTTCGATAATAGGCAGTAGATAATTAAAAAATGTAATTTTTCTTTGATCAAAGTCTGGTGTTTTAAAAGAATTTATTCATGATTTTAAACCCCTGAATTGGGGCGATTAAAAGTGTTATGCTAAGGATTTAAATTTTAAAGGTCAAAGCGCTCACTGGATGCACAAATGACTTCTATTGTAAACATTTTCTCAATGGGTAGATTTAATAAATAGGATTTAATTACTCGAATAACGCCAGCGTGCGCTACAATTAAAACCAATTCATTAGTATGATGAAGCTCAATGTCTTTAAAGGAGGATAAAACTCGCGCTTGAAAATCATAAAGGCTCTCCGCATTAAGTGGTTGATGATTAACAGGATTTAGTTTAAAATTATTAACCAATGTCTGACCAATAGAATCAATACTTTTTCCCTGCCAATCTCCAAAACCTAGTTCTTCAAAGTTATTAAAAATTTCACAACGTGTAGTTTGATTTTTAGACAAATACTTAGCAAACTTAGCACAACGTATCAAGGGTGAACTGGCAATATAATCCCATGACTTTCCTTGGATAGAGTCAAGCATTTGCTGCCAGCCCTTTTTGCTAAGAGGATCATCTCGATTGCCACGATAAATACGACCACCAATAGGTGCTCCATGCCTAAGCAAGTCTAGTTTCATTCGTTAGTTTGTTCTCTAGACATTAGGTAGTTAACCGCTTCAGTAGGTGTTAGCTTGCCTTGGGTAACCTGATAAACTTGTCCACAAATTGGCATTTCCACTTGCTCTTTATTGGCAATAGATAAAATAAGCTCAAGTGTATTAAGACCTTCAACAGTGCTTCCTACATTAGCTAATGCGTCTTTAATACTGTGATTAAAGGCCAATTCTTTGCCGAACCTTCTGTTTCTAGATAAATCATCTGAACAAGTGAGTACTAAATCTCCCAAACCAGACAAACCAACAAAGGTAGAATTTTTTGCACCAAGGCTTATTCCTAGGCGTGACATTTCTGCTAAGCCTCTAGTAATCAATGCTGCTTGGGTGTTAATACCATAACCTAATCCCGCAGCGATACCCGCAGCGATGGCTAAGATATTTTTAACTGACCCGCCAATCTCTACACCAACAATATCAGCATTGGTATAAGCACGCAGGGTATTTGTTTGTATTAATTTTGCAAAGTGGTTTCTGATGTTCTTATCAACAGATGCCACGACTAATGCAGTAGGCTTATTCATTGCTACTTCAAAAGCAAAACTTGGTCCAGAGATAACACAACCATTGCGATTGGGGAATATATGCTCAAAACTTTCATATAAAAAACATTTTTTGGTGGTGTCAAAACCTTTAGTGCCCCAAGCAATCTGATGGGTATCGTTAATGAGTGGCTTGATTTTTTCTAATACTTCGGAAAATGCATAACTAGGTGTAACAATTAGTATGTTTTTAGAGTCTTGTAATTTAGAAAGACCACAAGTAATTTTTATATTGTGAGGATAGCACGTAGACAATGCTGGATGTTTTGGCTTTAGTGTCTTGACTTCGTCTTGAGTGTGAGTATGTAGATAAATTGTGTCAAAATTATCATAAAGGGCAATGGCTAGAGCACTTCCCCAAGCACCAGCACCAATAATGTTGAGGCTTTTGCTCATGGCTGATTTAGAATTTCATCTAACTTCCCAGATTGATCCGCAGCTGATAAATCATCAAATCCACCTATATGAAAGCCATTAATAAATACTTGTGGTACGGTTTCTCTACCTGTCTTTTCCTTGACTTCATTCCAATCGTTTTGGCTTTTAACGTGGTATTTTTTGAAAGGAATGCTTCTTTTTTCAAGCAATTGATAAACTCTTTGGCAAAAAGGACAAGAATCTGAACAATAAATAAATATATTTTTCATAATTAATTAAATTTTAATGGGTAGTTTGGCTTTTTTCCATGCCTGAAAACCACCTTTTAAACTATATACATTCTCAAACTCATTGCGTGTTAATAATCCAGCAATATGTGCTGAACGAGAGCCATTACGACAATATACTAGTATTTTTTTATGTTTATCCAATGAGGACAATTTACCCTTAACACTAGCAAGTGGAATGTGAATATCATCATCAATATATCCCGCCTTTCTCTCCTTCTCTTCCCTAACATCTAATAGGATAAGGTCGCTACTATCCATGAGTGTGACTGCTCCATTGGTATTAATATCTTCATATTTTTTTAATTTATCAACAACAATATTACCAACAAGTAAAGCAATTAATAATATGAGTGTAACGGTTGTAAACATTTGCTCATCAGCAAATAAAAATTCAAGTATTTCCATGATTTATAAAGTTTTCCCTGTTAAAAAATTGTCCAACATTTCATGACCTTGTTCAGTCAAAATTGATTCTGGGTGAAATTGCACGCCTTCAATGGCAAGTTCTTTGTGTCTAATGCCCATGATTTCGTCTATCTCCCCTTTACTGTTCTGAGTCCATGAGGTAATTTCAAAGCAGCTTGGTAGAGTTGATTGCTGCGCTACCAACGAGTGATAGCGTGTTGCATTTAGTGGATTTTTAAGGCCTGTAAATATACCTTTGTTGGTGTGATGAATGCTGGACACTTTGCCGTGCATAATTTTTTTTGCACCAATAATATACCCACCAAAAGCCTGAACCATAGCCTGAAACCCTAAACAAACCCCTAAAATTGGCATTTTCTTAGAAAAATGCTTAATAGCTTCAATTGAAATTCCTGCCTCGTTTGGTGTACAAGGACCTGGTGAAATGACCAAAAATTCAGGTGCAAGTTTTCCAATGCCTTCTATTGTAATTTCATCGTTACGATACACTTCAACAGCTTGCCCCAACTCGCCAAAATATTGCACTAAGTTATAGGTAAATGAGTCGTAATTGTCAATCATCAGTAACATAGTTCGCGTTATTTTACCGCTAAAAAGGAAGCAAAGTTAAGACACTGAAAATGACAAATACTGTTCTTAAAGCCTGCTGTGTTAAATCGCTTAAAGTGGGTTTGTTTGCTGTCCGTTATTAGCACATTTTCAATCGATTGACGTTTATTTGCAATCTCAAGTTCGCTATAACCATTGGCGCGTTTAAAATCTAAGTGTAATTTGGTTATCTGTTTTTGTTTTTTCTTATTATCAAAATGAATTTTTTCAGAGACAATAAGCGCGCCATTCGTATTTAGACCCTTGTAAATCTTGTTAATTAAAGCCTGCCTATTGCTTGGTGTAATAAACTGTAAGGTGAGATTAAGCACAATAATAGATGCATTCTCAAATTTTATATCAAGGATATCGCCACAAACCACGTCAATATTATCAATTTTACCTGTTAAATTTTGCTGAAATTTTTTAACCATGTCTGGTGAATTATCAAGGGCAATAATTTGATTATTTGAGTGTGGGTTATTGATGCCTAACGCAATGGAAGTAGCACCTGTTGAAGCGCCAAGATCATAATAATTAGTATTGTTCTGACCATAAGTCTTAATACTTAAACTAATCATCTCAATCATGGATTGATAGCCTGGTACTGAGCGTTTAACCATGTCATCAAATACATCGGCCACTTGTGCATCAAAAGTGAAACCAACTAAGTCATTTTCTTTAGTGAAGATATTATCGCGCATTAGTTGGGTTGACTAATTTGCTTATTTTTATAAGATTTATAAGGCATATAAATTTTTTATAAAAAATTCACTTACCAGTACTTGAGTTGAGCCAATGGTAAAAATAGACCGCCTACCCCAAGCGCTATGTGTGTGGGTGATTTGTAGTTGACTACGCTTAATATTTTTACCATTAAACAACATCTCACCTAGAGGCTTACTGCCAATTTTTAATAAGTTTTGTGTGTCGTTAGTGATAGGAATGACTGATCTGGCAAATACAACAACTTGACCATTTCCTAAGAGTTCTACTTCACGAACAATAGATTGAGCTTGCCAACCAAGCAATTCTGTTTCATTAGTATGTACAAGAGATTCTGCTTGTGATAGAACATTGATTGAAAAACGATTAAATTTTTGCTTTAATTTAGCGGTTAAGGATTGATGGTCATCAAGCCAAGTAAGAACTTGATCAGGTATATTGCTCACTTGATTTAAATTTGTCCATATTAAGTTTTTTGTGTTAATCATAGTTGGGTTATTTTACGTCAATCAAATGCTTTTAAGTATTACCATATTGGCTCTTATCATCAGCAATCCAACGAGTAATAAGTGGTTGTTGCTTGTCTTTGCCTAATTTTAAAAATTGCTCTGAGTAGAAGTGTGCTTGTTTGAGTAAATACTTATCACGCACAATATTGGCAATTTTCATATTGGTGATGCCCGTTTGCTGTGTGCCTAAAATCTCGCCAGGGCCACGAAGTTCTAAGTCTTTTTGTGCAATTTTAAAGCCGTCATTTGTTTGCCTTAAGGTATCAAGTCGTGTAAATGCACTGTGACTGAGTGGTGCTTGATACATTAAAATACATATACTAGCATCAATACCTCGCCCTACACGGCCACGTAATTGGTGTAATTGTGCAAGTCCTAGTCTTTCAGAATTTTCAATGACCATGAGTGATGCATTGGTGACATTAACACCTACTTCAATGACTGTGGTGGCAACTAAAACATCAATCTCACCTTTGAAAAATTGCGCCATAATGACAGATTTCTCGTCTTTGTGTATCTTTCCATGAATCAATACCACGGTTAATTCTTCTAAATTTTCTTGTAGATAATGATAGGTATTGGTGACAGATTCAGCACGGAGTGCTTCAGATTCTTTAATCAGTGTACATACCCAATACACTTGATTGCCAGTACTACAAACTTGTTTGATTTTTTCAATCACTTTGTCTTTTTTATCATTGCCAAGTGCAATGGTTTTAGTAGGTTTTCTATCAGGGAGTAATTCATCAATCACTGAACAATCTAAATCTGCGTAGGCACTCATGGTTAATGATCTTGGAATAGGGGTGGCAGTCATGACTAGTTGATGAGGGGTGTTATGTGCTTTTTGCACAAGAGATAAACGCTGATGTACGCCGAATTTGTGCTGTTCATCAATAATCACCAAACCCAATTTATCAAAAACAACTTGGGTTTGAAATAATGCATGGGTGCCAATAATAATTTGAGCCTTGCCTGAGTTGATTTTTCCAAGTTGTTTGGCTTTTTGTGTTGCGCTTTGTGAGCCAGTTAAAAACGCAATGTCAACGCCTAAAGGGATTAGATAATTTGAGAATTCTTGTAAATGCTGTGCAGCGAGTATTTCAGTGGGTGCCATAATGGTTGCTTGAAAGCCATTTTCGATTGCTTGCAAACAAGCAAATACAGCCACAATGGTCTTTCCTGAACCTACGTCGCCTTGTAATAGTCTAAGCATTGGATGATTCGATGCAAGGTCTGAATTAATGTCATCAATACTACGCTGTTGTGCCTTTGTTAGTTGAAATCCTAAGATATTTAATACTTTTTTGGTTAAGGTGCTTTTAATTTTAAATGTATTGGATTTTTTAGATTTACGTTTATCTTTGAGTTGGAGCAAACTAAGTCGTTGTGCACATAATTCTTCAATAATCAGGCGTTGCTGTGAAGGGTGTTTAAAATTAGAGATTTGTTCAATATTATCATCAACTTTAGGATGATGTAGCGTATTCAAGGCCTGTTTAAGGGCAGACATAGAATTGTTTGCTAGGTTTTTAAAATTATCAGACAAGTCTGATTGTTGCAAAGCTTCTAGTGCAACATCAATCCATTTTTTCATTTGTGCTTGGTGAATATTGGCAGTTAATGGATAGATGGGGCTGAGTGTTTTTTCTAGTAAATTATCCTGACCTTTGGAAATTAATCGATATTCAGGATGATGCATTTCTAAGCCATTTCTGCTAATTTTTACCTCACCAAAACATTGAACAACATCGCCACGAATAAAGTTTTGTTTCTGGTATTGATTAAAATGAAAAAATCGAAGCAATAAATTTTGATGATTAGAATCAGACAAGTAGCATAATAATTGTCGTTGACGGGTTGATGTTTCTTCGATACGCTCGATATTCAGTTGAACTAACACTTCATCGCCCACTCGAGCTTGATTTAGCTTAATTAGTTTGGTTTTATCTTGATAACGTATTGGCAGGTGAAACAATAAATGTTCCAAATTAAAAATACCAATGGCATTTAGTTTTTGTTGTGCTTTTGGACCTAGGCCATTTAATGCAATGACTGAGTCAGACAATTGATACATAGATGGGCGAAGTTTTATTTAAACAAACCATTAAGATTGCATCTTATGCTACATTTAGTAGGTATAATCACAGGGTTCTATTATCATAATTCCATCCATTTCTACCATTGAGCCTTTGGGCAGTTCACTAACACCAACTACTGCACGTGCAGGATAGGGCTCATCAAAATAGGTGGACATAACTTCATTAACTTTTGGGAAATTGTTAAGGTTAGTGAGATAGATATTAAGCTTAACAACATCTTTTAAGTTGCCATTAGATTTTTGACAAACAGCCGCTAGATTTTTAAAAACTTGATTAATTTGTTCGTCAATACCGCCATTGATTATTTCCATTGTTTTTGGTATTAGGGGGATTTGGCCGGATAAATAAACGCTAGAGCCACCAGTAATGCACACCGCTTGAGAATAAGTGCCAATTGCTTTAGGGGCTTTACTAGTTGAAATAATATGTTTTTGCATGATAAAGTGCCTAAGTTAGAAAATACATTAATTATACGAAATCTTTGATGGGTTATAAGGCGGATTTGATAAATACCGAGGTTTATGAAATTCTAATTATATGGTTAATCTGACCAGTAAGTGGGGTTGAATATTTTTTAGTAAAAACACTATTCAAATATATTGAAAGGCAGTTGTGTAATTATTTCAAATTGCAATAAGAGACGAATTTAAGGATAGTGCCCGGGGCCGGAATCGAACCGGCACAGCCGAAGCCGCAGGATTTTAAGTCCTGTGTGTCTACCAATTTCACCACCCGGGCAGTTTTGTGAATTATCGATATATAAAAATAGGCAATTATATACTAAGCATTGGTAAAATTTCACTTTTTGTCAGGATTGGATTGTATGGGGGTTGTTAAGTTAATTATTATTGTTTTACTTGTGTGGACGGGCTTTTGGCTTTTAAAAAAATTTAAAAAACCAGCTGATCGTCTTGACCAAAAATCATCGATTAATAAAATGCTCGCTTGTAGTGTTTGTAAGGTTCATTTTCCTGAAAATGAGGCAATCATTCAAAATAATAAGGTGTATTGCTCAAAAGAGCATTTGGAGTAAGTGATGAAATTTTTACTTGATTTTTTTCCTATTTTCCTATTTTTTGTTATTTATAAGACGATGGGTTTATACATGGCAATTTATGCCATGATTGGTGCAACTTTTTTGCAGATGATGACTGCACGTTACCGAATAGGCAAGTTTGAAAACATCCATTTAATAACATTTGGTTTATTGGTGATTTTAGGTGGTGTAACACTTGCCCTTAGAAATCCTGCATTTTTAATGTGGAAGGTTAGTGTGTTGTATGTGGTGTTTGCTTTTACGCTAGTGTTGAGTATGTGGATTGGCAAGAAAACTTTATTGCAAAGGATGTTGGGTAAAGAATTAGAATTGCCAGAGAATGTGTGGCATCAACTTAGTTGGTTGTGGGGGCTTGGTTTTACGGGCATTGCTATTGTTAATGCTTATTATGTTAATCTTGCTTTGAGTGCTAGAAAGGAATTATTTACTGCTACTGAACTTGATTCTAAAATTGAACTGACAGGGCTAGATTGTGCAAATACAACAATGGAGCAACTTTGTATTATTGCCCAGCAGACTGAGGAGTCTTGGGTTAATTTCAAGCTATTTGGTATCATGGGGCTAACATTTATATTGATTGTTATCACGATAATTTTTATTAAGAAATACATTAAAGAGGATAAAAAATAATGAAACAAACGCCTTTGTATCAAATGCACATAGAGTCGCAAGGAAAGATGGTTGATTTTGTAGGTTGGGAAATGCCGCTTAATTATGGCTCACAAATTGAGGAGCATCATCAAGTGCGTCGTGATGCAGGTATGTTTGATGTTTCGCACATGAGTGTAGTTGATTTTAAAGGTGCTGAAGCAAAAGCATTTTTGCAAGTTTTGATTGCTAATGATGTTGATAAGCTAAAAACACAAGGTAAGGCGTTATATAGTTGTATGCTAAATAAGTCAGGTGGGGTGGTGGATGATTTGATTGTTTATTACCAGAATGACGAATATTATCGCATGGTAATTAATGCGGGCACTACTGAAAAGGACATGGTCTGGATTAACGTCCAAGCAAATGGTTTTGATGTATCGGTTGAGCGGATGTCTGATTTAGCAATGATTGCTGTACAGGGTCCAAATGCAAGAGCAAAAGTATTTACAGCCATGCCAGGCCTTGAAGAGGTTTGTGGTGAGTTAAAGCCATTTAATGCGGCTAGTTTAGGCGGGTTATTTATTGCACGTACAGGCTATACAGGCGAAGATGGGTTTGAGATTATGCTGCCTTCAAGTTCGGTAAAATTTACTTGGCAAATGTTGCTCGAGGCTGGCGTTAAGCCTTGTGGTTTGGGTGCGCGTGACACTTTGCGCCTAGAAGCAGGTATGAGTTTATATGGTTCAGAGATGAGTGATGAGGTTTCACCACTTGAAGCGGCACTCACTTGGACGGTTGATCTGGTCAATGAAAATCGTGCGTTTATAGGTCGTGATGCATTAGAAGCATTAAAAGAAAAAGGCGTTGAAAGGACTATTGTTGGGCTAGTTTTAGAAGGCAAGGGTGTAATTCGTGACCATCAAAAAGTAATCACTAGCCTGAGTGAAGGTGAAATTACTTCAGGCATATTTTCACCCACTATGGGTAAGGCAATTGCACTGGCAAGTGTACCTAGGGGTAGTACTGGCAAGTGTGAAATTGAGATACGAAAAAAGCAAGTTTGCGCTAAAATAGTCAAACCACCATTCGTGCGTAATGGCAAAGTATTGGTTTAAATAAGTAGGCAAGTCCTGCTTGAGAAAATTTAGGAGAACAACATGAGCGAAATAAGAGAGGATAGACAATACACACAAACCCACGAGTGGATTTTAGATCATGGCGACGGTACTTATACCATGGGCATTACTGATCATGCACAAGCATTATTAGGTGATATGGTATTTGTAGAATTATCCAACGTTGATGATGAAGTCTCTATCGAGGATGAATTTTGTGTGGTTGAATCTGTCAAAGTGGCTAGTAGCGTTCATGCCCCTGCTGATTTGCAAATTATTAAAGCCAACGAAGCGCTTGATGACGAACCAGAACTGATTAATTCTAGTTGTTATGATGATGGCTGGTTGGTTAAATTTAAGTCTCATTCAGTTGATGACTTAATGGATGCTGCTACTTATGCGCAAACACTAGACTAAAATTTAAATTGATTAATGCTTTAGTTGCCTACAAGGGCAAACCTGCGCGTATTGTTAGGCAAACGATGCATAAATTTGCATTAGAGTTTGCTGATGGTTCTTCGCGCTCGGTACGGGAAAAAGATTTCCGTTTTATTCACCCTGAATTTGTTCAGGTAGATGATGCTTGTGCACATGCAGATATTGCTGTTCTTGAAGATTTACAAGAAGAGACACTAACATTAGAAGAAATAACGCAATGGTTGTTTGACGAATATAGTGCCAAAAACGCTTGGTGTAGCCGTATTTTAATTGAAGATGGTTTGTATCTTTATTGGCAAAAAGACAAGGTTTTTATACGCCCAACTGCTCAAGTTGAAAGCATCCAAACTAAGCGTGATGCCCAAATTCTTGAGGCTGAAAATCTTAAACACTGTGTGGATAATCTTGCCAATAATATCTTTGATGAACAAGATTTTCCCTATATTGAAGAGATTGAAAAAGTTGCATTAAATCAATCTAAGCACGCTAAGATTTTGGCCAGTATTGGTATAGAAAATACACCCGAGTCTGCTCATAAATTGTTATTAAGACTTGACTATTTCAAGCCAAGCTTTAATCCCTATCCAGCGCGTCATGACATTTCTAAGGATGAACAAATTGATGTTAGCATGGCACAAGTTGAGCGCGTTGATTTAACGCATTTATCCAGTTATGCAATAGACAATGCTGATTCAAACGATGCTGATGATGCAATCAGTATTGATGGTGATAAGATTTGGGTTCATGTTGCTGATGTATCTTTAATTGCTACTGCCGGCTCTGAGTTGGATGCTTACGCACAAGGGCGTGCTTCTAATTTATATTTGCCTGAACAGATTATTCACATGTTGCCTGTTTCTGCAACAAAAATGTGCGCATTGGGGTTGGCTGGAACATCAAGTGCTTTATCGATAGGGTTTACTTTAGAGTCAGGTGAGATTGATAATATTGAAGTGGTTCATAGTTTGATCAAAGTGACTAATATCAGCTATGATGATGCAGATGGGATGTTAATGTCTAATGAACATTTATTTAAATTACAAGGCATTACAAAGGCGCATAAACAATATAGAGATGATTGTGGTGCAATCAGTTTAAATTTACCCAATGTTGATGTTAGATTTAAGCAAGGTCAAGTGTCAATTACGCCACAAAGCTCAAGTCAAAGTCGTGAATTGGTGGCTGAAATGATGGTAATGGCGGGTCGTGTTGTTGCACAATTTTCTGTTGATAATGACATTGTTATGCCTTATGTAATTCAAGATGAAGGGGAGTTTCCACGAGAAACACTGGATAATAAAGATACATTGTCTTTATCTGAGTCATTTAAAGCTACAAAGTTTTTTAAACGTTCAGCCACATCCATCAAGCATTTTCCACATTTTGGACTAGGGCTTAAAGCGTATTTACGTATTACTAGTCCACTTAGAAGGTATCTTGATTTGCTTGCACATCAGCAACTCAGCCGTTTTATTAAAGGTGAAGATACACTAAACAAGGAAGATGTTAAAAATATTATCGGCATTCATAATGTCAACATATCCAGTGTTGGTAGAACGATGCGTTCTAGTAATGACCATTATAAATGCGTCTATCTGCTTGATAATCCATCATGGCAAGGTGAAGGTATTGTGGTGGACACACGTGGTGATAAAGTGTTGTTTATGATTCTTGAATTGGGTATGATGACGCAAATTAAGTTTAAAATTTTGCCTAAGCTAGATGAAAAGATAGCGTTAAAGGTAACAACCGTTGATTTAGTTGACTGCCGTGCTAATTTCAAGGCGATTTAGTTGATGACTAATTTCAATTGCATTGCCTTGGTTATTTGACCAGTCTCCCAATACGTATCTAGTAAAGTCATTATTAACATGAGTGTTGAATTGGTGTGTATGTCCGTGAATAAGGTTTGCACCAGGGTATTTTTTCATTAATTGATTGACGGTTGTTATATCGACATCCATAATCTCGTATGATTTATGTTGTTGAGCTTTGATGCTCTTTTGGCGCAATTGAGAGCTAATTTTTAAGCGTAGTTTTACTCCTAAATGCAGAAAAATAAATTTTGTAACTGGGTATTGTAGTATACCCTTTAAACGCTGGTAGCCTTTGTCGTTAGTGCATAACTCATCGCCATGTGTGAGTATATATTGCTGGTTATTGACTTCAAGTAAATAAGGCGCATCAATCAAAATACAATTAGTTTGTTTGGCAAAGTCATCGCCTAATAAAAAATCACGATTGCCAGTCATGATAAAAATTTTAGTTTTAAGACTCAGTGTTTTTAGTGCTAAGACAGCTTTCTGATAATGATTAATTGACAAGTCATCACCCAACCAAATATTAAACAAATCTCCAAGAATAAAAAGCTGATCGGCCATAACCGCTTGCTCTTGGCAAAACTTAATAAAAAGATGGGTTTTGTCCGTCTCATCAGTAGTAAGGTGTAAATCTGCTATGATGAGCGTTTGGCTCATTATGAAGCGCTGTATGCCTTGTTGATAATAACAGGGTCATTTGGTACATCATCATGTTCACCTTTATTGCCAGTAGAAACTTGGTTGATTTTGTCAACTATCTCAAAGCCTCTAACGACTTCACCAAATACGCAATAGCCCCAACCATCTTGTCCGGGAGAATCTAAGAATGAATTATCAGATGTGTTGATAAAGAATTGTGAGCTTGCAGAGTGTGGTGCAGAAGTTCTAGCCATGGCCAGTGAATATTTGGTATTTTTTAAGCCATTTTTGGCTTCATTTTCAATGTTAGCTTTGGTGATTTTTTCACTCATATTTTTTGTAAAACCACCACCTTGAATCATAAAATTTTTAATCACACGATGAAAAATAGTATCATCATAAAAGCCATCATTCACATAATCAATAAAGTTTTGCGTGCTGATTGGTGTGTTTTTAGTGTCAACGTGAATGTGAATATTGCCCATGTTGGTTTCAAAAATAATCATGTATTAAGATCCATTTGAAGAAAAAATGTAATTATACGTTAGAATTTCATTAAACAAACTTCACAAATCTAAACGTTCAAGTATAATTACGTCCTTTTTTGGCTAAGTATATTTAGGATTAGTTATGTACGCAGTTATCAAGACAGGTGGTCAACAATTTAGAGTTGAACAAGGCACAACTTTAAAGGTTGAAAAATTAGAAGTTGAACCAGGTAAGACAATCATTTTTGAAGAAGTATTAATGGTTGCCGATGGTGACAATGTTCAAATAGGTATACCTTTTATACCTAAAGCAACTGTTGAGGCGAGAATTATTTCACAAGGCAAAGGAAAAAAAATACATATTCTTAAATTCCGTCGTCGTAAGCATTCAATGAAACAACAGGGTCATCGCCAATTATTTACTGAAATTGAAATTGTTAAGATTAAGGCATAAGGAGTAATTTATGGCACATAAAAAAGCAGGTGGTAGTACTAATAACGGTAGGGACTCCGTATCAAAATGCCTAGGTGTTAAAAGATTTGGTGGTCAAGTTGTATTGGCAGGCAATATTTTAGTGCGTCAAAGAGGCACAAAATTTCACTCAGGCACCAATGTTCGCAAGGGTAAAGATGATACGTTATTTGCTACAATAGATGGCAGAGTTGTATTTGCTAAAAAAGGCAAGTTTATGCGTCAATATGTTTCGATTGAAACCGCGTAATTTTTCGTACCAATATTATTTTTAAAAAGCGCTTTTCAGGCGCTTTTTTTATTAATTAAAATATGTCCATTCCATTTGTTTAAAATTTTATGAAATACGCCATTATATTTCCAGGCCAAGGGTCGCAATCTTTAGGCATGTTATCAGAACTTGCTGATTATTTTCCAATCGTAAAAGAGACGTTTTCTGAGGCGAGCGATGTGCTGGGGTTCGATCTTTGGGCATTAATACAGCAAGACCAAGATGCTCTTAATCAAACACAAAATACCCAGCCAGCGATGTTGGCTGCAGGTTATGCAACTTATTTGGCACTGACTAGTGAGCATGATTTATCACCTATTTGTATGGCAGGCCATAGTTTGGGCGAATATACAGCATTGGTAGCATCAGGCACTTTAGGGTTTAGTGACGGTATTAAATTGGTCAAACAGCGTGCAAAATTGATGCAATCGGCAGTACCTGAAGGGGTGGGTGTAATGGCGGTAGTTCTGGGTTTAGAGAATCAAGTTGTCATCAAGTTGTGTGCAAATTATACGGGCAATGGGACTGTTGAAGCGGCTAACTTTAATTCATTAGGACAGGTGGTTATTGCAGGCAATAAAGAAGCTGTGGAGATTACCTGTCAAGCAATGAAAGATGCAGGCGCTAAGCGTGCAGTGGTGTTACCAGTGAGCGTGCCATCACATTGCTCATTAATGAATGATGTAGCAGCCGAGTTTAAAATTTTTGTAGATACAGTTAAGTTCAATCAAGGTAGTGTTAGCGTGTTGCATAATTTTGATGCACTTAAAGCAACAGATATTAATGATATAAAAGCCAAACTAGTTGTACAATTACACAAACCAGTATTATGGACAAATACTGTCCAAGCGATGCATAATATGGGTGCTTCAATGTTAATTGAATCTGGTCCAGGTAAAGTACTTACAGGTTTGACTAAAAGAATCGAAAAATCTTTAACGGCTAAGGCCATCTTAGATTCAGCGAGTATAGAAACAACTTTAGAGGAAATTTTATCATGAACAATTTGGATGGAAAAATCGTATTAGTAACAGGTGCAAGTCGTGGTATTGGTCAGGCAATCGCTTTGACTTTAGGCGTGGCAGGTGCAACTGTTACTGGTACAGCAACGAGTGATAAAGGCGCAAGTGCAATTAGCGCTATATTCAAAGACAATAACGTTACAGGTATAGGTATGACACTTAATGTGACTAATAATAATCAAATTGCTAAGGTGATAAAGTCTATTGTTGACACTTATGACACTATTGATATCTTAGTTAATAATGCAGGTATTACTCGTGATAATTTGTTGATGCGGATGAAAGAAGATGAATGGGATGATATTATGAATACCAATCTGACTTCTGTTTATAAAATGTCAAAAGCCGTATTGCGCGGCATGATGAAGAAAAAAGCAGGCCGTATTATTTCTATTGCTTCTGTTGTAGGTGCTATGGGCAATGCAGGCCAAACTAACTACGCTGCTGCTAAGGCGGGCATTATGGGCTTTAGTAAGTCACTTGCACGTGAAGTTGGTTCTCGTGGTATTACTGTTAATGCAGTTGCTCCTGGTTTTATTGAAACAGATATGACCAATGCACTACCTGAAGAACAAAGAATAGCCTTATCCCAGAAAATTCCAATGAGTCGTTTAGGCACGGTTGATGAAGTTGCTAATGCAGTATTATTTTTAGCAGGTGACGGTGGTGCCTATATCACAGCACAGACATTGCATGTGAATGGTGGCATGTACACAGTCTAAAATTTAGGTTATTCTTATTGGTTATTTTTCCGTTTTTTTTTAAAAAATTGCTGCAACAACTCTTTGCATTTGTTAGCTAGAATACCACCTTGAATATTAATTGAATGGTTAAAACATTGACTGTTTGGTAAGTCTATACACGACCCACAAACCCCTGATTTTTGATCATAAGCACCAAATATTACACGTGATATTCGTGCATGAACCATAGCGCCTAGACACATAGTGCAAGGCTCTAAAGTGACATATAAGACCGTGTCAAACAGTCGGTAGCTGTTTAATTGTTTACCTGCAGCGCGTAATAACTGTATTTCTGCATGTGCAGTTGGGTCATTGTTTGAGATGGGTTGATTGTGCGCACTGCTAATTAGTTGATTATTTTGCACCAAAATTGCACCAACAGGTACTTCATTTATCTCTTGTGCTTGTTTGGCTTGTTCAATGGCGAGCGCCATCCATTTCTCATCAATTAGAGGGTCTACTCCCATTCAATGGTTGCTGGTGGTTTGCCAGAAACATCATAAACTACGCGTGAAATACGAGAGATTTTATTCATGATTTGATTAGACACTAAATCTAGAAAATCATACGGTAATCTTGCCCAGCGGGCTGTCATAAAGTCAATGGTTTCAACAGCACGTAGTGCAATAACGTAGTCATAACGACGCTCATCACCTGTAACACCGACTGATTTAATGGGTAAAAATACAGCAAAAGCTTGGTTGACTGCGCCATATAAATCGTTTTTATGCAATTCATCCATAAAGATGGCATCGGCTTGTCTGAGAATATCAGCATATTCTTGTTTGACTTGGCCTAAAATACGCACACCCAACCCAGGACCTGGGAAGGGGTGACGATATAACATGTGTGCTGGAATATCAAGTTTTACACCGATTTGACGAACCTCGTCTTTAAATAATTCTTTCAAGGGCTCTACCAGTTTAAACTTTAAATCTTCTGGCAATCCACCTACATTGTGATGTGATTTAATCACTTTGGCTTTGCCTGATTTAGCGTCTGCCGATTCAATTACATCAGGATAAATTGTGCCTTGGGCTAGAAATTGAATATTGTTGAGTTTTTTAGCTTCTTCTTCAAACACTTCGATAAAGGCATGACCGATAATTTTACGTTTTTTCTCAGGGTCAGTTTCATCAGCTAGAGCGTCATAAAATTTTTGTTGTGCATCAGCGCGGATAACTGTCACACCCATATTTTGCGCAAAGGTTTGCATGACTTCATCGCCTTCATTTAAACGTAAAAGACCATTATCAACAAACACACAGGTGAGTTGTTTGCCGATAGCTTGGTGTAATAACACAGCTACAACTGATGAATCAACACCTCCTGAGAGTCCAAGTAATACATTGCTATCACCAATCTGGTCTTTAAGATTCTCTACTAACCCAGTGATGATATTACCTGTTGTCCAGTTTTTTTCACATTGACAAATGCCACTAATAAAACGATCTAGAATATGTTTTCCCTGTTTAGTATGAGTTACTTCTGGATGAAATTGCAAGCCGTAATAATGTTTTTTTATATTGGCAAATCCAGCTATATCACAGTTGTCTGTAGAGGCAATCAATTTAAATCCATCTGGTAATTGCTCTACCTCAATGCCATGACTCATCCATACACTTAATAAACCATGACCTTCATGATTAATTTCGTCACTAATGTTACTAAGTAGTGGTGAGTAATTGCGAGCACGAACTTTAGCAAAACCATATTCATGCTTGTCGGCTGAAGTAGCATGCCCACCAAGTTGTATGGCCATGGTTTGCATGCCATAACAAATGCCTAGTATTGGCACATTAAGATCAAATATAATATTTGGCGCTCTAGCAGAATTATCAAGTGTTACGGTGTCAGGCCCACCTGAAAGGATGATGCCTTTAGGATTAAAATTTTTAATAAAAGCATTATCTACATCATAGGGAAATAATTCACAATAAACACCAATCTCACGCACACGGCGAGCAATAAGTTGGGTATATTGAGAGCCGAAATCAAGAATAAGGATTTTATCAAGGTGAATATTTTTCATCATGGTGCCAAAGTTAAATAATTCTATCTTAAGACTCATATTTTAATGAAAATTTTAGACCGCTACATTGTTAAAAACATGACCTTTTACACATTAGCTGTTATGTTAGTTTGGCTAGGTATTTATGCATTTTTTAACTTTCTTGAAGAAGTTAAATTTATAGGGCAAGCTGATTACACGGTATTTGAAGCAACAAAATATGTAATCTCAGATATTCCTGCAGTTATATATTCGCACTCATCGGTGATTATTTTATTAGGCTCGCTTTTGGCATTAGGTCATTTAGCGTCCACATCTCAGCTAGTTGTTATTAGAAGCGCAGGTGTTTCAATTATGCAAATTTCACATATTGTTGTTAGAGCTGCACTTATGTTTATTGTGATTGTTATTTTTGTAGGTGAATTGATTGCACCAATAACCACTGAATATGCAGAAGATTCACGTGCTAGAGCGCTAGGACAAAACATGACGTTCAAGAATCAGCAAGGTTTTTGGCTTAAAGACAGTGGATTTTTTATTCATGTTAAAAAGAACTTTAATGGTAAATCATTTCAAGGCGTTACTCTTATTAAGTTGCGAGAATCAAATAGATTAGATTCTATAACGCATTCTGATAGCGCTATTTCTAATGGGGATAATTTAGAGCTTGGTCAGTCAATCCATTATCAGTTAGGTAAGAATGGTCAGTTGACAACATTTTCTGAAAATAATTTTGAGAAATACAGTGTCCAAGTGTCGTTTAATCAAAAATTGATAGAAAGCCTTAAAAAAGATCCACGTGAACTATCCACTTGGCATCTTTATCAACAAATACATTTTTTAACAATTAATCATCTTGCCGCTGATGTTTTTGAAGTAGAAATATATAAACGTCTTATGAAGCCTATTACTTTGATTGCGATGATATTATTTTCAATGCTGTTTGTTTTTGGCTCACTTCGTGATGCATCACTTGGTAAGAAGATTTTCTTAGGTTTGATGATGAGCTTGTTTTTTGAGTTAGCCTCGCGCATTGGCGGTGTATTGTCACTTAGGTTTGACTATAATCACTTTTTGAGTGCCTCAATACCAACATTGGTGGTATTAGTTTTTGTATGGGTATTGTTAAAGAAAAAGTCAGCGACTTAGCATGACAAAGGTACTAACAAAAACTTCAAAATCAAAACTAAAAAAACCAAATAAATTTCAAGTATTATTGCTAAACAATGATTAGAGGAATTTGTGGTATTCTTTCGCATGATTTTGCATAAACTAAAAGTAACACAGGTGATAGAGTTTGCGCGTAAAAATGAACAACCATTAATGTGCGTATTGCGCGAGTTGAAGATATAATAAACCCATGATTGAAACAGGATTACAACAAGAAATTAATTATGTTATGACACAAGCGCGCAATAATCGTTTGGAGTTTGTAACGGTTGAGCATTTGCTTTTAGCACTACTTAATATTGATGAAGTAGTCACTTTTTTAAGAAATAAGCGGGTTGATATTGACGAATTTCAAAATGAATTAGAAGGCTATATTGATTCGCATACACCGCTCATTGCGCTTGAATCTAATGTTGATATCGTACCAACAGTAGGTTTCCAGCGTGTTTTACAGCGTAGTGTTTATCAGGCACAATCTGCACAAAGAAATACGGTATATGCGATGAATGTGTTGGTGAGTATTTTTTCTGAAAAGGAATCCTATGCGGTTTATTTACTAAAACTTAATAATATTTCACGCTTAGATGCTATGGAAGGCATTCTAAATAGGGCGCCAGAATCTATTACAAGTAAACTAAAAATTGAACTAGACAAGAAAAAACCCAAACAATCCTCATTGGAAGCTTATACAATAAATCTATGTAAAAAAGCAAAATCTGGGCAAATAGACCCCTTACTTGGTAGAGAGAAAGAGGTTGTTCGCACAGTGCAAATATTGTCTAGACGTCGTAAAAACAATCCGCTATTTGTTGGTCTTGCTGGCGTTGGTAAAACAGCCATTGCACAAGGTATTGCCTTGAAAATTGTTGAGAGAAAAGTACCAGAGGTTTTAAAGAAAGCCAGTATTTATTCATTAGATATCGGCGTGCTTATTGCGGGTACAAAATATCGAGGTGATTTTGAGAAACGCCTTAAAGCAGTATTAACAGATTTGGAAAAAATCCCGCAAGCTATTTTGTTTATTGATGAAATTCACACATTAATTGGTGCAGGTAATGTTTCTGGTGGCTCATTAGATGCTTCTAATTTATTAAAACCTACATTAGCTGATGGCACTCTTAGGTGTATGGGTTCAACCACTTATGAAGAATATCGAAAAGTGTTTGAAAAAGATCATGCGTTGTCGCGTCGTTTTCAAAAAATTGATATTGATGAACCTTCGATAGCAGATACTGTCAAAATTTTGCAAGGTCTTAAAAAATATTACCAAAATCATCATAAAGTTAAATATTCAGTGGCGGCATTAAGCTCTGCCGCTGAATTGTCCCATCGTTATATGAATGATCGTCGCTTGCCAGATAAGGCCATTGATGTGATTGACGAAGCAGGCGCTTATCAGCAGATTCAGCCTAAATCAAAACGTAAGATTAATATTGGCGTGGGTGATATTGAAAATATTATTGCCAAATTAGCACGTATTCCATCTAAACAAGTGACTAATAATGATAAATCTTTACTTAAAAACTTAGAATCAGAACTTAAATTGGGTGTGTTTGGGCAGGATTGTGTACTAAGTAGTTTATCCACAGCGATTAAATTATCACGTTCAGGTTTGGCACAAACTGATAAGCCGATGGGGTCATTCTTATTTGCAGGCCCAACAGGTGTGGGTAAAACAGAAATTTGTAAGCAACTGGCTCGAATTATGGGGGTTAAGTTGTTACGTTTTGATATGAGTGAGTACGGAGAACGTCACTCAATTTCAAAACTCATTGGCTCACCACCAGGCTATGTGGGCTATGATGAAGGTGGCTTGCTGACTGAAGCAGTTAATGCTAGTCCGTATGCTGTGTTATTGCTTGATGAAATTGAGAAGGCTCATCCTGATATCTTCAATTTATTGCTACAAGTTATGGACAACGGTAAGATGACTGACGCCAATGGTCGAGAGGTTGACTTTAGAAATGTGATTTTGGTAATGACATCAAATGCTGGTGCACAAAGTATTCAACGTACGTCAATTGGCTTTAGTGAACAAGATCACTCATTGGATTATGAAACTGAATTGAAAAAGTTATTCACACCAGAATTTAGAAATCGTCTATCAGAGGTTATTTATTTTAATGCACTTAACGAGCAAACCATTGTTTACGTGGTGAATAAATTCTTATTTGAATTGGAAGAAGCATTAGAAAATAAACAGGTTTCGCTAATTGTATCTGACATTGCTCGAAAATGGTTTGCAAAACATGGTTATAATGCCAAGATGGGTGCACGACCCATGGCGCGCCTGATTGAAAAAGAAGTTCGTAAACCATTAGCAGATGAGTTATTATTTGGTAAATTAGCCAATGGTGGATTAGTGAAAGTTGGTGTTAAAAAAGATAAAATTATCCTTGCAATACAATCGTGATGCAAAATATTTTCTAATTAAAGATGAAGATTTTAATTAGCAATGATGATGGCTATCAAGCTCCAGGTATTGTGCAACTCTCCCAATCTTTAGCGCAGGAGTATGACGTTATCGTGGTTGCACCCAGTGAAAATAAATCAGCTGCCAGTAGTTCGCTTACACTTGATAATCCTTTAGGGCCAATTCAGATATCAAACAATGTTTATTGCATTGACGCAACGCCAAGTGATTGTGTGCATTTAGCTCTATGTGGCTTCTTAAATGAAAAAATTGATTTGGTAGTGACAGGCATTAACTTTGGTGCTAATTTAGGTGATGATGTGATTTATTCAGGCACAGTTGCTGGCGCGATAGAAGGACGATTTTTAGGCTTGCCATCGGTGGCAATATCACTGGCAAGCTGGCAAGGTCAGAATTTTGAAACAGCAGGCATGGTTGCCAAGCAACTGATTAGTCAAATATCTCATGCTCAGTTGTCACACGATACTGTATTGAATGTTAATGTACCAGACGTGCCTTTTAGAGATATTAAAGGGTTTCAAACAACACGCTTAGGAAAACGTCATATGTCGGAGCAAAGTGTTGCTGATAAAGACGATCCAAGCCTTTATTGGATTGGTGAAAATGGCAAAGAGGCTGATAATGGCGTAGGCACAGATTTTCATGCCATTGCTAATCATTATGTGTCAGTCACGCCTTTACAAATTGATTTGACTAAATATAACGAGATTGACACGGTATCAGAATGGCTAAATCAAATCAAATAATGACAACCTTATTTGTTTGGTTGATTTTAGTACTACTAGATCTTTTTGTTGCTCGTGATTATTCATGAGTGATGGATAATTGAGATATTAAGCGTGTTGTGATTGTTAACTTTGACTTGTCGTCTTTGACGACGTTATTATTGTTTATTTTAAAATCCATCTTAACAAAATCTAGCGTTTATTGAAATATATCGATGATGGCAATAAACCCGCCTGTAACAGCCAAACCAAAAGCAAGTTTTAAGAGGTTGATATGTGTTTGATTAATACAATAAGCAACAAAAAAATGCATAAAAGATAATTAACCATAGCAGCTATTTACCGATAAAGAAATCAACATTAACACTACAAAAAATACTACCAGAGCCTAGTAAGAACAGTATCAATAAAGATATTTTTAAATCACCAAAGTGATAAGAAAAATGCTGACGATTTGCCCATAATGTGTAAATAAACAAAAAAACCAATGCCAAGAGTTTCAGCATATAGTTTGGTAAAACTGGAATCATAAAAGCCATGAGACCCAGTCCAAGGTGCTTGTAACGCAACACCGATAAGTACAGCACTAAGCTAGATAATTAAACTATTGTTCGCCAATTCCATAAATTCATATTACAATCCATTGGGTTTATTTTCTTCTTTCATTCTCATGCCATAAAACATTAACTCTGTTTGTAAGAATTAAGCGCACCAAGTGTCACGTAAGCCTGTCGTTTTGTTAAATACTAGTTCATCGTTTGATTGATTATCTCGACAAAAATATCCTTCACGTTCAAATTGATAAGCAAATTCAGGCTTACTATTAGTCATACTAGGTTCTACCACACCATAAGTGCTGATTAGTGATTGTGAATTAAGCAATTGTTCAAAGTGGTCATTCTTGCCAGGGTTTTTAAGTGTGAATAATCGATCATATAATCTAAATTCTGCCTTGAGTGCTTTGGTGGCTTCAACAAAGTGAATTACGCCTTTGACTTTACGACCATCTGCAGGATTTTTACCTAATGTATCAGGGTCATATGTTGCGTATACGGTGGTAATATTGCCATCAAAATCGGTATCAAAAGTAGTGGCATTAATAGCATAAGCAGATCGCAGGCGCACTTCTTTATTGATTGCCAGTCGTTTAAATTTTTTATTAGGCACCACTTCTTTAAAGTCTGCTCTATCAATATATAATTCACGAGAGAAGAATATATCACGCTTTCCCATCGTCTCATTTTGTGGGTGAATAGGGGCTCTCAAGGTTTCAATTTTATCTTCAGGATAATTTTCAATAATAACGCGTATTGGATCAATTACACCCATTGTACGTGGTGCTTTGATATTCAAATCATCACGTATAGCAGCTTCTAGAATTGCTATATCGGTCATGCTGTCCACTTTAGAAATGCCAATTCGACTGGTAAAATCACGAATACTAGCCGCAGTATAGCCACGACGACGAAGCCCTGAAAGCGTAGGCATACGTGGATCATCCCAGCCAGATACCAACTCATCTTCGACTAATTTTTGTAATTTACGTTTTGACATAACGGTGTATTCTAAATTCAGCCGTGAAAACTCATATTGATGTGGGCGATTAGGCTTGTTAAAATCATTTAGGTTTTCTAGTATCCAATCATATAGACGACGATTCTCTTGGAATTCTAATGTGCATAGAGAGTGAGTTACTTTTTCAATGGCATCACTAATACAATGAGCAAAATCATACATGGGATAAATACGCCACTGATTGCCAGTTTGGTGATGCTTATCAAAGCGAATGCGGTATAGAGTTGGGTCGCGCATACACATAAATGAACTGCTCATATCAATTTTGCTGCGTAGTACACATTCGCCTTCTGAAAATTTACCTTCTTTCATTTTTGAAAGTAATTCTAGATTTTCTGCAATTGATGTATCTCGATAAGGGCTATTTTTCCCAGCCTCTTTTAAGGTGCCTCGGTAAGTACGAGTTTCATTTGCATTTAGAAAGCAAACGTAAGCTAGGTTTTTATTAATAAGCTCAATGGCGTATTTATAAAATTGGTCAAAATAATGAGAACTGTACTTAATATCACCATCCCACATAAACCCAAGCCACTTAATATCTGCTTTGATGGCGTCTATAAATTCAATATCTTCTTTAGCAGGATTAGTATCATCAAATCGCAAATTACATTGCCCCTTGTAATCTTTTGCTAAACCAAAATTTAGACAAATTGATTTAGCATGTCCAATATGTAAATAACCATTAGGCTCAGGTGGAAAACGTGTTTGAATAGAAGTATGCAATTTTTGTTCTAAATCATTATTAATTTGATTGCGAATAAAGTTGGTGTAAGTGTCCTTGTTCATAAGTATCAGATTATAGTCAATATAAATGTAAAATTCGCCCCGTGAGATTGCCAATTATTTATTCAAATATTGTTAATGCTAATGGGTGTCTATTCTGTTTTTTTCAGGTAAAGAGGATCTATTTAACAGTTAGAATCATATTCTCTCAACTTTGTACTTCTTATTTTAGCGTTGTTATCTTGTATATCGTAGTCTCGATAAAGGGCTTGAATTGCTACATTTTTCCAGCAGGGTTTCATATTTCTTATTTGCCTCTTTAATCGCATTGGCAATCTCTACAAAGTTAATATTAACTTTAATTGATTGATTTTAATAGGTGTTGTTATTTATTATCAATATCTAACGAAAAACTACAATGAAGTAGATTGGATTCTTTCTAAAGGCATTCTCTCAATTTTAACCACGATAATGTTAACCTTTTCATGGATTAATATCAACTATGAAAATAAACATAACTTCTCACTAGCTTTAGTTAGCTTAATATCACCACTCTTGGTGGTGGCGTAGTGCATTCTTGAGTCTCATTATATTAAGTGTGTTGTTTATCTTTTTAAACACTAAATCTCTAGTCAATAAATACAGATATAAAATTCTTATTTCAGTATTAATTCTAACTTGCACATTGTTTTTGTTGACCCATTCCAACCTGACAAATAGATTTTCTACAGCCATTGAATTTTTAAGCTTATTTTCTGAAAATGGGTCTTCTATTGAAGATTTACACACATCAACCAACGGCATGCTTAGTGAGACACTCTCGAAAGATTATAAAATAATAGTTTTAAGAAGCAGTAATAAGATATGCATCAAATCATATTTCATTTATAACACTTGATATCACCCAAGATTTACTGCCAGATGCAGATTTAATAATTGTAAGAGATTGTTTGTTTCATCTGAGCTATACTGATATTGTTATTAGGGATTTTCGTAAAATAAATTTATTTACAGCACCTTTTAGTTGGGGTAAAGAGTCTTTATACAACATAAAGGAAGAGGGAAGAGGGATGTTATATTTGTTTGAGTATGCTTAGCTGTCCTCTAAATTATCAAACTAAATCAATATATTTTTTGGCGGCAAAGCTAAGGTGAAATTTTTCATCAAGTGGCTGGATGAAAGCTAGTGGATTATTAGTCGCCTGTTCTATTAATTGAGCTAATTTTCCAATATTTTCAACTGGACATAAGTTTTGATTGGGCAATATCTCAGATGGTCCTGATGGACAATTGGTGCTAATAACAGCTGTATTTAACGCTAATGCCTCTAAAATTACCATGCCAAGCCCTTCAAAATCAGAAGACAAGAGCATTAGTTTGGCATTTTTAATGAGAGGATAGGGATTAGATTGGAATCCCAAAAAAATAACTTTCTTCTCTAAATTAAGTTCTTGAACCAATGCCCTTATACTATTTTCAAGATAACCTTGTCCGATTAATACCAGAGGTGTTTTTATGTTGCTTTTTTTATAAGCCTTAATTAAAACATCATGTCTTTTTTGGTGGGTAAATTTCCCAACATGAATAATATAATCATTAAGGTTTATTGAATTATCATTTTGTGCCATTCTTTGAATAAATTTAATATCAATCGGATTGTGTATTGTTTGAACTTTTTTTGATGGTTTAAATAGTTTTATAAAATCACTTTGCACACCCTTTGAAACGCAAATTACTGGTTTTTGAGTGTAGATTTTTTTTAATTCTTTAAAGTTCCTAGCATAAAATTTTGCCTCTAAGCTCATTGTGTTATGTATGACAAGATAACTATTTAATTTACTATAAGCAAACAACCGGTCAATTGGTAGCAAATTAGACAGTACCAAATCAGGCTTACCACAATGGCATATGATAAATTTATCTAAAATAGGGGATAAAATCAATCCTCTTACGCTTCTAGGAATCCAGCGATAGTGTCTTTTAAAGACGTGTATATTGATATTACCATTATATTCTAATTCAATTTTTTCTTTAAAAATAACAATATGGACATCGCAGTTATTTTGTTGTAAACCAGTTGCTAAACTTAACATAACTCGTTCAGCACCATTTCCCTTTAAATCTGGGATAACTATGACGATTGTTTTTTTATTTTCCATTATTTAATGTTGTTAATAGTAAAAAAATCTTTCTTTCTTGTTTTGATATAACGCCTGTCTGACTTTGTTATTAATAGCAATTGGTATAATCCTAGTTTCAATTGGAAATAGTTTCTTTTAATTCGGAATGAGAAACTACCTTTTGGGTTGTTGCAATTATTAATGGTTGAGGTGGATATTTCATCCGAACAGGTATTGCTTAACCCGTAATAAGCACATTGATCTAGTTGAATAATAGGTGCTGGTTCTACTTGGTAGGCACGAATACTATGGCAAGCAGTAATACGTGCATCAGCTAATGCAATTCCTTTTCTTTTTTCGTATTGAATAAGTTTTTTGGCACCCTCTGGCCAAAGTATGTATCCTGCTGCGCCTGTCCTATCTTGATAAAGACGAAGAAGTTTCGAGTTGCATCCAAGAGCTACGCTAGATTTTGAAACGAATTTTTTTCTACCTCTATTTTCAAGGTTGACTAAGTCCATGCCTTTTTTGTCAGAGAGACCTGCAAGTAATTTTGGTACGCATTTTGATAGTAATGCATCGTCTTCTAATATTAGAGCTGGTTGATTGTTTTTGATAATCTTGTGCCATGCCAATTTATGTGAATAATAGCAGGCAACTTCAGTATTTTTTAGCGGTCTTTGCCAGTCGTAGTAATGATTTTTGTAGGTATTATTATCAATATCTTTGGTAGACATGGCATGGATTATTTGGTAATCTAGTTTTAATGATGACAATTGTTTTTCTTGAAACTCTCGTCGTTTAATCGAACTTGTTAGGTTAATAATAAAAATATCCATTTACCACCAACCAGTTTTTTCTCTTGTGTGCTTACCCTTTAGGCGCTTATAGATGGTATCAAATTTTTGTAATCTTAGAAACACCTCAAGTAATATTTGACCTGCAATATTAATTTTTGCCGCTTTATCAATACGCCAGCGCATATTTCTAAGCGTGTCATCAGTGCCAACTTTAAATACCGAGGTGCCATCAAAAAGCGCTATTCTCTCCCCATTATCTAGCCTGATGATTTTTTCTTTATCATCTTTGTAGTTTTTAGTATTGGTAATGAAACGCTCACTTTCTTGTATTTTGACAGTATTTAACAGGCATGAACAAGCTATGGATAAACCCCTAAGCGCATTGTCATTAGAGTAATCTGCAAAGGTATCAGCTGCAGAAATTAACCACCGCGTGTTTAAATTTTTGAGTAAAAATTTTGTCTCTTTATACCAAAGATTCTTAAAAATAGCAAAATGCTTGCTTGATTCAAACTCCTGTCTGATTAAAACAATAATCTTTGCATGGGTATAGCAAAGTTCACTTTGTCCAGCAAACTCATTTTTTAAAGCATTAAAGTGTTTTTCAATACTATTGGAACTGCCGTGTGTGTATATGATTTTGCCATCGGCAATTAATTTATTTTTTTGGCTTCTAAAATCTGTATCAATCTGATTGGATAGGTTTTTTGCACCAAGTCGTCTTTGATGACGACTTAACGAAAACCACTTTTCAAATTTGCTTTTATCTTTGCGTCCCATTTTTTTAGTTAATTCGACAAAAATTTTAGTAACAATCCACATTTTTCATTCTTGTTGATAATTTCCTTTTCTTGGTTAAAATTGTTGAACCACCTACTTCAAAATCTTGGTGAGAGATGCAGCCTTTACCTAGACTCCAAGTTTGTAGATTATGAAACTAGAGCGTTTTGATTGTTGTTAGTAAGATTGTAATATTTGGGGTTGAATTTGGTGACCATCAATTGCGGACCATTCTTTCAAATAGCATCTTTAATTTAGATAACTGTTTGTCCATATGAGATAGCCTGTTAGGGCTTCTATCTAAATTGATAATATAAATAAGGGTTTCTTTGCTGCTCATTAAATTTTCCAATATCTTTTAATCCAAGGTGATGGCTGGATGTGCCGATACCATTTTCCACTGTGTCCAGTAATTGCTTCAGGTGGATTGGGCAAACCGTGGAATAAAATAATTTTTGCACCCTTAGGTATAGAAGGCGCTTGGAACCAAGACTTTATCCAAGAAGGACAACAGCGATACTTAAAGCTTGGTACCCATTCATCTGGCCAATATCTCAATTTGTCTTGTTGGTGCATTTCGCGTGATAAGTACGCTTGTTCGTGGCGAGCTTCACTCTTTACCAGTTCAAGGTTTTGTTCAAAATAACTTAAAATTTCTGGGTGTTGACCAATTTCGAACCTAAATATTGATGAGTTCCCCTCTATTTTTTTTGGATTTTTTTTATCATGGGCAATTAGAAAATCACCAGAATAAGTGAAGAATTCATCTAAACCTCCAACCACCACTATGTCTAAATCTAGAAACAAAGTAGGCCCAGATAAGCCACCAAAGTCTTGTTTAAATACAGTTAATTTTCGCCAACCTCTTTCTGGGAATCCAGATGGTAAATCTAATTCTGGTAAATCTTGTGTTTCTATCTCATTCCTTATACCTGTATTATTTTCAGTGAAACACACAAATCGAAATGGTATAGAAAGATGACGAAAAACCATGCCAAAGAGTCGATTAACATACTTAACGGGAAATTTATCCCCCCACTTCATACATACAATATTAACTTTATTCATTTGTTTTTTTGTCTAGATTATTTTTTTCATAACGCCATAATTAGTAGATTATTTTATATTAATAAAGGGCATATGCGGTTTCTCTTAGACTTGGATATTGGTATTGACCAGAAAGTGATCTTTTTTTGGGTGATTATTGGTGTACCAGTGATTACTATTTCAGTCCTTATTTAATTTGGACTTTATCACGGCATTGTTCGGTTTTTAGGACTTCAAACATTATAATCAGTAGTTAAGGCTTATCTCCCTACATGTACTAATATGGGGTGTGATTGGTTTTATGTCTGCTGTAAGAGGGTATTCCAAGGTCGGTTATACTTATTAATGGGTTGCTGGCAATCATGGCCAATTGGCGGATTGAGAATATTGGCTAGATGGGTGTTATCTGAAGCGTTGTTACAATTAAAAGAGTATAAGCCTGTTTCTTTTATTGATGATGCGAAGGGTTTAAACAAGCAACATATTAATAGCATGAAAGTACATAGCGCCAAAAATATTGAATTATTGATACACAAATATAGTGTCAATGAAATTTTATTAGCACTACCTTCAGCATCACGTCAAAGGCGTAATGAAATCGTCAATCTATTTAGAGCCACACCCCCCACCAGCTCTTGTTCGGATTTTGTCGGGTATTGTGCCTGCACTTGCGAGAGGCAAGCTTAAAGTTGATGGTTTGCGTGATGTGAATACTGGTGACTTGCTGGGTAGAAAATCTGCTAAGCTTAATCAATTCCTGTTTGAAGTGAACATCAAAAACAAAGTTGTTATGATTACAGGTGTTATGAACCCTGGTAGTGATGTATTTGTGCTTGATATAGGCAAGCCTGTTAGGATTTATGATTTAGCTTTAAAGATGATTCATTTAACTGGATTAGGGCTTTAAAGACAGTATTAATTTGAATGGAGATATTGAGATTGAAATCACAGGTCTTCGTCCAGGGGAGAAGCTTTCTGATGTAAGACGTACCCAAAGGAACGAGCAGCGTTTCAAGAATATGCAAAAGTTTTAAATAATACCTTGTTGTTTGGCAAAGTAGTTTGTTGCTTTAACGTAGCCCTGAATACTACCGCAATCAAACCGTTTGCCTTTAAATCTATAAGCAATCACGCGATCTTGTTTTGCTTGGGTGAGTAATGCATCAGTGATTTGAATTTCACCACCTTTACTACCCGGTTTGATTTGTTTGAGGATATTAAAAATATCTGGTGTTAAGATATAACGACCAATAATGGCCATATTGGTGGGTGCATCTTTTGGCGTTGGCTTTTCAACCATATCAGTAATACGATATGTATCATTAGTATTATCAACCAAATCACCAGCAATCATGCCATACTTGTGAGTTTGATCCATAGGTATTTCTTCGATAGCTACGATCGAGCATTGATATTTGTTGTACACTTGAATCATTTGAGTCAGTATGCTATCATTTTCTGATGTGCATAAATCATCAGCCAAATGAACAGCAAATGGCTCATTACCAATTAATGGTTCACCAGTGAGAATTGCATGCCCCAATCCTAGCATTTGTTTTTGTCTAACGTAAGTAAAAGTGGCATTGTTGCAAACAGCATTGATTTCTTTTAGTAGTACTTCTTTTTGTGTGCCTTGAATTTGCGTTTCCAGTTCTAAAGCTCGATCAAAATAGTCTTCAATGGCTCGTTTACCTTTACCAGTGACGATGGCCATATTGCTCATGCCAGCATCAAGCGCTTCCTCTACAGCGTATTGTAACAATGGTTTGGTCAGAATAGGCAGCATTTCTTTAGGTACTGCTTTTGTAGCGGGCAAGAATCTAGTGCCAAAGCCTGCTGCTGGGAAAAGACATTTTCTAATCATAATTGTTGTAATTTTTTAAGAAGGATGTTTTTGCCAGATTCTACACCTGACTGGTTATAGGTATTAATATTGAGTAAATCTCCAACGAGTGATGTTAGTAATTCATAGTAATAAATAAGTTGACCGATGCTGAATTCATCTTGTTTTTGCAAAGTAATTTCATCAAGCGGGATTCTTGTGTGCTCTTTTAAAGACTCTATAACGGCATCAGCTTGCATATTAATTAAGGTTGAAAATTCAATTTGATTAATTAGGTCTAGCGTTTCTAATTTTTCTAAAGTAATGTCAGGTACTTTTTGATGGTTATTAAAAGTTTTAAGTTTAATAAAGGTAACACTTTTATCTCGTGTTCCTTCGGATAATAATTGCAAAAAAGAGTGCTGATCTTTTGGTCCGGTTAGTCCAATAGGGGTTAAACCTACATTAAAAGCTGAGTTTTTTTGTTTTTTCCCTAAGCTTTCCCCCCATAATTGCACGTACCAATCATTAAAATATTTCAGTGAATCAGTGTAAGAAAATAAAGCATTAATATTATAGTTTGAAGAGTTCTTTGCATAAAAAGTTGCTTTTTTGAGCAAAATATTTTGCATGTAGCCTTGATTAAAAAAACTATCTTTAATCTTCGCAGCGCCTTTTAGCAGGCAATCAATTTTTATCCCTGTTAATGTCAATGGGATGATACCTGCACTGCTTAGGAGCGAAAATCTACCGCAAATATTTTGTTGAATGTTAATAATGAAGCCGCCAACTTTTTGAACATGCTGCGCTAATAACGAGCCTTGATCAGTAATAAATGTAAAGGGAAAATACGAAAGTTGAGCGCTTTTAGTGATTGCAAGAATGTGCTTATAAGCCGCAATTGTTTCAATGGTTGAACCTGATTTAGAAATAACAATAAAATGTGTTGAGCCGATGTTTAGACTATTGCAAATATTGGCAATAGTAACAGGATCAGTGCTATCCATAAAATGCAAGTTTCGTTTTAATTGTCTAATGGGTTTAATAAAATAATAAACCGCTTTAGCACCTAAGCTTGACCCGCCAATGCCGATAACAACAACATCACTAATACTATCTAAATTTTGTCGATTGTCTAATTGTTTTAAGTAATTATTAATATAAGTAGTATCTTGATTGGGTAAATTGTAATAGCCAACTTCTTTTCTTTCATTGATAATTCGACCTAAAAGAGAAGGGTCAAAATCAGAATCAAAGCCTAGTGTGTTAATCATAATATTATTTTATTCTACGGTAACTGATTTAGCTAGATTGCGAGGTTTATCAACATCACTCCCCTTGATTAGTGCCACGTGATAACTGAGTAATTGCAAAGGAATGGTAAAAATAATGGGCGCTGTAATTCTACCAAGATTATGCGTGATTGACATGACAGTCATACTTTTCATCGGTAGTACGTTAGACATTTCATCTTCAAAAACAATCATTTGTGAGCCACGAGATTTAACTTCTTGCAGGTTTGATTTGAGTTTATCCAATAGTTGATCATTAGGCGCAATTGCAATAACAGGCGTGTCTTTATCAATCAAAGCAATAGGGCCATGCT
Source organism: Candidatus Ruthia sp. Cpac_8_S14 (assembly GCA_021730205.1). Classification (GTDB taxonomy): domain Bacteria; phylum Pseudomonadota; class Gammaproteobacteria; order PS1; family Pseudothioglobaceae; genus Ruthia. The sequence continues at coordinate 984,781 of CP072533.1, read as the reverse complement.
TAAGTTCACCTGCTGGAAAGGCTTCTGAATGAATATAGCTAATTTCTTTAAGTTTAAGTGCACCCTCCATGGCAATAGCATGCATTGTACCTCTTCCTAAGAAAATAGCATTAAACTTGTCTTTAAAGGATTGTGCGAGTTCAATAATTTGATTTTCTTGTTCGAGTGTTTTCTTAATCAAACCTGACAAGCGATTTAAACCATCTACAATAGAGGCTTCTTGTTGTTTGTCCACCTGTTTATGGCATTTTCCAATGGCAACTGACAACAATGCTAAAGATACCAACTGTGTGGTGAAGGCTTTAGTAGAAGCCACACTAATTTCAGGGCCAGCGTGAGTTAACAAGGTCAGCTCAGATTCACGTGTCAGGGAAGATTCTGCACAATTGCAAATGGTTAATGTGTGAATATTCTTGTGATGCTTTTTGACAGATCTTAGCGCTTCTAAAGTATCAGCAGTTTCCCCGCTTTGAGAAATAGTAATTAATAGGGTGTTATCAAGCACAATCGGATTACGGTAGCGATACTCACTAGCCACTTCAATATTAGTTGGCATTTTTGCAATGTCTTCAAGCCAGTATTTAGCGACTAAGCCTGCATTATAACTAGTGCCACAAGCAATAATTTGAATGTGTTTTGTATTTGTGAAAATAGTTTCAGCAGAATTCCCAAAGGCAGAAAGCAATACAGCGTCTTTGGTAATTCGTAATTCTAGCGTGTCACGAATTGCTTGCGGTTGCTCAAAAATCTCTTTTTGCATGTAATGTTTATAATTACCTAGGTCAATTTGTTTACTGCTAAGATTTGAGGTTTTAATGGTTCTACTAACTTGCTTGCCATTTTTGTTGTAAATACTAATTGAATTAAGCGTAATATCGGCAATATCTCCTTCTTCCAAAAAAATAAATTTCTTAGTAATATCCAGTAAAGCCAACTGATCTGAGGCAATAAAATTACCTTTATCACTGATGCCTATAATGAGTGGCGAGCCACTTCTAGCAACAACGATATGCCCTGGGTATTCTGATGATACCACCCCTAAACCATAAGCCCCTTCAAAGGTTTGAACGGCTTTTTGAGTAGCTTTAAGTAAATTTTCTGACGTTTTCAGAGCTTGATGGATACTGTGAACAATCACTTCGGTATCGGTATCTGAAGTAAAGGCATAACCTTGTGCTTTTTGTTCTTGCTTGAGTTTAAGAAAGTTTTCGATAATGCCGTTATGTACAACACTAACCGTGTCAAAACAAATATGTGGATGAGCATTTTGTGTTGATGGCTCGCCATGAGTTGCCCAACGAGTGTGCGCAATACCAGTACCACCTTGTATTTTCGGGCTTTGTTTTTGAATGTCAATTTCAAGGTTAATCACCTTGCCTACTGCACGTGCACGACTTAGTTTATTGTCATTTGACAAGACCACAACACCTGCTGAATCATACCCGCGATACTCTAAGCGTTTTAACCCACTAAGTAGAACTGGGGTAATATTGTCCTTACAGATGCCGCCAACGATTCCGCACATTGTGTTGATTGTATTAAATAGTTATGGCTGAAATTATAGCTAATTACGCTAACAAAACAGATAGATTATAATAAACAACTTATGGTTATTGACTTACACAATCACTCGTACTATTCAGATAGGATTTTATCACCTACTGAAATGGTGCGCTTGATTAAAAAAACAAAAATACAATGTATTTGCACTAACAGATTATAATACGATTGACGGACTTGTTGAGGCTAGTCTTGAGGCGAATAGATTAAATTTACAATTTGTATTTGGTATTGAAATACCAGCCATATGGAACAACATGACAATCCACATTCTTGGGCTAAAAATCGATCCAAATAACAAGATATTACAGGCTGGACTTAAAAAGCATCAGTAGCTTCGAGAAATTCGCAGCGAAAAAATAGCGCGTAGCTTGGGTGGAAGCTGGCATTATTGGCGCCATGGAAGAAACCAAAGCGCTTGCTAGAACAAATATGATTACTTGTACACATTTTGCTCAAATGCTGATTCAAGAAGGCATTTGTAAGGATATGAAATCAGTATTCAGACGTTTTTTAGTAAGTAAAAAGCCAGGTAATGCGGGTGTTAAGTGGGCGTAATTTGATGAGGTGATTGGATGGATACGTGGCGCAGGTGGTGTGAACGGATGCTGACACATCCTTTTCGTTATAGAATGACATATACTAAAATTAAACGCATGATGAATGATTTGGCTGTTAATGCTTGTGATGGGATTGAAGTGGTAACAGCTACAAGTAGCGCTGATGAAATCATACTTGTTAGTCAATGGGCGAATGAACTAGGCTTGTTAGCGTCAAATGGTTCTGATTATCATGTCTGGCCAAATCAAAGAGTGAGAATGGGTTTTTTGCAGGATTTGCTCAATTTTGAGCAAGCAGTATGGAGAAATTGGACATGGCAAAATTATTAGAAATTCATTCAAAAAACCCGCAACCACGCTTGGTTGAACAGGTGGTTGATGAGCTACATCGTGGTACAGTGATTGCCTATCCAACAGATTCTGGCTATGCGTTAGGAACAGCACTGGGTAATAAGAATGGATTAGAGCGTATTAGGCGCATTCGCAATCTTTCAAAACAACATCACTTTACCTTGATGATGCGTAATTTAGCGCATATCGGTGAATATGCCAAACTAGATAATACTTCTTTTAGATTGCTCAAGAAAATCCTACCTGGTGCATACACATTTATCTTACAAGGTGCACGTGACGTACCTAATCGCTTGTTACATGCTAAGAAAAAAACCATTGGCCTTAGGGTGTCTAATCATAGTGTGGTGCAGGCTTTATTAGATGCATTAAATGAGCCAATGATGAGCGTGTCATTAATTATTAAAGATTGCGAATTTTTTGATATTGACGATGTGCGCGGTGCATTAGAAAAGCATGTAGATGTGATTATTGATGGGGGCTATTGTCTACCAGAACCAACCACTGTGATTGATTTATCTTCAGGTGGTGCTGATATTATTCGCCAAGGTGCAGGAGACACTTCCCTCATTGTATAGGCTTTTACGGCGTATAATGCGCACTTTTTATCAAGCACTTTTGGCAAAATGAAAACCGCGCAAATTAGACAAAAATTCTTAGATTATTTTGAGTCCAAAGGTCATACGATTGAACCTAGTGCATCACTTATCCCTCACAATGACAAGACTTTATTGTTTGTTAATTCTGGCATGGTACCATTTAAGGATGTCTTTAGTGGTGCAGGGAAACGCCCATACAAACGTGCTGTATCTGTTCAGCGTTGTGTGCGTGCTGGTGGCAAGCACAATGATCTTGAAAATGTTGGTTACACAGCGCACCACCATACTTTTTTTGAAATGCTGGGTAATTTTAGTTTTGGCGATTACTTTAAGCGTGAAGCCATCCATTATGCTTGGGAATTTCTTACAAAAGAGTTAAACCTACCCAAAGAAAAGCTTTGGGTGAGTGTGTTTGAAGAGGATGATGAGGCAGAAAATATTTGGATAAATGAAATCGGCTTTCCTAAAAATCGCATTTCTCGTTGTGGTGCTAAAGATAATTTTTGGCAAATGGGTGATACAGGTCCATGCGGTCCATCAAGTGAGATTTTTTACGACCATGGTGAGCATATTGCTGGTGGCCCGCCAGGGCACGCTGATGAAGATGGCGACCGATATATTGAAATTTGGAACTTGGTATTTACACAATTTGACAAACAAGAAGATGGTTATTTAAAACCATTGGTCGCACCTTGTGTAGACACGGGTATGGGCTTGGAGCGTTTAACAGCTGTGTTACAACACAAGAATAACAATTACGATACAGATGACTTTCAAAGCCTGATCAAAGCTGTCGTGAATTTAACAACACTTAAATCCAATAATATTAAAAATGACAATGCCTCGGTGCGTGTGATTGCTGATCATATTCGTTCTGCTGCTTTTATGATTGTTGATGGTGTTATTCCTTCAAATGAAGGTAGGGGTTACGTGCTTCGTCGTATTGTTCGTCGCGGTATTCGTCATGGACATAAGATGGGTATTGATAAAGTGTTTTTCTACCGTTTAGCGCCAGTATTAGCACTGGAATTTAAAGATGCTTACCCAGAATTAAAACAAGCTTTGCCCAAAGTTGAAAAAATACTAAAGCGCGAAGAACAGCGTTTTGCACAAACGCTAGACCAAGGCATGATTCTCTTAGAAGAGGCAATTATCAGCCTTAAAGGTAGTGAAATTGATGGCAAAACAGTCTTTAAACTTTACGACACTTATGGCTTCCCAGTGGACTTAACAGCAGACATTGCTCGTGAGCGTAATTTAACCATTGACATGTTAGGTTTTGAGATTGAAATGACCAAACAAAGAGACCGTGCCCGACAAACAGGTGATTTTAAAATATCGAAAAGAGGGGTTGATATTAGTGAAGCAACTGAGTTTCTAGGTTATGAACAGTTAGAGAATGTTTCTTCAATTCAAGCATTTGTTAAAGATGGAAAACTGGTTGAAAAAATTGAAGCAGGTGGGCATGGTGTTGTTGTTTTAACTCAGTCAAGTTTTTATGCCGAATCAGGCGGCCAAATTGGCGATAGTGGTGTGTTATCTAATGCGCAAGTTGAGTTTAGAGTGGGTCATACGAATAAGCAAAAATCAGGTGCATTTGAGCATCACGGTGTTCTAAATAAGGGTGTTTTAAAAGTGGGTGATGCGGTACAAGCTAATGTTGATAAAAAATCTCGCAAATGTATTGCTAGGAACCACTCAGCAACGCATTTATTACACGCCGCACTTCGCATTGTACTGGGTGAGGCAGTAATGCAAAAAGGCTCTTTGGTTGATAGTGAAAAACTGCGTTTTGATTTCTCGCATGATGAGGTGATTACTAAGTCAGATTTAGAAAAGATTGAAAGCATGGTTAATCGTAAAATTTTAGGAAATACAAAAGTACACACCGATATTACCAATATTGAAAATGCAAAAAAGAAAGGTGCAATGGCACTATTTGGTGAAAAATACGGCGATATTGTGCGTGTTTTAACCATGGGTAAAGATGATTTTTCAGTAGAATTGTGTGGTGGCACTCACGTGCGCCAACTTGGTGATATTGGACTTTTTAGAATTATCTCAGAAAGCGGTGTTTCTGCTGGTGTGCGTCGTATTGAAGCGTTAACAGGCTATGATGCATATCAATTTGATAATCAAACACAAAATAGCTTGAATGAAATTGCACAAATAACCAAGTCAAGCAACGTACAAGTGGTAGAAAAAGTCACGCAATTGATTAAACAGCAAAAAGAATTAGAAAAACAATTAGCCATTTTCCAAAAACAATTAGCCAGCAACCAAGGTGATGATTTGGTTGAACAAGTTCAAGAGGTAAAGGGTATTAAATTACTATCAACTGTCGTAGAAGGGGTGAGTGGCAAAGATTTGCGTGATATTGCCGATAAACTCAAAGATAAGTTAGGCTCGGCTGTTATCGTATTAGCAGTAGTAAATAATGATAAAGTATCCTTAGTTGCAGGCGTAACAAAAGATTTAACTAAGCAATATAAAGCTGGGAAAATTCTTAACTATGTTGCAGAGCAAGTTGGTGGGAAAGGCGGTGGTCGCCCAGATATGGCACAAGGCGGCGGTACTCAGCCTGAGCATTTAACCAAGGCGCTTGCTTCAGTTAAATTATTAATTTAATTCATGTTAAGTTAGAGATCAAACACAACCTGTTGGTTGAGGCATACCACCGTATTTGGTAATAGGTTTCATCGGGCCAGTTAGCCATTCTTTAAATAGGATTTTTTTATCAATGCCGACAACTTTGGCAAAAGTTCTAATGGGCGGTACTGATGAGTTTTCTTCAAAATACTCTTTAGCCACAAGAATTTGATTAACCATGCTTTCAGTTAATTCAATGTCATCTTCTTTGGCCATTTCATGCATAATGTCTTGCGTCCAAATTGTTGGATCAACTAAGTAACCATTGCCTGTTCTTTCTAGTCCCATTTTATTACCTTGTTATTTTGTTAAATAATGAACTCATTATACCTAATACCTTATACCTTAATTTTTTACTTGGTTTTTATAAAAATATCCATCAAGGCTGTAAAGAGATTGTGCGACTAGACATTAGCAGTTATTCTGTAAGGTATAATTTATCTGCTATGGACTGGATACAATTTACTTTTAGAATAAACAAAGACCAAGCAGATTTCATCTCTGAGGTGCTGATGGGCTTTGAACGTTTTGTCTATTATTTTTAGCGACTCATTTGATTATGCTATGGGTACTGGTGTTTTGGCAATTGCTGCAGCAAAGTTAGGTGCAAAAGAAATCATCGCCATTGATAACGACTCATTGCAAGACCAAATAGAAATGATTTTAGAACAAACATGACAAACAAACAAATTAAAGCTATATCGTTAATCTCAGGTGGATTAGACTCGCTATTAAGTACTAAATTAATACTGAATCAAGACATTCATGTAGAAGGCATTAATTTTTTTACTGGCTTTTGTGTGGAAGGACATACGCACGCTATTCGTAAGCAAAAAAAAGACAAACCAAAACGTAACAATGCTTTATGGGTAGCAGAGCAGTTGGGTATTAAATTACATATTATTGATGTGATTGAAGAATATCGTGATGTCCTTTTAAACCCTAAGCATGGTTATGGAAAAAATATGAATCCATGTCTAGATTGCAAGAGCTTTATGGTCAAAAAAGCCAAAGAGTGGATGGTTGAGCATGAATTTGACTTTATTATTACAGGCGAAGTTATGGGTCAACGTCCCATGTCACAGCGCCGCGAGATCATGCCCATTGTCCAAGCAGAATCAAATGCAAATGATCTACTCCTAAGACCCTTATGCGCAAAACATTTACCAGCCGCCAAAGCAGAACTTGAAGGTTGGGTGGACAGAGAAAAATTACTGGATTTTTCAGGGCGTACACGTAAACCACAAATGGCTTTAGCAAAAGAATATGGTTTTAATGATTACGCCACCCCGGCAGGCGGTTGTTGTTTTCTAACCGATAAACAATATTCAGATAAACTGGTCGATATGTGGCAATCGCGTGGCAATCGTGATTATCAACTGGATGATTTAATGATGCTCAAGGTTGGCAGACACATTCGCCCAAACCCATATTTTAAAATGATTGTTGCCCGTGAAGAAAGCGAAGTTAAATTCCTAGAAGGCTATCGTAATCAATATGCCAATTTGTATCCGACCAGTTGTAATGGTCCTTTGGCATTAATTGATGGTGAGCCAAATCAAGAAGACTTGCAAATTGCCGCTAAAATACTAGCACGCTACTCCCAAGGTAGAGAAGAAAAGTTAGTTAATGTGGAGGTTAAACTCAATGTTGACGTGGTACAACAATTAAGCGTTAAACCGTTTTCTGCTGATGAAATCCAAAAAGAGTGGATGGTTTAATAAAAAGTATTTAATAGTATTGTTTTTTTAATTACTAGAAGTATTATAAAAACAATCACCCTAAAAATCCAAGACGATTTTTATAATCAAGCCAATAAAATGACATTAGAGGTACACCTATCCAAAAGTGCACTGATTCGTCAAGCAATTACGGATTATCATAAAAAAACTTGAAAGAAAAAATCATTAAACAAATGCAAGATTCCTCTTTTAAAACTAGAGGTTTAGACATCGGGTTGAGGCGTGATTCTGATAGCACGTTAATGGATGGATTGGAAGAAGAGCCACTTAAAGGCTAGGTTAGTGATGAGGTGATTGAAAAAGCAATACTGGAAATCAAGAAAAATGAATAAGATTTTTGCAAGAGGCGAGATTTATCTAACTAATCCCAATCCCTAGTAAAAGTGCTGAAATTGGCAAAATTCGCCCAGTCTTAGTGATTCAATCTAACGAATTAAACAATATCAAGCATCCAGCTGTTAGTGTTTTGCCATTAACAACACATCTAGAGAATGATACTTTTTTTCGTTTTAGGGTTAAACAACAAGATTAATTAGAATATGATTCAGATGTCATTTGTGGTTATATTCGTGCAATTGATACCAACAAACTCACCTTAAATATGCTAACTAGGCTTGGTAAAAATGAAATAACCAGACTTGATTATTGAACTTGCCAAAAGAATAAAAACGGATATCGGCACGATTGATACTAGCATTAAGGCAGGTAAAGGTTCTTATGAATTTAGAGACAATGAAAAATTTTACGCTATTGCTCTAGATTATTACCCAAGCGTTAATACAAAACTAAGCGCATTAAACTAGCTTGAGCGTGGTAATAACATTAACACTTTAGGCATTAAACACAAACATTGGTTTGCAAATTATCAGCGTAATACTCCTCAAGACACTAATAAAATTGAACCAGGTTTGAGCTTTGCCTTTGACAACACCTTTGATCTTAGTACTTACTCATCACAGCAAACCCTGCCGCATCTATTAGAACCCTACCGTTTTGAAGACATTGTACTTACTCATAATATGAGTATTCAAAGCACAAAAAGTGTAACTAGGGTTACGCCACTTTCTCAGCCAAGTATACCAATGGCAGGCCAAAGTGTTGATGATAATTTGTGATAGCGTTATTTTTTAGTAGTTTAAGTTTATTGTCGTTATTTTTCACACATAGAGTAACTGTTATTTTAAAAAATGTGGGAGAAATTACTAGGCAATCAATTATGGAAGATTTTAGAGCAGGAATAGACAGCAAATTAAGCGACGAGATCAAACACTCTGAGTGATTGATTTACTTTTTCTGATATCAAAATAGCTAGGATAAAAAGATTATCCGCCACTCATTGCTTTAATAGCCTTAATTATACCACCTTTGTTTGTAAAATATCTTTTTTTGGCAATATATGCTAATATTAAAAAAAAAAGAGGTTGTTACGACAACAATGAATGTATCGTTACCTCTTGAAATGAAAAGTTGGGTGGAATTTCTCAAGCACAAAACTCTGGCAAATATGCCAATATCAGTGACTATATTCGCGACTTGATTAGAAAAGACCAAGACACTAATGCTAAAATTCAATAAATGCAAGCCATGGTAACTGAAGGCCTTGAAAGTGGAATCAGTTCTCGAACTATGCAAGAATTGTCACAAGCCGAACTCAAGGCACTTTAAGATAGTTGTGAATTATGCACTTTCTTCCAAAGCCGAAAATGATATTATTACAATTTTCATTGAGGGTGTTAGAGAGTTTGGTGTTAAACAAGCGCAATAATATTATGCATTATTATCTGATGTATTGAATAGAAACCAAAGCTGGCTCAGAAAAGATTTGAAATCAACCCACTTGTTAGAATTTATTCATTTCAATCGCATTTAATTATTTATCTTGTTGATGCCAGGAATAATATATTGATAATTAGAGTTAGATCCCAAAGGGAAGATTGGGTTAATAGCTAAGGATTAGGGTGCTACCTTTTTTCTTATTTTTTTCACTCCTATATAGAGAAAGTGCATATTTGGACGTAAGTGGTAAGGGTTTAATCGCCACTCACTGCTTTAATAGTTACAATCTTAATAGTAGTTATAAATTATTAATCACTATTCCGTTCAAACGCCCAATTAAAATTATTTATGTGAAAAAAGTATTGGCAATATTGGAGAGTGAAAAATGATTAAAGATAAAGACTATTACTTAGCAATCGATTATGACATTATTATCACAAATTTAAATGAGCAAAATGGTGGCGGATATTTTTCTTATTATAAAGATATTAACGGTGTTATGGGTGATGGCAGCAGCAAAGGTGAGGCAATTACAGATGTGAAAAAGTCCTTTTAAATACTATCTTGATGTTGCACTCAAAAATAAAAATATTATTCCAAAACCTGAAGGTTTAAATAAAACTAGAAGAATCAATATTTCGATAACCAAAGTTAGAATTAACAACTTGGACATCTATGCCAAAAGGTTAAAAACCACTCGTAGCGGGTTGTTGTCAAGCTTGACTGATAAGCTATTAAATGATGATATTGATATGTATGAGTTAAAAGCACATTTAAGTCGGACTTAGGCGAAATTCACGGTATTTACCCACCACCCACTGCTTTAATAATCTCACAAATATCACCTTCGTTTAGGGTAAATTCAGCATGTTTGGATTTGGAAATAATGGCCTCGTTGACTTCTAGCGCAATGCGTTGATTTTCATAACCCAGTTGAACAATCAAATCATGTGCGTTTAAATTATCAGCTAATTTTAGCAACTCACCATTTAGGATGAGTGTCATGTGTCAATTTTGCCAATAGCACAAGAAACAAAGGATTTTGCTTTGGCTTTGGCAGAATTAAAGCCATGGACTGAATCGATTTCAGGATAGCCAAGATTTAGTAGAGCTTTGACAACTTCGGCTTTTTTAGCATCGTCTACGTCAAGATTTATAATGCCTTGTTCAATATTGATATCAATATTTTCGGCATCAAAAGTTGTTGTTAATTTTTTAGTAATAATGCCTGCACAACCACCACATTTGATATTGTTAACGGTTATCTTCATAACACCTTTTGTTTGATTTTTAGAAGCATTTATTATATCACTTTGATTTATGCATTTGGATGTCAGAGTAGTGCGATGATATGGTAAAATCTTCGAAGTTTTTCATTCGGGAGTATTTGGTGTCACAAGTTGCCTTATTAGCATTAGAAGATGGAAAGGTTCTTCATGGAAAATCTATTGGCGCTAATGGTGAAACTTTAGGCGAAGTTGTGTTTAACACCTCAATGACGGGTTATCAAGAAATTTTAACCGACCCGTCGTATGCACAACAAATCGTTGCACTGACTTATCCACATATTGGCAATACAGGCACCAACTCAGTTGACGAAGAATCAGACAAGGTTCATGCAGCAGGTTTAATTATTCGTGACCTGTCTTTGATGGTAAGTAATTGGCGTTCAGATAGGCCTCTAGGTGAGTATTTAAAAATAAATCATATTGTTGCTATTAGCGATATTGATACCCGCGCATTAACACGCCACCTACGAACACAGGGTGCACTTAAAGGGTGTATTATTGCAGGTGATGAGATTGACCAAGAGGCAGCTATTGCCAAGGCTCAATCATTTTCTGGTCTTAAAAATATGGATTTAGCAAAAGTGGTTTCAACTGCTCAGTCGTATAAATTTAATCAAGGTTCTTATTCGTTAGAAGAGACTAAATTTAACAAATTAGATGCTAAATTTAAAGTTGTAGTTTATGATTATGGTGTTAAGAAAAATATTTTAAGGATGTTGGTAAACAGGGGTTGTGATCTAACTATTGTTAATGCACAAGCACCAGTAGAAACAATATTAGCAATGAACCCTGACGGTGTATTTTTATCCAATGGACCGGGTGATCCTGAGCCGTGCGATTATGCTATTAAAAACATTCAAATCTTGTTAGAAAAAGATATGCCGTTGTTTGGTATTTGTTTAGGTCATCAATTGTTATCTTTGGCAGTTGGCGCAACAACGCAAAAGATGAAATTTGGCCATCATGGTGCTAACCATCCTGTGCAAAATTTACACACTAAGCAAGTGATGATTACTTCTCAAAATCATGGATTTTCAGTGTCAGAGGAAAATATGCCAAACGATTTAAAAGTGACACATCGCTCGTTGTTTGACAATTCCATCCAAGGCATTAGTGTTGTTAATAAAAAAGCATTTGGCTTTCAAGGGCACCCTGAAGCCTCACCAGGGCCGCACGATATGAGTGGTTTGTTTGATATATTTATTCAGGAGATGAACGAATGAAAAATTTATTAATGAGTTTTGTGTTATTGGTATTCGGTATAACTACTATGGCTGAAGATATTGATTCATTTGAGGTATTAAATAGAGCAGTTTTTGAGTTTAATCAAACCTTAGATGAAAATTTCTTTGAGCCTGCAGCTAGGGCTTATAAAGAATCTGTACCTAAAATGGCGCAAAATCGAGTTAGTGATTTTTCTTCTAATTTAGACGATATTTCCACACTGGGTAATGAAATTTTACAGTTTAAATTATTTGACAGTATGAGCACGTTTGGCAGAATTTTAGTGAATAGCACCATAGGATTGGTTGGATTGTTTGATGTTGCCGGTGATATTGGGCTAGAAAAAACTGATGAAGATTTTGGTCAAACGATGGCAGTGTGGGGCGTGCCAAACGGTCCTTACGTGATTTTGCCAGTTTTAGGTTTATCAACCATGCGTGATTTAACGGGTACTTATGTTGATATTACTGAAAATGTTGATGTAAGCAAGGTGTTAAATATCACTGAGGAAACGGCTTTATTACTCGTCAGAGCCGTTGATACTAGAGTTAAACTATTACCAGCAACGGATTTACTTAAAAATTCAGACGATGTTTATATTGCAACACGTTCTTCTTACCTACAAAAGAGACAATTTGATATCTTTGATGGCAATCCGCCTATTGAAAATGATGACTTCTGACCTAATTTAGAGCACAACACTAATGCCAAAAAGACAAGATCTTAAAAGTATTTTAATTATCGGCGCTGGGCCTATTGTTATTGGTCAAGCTTGCGAGTTTGATTATTCTGGTGCTCAAGCTTGTACGGCATTGCGTGAAGAAGGGTATCGTGTTATTTTGGTTAATTCCAACCCAGCTACCATTATGACCGACCCGAAAATGGCAGACGCAACTTATATTGAACCAATTGAGTGGCGTACGGTTGAAAAAATTATTGAAAAAGAAAAACCCGATGCTTTGTTGCCGACCATGGGTGGGCAAACTGCACTTAATTGTGCACTTGATTTAGAGCGTCATAGTGTGCTTGAGAAGCACGACGTAGAAATGATTGGTGCTAAGAAAGAAGCTATTGATAAAGCCGAGGATCGTAATCTATTTCGTGAGGCGATGTTAAGAATTGGCCTTGATATGCCGAAAGCCGCCGTGGCCCATAATATGGAGCAAGCACATACTGTACAAGAAACAGTAGGTTTTCCAACCGTTATTCGCCCTTCATTTACCATGGGTGGTAGTGGTGGTGGTATTGCTTATAACAAAGAGGAATTTGTTGAAATTTGCGAACGAGGTTTAGATCTTTCGCCGACTAATGAGCTTTTAATTGAAGAGTCTATTCTTGGCTGGAAAGAGTTTGAGATGGAAGTGGTGCGTGATAGCAAGGATAATTGTATTATTATTTGTTCTATTGAAAATCTTGATCCTATCGGTATTCATACGGGTGATTCAATTACTGTTGCACCTGCACAAACGCTAACTGATAAAGAATACCAAATGATGCGTAATGCTTCATTAGCAGTGCTTCGTGAAATTGGGGTTGATACAGGTGGTTCAAACGTGCAATTTGCGCTTAATCCAGAAGATGGTCGTTTAACTATTATTGAGATGAACCCACGTGTATCTCGCTCATCAGCATTGGCATCAAAAGCAACAGGCTTTCCTATTGCCAGAGTGGCTGCAAAATTAGCTGTAGGTTACACTTTAAACGAACTTGACAATGAAATTACAGGTGGTAAAACACCCGCTTCTTTTGAGCCAAGTATTGATTACGTAGTAACTAAAATTCCAAGATTTGCTTTTGAAAAATTTCCCAAAGCGGATGATTGTTTAACTACGCAAATGAAATCTGTGGGTGAAGTAATGGCTATTGGCTCAACCTTTCAAGAATCTTTACAAAAAGCATTAAGAGGGCTGGAGGCCGATAAGGCCGGATTAGATCCTGTTGTTGATTTGAACGCTTATGATGCACGCAATAAAATACGTTCTGAGTGTATTTCAGCTCGAGGCGAGCGTATTTTCTATTTGGCTGATGCCTTTAGATTAGGTATGAGTGTTGAAGAAGTGTTTGATTTGTCTAGAGTTGATCCTTGGTTTTTAGCGCAAATACAAGACATTGTTTCAATCGAGTTACAAATTAACGGCACGAGTGTAACCGATGTTGACGCTGATAAAATGTTTGCTCTGAAGCGTAAAGGCTTTTCTGACGCACGTTTGGCGCAATTGTTCTGCTCTAGTGAATCCTCAGTGCGTGAGCGTCGCCGTGCACTTAACATTAAACCTGTGTTTAAGCGAGTGGACAGTTGTGCGGTAGAATTTGATACCCAGACTGCTTATTTATATTCAACTTATCAGCTTGAGTGTGAAGCTAACCCAACTGATAGGAAAAAAATTATGATTTTGGGTGGCGGGCCCAATCGTATTGGGCAAGGTATTGAGTTTGATTATTGTTGTGTGCATGCATCACTTGCTTTACGAGAAGATGGGTTTGAGACAATTATGGTAAATTGTAATCCTGAAACGGTTTCAACCGATTATGATATTTCAGATCGTTTGTATTTTGAGCCATTAACTTTAGAAGATGTTTTAGCGATTATTGATGTTGAAAATCCAGATGGCATTATTGTGCATTATGGTGGTCAAACACCACTTAAACTAGCTGAAGCATTGGAAAAAAGTGGTGCAAATATTATTGGCACAACTCCAGATGCTATTGATTTGGCTGAAGATAGAGAGCGTTTTTCTAAAATGTTGCAAGAATTAGGGCTTAAGCAGCCGCTAAATGGTACAGCACGTTCATTAGAACAAGCACAAGATATTGCAGATGCAATTGGTTTTCCATTAGTAGTTAGACCTTCTTATGTGCTTGGTGGTCGAGCGATGGAGATTGTTTATGACAAAGACAGCCTTGAGCATTACATGCACACAGCAGTTCAAGTATCAAATGATTCCCCTGTTTTGTTGGATTCATTTTTAGACCATGCTATTGAAGTTGATATTGATATAATTTGCGATGGTGAAGATGTGGTGATTGGTGGTATTATGCAACATATTGAGCAAGCAGGTATCCATTCAGGCGATTCTGCTTGTTCATTACCGCCTTATTCGCTAGCCAGTAATGTATTAGATGAAATGCGTGCTCAGGTTATTGCCATGGCTAAAAAATTAAACGTGATTGGTTTAATGAATACCCAATTGGCTTATCAAGATGGTGAGGTTTATGTTATTGAAGTTAACCCACGTGCTTCACGCACAGTTCCTTTTGTTTCTAAGGCAATTGGCGTGCCACTTGCTAATATTGCCGCACGTGTGATGTCAGGCGTGTCACTCAAAGCACAAAACTTTACCAAAGAGATTGTTCCTAAGCATTTTAGCGTTAAAGAAGCTGTGTTTCCATTTAATAAATTTTTAGGTGTGGATCCAATTTTGGGTCCTGAAATGCGTTCAACAGGCGAAGTGATGGGTATTGGTAAAGATTTTGCCTCAGCCTTTGATAAAGCCCAATTAGCAGCAGGCAGTCGTGCACCAGAAAATGGCAAGGCATTTGTTAGTTTGCGCAGGCTTGATCGTAACGAGCTGATTGATTTGGGTAAAAAATTATCAGCACAGGGCTTTAGCTTGGTTTCAACACGCAGTAATAGAGACATGCTAAATGAAGCTGGGCTTGAATGCGAAGTGGTTAACAAGGTATCAGAAGGCTCACCACATGTTGTCGATATGATTAAAAATGATGATATCGATTTGATTATTAACTCAACTGAAGATATTCAAGGTGTGACTGATGCTGCAGCGATTCGTTGTCAAGCATTAGTACATAAGGTGCCATTTACCACCACAGTAGCAGCTGCATTTGCTATGCTGAATGGTTTGAAAGCCAATAATAAACTTACCATAACTAAACTTCAATCATTACACTCATAATGGAAAATATACCGATGACTGTTTTTGGTGTAAAAGCACTAGAAGCAGAGCTATTTAAACTTAAAGACGTTAGTCGTCCACGTGTTATTGAAGATATTGCCACAGCACGTGCCCATGGCGATCTTAAAGAGAACGCCGAATATAACGCCGCTAAAGAAGAGCAAGGCTTTATTGAAAGTCGAATTAAAGAAGTTGAGTCAAAACTTTCGCGCATGCAAGTGATTGATGTTGTCAAACTTAACCAAGATGGTCGCTGTGTTTTTGGTACTACTATTACTCTAATTAACATCGAAGATGATAGTGAAACTACGTATCAAATTGTGGGTGAAGATGAAGCTGATATTGCACTAGGTAAGATTTCTTGTCATTCGCCAATTGCCAGTGCATTAATGGGTAATGAAGAGGGTGATGAGGTGACAGTGAAAGCACCCAAAGGTGATGTTGTTTATGAAATATTAAATGTTGAGTATATTTAAACGTTTTATAATAATTCAGCCCTATATGCAAAGTGCATCGTATCATAGTGATACTACTTTCCACTCCAAATAAAGCCATATTTCTCAGAAGTATCAATAATAATTTGTGGTATTTTATTAACATGTGAAGCAAAAATTTGCTGCTCATCTCTGCGTTTACAATCCCATTCCCAATAACTAGTGCCTTTAATTTTACGTCTATCAAGTTTTGGTGCCTAAATAATTTCAGTAAGATTTTGTTCAACTTTTTCTTGGGTATCGCCATACATGGTTCTGAAAAGATCTTGGTAAATAATTTCTGTGTGATGAGCACGATCATCTTTAGTGGATATGTACAGCACAATGTAGCCCTCTTAGGGTGTATATGCTTTATCTTTGAGTAGCCAATAATTTTTTTTTGCGTGATTTTTTGCGCATAACTTCATTGGCATAGTACTCACTAAAATATTCGCCAATAATGCTAAAAGCTTGATCCAAAATAGTACATACAAATCCTTGACACCAGTATGCCCAATCGCCATCATGGTCATTCATATAAGTTCTAACCCACGGCTCAATACTCCCCTCTACCAATCCAGATGCTCTATATTTCAAGTGTTTAGTGGCAAAGTATCTCATTTTTCCACGCAAGGTTCTATTGGAAAAAGCCTGAGTGTTAAATGCTTTAGTTCATAGGTGAAACTAGGACTTTCCAAGTCGCATTATCAAGTATGCCTGTGGCGGGTAGGTTGAGAAATTATTGCATTTGTTCGAGAACTGTTTCAGTTGTTTGGTCAAACACTATGTGTGGCTTAAGCCTAATAATATTGCTAGTAAAGTTTTCATTAAGTTACTACAGTATTAGCCATTCTTTCATTTTAAGAATATCATGCCCATTATTTGCCAACTCTGTAGTCTTTTTGAAGGGGTGCTGCTTCATTTTTTTAATATAGAATGTGAACTTGCGTGTGTAGTTACTGAAATAAAATAATGTGGATGGCAACAACGCTATTACTTATTTTTTCGAAAAATATTAATAGCCTTAAAAGGAAGGTTATGCTGTTGATATAAGATTATGATTTATTTATTACTATCCTCTGGGATGGTGCTTGCTATGTTGTGATTTAAGCTGGGTATTTTGAATGTGGGTGTAGATTTGTGTGCTAGAAATGTCACTATGCCCAAGCATTAATTGTACACTACGTAAGTCTGCCCCCTCTTGTACAAGGTGTGTGGCAAAAGCATGACGCAGTGTATGTGGTGATAAGGGTTTATTAATACCTGCTTTGAATGCGTAGCCTCTAATGATATAAAAGAAATTTTGTCGGCTCATATTAGTGCCACGATTGGTTAGAAAGTAACCATCAGTTTGGCCGTTCCTTAATAAAAATGGCCTTGCATTTTTTTCGTAATTTGTTAAACAATCCATTGCCATTTCACCCATTGGTAAAAGGCGTTCTTTATTACCCTTACCATGAATGCGAATATATTCATCAGCCAGATTAATATGATGATAACTCAGATTAATCAACTCCGAGACGCGCAGTCCACAAGCGTATAAGAGCTCTAACATAGCTTGGTCGCGCAGGCCAAAAATAGTGTTATGATCGGGTGCATTAAGCAGTCTTTCGACCTCATTAATATTTAAAAAAACGGGTAGTTTTTGCGCTTGTTTAGGATGGTGTAATTTATCAGTCGGATTTTTTTTAATGATTCTTTGTTTAATTAAGTATTGGTAGAAAATACGTAAACAGGTGAGTATTCTGGCTTGTGTGGCGGCACTCATAGATATTGATTGGCGCTCATTAAAATATTGATTAATATGTGTATCACTAATATTAGTGAGTGACTTATTGATCCATTTTGAAAATAAATTAAGATCAGAGCGATAAGCCGATAGCGTATTCTTGCTAGCGCCTGATGAAAGCCAGTAGTTGTCTAAAAATTGATCAATGAGTATTGAATTATCCATTACTAAATTATGACAGATAATGACTTATAAAAAATGCCAGTGAAGACCGACAATTTTTTATCAAAAAAAATTCGTTTATTTTTTAAGCTGAAGTTTTTCTTTAATTCTAGCTTTCTTGCCAGTAAGACCACGAAGATAATAAAGTTTGGCTTGACGGACTTTACCGCGACGCTTTACTTCAATTGAATCAATCATTTTTGAATGGGTTTGAAAAACTCTTTCAACACCCTCGCCATAAGAAATCTTTCTAACTGTGAATGCTGAGCCAATGCCTCGGTTTTTCTTGGCAATAACAACACCTTCAAATGCTTGCAATCTTTCACGCTCGCCTTCACGTACTTTTACTTGTACAACAATCGTATCGCCTGATGCGAATGAAGGTAAGTCTAATCTTAGTTGTTCGCTCTCAATTTGATCAATTAAATTCATTTGAATGTTCCCTTGAATAAACTTTCATATAAAAAAAGGAACAATTATACCGTTATTTTGAGCAGTGAACAAGACAAGAATGTCATATAATTTTACGAGAAATATGGCATAATCTTTCAGGTTTATATTTGAGTATTTGTTATGGGAAAGGTAACTGGTTTTAAAGAATTTAATAGAAAAACTGAGGCTTATCGCTCTGTGGATTTGCGCATTAAAGATTATGGTGAAATCTTTACGGGTCATCATAATAAGACTCATCTTCAAGAGCAAGGCGCAAGGTGCATGGATTGTGGTGTGCCTTTTTGCCAGTCAGAAAATGGTTGCCCAGTTGATAATCTAATTCCAGAATTTAACGATTTAATTTATCATAATAAATGGCAAGAAGCACTAGCACGTTTATTAAAAACCAATAATTTCCCAGAATTTACAGGTCGGGTTTGTCCAGCGCCTTGCGAAGGTTCTTGCGTATTGGGTATTAATAGTTCTGCAGTCGCGATTAAGAATATTGAGCAAGCCATTATTGACAAGGGTTTTGATGAAGGTTGGGTTAAGCCCTATACAGTTAAGTGTAGAACGGGTAAAAAAATTGCTATTATTGGCTCTGGTCCTGCAGGTTTAGCAGCGGCAGATGAATTAAATAAAATCGGTCACAATGTTACTATATTTGAGCGTGATGGCCGTATTGGCGGCTTATTAATGTATGGCATTCCAAATATGAAACTTGGTAAAAATGTGGTTGATTGCCGTGTGAAATTAATGCAAGACTCAGGGGTTGAATTTATAACTAATGTTGATGTCGGAAAAGACATTACCACCACACAATTACAACAAAGTTTTGATGCACTTGTGTTAACCACAGGTGCAAGCAGAGCACGCGATTTATTGGTGGATAACCGCCAAGCACAAGGCGTACATTTGGCAATGGAATATTTAGCTAAAAACACCAAAAGTTTGCTAGATACTGGACGTGAAGATGAGTCAGATTTATCTGCCAAAGGCAAGGATGTGATTGTGATTGGTGGTGGCGATACAGGCACAGATTGTATTGGAACAGCGCTACGTCAAGGTGCAAAATCGATTGTGAATTTTGAGTTAATGGGCAAGCCGCCAGTTGAGCGTTCGTCAAACAATCCTTGGCCATTATGGCCACTCATTTATCGTGTGGATTATGGCCACGCCGAAGTAACAGAAATGTTTGGCAAAGACCCAAGACAATATCATTTAATGACCAAATCGTTTATTAAAGATGAACAGGGTTTTGTCACTGGCTTAAAAACGCTCAATGTTGATTTTAAAGACGGGCAATTAACCCAAATTGATGGCAGTGAAAGAACTTGGCATACACAATTAGTTTTACTGTCAATGGGTTTTGTATCTCCTGAACATTATTTAAGTGATGATGCCAATATTGAGCTTGATGAATGTGGCAATTATAAGGCTAAACACGGTCAATACACAACGTCACAAAAAGGAATTTTTACCGCTGGAGACTGTCGTCGTGGACAATCGTTGGTTGTGTGGGCTATTAATGAGGGTCGTGGTGTTGCTGCTAAAGTTAATGAATATCTAGTATGAAATACTTGCTCATGCTTACTTCTAATAATTGCGATTGGTGTGATTGTTATTGGCATTGTTAATGCCAATATTGCTCCTGCATTAACAGGTATTGGCTTTATTGTTATTGCTTTAATTCTCAAAAAATCAAACCAATCTACCTCCTAAGGGATAGTAGTTGGTACCACCAATAAACGCTGGTATTTTCTTTCATTTAAGTATAATCTATTTCGTTCATATCTCCTTTTGGAAAAAAACAAGGGGATTTACTTAAACATACTGGAGAGATAAAATGGCAGAGTTATATAACACACCCAACCTTGATGAGTTGGAAAATGGTCCATGGCCCTCGTTCGTTACAGGTCTTAAAAGATTAGCAAGTGACAGCCATGCTGGCGCTGAAATGGCACGTGACGTATTAGGTACACTAGAAACTTCATATGTAACCAAAAAAGGCTACTGGAAAGGCGGCACAGTTGGTGTTATTGGTTATGGCGGCGGTATTATTCCACGTTTTAACGAATTAAAAAACGAAGACGGTACTTATAAGTTTCCTGCAGCAGGCGAGTTTCATACTTTACGTATTCAACCACCAGCAGGCATGCACTACACATCAACTTTATTAAGAGATGTGTGTGATATGTTTGTAGATGAGGGTGGTTCTGGTTTGATTGCATTTCATGGCCAATCAGGCGACATCATGTTACAAGGTGCGACTGAAGAAACAACACAGACTATTTTTAATACATTTAATGATTATGGTTTTGATTTAGGCGGTGCTGGTCCTGCAGTGCGTACAGGTATGTCTTGTGTTGGTGCTTCACGTTGTGAGATGTCAAATGTTAATGAGCAAGCAGTTTTGCGTACCTTGGTTAATGCATTCTTAGATGACATGCATCGTCCAGCATTACCATACAAAATGAAATTCAAAGTATCAGGCTGTGCAAACGATTGTATGAATACAGTTCAGCGTGCTGACTTTGCGGTTATTGGCACTTGGAGAGACGATATTAAAGTTAATCAAGACCTATGGAAAGCGATGGTTGCAGACAAAGGTCGTAGTTATGTTATTGACAACATTACTTCTCGTTGTCCTACTAGTGCGATGACACTTAATGAAGATGATTCAATTACAATTGATAACAAGAACTGCGTTAAATGTATGCATTGTTTAAATGTTACCAGTCCCTTAACTCATAAATATATTGCTAAAGGTGACGTAGAACCTATCTTAGCAACAGGCGATGATAAGGGTGTGATGATTATCATGGGTGGTAAGCGTACGCTTAAAATTGGTGACTTGTTTGGTTCAGTCGTTGTGCCATTTATGAAAATGGACACAACAGATGATCTTGAAGCGATTGAAGATTTAGCAGGTGAAGTGATTGATTTCTTTGCTGAAAATGCACTAGAGCATGAAAGAACGGGTGAAATGATTGAGCGTATTGGCGTGGTTAACTTCCTTGAAGGCATTGACCTTAATGTAGATCCTAATATGGTTAATTCTACACGTACTTCATCTTACGTTCGTATGGACACATGGGACGAAGAGGCTGTTAAGTGGTTTGAAAATAAAGCAGAGGCAAGTGCATAGGTACATCGTTTAAATAACAATTTTTAAGGTGAGTAAAACCCTCACCTAACTTTATATATACTAGGAGAAATAAAATGGCTGAAGCACCAAGAATGCCCATCGAATCAGGTTGCCCTGATCCTGTTCAATACATGCACCCGACGATGCGTCGTAACTACGGACAGTGGGCTTATCATGACCGTCCTCGTTCAGGTGTATTGCACCACACTTCAAAAAATAATGAAGAAGTTTGGACAGTTCGCTGTGGTACCGCACGTCAAATGGATGTTTATACCATTAGAAAATTAGCTGATATTGCTGATGAGTTTGCGGATGGCTTTGTTCGTTTTACCATACGCTCTAATGTTGAGTACATGGTGGCTGATGTTGCAAAAGTTGAACCGCTAATTGCAGCGTTAATTGAAGCAGGTTTTCCTGTAGGTGGCACAGGTCCGTCGGTAACCATGATTTCACACACCCAAGGTTGGTTGCATTGTGATATTCCAGGTACAGATGCTTCGGGTATTGTAAAGTCACTCATGGACGAACTGCATGAGGAATTTACGCGTGAGGAAATGCCTAACCGTGTACATATGACCACTTCTTGTTGTCAGATTAACTGTGGTGGTCAAGGCGATATCGCACTTAATATTCAACACACTAAACCACCTAAAATTAACCATGATTTAGTAGCTAATGTGTGTGAGCGTCCAACTGTTGTTGCACGTTGTCCAGTTGCTGCGATTCGTCCTGCAATGGTTAATGGCAAGCCAACATTGGAAGTTGATGAGAAGAAATGTATTTGCTGTGGTGCGTGCTTTCCGCCATGTCCGCCGATGCAAATTAACGATCCTGAGCACTCTAAGATTGCGTTGTGGATTGGTGGTAAGAACTCAAATGCGAGATCTAAGCCTTCGTTCCATAAATTAGTCGCTTCTAATTTACCCAATAATCCGCCAAGATGGCCAGAAGTTGGCGCCGTGGTTAAGAATATTTTGTCTGTTTATAAAGACGATGCCCGTGATTGGGAAAGAATGGGCGAATGGGTTGATCGTATTGGTTGGCCAGCATTTTTTGAAAAGACAGGTTTGCCGTTCACTAAATTCCACATCAATGATTGGAAAGGCGCACGTCATGAGTTAAATTCTTCTGCATATATTCGTTTCTAAATATCGATTATTATGAAGATTTCTATTCAAATTAATGAAGGGCCGTACCAGCATCAAGCATCTGATACGGCGTATCAATTTGCCAAAGCGGCGATTAAAAAAGGCCATGAAATTTTTCGTGTCTTTTTCTATCATGATGGTGTAAATAATGCATCACGTTTTACATTGCCACCACAAGATGATCGTAATGTTGTTAACCAATGGGCAAAGTTAGGCATTAAGAACGTTGATGGTGAACCTGAACTTGTTGTGTGTATAGCGGCAGCGCTTCGTCGCGGTATGCTAGATGAATCTGAGGCAAGTAAGAATGGTATTGATGCTAATAACATTCATCCAGCATTTCGTATTTCTGGCTTGGGTCAGTTGATTGAAGCGGGCATTCAGTCCGATCGTTTAGTGGTATTTGGAGATTAAGATGGCAACTAAGAAATTTATATATTTAAATCGCCGTTCTTCATTTGGCACGGTGTATGCAATTGAGTCGCTAGAAGTAGTGTTAATTGCTGCAGCATTTGAACAAGATGTTTCTTTGGCTTTTATTGATGATGGTGTATATCAAATTGTTGAAGGGCAAAATGCTGATGGTATTGGTATGAAGAATTTTTCTAAAACCTTCCATGCATTGGGTGATTATGACATTAATAAGCTTTACGTATCAGCAGAGTCTTTAGAAGAAAGAGGATTGAGTGCAGATGATTTAATGCCTTTAGTATATGAAGATGAAGACGATGATTGGGTAGAAAAGCCGAGCATTAAAGTGGTTTCTAATGTCAAGCTTTCAAAGATTATGTCTGAACAAGATGTATGTCTAAGTTTCTAAGGGAGATTAAATATGTTACATACTGTTAATAAATCATCTTTCGAGCGAAATTCACTCAAATCCTGTCTTAATACAATTGATGACACAAGTGTTATTTTATTAATTGAAGACGGTGTTATTTCTGCTGCGAAAAATACCAACGCATCAATGATTGCTGATCTTGCCGCTCAAGGTAGAGTTTATGCACTTCAGGGTGACGTTGAAGCAAGAGGAATTTCTTCAAAACTTGCTGATAATATCAAATTAGTTGATTATGCAGGTTTTGTTGATTTGGTTGTTGAACATGGAACCGCGGTTTCTTGGGTTTAACTTAAATTTTTATATAGGAGTAAAAAAATGGCTGATATTTTAGGCGCGGAAGTAGATGAAGAAGGTTTTTTGGTAGATTTGGGCGATTGGACCAAAGAAATTGCTGAGCAAATGGCAAAAGATGATGATGTTGATTTAAGTGATGAACATTGGGATGTGATTAATTTCTTACGTGATTATTTTGAAGAGTACCAAATTGCACCTGCAGTGCGCGTATTAACCAAAGCAATTGCTAAAAGAATGGGTAAAGACAAAGGTAACTCTAAATATTTGTACTCTTTGTTTCCGTATGGTCCTGGTAAGCAAGGTTGTCGTTTCGCTGGATTGCCAAAACCAACTGGCTGTATTTAAGTCAATACAAGCAATAAAAACACCTGCTTCGGTGGGTGTTTTTTTAATACTTTAACCATTGAATTTGAGAGCAATATGTCTGTAATAAGCATTTTTTTTACCGCTTTATTTTATATTTCATTAATTGTATTCCTTGTCGGAATGGCGAGAAAAATTTATCAATTTTGGATGACGCCAGCTCCCCTTAAAATTCCTACTGCACCAACCCCATTAACACAAACAGGTGTGGTTATGCGCATGATGCGTGAAGTAGCTTTATTTGAAAGTCTGTTCAAATCAAACAAATGGATTTGGTTGTTTGGCTGGTTGTTTCATTTCGGTCTATTATTGGTTTTAATTCGCCATATACGTTATTTTTGGCCAGGTGACTTGCCCGATATTTTTTTATTAACCCAACCATTTAAGTATGCTGCTTTTGCCATGGTGGTTGGTCTTGTTGGGCTTATGTTACGTCGTGTTTTTGTTGAGCGTATTCGTTATATTTCAGCACCGAGTGATTATTTAATGTTAATCATGTTACTCATTATTGGTGTGAGTGGCGCTGTGATGACATTTACCAGCAATCATACAGATATTATTATGGTCAAGGAATTTGCCTCAGGCTTAATTAGTTTTAATTGGGCAAACCTACCAACAGAAGTGCATTTTTTAGTACACATTTTTTTGGTATTTGTGTTGATGGCAATTTTCCCAATTTCTAAATTATTACACGTGCCAGGTATTTTTTTTAGTCCAACACGAAATCAAATGGATGATGCTCGCTCAAAGCGCCATATTTCATCTTGGGCGCTCAAGCAAGAACAAGAACATGCAACACGACTAGAACAAACTTTAGGTAAGGATGAATAATATGGCAAAAGAATTTGACATTCCAGTATTACCCGCTTATCTTGAAATTCCTGAGTTAAAAGAGGGTATTATGGATGGCGAGGGTCCGTTCAAATCCGTACAAGAATTTCAAAAGCCATTAGGCTTTCCTGGTGAAAAAGTAGACAATTGGCAGCAAGTTGCTATTGATAAAATGGGCGAACTTAAGTCTAAATATCGCTCTGTACAAGTATTTTTAGATTCGTGTGTTAAATGTGGCGCTTGTACTGATAAGTGTCATTACTTTTTGGGTTCTTCAGACCCGAAAAATATGCCAGTTGCACGCCAAGATTTATTTAGAAGTGTGTATCGTCGCCATTTTACCTTTACAGGTAAATACTTCCCTAAATTAGTAGGTGCTAAAGAGCTAGATGATGATATGCTGGATGATTGGTATAACTATTTTCATCAGTGTTCACAATGTCGTCGCTGTTCGGTATTCTGTCCATACGGTATTGACACAGCTGAAATTTCAATGGCAGCTCGTGAGGTGCTAGATGTAGTTGGCATGGGTCAAAAATATTGCAATCAAATTTTAGGTAAAGCTCTAACAATTGGTAATAACTTAGGTTTACCTGAACCAGCTTTGCGTGATACATTGCTTGACCTTGAAGAAGAAATTGAAGAAGAAACAGGCGGGGTTGCTGTTAAATACCCCTTAGATCAAAAGGGCGCAGAAATTCTATTAATCACCCCGTCAGCAGACTTTTTTGCTGAGCCTCATATTGATGGTCTAATCGGTTATGGCAAGGTGTTTCATCAAGATGGTGTTAGTTGGACGCTAAGCTCATATGCCTCTGAAGGTGCAAACTTTGGCATGTTTATTGGCTCTTATGATGTAATGCGTAAAGCTGCTTTGCGTATTCGTAAAGCAGCACTTGATTTAGAAGTGTCACGGGTTATGGTAGGTGAATGTGGACATGCTTGGCGTGTTGCCTATAGTTTTTGGAATACTTTATCGGGTGTAGGTGCAGGTGCTACCGATGAATTTGGTCAGAAATTACAAGACCAATTAGATCATCGTTATCCGCAACCACAACATATTATTGAATACACCCATGATTTAATTCAAAGAGGTAAACTAGCTTTTGATAAGTCTGCTAATGATGATCGCACGGTTACTTTTCATGATTCATGCAATGTTGCTCGTGCAACCAATATGGGTGGAATTTCAGACGGTCAATTTATTTTGCCACGTGACGTTATTAAAGCTGTGTGCAATAATTATGTTGATATGGAACGTGGTACAATTAAGGAGGTTACTTTTTGTTGCGGCGGCGGCGGTGGCTTATTAACAGACGATTTAATGGAAATTCGTGTGAAGGGTGCAATGCCAAGAATGCAAGCATTGAAAGCAGTTGAAGAAGATAATGGTGTTAATACACTGGCTGCTATTTGTGCCATTTGCAAGTCGCAGTTTTCTAAAGTACTACCTAAATTTGATTTTGATCCGTACATGATTGTGAGTGTTCACCAATTAGTGAGCGAAGCAATTATTATGGATAAGCCACAAATAGCAGTTCAAAAGGCTCAACCACAAACTGATACTGATGATGCCATGTTGGCAGAAACAGCAGAAACTTAAACGAATATAAGGAGATTTGATATGCAAAAGAACTCATATGGCGTACCAACTAAGGGCGATAATCACACATTCAGATTATATACCGATGATGGTGATGAACTAAAAACAGTGCCATGGAGCCAAAAGATTTTTAAAGAAGACACCTCTCATAAGTGTCCTACTTATGTCACCCAAACGCCACCTTGTCAAGGCTCGTGCCCTTCAGGGCATAATATTCGTGGCTGGTTAGACATTGTTCGCGGTATGGAGAAGCCTTCTGGTGAGCTATCTTGGCAAGAGTATGCATTTCAACGTTCTACAGATTCAAATCCATTTCCATCGGTAATGGGTCGTGTTTGTCCAGCACCTTGTGAAGATGGTTGTAATCGTAATGAAGTTGAAGACACAGTTAGTATTAGTGCGGTTGAGCAATTTATTGGTGACAATGCAAAAGTTGAAGGTTACACATTTAAAGTTGATGCTAAAGATACAGGCAAAAAAGTTGCCATTATTGGTGGTGGTTGTGGTGGTTTGACAGCAGCACTTAAATTACGTCGTCAGGGTCACAGCGTTACTGTATTTGAAAAATATGATCAATTAGGTGGCATGATGATGTACGGTATTCCTGATTATCGTGTGCCACGCGATGTATTGTCTTGTGAGATTAATCGTATTATCAATACAGGCGTTGAAACTAGAATGAACACTAAGGTTGGTGTTGGTGTTACTATTGATGAATTAGAAAAAGAATTTAATGCGGTTTTATTTGCAATGGGCGCTATGAGTGGTCGTACGTTGCCTGTCCCAGGCGGTGAAGCAACAAATTGCGTCTCTGGTGTTGCTTTTCTTGAGGCGTACAACCAAGGCCGTTTAAAGCACATTACAGGCAAGGTGATTTGTATTGGTGGTGGCGATACTTCAATTGATGTTGTATCAGTTGCACGCCGTTTGGGCGACATTACTAATGTCGCTGAAAAAGATCGTCCTGAACGTGTTATTTTTAGTGATACAGCGCATGATGTGGTTGATACTTCTAAGCGTCTAGGTGCAGATGTATTATTGACAACACGCTCTACTGTTGAAAACATGCCAGCAGCGCAAGAAGAAATTGATGATGCAACTCGTGAAGGTGTTGAAATTCAAGGTCAATTACAACCTGTTGAAGTAATTATAGGAAAAGATGGTCGTGCAATTGCACTGCGTATGATTCATTTAGAAGAAGATGGAAACACACCAATTGAAGGCTCTGAGTTTGATATTGAATGTGAGTTGATTGTTTCTGCCATTGGTCAAGGTGTTGATTCTGAAGGCATGGACACTTCCTTCTTTAATGAACATGGATTTATTGACGCAGATAAGAACTATCAAGTGCCTAATAAGCCAGGTTTTTTTGTTTGTGGTGATGTGGTTCGTCCACACTTATTAACGACCGCCATTGGTCAAGCGTCAATTGTTGCTGAAAGTATTGGTGATTATCTTGCAGGTTCTGATCAATATATTCGTCCTAAGGTTGATGTTAGTTACTTTGATTTAATGGATAAGTTGAAAGAGTGGGATCTTTCTCCTGAATCTTATGAGCAAGGTTCTGATGTTGCAGCCTCAACAGATATTGCCGATTTTGCGGTGCATAATTATGAAGATCGCGCCTTTGCTTCCATCATTCCACATACGGAATTGTTCTTAGGTCATTTTGATTATGAACAACGAAATCAACGCAATCACAAATTGGTAGATGTTGACAACGTATTGGGTAACTTTGATGAGCGTTTAATTGGCTATACTGAAGAGGAAGTGCAAAAAGAAGCAGCCCGTTGTATGTCTTGTGGCTTGTGTTTTGAGTGTGATAACTGTGTAATGTATTGCCCTCAAGACGCAGTCTTTAAAGTTAAGAAAGATAAGGCAACATTAGGCAGATATGTTGATACTGATTACAATAAGTGTATTGGTTGTCATATTTGTGCTGATGTTTGCCCGACTGGTTATATTCAAATGGGTCTTGGTGAGTAGGTCAATTTAATTTAATCTAAGCGAAATAAAATTATGAATCGTTTGTTGATTGTTTTTTTAACTTTGTTGGTAAGCAGTGTGTTTGCGCATACTAATCTTGGTGAACAGGCCAGTTCTATTAAGGCATCTGGTAAAGTATTTCATGAAAGTATTTCAATTATTCGAAAAATACATCCTGAATTTTTACGCCATAAGCGTGATAAAACTTTGCGCCAAGGTGTTCGAACAGATGAGTATTCTTTAAAAGGTTGTGTGTCGTGTCATGTCAATAAAGATAAGACAAACAATCAATATTATTCAGTTGATAAGAAAGGTCAATTTTGTTCAGATTGTCATGAACAGGTCAGCGTTAGCCTTGATTGTTTCAGTTGTCACCGTACGATTCCAAAGGAAGGCTCCTTATGAATAAAACATTAAATCGTCGTGATTTTATCAAAACCACGAGTGCAACAACGATTGGCGTTGCCACAGTTGCTAGTGGCATTACACTTACAACATTCGCTAGTACTAATAAGGTGCCAGTGACCAATGAAAAACGTTGGGGCATGTTGATTGATACCAATAAATTAACCGAGGCTGGTATTGATGGCATGGTTAGTGCTTGTCAGGAAGAACAAGGTTGGGGTTCAGAGCTACATTCAACAGGCAGTCAAAAACCAGGCTGGATTAAAAAACTAAAAGTTAAAGATAAAGCAACTGGTAAAGTAAGTAACCTTGCACTCATGTGTCAGCATTGCGAAGAGCCGCCTTGTGTTGATGTTTGTCCAACAAATGCTTCTATGAAACGTGAAGATGGCATTGTATTGGTAGATAAACATTTATGTATTGGTTGTCGTTATTGCATGATGGCTTGCCCGTATGATGCACGTTCGTTTGTACACGAGGCACTAAGAAATCAAAAAGAGCACATGCCTCGTGGCAAAGGCACTGTTGAGTCTTGTACGATGTGTGTACACAAGGTTGATAAAGGTGAAGTGCCTGCTTGTGTTGCAAGTGTGAACAGTGACGCTGTTATTTTTGGTGATTTGTATGATGCATCAAGCAAAATTAATCAAACCTTAAGAACAGTTCAATCTGCACAAATCAGAGCAGACCTTAATCTAAATACTGGCGTACGTTATAGTGGTATTTAAATAATAAATTTAATTTGGGAATTTTATGAGCAATATTCGTTTTGAACAAATTGAAGGAAAAAGCCTAGGGTTTTATGCATTAGTTGCAGGACTGGGGGGTTTAGTTTTAGCTGCATTAGGTAGTGCGTACTATATGGAGCATCATGGTCATTTTGTGACTGGTATGAGTAATCGTATTGTGTGGGGTATGCCACATGTGTTTGCTTTGTTTTTGATAGTGACGGCGAGTGGCGCACTAAACGTGGCTTCAATTTCTTCTGTGTTTAATAAAAAACTATATAAGCCTTTATCACGTTTATCTGGTCTGGTTGCGTTGTCATTATTAGCAAGTGGTTTAATGGTATTGGTGCTTGATTTGGGCCACCCAGATCGTTTGATTGTTGTCATGACTGAATATAATTTTAAATCAATTTTTGCTTGGAATATTATTTTATATAATGGTTTTTTTGTGGTGGTTGCTGTTTATTTGTGGTTGCTGTTTGAACGTCGCATGAATAAATTTAGCCGCAAAGCTGGTTTAGTCGCCTTTGGTTGGCGTTTAATTCTGACCACAGGCACAGGCTCTATTTTTGGATTTTTAGTTGCTAAGCAGGCTTACGATGCCGTTATTATGGCGCCTATGTTTATCATCATGTCTTTTGCGTTCGGTTTGGCATTTTTCATACTCATTTTGATATCAAGTTGTCAGTGGACTAACAGACCCTTAGGGGACGCTGTGGTTAATCGTTTGAGTAACCTTCTAGGTGTGTTTGTCGCAGCAGTAATGTATTTTGTGACTGTATATCATTTGGGTAATTTGTATTTAGCAGAAAATACAGGCGTTGAAAACTTCATTCTTTTTGATGGCGGTATTTATACAAAATTATTTTGGTATGGACAAATTATTTTAGGTGGGTTTATTCCAATGGCTTTGATTTATCATCCTGCCACTAAGGGCAATCGCTCAATGTTAGGCTTGGCTTCTGTGTTGATTATTATTGGCGGACTTATTCAGTTGTACGTTATTATTATTGGCGGTCAGGCTTATCCAATGGAATTATTCCCAGGTAAGGAAATTTTAGAAGGTTATGGTGGTGTTGCTCAGTATTCAGCTTCACTGCCAGAAATTTTTCTTGGTATTGGTGGTGTTGCTTTAGCAATCATTGCGGTGACATTCTTGGTTAAATTCTTAGCGTTCTTGCCAGAGAGTTTGGCAGATAATGTAGTACAAAATAAATAATGTGTTTCCGTTAACTTAAAAAAAGGAGGTGTTAAGTCTCCTTTTTTATTATCTTAAAATTTTATGAGTTGCTTTTACTTATCTGCTAGTCATAAATCCTCAGGCAAAACTGTTGTTAGTTTAGGGTTGTGTGCTGCGTTTAAACAACAGTCTTTAAAGGTTCAAGCCTTTAAGAAAGGCCCTGATTACATTGATCCTATTTGGCTTGCTCAAGCCAGTGGCAACCCTTGTTATAACCTAGATTTTTACAACATGGCTGATGATGAAATCATCCAATTGTATAACAATCAAAGTGTCAATAGTGACCTTACTATTATTGAAGGCAACAAGGGTTTGTTTGACGGCATGAGTGTTACTGGTGGTGATGCTAATGCTGATCTTGCTAGATTGTTAAATACCCCCGTAGTATTAGTAATTGACAGCACAGGCATTACTCGTGGTGTTGTACCACTACTTAGCGGCTATCAGGCGTTTGATAAAAATATAGATATTGCTGGCGTTATTCTTAATAAAGCAGCCAGTGAGCGTCATCAGTCAAAATTAATTCAAGCGATTGAGTATTACACTGATATTCCTGTGTTGGGCTGCGTACGTCGCTCTAAATCACTAGTGATTGATGAGCGTCATCTGGGTTTAATGCCTGCCAATGAAAGATCACAATCGCAAACTTTTATTAATAAAGTTGCCAATATTATTGCCGATCAAGTTGACCTTAATGCATTAATGAATCTGACTTGTATTAAGCCCAATAAACAAATTATTAACACTAGCACAATTAAGAAAAAAATCACGGTTGCTATTGCTAAAGATAGTGTATTTGGTTTTTATTATCAAGATGATTTGGATAAATTTGAGTCATTAGGTGTTAGTATAAAATGTTTTGACACGCTTAAAAATAACAACTTGCCAGTATGTGATGGATTATTTATCGGCGGCGGTTTTCCAGAAATGCAACTTAAAGTGTTAAATGCCAATCAACTCCTGCTAGAAGATATTAAAACTAAAATAGAACAAGGGCTACCAACGTACGTAGAATGTGGTGGTTTGATGTATTTAACTAACAGTATTACCTATAATAAACAAACCCATTCAATGGTAGGCGTGATTGATGCAGATACGTACATGACACCCAAACCTATTGGCAGGGGTTATGTTGAGCTTGAACCAACCGATGAGCATTGCTGGTCTGGCGTGTCTAAGCGTATTTATGCGCACGAGTTTCACTACTCAAAGCTTAAAAATCTTAACGCCAATACACGTTATGCTTTTAAGGTTTTGCGCGGTGTGGGTGTGAATAATAAGTTCGATGGCATTATTAAACATAACCTTTTAGCTTCGTATACACACTTGCGCAATGTGGCAGGCAATGCGTGGGTTGTGCAATTTGTTAACTTTATAAGTAAGATTAAAAAGAAAAAATCATGATTACAATTACAAAAAAAGCAGCAGATGAAATTATTTTATCAACCCATAACCCAGAAATTCAAGGACTGTTAATTCGCTTTGCTGTTGATAAGACCGATGATGGCTTCCAATATTTGATGGGCTTTGATGATTGCAATGACAGCGATATCCATCTTAGATCTAATGGCATTGAGTACATTCTTGCTTATGAGCAAAAAGCACTACTTGAAGGCATGGTGGTGGATTTTGATCAGATAGATAAAGACAGCGATTATCACTTTGTATTTATGAACCCAAATGATCCAAATTACGAGCCACCAAAAGAGGAGCACGCGCCTGATAAATCAGATAAAAAAATAACCCACTCGGATTATTTGTAATAATCTAAAATCCCTTGATAAATTGCATTGGCAACCTTATCCTGTTCTTTTGAATTATTAAGTCGTTTTTCCTCTTTAGGGTTAGAAATAAGTGCAGTTTCAACTACTACAGAAGGAATAGAAGGTGTTTTTAAGACAATAAAGTTTGCCTTTTCGGTATTTTTTATGCAAATAACCAATTCTATCCATTCGCTTGAGAATTTTAAATCCTAGTTTTTGGCTTTGAGTGTCTCGGTCTTTTCTAGAAAAATTCCATAAAATTTTATTCAAGCATTGGTCGTCTTTAATTAACGCCTCTACGCTGTACGCTTAGTCAAACTAACATAATAACCCCTTCGTCTAGTAAGAATGGCTTTCATGCCTCGGGTTCGATTGATTTTTTTGCCAATTTTTAGGTAATATGTTTTTCTTTTGAACATCAATAACTCACCGCACTTGAGTCTTCATCGCCATGACCTATATCAATTAAAATGATTTTGGTTGTGTTTTTAACTCTGCTTGTTTGTTTATTGAATTGAAAAAAAGCTGTATTTGATATTTTTTATAAATTGATATATGTGAGTAGCTGCTTCCCAATTTGTGTATATGTGGTAATTTCTAGTTCGCGCTTATCAAAATCATCAGTAATTTTAATCATCATATCTGCTGACGCAATCATGCCTTTGCCCAAATCTGCCCATTCAATCAGTTGAATATGAGCAGGCGTTAAATATTCACGAATGCCAATATATTCTAACTCTTGCGCATCGCTTAATCGATAACAATCAAAATGGTGGATATTAACTTTGTCATTAACATAGCTTTCTACTAGAGAGTAGGTAGGGCTTTTAACTCGTTCAAACCCATAAAATTGAATGAATCCTCGAGCTAATGTGGTTTTTCCAACGCCTAAATCACCCTCTAAATAAATAACAATAGAGTTATCAACCAACTGAGCGCACTGAGCCAATTGATGTGCAAAATCATAAGTCTCAGACTCACTGTGAAGAGTTAGTTTCAAAATAATTGCCACATATAAAGACCAAATACCCCAATAAGCATAAACCCTTCAAAACGATTAATAATGTGTTTTTTATTAAATTTATAAGAGACAACAAACAGTAAAATGGTCAATAATAACATGACTGGATAGTCTCTACTAATAACCTCTACTGGCACATCTGATGGACGGATTAATCCTGGTATGGCCAATACGGCAATGGTGTTAAATAGATTGGAGCCGATTACATTGCCTACCACCATTGCATATCGCTTCTTCAGAACGCTTGCGATTGATACTGCTAATTCTGGCAAACTAGTACCTAATGCTACTACGCTAAGTCCAATAATTAAATCTGAAACAGCAAATATTTTGGCCACTGCCACACCACCCCAAACCACAAGTTTTGCGCTAGAGACTAAGACCACCAAACCCACAATTAACATTACCCAAGTTTTTTTAACCTGAGCTTTGCTCACATTATGTTCAAGTTCGTCAAATTCATGATGCGTTTTATTTTTTGCCTGCCTAAAGGTATAAGCAATAAATAAAATCAGTAAAGACAATAAAACCATGCTATCTGTAAAATCAAGACGATAATCCCACAACAGTGGCCCTGCACAAAGTGTGGCAATCATTAAAAATAGCCACTCTTTTTTCAAAATACTCCCTTGCACTTTAATTGGAGCAATAATTGCACTAATGCCTAATACAAGCGCAATATTAAAAATATTAGAACCAATCGCATTACCAATACTAAGCCCTGTATTGCCTTCCATAGCAGCAAGTGCAGATACTAACATTTCAGGTGCGCTGGTGCTAAATCCAAAGATAATTAATCCAATAATGAGTGGCGGTATTTTAAAGATATTGGCAATTTTTGCCCCATTTTCAGTAAACTCATCCGCACTCCAAATTAAAAGTACAAATCCTGATAACAAGGCAATAATTGGTAGTAGAATACCCGGCATAATTAATAAAGAGATCTTTGTATAAAACTTTCACTTATTATAAAGACATATAAAACAAAATGAACAAAACAGAGTTCTTAATTGGCCGTAGTGGCCTAGATTTACTTGACGATTTTTACCCTGATGATTTGCCTAATGAATGGCGTTTTGATTATTACTCAATCTTATTCAAAGCCTTGGCTTTAAAGATTGATACTGAAGAAGATCTTGAGCAAATATTTACAGAATTAGAAGACTCTGATGAGGTGTTTGAATTGGTTATATCTATTGAACAGGCTCAATTATTTGATGCAACTCAACTTGCATCAAAACTTAAACCAATCCAGCAATATCAATCTCAATTTATCTTATTTTGTGAACTTGATAAGCAGCCAAATAATGAAATAATGGTGATATTAGATGGCTATCAATTGTGCTTCCAATCTGACAAGAAACTTAAATTTGATTTAAATACTAAGTTAATAGCAAATAAGCATTTGTATTTTAATCAATTGCCCATTCTTTACACTTCTAATGTTTGGGATGAAAAGCAAATTCGGTATTTTTTACAAGACATGTCGCTTATTAACATCAAAACTGTACTTATTTGCAAGCATGCAGAAAGTGAAACGTTGAATAAAATACGAATTATTGCCGAAATACTAGGGTTTTAGTTGGTGAATGTATTACTAACCAGACCACTTTTACAAGTAAAAAAACTACAATCTATGGTGCTTAAAAGTGGCAATAAGCCACTTCTGTTTCCAACGTTAAGGCTTAATTCTATTGATGTCAAAGCAGAAAAAAGTCATTATAATGTGGTTATTTTTATTAGTGCCAATGCTGTTGAACACGGCTTGAAAATTCTTAAAACAATGGGTTATCATCAGATTTTTGCAGTGGGTGGTGCTACCGCCAGAAAACTAAGCGAGAATGACATAAGGATTGACGACTTTCCTAGAGAAAACGCTTCCAGTGAGGCGCTTTTGGCGCTTGAT
Source organism: Candidatus Ruthia sp. Cpac_8_S14 (assembly GCA_021730205.1). Taxonomy (GTDB): domain Bacteria; phylum Pseudomonadota; class Gammaproteobacteria; order PS1; family Pseudothioglobaceae; genus Ruthia. Next base: position 948,984 of record CP072533.1, on the reverse strand, counting down.
AGTGTGAATTGCTTGCATCATAAAACGATTTTAATTTTTAGAGGTAGAGGCGGTAGAGAAACCTTAAGGCAAGGCCTAATTAAGCAAGATAATCAAGTCGAATACGTTGAAGTATATGAGCGTGTGAGTCATGATATTAACTCTTTACACTATCAATCACTCAATGAATTTTTATTAAGCAATGAAGGCATTATTACCATTACTAGCATAGATAGCATGAAATCACTAGTGGAAATATCCAGCCAAATTTTTGATATTAATAAGCTTAAAAACTATTTATTAGTAGTTTTAAGTGACAGAATAAAAACTTATGTTAATTCAATTGGGTTTGATAAAGTATTGGTCACGCCGGATACTAGTGATAATGGTATTATTTCAGTATTAATAAATCTTAATACACTTGACAAACCAGTAAAATCTAGTTAGTTTGTCAACTATCTTTGATGGTTTTTTTGGGGTAATATGATTAAATTAAGTGTTTCACAAGTAGCACGCAAGCTTGGGGTGAGTCGCACCCAAATTCAAGCACAAATCAATTCTGGCAAGTTGCAGACTCATGAGGGCTACGTGACAACGGACAGTATTAGACTGGCTTATCCTAAAATAAGTTTGCATCCAGAGCAAGATAGACACATACAAAAAATGCAACAAATCAAAGCTGATGCCATGTCTAAAGCCGGTGCAGCTGATACTGCTAAACAAGAAAATGAGCAAAAATTAATCAGCATCATCACCTTGCTTAAATCCAAGCTTTATAAAGAAGAGTTAAGGAATGAGCATTATGCAATGGTGTTTGAAGAATTGGGTAATCGTTTAAATGTGCTTGAGAAATGTTGCCACGCTCAAGACAAAGAGCCCTTACATAAGCTTCAGTATTGGATTAAAAACCATGAAGAACAGAGTTAAATTAATAGGTTTTTCATACTAACTTTTGGTTTATTAACCACTACTTGACAATCAGCAGAACAGGCAAACGCCAATGCCGCTGCGAATGCACAAAACACTGCAAACACAGCGAAAAGCAGATTAGATTCACTCACAATTGGTAGTGAAAACTTGAAGTTGGTTCAGGTCAGGCTAATTTATTGATGGTAATACGCATGGTATAGTAATTAATGGTAGCAGAACAAGAATAACAGGCGGGCAAAATAGCATAGCCCTAATTTTGGATAACAATGGCGCTACTTTTGGTAATACTATCACAGGCAGGTTCAGGTAATAATGCTGGCTCAATAGGTGTTGGTTGGGCATTTTAATTTTAATTTAACTCTATTTAATTATAGAAAAATAGCCTTTAATTAGGCTATTTATTAGGATTATCTAATGATAGAAAAGATATTATTGGTTGTTTGGGTTTTATTTCCTATTTCATCATTTTCAGGGTTTTTTTGACACTGAAGACGAGTCATTAAAAATAAGCACTATTATGAAAATCAAACCCAGTTAAAACTCAATATGAATTGGCAGTTTGTTTAGTAAATACCAAAGTTAAGAAAACCCCAGCCTATTATCATTTGGCCAGTGTTAGTAGCAAATTATTATGTGATATTGGCTCTAATACTAGAATAGGAACTTTTGAAGCATTCTATAACGATGGATGGCGACTCATTCAAACATTGAGCGTTGATAATAAGGATAAAACTATGCCTTATTCTTTGATATACCTTGAAAGAATAAAATCCATAATTAAATAATTACACAATGCTTTTTGCTAGCTTGAGAGAAGGTTCTACACGATTCATCGAATAAAAATGAAAACTACCCACGTCTTGACTTTTGAGTGTTTGACATAAGTTAGAGACAACATCAAAACCAAAATCACCAAGTGATTCCAAGTCGTTTTCATAAAGTTTGAGTCGTTCTAAAATCCACTTTGGAATTTGCGCGCCGCACATATTAGAAAAGTTAAGCAGTTGGGTGTAGTTGGTAATTGGCATAATACCCGGTGTGATTGGGGTATCTACACCCAGTTTTTGCACATCATCTCTAAACCTAAAATAGGCATCAGCATTATAGAAGTATTGTGTAGTTGCGCCATTAGCGCCTGCTTTAATCTTGTTAACAAAGTGTGCTAAATCACTTGCAATATTCTTGGCTTGCGGGTGCATTTCAGGATAGGCTGCCACCTGAATATGGAAGTAGTCATTATATTCAGATTGAATAAATTCAACCAATTCATTGGCATAATGGAAATCGCCAATATTACGCACACCCGAAGGAATATCGCCTCTTAATGCAATGATACGATTAATATTTTCAGATTTGTATTTGTCTAATAATTCAACAATGTTGGACTTTTCTGAACCAATACAAGACAGGTGTGGCGCAGCTGGAATGTTGTCGTTTTTTTGAATATCTAACACCGCTTCTAAGGTTGCATCTTGTGTTGCGCCACCTGCACCAAAAGTGGTTGAAAAATATTCAGGCGATATCACACTTAAACTTTGCCTAACTTGGGTTAGTTTTTTTTTACCTTGATTTGTTCTAGGCGGAAAAAACTCAAAACTGATTTTCATTAATGCAATACATCTATAATAAAAGTGTCTTTATTATAACTGATTCAATTAAAGATTAAGGTTTCCAATTTCTATAAAAGCCAAATTTTGGATTTATGATTTTTTAACTATCCTCTAACAATCGGGTAAAATAAGCGAATTTATTTAGTTGGAAATTTATAGCGATTTATGTCAAAAAGCGATTACATTGAATTAGAAGGTGTTGTTAAAGAAAAATTACCAAATACGACTTTTACGGTTGAGTTAGAAAATGGTCATCGTATTTTAGCGCATATTTCTGGCAAAATTCGCAAGTACTATATTCGCATTCTTCCAGGTGATAGAGTAACCGTTGAGATGACACCTTATGATTTAACCAAAGGAAGGATTACTTTTAGACACAAATAAAAATATTGCCGATGTGGTGGAATTGGTAGACGCGCCGGATTCAAAATCCGGTTCCTTTGGGAGTGACGGTTCGATTCCGTCCATCGGTACCAAATTAATAAAAAAATCATAATTATGGAACAAACAGACTTTATAGCTCAAGCACTTAATTTAACCTTATTTGGTATGGGGTTCGTATTTTTGTTTTTAACTTTATTGGTTGGTGTTACTAAATTAATGTCTATGATGATTCAAAAATTTCAAAGTAAAATTCATGATCAGCAAGATTTTAAGAATAATTCTGAACTTAAAGACGAGATGGATGAGGAAACTAAATTTGTCATTGAACAAGCAATCAAAATGCATAGGGGAACATAAGGATTATGCTAAAATTTTTTAAAAAATTAACTAAAAAACCTGATAGTGCACAAGGAAAAAAGGTAGAAATTACTGAGCTTGTTTTTAGAGATGCGCATCAATCCTTATTTGCAACACGCATGCGTATTGATGATATGTTGCCGATTGCCGACAAATTAGACAAAATTGGCTATTGGTCAATGGAATCGTGGGGTGGGGCAACTTTTGATTCATGTATTCGTTATTTAGGAGAAGATTCTTGGGATAGAATCCGTGAGATTAAAAAAGTAATGCCTAATACGCCTCAGCAAATGTTGCTTAGAGGTCAAAATTTATTAGGCTATCGCCACTATAGTGATGACGTGGTGCGTAAATTTGTAGACCAAAGTGTTGAAAATGGCGTGAGTGTGTTTCGGATTTTTGATGCGATGAATGACATTCGCAATCTTAAAACAGCAACAGACCAAACCGTTAAATTAGGCATGCATGCTCAAGGCACTATTTCTTATACAGTCAGCCCAGTGCACAATACTCAAAATTGGCTAGATATGGCTAGAGAAATTGAAGATATGGGGGCACATTCTCTTTGTATTAAAGATATGGCGGGTTTGTTACAGCCGTACGTGGCTTATGACCTGGTTAAAGCGTTAAAGACAGTTGTTGATATTCCCATTCAATTACATGCTCACGCAACAACTGGATTATCCACCGCTACTATCGTTAAAGCTGTTGAAGCTGGCATTGATCGTGTTGATACTGCCATTGGTTCTATGAGTATGACTTATGGCCATAGTGCGACTAATTCTGTGGTTTCTATTTTAGAAAACAGTCCAAGAAAAACAGGACTAGATTTGAAAAAATTAGAAGAAATTGATGCTTACTTTAGACTAGTGCGTTGTAAATATGCACAGTTTGAAGGCTCACTTAGAGGGGTAGATTCAAGAATTTTATTATCCCAAGTGCCAGGCGGTATGCTAACCAACATGGAAAGCCAACTACGCGAACAAGGTGCACTTGATAAGATGGATGAAGTGTTGACTGAAATTCCACGTGTGCGTAAGGATTTGGGCTATATCCCATTGGTAACGCCCACTTCTCAAATTGTAGGCACACAATCTGTACTTAATGTACTCACTGGTGAGCGCTATAAGACGATTACTAAAGAATCTGCTGGTGTGCTCAAAGGCGAGTATGGTGCAACACCCGCACCTGTTGACCAAGCCTTGCAAGTTAGAGTTTTAGATGGTGGTGAGCCAATTACTTGCAGACCTGCTGATAACATTGCACCAGAGATGCATATTCTTGAGCAAGAGTTTGATAAAATCGTTGCTGAGAAAGGAATTTCTTTGGCTAAAGATAAGACTGATGATTTATTAACTTACGCATTATTCCCGCAAGTGGGTATCTTATTTTTACAAAATCGAAACAATCCTAGTTTCTTTGACTCAGTGCCACAAGCGGGTGATAATTGTCAAAAGCCTGACAAAGAAGAAGGGACTTATACCATTTCATTTAAAGGTAATTCCTATACTGTTGACGTTTCAGCAGGGGGTAATATTACCTCAATGAAGGCCTCTTCTGATCAAACACAAGCATCAACGCCAGTAGAAAAAGAAATACTTAGCACAACACCAACAATAGAAGCTGAGGCCATTGGTGCACCATTATCAGGGACTATTTGGAAAGTAATGGTTGAGATGAATCAAAAAATTAATCAAGGCGATGTCTTGGTTATTCTTGAAGCTATGAAAATGGAAACTGAAATTAAAGCCGTTAGAAGTGGTGTTGTGACTAACATCGAGATTAAGGAAGGCGATACAGTTGATGTAGGCCAAACCTTATTAACACTCGCATAATTTGTAAATCTTAACATGGAACAATTAAACACACTTTGGATTAACACAGGCCTTTATCAGATGTCTTGGGGGCAGGGCTTAATGCTATTAGTTGGGATGCTACTTCTATATTTAGCAATTATTAAGAATTTTGAGCCATTGTTATTATTGCCAATTGGTTTTGGTGCAATTTTGGCCAATATTCCAGGTACAGGTATTGCTGAAGGCAACGGTATTTTACATGTATTTTATGTAATAGGTATTGAGTCTGGTGCATTTCCATTGATTATTTTCATGGGTATAGGTGCCTTGACTGATTTTAGCCCGTTATTGGCCAACCCTAAGACATTACTACTTGGTGCAGCAGCACAATTTGGTATTTTTGCGACTTTATTGGGCGCTATTGGCTTAACAGCACTAGGGATTTTTGATTTTAGTCTGACTGATGCTGCTGCTATTGGTATTATTGGTGGGGCTGATGGCCCAACCAGTATTTATGTTGCTTCAAAACTTGCACCTGATTTGTTAGGTGCAATTGCAGTTGCCTCTTACTCTTATATGGCGTTAGTGCCACTTATTCAACCGCCAATTATGCGCGCTCTAACGACTGAAAAAGAACGTCAAATTGAAATGGTGCAATTACGCAAAGTGTTAAAAGCCGAAAAGATTATTTTCCCCATTATGTTGTTAATACTAGTGGCTTTATTATTGCCTGATGCAGCGCCACTGTTGGGTATGTTTGCCTTTGGTAATTTAATGAAAGAGTCTGGCGTGGTTGATCGTTTGAGCGATACAACGCAAAATGCTTTGATTAATATTGTGACTATTTTCCTAGGCTTGGCAGTGGGTTCAAAATTGATGGCGGATAAATTCTTACAATTAGACACCTTAGGTATTTTGCTTCTAGGCATGGTAGCTTTTGCTATTGGTACGGCTTGTGGGTTATTAATGGCAAAACTTATGAATATATTTAGTAAAAATAAAATCAATCCTTTGATTGGTTCTGCTGGTGTTTCTGCAGTGCCTATGGCGGCTCGTGTTTCTAACAAAGTGGGTTTAGAGGCTAATCCACATAACTTTTTATTAATGCATGCAATGGGTCCTAATGTTGCTGGTGTGATTGGTTCGGCAATTGCAGCAGGTATCATGATTCAGTTTTTAGGCTAGTTATGCAGAAAACTTTTTTGAGCGCTAAATTGCACAGGGTAACAACAACCGCGGTTGAGTTAGATTATGAGGGCTCTTGTGAGATTGATGGCGTGCTATTAGATGCAGCAGGTCTTGGTGCATTTGAACAAATTCAAATTTACAATATTAACAATGGCAATCGCTTTACAACTTACATAATTCGTGGCAAGGATAATTCTGGTGTTATTTCGGTTAATGGCGCTGCTGCCCATAAAGTGAATGTGGGCGATATGTTAATTATTGCTGCGTATGGCATGTACACCGAAAAAGAACTTGAGAATTATGTGCCTAGGCTGTGTTATGTTAATAATCAAAACGTTTTAACTAAGATAAGTGCCAATATAAGTTCATGAAAGAAGCCATTCAAAACATCATTCAAGGATTGGTTCTTAAAAAACTAGATGGGGATGATGCGCTGATTTCATCAGGCCTGATTGATTCTGTTATTATTGTTGAGTTAATACTTGAAATAGAGTAAAAATTAAGCTTATTAGTTACTTTAGATAAAGTGACTGAATAAAATTTCGACAGTATCAACAAATCACAGCTATAATTTAAATGTTTTTTGTTTCGACAAACGATCTCTTTTATTACTTGAAAAGGGTGGTAATAAGTTGGCTGTTGCTGAGTTAAATATAGATATTAGCTATCCTAAAAAAGCGTATTGATAAAGTAAAATAACAATTAGGAAAAGACTTGTTGGTTGATGTAGCGTCTAAGTTCAATAGCTTTTTTTGATAAGGATGAAGCACTAAACCAAAAAAAACCAAGACAATCCTTTAACCTATATTATTTTTACTTCTGACAGTACGGGCGAGCCAAAAGACGAGTAAATTAGTGTTTCAAATCTAAACAGCTTTATTGATGGGTGGTCGCAGGTAAATTTTACTTTATCTGTCAATCAAATATTTATAAACCAAGCATTACTAAGTTTTGATTTATCAATATTTGAGTTGGTTAATGCATTAAGTTTGGGTGCTAGTTTGGTTTTAATGGATAACAAAACCAGTCTTGATGCGGTGGTTATTTAAAACTAGATTTTTAGCGTATTGCTGTAATGTCCGGGTCTCGACACCTTCTTTCGTGTTTGCGTTTGGTTTTGAGAAAAATGTCACAGGTGAACTATTATTGATTAGTGGGCAGAGTGTTTTTATTGGGTATTTGAATGCTAACAATGATAGTTTTACCACTAATAAAGAAGATGTACGTTATATGGCTACTGGAGACATGATTTATCAAAAAGATAACAAGTTTTTTTCTGGACGTCAGGATAATACGATTAAATATAATGGACATCGTATTGATTTAGGTGAAATAAACCATGTTATTGAACAATTATCAAGTATTTCTAATGTAAGAACTTTGCCACTAGAACACAATGGACGAGTCATTTGTCTGGTTGCTTTTATACAAACAAGTGATTGCAATGCAGGTGTGATTAATGCTTATCTTGAGCCTAGATTGTCTAAATGTATGATATCTAGTGAGTATGTTTTTCATGTCATTTTTTCACTGACACATAATTTAAAAATAGATAATCAGCAACTATTAAAACAATACATGGATTTCTGAGATGGCACAACGAATTTTATTGGAATTTTTATGGTTATTGTTGAATGCACCTAGTTTTCCGTTTAATATTTATTAAGCTTCTTGTTTGGCCTTTATCACGTGCTAATTTAGCACGTCTTTGCAAAAATATGAAAATTATTTTTCATGATTGGTCGGAACAGAAGGTCAACACTTTGGCTCGTCTTTCTATTTTCAATGTTGTTGCTAATATGGTTAATATTCTTGATGTTAAAAAACACAGTTATAGGATTAATTCTCCAATGCCTGTGGCACAATTAATCAATAGTGGTGTTGTATTTTCATCGATACACATGGATAAGACTGATGTACGGCTTATGCACTTAAACAGAGTGGTGTCAAGATTTACATCATGATGACAGGGGCAGGAAATCAAGAGCCAAACTTACTTCTTCAATTGGCACACGTGCTTAATCAAGGGCATAGCGATCTAAGGAATGAAGGATTAGAAGTATAATTCTTAGGCTTTCAGACCACCATTCCTAAAACCGCCGTCTCTTTGTCTATTGGCCAAGAAGCCTTTGTATTTTGTTTATTGCCAGATAGAATAGAATCTTTGTGTGAAACTTTGGCTTATTAATGCAATATTGAGCTGGTTTTATTTCCAATTATAGTAGTATCTGTCATTTATGTTAATCCTTATTCTATGTTGTTAGCATAGGTATTTGCCCAACTGAAGATACTTTTCCATTATTAAAAGGCGTGGTGTAATTACTTTTTTTCAATAATTTGTTGATGTTGTGTTTCTTATTTGATTTTTTTTAACTTCTGGTATTTCTAGCGTTCTTTGTATGTCATTGAGTGCTAGCTCAGATTGTTGCATTGTTGGAACAAAAATTGCCCAAAAATCATGAATTAATCGACGGGTAAGAAATAAGCAAATTTCTTCATCTTTAGCACTGTTAACACGAAGAATAATACGGCCTTCTTCGGGCGAATAACTCATTTGTAATTGGTGTATTTGCATGGTTTTATATCTAGATTAGAGATGTTAATGTTCCATGATTTAAAATAAGAGCTTTGTCCATTTTTGCAGCGATTTTTTCATCGTGAGTGACAACAATCAGCGCACAGTTTCGGACACGATTAAGTGTTAGCATTAGGTTGAACACTTCATGAGCATTTTTAGCATCCAAGTCTCCAGTGGGTTCATCTGCCAGAATACAACTGGGGTTTGTAATTAAAGCCCTTACAATAGCAACGCGTTGGCGCTCGCCACCAGAAAGCTCACTTGGTAAGTAATTAAGGCGGTGTTTAAGTCCAATTTTTGAGAGTAATTTTTTAGCACTGGCTTGAGAAGATTGTTGATTTTCTCCTTGTATCCGCTTAGGCATGGCAACATTATCAAGTGCGCTAAAATCATTCAATAGATGATGAAATTGATATACAAAGCCTAAATATTTGCCACGCAATAATGTGGTGTCGTTTTCACTCAACAAGCCTAAATTGGTACCATTGATAAGCACTTCGCCTTGTGTGGGTTTATCGATACCACTTAATAAATTAAGCAAAGTAGATTTACCGCAGCCTGATTGTCCTAAAATCGCAATTGATTCACCTTGTTTAACACTTAAGTTGAGGTTGTTAAGTATCGGCGTTGCTTTTTTGCCATCAAAGTAGCTATAACCAAGATTGTTGCACTCAATAATCTTATTCATGATTTAGCACCTTAGCAATGTCTATTTTCCCTGCGCGTTTGGCTGGATAAATAGAGGCGATTGTGACTAAAATAAAACTGCCTAGGGCAACCTTGATGATATCCATCATGTGTATTTCAGAAGGGAACCGGCTGATATAAAACACATCTTTTGGAAAGAATTGAAAGCCTAAAATGGACTCAATACCACTAACAACCATTTCAATATTAAGCGAAAGTAAGGCGCCCAAGATACTACCAATGGCAATACCAACTAGGCCAATTGTTAGCCCTTGATAAAAAAATATTTTTACAATGCGGTTGGGTGTCATGCCAAGGGTTCTTAAAATAGCAATGTCGGCTTTTTTGTCAATCACCACCATAACCATCATAGAAACAATATTAAAAGCAGCCACCGCAATAATGAGTGATAATATAATACCAATCATCTGCTTTTCAAGATTAAGTGCTTTAATGAAGTTGGCCTTTTGCTCCGTCCAATCAACGCCATAATATTGATTGCTTTGTAAGCTGGCAATAATTTCATGAGTGATTTTCTTAGCATTAAATAAATCATCAACTTTAAGTCGAATGCCAGAGACTTTGTCCTTCATAGAGTACAATTTCTGTGCTTGCCCTAAGTTAATAAAAGCTAAATTATTGTCATACTCGCTAATACCAGCATCAAAGATACCACTAATGGTAAAGCGTTTAAACCTTGGTTGAATGCCTATAATATTGGAAGATAATTTAGGCGTGAGTAGTATAATTTTATCACCAACAATTACACCTAATTGTGCTGCCAGCCCTGCACCAATTAAAATGTCTGATTTAAGTAAGTTAGCACTACCAGATTTAATTTTATCTAACAGAATAGAAGTTTTTTTCTCTAAATCAGGCTTAATACCTCGTACACTAATACCTTGAGCACCATCTTTTGTACTGAGCAAAGCATATTTTTCAATATAGGGCGAGGTACTAACAATGTTAGGATGTTGTTTGATTTTGGTTTGTAAATCTTGCCAATTATCAACCAAACCATTGTATTGAGTAATATACGAATGAGAAATGGCGTTTAACACCCTATCTCTAAGTTCTTTGTGAAACCCATTCATAACAGATAGTACTGTAATCAAGGTAACGGCAGATAAAATCAAACCCACTATAGAAACCCCAGAAATAAAGGACACAAAGCCTTTTTTCCGACTAGAGCGTAAATATTGGTTAGAAATTGTAAATTCGATACTCATTAGGATGATATTTTGTCATAATTAACACTTTATAAATAGCTAAATAAAGGGGATATATGGCTAATTCAACAATGAAAGATAAAATTAAATAACTGGGTGATATTCTTATTGAAACGTTCCATATTGTGAGATTGTTTGTGGTGAGTGCAACAATTGTTTAGTCAGTTGCACATGAGTATTTGATTATTATGCAACATGAATCGGGCTTTGCACCACTTAAAGATATTTTACTTTTATTTATTTAGAGTTAGGCGCGATGACGGGTATTTATTTTAAAATCCATAAAATACCAATGATTTTTTTGATATTTATTGCCATTACAGTCATTACTCGTTTCTTAGTGGTTGACATGAGATTTTTGATGGCGAATGATAAACTTAATTTACTCATTATGCTTGTTTCGATTTTGATATTGTCTGCTGCTGCAGGAGTGTTGAAATTCACTGAGAAAAAATATCAAACTCAAAACGAGTATTAGGCAGTAATGGATTTAAACACTCGAGGTATTATTAATTATTTGCTACTACCGGTATCGGGCGTTTTTTATGTAGTATCAGTGTTCAGAAGATGGCTTTATCGAGTTAACTTTTTTAAGGTTCAAAAATTTAAATACCCTGTAATTGTGGTGGGTAATATTACGGTTGGCGGCACAGGAAAAACACCAATTGTGATTGTATTGGCGCAGCATTTTAAACAGCAAGGTAGGCAAGTGGGCATTGTATCACGTGGTTATGGTGGTGCGCACAACCAAGGCAGTTTGTTAGTGAATAAGGATACTAATGCTTATTTATCAGGTGATGAACCGTTGCTTATTGCTTTGCAAACAGATTTGCCAGTGATGGTTAATAAGAACAGGGTGCAAGCGGTTAAGGATTTAATTAATCAATGTCAAGTTGATTTAATTATCAGCGATGATGGGTTGCAACATTATAAAATGGATAGAAATATAGAAATTGCTGTAGTTGATGGAATTCGACGTTTTAGGAACGGATTTTTTTTACCAGCAGGTCCGTTAAGAGAATCAACCACCCGTCTTAAGAGTGTTGATTTTGTGATTAATAATGCTGGCTTGCATGCAGGTGAGTTTAGCACTGAATTGGTATTAAAAATGTTTGTTAATGTTCAAACAGGTGAAGAAAAACCACTGGATTATTTCAAAGGTGAGTGTTGTCATGGTGTTGCTGGAATTGGACATCCCCAACGTTTTTTTAATGCATTAATAAGGCTGGGTGTTCACTTAGAGTCACATGTGTTTTCTGATCATTACGTTTATCAACAAAATGATTTAGCGTTTGAAGATAACCATCCAATTCTTATGACTGCTAAAGATTGTGTAAAATGTGTTCAATTCGCAAATAATCAAATGTGGTACCTGCGAGTTGAAGCTGATTTGAGCGATGATTTTTTTAAAAAACTAGATACTAAATTATGATTGACGACGCCCTATTAAAACTATTAGTATGTCCTAAGAGCAAAGCCCCACTTAAACAAGTAGGTAATGAGCTTATTTGTGAAGTGAGCGGCTTGGCCTACCCAATTGAAGACGGCATTCCAATTTTGCTTGTCGAAGAGGCGCGTCAATTAGGGCAAGGCACCGATAAAAAGTAATGGATTTTTCCGTTATCATTCCTGCTAGGTACGCATCAAGTAGATTGCCAGCCAAACTACTTAAAGATATTCATGGCAAGCCTTTGATTCAATTAACTTATGAAAATGCAATCAATAGTGGTGCAAATCGTGTCATTATTGCAACCGATGATAAGCGTATTGAAGTAGTCGCTAATGATTTTGGCGCTTTAACTTGCATGACTGACGAATATCATACTTCTGGCACTTCAAGAGTTGCACAAGTGTTAGAGGTATTAGACATTGATGATGATGAAATTATCGTTAATGTGCAGGGTGATGAGCCAATGCTAGATCCAAGTGTGATTGACCAAGTGGCTAATAACTTAGCAACCAGTCCTATGCACATGGCAACTTTGTGTGAGCAAATTACTAATAAGACGCAATACCTTGATCCTAACTGTGTCAAGGTGGTTTTTAGTAAAGTTGGCAAGGCTTTATATTTTTCACGCTCCGCTATTCCTTTTTTTAGAGAGGCAAAGGATTTTGATTTAAAGTTGTGCTTTAAACATGTTGGTATATATGCTTGTCGAGCAAGATTTATCAAGCAATACCCAATCATGGACAGCTCTTCATATGAGCAAGTTGAAAAATTAGAACAATTAACCGTGCTTAACGAAGGGTTTGATATCCATGTGGCGCTAGCTTGCGCTAGCATTGGGCATGGTGTTGATATGCAACGTGATTTAGATAAAGTAAGAAAAGAGTTAAGCTGAATTATGAACATTATTGATGGCAAGCAAATTGCACAGAATTTACGAGCAAGTATTAAATTAAAAGTTGACAGGCTTGATAGAAAACCAGGACTGGCAGTTATTTTAGTTGGCAAGGACCCTGCCTCAGCAGCTTATGTTCGTAATAAAGACAAGGCTTGTAAAGAGGTGGGTTTTTATTCAGAAAAAATTAACAAACCTGCCAATACCACCCAAGCAGAATTATTATCTGAAATTGAGCATTTGAATAATAGTGATAAAATTGATGGCATCTTGGTGCAATTACCACTCCCAAAGCATTTAGATACAAATTCAGTCATTGAAGCCATCTCTCCTAAAAAAGATGTGGATGGTTTTCATAGTGAAAATATTGGCAAACTGATGCAAAATAAGCCTTTCTTACGTCCATGTACGCCTAAGGGTGTGATGACAATGCTTGGGGCTACTGGGGTGGATTTAGTGGGCAAAAATTGTGTGGTAGTAGGAGCATCTAATACTGTTGGTCGTCCGATGGCGTGCGAATTGTTAAATGCTCAAGCAACAGTTACCATTTGCAATAGCAAAACCAAAAATCTTTCTAGTAAGTTAAAGCAAGCAGACATTGTTGTCGTTGCGGTGGGTATTGCTAAGATGATTCAAAGTGACTGGATTAAACCAGGTGCCATTGTGATTGACGTAGGTATTAATCGATTGGATAATGGTCGTTTAGTTGGCGATGTTGATTTTGAGTTTGTTAAGCGAGTTGTTGGTTGGATTACACCAGTGCCAGGTGGTGTTGGGCCAATGACCATTGCTGCCTTATTAGAAAATACATTAACCGCATATGAGGCAAAAATATGAAATTATTATTAAAAGGATTGAGAAACGGCTTAGGCGTTATTATCGCTCTTATTAGTTGGCTAATTCCAGTTAACAAGATTAAGCGTACCAGCGAACAGCAGCAAAAAGCAGATAAGAAAACTGCCAGTATTGAGTTGTATCAGTTTTTTGGTTGTCCGTTCTGCATCAAAACTCGTCGAGTAATTAGAAGATTAAACCTAAACATTGTTACGCGTAATGCACAAACCATCGGCAGTGAATTTCGAGATGAAATGCAACAAGAAACGGGTAAAGTTCAAGTGCCTTGTTTAAAGATTACTGATAGTAATGAGGTTCAATGGATGTTTGAATCTGATAAGATTAGTGCTTACTTAAATAAGCATTTTGGCTAATATTTATTGAGGTAAAAAGTCTTTTAATTTTGCAATGCTCTCATCCAACTCAACTTGAGAATTGGCGATAATATTGACATGACCGAGTTTACGGTTTTTGCGCTCAGATTTGTTGTATAAATGCAGGTGTGCATTTGGCATTTTAAGCACAGTATCAATATCGCCAAGTTCACCAATAATATTAATCATTGCACAAAATGGATGCGTTGGCACGGTGTTGCCAAGTGGCATACCAGTAATGGCACGGATGTGATTTTCAAATTGTGAGGTGTTAGCCCCTTCAATGCTCCAATGTCCAGAATTGTGTACCCGTGGTGCCATTTCATTGACCACCAAGCCAGTTTCAGCTTCAAACAGTTCAATAGTAAGCACACCAACGTAATTCATTTCATCAAGTAAAGTTTTCATGTAATGTTGCGCTGTTTCCTGAACCTGTTTATTAATATTTTGAGCGGGTGCAATGGTTAGCCTTAAAATACCCTGATGATGCGTGTTTTCAATCAGTGGATAGTATTTATGGCTATTATCAATACCACGAACGGCAATTAAAGACAGCTCACGTTTGAAATTTATAAACCCTTCCAAAATTGATTCAACGCCTTTCATGCTTTTCCAAGCGTCATTGATTTGCTCTTGATGATGTATTAAAAATTGACCTTTGCCATCATAGCCTTCCATGGCAGTCTTTAAAATAGCGGGCAGGCCAATTATGTCAATCGCTATTTTTAAATCTTCAAGAGTGTTTATTATTTGATAAGGCGCACAAGGAATGTTTAATTGGTTAAATAAAACTTTTTCTCGACCACGGTGTTGTGTAATAAATAAGGATTTTTCATTAGGATAAACAGGTATTTTTTTGTTAATTTTTTTAACAATTTCAATTTCAGTGTTCTCACTTTCAAAAGTAATAACATCAGCAAAATTCACTAAAGAATCAATATTATTAGTGTTGTCTTGCTGTGCGAACATATGTCCTAGTAAAGAGGAGGGCTCATCATGTGTATTACCAGAAAAACCAAACTGATGATTTAGCGGATAGCCAGAAATAGCCAGCATTCTACCCAACTGGCCTGCGCCTAATATGCCAACTTTCATCCGTTAATCTTGTGGGTTAGAATTATCTAAAACATCCTGAGTTTGTTTGGCTCTAAAAGCAGCCACTGCATCTCTGATGGTTTGGTTTTCATTACCAATAATTTGCGCCGCTAAAATACCTGCATTTTTAGCACCCGCTTCACCAATAGCTAATGTGCCAACAGGAATGCCACCAGGCATTTGAGCAATGGATAATAAAGAGTCTTGACCACTAAGTGCACGTGATTGAACAGGCACACCTAATACTGGCACAATGGTTTTGCTAGCCAGCATGCCCGGCAAATGCGCAGCACCGCTAGCACCTGCAATAATGACTTTAAGTCCGCGCTCAAGCGCACTGGACGCATAGTCAAACATCAAATCAGGCGTGCGATGTGCAGAAACCACTTTAACTTCATGTAGCACGCCAAATTCTTTGAGAATATCTACTGCATTTTTCATGGTTGGCCAATCTGATTTT
Organism: Candidatus Ruthia sp. Cpac_8_S14; assembly: GCA_021730205.1. Lineage (GTDB taxonomy): Bacteria > Pseudomonadota > Gammaproteobacteria > PS1 > Pseudothioglobaceae > Ruthia. The sequence goes on along the minus strand of CP072533.1, from coordinate 933,141 downwards.
GACCCCATAATAACACCCACTAGCGCACTCATCAATTTCTCCAAAGTTAAGTATTGTTCGAATTATACTTAACTTTAAGGATGGGGGGGAGGTAGGGCAAAATCTTGATGCAAAAAAGGCAAATGTCCAGTATCTAACACATAAGTTTTGATGTTGTTCTGATGATACCAATGGCTGATTTTAACGGGCACTAAGGTGTCATATTTACCCAGCATCACTTCTATTGGTATGGCTAGTTTTTTAAATTTATTTTTTAGATTTGTGTTAAGTAAGATTTCCAAGCCTTGATTAAGTGCTTGAGCTGTTGCTGGGTATTGTTCAATGGCTTTATTTAGCGCTTCAAGCCTTGACTTGTCTTTAGTTTGTAAACTAATAAAGCGTTTTAAAGCTTTAGATAAATTCAATTGTAAAGCACTTGAAAATTGCTCAAAATTGTCTGAATTTATGCCAAACTCCCAGCTGTTTGTTTGGATGAAACTAGGTGTTGAGGCAATAAGAACAAGCCTTGATATGGTTATTTTACTGGCAATTCTAATCGCAAGCAATCCACCCAATGACCAGCCTAATAAAGTAGTATTTTTTGGTAAAATTTTGATAATTTCATTACTCCATTCATCAAGTCCGCCATCAACATTAGCACTTCTACCATGTCCAGGTAAATCAATTTTTGTAATACGGTATTGATCTTTATAATCATTAATCAAAGTGTTAAACAACTCTGAATTAAACCCCCAGCCATGAAGTACCACCAAATCAGCCCCAAGACCTTGTGTATTACTGTAGAGCATGTTTTAGTTGGGTGAGCAGTTGTTTAATTTGATTTTGTGTATGATTGGCACTTAGTGTTACTCTTAAACGCGCTGTGTCTTTTGGTACAGTCGGTGGGCGGATAGCGCTGACATAAAAGCCTGCACTTAGTAATTTTTTTGAAAGGTGAATTGTCTTTTCGCTACTACCCACAATGAATGGTTGAATGGCACTATTAGAATTTATCATGGGTAAATTTAACGTTTTAGAAAGATTCTGAAAATAACGAATATTGGCTAATAATTTAGCATTCTGCTCACCTTGTTTAGTCAATTCCAAACTTTTTAACGTGGCAACGCACAAAGCGGATGCAATTGCTGTGGTGTAAATATAAGGGTGTGATTTTTGGATTAAAAAATCAATTAAATCCTCATCACCAGCCACAAACGCCCCCATTGTACCTGCAGCCTTGCCTAGTGTTGCCATATAAATCGAATTTTTTGGAATGATTGGCTCAAATATACCAAATCCATGCGCATCATCCTGCATTAAAAGCGCACTAGATTTTTTCACAATTTTTTCAATGCCTTTAATATCAGCCCGATCACCATCCATACTAAAGACGTTATCAGTTACAATTAATCCACACCCAGTTTGCTTACCTATTTTTTTCTTTAATGATTCAATATCATTATGAAAATAACGTTGAAGTGGCAAGCCAATTAAATGATTAGCATCAATGAGTGAAGCGTGGTTAAGTTTGTCTTGCAACACCCAATCAAGCTCATCTTTAAGTGCAGAAAATACCCCCATATTCGCCATATAACCCGTTGAAAATAACAAGGCTTTCTCTTGCCCGGTATAATCAGCCAGTGCCTCTTCTAACGCCTGATGCGCCGGTGTATGTCCGCTAATTAAGTGTGATGCGCCAGCACCAACCCCAAATTTATCAACTCCTTGTTTGAATGCTTCTTTAACTTGTGGATGGCAGGCAAGCGATAGATAATCATTTGAACAAAAATTTATCAACGATTTTCCATTGATAATCATCTGAGTATCTTGTGTATTCTCAGATGTTTTTCTTGAGCGATAAAGATGACTCTGTTTAAGACTTGATAATTTCTTTGAAAAATCCATAAATCTATTTTATAGTTTGTAAGGCAATTTGATAATATAATATAATTAACCTCTTGCTATTATCTAGATATATTATGAAAAAAAAATTCAGCTTTTCACACCCTAAAAAAACAAAGACCCAGAGTGGTTGAGGCTATTAAATACGAGCTTAAAAAATATATTAAACGTGAGCGTAATAAAAAACTACCTAAAGAGGTAGATTTTTGGGATTTTGATTGTCGCTATGGTACTGACGAGGCTTCTTGTGGTGTGATTCATATTTCTGAAATTAACAAAGTAATTTCAAAAGCTAATGCAGAGGGTTTGGATTCTTTTTTCTTAGAAATTCTGTCCAAGCCTGGTGTACGAACTAAAAAACCTGAAAAGGAGAAAAGAGGAAGAAAATTTTCTAGATTAAGTTCTGAATTTGTCAGACATGAAATTAAATAAGAAATCTTTTTATTCTGTTGTTATATAATCATACTTTTTTTAGGGTATAAAACAACGGCGGAAAAAGAAAATACAATTAAAATCATCCCTCTTACAAGTTGGTCGGATTGGGAGAGTTTTCGAAAGAGATAAAAACCACAAAACGTGCTTTTGAGTCATGCTTTGGAGTTAACTGGCCAACTGAAATTAACTTTGTAATTACTGGAATACCATCTCTACCTGAATACTATGAATTCATGGTCTACCTATGACATCACGGATATCCTACACCTTTGCTTGATTGGAATAGATTATCATATATCGCTGTATTTCTCGCGTTTCAATATCCTTGTGAAACAGGTGATAAAGTAGCAATTTGTTCTTACAGAGAATATGCAGGTAATACCAGGGGTTGGGATCCTAGTAATTCTAAATGTATCAAACCATTTGTCTTTAGACTTAAAAGATAAAGAAGTATGAACCTTAATTATCTAAGAATAGATTAATTAAGGTTTTTTTATTTTCGTTGGTTTGTATGTTGTTTTCTCTAAGTTGTTAAGCAACTTAAATTAAATTTTCCATCGGGGATGAGGCTGAGGCGTAAGCCTTTTTCATCATCCTACCTGCAAGGAAAGATTCACGCCCTGCAATGACGGCGTGTTTCATGGCGCTTGCCATTAGGACTGGATTGGTGGCATTGGCAATGGCTGAGTTCATCAGTACGCCATCGCAGCCTAACTCCATAGCTTTGGCGGCATCTGAGGCGCAACCAATACCTGCATCAACCAGTACGGATACACTGGCGTGTTCTTTAATGAGTTTGATGTTTGCTGGGTTGGTAATGCCTTGGCCTGAGCCGATGAGTGAGGCAAGGGGCATGATGGCGCAACAGCCGATGCGTTCTAATTCTTTAGCAATGATTGGGTCATCATTGGTATAAACCATGACATCAAAACCATCATTAACCAAGGTTTGTGCAGCAGATAGGGTTTCAATAATATTGGGGTATAAGGTTCTTTCATCGCCCAATACTTCTAATTTAACCAAATTATGTCCGCCCAAAAGTTCACGTGCTAATTGACAAGTTCGCACAGCATCTTTAGCGCTATAGCAACCTGCAGTGTTGGGTAAAATGGTGTATTTATCGGGACTGATAAGGTCTAATAAATTTGGCTCGTTCTTATCCCGCCCGATATTGATTCGCCGAATGGCAACGGTAATAATATCAGCCTCAGCAGCTTCAGTTGCTAGTTTTGTTTGTGTTAAATCTTTGTATTTTCCTGAGCCAACCAGCAAGCGAGAGTGGTAAGTTTTTCCTGCAATTATTAGTGGTGTATCAGTCATATAAGGGCTCTTTAAGTAATGGCGGAGAGTGAGGGATTTGAACCCTCGATAGGGGGTAAAACCCTATACACCCTTAGCAGGGGCGCGCCTTCAGCCACTCGGCCAACTCTCCGTGAGAAAAATATTATACGCTAAGTTGTTAAAATTTAAATGCCGAGTTTTAGAAACCATACTGGTATTTTAGGTTGATTCTTCGGTAGTGTTCTTCAGGGCCAAGTTTGAGTCGTATTTTGCCCCAGTCGCCTTCGAATTTGACTTTCTCTTCTAATGCTTTGAGCTTCATTTTGACATTGAGAATGGCTTGTTCTGACTTACTCCATTGCTCGTCATAGCTGATGGGTGTGCCTAGTTGGTACTCATGATAAAGTAGTTGGCTTTTGATGTCGTCTGCTTGATTTTTAATATCAAAGATGTTTTTGCCTAACTCGTAACTAATTTCAAGGTTAAGCACTTTAACATCTAATGCTTTGACTGTTTGGGTAATATTTGTTGTTTGCGCCAAACTGTGATTGACTAGAGCGCTAAAGCTAAAGGCTAAAATGAGTAATAATTTTAGGAAAACCAATAGTAAATCCCTAATGTATTAACGCAAATAAGGACCGTATTAAGCAATACTAGAGAATTGTCATTATTTTTAGTGCCTTGGATAATCCAGCTGATGGCCGATGTCATAAAAAAAAAATAACCAAATTTAGACCATTCAAAGTTAAGTGCTACTAATAAGCCACCTATAATGCCGGTAACCGTGCCAAACCATCCCCATGTGTTATTCATGAACTTCAAAATCGTGCGTAACGATGGCAGTTTTTCCTAGCATGATAGAGGCAGAGCAATATTTATCTGCAGATAAACTGACTGCTTTGACTACTTTTTTTTCATTTAGATTATTGCCTTTAATGACAAAATGGATGTGAATGTCAGTAAATACTTTTGGATGTTCGTCTGCGCGTTTGGCGGTAATTTCTACATGGCAATCTCGCACTTCTTCACGCATTTTTTTTAAAGTTGAAATAACATCAATAGTCGTGCAGCCACCCATACCAAGTAGTAGCATTTCCATAGGGCGAGCGCCTAAATTTTTGCCACCCAATTCTTCAGGACTATCCATAATCACAGCATGACCACTGGCTGATTCGCCGACTATCATCATATTATCAATCCATTTAACGATTGCTTTCATGCAAAAATCTCCTGTAATGCTTGGCCTGGATTGGGTTGGCGCATAAAGGCTTCGCCCACCAGATAACTATAAATATTGTTTGATTTCATGAGTGTTGTATCTTCAGCGTTTAAAATGCCGCTTTCGGTAATTACCAAAGTACCTTTTTTAATTTCTTTTAATAAATCTATTGTGGTTTGTAAAGACACTTCAAATGTACGTAGATTTCGATTGTTAATACCTATCATTGGCAGGTTAAGTTTAAGTGCGCGTTTGAGTTCTCTTAAGTTGTGCACTTCGATTAATACATCCATCGTTAAGGATATTGCTAATGATGAAAGCTCATTCATTTGTGCATCAGTTAAACAAGCAGCGATGAGCAAAATACAGTCTGAATCCATTGCGCGTGCTTCATAAACTTGGTAAGCATCAATAATAAATTCTTTGCGTAAAACGGGTAATAATACAACCGCTCTTGCGTCAATTAAGTATTGATTATCACCTTGAAAGAAATCTTTATCAGTAAGAATAGACAAGCAAGTAGCACCCCCTAACTCATAACTTTTGGCGATTTCTTTTGGGTTAAAATTTTTGCGTAAAACGCCTTTTGAAGGGGAGGCTTTTTTAATTTCAGCAATCACAGCATTTTGCTTGGCATCTACTTTGGTTTTAAGCGCTTGGTAAAAATCACGTGTTTTTGATGCGTTTTTTGATTGCTCAATAACCTTTGCCAAAGGCATAGTTTTTATACATTGCGCAATTTCTTGCTGTTTTCTAGCAATAATTTTTTTTAAAATATCGGGGGTATTTATCATGATTAAGTATTTTAAATGAAATTGTATAACTTATAATTAAACTTTGAATTTTTAAGACAAGGCTCAAGCCATGAAATTACTAGATTTTGAAGCAGGTATTGATCAACCATTTTTTTTAATAGCAGGTCCTTGCGTTATTGAATCTGAAGCTTTGGCAATGAAAACGGCGACTTATTTGGCAAAAATCACTAATGATTTGGGCATTAACTTTATTTATAAGTCATCCTATGACAAGGCAAATCGCACCAGTGCTAATAGCTTTAGAGGTTTGGGGTTGGAGCAAGGTCTAAGAATTTTGCAAAAGGTTAAAGATGAGGTTAGCGTGCCTGTTTTAACCGATGTTCATGGAGACACGTCACTTGATGAAGTGGCGAGTGTGGTTGACATGATGCAAACGCCTGCTTTTTTAGTACGCCAAACTAATTTTATTCAAAATGTTTGCAAACAAGGCTTGCCTGTTAATATTAAAAAAGGCCAATTCCAAGCCCCTTGGGATATGAATAATGTTGTTGAGAAAGCTTATGCTACAGGCAATCAACAAATTACTGTATGCGATCGTGGTACTTCGTTTGGTTACAATACTTTGGTTTCTGATATGCGCGGTTTGGCAAGTATGCGCAGTACAAATTGCCCTGTGGTCTTTGATGCCACGCATTCAGTACAACAACCTGGCGGACAAGGCACAACCTCAGGCGGACAAGGAGAAATGGTGCCAGTTCTGGCAAGAGCGGCTGTTGCTGTTGGCATTAGTGGTATTTTTATGGAAACCCATCCAAATCCTGAAAATGCCAAGAGCGATGGTCCTAATTCTATGCCGATTGATAAAATAGAAGAATTACTTAAAACCTTGCAAGAATTAGACAATATAACTAAGAAAAATGGCTTTTTAGAAGATGGTTTATAAAAATACCTAGTTGTTTATGTGACTAATGTCTATTGCTTTTTCTTAAGGCGCTAAGCTGTTTGAGAACTTTATATGTAATGGCTTTTTATAATGATTATGCCGTTGCTTTTTTAACAATCATGCCAATGTGAAAACCGATTAGTAAAATATTTAACAATAGTGAAATGCTTAAGATAATTTTAATTTTTTTTACTCATAAAAAACACTTTGTTGGTAATCGGAAAATAAATAAGAATCTTGGTCTGCTATGTCATTAGTCAAACCCCATCCAAATAGTAATTCCTAAGATTAAGATAAATAGTAGTATCATTTTTTTTAAGCAGTATTAATAGACTTAATACTATAGCTTCTGAAGGTATATAGACGTTTATTTGGACTTTGCTTTTTTTTAATAATGCTTTGAATGGCATAAGCAGAGAGCGCTTGAAACTTTAGCTTGTTGAGTTGTGTTTTGTCACGCATTATATAGTGATTGTAAGACTTTAAGTCGAATGTTCATAATTTGAGCGGCTTGCTTACTGCTCATATTTTCATAAAAGCATAAAACAATTACTAAACATTGCCGTTTGGGTAGTGAAATAATGGTTTGTTTAAGATTAAATTGTGTTTGTTTTTGTTCTAAATTTTCTGACAAATCGGATAGGTCTGCGACATAGTCAATATGTTCAATTGATTGTGTTTTAATTTTTTTCTTATGATCTAGACACAAATTAGCAATTACTTTGTAAAACCAAATGGTAAAAAGACTTCTTGAACAACATGCGATAAGACATAGTATAAAAACACTGATGATGTCTTTGAACCAAAATTAGAACATTCTTCTCATTGATTGGTGTTGATTTCGTCTATGATTATCCTGATCACATGCTCTGCTATTATCGTTAAAAACATAACTATTTGTTGTTAATAATAAAACTGTTGTTAGGGGTTAATATTAATGGTTGTTTTTTTTCATATTTTGCCAACGGGCGGTGATAAATCGTTGTGCTATCAGTTGCCAGCATTGTTGATGGATGGGGTTGTGGTTGCACCTGAGTGTTTGCAAAATAATCAATTTTGTATTTTTTTAACCACGCTTAACATTAAATTTTGCCATTGATGAAGCACATTATGTGAGTGAATGGGGACGAGTTTCGAGTAGATTATCGCCAATTAGGTCTATTAAAATCTCATTTTCCTGAAGTGGTATTGCCGCCTTTACGGCAACAGCAATCATGTAAGTAGAAAAAAAGACATTGTTAATCAACTAAAGTTTAAGTATGACGATAACATTATTTGTGGCAAAATTTATCGAGACAATTTGTTTATTAGTGTTCAATCCAAACAAGGTAACGGACATCAATAACTACTAGACTTTTTGGAAATCATACCTATGAGTAAAGCATTATTTACACACCCTACCACATAAGATATTGAGTGCATTTTTAAGCACCCAAGATCTAAAGGCGCGCGCCTATCATGCTGGCTTATCAACTCAGGAGCGCCGCCAAGCGTTTAGTGAATTTGTAAATGATGAAATTGATATCATGGTTGCCACTCTTGTGGAAAATCATTGGCGACCGTTTACTAAAGATAGACGCCCTAATAGTGAGTAAAATTGACCAGCCATTGCCAAGAAAATCTTAAAATCAGAACAAACGGTAGACATTCGCTAAAGTAACTTACAAACACAAAGTAAGGCATTTAAACAAATTACAAATCAAGAATATTCGAAATTACCAAAGAAGAAGGTATGCCAGCTTATATTATTTTTGACAATAAGGCACTAACAGGGATGGCGCATTTTTTTGCCTAATAATGAAGAAAAATTATTGCAAATTAATGGTGTGAGGCAGGTTAAACTTGAAAAATACGGTGTTCGTTTTTTAGCATTATTAACCACATTAAAAACAAATGATTTTCAAGATTCTATTGTTGAAACTAAGCCAGTAGTTGTTAAAAAACTGCACACTACTTACCAAGCTACCTTGGCATTAATCGACCAAGGTTCATCCATAGAAAATATCTGTCAGCAACGAAGCATTAACCACCGTGCTAAGCCATATCAATAAATTGGCAAATAGTGGTAAAATTGAGCTTTTAAAAAGACAACAATTATTCGTCACAATTCACAGTGATGAGATAATCAATCATTGGATTTTACAAGGTCTCGAGCAAATAGATTCAATTGAAAAAATACAACACCATTTGGCGATTTTTAAGCAACTTAATCAAATAGATTAAAAAATGAATAGCAAATTATTATTCTTATTAATACTGCTTTTTTTAGCTCTTGCAAACAAACCTGATTTATTTTTTTACTTAAGACATATGATAAAAATCTTGATGTTATTGATTGGGTGATGAATGAAAAATTAGACGGTATTAGCAGCGAGATTATCTTTAAACACTACGGGCTAACTAAAAATAAAAAGCATAAATACCCAGTATTTTTAAGAATCACAAAATTGACTAATTTGACCAGTATTGGTATAATTTGGCCAAAAAGGTGAATCTCATGTTGATAAATGTATCAGAAACAAAAAAACAAGATTATCCGATTTAATAAATCGTGCTTATCAAGACGAGATAATTGCCATTGCTAAACACAATCTACCGATGGTGAATTTGGTTATACACAAACCTGAAGATAAGAAAAAAATTAAACAGGCATTTGGTCTTTCAAAAAACAATCAGAGGCGATCGCTGTTCTTGATACTAATATCTTGATTATTTAAATGGCGAAGTCAAAGCAAGAAAACACAATTGAGCAGTATGACCAGATTGCAATTAGTGTTATTACCTATATAGAAGTAATGGTTGGTGTTAAAAATGTGCATAAAAAAATTCTAAAGATTTTTTAAAAATTCTTCAAATATTGAATTTTGATGAAAAAGTGACAGAGGGTTTTGTCAAAGCTAGAAATACATTAAAGGTAAAGTTGCTAGATGTGATTATTCTGGCCACAGTAAGATAAAATCAGGCTATTTTAGTCACCCGAAATTCTAGAAATTTTTCAAAAAATTAGCAAGATACCATTATCCCCTATAAATTGGAGAACTGAAAAAAATGATAAAAATTGCAGTGACTGGTGCATCAGGGCGTATGGGTCAAATCATTATTGAAGCAATCAATCAAAACGATAGTGTTGCGTTAGGCGTTACGTTAGATAAGGGTGATGATTTAAGTGTTGTATTAAATCAGTTTGATGTGCTCATTGATTTTACTTGTCCAACAGCTACACTTGACTACCTATCAATTTGTGCTAAAGCAGGTAAGAAAATGGTCATTGGTACGACAGGTTTTAATGATGATGAACTGAGTCAACTAACCCGCCTTGTACAGAATACATCTATTGTGTTTGCACCCAATATGAGCGTAGGGATTAATTTATCCTTAAAACTTTTAGAAATGGCAGCAAAAGTAGTAGGGGAAGATAGCGATATTGAAATTGTTGAGATGCATCATCGCTTTAAGGTAGACGCCCCTAGCGGCACTGCATTAAAGATGGGCGAGGTGATTGCTGATACACTGAGCAGGGATTTAAAGACGTGTGCTGTTTATGGGCGAGAAGGTATTGAGCAGATGAGAGATAAAAATACAATTGGGTTCTCTACAATCCGTGGTGGTGACGTGGTGGGTGAACATACAGTGAGTTTTTTTATGCAAGGCGAGCGTGTAGAAATTACTCATAAGGCTTCATCAAGGATGACTTTTGCACTTGGGGCGCTCCGTGCGGCAATTTGGTTGGATAAAGCACCCTTTGACAAAGGCTGCGTCTATTCAATGAAAGACGTATTGGAGATTACTTAAAAAAATGCGATCACATACGCATAAAGTACCACTTATTTTATTGGTAATTTGTATAACTTTGTTTACTGTATTGGCAATTAGCCCTTATGATAGAGCCACTTAGTGGGTGGAAAATATCCCAGTTTTGATTGTTATTGGTATTTTAGTGCTTACCTATATATTCTTGAAACACATGTGCATGCTGATCACATTACCAGTTCTTGTCCATTAAAGCAGCATTTAGTCAGGTCAAAATTGTGCTGGGTGCGGCCAATACAGTTACTTGTGCAGGTATTTTGCTTAATGATGGTGATACTTTATCGTTTGGTGCTTATACTTTAAATGCTATGACAACCCCTGAACATATCTTATGTGGTAGATAACCAAATTTTATAGGTGACGCGTTATTAATTAGAAGTTGTGGCAGGTGTGATTTTCAAGGTGGTTCGGCAGAAAAGTTGTTTGATTCTATTCAAAAAAAATTTACCTTATCTGATGAGACTTTAGTTTATCCTGCCCATGATTATGGCGGTAGAATAGTGAATTCAATTTGAGAAGAAAAGCAATTTAACGAAATGATTGATGCGAATGTAGACAAACAAACGCTTATCCATCGAGTCAATGCAACGGAACTAGATTTGTCTAAAAAAACCCATGTTGCAATGCCTGCTAATCAAGTTTGTGGTACAAAAATTATGATTAAAACGTCATGAGAAGTTATTCGCTAGATCCGCATCCAAGCATTAGCGTTGTTAGAGAAGCAATTGTCGCGGAAGTTATTGCAATCAGTGCGCTCAAAGCTTCAACTGAGTTTACAAAACTACTATCAAGTTTAATTATTATTGTAGGATATGCCATTGTATTTTATGACCTTAACTTTAAGAACAATACCGGTGGGTATTCTATGTGATTTGGTCAGACACTGGTATTGTTCCTAGTCATTATTTCAGGTGTATTTTTATATAAACAAATACCAAATATCTCCACTATTATTATTCATATTTTTTCAGAATCAACTAATTAAGGTTTTTCTCCAATAGTTTAACTGTTAAGCTATATTTCCAACTATTTTTTATAGTAAAATTCTTTCTCTAGTTTTAATATTGTTGATAAGTTCTTATTCTAATACAGATATTGGCGAAAGATCTGCAGATTCTGTAACAAGTTTTTTGCTAAAAAATTTATGTAGACAAAGATTACAATACAGTTGCTAGTAATACTAGATTTACTAATGACTTAATTCCTAAGAGGGTTAAAATTATTAGCAACCAACTTAGTGAAAAAACTTTGCCTAGTGGCAACACTATCCATATTCATTTACCTCCCTTAAGATTCATCGAGTTCAGGAGGTAATTAATTTGGCTCAATTCCAGAGCTAAGTGGTATATTTTCCATCAGTGTAAAGAAAAAATTTAATATTTATGCTTCTTTAGTTAACAAAGATGACACAATCATGAAAGGTATAACACAACAAAGACCTGTGATGGATTTGTTATTTTTAGAAGCTATAATTGTAGTACTGCTGAAATAACTAGCATATCACCTAAGGTTGAAGACATAATCATTACTTCTAAAAATTTATCAATCCCCTCTTGGAAGCAATATAAATTGTTTTTGCATAAAAATGAAGGCGTCTAAATAATTTTGCAAGCCTCATCAAAACTTAAACGTGGCGATCTTGGAAAAACTTTACTATAATCTCCATGGCCAATGCCACATAAGAAAATAGATTTGGTTTTACCATCTGGGAAAAATCCATTATCTAGGGTTTCGTTGTTAAATCCACTCATTGGTCCACAATCTAGCCCGACAGCACGGGTTGCCATGATGAAATAAGCACCTTGTAAAGTGGCGTTCATTTTTCCTGCTGACTTTATCCTTCCAGGTTTGCCTTGGTACCAGCTTTTGGCATCAGTATGAGGAAATAAAAACGGCAATTTTTCGTAAAATTCCGTGTCATAGCTAATAACAGCAACAACTGGTGTGTTCATACTTTTGTCAATATTACCTTCATCAAGATGTGGTTTTAAACGTTGTTTAGCATCATCTGATTTAATAAAAGTAATGCGTGCAGGACAATTGTTAGCTGCAGTGGGGGTAAATTTCATCAGCTCATAAATTTGATGGATTTGCGTCTCAGATACGTCTTGCTTCAACCAGCCATTGTGACTTCTTGCATGACAAAATAAAGTATCTAGTGTATCCTTATCAAGCATTAAAATACCCTCAACTTTTCATAAATAATAATATGCTAGATTATATATTCTTTGATGCCAAACTATCAAATAAATTTAAAGACCATTTAACAAAGGTGGAGATAGAATTTAAATACAAACAAGACAGTGCGTTTGGCTCTGTGCAAGGTGAAATTGTTTCAATTTCTGATGAAACCAGTGAAAATCTATTGGACGAATTGCAAAATTTATACGATAAATTACAGAGTGAGCTAGAAAAATTATTAGAACAAGATGATGAAGGCTTAGCTATGAGTACGGCAGGCATGGAAGTTAAACTAAAAGATGGTAAATTATGCACACTTAGGGTTGCACCAGATATTGTAGCGCGTATATTAACCGTATTAGAGTTTGATGAGCTACAAGCGTTTGTTGATAATATTGCAAAAAGCGTAGAAAAACCAGATAGTGGACATTTTTGTCATAATAAATAGGAGAATAAAAATGAGTGAACATTTTTTGATTATGTCATTATTACTTGAAGCGAGAGAAGAATGGCCACAGATGATGGCACATTTTTGTCGTATTGCCAATATGGAAACAAGCACAACTCAAATATTGGAAATTTTTTAAGGATGAGAAAAATTACCATTATTGGGTCAGGTTTTGCAGGATTAACGGCTGTTAGAACTCTTAGAAAAAGTGATAAACACGCACAAATTACCTTAATATCGCTCAGGGCAGAGCTGGTTTATATGCCAAGTTTGATTTGGGTACCATCAGGTATAGTTAGTAAAAAAGACATTGTTGTGCCACTTGATCATTTTTTTAAGCGTATGAATATTCACCATATTGCTAGTGAAGTTACAGGTTTGGCGAACCATGCTAGAACCGTAATTACCCTAACAGGTGAGTATGAAAATGATGCCCTTATTATCGCTTCAGGTGGGCAGCTTCTTAAGAAGCTGCCTGGCATTGAGCACGCCATTACGCCGTATGAGGGACTGAGTGCTGTTGAACAGATACGTGATAGGATTCAGGCTATGGATAGTGGTAATATTGCCATTGGTTTTGCGAGCAACCCTAAGGAGCCAAGTGCTATGCGTGGCGGTCCGATGTTTGAATTTTTGTTTGGTTTGGATACGCAATTGCGACAAGAAGGGCGACGTGATAAGTTTAATCTAATTTTTTTTACCCCTGCAAAGAAGCCAGGCGCTCGCTTAGGTGAAAAGGCGGTTAAGGGTTTATTAAGTGAGATGAAAAAGCGCAACGTCAAGACGCATCTTGGATATAAGATGAAGGCTTTTGAGGCTGACAAGGTCATTACTGAAGGCGGTGAGTTTGCCGCAGATTTGATTTTATTTATGCCAGGAATGACAGGTAATCAGTGGTTTGACAACACCAATCTTGAGCGTAGTGAAGGCGGCTTACTTAAAGCAGATAAGTTTTGCCAAGCTCAAGGTGCTGAAAGAGTGTTTGTAGCAGGTGATTCAGGTTCTTTTTCAGGGCCAGAGTGGATGCCAAAGCAAGCACATATGGCAGATTTACAAGCTGTCGCTGCTGCAAAAAATGTATTGGACGTGCTGGATGACAAGCCTGCTAGTCATACCTTTAAGATTGAATTGATGTGCATTATTGATTCAAATAATAAAGGTATGTATATATCACGCACACTTAAAGGTGGATTAACGCTACCAAATTGTCGTTTGATGCATTATGCCAAGCAGGTTTTTGCTTGGTGGTATTTGCGTCAATATAGAAATTAAACCGTTTGATAATAGATATTTTGCCGGGATGGGTTTGCTTGTGCAAGAAAGAACCAGCGTTCGGCGATAAGACCAATGTATTGACTGATTGCGCAAATGAAGAGTAGTTTATAGTGGGCGTTGATCATTGCACTACTTAGTAGGGATAATGGCACAACAAAAACCATCAGTATAAAAATTCATTTGACGCTTTTTGGGAAAATAGCACTTTTACCGTGAAAATATTCGTGTGTATTATACGAGTCACCCATGACACCCATTGATACTTGTTTGATTTTATCATGACGCACTCCAATGACACTTTGTAGGTTTGATTTTTTCGTTTCTAATGAACGAGATAAGACGCATAATAGCGGCAAGTAGGGTAAATATAATCGCCCAGCCTATGAATAATTTGACTAGATTTTTAGCTTAATAATGGGTAAATACAGCAGCAATAGAAAATCCAGACGTCATGCCGAATAAAGTGTAGTTAATCACAGTAAGTGGTGATGCCCATTCTTGAATAAATTTAATGCAAGCATAAATCATACTTGTGCAGACAAATAAAATCAGCGATAGTAAGGTACGCTACCAATAATAAGACTTAGTGTGATTGAAATTTTGTCGTTAATGTCAAATAGCACAGTGTCAATATTTAGATAGTGGATGAGTCCATAAACAAGGATAACTTCTATTGCACTTGGTAGTGCAATGACTTCTCTAGAAAACCAAGAAGTTCGCCACATAGCAGCACTACGCCAACCTGCCAGATAGCCGATGTCTAGGTCTTTGGCGGTTTCGTAATTGATGATAAAGTCGGGGTAATCTTTGTATTTTCGATTGCCATTTTCATCAACAAAAACAGGGGATTTATTAAGCCTTGATGTCAATTTTATCAGCACTTCTTGGAAGGGTTTGCAATCGTCTATCACCATTACTGGTAATAATACTGGCACACCTACAGAATCTACTGGGCCGTCAAATTCTGAAATAGGTCGGTCTAACATACCCATTGTCGTGGCGTTCTAAGTAGGCGGATTAAACCAGCAAAGTCAACGGCTTCTGATTGAAGAGCATCACAAACGATAATAAATAAAATTTTGCACTCGCCATTCTTATTTTTATCAACCAACATTTTTCTGGTTTCAGTCGTATTCATGCTTGAGTTCTATACTAGTTAGACATAAACAACATCAATGTATCAATAGAATATGGATCACCACGCCAAGCATTGGTAATGGCGTTGTGCATGAGTCCATCTATTGAAAGTGGATGTTCCTATCACACCTTTGTTTAAAGGATGGTTTAGGTTCCTTCAATATAGCGAATTTCACCATTTTTCAGTTGTAACATTAATACCGCAACGACAAGCACACATATAAGCATTGCTTTTAACCTCTTTATTTGTCAGCTTATTTTGTTCTGACATGTTTTATGTTTATCAAAAAAAAATTATTTGAAGATACATGTTTTAAAGTATTTAATTCAACTAATTTATATTAATATAGATTAGTAAGAAAAGTGGTTTGTGCATTTGTTAAATGAGGATAAAATAGAATTTATCTTTACTTTTTATGGTGTAATTTATGACTGATTGTTTATTTTGTAGAATGGTTAATGGTGACATTCCAGTCAATAAAATCTATGAAGATGGAGATGTTCTTGCTTTTCATGATATTAATCCACAAGCGCCCCATCATTTTTTAATCATTCCAAAAGCACATACTAAAACTTTAAATGATATTGATGATGCGAAGTTATTGGGCAAACTAACACTAACAGCAAGCAATATTGCTCAAGATTTGGGCTTTTCTGATGAGGGTTATCGCGTGGTGATGAATTGTAATAAACAAGGCGGGCAAACGGTTTACCATATTCATCTTCATTGCCTAGGTGGACGAACATTGACTTGGCCACCAGGCTAATTTTTAGTTTTGTATTCTCTTTCTTCTGTATTGGATTCTAAAAATATTTAGTCATTTAGACTTGCTAAACTCCTTGCATATTATGTAAAATTTATCTCAAACATAATAAAAAAATACTCGCCAAAATTATTGTTATATTATCTTTATAATAGATAAATTTATCAATGAATTATATTGAGTTATTCGCAGGTTGCGGTGGACTTTCTTTGGGTCTAGAACCTGGTTGAGCATGATATAACTTGGTTATTAGAGAATTTAAAGGGAGCTTTGCTTAGAAAGCACAAAGAAACATTTTGAGTTAAGGCAAGATATAATAAAGATAATAAAACAGATAGTTTTCATTATATTGAGGTTGTATATTCTGCAAACCCATTTATAGATAAGTTTGAAATACTGGTAGAAATTGGATTGATAACTTTAGACTATACAATGTACATTAAGGTAAATAACACAGTTCGAGATCATGAATACTTATTTAAATTACGTTAAAGTCTTGTTTCCAGTTTCTGAAAAGTATGATTTAATAAAGAAGGACAAATGCTTAAAGCCCCATTCTTTTTAGGCGGTATTTTTTTTCATTTAAGTCTAAAATCTGCATCTTATATTTTGTAATTATCTTCCATCATGAGTAACGAATTTTTAGCCAGACATCTTGGCCCGAGTGCAGATGATATTGAGGCTATGCTGAGCAGTATTGGTTGCTTATCTGTTGATGAAGTGGTGTCAAAAACAGTGCCTAAAAATATTTTATTTGGCAATCGGATGGCACTTGATGAAGGTATGACTGAGCGAGACACTTTGACTTTAGCTTCAAGCCTTGCTGCTAAGAACATTTTGGCAACTAATTTTATTGGTCAAGGTTATTATGGCACGTTGATGCCAGCCGTCATTCAACGCAATATTTTAGAAAACCCGGGTTGGTACACAGCTTATACACCTTATCAGGCTGAGATTTCTCAAGGTCGTTTGGAAATGCTGCTTAATTTTCAGCAAATGATTATTGATTTAACGGGCATGGATATTTCCAATGCGTCATTATTAGACGAGCCAACTGCTTGTGCTGAAGCGATGATGATGGCCAAACGCGCTAATAGGAAAAACAAATCCAATTGTTTTTTGATTGATATTAACACCCACCCACAAACCATCACCATTTTGCAAACTCGTGCCAAACCGTTAGGCATTGAGTTGGTTATTAAAGACATTCAACACGATGATTTTAGCGGTTGTTTTGCTTGTTTGATGCAATATCCAGGCACAAATGGTGAAGTTCGAGATTTAACTGCTGATATTACTAGGGCGAAAGATAATGATGTGTTAAGCATTGTTACTTGTGACCTTTTAGCACTAACATTGATTAAAACCCCTGCAGAAATGGGGGCTGATATTGCAGTGGGAAGCTCCCAACGCTTTGGTGTGCCAATGGGTTTTGGTGGGCCACATGCCGCATTTTTAAGTGCGCGTGACGAATTTAAACGCATGATACCAGGTCGGCTTATTGGCATGTCTCAAGATGTTTTAGGTAATCCGGCAATACGCATGTCATTACAAACTCGTGAGCAACACATTCGTCGGGATAAAGCCACCAGTAATATTTGTACTGCCCAAGTTTTATTAGCGGTGCTTGCTGCCGCTTATGGCATTTATCATGGCGCTAAAGGCTTGAAAAAAATTGCGTTAAGTGTGCATGCTAAAGCCAATAATCTTGCCAAAAGCTTGACCGGCGTGGGCTTTGAATTAGTCACAGAACAATTTTTTGACACAATCACTATTAATACGACTAATGCTGTTAGTTTGTTTAATACAGCACAATCAAACAATATTAACTTACGTTTAATTAATGATAACCAATTAAACATTGCACTTGATGAAACTACAACAGTTGATGAATTATCATGCCTTGTGTCAATCCTATCAAGAGATAAAACTGCTTATTATCAATCAGAAAATTTGCTTTTGAATATTACTAAAAATAATTTACGTACTTCAGATTATTTGACTCACCCTGTGTTTAGCAACTACCATTGCGAGACTGAAATGATACGCTACTTGAAGCGTTTGGAAAATAAAGACATCGCGCTTAATCATTCAATGATTGCACTAGGTTCTTGCACTATGAAGCTTAATGCTGCGACACAAATGTATCCAATTACACTGCCTGGTTTTTCTAATCTGCATCCGTATGCACCAGAAAATCAAACCAAAGGCTATCAACAATTGTTTCAAGATTTAGAGCGGGTATTAGTAGAAGTTACAGGCTACGATGCAGCTTCTCTGCAACCCAATGCAGGCTCTCAAGGTGAGTTTGCAGGTCTTTTAGCAATTAAGTCATACCATCAATCTAGAGGTGAGGAAGGGCGCAATATTTGTCTAATCCCTCAATCAGCACACGGTACTAATCCTGCCAGTGCAGTCATGGCAGGCATGAAAGTAGTGATTGTCAAATGTGATGAATCTGGTAATATTGATATTCAAGATTTAACAACAAAGGCTGAGAAATATGCAGATAAATTATCAGCTATTATGGTGACTTATCCTTCTACCCACGGCGTGTTTGAGGTTGGAATTAAACAAATATGCGAGATTATTCACGCCCACGGCGCTCAAGTATATTTAGACGGCGCAAATCTAAATGCCATGGTCGGTATTACTCGTATGGGTGAATTTGGTGCAGATGTGTCACATATTAATTTGCATAAAACATTTGCCATTCCGCACGGTGGCGGTGGTCCCGGCATGGGACCGATTGGCGTTAAAGCGCACTTGAAAGAGTTTTTACCAGGAAATCCACTAATTAAAAATTCTAACGCTGTATCCGCAGCTATGTATGGTAGCGCTTCAATCTTGCCAATTTCTTGGTCATATATTAAGCTACTAGGTAAATACGGTATGCAAAAGTCCACCGAAGTTGCAATTGTGAGTGCTAACTATATTGCTAACGAATTGAAAGATTATTTTCCGATTTTGTATCAAGGTGAGCACAATATGGTCGCACATGAGTGTATTATTGATATTCGTCCTTTAAAAGAACAAAGTGGTATTTCTGAGGAAGACATTGCCAAGCGTTTGATGGACTATGGTTTTCATTCGCCAACTATGTCATTTCCAGTGGCAGGCACACTCATGATTGAACCCACAGAAAGTGAATCACTGCGTGAAATTAATCGTTTTATTAAGGCAATGATTAGTATTTATACCGAGATTCAAAAAATAATTAGAGGCGAGTGGGATAGGAACAACAATCTTCTTAAAAATGCCCCGCATACAGCAATTGAAATGGCTGGAAAATGGCAATACCCTTATTCACGGGAAGAAGCGTTATACCCAGTAAATTCACTAAAACAAAATAAATATTTTCCACCTGTTAAACGGATCGATAATGTGTATGGCGATCGAAATTTATTCTGCTCGTGCCCAGAAATTAAGGATTTTGAGTAGATGGCTTTGCGCCTTATTTTGATACTTTGTTTGGGTGTTTTAGTTGGTTGCTTTGCACGTGGTTATTTTAATTTAATAAAATAGCGTTACTCATTCAAGCGTTACCCTAAATAACTACCTATAATCAATCCTATTGTTAGCCAAAAATCTAGCGAAAAAAACCAGGTTTAATTTAGAAAATTAATCAGGTACTTAGTCTTGGTGATTTAAAATTAGTCAATATTTTATTGCTTAATTAGCAGTATTAGACGCTTTAGAGGCAATCAATCCAAGTACAAGACAGCTATTCTTTAATAGAAATAGAGCAGCTTATTTTAAACATTGCTCAACTTTATTTAAACCAACTTAGTGAAGGAAAAGCAGATGAAAAGCTCAATTTTTTTATACAGAATTGTTGATTTATTATCCAATCATCCAACCTTTCGCTATCAATTAGGCGAATTATTATTAACGCTTGAAAAATATGATGAGATTACATTTCAACTAGATTATTTAGCCACTAAATAATTATAAAACTTTGTTTTAAGATAAGACAGAAACATTCTAAAAGAAAAACTTAGACTGTTTATTTCGTATAAATTTAGAAAAAGTAAAATATCTAAATGTCCAAAAAAAAGTTCAAAGACGTAAAGCGCCTTATAAAACCCAACAACAACCAACCTAAGACGCTCAACAACGCTGCAAAAACATTAATTGATATATTCTTTGAAAGATTCTTTTACTACACCAACGGAACAAAATAAAAGGAATGTTAATTTTTGCTGAAAAAGCACTGTCTACTTAAATGATTTAGCTCTGTTGAGCAATGTGTAGGTGCATTAAATTTAATGATGGGGAATTTAGAGGCAGCAGAAAAACACATGTTAAAGTTTTCAAAACTTTCCCCAAATAATGCACAGATACATAAATAACTTAGGCGCCTTATTTAAAAATCAAAATAGCCCAGCTAAAGACCGAAAGATATTATCAGAAAAATAGTAAGTGAGTATAAAAATAACTAAAATGTTTCATTAATGTCCAAAAAAAAGTTCTTTGCTTCTGCACTCATGTAAGGTTTGGCAGATAGTTATTTTATTTTTCTATAAACCATTGCTAATTATTTAGCTAGAAACAAGCTTTAAATGCCGCTAAAGTTAGAATTGAGCAATTAATGAACGTGCCTGAAGCGAAATATTTCCCTGAATATTTTCACCAGAAACTAGGGAAAATCCTGTGGGAATCTTGTGGCATGTCTAGAGAAAGAGTAAGATTAGAGCAAGCCATTAATGAAATTGAAACATTGCAATTAAAGTTTTGGAAAACCATTAAGGTCACGGGTATTATAATTAAGATTTAAATCAAACTTTAGAGCGTGCAGGCAGAGTGGCTGATTTTATCTGATGTGTAAAGATGCACTTAATAGAGAAGAATTTTGTGGTACATATGCTCGAGTGGAGCATTTACCCTCAGAAGGTGAAGCAAAGCGTGATGATAAAAATTATAGTTTTGTTGCGGCGTGGGAATATCAACAAGAAGGGGCTAAACTTCATGAGGAGCACTTACATTTTAAATTTATTAAGGCCCAGTTAGGAACTACAAATGATCTTTACATTGCATATTTGGCGACAAAAGAACGTAAATACTCAAGGCGGATTTGTGATTTATGAGATTGACAATGTTGATAGTGATACGTCATTTTAGAAATGTTAGATCAGCTAAATGAACGGTTAACCACACAAGGCGGAGACTGCATTGTGTTTGATTATGATTGTTGTGAAGGTATTTGTGGCGCTTATTCGCTGGTTATTAATGGGCTATCCTCATGGTGAGAAATTAACCACAACGACGTGCTAATTATATATGCGTGAGTATAAAAATCAAAGCGAATTGTGGATTGAGCCTTGGTATGCTAATAGTTTTTCCAGTGATTAAAGATTTAACGGTAGATTGATTTTCATTTGATCGAATTATCCAATCAGGTGGTTATGTATCCATGCATACAGGTTGTGCACCAGAAGCAAATAATACCTTGGTGGAAAAGCACGCTTCTAATGAGACATTTAATTCTGCAGCTTGTATTTGGCTGGTGCTTGTGTGACGGTTGCCTAAATGCAAGTACAACACTGTTTGTGGCAGCAAAAACAACCCATTTAATATTATTACTCCAAGATAAAATTGAATCCAAAAACAGGGTAAAAAAACTCATTTTAAAAATGAAATCTGAAGGCTTTGGCAGTTGTTTAAATCAGAGATATTTTACGCGTACTTCTCCTAAAGACGTATCATTACAAAAATATTATAAGAAGGATGAACAAGATTCTTGGATAATAACAATATTACCTTTTAACTTTACATAAAAACTACTAATGAGCTCAAAATTTCATCAATCAGCACTAGAATATCACCAAGGCGAACGCCCAGGAAAAATTATTGTTTCATCACACAAGCCACTAGTAACGCGTGAAGATCTTAGTTTAACATATACACCCGGAGTTGCCGCACCTGTTCGTGAGATTGCACAAGATGCAAACAAAGTTTATGACTTCACTATTAAACGTAATTTGGTTGCTGTTATTTCTGATGGTTCGGCAGTCTTAGGGCTTGGAAATGTGGGGCCGCTAGCATCTAAACCTGTGATGGAAGGCAAGGCAGTATTGTTTAAACATTTTGCAGATATTGATGTCTTTGACATTGAGATTGATACTCAAGATGTTGATGAATTTGTACAAACGGTTAAAAATATTGCGCCAACGTTTGGCGGCATTAACCTTGAGGACATTTCAGCGCCTCGTTGTTTTGAAATTGAAAAACGTTTAATTGAGATGCTTGATATTCCTGTTTTTCACGATGATCAGCACGGAACAGCCATTATTATCGCAGCAGGGTTGTTAAATTCGCTTGAAATCCAAAGCAAACATATTGAAACTGCCAAGTTGGTTTGTTTAGGTGCTGGCTCGGCAGGTGTTGCTACTTTAAACTTATTGTGTGAATTAGGCTTGTCAAAGGATAATATTTTATTGGTTGATAGAGAAGGTGTTATTTCTCAAGACATGGAAAATGTTAGTCAAATTAAAGCACAATATAGTGCAAAAACGGATAAAAAAACCTTGGCAGATGCCATGCAAGGTGCAGACGTATTTATTGGTGTTGCTGCTGCTAACTTGGTATCAAAACAGATGATTCAATCCATGGCAGATAGGCCTATTGTGTTCGCTTTGTCAAATCCAGACCCTGAAATTTCACCCAAAGATGTCAATTCAGTACGTGATGATTTAATCATGGCAACAGGTCGAAGTGATTATCCGAATCAAGTTAACAATGTATTAGGTTTTCCTTTTATTTTCAGAGGTGCGTTAGATGCAAAAGCCAGTAAAATCAATTCAAAAATGAAAATAGCAGCAGTTCATGCGCTTAAGGACTTGGCAAAATTTGAAGTACCAGACAGTGTTTTAAAAGCTTATGCTGCAAAGTTCATGGTGTTTGGTAAGGATTATATCATCCCCAAACCTTTTGACCCAAGGTTGATAGATATAGTGCCAAAAGCGGTATTTGATGCCGCTATTTCAAGTGGTGTTTCACGTTTGTAATTAACAAGAATGCAAACTTTTAAAAAAAACAAGTTGAAGACGTTAAATTAGCGCTTGCGCTCTAAAGATAGCTATGGGATAATACCTGATTGTTTTTTTGGAGGGGTTCCCGAGTGGTCAAAGGGAACAGACTGTAAATCTGTCGGCTCTGCCTTCGAAGGTTCAAATCCTTCCCCCTCCACCATGATAACATAATAGGTTTGCGGGTATCGTATATTGGTATTACCTTGGCCTTCCAAGTCAATGAGACGAGTTCGATTCTCGTTACCCGCTCCAAAATGGAGGAGCTGTGCTCACCTAGCTCAGTTGGTAGAGCACTTCCTTGGTAAGGAAGAGGTCGGCGGTTCAAATCCGCTGGTGAGCTCCAAATTTTTTTTTAAATTTAATTGTTTAAACGTAGGGGAATAAAATGTCAAAAGAAAAATTCGAAAGAACCAAACCACACGTCAACGTCGGCACAATCGGTCACGTTGACCACGGCAAAACCACACTCACAGCCGCCATCACTAAAGTTATGGCGGAAGCGCGCGGTGGCGAATTCAAAGATTATGCAGATATTGATAATGCTCCTGAAGAAAGAGAACGCGGTATTACCATCTCAACAGCTCATGTAGAGTATGAGTCTGAAGTTCGTCACTACGCACACGTTGACTGTCCAGGACACGCTGATTACGTTAAAAACATGATTACAGGTGCTGCTCAAATGGACGGCGCTATTATTGTCATTGCCGCCACAGACGGTCCAATGGCTCAAACCCGTGAGCACATTCTATTATCTAAGCAAGTAGGCGTACCTTACATCGTTGTTTACATGAACAAAGCCGATATGGTTGATGATGAAGAATTAGTTGAATTGGTTGAAATGGAAATCCGTGAGCTATTAGACGAATACGATTTCTCAGGTGATGACACCCCGGTTATCTTCGGTTCAGCACTGAAAGCTTTAGAAGGCGACACCTCAGATATTGGCGTGCCTTCCATTATTAAATTAGTAGAAGCACTAGACACCTACATTCCAACCCCTAAGCGTGACACAGATAAATCCTTCATCATGCCAATTGAGGATGTATTCTCAATTTCAGGTCGTGGTACTGTGGTAACAGGTCGTATTGAAGCAGGCATTGTTAATGTCGGTGACGAGTTAGAGATCGTTGGCATTAAAGACACTCAAACCACCACTTGTACAGGTGTTGAAATATTTAGAAAGTTACTTGATTCAGGCGAGGCAGGTGACAACGTTGGTGTGTTACTTCGTGGTACCAAGCGTGAAGAAGTTGAGCGTGGTCAAGTATTGGCTAAGCCAGGTTCAATCAAGCCACATTCAAAGTTTGAAGCTGAAGTTTATATTTTAAACAAAGATGAGGGTGGTCGTCATACCCCATTCTTTAGCAACTATCGTCCACAGTTCTATTTTAGAACAACAGATGTGACAGGTGCTTGTCAGCTACCTGATGGTGTAGAGATGGTGATGCCAGGTGACAACGTGAAAATGCAAGTAGAATTATTGTCACCAGTCGCTATGGAAGATGGTTTAAGATTTGCTATTAGAGAGGGTGGTCGTACGGTGGGTGCGGGTGTGGTTTCTAAGGTGACGGGTTAATCAAAAAAAGTTAAAATTTAAACAGGTTTAAAAAATAGAGTTGGCTTGGACAAATATCTAAGCCTTTAAGGTTTATAGGCAAGTGGCTCAATTGGTAGAGTGATGGTCTCCAAAACCATTGGTTGGGGGTTCGAGTCCCTCCTTGCCTGCCATGTTAAGGGGTGTAATGTGACTAAGGCAGTAGAAAGACAAGTAAAAGAGTCATCACTAGGAATGGTTGTATCAGTTCTAATTGTGATCGCATCTCTTGTGTTGTTTTATTTAGACCCATTAGGATTAAATATAACGCTATACAAAGTATTGGTTTTATTGTCTACTCTTGTGTTAGCAGGTTTTGTGTTCTTTAAATCATCCCAAGGAGTGCGTTTTAGTTTATTTTTAATTGAGATAAAAATTGAATTACGCAAGGTTGTGTGGCCCACGCGCGATGAAACTATTAAAACCACAGGTATGATTATGGTTACTGTTATGATTGTGGCTATTTTCTTGTGGATAGTTGATGCATTGCTCTCGTTGATGGTGCAGTTGTTAACAAATTAAGAGGGCTAAGATGTCTAAAAGATGGTACGTGCTTCATGCAAGAAGTGGTTTTGAAGCGAAAGTTAAGATTGCAATTGAAGGGTCTGTTATTAGAGAAGGACTTGAAAACTTGGTAGGTGAGATTTTGGTGCCAACTGAGCAAGTTGTTGAATTAAAAGATGGGCAGAAAAAAACGGCAGAACGTAAGTTTTTTCCAGGTTATATGCTGGTGAATATGGAACTTACTGAACCCAGCTGGTTGCTAGTTAAAAACACTAATAATGTGATTGGTTTTATTGGCGGCTCATCAGGTAAACCTTCTCCAATTACGCAACGTGAAGTTGATAAAATTCTTGCACGTGTGCAAGAAGGTGCTGACAAGCCTAAGCCTAAAGTGGCTTATCAACCAGGCGAAGAAATTTTAGTTATTGATGGGCCGTTTAATGAATTTAATGGCTTGGTTCAAGCAGTTGATTATGAAAAGAATTTATTGAGAGTAGAAGTGCTAATTTTTGGTCGTTCTACTTCGGTAGAATTGGAATTCTCACAAGTAGAGAAGACTTAAACGACAAACAACTTTTAAAGTTGTGATTTAACAGGGGAGCTTAATCGGCGTTTGTACCTAGTAACGGGTATAAATACCCAAAATGAGGCAAAGCCTCAAGGAAGAAAAATGGCTAAAAAAATTGAATCCTATATTAAACTTCAAGTGGCTGCACAAGAAGCAAATCCATCACCACCTGTAGGTCCTGCATTGGGTCAGCATGGTGTTAATATTATGGAATTTTGTAAAGCATTTAACGCAAAAACTCAAGATATTGACAAAGGCATGAAAGTACCCGTTGTGATCACTGTTTATAGTGATCGTAGTTTTACCTTTGTAACTAAAACACCACCAGCAGCTCTATTAATCCTAAAAATAACGGGTATTAAAAGAGGTAGTGGCGTTCCTCATCTAGATAAAGTGGGTAATATCACTCGTGTCCAGTTAGAAAAAGTAGCTAGTATGAAGATGAAAGATTTGAATACCAATGACATGGATGCAGCAGTTAATATTATTGCTGGCACGGCTAGGTCAATGGGTATCACGGTGGAGGATGGAGTAAGTGGCTAAATTAACAAAAAAACAAAAAAACATTTCAGCCAAGGTTGGGTCTAATAAGCCTTATTCAATTAATGACGCTTTAAATTTATTAAAAGAATGTGCAACAGCAAAATTTGATGAGTCTATCGATGTGAGTATCAATTTAGGTATTGATGCTAAGAAATCTGATCAAAATGTTCGTGGTGCAGTGGTATTACCAAATGGTACGGGTAAAACAGTTCGTGTTGCTGTATTTACTCAGGGTGACAATGTGGCTAAAGCACAAGATGCTGGTGCAGACGTTGTTGGCATGGAAGATTTAATGAAATCTATGCAAGACGGTGATTTAAACTATGATGTGGTGATTGCATCTCCAGACGCCATGGGTATTGTGGGTCGTCTAGGTCAAGTGTTAGGTCCTCGTGGTTTGATGCCTAACCCTAAAGTCGGTACAGTAACGCTAGATGTTGTAACTGCTGTTAATAATGCTAAAGCAGGTCAAGTGCGTTATCGCGCTGACAAAGCTAGCATTGTTCATGGCTGTGTTGGCAGAGTATCATTTGATGCAAGCGCGCTAACGCAAAATATTAACGCTTTAATAGAAGCACTTAAAAAAGAAAAACCTAGTTCAGCCAAGGGTATTTATTTTAAAAAATTAAGTATTTCTTCAACCATGGGGCCAGGACTTAGCGTTGATTTAACAAGTGTAGATATTTAAGTTTTATTGGAAAAGAGGCCTTTGCATGATGATGCAAAGGCCTTTAAGAGAATTCTTTGGGTCGCAAAATTTATCTTGCATGACCTCAAAGACCATAGGTGCAAACGTATTTTTTTGGTATGTTTGTTTAATTGATTGATTTGATCTGCCTATGTAGAGGGTATGTAAATACTTTGTGGCGAAAGTTATCGAAAGATGGCTTTCTTTTTTTAAATTGTTCAGGAGAGGTAAATGGCTCTAAATCTGATGGCAAAAAAGGCAGTTGTTGAACAAGTAAACTCACTCGCAAAAGTGTCAGTTTCTGTTGGCGTTGCTGAGTATCGTGGATTGACAGTTGAGCAAATGACTAATTTACGTTCAAGTGCGCTTGGTGCTGATGTGACTTTACGTGTTGTAAAGAACTCACTAGCAAAAAGAGCATTGATAAAGACAGAATGCGAATGTGTATTGCTGGTTCTTAGTGGACCTGTTATTTTGGGTTTTTCACAAGAAGATCCAGGTGCAGTAGCACGAGTATTCAAGAATTTTATCAAAGAGAATGAAGATTTAGTTGTTAAAGGTTTGGGCGTTTCAGGTGAATTTGTAGAATCAAATCAACTTCAACGCATTGCAGACTTACCAACTAAAGATCAAGCAATTGGTATCACAATGGCGTTAATGTTAGCACCAGTTGAGAAACTAGTTAGAACCTTAATTGAGGTGCCAACCAAGGCGACTCGAGTAGTGGCAGCAGTTCGCGATCAAAAACAACCATAAATAAATAAAAGGAGTAAATATCATGGCTAAATTAACCAATGAAGATATTTTAAATGCAATTGCCGATATGTCGGTAATGAATGTTGTTGGGTTAGTATCAGCAATGGAAGAGAAGTTTGGTGTAAGTGCTGCTGTACCAGTTGCGGCACCAGTTGTAGCAGTAGACGCAGTAGACGTAGTAGCTGAGAAAGATGAGTTTGACGTTATGCTAACCTCATTTGGTGAGAAAAAAGTTGCTGTCATTAAGGCAGTTCGTAGTATCACTGGATTGGGTCTTAAGGAAGCTAAAGACATGGTTGAGTCTGCGCCAGCAGCAATCAAAGAGGGTGCGTCTAAAACAGAAGCTGAAGAGATTCAAAAACAGCTTGAAGAAGCCGGTGCTAGCGTAGAACTAAAATAATTAGTTAAACGTAAAAACCTAGAATCCCCGACAAGGGGATTTTGGTGCTTTATTTGTACACTAAATTAAAGTACAAACTAAATGAGATGTTTTTTTAAAAATATCAATTGAAGTTTGTTGATTAAGAAGAAATTTTTATATAACACGATCAACTCAATACGAGGTATTCATGGCTTATTCATTCACCGAAAGAAAGCGAATTAGAAATAACTTTGGTTCTAGAGAATCAATTTTGACCGAACCAGATTTACTAGCAATCCAAATTGACTCATTTAACAGTTTTATCCAAGCGGGTAGCAAAATCAAGAAAGATATTGGCTTACATGCTGTTTTTCAATCAGTGTTTCCGATTACTGCGGTTAATAGTTATGCTCAAATTGAGTACGTTGATTATGAATTACAAGAGCCTAAATTTAATGTTGAAGAGTGTAAGTTACGTGGCATAACGTTTGCATCCACATTACGCGTTAAATTAAATTTGGTTTTATTTGATAAAAATGCTTCAACTTTAAAGAAAAAGCGCAAAGTTAAGCAAATTATTGAAGAAGATGTTTATTTAGGACAATTGCCACTTATGACTGAAACGGGTACCTTTGTTATTAATGGTACTGAGCGTGTTGTTGTCTCTCAACTACACAGATCTCCTGGCGTTATTTTTGAGCATGATAAGGGCAAAACACACTCTTCAGGTAAAATTCTATTTTCGTCACGCATTATTCCTTACCGTGGTTCATGGTTGGATTTTGAATATGACCATCACGAACATTTATACGTTCGAATTGACAGACGTAGAAAATTACCAGTCACCACATTGTTACGTGCCATGGGTCTAAATAGTGAAGGTATTCTTGAAACCTTTTTTGAAAAGACTATTGTTAAATTAAAAGCTAAATCATGTGATTTGAACATGGCACCGATGCGCCTGCAACGCACAATTGCAGAATTTGATATTGTTGCTAATCAAGACGTGGTAGTTGAAAAAGGTCGTAGAATTACTGCTAAGCATGTCAAGTTATTGGAGAAAGCAGGTATTAAATCAATCAATGCACCATTAGAGTATTTGCTTGATAAGGTAATTTCTGTTGATATTATTGATAAAGACACGGGTGAAATTTTAATATCAGCTAATACTGTTATTTCTGAAGAAGTATTAGAGTTACTAAACACCAATAAGGTTAAAAAAATAGAAATCCTTTATATTAATGTCTCTGAGACAGGTGCTTATATTTCAGATACATTGCGTTTAGATGAAACGCAAACCGAGATTGAAGCTCGTATGTCCATCTATCATGTAATGCGTCCGGGTGAACCTGCCACTGAAGATGCGGTTAATTTACTATTTAACAATTTATTTTTTAAAAATGACCGCTATGATTTATCAAAAGTCGGCCGTATGAAGCTTAATCGTCGTTTGGGCATTGGGTCTGAAACAGGTGAACATGTATTAACCAATGATGACATTATTAGTGTTATTAAGTTACTCATTAATATTAAAGACGGTAATGATTCTGTTGATGATGTTGATACATTAGCCAATAGACGTGTAAGAGCAATTGGTGAGATGATTGAAAATCAGTTTAGGATTGGCCTTGTTAGGGTTGAAAAAGCAGTCAGAGAAGGTTTGAATTTAGCTGAAACAGACGAATTAACGCCACAAGATTTAATCAATTCTAAGCCTATATCTGCAGCAGTTAGAGAATTTTTTGGTTCTTCTCAGTTGTCTCAATTTATGGATCAAGTAAATCCTTTGTCAGGTGTGACTCATAAGCGTCGTATTTCTGCGCTAGGTCCTGGTGGATTAACTCGTGAGCGTGCTGGTTTTGAAGTGCGTGATGTGCATCCTTCGCACTATGGTCGTTTGTGTCCAATTGAAACACCAGAAGGTCCTAATATTGGCTTGATTAATACATTGGCTGTTTATGCCAAGACAAACAGCTATGGATTCTTAGAAACTCCTTATCAAGTGGTTAAAAATGGCAAAGTGACTAAAGATGTGATTTATGTCTCAGCTATTGATGAAATCACGCATACAATTGCACAAGCAAACGCAATAGTGAATGATAAAGGCAAGTTAATGGATGATCTTATTTCTTGTCGTCATAAGAATGAGTTTGTTTTAGTAAATTCATCAGAAGTGACGTTAATCGATATTGATTCTAAGCAAATTGCATCGGTAGCAGCATCACTCATTCCTTTCTTAGAGCATGACGATGCGAATCGTGCGCTGATGGGCTCAAACATGCAACGCCAAGCCGTTCCTGTGTTAAAAGCTGAAAAACCATTGGTTGGTACAGGTATTGAACGTGTTGTAGCAACGGATTCTCGTGTTTGCGTGACTGCTAAACATAGTGGCGTGGTTGAGGCGGTAGATGCATCACGTATTGTTATTCGCGTAGATTCTAAACAAACTAAAGCAAATGAGTTGGGTGTTGATATTTACAATTTGACTAAGTATTCACGCTCCAACCAGAATACTTGTATTAACCAAAAGCCATTAGTTAAAACCGGTGACAAAATTGTTGCTGGTGATGTTTTGGCAGATGGCCCATCAACTGATATGGGTGAGTTAGCACTGGGTCAAAATATGAAGATTGCCTTTATGCCTTGGAATGGTTATAACTTTGAAGACTCAATTTTAATTTCAGAGAAGATTGTGCAAGAAGATCGTTATACAACCATTCATATTGAAGAACTAACTGCTTATTCACGTGATACTAAATTAGGTCCTGAAGAGATTACCGCAGATATTCCAAATGTTAGTGAGTCAGCACTGTCTAAGTTAGATGAAGTGGGTATTGTTTATGTAGGTGCTCGTGTTAAAGGTGGTGATATCTTAGTAGGTAAGGTAACCCCTAAGAGCGAAACAGTGCTTTCTCCTGAAGAGAAATTACTCAGAGCTATTTTTGGCGAAAAAGCCAACAATGTTAAAGATTCATCATTACGTGTTGGCGCCTCTAAATCAGGTGTTGTTATTGATGTTCAAGTATTTACACGTGATCGCGTTGAAAAAGATGCTAGAGCATTAAGTATTGATACAGAACGTTTAGAAAGAATTAAAAAAGACATCGACGATGAATCTGGCATTATTAATGGTGATATCTTTCGTCGCGTTCGTTTGAAACTTTCTGATAATGTGCTAAGTAAGGCTGCCGGTGATATTAAAGCAGGTGAAAAGTTAAGCGCCAAGTTGATGAAAAAACTTGATAATAAAGACATTGTTAAGCTTAAAGTTGAAGATGCGACTGTTAATAAAGCAGTAGCAGTATTGGTTAAACAAGCCAAAGCCAAGCAAGTTGAGTTTGAGAAATTTTTTGAAGAAGAAAAAGCCAAAATTAACGAAGGCGCAGAATTACCACCAGGGGTTATGAAGATGGTTAAAGTTTACGTAGCAACTCGTAAAACACTTCAAGTGGGTGATAAAATGGCTGGACGTCATGGCAACAAAGGCGTAATTTCACGTGTATCTCCAGTTGAAGACATGCCTTATCTTGCAGATGGCTCTACCATAGATTTTATGCTTAATCCATTGGGTGTGCCATCACGCATGAATGTGGGTCAAGTATTAGAAGTTCACTTGGGTTATGCTGCTAAAGGTTTGGGACATAAAATTGCTGCCATATTAGATGAAAAACGCACCGAGATGGTTAAACAAATTAGAGACTTCTTAGACAAGATTTATAATGCCCACGGCAAGCAAGAAGACTTAGCGTCATTTAGTGATGAAGAAATTATTGAACTGGCAAATAATCTTCGTGAAGGTGTGCCAATGGCAACACCAGTATTTGATGGCATTAAAGAAGAAGACATTAAATCACTACTTAGGTTGGCTGATTTGCCAGAGTCTGGACAAGAACAATTGTACGATGGTCGTACAGGCGAGCCATTTGATCGCCACGTGACCGTCGGCTATATGCACATGTTAAAACTGAACCATTTGGTTGATGACAAGATGCATGCGCGTTCTACTGGCCCTTACTCACTAGTGACACAACAACCACTTAGTGGCAAGGCTCAGTTTGGTGGTCAAAGATTTGGTGAGATGGAGGTGTGGGCATTAGAAGCTTATGGCGCAGCACATACATTGCGCGAAATGTTAACCGTAAAATCTGATGATGTCGCAGGACGAGCAAAAATGTATAAGAGTATTGTTGATGGTAAGAATTTAATAGAGTCGGTCATGCCAGAATCATTTAATGTTTTGGTGAAAGAGATTCGTTCGTTAGGTATTGATGTTGAGTTAGAACAACACTAATTAGGAGAATTCAATGAGAGATTTATTAAAAATTCATAAGTTAGAGCAAAAAGAGCAAGACTTTGACGCAATTAGAGTTGGGCTGGCCTCTCCTGAGAAGATTCGTTCATGGTCATATGGCGAGGTTAAAAAACCTGAAACTATTAATTATCGTACCTTTAAGCCTGAAAGAGAAGGCTTGTTTTGTGCCAAAATATTTGGCCCCATGAAAGATTTTGAGTGTTTATGCGGTAAGTATAAGCGCATGAAGTTTCGCAACGTTGTGTGTGAAAAATGTGGGGTTGAGGTAACGTATTCAAAAGTTCGCCGTGAACGCATGGGTCATATCGAATTATCAGCACCAGTTGCGCATATTTGGTATTTAAAATCTTTGCCTTCACGTCTAGGATTGTTGATGGATATGACACTCAAGGATATTGAACGTGTGCTTTATTTTGAAGCATTCTTAGTGACTGATCCAGGTTCAACACCACTTATGCATAAGCAGTTATTAACTGAAGAGATGTACTTTGATGCACTAGATGAATATGGTGGTGACGAGTTTGAAGCAAAAATGGGTGCAGAGGCTATTCAAGATGTCTTATCCGACATGAAACTTGAGGTTGAAGCGGCTAATTTACGCGAAAATAGTTTAAATACAAAAAGTCAAACTAAACTTAAAAAATACAATAAACGCCTTAAATTGGTTAATTCATTAATCCAATCTGGCAATAAGCCTGAATGGATGGTGTTAAAAGTATTGCCAATTCTTCCGCCCGATTTACGTCCTTTAGTGCCATTAGATGGCGGTCGTTTTGCGACTTCGGATCTTAACGACTTATATCGTCGCGTAATTAATCGTAATAATCGTTTAGCACGTTTATTAGAACTTGATGCGCCTGAAATCATCGTTCGCAATGAAAAGCGTATGCTACAGGAAGCAGTAGACTCGCTCATTGATAACGGTCGTCGTGGTCGTGCTGTGATGGGTAATAATCGTCGTCCTTTGAAGTCTATATCAGATATGATTAAAGGCAAGCAAGGACGTTTCCGCCAAAATTTATTAGGTAAGCGAGTTGACTATTCAGGTCGTTCAGTGATTGTTTGTGGACCATATCTTAAGTTACACCAGTGTGGTTTGCCTAAGAAAATGGCATTAGAACTATTTAAGCCATTTATCTATAATAGATTGCAAGCCAAAGGCTTGGCTTCAACCATTAAAGCTGCTAAGAAAATGGTTGAAAGCGAATCACCAGAAGTGTGGGATATTTTAGAAAAAGTCGTGCATCAACATCCAGTGTTGCTAAACCGTGCACCAACATTGCACCGTTTAGGCATCCAAGCGTTTGAGCCGCTACTAATTGAAGGCAAGGCCATTCAGTTACATCCACTTGTCTGTGGTGCATTCAATGCTGACTTTGATGGCGACCAAATGGCAGTACACGTGCCTTTATCTGAGGAGGCGCAATTAGAGGCAAGAACCTTAATGTTGGCGTCTAATAATGT
Source organism: Candidatus Ruthia sp. Cpac_8_S14 (assembly GCA_021730205.1). Lineage (GTDB taxonomy): Bacteria > Pseudomonadota > Gammaproteobacteria > PS1 > Pseudothioglobaceae > Ruthia. The sequence continues at coordinate 899,191 of CP072533.1, read as the reverse complement.
CTTACACCTTGCTAGTGGTGAGCCTATTATTGCGCCATCGCAAGATGTTATTTTGGGTCTTTATTATATGACTCGTGAGATGATTAATCAAAAAGGTGAGGGGCTAATTTTTGCAAATGCAACCGAAGTACTTAACGCTTATGAGTCTGGCAATGTTACCTTGCATGCAAAGGTTAAATTACGTATTCAGGATTATCAAAAGATTGATGGTAAATTTGAGCCTAGCACTAAACGTATCGTTGATACCACGGTGGGTCGTGCGATTTTTTCAAGAATTTTGCCGAATGGCCTGTCATTTGATTTAATCAATGAAGCCATTAGTAAAAAAGTAGTTTCTAGTTTAATTCATGTTTGCTACCGCACGCAAGAATTAAAGCAAACGGTTATGTTTGCTGATCAAATGATGTATATGGGTTTCCAATATTCAACTAAATCAGGTATTTCATTTTGCTCAAATGATATGATTATTCCAGATTCTAAAGCCATGATGATTGAACAAGCAGAGGTTCAAGTTAAAGATATTCAGGAGCAATTTTCTAAAGGTATTGTGACTGATGGTGAGCGCTACAACAAGGTGATTGATATTTGGTCGCGTACTTCTGAAAAAGTGGCAAAAGCAATGATGGATGAGATTGGTTTTGAAGATTTTATTGACGCTGATGGCAAGACTCAAAAACTTGCCTCATTTAACTCGGTTTATATGATGGCTGATTCAGGTGCAAGGGGCTCTCCTGCACAAATGCGTCAGTTATCAGGCATGCGCGGATTGATGGCGAAGCCAGATGGGTCAATTATTGAAACCCCAATTACGTCAAATTTCCGTGAAGGCTTGAACAACATGCAGTATTTTATTTCTACACATGGTGCACGTAAAGGTTTGGCTGATACAGCACTGAAAACAGCAAACTCTGGTTATTTAACCAGGCGTTTGGTGGATGTTGGACAAGATTTGGTTATTACTGAAGATGATTGTGGTACCGATAATGGCTTGATTATGAAAGCAGTGATTGACGGTGGTAATATTGTACAAACCTTGGGCACAGCAACATTAGGTCGAGTGACAGCAAAAGCCGTATTAATGCCAGGTTCAACGAATGTATTTTTAGAAAAAGGTCATTTAGTCTCCTTGGATGATTCAGATAAGATTAATGAATTAGGCATTGAGTCGATGAAAGTACGCTCAGCTATCACTTGCGATACACGTTATGGCGTGTGCTCATCATGCTATGGTAATGATATGGCACGTAGTCATAAAATTGATGTTGGTGAGGCAATTGGTGTTATTGCAGCACAATCCATTGGTGAGCCAGGTACGCAGTTAACCATGCGTACTTTCCATATTGGTGGCGCTGCATCTGCTTCTACTGCAGTCAGCAGTATCAATGTTAATACGGATGGTGTTACACACTTTGAAAATTTAAAATCGATTACCAATGAAAATAATGATTTAGTGGTCATTTCTCGTTCTTCTGAGGTGACTATTCGTAATAACAAAGGTCAAGAGGTTGAACGTTATAGAATTCCTTATGGTGCAATTGTACATGTGCAAGAAGGTGGTGCGGTTAAAGCAAAAGATAAGATTGCTGATTGGGATCCACATACACACCCTATTATTTCTGAACAAGCAGGTCGTGTGATTTTTGTAGATTTTGTTGAGGGTTTGACCGTTAATAAAAATACCGATCCATTGACAGGTTTAACTTTCTTTGAGATGATTGATGAAGCCGAGAGATCAACAGCGGCAAAAGGACTAAAGCCGCTAATTAAAATGGTTGAGGAGAGTGATTCCGAAGTTGTACTATCAACACATTACCTACCATCAACTGTTAAAATTAATTTAGACGACAATCAAGTGATTGCAGCAGGTGAAGTATTAGCTAAAATTCCTAAAGATTTGTCTAAAACAAGCGATATTACGGGCGGTCTACCACGTGTTGCTGATTTATTTGAAGCGCGTAAGGCTAAAGATCATTCAATTCTTGCAGAAGCAACTGGCGTTATTAGTTTTGGTAACTCTACCAAAACTAAAGACCGTTTAATTATTACCAGTGCAGAAGGTGAAGCCATCGAAATGATGATTCACAAATGGCGTCAAATTAACGTATTTGATGGTGAAACGATTGAAAAAGGCGATGTCATTTCAGATGGTCCATCTAACCCGCATGATATCTTACGTCTATTGGGTGTTGAGGCGTTGGCTAACTATGTTGTTAGAGAAGTTCAAAATGTTTATCGCTTACAAGGTGTTAATATTTCTGATAAACATATTGAAGTGATTGTTAAACAAATGCTACGCAAAGTTGAGGTTCTTGACGCAAGCGATTCATCATTTGTTAATGGTGAAACTGCTGAATATGGTCGAGTGATTGAAACCAATAAGCAATTAGAAGCACAAGGCAAAAATTTAATCATCTATCAAAGATTGCTAATGGGTATCACCAAAGCATCCTTGGCAACTGAGTCATTTATTTCTGCTGCTTCGTTCCAAGAAACAACTCGTGTGTTAACAGAAGCTTCAACAACAGGACGTGTGGACACACTCCAAGGTTTGAAAGAAAACGTGATTGTGGGTCGATTGATTCCAGCAGGTATAGGTTTTAAACATCATCAAAAACGTCGTGCTCAATATGTTGCAAGTATTACGCAAACAGTTGATGCACAGCAGGCATTGGCTGATCAATTAAACGAAGCAAAGGAGCAAGCACAAAAGGGATGATATTAACTTTTGCTTAAAAATAAAAAAAACCGCATTAATCAAAATTGATGCGGTTTTTTTATTACAAGGTTTAAAATACTTGGAATTTCTACATAAATACTGTTTATATGAATCAATCTAGTTTCAATCAATTTGTTGAACAAGGCTATAATCATATTCCCGTTTTTAAAGAGGTGATTTTAGATACTGATACTGCATTAGGTTTATATTTAAAACTGGCAGATACGCCTTATTCTTATCTTTTTGAATCCGTACAAGGTGGAGAAAAATGGGGTCGTTATTCAATGATTGGCTTGAGTGCACAAACCGTTATTAAGGTGTTTGGTTATGAGGTTTGTATTGAGAAGAATTCACAGCAATCTGAGTCATTCACTGTAGAAGACCCACTGTTATGGATTGAGCGATATCAACAGCAATATAAGGTACCAAAAATTGAAAATTTGCCAGAGTTTAATGGTGGTTTGGTGGGCTATTTTGGTTATGAAATTATTCACTATATCGAGCTAAAATTAAAACATGCTAAGAAGAAAGACGAGCTTAACATTGCAGATATTATGTTGATGGTGTCTAATGATTTGGTGGTATTTGATAATTTAGCCAATAAGGCTTTCTTAATGACACACATTAATCCTAGCAAGCAAAGTTTTGAAGATGCGCAATTAAGGTTAAGTGAAATCGAGCGTCAGATTAACCAGCCTTTAATTAAAAAAGACTATCAATCTGATCATCTTAGCAATGCAGATTTTATCTCTAGCTTTGGCGAGCAGAACTATAAAGCTGCAGTTGATACTATTCAGCAATATATCAAGGCTGGTGATGTCATGCAAGTGGTGCCTTCACAAAGACTTAATGCAATATTTAAAGCACCACCAATTGAGTTATATCGACAACTTAGACGCCTCAATCCATCGCCTTATATGTATTATCTTAATTTAGATGATATTATGATTATTGGCTCTTCACCAGAAATTCTCACTCGTGTGGATAGTAATAGGCGTGCAACTGTTAGACCTATGGCAGGTACTCGTGCGCGCAGTAAAGACCATGCTCAAGACTTAGCATTGGAGCAAGGCTTATTAAATGATGAGAAGGAAATTGCAGAACATTTAATGTTGATTGATTTGGGTCGTAATGATTTAGGCCGTATTGCAAAAACTGGCACAGTTAAGTTGACTGATAAAATGTTTGTTGAGCGCTATTCGCATGTGATGCACATTGTGTCAAACGTTGAATGTGAGCTTAAAGACGATGTGAGTGTAATTGATGTTTTAAAAGCAACTTTTCCAGCAGGTACACTCAGTGGCGCGCCCAAAGTACGAGCCATAGAAATTATCAATGAGATTGAGCCTTTAAAACGCAATATTTATTCAGGTGCAATTGGCTATTTATCTTGGCATGGATGTATGGACATGGCAATTGCTATTCGCACTGCTGTGATTAAAGATCAAATGCTTTATGTTCAAGCTGGAGCGGGCATTGTTTATGACTCTATAGCACAATCAGAGTGGGATGAAACTATGCATAAAGCTCAAGCACTTATCAAGGCTGCACAGCAAGTTTAAGTGGAAAAAATTAACTAAATAATTTCTTCTTGTTTGGTTAATTTTTTTACTTTTTTTTAAAGAATAACTTAGTTTTTCTCTGTAAATACATGCGTTCTAGACTCAAACAAGTAATATTGATTTTTATAAATGGCATTGCTTGTAGTTGGTATGAAAAGTTACCTTTAAATAAGGCCATAAAACATGGATATTGCGCGACATTTCTTTTAGAAATCTAGAATATTATAATATAACGCTTTAATAAAAGAGTTGCAAAGTATTTTTAAGTACTATATCATTCTTTTCGTCAAGGCTTAATGCCTTGTTAAGGGGTTTATTTTTTTATATAAAGAGGGGAGAAACATGAAGAAAACCATTTCTTCTATCTCAGTAGTCGTGACATTGGCAATATTATTTATGATACCAACACAAGCAGGTGCTAAAGAGATGACGGGTGAAGAGATAACCTTCGGTCGTAAGTTGGGCAATTGTCTATCATGCCACATGATTCCAGGTGGAAGTTTACCAGGAACAGTTGGACCGCCACTACTTGCAATGAAAGCAAGATTTCCAAATAAAGCTGATTTAAGAAAGCAAATTTGGGATGCGACTATTAAAAATCCAGATTCAATTATGCCTCCATTTGGTAAGCAGCAAGTGTTGAGCGAGAAGCAAATTGATCAAATTACAGATTTCATTTATTCAAAATAAGGAGAGCAGGATGAAAAAAAGGTTATTTCTAAAAAGTGCGATGGCAGGTTCTGCAGTTGCCACAGCAGTAGGTGCAGGCTTACTAACACCAAGTATGGCTTTTGCTAATTCTGTAAGTTTTAAGATTAAATCAGATGCAGCAAGTGTTTCGGTTGCAAGTGCTGGTCAAGGTTCATTCAAATTCAAAGCACCTAAGATTGCTGAGAATGGTGCAGTAGTGCCGATGACAGTGGATGCTTCTAAGATTAAAGGCGTAACAAACATTTCTTTCTATATTAAGAGTAATTCTACCCCTTTAGTAGCTTCATTTAATTTATCTGGCGCTCAGGGTTATGTTTCTACTCGTGTTAAGATGGGTAAAACTTCTCCAGTGATAGCGTTAGTGACAGCAGGTGGTACAACAACTTCTAAAACTCAAGAAGTCAAAGTAACGATTGGCGGTTGTGGCGGTTAGGTTAATTAACTAATGGTATTAAAAGGAGAATATAAAAATGGCAAGTATTAAATTAAAGCCCAAGGCTAGAAAAGGTGTTATTGGTATTAAGTGTTTAATTAAGCACCCTATGGAGACAGGCTTACGTAAGAAAAAAGGTAAAATCGTACCAGCTAACTATATTGAAAATATGGTTATATTACATAATGGCAACAAAGTTCTAGACGCTGATATCGGTAGTTCAATTTCTGAAAACCCTTATTTTAAGTTTAACGTTCCTGGTAAGAAGGGTGACATAATTGAACTTAAGTACAAAGACAATAAAGGTAAAACAGGTTCTGCGACTACAAAGTCTAAGTAACTGTTTATAATTACTGAGGAGAGATTAATGAAAAAACTAATAACCACAGCGGCCAGTTTGGGCTTGTTGGTTGGTATGGCATTAGCTGATGTTGCATCTGACCAAAAAGCTTTTATTAAGCACTTTAAAACAATTTTTCCGAGTGTTGAATTTGCAGACTATACCAATGGTGTATATGCGGTTGATCAAGGTTCAAGAGAACAATTCGAAGAAATTTTAGACGGTATTCCTCCTTATGAGGAAGCGGTAGAGAAGGGCGGCAAGGAGTATTTAAAGTTTGGCCTTAATAAGTGTAACTCACTTAAAAATCCAGCGGCAGCTCGTGTTAAACACCCATACTTTGATGAAGCAACTCAGCAAGTGGTCACACTTGAAAGCGCGATTAAGAAGTGTTACCAACAACAAACTGGTAAAAAACTAGGCTTTAAGAAAGGCAAAATTGCTCGTATTAGTGCTTGGATTTCAGATCAAGCAGCTGGACAAAAAATTAACGTAAAAGTTGAGTCTGTTGGCGCTAAGGCGGCTTATGAGAAGGGTAAGATTTTCTTTTATGCTAAGCGTGGTCAGTTCAACATGTCTTGTGCAGATTGTCATGTGTATAACGCAGGCAAAAAAGTGCGCGCTGATATTTTATCACCTGCGTTAGGTCATACTACTCACCTACCTATGTATCGTGCGAAATGGGCTGGTATGGGTACACTACACCGTCGTTATGCTGGTTGTTTGAAAAACATGCGTGCCAAGCCATTAAAAGCTCAGACAGAAGCGTTTCGTAATATGGAATTCTTTCATCAAGCAATGAGTAATGGCCTTGAAATCACTGCTGATAGATACAGGAAATAGGAGACACTAATGAAAAAAGTATTATTAACAACTTTGACATTATTTGTTTTAACAGTTCAGGCTGATTCCTTGGATGGTTCGCATAACTGGAATAATGGCTCTTCTGATTCATTTAAGTCTGCTATTAAAGCAGCACAGACTGGTTATAAAGCCAATCTTGCTGTAAATATGGCATGGCGTGATACTGGGAAAATGATCAAAAAAGCTAGAAAATTGCATAAAGCAGGTAAAAACGCTGCAGCAATTACTTTGGCGAATAAAGCTCATAAGCAAACAATTAATGCAACAGCACAAACTGCATTAGCAAAAACAGCCGGACCTAGGTTTTAAGTATAAACCTAGTGAGTTAGAAAAAAATATCCCAACTGGGGTATTTTTTTTGTCTATTGTTTGTTGTAAAAAAAGCCTGTATTAATTTTTTTTAATCAACAGTAAGAAGTTCTCAATAATTATTTTGTCTGACATTTATTTTAAAAACTTTCAGTACTTTTAAAATAAAAAAAGTTCTTTAAACTTGTAAAATGGATGAGTTTTTCATCAAATTTATTTTAATTACTCTTAATGGCTAATTCTGGTTTTGTGCACCTACATTGTCAAAGTGAATTCTCAGTTGAGAACTCTTTGGTACGTATCCCAGAATTGATTGAAAAAGCACAAGAAATTGGCATGGATTCAATTGCACTAACAGACGAGTCCAACCTTTTTTCTGCCGTTAAATTTTATCAAAAGGCCACTGCTGCCAATATCAAGCCAATATTTGGTGCTAGAATTAATGTCAAAGATAAAGAGGGTGAGTTTTATTCGGTTTTATTATTGTGTCAAGACCGCCAAGGCTACCTTAATCTTTCTGAATTGATTTCTTTGTCTTACACTCAAGGACGATCGTTTGAGTGTGTTAGTGTAACGCAGCAGCAACTAATTGATTATAACCAAGGTTTGATTATGATTGCAACACCTATTTATAGCGATGTAGCTAAACACTTAATATTGAATCAAATGATTGAGGCTAAGCAAAAAGCTGAATTTTGGCAGACTGTTTTTGTTGAACGTTATTATTTAGGTGTACAGAGAACTTCAAGGGAGTTTGATGAAAAACACTTACATCTTTGTGTTGAGCTGGCGCTTGAGCTTGGTATTGCTGTTGTGGCAACAAACGATGTGCAGTTCTTAAATGAAAGTGATTTTGATGCACATGAAGCCAGAATTTGTATTTCTCAGGGCGGTCTCTTAGATGATGCACGGCGTGAGCGACATTTTTCTAACCAGCAATTTTTAAAATCATCTGAGCAAATGCATGAACTGTTTGCTGATTTGCCAGAAATTTTAGAAAATACATTAGAAATTGCCAAACGTTGCAATGTGCATTTTGAGCTATTCAAAAAGAATTATTTGCCAGATTTTCCTGTGCCAGAAGGCTTAACCATAGAGCAGTTTTTTTGTGAAGAGTCGGAGCGTGGTTTGGTTCAACGCTTACAAAATTTAAAAGCTGATGCGCAGGTTTATCACCAACGCTTAAAATTTGAGCTTGATGTTATTATTCAAATGGGATTTCCAGGTTATTTCTTAATTGTGGCAGATTTTATTAGATGGTCAAAAGAAAATGACATTCCAGTAGGTCCTGGTCGTGGTTCTGGTGCTGGTTCTTTAGTGGCTTATGTTTTGGGAATTACTAATGTTGATCCGATTAAGCATGAATTGTTATTTGAGCGTTTCTTAAATCCAGAGCGGGTTTCAATGCCAGATTTTGATATTGATTTTTGCACTGATCGTCGAGATGAAGTGATTGATTATGTGTCCAAAAAGTACGGCCATGAAAAGGTTTCACAAATTATTACTTACGGTACGATGGCGGCTAAAGGTGTGGTGCGTGATGCGGGGCGTGTTCTAGGTCATCCTTATGGGTTTAGTGACAAAATATCAAAGATGATTCCTAATGATTTGAAAATGACACTTGAAAAAGCCTTGAGTGAGCCTGAAGAAGGAGGCTCGGAGGAATTGCGAACTCGTTATGATTCGGAAGAAAGCGTGACCGCATTAATTGATCTTTCTAAGCAGTTAGAAGGCTTAGTGCGAAACGTTGGTACACATGCAGGTGGTGTGGTGATTGCACCAAGCAAGATTAGTGATTTTTGTCCAGTATATAAAGGTTGTGGTGAGAATGATGGCGTAGTTTCTCAGTTTGATAAAGATGATGTTGAAGCGGTTGGTTTGGTTAAATTTGACTTTTTAGGGTTGTCTAATTTAACGGTTATTCACAAGGCTGTTAAACTGGTTAGTGCTAAAGGTTTGTCAGGTGAGCCGATTGATTTAGATGCTTTGCCATTGGATGACAAAAAAGTTTATGAATTGCTTCAACGTTGTGACACAATAGGTATTTTCCAATTAGAGTCCGAAGGTATGCGTAGTTATCTAAAGAAACTGCAAGCGGATAATTTTGAAGATATTGTTGCCATGTTAGCACTGTATCGCCCAGGCCCATTAGATGCAGGCATGATAGATGATTATATTAATGTAAAACATGGTGCGCAGGTTAAATACCCACATCCGATGCTAGAGCAGATCCTTAAACCAACTAATGGTGTGTTTTTGTACCAAGAACAAGTAATGAAATCAGCACAAGTAATGGCAGGCTACTCTTTAGGTGGCGCAGATTTACTTAGGCGTGCAATGGGTAAGAAAAAAGCCAGCGAGATGAGTCGTCAGCGTAGTGTGTTTGTTAAAGGTGCTGCTGAAAAAGGCATTGACGAGAAAAAAGCTAATGAAATTTTCGATTTGATTGATAAATTTTCAGGCTATGGTTTTAATAAATCTCACTCGGTGGCATACGCCTATGTGTCTTATCATACTGCTTGGCTTAAGTCTCACTATCCTGCCCCTTTTATGGCGGCAGTTTTATCTAGCATGATGGATGATACAGAGAGAATCTCATTTACCATTAGTGAGGCGCGCCAAATGGGCTTGATGGTTAATGGGCCAAACGTATGTGAATCTAATTATGAATTTAGCATTAATGATGCAAAAACAGTTGTATATGGTCTTGGTGCAATTAAAGGCGTGGGTAGGGCGTTGGTTGATGCGCTCGTATTTGAGTGTAATACCAATGGCGCTTACAAAGGTTTATTTGAGTTCTGCTCTAGAATTGAAAAGCGTTATTTGAACAAGCGCGCCATTGAGGCATTGATTTATAGTGGTGCTTTTGATGTGTTAGGCGTAGATAGGGCAAGTTTAATCAAAACCTACCCTACAGCTATTAGACAAGCAGAACAGAAGCAAAATGACCATTTTAGTGGTCAAAGTGGGTTGTTTTCCAATACTAAACAACATAGTGAATATGAGGTGCATTATCTTTCAGCGCCAAATTTTTCGTTTAAAGAAAGATTGCAACTAGAAAAAAGCGTACTGGGCTATTATTTTGATGACCATCCTACTGATGAATACAAGGCTGATTTAAAGTATATTGGCGCAACACTGCCTTCTAAAGTTGTCTTTAGAAATAATAAAGAGGTGCGCGTATTGGCATTAATTTCAGAGCTGCGTTATCGCGCCACTAAGAGTGGTGGGCAAATTGCCCTAGTTACGGTTGAAGATGGTATCAAGCTATTAAATGCCGTGGTATTTACCAAAACTCTAGGTTCAGTGAGTGACCAACTTATTGTTGATGAAGTGGTGGTGATTTCAGGTAAAATTAATAAAGATTTTAGAAATCAGTGGCAAGTGGTGGTTGATAAAATTGAACAAGTGAAAATGAACTATACCAAGGGTTTCGAAGTATTATTAAACACCAAACACCAGTCAATTTTTGATAGACTTGTCAAAGTTCTACTTGAGCACAAGGGTAATTGCCCAGTTAAAATCTCTTATATTGCTAATAATTTAAGAGGCAGTATGTTGCTAAACAAAGCCTATTTGGTGGCGCCTAATCAGCAGTTAATTGATGCTGTGAATATCTTGGCTCAAGATCAAGTTAGCAAGATTCATTATCATTAGTTGTATTGACACCGATAGTAGTGCGCATAATCTTGCCTGTATTGATTAATTGTAATATCTTTATTTAGAAAAATCTCAATTTATTCAGCACAATTGGTGTTTAAAATATTAATGTTATGGTTTTTATATCTGTCTAAAACGACCTTAACAGGATGATTAAATCTATTTTTATAACCACTAGGAATGATAACCCATTTGGGTGAAAGCATTTCTAAGAATTCATTACTTGATGGAGTATATTGCTAGAAAGTTTGTTCTTTTGGTTAGAAATTAAATATCTTTCAGCCTTCTTCTCAATATCGTCACTGAGTAGTATTTGAGTGCGAATGGGTTGATATTTTCAAAACACATGAGGCATTATTGCCTTTGAAATTATCATCAGGATTGAATATTTCAAATAATACATCCTCCCAAATCCAACACTGTCTTTTTTTTGTACAAGATTGTGGTTGTTTTAATTTTATTGGGCACTGAAGTGTATATTTCTAATACGTTAAATGCTTTTAGAACAGAACTTAAGTCATTAATATGGTTATTATCACCATGAGAAATAATAATTTTATTCAAATATTGAATTTGTTTTGAGCGCAAGTAGGGAATAACGACTGCATCATTCATGTTAGATCCAGAAGAATAGCTCCATCAAAGTTTGATATTATTAAAGTATTTTTAAGTGAAAATACTAAGATACCAAGCAAGAAGCTTAGGCTATAAACTAGCATAAATAGTTAACACTAATCAAGGGTTTTTGTAAAGTATGTTATTATTGATTTATCATTACTAAATATATCGTGAAACCCTTGGTTAACACGTGAAACCAGCCAAGTTTTCCTCTAAAGTATTTTCAAATCAATTGATAGATATTTTTTCAGTTATTGATCTTTAATTAAAAATTATAACTTATTGATCTTTAATTAAAAATTATAACTTATTAATTCTTATAAAAAACCATAAAAAGGTGCAATATATCAACGTATCTGAGTATTTTTCAATGAGATATTAACATGTTTATCCACATTCTTGTGAGTAAGTCTATTGGGCGTTGATTTAACAGCATTTTTTTGATATTTATAAGTATTCTTTAATAAAGATTGCAAGGATTTTTTTTGCCACTTTTTGTTTGCTATTTTTAGCTATTTTTTTGTTTAAATTTTGACTTAAAAAAACCACCTTATTTTCATCCACATTGAAGCCAAAATCAGTATTTGAAACGTCATTAAGAATAATGACATCACAGCCTTTATTTTTGAGCTTTTTTTGAGCTTTTTTTAACGTATTTTGCGTTTCTGCAGCAAAACCCATACAAATAGGTTTTTCTCCTAATTTGCAGACATCTGCCAATATATCTTTGTTTGGAGTGAGCTCAAGTATTAGGTTTTTTCCATCTTTTTTGATTTTTTGATTTTTTGCATTTTTAACAGAAAAATCACTCACAGCCGCACAAGCAATAAAAATATCTTGACCAACAATGTTATTCATAACTTTGGTATACATCTGTTGTGCACTAATGATGGGTATATTGTTAGATTTTGCATTCAGAGTTGTGGTGATATTGCCGTAAATACAAGTCACTGATGCGCCCATTTCAATACAAGTATTAATCAATGCCATGCCCATTTTTCCGCTACTGTGATTAGAAATAAACCTAACTGGGTCAATGGCTTCAATAGTAGCACCTAAAGTAATCAACACCTTTTTACCAGTGAGTTTTGTACTAGTGAACTGCTTAGCCACTTGTCTTGCAATGCTTAATGGCTTTGCGAGCCTGCCTATACCAATATCACCACAAGCTTGTTCGCCAGATTCTGGCTTAATGATGATTACATGACGACTAATGAGCGTTAATAAGTTGTCTTGAAGTGCATGAGATTGATACATTTTTAGGTTCATAGCAGGTGCAATAAGTAGTGCTGCATTACTTGCTAAAATGACACTACTTAATAAGTCATTAGCTTTTCCTAGAGCGATATTGGCGATGGTATTGGCACTAGCAGGCGCGATTAAAATGGCATCTGTCCATTTGGCAAGTTCAATATGTCCCATGCTAAGTTCAGCATCCTCATCCCACAAATTGTAATGAACTTTATTTTTTGAGATTGATTGTAAGGATAATTCAGTAATAAATTTAGCACCCCCTTCAGTAAGAATTACTTTTACCTGAGCGCCCAAATCTTTTAATCGGCGTACAATATCAGGTGCTTTATAAGCCGAAATAGAACCAGTAACGCCAAGGATGATATTTTTATTAGTCAAGCTGTTCATTTTAAAGTGGCAGTTATTTTGATGTCATCACCCACTATTCTAATATCGATAATATTCAGTTTAATTTTATGAGCCATATCTTTAATAATTAGATTAAGCATTGAATTGGCATCACCACCCATCAATATAGGCGCCATATAAATAACAAACTCATCAATTAAGTTACTTTTAATCATAGCACTAATCAGCTTAGGCCCCGCCTCAAGTAGAACATTGTTAATATCTTGATTGCCTAATTGGATTAAGACATCATTAAGGCTCAATTTACCAGAGTCAAGCGTTTTAGTGTTAGTTGGGTTTAGGACTAGTGTTGGTGCATCGGTGTTAAATATATTAAGCGAGGTATCTGTTATTTGGTTTTTACTATCAACCACAACACGTAGTGGCGTTGAACTGACATCATCAAGACGTACCGTCATTAAAGGGTTATCATTAATAATTGTGCCTGAGCCGGTCATAATTGCTTGGTGATTAGCACGTAGTTTTTGCACGTCCAATCTTGCGATTTTTGAGGTAATCCATTTGCTTTCACCTGAGCTCATTGAGGTTTTACCATCAAGACTCATGGCTATTTTGCAGCGTACAAAGGGCTGATTGGTTTTCATGCGTTTGACGAATCCTTGATTAAGAATTAATGCATCATTTTCTAACAAACCAATCTTAACCTCAATATCTGTATTTTCAAGCATAACAACACCTTTACCATTGACCAGTGGATTAGGGTCGAGCATAGCAATAACAACTTTTTTAGCGCCTGAGTCAATAATGGCTTGTGCGCAAGACGGAGTTTTGCCTTGGTGCGAACAAGGTTCTAGAGTGACGTAAAACGTGGCGCCCTGAGCTTGATGGTTAATTTGTTGTAAGGCGTTAATTTCTCCGTGTGCTTTGCCAAAGGTTTGGTGGTAGCCTTTGGCAATAATTTTTGCATGTTTTACAATCACACAACCGACCATAGGATTAGACTTTACACCGTATATCCCTTGACTGGCAAGTTTGAGCGCGATTGCCATGTTTTGAGTGTCATTTATTGAAAAAGTTGCCGGCATATTTCAGATATAATTGTGAGAATATTTTGCATAAGAATTAACAATATTTTACCTAGGAGAAACAACATGAATGAACAGAAAGAACAAGCCTTAAAAGCAGCCCTTGCACAAATTGATAAACAATTTGGCAAGGGTTCAGTTATGTTTTTGGGCGATGACCAAGCCCAAAGCAATATTGAGGCAGTTTCTACAGGCAGTTTAAGCTTAGACATTGCCCTAGGTATTGGTGGTTTGCCTAGGGGGAGAGTGATCGAAATTTATGGTCCTGAGTCATCAGGCAAAACAACGCTGACATTGCACGTGATTGCTGAGGTACAAAAACTAGGTGGTACAGCGGCCTTTATTGATGCTGAACATGCGCTTGATCCTAGATACGCTAAACGTTTGGATGTTAATACGGATGATTTGTTAATTTCACAACCTGATACAGGTGAGCAGGCATTAGAGATTACGGATATGTTAGTGCGCTCAGGTGGCGTGGATATTGTGGTGATTGACTCTGTTGCAGCACTCGCACCCAAGGCAGAAATAGAGGGTGAAATGGGCGCTTCACATATGGGACTTCAAGCCCGACTTATGTCTCAAGCACTTAGAAAACTTACCTCAAACATTAAGCGAACCAATACCATGGTGATTTTTATCAACCAATTACGTATGAAAATTGGTGTTATGTTTGGCAATCCTGAAACCACAACTGGTGGCAACGCGTTGAAATTTTACGCCTCAGTACGCTTAGATATTCGCCGTATTGGTGCGATTAAAAAAGGTGATGAGACTTTAGGCAATGAAACACGCGTTAAAGTATTAAAAAATAAAGTTGCACCACCCTTCAAACAAGCAGAATTTCAAATCCTTTACAACGAGGGCATTTCACTTGAAAGTGAAATAATTGATTTAGGTGTGAAACACGGGTTTGTTGAAAAAGCAGGTGCTTGGTATAGTGTTGAAGGAGAGCGAATTGGCCAAGGTAAAGACAACGCCCGTGAATATTTAAAATCAAACCCTAAGCTCAGTCAAAAAATCGAGATACAAATTCGTGAAAAATTACTAACTAAAGAAGCAGATATTGAAAAGGACGTTAGCAATCAAGACGTCAATTAATCAGGCTTATCACCAGGTCTTAAGTTTATTGGTCCAGCGTGAGCATTCTGCTTTAGAGTTGACGCAAAAACTAAGTGCTAAAGGCTATGCTATTGAAGAAATAGAGCCAGCATTAGTGCAACTAGCACAAAATAATTATCAAAGCGATGAACGTTTTGCTGAAGCGTTTGTACTTATGCGTACTAATCAAGGTAAGGGTAGTGTATTAATCAGCCAACAATTGAAACAAAGAGGTATTGAAGATTTTGATTTATCAACCATTGATTTTTTTGAACTTGCTAAAAGCGTTAGACTAAAAAAATATGGCGAGCAATTGCCTAAAAATTATAAAGAAAAAATCAAACAACAGCGTTTTTTACAATCACGTGGGTTTGATTTTGAGCAAATTAACCAAATATTTAGTTGTGAATAAACTATTCACCATGCGTCCACCTTTGTATATTAAATATCCTAATAGTGAAATAAGAATAATAGAGGCTTTATTTGAACACCCAATTAAATGATGCGTGGTACTGATAAACAAACCTAAACCTATGATTTTAAAACTAGAAGTTTTAAGGTTTTAAAGAAACTTTTGCCTTATTTATTAAGAATGCATATGTGCGTTGTTTTGGCAACAATATTTTTAATTTTCGCAAAACATTGCCAATGTTGCAGTGCCTGTTGTTTTAAAAGAAATTGTTGATGCTTTAGAGCAAACTAACCTATTACTGATTTTGCCATTAGAACTGCTCTTTGCCTATGGTGCACTTAGACTTGCTAGTTTGTTATTTAATGAGCTTCGTGATGCGATTTTTGCGCGCGGGTTCCGTTATCATGTTATATTATGCGATTGCACTTGGTGTGTTTAAGCACTTGCATACAACTGGATTTATCTTTTCATTTAGATCGCCGCATTGGTGGAATTACTCGTGATATTGATCGTGGCACTCAAAGTGTCTCTCTACCCTGTTGTCAATTTTTTTAACATTATTCCTTCGTTTTTGAGATATGTTTAGTGATTAGTATTTTGTGTCTGAATTATGATATTTTCTTTGCTGGTATTTCATTATTGACCGTGGTTTTTTATGTCGAATTCACACTGGCTATCACAACTTGTCGGATGAAGTATCGTTATCAGATGAATGACACGCAACCTGAGGCCAATAACGAATGTAGCGGACAGTTTGATTAACTATGAAACAGTTAAATATTTTAATCAAGAGGATTTTGAAGTTAATCGTTATAATGAAACTATGACTCGTTAGGAAAATATCGCCACGAAAAGCTTTATTTCAATCCTAATATTTCCAATTGAGCGAGATTTGTTAAGGAGAAGTATTGTTTAGTTGCTTGTCAAAATATACATCAAGCACTTGACGTGCAATTGGTGCTGCTTTTGAGCTACCACTGCCTGTATTTTCAACAATAATAGCGATGGCTATTTCTGGATCTTCAACAGGGGCAAAGCCAGTAAATAAAGCATGATCTCGTAATTTTTCATCAAGTTTTTCTGCAATATATTGCTCTTCAGCGTCAAGACCGAATACTTGTGCAGTTCCAGTTTTCCCAGCTAAAGTATAAGTTAAACCCTTATTGAGCCTTCTAGCGGTGCCTTTAGGACCGTAGACGGCTTGTTTCATGCCGTCAATCACATTTTCCCAGTTTTGAATATTTTTAATTGGAATCTGTATATGGCGACCTTTCTTAGATTCAATGATTATATTGCCAGGTACCTGCGTATTCTTAAGTAAGGTTGGCTGAAATAAAGATCCCTTGTTGGCAATCGCTGCTGTGGCAACTGCAAGCTGCAAAGGAGTAACAGCTATAAATCCTTGACCAATGCCTGTAATTAAAGTCTCTCCGCGATACCAAGGCTCATTTTTATTAATTTTTTTCCAAGTTTTAGAGGGTAGAATACCAGCACTTTCTCCGGGAATATCAATGCCTGTTTTTCGGCCAAAATTAAATAAGTTTAAATTATTGTGTAATTTATCAATACCCAGTTTATCTGCTAAATCATAGAAAAACACATCACACGATTGTGCGATTGAGTCTTTGACATTTACGTGTCCATGTCCTGTTTTCTTCCAGTCGTTAAATTTTCGTTTAACGTTGGGTAATTTGTAATAACCTGAGCAAAAGGTGCTACTTTTATTAGTAATAACATTTTCTTCCAAACCTGCTAGGGCCACCATGGGTTTAATTGTAGACCCTGGTGGGTATAGCCCTTGAACGGCGCGGTTAAGCTGAGGAGCATTTGTTGAAGTTTGTAACTGATTATAGTTAGCATGTGATATGCCATTAACAAACCAGTTTGGATTATAGATGGGCGTACTAACTAACGTTAATATTTCCCCATTTCTGACATCTATAACTACAATTGAACCACGTTTACCTTGAAGTAATGTTTCTGCTTTTTTTTGCATATCTAGGTCAATGCTTAAATATAAATTCTCACCAGCAATAGCAGGTTTAATAACTTGGGTGTCAATAACTCTGCCACTTACATTTCGCTCAATTTGTTGCAAACCATTAGTGCCATGCAATCGTGTTTCGTATTGTTTTTCAATGCCAGTTTTACCTACAAACAAAGCTCCTAAATAGTTTTTCTTATCGTAAAAAAGTTTGTCTTTCTTAGTCATTCTAGAAACATAACCAACGACATGAACGCCAGAATCTTGATTGGGATAAATCCGATGAAAATAAGGCTCTATATCTACACCAATAAAAGCATTACTAATTAAGAATTTTGCAACCTGAGCCTCATTAAGATTATATTTGATTGGGATGCTATGAAATTTTTGATAACGCCCTGCATTTTTATTAAAGCTTTTGATGTTATTATCGTTGATAAAGCCAGATTGTTTGAGTTGTTGTAGTGTTTTAGCAATATTTTTAGTTTTTTCTTGTGTTAAGGTCAATCGAAATGCCAACTTGTTAGTAGCTAAAACATTATCATGGCGATCAAATATTCTTCCTCTACTAGGTGTTATGGGTAGAGTGCGCATTTGGTTACCCAAAGCTTCTTCTAAGTAATATTCATGATTTACTATTTGTAAATTGTAAATTTTAATCACTAACAAAGTGGTTAGTAAAAACATAAAAATAAGTGCCAACTTCAGCCTAGAGAAGAGTGTCTTGTTTTCAAATTGAGTATTATTTATACTTTGCATTTTGATAATAAAAACCGAACAATTGGCCAAACCAATGCGCCAGTAAACGGCGCTAAAAATAAGTAATAGTTGATAACAAAACCTTGTGTTAATACAAAAGTTAGTAAGAAAAATGCCAGATAAATACCGCTAGATATAAACACATAGATTTGTTGAGTACTTAGGTTGGATACAAAAAATGATTGTTTGACATTATTAATAAATAGACTACTCAATATGAGCGCTAAGGCATTTTGTCCTAAAATATCACCATGTAGAACGTCAACAAGTAAGCCAAGAATGAGCGCAATAAAAAATTTGGCTTTGGTTGGAAAATATACCAACCAATAGGTATAAAAAAGTAACAACCAAAATGCAGATGCATCTAATAACACGTCATTCAGAGGTATTACACTTAAAATTAATGCAAAAAAAGTAATTTTAGTTAAAAATATGTAAGGGTGCTGTGCGTTCATGGTTAATCGGTCGCAATAATGACAAATTCTAGTTGCTCTAGTGTTTGAGCAGGTTCTAATTGGATATGCAAGAAGGGCTCGTTTTGGTGTTCTTCTACGCGAATTACTGTTCCTAATGGATATCCATTAGGAAATTTTGAACCGATAGCACTACTTAGAAATACATCACCCACTTTAACGTCCAAATTAGGCTCGATAAATTCAACATCTAATAGATGATTATTCTCAGCAACACCCCTGCTAATACCACGAATACCACTACGTTCATTTTTAACAGGTACGTATTGCGTAGGGTCACTGGCCATTAATATGGTTGAATATAGTGGTGTTGTTCGCGATACTTGTCCAATAATGCCTTTAGCGCTTAAGGCAACCTGCCCAACCTTGATACCGCTACTACTACCTTTGTTAATAATAATTTGTTTTTTCAGTCTAGATTGGCTGAGTGCGCTTATTCTTGCCAAGGTAAAGTTTTGTTGCTTGATGGCATAACTTGAACCTAAAAGCGCTTGGAGTTTCTTATTCTCAAGCGTTAAAGCGTTGTAGGTTTGTAATTTAGCTTTGAGTTTTAATAGTTCGCGATGTAAATTATTATTATTCCTGATTAATTGACTTTTGCTGGTACCTTGCTCATCAATCCAAATATAAACCTGTGAAGGTAGGTTCACCATCATATAGATGGGTGATATTAAAGTTGCAATTGGTTGTCTTAGATGGTTAAGATATGAGAATTTATAATCAAAGAGTATAAGTAGTATAGCGATAATGACAGGGATAAAAAGTTTAAGAAACTTCATGTTGGTAACCCTATAAATCGTTAATCAATATTTAACTACTCAGCAGCTAAGAACCCCACATTATGTTCAGATATCATACTAAGCGCAACACCACCACCACGAGCAACACAAGTGAGAGGATCGTCAGCAATGCGTATCGGTAGATTGGTTTCTTGAGCAATAAGCTTATCAAGACCGTCCAAAAGTGCACCACCACCTGTGAGAACTAAGCCATTTTCAGCAATGTCAGAGCTTAACTCTGGCGGTGTTTTCTCTAGCGCAGTTCTAATAGCACCAAGAATCATTTTAAGTGGTTCTTGTAAGGCTTGTCGAATTTCAGTATTGGTTATATTAAAACTCACTGGAATGCCTTTGGTAACATCACGACCCCTAAATTGCATTTCTTTAATAGCATTTGATTTAAAGGCAGAACCAACCTCTTCTTTGATTTGTTCAGCAGTAGAGTAACCAATAATAATGCTGTGTTCACGGCGCACGAATTTAACAATCGTGTCATCAAACACATCACCACCTACGCGCAGTGAGTCAGAATATACAATGCCATTTAGTGACATAATTGCAACTTCAGTTGTGCCACCGCCAACATCAATAACCATAGCACCCGAAGCTTCTTCAATCGCCATACCTGCACCTAGTGCAGCCGCCATTGGTTCCTCAATTAAATAAACATCACGTGCACCCGCACCAACAGCACTTTCTTTAATAGCGCGACGCTCAACTTGAGTTGCACCGCAAGGCACGCAAATAAGCACTTTAGGGCTGGGTGAAAAAAATCCAGAACGCAAAACCTTACGAATAAAGTGCTGTAGCATTTTCTCAGTGATTTTAAAATCAGCAATCACACCATCTTTCATCGGTCTGATGGCTTCAATGGAGCCAGGTGTTCTACCCAACATATTTTTAGCATCTTGACCCACAGCAATGACGGTTGATTCTAACGACCCTCTGTCATTATGAATAGCAACCACTGATGGCTCATTAAGTACTACAGCACCACCCATATAAATCAGTGTATTAGCCGTACCTAAGTCAATAGAAAGACTTTGACCTTTTAAAAAATCAAACATAAAGATTCCCAGTTAAGTATTCGTAAAACAAAGAGATATAATACTATAAATAATTAGTAAAAATTAAGCAATAATCAACGCCTTGTAAATATGAAAATTCAACAAAAACATGTCATAGAAAGCATTTTTAATGCTTTGCAATATATCTCTTATTATCACAGCCCTGATTTTATTCAAGCAATGACTAATGCTTATGAAAAAGAAACCCATAAGGCTGCAAAAAATGCCATCACACAAGTTCTTATTAACTCAAAAATGGCAGCCTTGGGTAAGCGCCCAATGTGTCAAGATACCGGTATTGTTAATGTATTTGTTGAAGTGGGTATGGCGGTTACTTGGGCAGCTGATTTATCATTAGAAAGTATGATTAATGAGGGTGTTCGTCAAGCATTTACCTATGCAGATAATCCTCTTAGAGCCTCAGTTGTAAAAGATCCATTATTTACTAGGGTTAACACTAAAGATAATACACCAGCAGTTATTCACATGAAAGTTGTTAAAGGTAATCAGCTTAATTTTATTGTAGCAGCTAAAGGCTGTGGTTCTGAAAATAAGGCAAAATTTAGCCTACTTGCGCCAGATGATAATATTGTTGACTGGGTGTTAAAAACCATACCAACCATGGGTGCTGGCTGGTGTCCGCCAGGTATGATTGGCATTGGTGTTGGTGGTACGGTTGAAAAGGTTATGTTAATGGCAAAAGAAAGTTTGATGGAGCCTATTGATATTCAAGATATTGCACAAAAACCAAACCCCAGTAACCTTGAAAAACTACGTCTGGAGTTATTTGATAAAATTAATCATTTAGGTATTGGTGCACAAGGCTTGGGTGGTTTGACAACGGTGTTAGATGTCAAAATTAAAGATTATCCAACTCATGCCGCCTCTCAAGCAGTGGCGATGATTCCTAATTGTGCAGCAACGCGCCATTTACACTTTTCACTTGATGGCTCGGGTGTGACTCAATTGCCAGAAGTGGATATGGATAGCTACCCTCAATTAGAGATGGATTATTCTCAATATAAAAAAATTGATTTAAACAGTTTAACCCGCAAACAAATGGTTCAGTGGAATATTGGCGATACCTTATTGCTAACAGGTACAATTATTACCGGACGAGATGCGGCACATAAGCGCCTTAAGCAAATGCTTGATAATGGCGAAGGCTTGCCAGATGGTGTAGATTTTGACAATAAATTTATTTATTATGTTGGTCCAGTGGACGCCGTTGGTAATGAAGTCATTGGTCCAGCAGGCCCTACTACTGCTACGCGTATGGATAAATTTACTGATATGCTGTTGGATAATACCAATATTTTAGGTATGATCGGTAAGGCGGAGCGTGGCGAAGCCAGTATGCAAGCCATTAAAAAACACAAGGTTACATATCTTATTGCAGTAGGTGGTGCGGCTTATTTAATTTCTAAGTCTATTAAAAAGGCTAAAAAAATTGCATTTAAAGAGATGGGCATGGAGGCAATTTACGAATTTGAAGTTAAAGACATGCCAGTTACAGTCGCAGTTGATACTCAAGGTAATAATATTCACAGCATTTTTCAAGATATTCAAATAACCTACTAAGTGTGTGTCGCTAGAGTTTTAATAGAACTATTTTTTTTCGAACCAACTCAAGCATTTTAGAAGTGTAACCTTAGCGTATAATAACGCCGAAGTTGGTCGGATGGTCGCTGGAGATTAATTCTTCAGAGGAAAGTCCGGGCTCCATAGAACAAAGTGCTAGCTAACAGCTAGGTATGGTGACGTAACGGAAAGTGCTGCAGAGATTTAGACCGCTTATTTTTTTAATAGGTAAGGGTGAGAAGGTGCGGTAAGAGCGCACCGTGCATTTGGCGACAAATGTGGCAAGGTAAACCCCACTTGGAGTAAGCTCAAATAGGCCAATGATGATGTTGCTCGCGGAGTTGGCGGGTAGAGTGCTAAAGCGTTTTGGCAACAAAACACGTAGATGAATGACCATCTATTACAGAACCCGGCTTATAGACCAACTTCTTCTTTTTTTACTTTCTACTACATTGAATATCAAACAATACTTGTTTTGTTGTACAATCTGATTGTGAAAAGCAATATTCAGTCAACATTATATAGTGATGTTGTTGAGCATATCGGCTAAATGAGTATGCAGATAATACTATTGCACCTGAATACCCTCCTTACTACCCACTCTTTAGCACTTGGATTGAGGAGGGTTATTTTACTCAGCAGAAAAAATACTGTGAGGTAGATTCAATCTATGGCAAGCAACTTGAGCAAGTATTGAATAAACAACAAAGTGAAGACTAATAGGCTTTAAAAATCAGAAAAACCATACCAAGTTGGAAACAAAATAAGACTCATTAAAACCATGATTTGGATAGCAATAAATGGCATAACACCTTTATAGATATTCATTGTTTGAATTGATTTAGGAGCAACTCCTTTGAGATAAAACAAACTAAAACCAAAGGGTGGCGTGAGAAAGGAAGTTTGCAAGTTCATAGCAATTAAGATGGCAAACCAAGCCATGTCAATGCCGAGTGATTGGGCCATTGGGTAGAAGATGGGGACGATAATCAGTGAAATTTCTACAAAATCGATAAAAAATCCAAGAATGAGGATGATAAGCATGGACAGTAGAATAAAACTCATTTCTTTAGCAGGGAGTTGCATAATAAAGGTTTCTACTAGGGTGTCACCACCGTTGTAAGTAAACACCATGGAAAAGGCAGTTGCGCCGATTAGAATGGCAAAAACCATTGAGGTAATTTTGATGGTTTCAATGCTGGTTTCATGCAGCATTGCCCAGTTTAGTCTTTTGTAAAGGGTGGCTAATATCAAAGAGCCTACTGCACCAATTGAGGCAGATTCAGTGGGTGTAGCAATGCCAGAAAAAATAGAGCCAAGTACGACAATAATCAGGGATAAAGGTGGGAGAATGGCTTTAGCGACAAGTAAGTATTGTGTGGATTTTTTTAAATCATGATTTTTGCCTTTAAAGGCAGGAGCGGCTTGTTTGTCAAATTGGGCGATTATCAGCACATATAAGATATAACTACCTATCAGTATTAAGGATGGCATCACTGCGCCTTTGAATAAATCTCCTACAGGCACGCCAAGAACATCTGCTAGGATGATTAGAACAATTGAAGGAGGAATGATTTGTCCTAGCGTGCCTGAGGCACAAATGACACCGCTGGCGAGATTTTTTTTGTAATGGTGTTTGAGCATTACGGGTAGTGAAATAACCCCCATTGCTACTACACTTGCACCAACAACACCTGTAGAGGCGGCGAGTAATGAGCCAACTAAAATAGTAGAAACAGCAAGACCGCCTCGCACATTGCCAAATAACCCGCCCATGGCTTCTAAAAGCTGCTCGGCAAGTTTGGTTTTTTGCAAGACAATGCCCATGAAAATAAACAAAGGCACCGCCATTAAAATTGTATTTTGCATCACGCTCATGATGCGATAAGGCATAAAGGCAAATAAATCCACGCCTTGGGTTAACACGCCAAAAATAACCGCCACGCCTGCAAAAGTAAATGCCACAGGAAAGCCGACCATTAGTAGCATTAGGGTGATTAAAAACATAATAAGCCCTATCATAGTTTAAGTTTTTTTGAGATTGTTGCGTACAAAGATAAGCCCAGATATAATTAGCAAAATGAAACTAAGAGGGATGACACTTTTAATGATGAAGCGATAAGGTAAACCACCGGGGTCGCCACTTTGTTCGTTTAACAAAAAAGCTTGATAGGAAAAATCCACGCCGTTGTAAATAATTAAGACACTAATGGGTAGGATGAAGATAACAAAGCCAATAAGGTTAATCCATGCCTGTCTTTTAACACTAAGATTGGCATAAAAAATATCAACCCTAACATGGGCGTCGTTTTGTAATGTGTAAGAAATGCCGAGTAAAAACATAGCTGAGAACAAATGCCAGCCCATTTCTTGAATGGTGATTGATGAATTGTTAAAGGCGTACCTTAGAACAACATCTGTAAAAATGGTAAAAATGGTTAATAAAAGCAATCCAATAGTTAGATTTTCTAACCATTTTGTGTATTTATCCACCACAGTTAATTATTGCATTTGGGAGTTCAAATAAGCCTGATCTGAGATTGCTGTCCAAGCGCGCGCCTTTTTTAAGTAATTCTTTTGTGATTGAATGATTTCTTTGGACAGTGGATCGTTAGCAGCTAACTTGGTAAGGAGTTCTTTATTAGCAGCTCTAAGTTTATCAAATACTGACTTTGGAAAGGTTTTGATTTTGATATTAGTGTAATCTTTTTTCATATTTGCCCAGTTTTTAGCGCTTTCATGATTAGAGCGTGTCAGCATATCATAAGCAGCTAATTTCATCGAGGTGATTAAGATGGCTTGTAAGTCTTTAGGTAATGTATTAAACTTTTTCAAGTTAATTAAAAACTGCATTTCAGAGTTAGGTTCATGCCAACCGGTGTAGTAATAAGGAGCAATTTTATGGAAACCCATTCTTAAATCCAACGAAGGACCTACCCATTCTAAGGCATCAATTGTGCCACGATCTAATGCAGTGTATAACTCACCTGCTGGAATATTGGTAGGTTTGGCGCCAACCTTTGCTATGATTTCACCTGCAAATCCAGGGATGCGCATTTTTAACCCCTGCAAGTCTTCAATTGAGTTAATTTCTTTTTGAAACCACCCACCCATTTGGTTGCCAGTGTTGCCACCGATAATAGACTTTAGTCCATGCTTAGCGTAGACTTTATCCATTAACTCTTGACCGCCGCCATATTCAAACCAGGCATGTTGCTCGTTTGCTGTCATACCAAAGGGCATGGAGGTGAAAAATAAAGTGTTGATGTCTTTGCCTTTCCAATAGTACGAGCTAGAATGTCCAAGGTCGTATTGACCAGACTTAACCATGTCAAAAATACCAAGCGGGGCTTTGTGTTTGTTTTTAGAGTCAATTTTAATAACCAGACGACCGTTTGACATGTCAAATGCCAATTTAACGGCTTTTTTAACTGTATCACCAAAAATAGGAAAGTTGCTTGGCCAAGTTTCGGCCAAGTTTAAGGTATAAACTTTAAAGTTTTGTTGCTTGATTTGCTTTTGATTGTCATCATCATCAAACCAACCAGCAGTAGCGGTGACAAAAGCAGTTAGCATTAATATGGTAAGTGTTTGTGTTATTTTTTTCATGATTACCTTTATTTAATTTGTGCCAAAACGGCGCGATTTTGTTGATTATAGTCTTTAAATTTTTGAATATTGAAAAAATCATGACTTAATAACTGTATGATTTCTTGTTGTTGGTCAAAGCCGTGTTCTAATAAAACATAGCCTTTTTTATTAAGATATTGTGGTGCGTTATCAATAATAGTGCGAATGTCATCCAAGCCATCTTTACCAGACACAAGCGCACTTTGCGGCTCAAAACTTAAATCATTAAGGTAGGGGTTGCTTTGTTTGATATAAGGTGGGTTGGAGATAATTAAATCGAATGTTTGGTTAGGCGTAGCTTCAAACCAACTGCCCAGTTGAAAGTTAATGTCTGTTTTTGCATTTTTCTGGGCAATGTTAAGTGCATCAATTGAAAAGTCAGTTGCAGTTAAGTGCCATTTCGGATTTTTATCGCCCAAAGTAACAGCAATAATGCCACTACCAGTGCCTAAATCAAGCACTTCACAGATTTTGTTTTTATCAAACAAGCCCAAAGCAATGTCGATTAAAAGTTCGGTTTCGGGTCTGGGGATTAGTGTATTAGGGGTAACCTTAAAATCAAGATGATAAAACCCTTTTGTGCCACTTAAATAAGAAAAAGGCATGCCAGATTGTCTTTGTTTGATGAGTTGATTGAGTTGAGTTTCTTCCTCATTATTGAGTTGATAATCATAATGGATAATAAGTTGAGCGTGACTTTTATTAAGAGCTAAAGATAATAGTGGCGCAATATCAATTATGCCACTGTTTAAATAATCCTGGATGATAACCAAGATTTATAAATTAACGGTTGTTAATCCCAACGCTTTCCAATTTTGCATTCTACCTCGAAAGTATTTAATTTTAGCAGCTAGGGTTAACCATACTTAAGCAACGCCGTTACAGAAGTTGATATTTGACCGCACCAGATGCCATTGCAATACATGACTAAAGTTTTGGCATAAGAAAAATTAGGTAATTCGTCAATTTGAATGTCTAACAAGTCTCCTATAATTTCTAGCGCTTTTTCTTTATTTTTAAAACACGTGTAAGAAATGTTAATGGCAGTGGGAATAACACCCGTAAAGGTTGACCAATTAAGCGTACGTGTATTAATAATTAAGATGGTGTTCATCACCTGTTGATTTTTGTTTAACGTAGTCAATCATAGCCAACTCGCCAATCGTCTCTACAGCGTGTGGAGCAAAAGAGTATATGGGTTGAGCCTTACCATGAGCAGTTTTGAGATAAAAACTACATTAGGTGAAATAAGAACTTGTTTAGCGGTTTTTCCTGCGCATAAGCACTTAGTGTTAATAAACTGATTAGTAATAATGTTAATTTTTTCATGATTTTCTCCCTCTTAAATCGTATTTGTTTTTTATTGCCACAATAAACCCCAAACCAATAAATGCCCCTGGTGGTAAGATGGCTAGTAAAGTACCTTGATAATTTTCAAATATAGTAACACTAAGCGTGTTACCTAAATCACCCAGTAATAATGCAGATTGCTCAAACAAAGTGCCACTGCCAATCAGTTCACGCATTGCACCTAATACAATAAGCACAATAGAAAAACCAATACCCATCATCAACCCATCCAGTGCAGATTTCCCCCAAGTATTTTTACTAGCAAATGCTTCAACACGCCCTAAAATAGCGCAGTTGGTTACAATCAATGGTACAAAAATACCCAATATCAAATACAAATCATAAAAGTATGACCGCATCAACAACTCAACAATCGTTACAAATGAAGCAATTAGTAGGACAAAAATAGGAATACGAACTTCTTTTGAAATTTGATGACGAAAAATAGAAACGGTTACATTAGACGCTATTAAAACAAAAGTAGTTGCCAGCCCAAGTCCGACTGCATTCACAATATTGTTAGTGACTGCCAATAAAGGACATAAACCCAAAAGTGCAACTAAGGCTTGGTTGTTATTCCATAGACCATTTTTTATAATTTTGGTATAGTTACTCATGACACTCAATTATATACTTAATCACACGTTGATTTATTGACAACAAGCCTTTGATTTTGTAGGTCTTTTTTTATGATGCACATTAATTCTGTAGCACTTATTTCTAATGCCTTGGCAATACAGCAAATACTAGAAAGCAAAGGTTCTTGTTTACCACACTCAAATAATAGAATTGAGCGTATAGAGGGCCCTGATTTTTCTGTTAGAACCTCTTGAAATAGATTGAGCGTTCTTCGTTTTTGTTTGAGTACTTTAGCAAATGACATTTTAATTGGTACTTAATTTATCTCAAAATATCAAATTTTGAAGAGTTATTGAAAATACGCTATGAAGTACACTTCATAGCGTATTTTTTTATAAAGCTATAATTTTCCAACAAAGTGGTTTTTTTTAAACAAAATAGGAGTGTTGTGATGGCTGTTGATTTACAGGAGTGGGGTTGGGTTAAATTGAAGTATAGTGTATTTTTTAATTAGCATTGTAATAAAAAAAAGGAGGGTATAACCCTCTTGTGTGTTAATCAGATAAAAATTGATTAAGAGAAAACGATTTGTCCATCTTTAGCATCGCTATGAATGGTTGAGCCTGATAAAAATTCTCCAGCAAGAATTTTTTGTGATAAAGGATTTTCTAACAACTGCTGTATGGTACGTTTGAGTGGTCTAGCGCCAAATACGGGATCATAGCTTTTGTCAACAATCATACTGATGGCTGTGTCACTCAATGTTAGTTTGAGGTTAAGTTTAGCCAAGCGCGCTGATAAGATTTCAATTTGTCTGAGTGCAATGCTTTTAATTTGGGATTTTTCTAGCGTTTTAAAGGTCACGATTTCATCAATACGATTGACAAACTCAGGCCTAAAGTACTCGCTGACAATTTTAGAAAGTTCAGCGGATATATTCTTACCTAGGTTTTGTTGAATCAGGTGTGAACCTAGGTTCGAAGTCATAATAATAACAGTGTTTTTAAAATCAACTGTGCGACCTTGACCATCTGTTAGACGACCATCATCCAGTACTTGCAACAGAATGTTAAACACATCTGGATGGGCTTTTTCAATCTCATCAAGTAGAATGATTGAATAAGGTTTGCGACGCACAGCCTCAGTTAACATACCACCTTGTTCATAGCCAACATAGCCTGGGGGTGCGCCAATTAAACGTGCAACCGAGTGTTTTTCCATAAACTCACTCATATCAACACGGACAATGGCTTGTTCGGTGTCAAATAAAAAGTCTGCCAAGGCCTTGGTGAGTTCGGTTTTTCCCACGCCAGTTGGACCCATAAATAAAAATGAGCCATCGGGGCGATTAGGATCAGACAAGCCACTGCGTGCACGACGTACGGCATCAGAAATCACTTTAACGGCTTTGTCTTGACCCACTAAGCGTTTGTGAATAATGTTCTCCATTTGCAGTAATTTGTCTTTTTCGCCTGCCATCATTTTATCCACAGGAATGCCCGTCCAACGAGCGACAATGTGGGCGATTTCATCCTCTGTAACTTTATTTCTAAGCAGGGTCATTTGCTGCGTATCAGTATTTTCAGCGATACCTATTTTTTGTTCTAATCCAGGAATAATGCCGTATTGAAGTTCACTCATTTTGGCTAAATCGTTATTGCGATGTGCGCTTTCTAAATCGGCTTTTGCTTGCTCTAGTTCTTCTTTAAGATGGTGTATACCTTGAACCACTAATTTTTCTTTTTTCCAAATTTCTTCCAAATCAGCGTACTCTTTTTCTAGTGATTTAATTAAATCAACCAATTCTTTTAGTCGCACTTTAGAGGCTTTGTCTTTTTCTTTTTTAAGCGCCATACGTTCGATTTTAAGTTGTACTAATTTACGGTCAAGTTTGTCCATTGATTCTGGTTTTGAATCAATCTCCATGCGAATTTGTGAGGCGGCTTCATCAATTAAATCAATGGCTTTATCTGGTAATTGTCTGTCGGTAATGTATCTGGTTGAATAGGTGACAGCAGCAATAATGGCAGGATCAGTGATTTCCACACCATGATGCACCTCGTATTTTTCTTTAAGGCCACGCAAAATAGCAATGGTGTCTTGTTCGGTTGGTTCGTCCACCAATACTTTTTGGAATCTGCGTTCTAAAGCTGAGTCTTTTTCAATATATTGGCGATATTCATCTAGTGTAGTAGCACCCATGCAGTGTAAATCACCACGAGCTAGGGCAGGCTTTAACATATTGCCTGCGTCCATAGTGCCATCAGATTTGCCAGCACCGACCATGGTGTGCAACTCATCAATAAATAGAATGACTTGCCCTTGCTCGGCTTCTAATTCTTTGAGCACGGTTTTTAATCGTTCTTCAAATTCACCTCGATATTTAGCACCTGCTACCAGTGCAGCCATGTCTAATGACAAAACGCGCTTACCTTTAATTCCTTCGGGCACTTCGTTATTAATAATGCGTTGTGCCAGGCCTTCAACAATGGCAGTTTTGCCCACGCCAGGCTCGCCAATTAGTACTGGGTTGTTTTTAGTACGGCGTTGCAATACTTGGATAGCACGACGAATTTCACTATCACGACCAATCACAGGGTCAAGTTTGCCCTCAATGGCTAATTGAGTTAAATCTTGGGTATATCTATTCAGTGTATCTCTGTTATTTTCTGCGTTTTGATCAGTCATGTTTTCACCTCCTCTAAGGTTGTCAATTGCTTGGTTTAAACTTACCTCATTTGCACCAGCAGCTTTTAATAGTTTTGTGGCTGTATCATTACCTTGAATGATGACCAATAAGAATAGTTCGGTTGATAAATATGTATCGTGCTTATCAGCAGCTATCTTTTCGGCTGTGTTTAATAGGCGTAATAAATTTTGAGAAATATTAACATCACCATTTGGATTGTTAATCGTGGCTAATGTATCAATTTCTTTATCAATTTCTTGTTTAAGTTTTTGAGTATCAATATTAGTGCTGAGTAGTAAATTACTAACACTACTATTGGTATGTTGCAACATGGCACTTAGAACATGCACCGCCTCTATGGCACTGTTATTTTTCGTAACAGCGATAAATTGTGCAGCGCCTAAGTCTTGCTGAAATTGGGTGGTCATTTTATCAATATTCATGGGCTTGTTGTACTTTTATAGTGTGTAATGGTTATCTATGGGATGATTAATACATTTCAAGTACAAAATAAAATATTATGTTAAATTTAGTGCTGTTTGAGCCTGAAATACCCAACAATACTGGCGCTATTATTCGCTTGTGTGCCAATATGGGTGCAAATTTACACCTTATCAGACCTTACGGTTTTGAAATGGAGGATAAAAAATTACGCAGGGCAGGACTAGATTATAAAGAACTTATGCGTGTCAGTGAATATGACAATTTTGATGATTATTTGGAAAAGGCAAAACCTAAAAGGCTATTTGCAGTTAGTTCAAAAGTTGAAACCATTTATACAGACGTTAAGTATCAAGCGGGCGACTCACTACTTTTAGGTCCAGAAACTAGAGGGCTTCCACAAGACATATTAAATCAATACAAGGGTGTTACTTTGCCAATGCAAGATGGGTCTCGTAGTTTAAATTTGTCAAATTGCGCTTCTATTGTGGCGTATGAAGCCTGGCGCCAAATTGGTTTTAAGGGGACTACTAAAGGCGCTTAAATTTATTGTATTGATGTTGTTTTCATCATTGGTAAGGACTAATACTGGTTGATTTTGTTTTGTATCATCATTTTTCTGATGTCACGCCTAAATCAACCAGTATTAGTCCTTAAGTTATTTGAACAGCACTTGCAATATCTGCAAGCTAATGGTTTTTTTGAAGTGTTAAGCTTAAAAACAATGCTTAAGCATTTGAATGGTAATAGCTTGCCAAATAAGTGTCTGGTTCTAACGGCTGATGATGCTTATCAATCAATTGCAGAAAATGCTTATCCGCTTTTGCGAAGATATCAAATATCAGTGAGTATTTTTATAGCAACAGATTCAATTGACTATAAATAAAAAGTAATAACGTTTTATAATCATGGCACCAGTCATACACATTTTTTTTTGATTTGAACAAAGTACAAATTCAGCGGACACAAAATCGATTCAATCAAGAATTGAGCAAGGCTAATAAAACCTTCGCTTATCCTTATGGAGAAGCGAGCTTAGATATATTAAAACAGATTTAAGGTATGAATTATATAGTATTTGGATAGCAGTCTGGAGGTGGTTTCATCTGCAA
Source organism: Candidatus Ruthia sp. Cpac_8_S14 (assembly GCA_021730205.1). Taxonomy (GTDB): domain Bacteria; phylum Pseudomonadota; class Gammaproteobacteria; order PS1; family Pseudothioglobaceae; genus Ruthia. The sequence goes on along the minus strand of CP072533.1, from coordinate 867,334 downwards.
GTAATAAACAAAGTCTACCACGCTTTCCAATGACGACAAATTTTGCCAAAATGTCAAATTTCAAAAAAACCAAAGTGAACACCTGATAATTACCTGTTAAGGCCAAAAAGAATCAACCCAGTGTTCACTCAAGATCCACCTAAATTGACACTAGAATTTATCCAAGTGCTGAGTAAGCATCAAGCTCAACTTTAATTATTTTGCCAGTGGCGGAGTGAATATGATTTGGCAAGGTAATGAAAGGGTTGAGGTTACTGCTAAAAATCCCTTAACCAACAGACAAATATGCCCAGCGGATAAAAAGGCAGGCATTACTGGCACAGCATTCAGTGAATTAATCCGAAAATAGTTGAGTAAGTGTATAGGCGTTACTAAAATCTTTGATATTAAGTGCTTTCTTGCCTGAAAGTTGTAAGCTTTCTAAGCTTAAGACGCCATCTCCAGTAGCAACAATACACTCCCCCTTATTGTGTTTAATAATACTGCCTGGGTGGTGATTACCATTTGCTATTATTACAGAGGCAGATAGAATACGTAGAACTTCAATATCAAATTTATTGCTTGATGCGTAGGTTTGGGTGATAGGGTAGGGGTTAAACGCTCTAATTTGTTGATGGATTTGTGCCGCACTTTGCGTCCAATCAATCCACGCTTCCTCTTTTTTGAGTTTTTTGGCGTAAGTGATGTTGTTTTTACTTTGTGCTGTTGGCGATAAATTACCAAGATTATCTAGGACTTCAACAATAGCACTAGAAGCAAGTTTAGCTAACTTGTCATGTAAGGATTGTGCCGTATCGGTGAGTGTGACTGGACAGATTTTTTCAAGTAAGATGTCGCCTGTATCTAAGCCCTCATTCATTTGCATAACGCTGATGCCCGTGGTTTTATCACCTGCCAAAATTGCACGTTGAATAGGTGCTGCACCGCGCCAACGTGGTAATAATGAGCCGTGGATATTAAGACAGCCATACTTAGGCATATTGAGGATTTTAGCAGGTAATATTTGCCCATAAGCTACTACTACCATCACATCTGCATTGAGTTTGGCTAAGATTTGTTGGGTTTTATTGTCTTTTAAGTTTTCAGGTTGAAAAATGTTTAAGTTGTGTTCTAATGCTTTTTTTTTGACAGGGCAGACTGTTAATGCTCTTCCACGACCTTTAGGACGATCAGGTTGACAATATACGCCAATAATATCATATTTGGCGTTAATTAGTACTTCTAAAATGTCTACCGAAAACTCAGGCGTACCTGCAAAGACAATGCGCGTCTTGAAAGAAGTACTTTTGGCGTGCATTATTTTAAAGTTTCTCTTGCTATTTTGATGGCTTGTTTGACTTGGTTGGGGCTGGTTGCGCTTAAGTGGTTACGTGCATTTAATGAACCTTCTAGTGAAAGTATTTCAAATACATCATTTTCAATTTGATCATCAAAGGCTTGTAATTCTTCCAAACTAAGCTCGCTTAAATCTTTTTGGTGCTCAATACCGTAAGCAACTGATTTTCCAACTACTTCGTGTGCATCTCTAAATGGCAGCCCTTTATTAACTAAATAGTCAGCCAAATCAGTGGCTGTGGTGTAGCCTTGTTTGGCTGAGTTATACATATTGTTACGCTTGGTTTGAATGGTTGACACCATGTCTGCAAACACACGCAAACAAGCTTTTAAGGTGTCAACCGTATCAAATAATGGCTCTTTGTCTTCTTGATTGTCTTTGTTATAAGCCAGTGGTTGAGATTTCATAATCGTCAGCAGTGAGGTTAAATTGCCATATACGCGGCCTGTTTTTCCGCGAACCAATTCAGGCACGTCTGGGTTTTTCTTTTGTGGCATGATGGATGAGCCTGTGCAAAATCTATCAGGTAATTCGATAAAATTAAATTGCGCACTTGACCATAAAATAAGCTCTTCTGAAAAACGTGAAAGATGCATCATGACGATACTTGCTGCGGATAAAAATTCAATGGCAAAATCTCGATCACTCACGCCATCAAGTGAATTAAGGCAAATGCGTTCAAAGTCTAATAATTCAGCGGTACGCATGCGATTAATTGGATAAGTGGTGCCTGCCAATGCCGCTGAACCTAGTGGCATTGAATTGATGCGTTTGCGACAATCAAGTAAACGCTCTACATCACGCGCTAACATTTCAAAATAAGCCATCATGTGATGGCCAAAACTGACGGGTTGTGCGGCTTGAAGATGAGTAAAGCCAGGCATAATCGTATTGGTTTCTTTTTCGGCTATATTAGTTAGTGCTAGTTGTAGACGCTTGATTTCATTAATAATATCATCAATTTGGTCACGTAAATAAAGGCGAATATCGGTTGCTACTTGGTCATTGCGAGAACGTCCTGTATGCAGTTTCTTGCCTGCATCGCCAATCATCTTAACCAAACGCGCCTCAATATTCATGTGTACATCTTCAAGTGTTACTGACCACTTAAATTTACCGGTTTTGATGTCATCTAGAATTTTCTCAAGACCTTTAATAATTTGATTCTTTTCATTGTTAGTGAGCAAACCGACTTCTTGCAACATGGTGGCGTGCGCAATTGAGCCTTGAATATCGTAAGGTGCTAAAATCTTGTCAAAAAATATTGACGCGCCAAAAATTTTAACAAACTCATCTGTTGGTTCGCTAAAACGCCCGCCCCAAGATTGATTGCTTTGTGTTGTTTGCCTAGATGCCTCTTTGAGGACTGTTGTGTGTCGTTTATGTTGCGTGTCGCTCGTCATAATTCTGCCTTTAATTTCGTTTAAGTTTAGTGATTGATTTGTCAATCACTTTATCAAGTTCATCCCAATAATAATTCATACTAGGTATGCCAACTATTTTGCCTAAGTTTTCGCTAAAATTGTCCATAAGAAATATTGTGGGGTTAAAAATTAATGCCATTTGAAAGACAAATCTATCATGATTGGTGCCATTATTGTAAAAATCCTTCATATCTTTTAGTGTGTTAGCTATTAACGTGGCGAATGATAACTTTGTTTTAATTCATTCGTTAGTGCAATGATTTCTTGACAATAAGAGCAGTTAGGAATGGAAAGCATAAAATAGGTGTTTCGTTTTTGCGTACTAACTGAACATCTTCTAAGAGATTTTTTGTCAATGGTGGTAACCCTTGCAACGTAGCAAAATTAGGAACAAACACAAGTAGTAATAGATAAAATCGAAACATAGACCTATTTTAATATAAACTCTTTTAACCGTGAACAAAACCCTAAAAATTGCAACTCGACAATCTCCATTGGCATTATGGCAAGCACAACATGTTCAAACTAGGCTAGAAAAACTCTATCCTAATCTAACAGTTGTTTTGGTAGGAATGACCACTAAGGGCGATCAAATTCTAAACTTGTCTTTGTCAAAAACTGGCGGTAAGGGTTTGTTTATTAAAGAATTAGAAGTTAGTATGATAAAAGGCATGGCTGATATTGCCGTGCATTCTATGAAAGATATACCTTATGAAATACCACAAGGGTTTGAGTTAGGGGCAATTTTAAAACGTGAAAATCCCTTTGATGCCTTTGTTTCCAATGATTTTTCTAGTATTGATGATTTGCCACAGAATGCTAAAATTGGCACTTGTTCAATGCGCCGTATTGTGCAACTTAAAGCCATCCGACCTGATTTAAAAATCCTAGATTTGCGTGGTAATGTCAATACTCGATTAAAAAAATTAGACGAAGGTGAGTTTGATGGCATTATTCTTGCTTGTGCAGGGCTCATTCGTCTAGGGTTTGAGGATAGAATCAAGCAACAAATTTCTGACCAGCAAAGCCTGCCTGCCATAGGACAAGGTGCAATAGGCATTGAAATTCGTGAAAACGATACAGAAATTCTAGAATTAATTAAGCCCTTGATTGATGTTGAAACCACCTATAGAATAGGTGCAGAGCGAGCAATGAATGCATGCCTTGAAGGTGGTTGCTCGGTGCCAATTGCAGGCTTTGCTTTGGTTAATAATGAGCAAATAACGTTAACAGGTTTGGTGGGTAATGTTGATACTGGTGTGATATTAAAAGAGCAGATTTTAGGCCATGTTTCTCAAGCAGAGGCTTTGGGTGTTGAATTAGCAAACAAACTAATATCATTAGGTGCTAAAGATATTTTAAAAGGCTAAAGTAATGAGCACACAACCTGATTTAAAGATGTTGTCTAAATTATCAAGTTGGATAATGCTTGATGGTAAATTGCATTAAACCTTTATTTTTAATGATTTTACTCAGGCTTTTGACTTTGTAACGCAAGTTGCTATTGAGGCCTCAAATATGAATCATACCCACATTGGTCAAATGTTTATCAAATCGTTGTGGTTGATTTAATCACACATAGTGAAGACTTAGTTTCCCAATTGAATGTTGAATTGGCTACTAAAATTAGTAATATTTTCTAACCATATGAGTAAGCAAACATGTTGAGATTTATTGAGAAAAACTTTTTTATTATAGTGCAACGCATTGGCTTGTTGTTTGCACTGGTTTCATTAATAACTGTTATTGCATTAGGTGTGGTTAGTTATGAAAAGATTAACACACAAGTTAGCGACTAGATTGAAAACCTAGTGATTGATTTTGACCAATATCAAAACTCACGTACACTAACTGACAACATTAAGACCTATTTAGATGTTAATCAATTATTAAGGCAAGATGAACAGAATAGTTTTATACGCGAATTTGATAAATACACTCAACAGATTATTAGTCATTTACAGCAGTTGCCCGATGAAGTTATTAACAAAACAAACATGCAGCATAGAATAACAGCCTTACTTAGAATTAAGTCTAATCCTTATACAAGAACGTTGCAATTGGCTTATGTACAATCTTTAGCAAAATTAACCAAACGAGCGCTTAATGCTGAAAATGACCAAATTAATATTGAGGGTTTATTACACTGGCATGACCAGATATTTGCTCAACAAGTCAACCAGAAAACACAAGGTAATCTATTAAAAATGGGCATGGTTAAAACTCAACAAATGATAGGTTTTATTGCTTTAGGCATGGCCGCTGCCGCTCTGGGAATTTTTATTATGTTTGTGATGATGTTGGCCATGCTACGTATTGAGCAAAACACCAGAAAATAGTCTCATCTTAATTATTCTAAAATTATTAGCATTGTATTTTTTAACTCAATTTCAGCAATTTTGCTTTCAACATTATACGCCCTAACTCACGTTTGGCTTCGAAAAATCAATTGTATAACCTCTGAATCTCTGAATCTCTATGTGAAGAAACTAAACGGCCATACAATTTTTGTGTTTGTTGAAGATCCAATTGCTTGTCGTCAAAATCTTGCTGGTAGGTTTTTTTGTAGTGCTTTTAGGTAGTCCAGTTCTAATTTTGCTTGCGCATTGTCAATTTGTATCAGTAAATTATCTTGTTTAACAGAACTTCCAACAGATTTAATCAGGGTAACCTCGCCAGAAAGCAGCGGACATATTTCTAATGTTTGACCTATTTATACTAATAAATAATAGAAAAATCAAATTGATTTTTGGCTAATTTATATTCTGTATTAGTGAATTGCGTGAGTGCATCTCCAATGTCACTTTCCAGCCCTATTTCATAATGCGCTCTAGCGTGTTCAAGACATAAATCACGATAATCAAATTCAGTAGTCAGTGCTTTTTAGTATTTGATTTAATTTGTTATTTTGCTCTCGCAAGTAGAGCTTGTTCATCTATTCTAATATTGCCTTTAATGATAACGCTATAATCGTTTTTATGGCTGTTAATTTGATGCTTGATTGAAGATAAATTTCGGTGCATGATTTGTAGTATGGTGTTATTTTTAAATACGTTCTTTCTTAATTCATCAAGCGATGCAAAAGGTTTAGAAAGATAATATTTTAATTTAGGCTTGGTTAAAAATCGTCAGGAGGGTTTTCATAGTTAATACCCAAAATATCTGCTAATTTTACTCGTTTGAGGATTTGCTCAGCTGGCAACCCTTATACGTTTACTGACATCTAATTGAGTAATGGCTTGCTTTCCAAGTAATTCCATTTCTGATGCTTTATTAATGTCAAAGTCATCTTGAATATTATTTGCTTGAATGGCAGAAATTGCCAAGCGTTCAAGCATGGTTCCAAGTTGCACTAACAATCGCTTGTTGAGTGGTATTAATATTAAACTTAAAATTTTTTTGCTCAAATAGAGTTATTCAAGGTGAATAAATATACATGAGTCATCAATAGCATCAGAATAATGATCTCTTTATGCTAACTGTAAATCCAAGCTGGCGGCCTTTAAATCAAAATTGGACTAGGGGCTTTCAAGCCAATCAAATCTGTATTAATGGTTGATTGTTGTTTTTGCACTTCAAGGTTTTGATTTTTGCCGATTTCAAGTGCTTGTTCTAAACTAAGTGAATTGGGTGTTTCGCTTGCTGTAACAGGTGATGACAGTAACACAAAAAACCCAAAAATTCCAGTATATTTGCCCAAATTTTTTTTATTAAAAACAGATTAATTAAGGGTTTTATCTGACGGTGGATTTTTAATAAAATCACCGATGTTTGTGTTCGTAGCGTATAATTTTTCCATCTTTGTAAGCCTTCTTAACAAAATAGTTTGCTAACAATAAGAAGTCTTTTTTTCATTAGCAAACCCTGTGCGACGCACCATGCGTTTGCCATTTAAATCAAAAAAAGCAAGTACAGGTGCCCGCGCGCACCAACCTAAGTATATTACGTCGCATTTTTTGGAAAAATGGACATTCTTCCATGTGAAAAAAAATAAAAATCCCATCTTTTTTTAGTATCAATAGCATCTTCTAAATTTTCAGAATAGTCATTAAAGCTGATTAAAAAAAAGTATGACCATCTGCTGTATGTGTGGAATAAGAGCAGATAAATATTAGCAATAAATAAAGAATTTTTTTATGAAACGCCCCAAGCTTTCAATCGTTGTATCATTTAATCAAACAAAGCGTTGATGAATTCTTTGGGTTGAAAGGCTTTAAGATCGTCAATCTCTTCACCTACACCAATATAACGAATGGGTAAATTAAGTTCATCGGCAATTGTAAATAAAATCCCGCCTTTGGCGGTGCCATCTAGCTTAGTGATACTAATGCCGCTTAGAGTAATTGCTTTGTTAAATTCTTTAGCTTGATTGATGACATTTTGCCCTGATCCGCCGTCAATAACCAGCATAGTTTCATGCGGTGCGTTTGCATTTTGTTTGGCAATGACACGCTTAATTTTAGCTAGTTCTTGCATAAGGTTGTTTTGTGTATGTAATCGCCCTGCAGTGTCGGCAATTAGAACATCAATATTTTTAGCTTGTGCTGATTGGTAGGCATCAAAGATAACCGAAGCCGCATCGGTACCCGTTGTTTGTGCTACAACAGGTGTTTTATTGCGTTGCCCCCACACTTTGAGTTGTTCAACGGCAGCGGCACGAAAGGTATCGCCTGCTGCCAACATAACCGACTTGCCTTGATTTTGAAAAGATTTTGCCATTTTGCCAATCAAGGTGGTTTTGCCAGTGCCATTAACACCTACGACTAGAATAACAAAAGTCTCATTAATATTAGTATTAAGCTGGTTATTTTCAACGAGTAATTTAGCCAATTCATCTTTTAAGAATTGATACAAGTTTTCAGCATCTTTTAAGATGTTTCTAGAGGCATTTTTACGTACAGACTCTAGTATTTTATCTGTGGTATTAATGCCAACATCAGCAGTGATTAATAGCGTTTCTAATTCCTCTAATAAATCTTCATTAATTTCTTTTTTACCTAATAATAAAGAAGATAAGCCAGACCCTAGTTTTTGTCTAGATTTATTTAGGCGTTGTCTTAATGAAGTTGGCTTGTCTGCGTCTAAACCTTCTAATTTGGACTGATTTTTTTTTAAAAAATTAAACATAACAATTCAAGTATAAAAAAATTAATTTTACTACTCTTTATTTTTATCAAGGCGAAACTTTTCATATTTGACGACGTATAATAAAATTAACACTCTTGGCAATATATAATGATGAATACCATGTAACTGATGAGACTTACTATCTTAATCGCCGTAACTTTATATAAATAAAGTGCACGCTTAGGTATAGGCTTAGCAATGTTTAGTGCTTTTTCAAGTTTAACAGAAGGAGAGGGGTGCAAGGTGGTAGCTTGTCTGACAAGATGATATCAACTGATTATGATAAGGAACTGACACCACATTCTTTCAAAGAAATTACCAATTATAATAATCTTTATAAATTTGGTACTGGCAAGCGCGATCCAGCAAAATGTAAAACTGAATTGTTTAACGGTTATAGTAATGAGGTCGCGCATTTATATACAGAACTTGATTTGGTTAAGAACTTTTAATTTGTATATGATAATTTCTTGGCAAAAGGCATTGGCTTTAGTGCCTTTATTTTGTTGTTTTTATTGATAGGCATATGGATATTGAACCAATGATTTATAGTTTGATTGCGTTGTTGCTCGGTTTTAGGATTAATTGGAAAAGATGATTAAATTCATAGCGTATATTGCTTTATTCATTCACCATTTGGCATTCTCTGAAGGATTGAGTGGCTCAAATGTGAGCACGGCAGTGCTTGATAATGGCTTAAAAATTATTATTAAAACTGACCGTCGTGCGCCTGTGTTTATTTCTCAACTTTGGTATAAAGTGGGCGCTAGTGATGAATCTCAACCCATAACGGGTATCTCGCACATGCTTGAGCATATGATGTTTAAGGGTTCACGTGATTATAAATCAGGTGAGTTCTCGCGTATTATTGCACGTAATGGTGGCGATGAAAACGCTTTTACCTCGAAAGATTACACTGCTTATTATCAAAAAATGCATCAATCAAAGCTAGAGCTTTCTATTAAGATGGAGGCGGATAGAATGCGTCATTTGAGTTTTTCTGATGCCGAGTTAACCAAGGAAAGACAGGTGGTGATTGAAGAGCGTAGGTTGCGTGTGGAGGACAACCCTAATGCAAAAGTATATGAAAATTTGCGATTAATTTCTTTTGACTCAAAAGGCGCTTATCATGCGCCCATTATTGGTTTTCAAGCAGATATAGAAAATTATCATTTGTCTGATTTGCGCCATTGGTATGAAACCTATTATGCGCCTAACAATGCAACATTGGTTGTGGTGGGTGATGTTGATCCAGAGCGTGTGATTGAATACGCAACTCGGTATTTTGGTGGATATAAGGCCAATCCAAACATTGATAACAATAAAAACAGACCCTCTATTGCACTTAATAAACAATCACGAATACTCAAACTTAAGGCCAAGCTACCATTTTATGCAATAAGTTTTCACGTGCCAAGTTTGGCCACAACAGACAGTGAAAACAAAGCGTACCAACTAGAAATGTTGGCTTATATTTTAGACAATGGTTTATCAAAAGCATTAATGAGAGACCAACAAATAGTGTCAGGTATTAGTGTGGGTTATCGATTGTATGATAAATTTGATACTTTATTTACCATTAGTTTTATTCCTGCACAAGGAATTAATAGCCAAAACATCCTTCAAATGATAAAGATTCAAGTAAGGGAGTTGATTGAAAAGCCACATTTAATTGAAGCTGAATTAAGGCGTACTAAGGTGCAACTGGAGGCTGATTTTATTTTTGAACAAGACCAGATCTCTACTCAATCATACTACTTGGGCATGCTCTCTAGTGTAGGATTGAAGATTAATAAGTTGTTAAATTATGTTGCTAGAATGAATCAAGTAAGCACTCAAGATGTGGCTAATGTGGCTAAGCAGTATTTAAATCCTGATATGCTTAATTATGTTGAGTTAATACCACAAGGCATTAAATGAAATTTTTAATCATTTTGTTGTTATTGACAACTCAAACACAGGCTAAGTTGAATATTATGCATTGGACAACGCCCGAAGGTGCTAAAGTGTTGTTTGCACAAACCAAAGGCTTGCCCATGCTTGATATTGCCTTAAATTTTGATGCGGCCAGTTCTAGAGATGGTGTTAAATTTGGCTTGGCAACTTTAACCAATAGCTTGCTGGGCACAACGAGTAAATATCATTCACAGGAGCAAATTATTGAGCTGTTTGAATCGGTAGGCGCGCAATTTTCCACGCACTCTTTAAAAGATATGGCAATTGTTTCGCTACGTACGTTAACACGTCAAGATAATTTGCAAGTAGCGTTAAACACATTCACTGAAGTTGTTACTCAACCAGTATTTAAAAACAAATACTTAAACCGTGAAAAGAAACAAACCTTGCATTCAATTAGAGCAATTAAACAATCGCCTGCTTCAATAGCATCACTTGCTTTTGATAAGGCAGTTTTTGCTGGACATCCTTACGAGCATACGAGAATTGGCACTAAGGCATCACTTGCTAATATTTCTACCCTTGATTTGACTCAACACTATCAGACATATTATGTGGCCAAAAATTTGACCATTGCTTTGGTGGGTGATATTAGCAAAACTAAAGCCAAACAAATTGCTAGACAAATATCCCACGGCTTAAATAGTGGCAAGAAAGCTCCAAGCAATCCACTTGTTAAAATGCTTAAAAAATCACAAAATATCCATATTGAATTTCCATCTAAGCAAACGCATTTGTTAATAGGACAAACTGGCATTAATCGAGCACATCCTGATTATTATTCTCTATATTTAGGCAATCATATTTTGGGTGGCAGTGGATTAACTTCTATTTTAAGTGATGATATTCGTGAACAAAAAGGCTTGGCATATTCGGTGGTGAGTTATTTTACCAAGATGAAGTCAAATGGACTTTTCTTAGTAAAATTACAAACCAAAAATGAACAGGCAAATCAAGCTCAAGAGGTTGCCATTAAAACATTAGAAAATTTTCTAAATTATCCAATTAGCAATCAGCATCTGCAAGACGGTAAGAACAATATCATTGGCGGTTTTGCTTTAAAAATAGCAAGTAATGCGAATATTTTAACGTATTTATCAATCATTGGTTTTTACGATTTGCCTTCTGATTATTTAAGTCGTTTTACTGATAAAATCAGGAATGTTAGCGCCAAAGATATTCAAATAGCTTTTAGCCGATTAATCAATATGGATAAATTTATTATTTTAAGTGTTGGGCAGGCTCAATAGAAAAAGTGTAATGAGTACAAGTGAATTACTTTTTTTCTTATGAAACATTGCAAAATACACCAGTGTAATTAAAAACATTTGGGCATGTGTTAGAGAATTGTGCAGACCAATTATTGGATTATCAGTTATGTCATATAAATGCTCTGTTTCTAGTGCGAGTGATTACGTTGATGGCGTGGTGTTTGAAATAACGCAAACAGAGTTACTCAAATCGGATCAATATGGAGTAGATGCTTATCAGAGTATTAAAGGCAAGTTTCAATCTGGGCAAGATGCTTGGTGTATGTTAAGGCTTAGAAATAATGAAAGGACTTTTTAACACCGAAGAGCAAAAGATAACAGCTCATTCTCAATGATCAAACCGAGATGTTTTTTTTACTGGCTGCAATTATTGGCCGGTCCTAACGCTACTATTGTAGCATAGTGTGTTTTTATGTTATTAACTGTTGCTACTAGAGGGTTTTTCTAAAGCTTTTGATTATTTATTTATTGCTGATTTTTCTAAATTAACAACTGATGGGGTTTTGATCCCATTGGAATATAGTTTTTTTACCTTATCTTTAGGTATGGGAGCGATGATGATATACGATTTTTATTTGCAAAAAGACACGCGGTTGTTAAATCTGCTATTTGGGCAGTTTTTGCCATTGCTTTTTTCTTCTTATTGTTAATTGCTACCTTGTCTTCTGCGATTTCAATCTTAGAGTCACTAGTTTCTTTTGTGCAACAAAAAATACGCTTGTTTAAATATTTTATTACCATTAAGAGGTTTTGGTATTAGTATTATTGCTTGGCATGGTTTGAGTTAAATGCCATTTTTGGAAATGGTATCACAAAAGAACTTTTTCAATATGCACTGATTTTATAAAATCTTTCTGCCAATGTTTACCCAGTTCTTGTTCAACAATAAGTTCAACTGGATAAATAGGCTCAATATTGGTTGAGGGTTTATAGCGTGATAAGCCTTGTCGACAGGCAGGGCAGGTGGTGAGTATTTTCACAGATTTGTTTAATTTAATCTCAGTTAAGTCTTTTTTAATCTCAGTTTCTTTTTTAAATTTAACTTGCTTGGCAATATCTGCTCGTGCGACGGCAAACGTGCCTGCTTCGCCACAACAACGATCATTGCTAATAACGTTTTGATTAACCAATTTAGAGATGACTTTTTTAGAATCATCAGATTTGATTGGATCATGGCAAGGCGCATGGTAAAGGTATTGCTCATTTGTTGCGTTTAATTTAACATTGTGTTCTAGTAGGTATTCGTGAATATCCGCTAAGGTAGAATCTTTAAAAATATCATTAAGTTCATAGCTAAGTAATTGGTCAATACAAGTACCACAAGAGGTTAAAACATGCTTAATATCTAAATAATTAAGTGTATTTGCCATACGGTGGAATAAAACACGGTTATTAGTAGAAATGACTTTGCCTTTAGCCTCATCCCCGTTTGCCCTTTGAGGGTAGCCACAGCATAGATAACTTGGCGGTAAAACCACCTTAATACCTTGATGATAGAGTAGTGCAATTGTTGCTAGGCTAATTTGAGAGTAAAGACGCTCAGAGCCACAACCAGGAAAGTAAAAAACGCTAGATGAGTCGGCGTTGGATTTTTCTGGATGTGAAAAAATGGGTACGGTGTTAGTATCATTAATATTGAGCAGTTCACGCATAGGCGCAAGCCCAGTGTCTGTAGGCAACGGTTTATCTAACAAAGTAACAAGCTCAACTTTAAAACTAGGTTTGCCCACGGTCTTATTAGGCTTTTTATACAAAAAAGGTTGCGCCATTCTTGAGGCAATATTTTGCACTTTATAGCTAAAATCAATCAACACTTTTTTGGTTAATTTAATCTGCCAAGGTTGGGTCATGTTGAGATAAGCCATTGAGGCTTTTGAGGCAATATTGGTGCGACGTTTATTTTGCTTGATTAAGATAGACCTCATCTTAATAGAGACATCACCAAAATCAATATTAACTGGACAAGGGCTTGCACACTTATGGCAAATAGTGCAATGATCAGCAATATCATCAAATTCATCAAAATGGTTAACAGAAATACCACGTCTGGTTTGCTCCTCGTATAAAAAAGCCTCAGAAATAAGGTTAGTGCCAATAATTTTATCGCGTGGTGAGTATAAAAGATTGGCTTTTGGTACGTGCGTGGTGCAAACATCTTTGCACTTGCCGCAACGCAGACATGATTTAACCATGTCATTAATTTCACCAATTTCACTACTTTCAAGGATTAATGCCTCTTGTTCAACAAGGCGTAATGATGGGGTAAAGGCATTATCCAACCCACTACCTGGTATTAATTTTCCTTTGTTAAAGTGATTATCTGGGTCAATTTTTGCCTTATATTGGGTAAATGCTTGCTTGAATTCGTCGGATAAATATTGGTATTTAGTCAGGCCAATACCGTGTTCGCCAGAGATAACCCCACCAAGACTTGAGGCCAAATGCATAATTTCATCCACCACAGATTCAGCTTTATGTAGCATTTTTGTATTGTGAGAATGTACTGGAATGTTGGTATGTACATTACCATCACCAGCGTGCATATGTGTGGCAACAAATAAACGCACTTCACGATATTCCTGATGAATGATTTTGACTTGGTTGCGAATATCAATGAAGACATCACCCATGAGCAAATCATCAAGTGGGTAAGCAAATTCATTAATGTAGGAGATTACAATCTGTTCTGTTTGTATCTGTTTGAAGACTTTTTGTTCATTAAGACGATTAAGTAAATCTAGCCATTGATTGCTAATTTGATTCAACAGTGTTAAGGCAGAAATAATTTTGTCTTTAATAAGATTATTTTCTGGTTTGAGATTTTCAAAGTAGGCTTCAATTTCAGCTAAAGTATCAATTTTATTGCCAATAGACAAGCGGATATTAATATGCTCAATACTGTCGTTATAGTCTGCCAGTTTGTCCAGTGGAATAACCACATCTTCATTGATTTTAAAAGCGTTGGTGTGGGCGGCAATGGCAGCGGTATTGGCGCGGTCTTTCCAAAATATTTTTCTTTTGTTGAGTGATTTAGCAATAAAGCATTCACCATCACGTTGCAAAGTAATGATTTTAATTTTTTCGATTTGAGTGTCAAGTGAGTGCTGATTATTAGCACTAATATCGATTAGCAATATCATTTTCGGCAACTGCGACTTATTGGCTTTAGTGGTGTAATGCACGGCTTTAATATAGCGCGCATCTAGGTGTTCCATGCCAATAAGATCAACATCAGTGTTGCTATCAACACTATTTTTAATATCAACAATGGTTGATACTGCTGCTTTTAAATCATGACCAAAGAATTCTAAGCATAGCGTGTTAATATACTCTAAAGGTTGATACAAGATAAATTCAGCAGAAGTAATAAACCCATCGCAACCTTCTTTTTGAATACCCGGCAGCCCATCTAAAAATTTATTGGTAACATCTTTACCCAACCCACTTTTACGCATATGGTTAGTATCGATGGTTAAGGTTCTGGTTTTGATGACGGTTTGTGCATCGTCTTTGAGTGTATGTATTTCAAAACTTACTTTATCAAGCAATTGGATTTTATCTTGATTGTGATTCAGGCGTTTTACTTGCAACCATGAGCCGTCTGGCATGACCATTTTCCAAGACAATAAGTTGTCAATTGTTGTACCCCATCTTAGGGCTTTTTTCCCGCCTGCATTCATAGCAACATTACCACCAATCGTGCAAGCATCTTGAGAGGTTGGATCAACTGCAAATACTAAGTTATGCTGACTGGCTAATTCACTAACGCGTTTGGTAACCACGCCTGCACCAACATTAACGCTATGTATATCGTTAGTGGTGCTTATATTATCGATAAAGCTGAGTTTTTCAGTATTAATAACAGCAGTTTGTGTATTTAGTGGAATGACACCGCCTGTATAACCTGTGCCACCACCACGAGGGATGATGGTTAAATTTAGATGAATACAGGTTCTAACAATGTGTAATATTTCTTGTTCGGTATCTGGCGTGATGACCACGCTGGGATACTCTACTCGCCAATCGGTCGCGTCAGTTGAATGCGAGGCGCGTGATAAAGCATCAAAACGAATGTTATTGTTGTTTGTAATTTTAAGTAAGGCTTTTTTAATGCGTTGTTTATTGTTTTTAAAATCGCTCAAACAACGCTTAAAACTATGCACTGCAATATCTGCCTGATTAAGAAGCTCAATGACTTGTGCGTTATTATCAGTTTGCGCCTTGATTGATTCTAAACGAGAATATAGCGCTTGTATGAGTGTTCGCCAACGACGCTTATTTTTAATTAAGTCTTCTTGTAAATAAGGGTTCCGATTAACCATCCACATATCACCAAGCACCTCAAATAGCATTCTAGCATTTCGACCTGTATTACGATTTTGGCACAGTTGGTTTAGTAAATCCCAAGCATCAGCGCCTAAAAAACGACACACAATCTCTTTGTCAGAAAAAGAGGTATAGTTGTAAGGAATTTCGTGATATTGTTTCAATTGAAAATTGAAAGTTAATTAAAGTGGATTTATTTTACTATAATGGGCGCTTTGAATGCTATATGTTTACCATGAAGGGGCTTTAAAAAAAGTGGAGATTTATATGTTGTGGATAAAGGCTTTTCACATTATTAGTGTGATTACTTGGTTTACAGCTCTGTTTTATTTACCACGCCTTTTTGTTTATCATTCAATGAGCAAAGACAAGCCTAGCATTGAGCGTTTTAAAGTGATGGAGCACAAGCTTTATAAAGCTATTATGATGCCAAGTTTCATCCTAGCTAGTGTATTAGGATTATGGATGACTATTGATGGTTGGGCATATTATTCAACTCAATATTGGCTATACGTTAAGTTAGTATTAGTAATATTGTTAATTACATATCACTCCTATTGTGGCTATTTAGTAAGCGTTTTTAAGGCTGATAAAAACACTCGCTCTGATGTATTTTATCGTTGGTTTAACGAGTTTCCTGTGCTGATATTAGTGGGTGTTGTTATTCTTGTTGTGGTTAAGCCGTTTTAGTTATTTTTACGTTAACTTTAAGTAACTCTCAGCCAATGACTCATAGATTGGTGGTATGGATATTTGTTTAGACACCCAATTGGCGATAAAGGCAATAATCAGTGCTGGAATGAGTAAATTAAGTGTATTTGTCATCTCTAAAATAACAAATGCACTAGTAAGTGGCGCCCTAATAACAGCACTTAAATAGGCAATCATTGCCATAATGATAATAATTTGCGGGCTGATTTGTGAATAAAAATGGCTCACTTCACTACCAATACCAGCACCAATAGAAATACTGGGCATGAATAAACCACCCGGAATGGTAGAAGCTAGAGAACTTAGCGTTGATAGATATTTCATCACAACAAAGTCACTACCTAGCTGATGTCCGGCTAACATTAATAACACTTCTTCACGACCAGAGCCAGCAATTTGACCTTTAGAAAGGTAGTTAAATAACGCAATAATTAAACCTAATATTAAGGCAGTCACGACAACTTTGGTTTTGCTGTGCGCAATAAATTTCTTAATTAAGTAAAGAATGGTTTTTGAGAATAAACCACCCAAGATTCCAGAAAATATCGCCAACGGCAGTAGTTGCCAAATTAGTGCTAAATCAATAAAATAAGCTGACATATCACTTAAATAGACATTGTTGCCACGATACATAACTGCCAATAAGTAAACCAACCCACTCGTGATGGCAATTAAAACTAGTGCTTGTTTTTTGAGTTGACGACCTATCTCTTCAAAGCTAAACAAGAAACCCGCAATTGGTGCGTTAAAGGCAACGATAAGCCCAGCACTACCACCAATCGCAATAAGTGAATGGATAAGTAGTTTGCGTTTGAATTTAATGAATTGATTAAAGCCAAAAAATATTGAACCACCAATATGAATACTAGGCCCTTCAATACCAATAGGCGCACCAGCAAGCATACCCATAAAAATAAGTACAATTTTTCCAATGGCAACTCTAAATGACAAGAGTTTTTCACGTATAGATTTGTTGCGAGAGTCATTAGCAGCAATTAATTGTGGAATGCCACTGCCTTGAACATAATGGCAAAAATACTTAGCAACATAAACAATCAATATAAAAACAACAGGCGTAATGGCAAGGCTTAAATAAGGCTTTGAAGCAATTAAATGCTTGAACGTGTGTTGAGCATAATCACTAGAAGCAAGAAAAAAATCAATAGCAACTAGAGTAATAATACTGCTCAGTATTAAGGATATATAAGTTTTTAGCCCACTAGGAAGTTGATGTGAAAGATATCTTTTCAACTAAATAATCCAGTTGATAAGTAACGGTCTCCTCGGTCACAAGCAATAGTAACAATAATGGCATTATTAACTTGTTTGGACAGTTCAATGGCTGCCGATATAGCACCGCCAGAAGATATGCCAGTAAAAATACCCTCTATTGTTGCCAAGTCTCGTGTAGTTAGTTCTGCTGAAGTTTGTGAAATATCCATAATGGTGTCCACCTTAGAACGGTCAAATATTTTTGGCAAGTATGCTTTTGGCCAACGGCGAATGCCAGCAATTTGCGCGCCATCTTCGGGTTGTACGCCAATAATTTGAATGGCTGGATTTTTTGCCTTCAAACTGTCTGACACGCCCATAATCGTGCCAGTCGTTCCCATGGCAGAGACAAAATGGGTGATTGATCCTTGTGTATCTTGCCAAATTTCTTGTGCAGTTGTATTGATATGAGCATTTGGATTGTCTGAGTTAGAAAATTGGTCAAGCTGTTTACCCTTGCCTTGTTTTTCCATTTTATCAGCCAAATCTCTAGCGCCTTCCATGCCTTCATCTTTAGTTACTAAGATAAGTTGAGCGCCATAAGCACTCATAGCATCACGCCTTTCTTGTGAAAGATGATCAGGCATAATTAAAATCATTTTATAACCCTTGACGGCTGCTATCATAGCGAGTGCAATACCAGTATTGCCGCTAGTGGCTTCAATTAAGGTGTCACCAGGAGATATTTCATCTCGTTTTTCACTATTCAACACCATGTTAAATGCAGCTCTATCTTTAACCGAGCCCCCAGGGTTATTGCCTTCTAGTTTGAGTAAGATGGTGTTTGATGAATTAGGGTCGAGCCGCTTAAGTTTGACTAAAGGTGTATTACCAATGGTCTGCTCAATAGTTTTGAATGTCATCACTTTTTAGTTAAAATTACATGTTGTTTAAAATGGCGTCTTTGACTTCACTCATTACTGGGTTAATGTTAATCATTTGATTGGTGTATTGTGAAATTGCTGTATCAGGGTCTTTTAAGCCATGACCTGTTAAAGTACAAACGATTTTAGAGCCTTCAGAAATTTTGCCACTCTTAATGTCATGCATTGCGCCTGCTAATGAGGTTGCCGATGCAGGCTCACAAAAAATCCCTTCTTTTTCAGTGAGTAATTTTTGTGCACTTAGAATTTCTTTATCGGTTAATGAATCAAACCAGCCACCTGATTCTTTTTCAACTTTGTGTGCCAAGTCCCAACTTTGGGGGTGGCCAATACGAATGGCAGTTGCAATGGTTTCGGGGTTGTTTACCATTGCGCCTTTAATAAAAGGCGCGGAACCTGCTGCTTGATAGCCAACCATTTTAGGTGTATTGTTTACTTTACCTTCTTTGTGATATTCTGTATACCCCATCCAATGAGCTGAAATATTCCCTGCATTGCCCACAGGCAGGCAGTGATAATCTGGTGCACAGCCAAGCTCTTCTATAATTTCAAAGGCAGCAGTTTTTTGACCTTGTAGGCGAAATGGGTTGATTGAATTAACAATGGATACCGCTGTATGTTCAGCAACCTCTTTAACCAAACGCATACCGTCGTCAAAGTTACCTTTGATTTGGATAATAACTGCGCCATGAATCATTGCTTGCGCTAATTTACCCAGTGCAATTTTTCCTTCAGGAATCAGCACAAACGTTTTAATGCCAGCACGAGCAGCGTAAGCCGCAGCAGATGCTGAGGTATTGCCTGTAGAGGCGCAAATAATTGCTTTAGAGCCAGATTCTACCGCTTTGCTAACCGCCATGGTCATACCGCGGTCTTTAAATGAACCTGTGGGGTTTAAGCCTTCGTATTTGATGTAAATATCAACATCTTTGCCTAGCTCTTTAGGAATGTTTTCTAGCCGAATGAGTGGCGTATTTCCTTCTCCTAAACTAATAAGTCGGGTGCTGTCATCCACAGGAAGCCTGTCTTTATAGCGTTCAATTAAGCCTATATATCTCATTTTTTTTCCTTAATTAAGTGTTTCAACAAAGATAATCTTAACATCTTCTTGAATGTAGTCATGAGTTTGAATTTCTGCTACCGCCTTATTTAGTTCACTAGTTTTGATAAGATTGGTAATGATGGCAATGTGTGCATTATTTTCCTGGTCAATTTGCTTTTGTATAACAGCCTCTACACTAATGTTATAATTGGCTAAGATTGCTGTAATATCTGCCAAAACCCCTGACCTGTCAGTGGCTAATAAACGCAAGTAGAAAACGCTTTCAATATCATCAGTTTTGCAATTTGGAATGTTTATTAATGATTGCCAGCCCAAAACATCATGATTTACAGTGCCTTTGATAATATCAATCAGATCAGCAATAACACTACTTGCCGTTGCCTCAGCACCCGCACCCGCACCATAATAAAGCGTTTCACCAACTGCATTGCCTCTGACTAATACGCTATTCATAACACCATCAACATTGGACAGTAGATGAGTTTTAGGCACTAAAGTTGGGTGTACATGCATTTGTAATTTGCCATCTAGTTTTTTAGCAATACCTAGGTGTTTAATAACGTAACCCAATTCTGCTGCAAAAGCAATATCTTCACCACTGATTTTGCTAATACCTTGTGTTGAAACTTGATTAAATTGTAATTCACAGCCAAATGCCATTGAGGCAAGAATGGCTAATTTATGCGCCGCATCAATACCCTCGACATCAAAAGTAGGGTCAGCTTCAGCGTAGCCCAATATTTGTGCCTCTTTAAGAACATCTTCAAAGTCTCTACCTTTGTTGCGCATTTCAGTTAGGATAAAGTTGCTTGTGCCATTAATAATGCCAGCAACTAACTCAATTTGATTGGCATTTAAGCCTTGCTCTAAAGATTTTAAAATAGGAATGCCACCCGCAACAGCTGCTTCAAACAAAAGATGTGTATTGTTATCTTTTGCCAATGCTAGCAGTTCGTTGCCATGTATGGCAATTAAAGCTTTGTTGGCAGTAACGACATGTTTGCCATTCTTAATGACTTGTTCAACCAAATCTTTAGCCAAATCTGTACCACCCATTAATTCTAAAACGACATCAACATCATCATCATTCACAATCTTAAATGGATCTTGAGTTAGTTTAAGATGCTCAGTAGGGCAAATGCGTGTTTGGGTTATATCTCTTACAGCTACGTGAGTAACGTTAATACTATCGCCAGATTGGCGCGCAATTTGCGCTTGGTTTTTGTTTAACACATTCACCACGCCACCACCGACAGTACCCAACCCTAAAATTCCAATATTCACAAGTAAAATCCCTATTTATATAAAACTAAAAGGGCATTATACCAAATAGGATGTTTCTATATTGTAGAGTTGTTAAAGGAGCGGTGGTTTATTTGTCTAAAACAATCACTGAACATTTAAGTAGAGGCAAATATCGATTTGATTGTTAAAAAGTACAAACGCCAGAGAGCTTTTAGCATATCTTCATAAATTTGTTTTTAAAAATCAATCATATTTTCAATTGGGCGTCAACACTCTACCCATGCTCAATTATCAAATTCTATTTGTGTATGTGTGTCTAGCTTGATGTTGTTTTCATCTGAGATAAAACGCAACAAAAACCAAATTTGTTTTTGACCAATACACACAGATTTTTGTTTATGTTTAATATGATAATTAGACAAATCATAACGTAGCTATTTAGGTGTCTTAGCAAGAATACTTACATGTTCAGAGGACAAACCAATTTCTTCATTAAGCTCTCGAAAGATTGCATCAAACTCACTCTCACTAAAGTCAATATCAACAAGTACTTCTAGCCTTCACTATCAATCATACTACTTTTTCGTCAGTGATTAACTTTCGCCAGAAAATATACCTAATAACTGTAATAAACTTAAAAATAAGTTATAAATTGAAATAAACAGTGTTACTGTTGCCATAATGTAATTAGTCTCGCCACCATGGATAATATTTGAAGTTTCAAATAAAATCAAGCCACTCATTAATAAAATAAATGCTGCAGATACAGTTAATGATAATGCTGGCATAGTAAAGAAATAAGCAGCAATTCCTATTAAAAATGCCACAATAACACCCACTGTTAAGAAGCCAGATAAAAAACTAAAATCTTTACCCGAAATGATGGTATAAAAAGACAGCGCTAAAAAGATAAAACCCGTGCCTATCATTGCCATAGCAATCAGTTCAGAGCCATTTGAAAAAGTAGTTGTATAAGCGCCAACAACAGGGCCTAATGTGAGCCCCATAAAGCCTGTTAATGCAAATACTGCTAAAATTCCGTAACTCGAATTCTTAAGTTTATTAGTTAAATATAGCAAGCCAAAATAACCACCAAGAGTGATTAAAAGGCCAAAATGTGGCAGATTTAAGGACATGGCAAGATAAGCCATTAGCCCGCTAAATAATAAGGTTGCAGAAAGTAATTGGTATGTATTTTTTAAAACGCTATTAATGCTAATGCTACGCGTTTGAGTGCTGACGTTTGTATTCATGATTCATGTTCCGTATTTAAAAGTATAAAATATAGCTATTTTACAGCGAAAATGAACACATGAAATTGATTTTAGGCTTAGGAAAAACAGGTTTTACAATCGCTCGTTTTTTATCAGAACAAAATATTGACTACAAAATTGCTGACAGTCGTACCAATCCACCTTTATTATCTAAATATTCCAGTGCGTCTTTAAAATCATCCCTCACTCTTGGGGCTTGGACATTAGATTTATTAAAAAAAGTTGATGAAATTTTTATCTCTCCTGGTATTGCCCAAAACGAATCCATTGTTATTTGGGCAAGAGAGCAAAACATTCCCATTGTTAGTGATATAGAACTATTTTCAAGATTTGCAAAAGCACCCATTATTGGAATTACTGGCTCTAACGGCAAGTCAACAGTCACACAACTATTGACACAAATGATTGCTAATGCAGGCATACAAGTTGCTATGGGCGGCAATATTGGTACGCCCGCACTGGATTGTTTAAGTGAAAAAACAGAATATTACGTATTAGAATTATCCAGTTATCAGTTAGATTACAGCCATCATCTGAATTTAATAGTAGGTGTTGTGCTTAACATCACCCCTGACCATCTTGATCGATACCAAAGTTTTAAACATTATATCAATTCTAAATTAAGCTTATATCAACACTGTCAACACTTAGTGATTAATTTAGACGAACCACTCACACCCACAAAAGCAAATGCCAAGCGCTTTGGTATTAACATACCCAAGCAAGCAGATGATTTTGGCACAGTCACTTGCCACGACACCTGCTATCTACTTAAAGGCGACGATGTACTAATGAGTACTAACGAAGTGCAATTGATTGGAGAACACAATACAAGAAATATACTTGCAGCCCTTGCCCTAGGCGACCAAATCAAACTGCCAATAACGTCCATGATACAAAGCATTAAAGACTTTAAAGGACTAGAACACCGACTTGAATGGGTGGTAAAAAAACAAAACATTGATTATTACAACGATTCAAAAGCCACTAATGCCCTGGCTACCATTACAGCATTAAACGCACTAATCGATAAATATGAAAATATTGTACTTATTGCAGGTGGTATCAAGAAGCAAGAAAACTACACTGTTTTATTTGAATTGATTGATAATAATATACCCAATATTGTTTTAATCGGACAAAGTGCTAAAGAGCTAGGTAACAACATCCACACTGCAAAAGTCACCTATGCCAACTCTATGGAAGCGGCAGTCAATATTGCCAACGCCTTAATTGACAGTGGTGCAATTTTGTTATCTCCAGCTTGTACCAGTTTTGATATGTTTGATAATTTTGAACAGCGTGGGCAGATTTTTAAGAATGCTGTTTTGGTAATATCGTAAAGTTTATTAATACTTTCTAAAGCTAATCTACTTATCTTTTGAAAACCCCTTGTAAACTAAACAAAGATCTATCAATTAACAATGATCGAAGAAAAACTAATATTGCCAGCAGTCAAAGGGAAACTAGGAATTAGAGACTCGAAGGCTAAATATAAACTAACTAAAACTAACACCCCTATTAATAAAACCTTTTCTCTTTTAATAAATAAAGTATTTTAGTTTGTTTTGACTTTGCTTTGGTTAAATTGTTGTTAAAGTTTTATCGTGCAGAATGCTTGCCTGCCAAAAATCAAGCTGAACTTGAAGAGGCTCAAAATAGTTTTGTACAAGAGGAAGGGTTGGGTTTCTAAAACAGTTTTGGATAAAGTTAAGAGTTCAGTAAATACAATTAGAGATCTAATGACAGAAACTTAGATCATACCATATTAAAATCGCTTTATAATGGCACCATTAGCGCTCGGCTGATTGAGCCGTCACAATAGATAATCTCAACTCAAATAGTTTTTGTTATCAATGTGGGGAGCAAGGTTTATAAGTGTCTGCGTTGGTGCCAAGAACATTAATCAACAAGCTAAGAAAAGATAAAAAACACTCAATATTTTTCTCAGCTGAGCCCAGAGTATCACTACAGGGTTATGTGACAGAAATTAGTACTCAAGCCTCTTTAGCTTCCGCTTTTCCAGTTACTTTATTATTAGAAAATATACCTAAAATATTGCGTGTTTGTCTTTGATAAAATCAAGCGCATTGTCAAAAAACGTACGATTAAAATTGCAAGTATTATTAACAATGAAATTATTATATCTTCTGGTTTAAAACCAGGGAAAATTATTGCCATTGCTGGCAGTGCTCATTTGCACGATAATCAAAAAGTTAGACTCAAAGAAATAACCATAAAAGAATACAATTAATGAAAGATCCTACGCAAATTGTATTTATGATATTGACCGTGTTATTAATTTATGGTGCAATTAGTTACTTTACTTTACTTTACCAGCAAGAGAAGATCCAGGAATTACCATACGTGAAACTTTGGTTATTACTCACTATTCAGGAATGAGTCCTGAAAGGGTTGAAAATTTAATCGCCAAAAAGCTAGAAAAACACATTCGTAGTATTGCTGAAATTAAGGAGATCCATTCTACTTCTTCTACTGGAGAATCTATTATTCATGTTGAAATACAAGATCGATACTTTAGCTTAGTATCCATTTGGCAAGCATTTCGTAATAAAGTGTTACAAGCTCAAGCTGAACTGCCTCAAGGCACCCATCCTTCGCAAGTTAATAATCAGTTTGGTGATGTGGGGCTATTATCACGTTAGCACTCACAGGTAAAGAGCTTAATATGGCTGTTATGAATGATATGTCCAAGCATATTCGTAATGTCCTATACCAAAGTTGAAGGTACTAAAAAGATTGACATTCTTGGCGTTCAAAGTGACCGTATTTACCTTAAGGCTTCTAATGCAAAAATAGTCCAACTGGGTATTGAGCCATCTAGCCTAATACAAATATTAAAAGAACAAAATATCATTCGATCTGGAGGATTGATTGATACAGATAAAAAAGTTTTCTCATTGAGCCCTATTGGCAACTTTTCCAGTCTTGAAGATGTTGGAAGCACTTTAATATCCGCTCCTAATTCAGAAGATGCTGTTCCATTGTCAGATTTGGTGAGTGTTTATCGGCATTACGTTAATCCTCTTATTACAACAGCAAACCTGCGGTTATTTCTATATCTATGTTATCTGGTTACAACGTTTTAGAGTACTCACCACACGTTAAAAAAAGCTATTAATAATATCGAAAATAGTTTACTCATTGGTATGGATCTTGACATAGCAACGTACCAAGCAGAACAAGTAGCCAACACCGTATATGGTGTTTCAGTAAGTGTATTACAACGCTAATTATTGTTTCATACCGCTTAATGTGCTTGCGTCAGTAAGCGGGCAACCCTTTATTCCATTGTTAATTTCTTCGCTATCTACTGTACTTGTTTTTTTACCGCTTATGTTGGCTGAGAATGTTGCGGGCGAATATACGCGTCCCATTTCATTAGTTATCTTAATCGCTTTTATTGCTTTCTTGGATTTTAGCGTTGTGCATTACTCCGACGCTTTGTTACTATTTAAATAAAAATAAGCAAACAATCGAATTCAGATAACAATGAGAGATCTAATAGCACTCAAATGGTGAAGAAAATCTATAATGGTTATGAGGGATTTCTGCATTAGGTGTTACGCTACCGTGTTTTATTTCGAGCTGAAGAGGCTGAAAATTTTAACCTTGAGTGTATTCGTTTTATTGGTATTTATTCAAAATCTCGAAAAACCAATATTCCACTATTTCAAATAGCCAGTTTTGAATCATAAAATCAATATGCCCATATTGAACGAGAAGATACGCTTGGTCTAATTATTATTTTGTTGGTCACACTGGATTTATTCTTTAGCAGGTATTATTATTAATAATGTAATTGTTCTTATTGACAGGGTTGGAATCGAATGTGCTTTGGGTAAATCTAGTTATGATGCTATTATCTCAGCGTGGAAAACCTATCAATCAAGGCGGAAATTATTGCTAGAGAAATGCAAGTAGAAGCACCTAAAGTTGCTAAACAAGGTGTTTACATGAAGGTAAAGCAAGGTGAGCGAACCGTTCTTGAGATGCTTGATTCAGATCAAGAATTATTAGATGCTCAAGTGGCATCAACTATAGCACAAAAAAATTAAGTGGTTATTGTTTATCAATTAGCCAACATTCTAGGATTGTTAACACCCAAAGTATTGAAGTTTCCAAACAACTATTAATAAGTGCTGAAGTATTTAGGCTGTTGTGAGTCTAAACTTTATTTAGATTTATCTTGTAGATTGATAAATGTGGTCGCCTTTGCAAGGTCTGATTTTTTTAAAAATAGGGCATTTTCTTCACCATTTAGCCAAGTACTTTGGCGTTTGCACAGTTGTCGGGTGGCAATGATGGCTTTTTCTATCATTGCTGTTTTGCCTATTTTGCCGTTTAAATATTGCCATGCTTGGCGGTAGCCGACACAGCGGATGACAGGTAGATTTTCGTGGAGGTTTGGATTTTGTTTGAGATGTTTGACTTCATCTAAAAAACCATGTTTTATCATTGATAAAAAGCGTTGTTCAATTCTTGTGTGTAGCTCGCCTCGTTCGGGCATAAGGATAATTTTTTTAATAGGGTATTTAATAATGGGTTTTTTGTTGCCTTGTAGTTCGCTGAGTGTTTTGCCACTTATATCAAATACTTCAAGTGCACGTGTGATTCTTTGTGCATCATTTGGGTGGATTCTGTTGGCGGCTTGAGGGTCGATTTTTTTAAGGTCTTGGTGTAGTGCAATTGTGCCTTTACTTTTAAGTAATTGGTTGAATTTTTTTTTGAATTTGGGGTTTGATTCTGGCAATTTAGATAAGCCATATTCTAATGCGTGGAAATAGAATGATGTGCCACCTACCAAAATGGGCAATTCGTTATTGGCAAAAGCGATTTTGATTTGTCTACTGGCATCGCGAGTAAAGTCAAAGGCCGAGTATGAATCTTCTGGGTTGCAAATATCAATTAGGTGGTGAGGGTATTTCTTTAAAGTTGCTTTGTCTGGTTTGGCAGTGCCAATATCCATGCCTTTGTAAATAAGGGTGGAGTCAACGCTAATGAGTCGAGTTTTGAATTGTTGACTTAATTGAATGGCTAAATCAGTTTTGCCTGAGGTGGTAGGACCCATTAAGAATATTACGGTTTTGTTGGTTTGAATTGGCATAAAAAGCTTTTAATTACTAGGTATTAATAGAACGCAACCTATATTATAATGTCAGCACAAAATTTATTAGACACAAACACATGTTTACAATTGAAAATCAAGTCAGCGGTAAAGTTTTTCAAACTGAGGGTAGAGACAATATTCTAAATGATGCGTTGGCTTATGGGTTAAATTTTCCTTATGGCTGTCAAAAAGGTTTTTGTGGCAAATGTAAGGCGACTATTATTGGGGGTGAAGTTGGTTACGAAGGTGAAATACCTTCTGGCATTACCCCAGAAGAAGTGGCAGAAGGTATGGCTTTATTGTGCCAATGTAGGGCTAGATCTGATGTTGCTTTGGTGGTGACCGAGTTGGACAGCGTTGCAGATATTAAAGTGAGAACTTTGTCTTGTAAAGTGCAAAGCATCAAGCATCTTAATCATAATGTGGCACAAGTGTTTTTAAAAATTCCCGGTTCTGAATCGTTACAATATTTGGCAGGGCAATATATTGATTTAATCCACCCTGATTTTGAACCCCGTGCTTTTTCCATTGCCAATGCTCCTAGTAATACTAGCTTGATTGAGCTTCATGTGCGTTTAATTAAAGATGGTAAATTTACCAATTTTGTTTTTAATGAGTTGCAAGAGAAGTCACTGCTTAAAATTGAAGGACCAAAGGGGGATTTTTATTTTAGAGAGAAAAGTGAAAAATCCATTATTTTAGTGGCAGGTGGCACGGGTTTTGGTCCTGTGAAAGCCATGGTTGAACATGCAATTGAAACTAAATCTAAGCGAACTATCCATATTTATTGGGGCGCAAGAGATGAGAAGGATTTGTATACCGATTTGCCTAAGCAATGGGCTAATAGCCATGAAAATATTAGTTTTATTCCTGTATTATCACAAGCGAATAGTGCTTGGAAAGGAAGAACAGGTTATGTACACGAAAACGTGTTGGTTGATTTTGAGAATTTAGTCAATTATGAAGTTTATGCTTGTGGTCCGCCAGCAATGGTTAAAGCCGTAGTAGATACGTTTGTGAAACGAGGCATGTTTAAAGAAGACTTCTTTTCTGATGCTTTTGAATTTGCCTTTGAAGGTGGTGCGTTATGAATAATATGCAACAATATTTGATCGAACAATTACAAACAACATTAAGTCCAAGTCATCTTGAGGTCATTAATGAGTCTCATAATCATTCTGGCCCTGCCAGTGAATCCCATTTTAAATTAATTATCGTGAGTAATTATTTTAACGATTTTAAATTAATTGAAAGGCATCGCTTTATTAACCAGTTATTTAAAGAAGAGATGAGCCACATTCATGCATTGGCAATGCACATTTATACGCCTGATGAGTGGCAGATGAGAAATAGCGCACCAGATTCGCCTAAATGTGCAGGCGCTTCAAAATCTTAAAGTTTTTTTAAACGGTTTTTATATCTTTCGTTTTTGCTGTTTATTGCTTGTGAGGGTGCGACAGTTTCAACGATTGTTGTAAAAGTAACACCAAAACCAATTCAAATTAGTACTAGCAATTTAGTTGTTGAAGAAAGCCTTTGACGCTATATTGCTAATCGCTATATGTTAAGCGCACTTAGTCAAAAAGAATTGTTTTTGCATATTGACTGGTTTAAAAAAATCCTGATTACTTAACCCATGCTATCCAAACGTGCATAGCCTTATTTGTATTTAGTGAAAACAGAAGTAGAACGTGTTGAACTACCCATTAAAATCGTCTTGTTGCCCAGTGATGTGCTGGCCTCAACTAAACAAGCCGTTAGGTATTTGAAAAATCTTAACAAACTATTTAAGGGAGAGATTGGTTATTGGCAATTGCTGTTTATAACTCAGGTCCTGGACGCGTACAAAAAGCCATTACTAAGAATAAATAACAAGGCAGGTCAACTGATTTTGGCATCTGGACTTGTCAAAAGAAACTAGAGGTTATGTGCCAAGATTGTTGGCAGTGGCGCAACTCATTAAGCATCCTAAAAGATACGGGCAAATAATCACAACAGTTAGTAATACACCTCAAGTGCAAGCCATTAAGCTTGATTTGCAATTTGATTTTGATTTGGCATTAATTTCTGAATGGGCACAGTTAGATTTAGAGCAATTGTATACTTTAAATCCAGTTAAACCTTGGGCAACGCCAAGTAAGGGAGACATTATAAATTATTATTGCCGATTGGTAAAATTGCAACCTTTAAAAAAATTTAGCTAAACATCCTAAAGAAGCTAGAGTGAAATGGGTACGTCATCAAATTAAGCAAGATTGCCCATCAATTTAACACCACAATAAGCCAAATTAAGAGTGTGAACAATTTGCATGGCAATGTGGTTAAAGTAGGTAGGTACTTGATCGTGCCAATTCTACAAAAAAATACCCAGGATTATTCATTGTCAGAAGCGCAAAGAATGAATGCAAAAAAAACAGGTATTAAAGTCATTCATACTGTTGTTAGTGGCGATAGTTTATGGTTTATCGCCAGGCAGTATAATACTCATGTGGATAACATCGTAAGGTGGAACCATTACTAAACTAAGCCACTTCAAGTGGGCAAAAATTGGTATTATGGCAGTCCAATTCAACCAAACCCAAAGACCTATTAAAGTTAATCAACGTGGGTATAAATTTCGATAGAAAGATTACCTATTACGTTAAAAGTGGCGATAATTTGTCAACCGTTGCACATAAATTTGGGGTGCATGTTAGTCAGATTAGGGAATGGAACCAATTGACAACTAAAAAACCATTACAGCCTAAACAAAAATTAACCATCATTGTTAACGTTGTTAATTCTAATATGAAATAAAAATATGAACGCACTACCGATTTATAAAATAATGCTAGCAAGTGTTGCTTTTGCACTCACGAATTGGAAAAAAATACTAGAAGTTTCTATTCTGCCAGTACTAATTTCTATTCCTTTTTTAGTAATTTTGCCTGATATATTCAGCATAATGAACAGTGTTTTTAGCAATAAGGAAGTTGCTGATATTCAACTACCCGACAATATGATGATATATTTATTGCTGTTTTTTTATGGCTATTTAACGCTTTCAATTAATGTGTATCGCTTGGTTATTTTGGGTCAAAATAGCGTTTCTGGGATTGTGCCAGTGCTTAATTTTAATAAAATTATTCGCTTTGTTGGTTTAACGTTGTTTATTGGCTTGATAACCACGGCGCCAGTGATTATCAGTGGCATTCCTTTTTTGCAGTTAATTATGTATTTTTTGATGATTCCAATCACCTTGAATTTTATTAACATTGCTATTGATCAGCCTTCAAGATACAAATGGAATTTGAATTTCATCTCTCAAGCTAACTTGTTCTTTTTACAGATTGTTTTTCCAGCATTAGCGGATATGATTTTCTCATTCCTTGTGTCACTAATTGGACCTCCTGACATACTGGGGTGGGCGGTTAAAGCCATTGTGTTTTATTGGACATTGATTAGCTTGGCATTGTGCTATCAACTTGTTGTTAAACAAAATGTTAAAGCTTGAGGCTAAATCCTTTAGCGTAGCGCATATCAAATGTAGCGCGATTGAGTTTAGCGCGTGCAATTGATTGTCTTAATTTTTTATAGACTTTAACAAAATTTTTGAGTCGTTTCTGCTGTTTTTGGTAGCCTAATACGACTTTAATATTAGGCTTAATAAAAAGAGTATCAATATTAGTTTTAAAGATGGATATAATAACCATTGGCTTGATAATGGCTTGATAGATTTGGTAATCATCAAATAGGGTTTTTGCAATGTCTTTATTATGTGCTGAAGTAGCGATGATGGCGTCTGATTTGATGATTTTATCGGGTGTAAATAGTTCACCTTTGGTGGAGATATAACCTTGGCAGGTTTGTGTTTTGGCATCATTCGGGCAGTCTTTATTTTTCCAACGCATACTGATTTGTTGCGCATTGATCTTGATATTGATAAAATTCCAAAAAAGACGTCTTACTTCTGCCTCTGCTACCCATGGATAGCGTTCTAATTCGTGTTTAATTTCGTGTAAATCCAGTTGGTATGTTTCAGTAATTAAGGGAAGTATGTGTTGTTTTAATGTTTGCTGTGTGACTGGAGAGTTTTTATCAATGTCCCAACTAATATCAACTTTTAAGAACTCATTCGGATGGATGTTTTGTACACCCCATATAATGAGCCCTAATAAAATAATAATAGATAATGGTTTAGATACAGCTTGATAAACAGACTTTTTGTATCTATTTCTACGCCTATATTTCATCAATAATTGCCACGACTAGTTGATCAAAGCTTATACCCATTGCTTTTGCTGCCATGGGTACTAATGAGTGTGACGTCATGCCTGGAACGGTATTAATTTCTAATAAATAAGGTTTGTTATGTTGATTAATAATGAAATCCACCCGCCCCCACCCTTTAGCATTAATAGCAAAAAATGCTTCAAATGCAATGGCTTGTAATGCTTGTTCTTGGGACGAGCTCAAACCACAAGGACATAAGTATTGAGCTTTATTTAAGTGATATTTTGATTCATAATCGTAAAAACCTTGGTCAGCCATAATTTTCACAACGGGTAAGGTTTTATTGCCCAAAATTGCTACTGTGTATTCATCACCTTCAATCCATTGCTCAACTAAAGCATGTGGGTTGTATTGCCAAGCAAGCGTTAGAGCCTCATCTAATTGTATCTGATTGTCAACTTTACTAATGCCAATACTAGAACCTTCTAAAGTGGGCTTAACCACCCAAGGCAGTGGAAAGTCAATAGAGTCAATGGATTGATTAATGCTTGCAACAATAGAGGGTGCAAGTATGAGGTTATGCTGTTTCCAAATCATTTTAGTGCGCGCTTTATCCATGCCATTATGGCTAGCATTTGAGCCAGACCCTGTATAACGAATGCCTCGGTTTTCTAGTTGTTTTTGAATATACCCGTCTTCACCACCACGACCATGCAAAACAATAAAAGCTTGATCAAACTCTTGTTGCCAAAGTTTTGATAAGTTATCCCCGTGCCAATCAAATTTAAAACAATCAATATTTTGGCTGATTAGTGTTTGGTAAACAGCCCCGCCACTTTTAAGAGAAATCGCTCTCTCTGATGAATTTCCACCCATTAGCACTGCAATCATTTAATTACCACCTCTAATTCTAAATCAATATTAAAGGTTGATTTTACGACTTGTTGGATGTGGGTAATCAAATTTATAATGTCAGCACTACTGGCTTTATTTTGGTTGATAATAAAATTAGCATGTTTGTTTGACACGCAGGCACCACCTATACAAAAGCCTTTTAACTGGCTTTGCTCAATCAGTTTTGCTGCAAAATTATTTTTTGGATTTTTAAACACACTGCCGCAACTGGCCTTGCCAATTGGCTGATTTTGATTGCGTTTATCTAGTAATTGTTTGATATCTTGCTGAGGTTTTTTTTGGTTAAATTTCAATGTTGCATCAACAAAGTATTCATTAGCGTATTGAGCATGAAGGTATCGATATCCAATGTCAAAGTTATTTTTCATGCGTTTAAATATAACACCTGATTGATTAATAGTAGTCACGCTAATAACGTATTGCCAGAATTCAAACCCAAATGCACCTGCGTTCATCATCAGCGCACCACCAACAGTACCTGGAATGGCGGATAAAAATTCACCACCGTATAAATTATTTGTATGGCATAATCGAGATAGTTTTGCCAGTGTTGTACCTGCCTCAACCCAAAGCGTATTTTTTTCAATTTTCATTTGTTTCAGGTTGCTTAGTTTTACCACTACACCTTCAAACCCTTGATCACGTACAATCAAATTGCTGCCTAATCCTAAAAATAACAATGGTTTGGCATTGGTTTTGAGAGAACTAGATAAATCAGTTAAATTGTTTGGGATAAAAAAATCTTGCGCCAATCCGCCTGTTCTAAATGAACAATGTAAACTCATGGGCTCATTGCGTAATAGCAAACCAGTTATCCTTAAGTGTAATTGGATTTTAATAAATCAGGTAGAGTGTGGATATCGCCCGCGCCCAAGGTGAGTAAAACATCATTATGGTGAATAAGATTAGGCAATACGGCTAAGATTTCTTTTGGCTCTTTTATCACCACTGGGTCTAAGTCGGAGCGCTTTCTAATTGCATCAGCCAAGGTTGAAGAATTAATACGGGCAATGGGTTTTTCTTGGACTGGATATATGTCTAGCAATATGAGGGCGTCGGCGCTACTGAGCGTGCGAACAAAATCATCAAACAAATCACGTGTACGAGAATAGCGGTGTGGTTGAAAAATAACAACCAAACGTCTATCTTGATAAGTGTCTTTAAGAGACTCAAACATGGCACTAATTTCTTTTGGATGATGACCATAATCATCAAACAAAGACACTTGGGCATTGTTGATATTTAATTTTCCATGATGGTCAAGTCGCCTAGCAACACCAGAAAAATTAGCCAATGCTTTTTGAATAATGTTAATTTCAATATTAAGTTCACAGCAAATACCAATCGCTGCTAACGTGTTAAGAATATTATGCCGACCAATTAGATTTAGTTTAATGGGGAATGGTTTTGTACATTGATCATAAATAACATCAAAATGCATTTGCATATCAACTTGCTCTATATTAATGGCTTGAATATCAGCACCGTTCTTAAAACCATAAGTGATAATTGGACGATGAATATCATTCAATATTTCATTCACACCTTCATCATCTATACAGACAACACAAGTGCCATAAAATGGTAAATTAGCACTAAAACTGACAAAGGCATCCTTTAGGTTTTGGTAGTCATTGCCATAAGTTGCCATATGGTCATAATCAACGTTGGTGATAACGCTCAACATGGGTTGTAAGTGTAAGAATGAAGCATCAGATTCATCTGCCTCAGCAATTAAATAATCACTTTCACCTAGTTTGGCATTAATCCCGCTTGAATTTAGTATCCCGCCAATAATATAGGTTGGATCAAGTTCAGCCATATTGAACATGTGAATGATAATACTGGTAGTAGTAGTTTTGCCGTGAGTGCCTGCAATTGCGATGCCAAATCTAAAGCGCATTAATTCTGCTAGCATCTCTGCGCGAGGCACAATTGGTATGTTAAGTTGATGCGCCTTGATTACTTCTAGATTGTTATCCTTAATCGCACTAGATACAACAACTACTTGTGCGTTTTTTATATTATTTTTATGATGTTTATGATAAATTTTACAACCCATTTCCTCCAATCTATCAGTGATTTTGTTAGGGTTAATGTCTGATCCAGACACGTTATAACCAAGATTATGAAGTACTTCAGCAATGCCACTCATGCCTGAACCAGCAATACCAACAAAATGAATATTATGCATTCTAGACTTAAACACCATACGTAAATCTTTCATTATTTTGTTACCGTAATAATACTAAAAACTTGAATACCATTACCTTTGCCAAACTCAGTCAGTCCTTCGCCAGTGGTGGCGGTAATACCCACATCTTCGGGTACAATATCCAGTAATTTGGAAGCACTAAATTTCATTTTTTCAATCATGGGTGAGATTTTAGGGTGTAAACATTCAATAGCAATAGCAACATGTTGAATTTTCCAATGGTTTAAATCATGAAACGCTAACTTCAAATATTCAGCACTATCAACCACACCTTTTTTATATAAAGCATCTGCTTTAGCGCCCAATACGTTAATGCCAGTAATAGAAGAAATCGCATTCGTAATTGAATGAAAAACCACATCACCATCACTATTAGTATTAAGACTTTTTGGATAATCAAACACAACACCCGATAAAACAAGTGGTTTGTTCGTATCACAAAATGCGTGGGAGTCTTGTCCTAGCCCAGTTTTGATTTTCATTGCTAGATGAATGTTTTTTTGCCAAAACTTTATTTTAATGTTTAAAAATTAATTAATAGCATCAAATATTAAAAAAAGCCATAATCAGGACTACTTTTTAGGCAAGACTCAAAATTTAATTTATATAATTCATATTATAATTATAACGCTGTCATCAATAAAGTTCATATTCAACATTTTTTAAAAGAAAATCAGTATAAAACACATTACTAGTTCTAAAAAATACTTTCAAATAATAAGGAGCACCCAATGTCACAAAATCTAGCAACAAGCACGTTCAAAAATATCCCCAAGCTCTTTAGTTTCTAAATCGCTTTCTAAGTACCCCGAGTTTCTCTAACCTCTAAATCCTTTAAATCCAGTTTCTTAAAGAGAATTATCGAGGAGATATCAATTTTTTTAAAACCTTGGAACTAGACACTTGTTTCAAGAAAATTTACTTACAAGGTGTCAGCAATGGGTTTAGATTTTTTTATTAAGCCCTATCGAACTCATGTTGATAAAAGAGTTAAGCATAGTTTTTAAAAGCCATTAAAGCAGAGCACAATTCATTAGATGAGTTTATATCAGTCATGAACCCTTATTTGGGGCGGAACATTGTGACAGTTCTAAGCTTAGAAAAAAGATACTATTTTTTACACCTCAACAGTATATAAAAGAGGGTTTTACTGTATCAGGCAACCTGTCAAAATTATAACAGAAAAAACATGCGTGAATTTTGCTAGTGAATAGCTGATTTGTTCATTTTCAGCCTTTAAGATTGAGTAAGTGGGTGGCGTATAGTAGTATGACACTTGGTTTTAGCATTTGCCATAAGTTTTCAAGGATTTTTTTTATTTTAAGACGTTGTGTATTTTAGCTGACTTTTGTGAGCCGATTATCATCATTAAGTACAATAACTTTGCATATTGTGGTGCCAACTCACATAGATGCGTGACTTTACCGCCTAATGCGCTGCAAGCATCTAAGACTAAGTCAGTATTTTGGGTTTAATAATGGTGTAGCTAATTGAGCTGAGGCAGCTTGGAGGTAACAAGTCCCAAATCCCTTGTTCAAATTTTTCTAAGTTTTAAATACTGCAGTGGGCTTTATCCAGCACTAAAGCTTGTGGCATTATAGTGAGCTGTTGAGATGAGAGGTGTCTTCTTCTTGTAGTTTTTATTAATAATGGCCTAAATTTAAGCGAGGCGTGCACGCGAATGGTTATAAGTGCTTGGATGTAAAGATGCGGAGTGGCGAAGCGAGGTGTTTAACAGTAATACCCAAATCATTCATCTGCCTCAAGAGAATCAATGG
Source organism: Candidatus Ruthia sp. Cpac_8_S14 (assembly GCA_021730205.1). GTDB lineage: Bacteria > Pseudomonadota > Gammaproteobacteria > PS1 > Pseudothioglobaceae > Ruthia. The sequence continues at coordinate 831,194 of CP072533.1, read as the reverse complement.
GATCATGAACAATTACCTCAAAAATACCATCAAACGGCGTTTTGACAATATCTTGTTTGTCAATTGTGCCAAAAAATGGATACAAACTATTGATGATTGTATCTTTGTTTGCAAAAGCACTATTAACAAGTAAGATGATTGTGATAAATAGTAATTTAAACATAATGAATGATTGCTTGAATAAACCGATTAATTTTACCTTTTTAGGTAGAATACGAGCATTATATTTTTGATGAGGTAATGAGATGGAATTTTCACTGATTAATGAAACAATTCAGAATTTTGAGGGCGATGGCGTGGTTGTATTTTCTAATGCTGATACGGTTTTTGATGATGAGAATGTTCAAAAATTAATTGAACTTAATCATTTTGAGTCTAAACCTGGAAAGGCGCTATTATTAAGTTTGGTTGCTGGTTTTAAATCCAAACAGATAATTGTTGCTGGGCTTGGTGATGCAGTTGTGAGTGCTAAAGACTATGTTAAAGCGCTGAGTGCTGTGAGTGTTATACTTGTTGAGATGAAGGCTAAAAATTTAATGATTCAGAATGTTGAAATTAAAGGTTTTGATGAATCGTGGGTACATAAAACAACTGCTAAGGTAATGTGTAATGCAACTTATGAAGTTCAAAAAATAGGTAATGATAGTAAGCCAAGTAGTAGCATTGAATACATTGCTGTTCAATCTAGTATAGATAATACACAGGCCTTAATGCAAGGTCAGGCAATTGCTGATGGTATGTCTTTGACACGCCATCTAGGGGACTTACCATCTAATATCTGTACACCTAGCTATTTGGCAGATGCAGCCATGTCTTTAGCTAAGGAATTTAATCTTGAGTATGAAATCCTGAAAGAGTCGGACATAGATAAACTTGGTATGAGGTCTCTATTGTCAGTTTCTAAAGGCTCAATCGAGCCGCCAAGACTCATTAGTTTAAGTTATCAAGGTAATGGCAATGAAAAGCCGATTGTACTAGTGGGTAAAGGCGTTACTTTTGATAGTGGCGGTATCTCACTTAAACCTGGTGTAGGTATGGATGAGATGAAATATGACATGTGTGGTGCAGCTTGCGTATTAGGTACAATGCGTGCTATTGCGAAAATTAAGCCAAACATTAATTTAGTTGTTGTGGTGCCAAGTGTTGAAAATATGCCAGCGCATAATGCCTCTAAACCTGGCGATGTTGTTAAGTCTATGTCAGGACAAACGATTGAAATTTTGAACACAGATGCAGAAGGGCGTTTGATTTTGTGTGATGCACTTACTTATGTTAAGAAGTTTGACCCAAAAGTGGTGATTGATGTTGCCACACTTACGGGTGCAGTGATTATTGCATTAGGTAAGCACAATTCTGGGCTTATGAGTAATGACCAAAATTTGGCTGATGATATTATCAACGCTTCTAAAACTGCGCTTGATGGCGTGTGGCAATTACCCATTGAAGATGAGTATGATGAATTGCTGAAATCAAATTTTGCCGATATGGCAAATATTGGCGGGCGTGAAGCGGGTTCTATTACTGCCGGGTGTTTCTTATCCAGATTTACCCAAGATTATCGCTGGGCGCATTTAGACATTGCAGGTACGGCGTGGTTAAGTGGTGATAAAAAAGGCGCAACAGGACGACCAGTATCACTATTAACGCAATTTATTATGGATAAAGTTGATGTTTAGTACTTAAATTTTCACAAATGGTTGTTTATTGCAAGTGCTTTTTTTAGTGTATTTGTGTAAATATTTCTGGTCTTTGTTCAGCAATTCTGAGTAAGGATTTTGCAGACCCTGTTGGGTTTCTTTTTCCTCGCTCCCAATCTTGTATGGTGCGGACGTTAACGCCGATTAAATTAGCAAAGTTAAATTGAGATAGGTTTAGCTTTTTTCGAATAATATGTACAGGTGACACTTCCTTAAATTCTCTAGTTTTAAGCGTCTTTTTCCCTTGACTGAAATCTTTAATTTCTTTGATACCTTGTAAAACTTCTAAACCTATATCACGATTTTTCATTGTCTATCTCCTGTTTAATTTTTTTGAGCACATCGGCACTTAGATATTCTCTCAATAGTTTGCTAAATATTGTTGTTTCTGTAAAAACCAAAAATTATTTTTTCTAATTTAGTTTTGATGATTAAGCCAAACATTAAGACCTTGGGCGCAAATTCCTAAATCATCCTTAAAGAGTTTGATTTGTTGTTGTTCATCAAGCGTTACACCTTGTTTACTAGCAAATGCTAATAAAATAATTAAGAAGGACTTTTTTAATGGCTTTAACGCGATTAGATTGTGTTTTTTTTAAGGTGTTGGCAATATTAACAAATCCATTAATATGTTCAATGAGCATATTGGCTGAATCTTGGTTAAAATCAATGCGGTTAAAGTGTATTAAATAAGCGTATTTTGGTTTAAGATCCATTAGCTGATTGATAGTTTTTTTCCATACTTCTGGGTCAAACTGTATGGGGGTGGTGGGCGGGAAAATGAGCTTACCTTGACTGGTGTTAAATTCTCGATAACTCACACCGAGTGTATCACCAGAAAAAATGCCACGTGATTTTTCATCCCAAATACATACGTGGTGGCGTGCATGTCCTGGTGTATTGATAAATCTTAATATTCGCTTGCCCAGCGTTATTTCATCACTATCTTTGGCAATGATGATACGTTGTTCTGATATGGGGATTAAATCACCTAAAAATTGCTTAAAAAAACAATTCGCTATAAACTTGTACAACGCCTGCGCGTAATTTTGAAGGGTCAATTAAATGCTTGTAGCCATATTCGTGCACATAAACCATGGCATTAGGTAGATGCTTGATAAGTTCACCTGCACTACCTGCATGGTCTATAATGAATGTGGGTTAATAGAATATAGTCGATACTTTCGCGGCTAATATTTTTTGCATTTAGTGTGGCCAGTAGGATTGGCACCGAAAGATGGCAGCCCGTATCAATAAAAGCAGCCCGTCCATTGTCTTCAATTAAATAGCTAGCCACAAAGTCTTTGCGTATGTGTTGTGTATCAATACAAGTGAGATTAAAATCTAATTCATGATAAACGGGTTTCATTTTTTATACCTTTAAGTAAATTTAAGTTTTTTTATTCTGACATAAAAAAACCGCCTAAAAGACGGTTTTTTTAATATAGTGACAAGTTTTTCTAAAAATCTCCCTCTGCACCGCCATTTTGAATAGCATTCATGGTTTCTTGAACTGCCAGTACCTTTTCAAGTAAGTAACCTGGTAGTGGGACACCACCATAAATCATGGCATCCATGTCTAGTGTATAGAGCCATCTTCGTCCAAATTTGTCTTCAATAAGTGTGATACGACAAGGCAAGTAAGCTGAAAATGCATCTGAGTGATCAACCATAGTCATAGCTGTACGCGGTGAACAATATTGGTAAATTTTTAAGAAACGTTGTTTTTTAAAATCTGGATGACCTTTGGTGACGCCTTCTGAATTGGTTTGAATTTCAACCATTTCTGACAATGGCAACATGCCAACAGAACGAATACTTTCAGCAGTTGCGATACTTTCCATCGCCTCTTCTACATCCTCATTTGAGACGTCATCAGCTACTTTAACGCGTACAACAGATGCCATGGTAATATCGCCTGTATCCAATAAAGTATTTGCCATTGGCATATAGACTTTGGCCATAGACTCCGGGTGTAGTTTTGGTGAAATCATTTCACTGATGATCTTTCCAGTCACACCATCGTATTTGATTTGTAGTGATACGGCATAATAAGTTGCAATAGCACCGATGATAATTAACAACCATTTGACTAGATTGACAATTCCATTCATTTCTCTTTCCTGTTGTTAAAATTAAAATATTTCAGCATTCTAGCAGGTTGAAATAAAATAATAAATATATCACTATATGTTAATTTGTTAATATTTTCTTACTACACAACCCGTAAACCATTAAAAACAATGTTGGTTAAGCTAACCACGCCAACAATTTTTCCATTATCCAGAACTGGGCAACGAGACAAACCAAGATTTGTTAATAGTCTTATGCAATAGCGAATGTCCATATTAGGTCGAACTGAGATGACAGGTTTGTTCATAATTTCATATACATTGACTCGGTCAAGGGCTCGGTCTTTGGCAATGACTTTAGAGGCAATGTCAGCAATCAGCACTATGCCGTATTCGTCATACTCATGAGATTTATCAACCAAAAGCATTTTAGTTTTTTTATGTTGCATGTCATTAAGTGCATTTTGCACAGTGCATTTTGAATCAACAATATCGACCTGTGTCCACATAACATCTCTTACTAGGGTTGGTATTGTATTATTTGTCATTATATTTTCTCCTCTATAGTGTGTTCTAGTGCATGAATTTGATGCATGACGCCAACAGCATCCTCGACATCAATTTGAAAAGCAATCCCTTCTTGTGGATTGGATTCAAAGTGGCCTGTATCAGCAATTGTTTCTAGTATATCTCTAGAAAGGTGTTGCTCTACAAGTAGTAATAAGACATCTCTAGGTGTTTCAATACTGAGCCCTAAAAATGTTTTGTTGTGCTTGAGGCCCTCTCCTCGTGCTTGAGAGATAATGGTTGAACCTGTGGCGCCTTTTACTCTAGTAGCCTCAAGTATTTTGTCAGTTTTGTCAGAATCAACAAAAGCGATAATCAGTTTAAAGTGCATAATCTCACCTATTTTTTATCTTGTTTTAAAAATTTCATAATTTGTACGTAAGCCATCACGCTCATAATGGGAAATAGTGAGGCAAAGGCGATTAAACCAAAACCATCAATAAGTGCAGAACGTCCATCAATTGTACTCGCAAGTCCAAGTCCAAGAGCTGCAACCAGTGGCACGGTTACGGTAGATGTGGTGACACCGCCAGAATCATAGGCAAGTGCAATAATATTTTTAGGTGCAAAATAGGTTTGTATCAGTACAACAACGTAGCCAGTAATAATAAAGTAATGTAGTGGCAATCCAGCTACAATGCGAAAACTCCCTATGGCAATACCCACAGCCACACCAATGGCAACTGCAATTCGTAAAGGCCATACTTTGATAAAACCACCAGAGACTTGGTTGGCCTTAATGGCAACCGCTAATAAGGATGGCTCAGCAATGGTTGTGGCAAAACCAATGCTAGCTGCAAAAATATAAACCCAATAATAATCACCCCAACCAAGTCTGCCACTGCCGATAAAATTACTTGATGTAAGCTGGTTTGCCATTAATTTTCCTAGAGGGAATAGTGCTTTTTCTAAGCCAACAATAAATAAAGTGAGCCCAATCCACACCAAAATAAACCCGATAATAATCTTCTTTAAATGTGGTATTTTCTGTCTAAGAATGATGATTTGGAAACCAAACAACACCACCGCAATAGGGGCTACACCCCAGAACATGCTAATAAAGTTATCCACTAGGCCCATACAATATACCAAACAACATCACTGCAATAATGGGTAATAGTGAGGCAATGGCAATCATGCCAAAGCCATCGGTTAATGGATTTCTGCCACTAATTGAACTTGCTAAGCCAACGCCAAGTGCAGTGAGTAGCGGTACAGTAATGGTACTGGTAGTCACACCACCCGAGTCATAAGCGATGCCAATGATAAAGTCTGGTGCAAAAAAAGTCGTAGCAATTACTAGGAAATAACCACCAATAATTAAGTATTGTATTGGCCAACCTTTTAAAATTCTGAGCACGCCAATCACTACAGCTAGGCCCACAGAGGTACCCACAGTAAAGCGTAATGTTTGCGCATAACTATTGAGTTCTGTTTGTGTATTGACAATGCCACCCAGTTGAGCGACTTTAGCTGCTTCATTAGCCACTGCTATAAGAGCAGGTTCTGCTACTGTGGTGCCAAATCCTAAGGCAAAGGCAAATAAAAGCAACCAAAAAATTGACCCTTTTTTGACAAAACTGTAAGCCAGTGTTTCACCAATAGGAAACAACCCTAGTTTGAGTCCGTAGACGAATAAAGTTAAACCCAATAGAACAAACTCTGTTCCAATCATAATGTCCATTAAGTTAGGAATGCTTTGTTGAAGCACAACAATTTGGAAAAAAGCAATTACACCCATAATAGGGGCTAAATCTTTAGCACTATCAGTTAGATTGTTAATAAACTGTCGAGCAGTTTTTTTCATGAATACTTTGAGCTTGCGTTATTTTTTTGATGAAAATATTGAGCTAAATGATGAATTTTTTTTAAGTGATTTCCATATTTCATATATTGAATTATAATGTTATCTTATGGATAACGCTTTATTAATTAACGGGAAAGAACAAACTAAACTCAGCGCGCTTAATCGTCTTGTTCAATTTGGTGATGGTTTGTTTGAAACTTGTTTAATTGAAGATACTAGATTGTTGTTTTGGTCCAAGCATTTTTCAAGGCTACAAAAAGGCTGTGATAAGTTAAAAATTCATCAAGTGAGTGAAGCTATTTGGCTTAGAGAAATTGCTAAAGCATTTGCCATTTCCAGATTAGACCGGGCAGTGGTTAAAATCATACTTTCTCGTGGTGAGAGTACAAGAGGCTATGGCTATGAGAAAAACATCAAGCCAACTCGTATTGTGATTGTTTCCCCTATGTCTGATTTGCCTTGGCAATATGAGTTGGATGTGTGTTCTAGTGGCTACGTAAGTAATCAATTATTGTCTGAAATTAAGCATTGTAATCGCTTGGAGCAAATCCTTGCAAGGTCAGAATTACAAGTGCAAGAGTGTATTATGTTGGATGAAAATGCTCAGGTCATTTCAGTGACTCAAGGTAATATTTTTGCCATTTTCAAGCAAGTGATTCTCACGCCTAGTCTGACCAATTGTGGTATTGAAGGCACCCGAAGATCCGTGGTTTTTGATTTGGCACAAGCATTAGGTCTACAACTTGAAACTTGTTCTTTGTCATTGACTGAACTACTTGAGGCAGATGAAGTGTTTATTACCAATAGTGTGATGGGTATCAAGCCTGTGACTAAAATTAATCAGCAACTATTTAGCCATCATCAACTCACAAATCAATTAATCAGTGCCTTTGTGTGCTCTAAAAATAACCACTCATCCATTAGTCTTGCTTAAACCAAATCCCCTTTATTTGAAGTTTATTTTTTTGTTTGTAGCGACTTTTTTGCTATTTTGGATATATTGGGCAAATGATATTAAGGTAAATAACTCAAGTGTGTACCAAATACCTCTAGGGACTAGCCTTTATTCAACTGCAAATAATTTAGAATATCTGGGTTATATCAACTCTAGTATTTTTATGCGGCTACTCGCCAAATCGCTCAATCTTGAGTCAAAAATTAAATCAGGTTATTATGATATTAATACGGATATGAGCGTAATTAATTTGTTAAATCATTTTACATCTGCAAAAGTGGCGACCAGAAGTATCACCTTAATTGAGGGTAATACTATTGATAACTATTATCAAAAGTTGATTAATATGAAAGCGCTAAAATCTAGTAAAACTTTAACAGAAATCATGATTGAAATTAAGCAAAGCCATCCGTATGATGGCTATTTTTGGCCAGATACTTATCAAATTAATTATGGTAGTAGTGTGCTTAGTGTGTTTAAAAGAGCTCATCAGATGATGCGTCAAAAACTTGAACTTGCTTGGCGTAATAGAGCTCACACTCTACCCTTGAAGAACGCTGAACAAGCGTTAGTGCTTGCTTCTTTAATTGAGAAAGAAACGGCTAATGCACAAGAAAAATCCAAAATTGCAGGTGTGTTCATTCGTCGCTTGCAAAAAGGCATGCGCTTGCAAACTGATCCAAGTGTGGTTTATGCGCTGGGTGAACATTATCAAGCACCACTCAAAAAACGAGATTTAGAATTTGACAGCCCTTACAATACCTATAGAAATAAAGGCTTGCCACCAGGGCCAATCTCCTCAGTAGGTGCAGATTCGTTATATGCGGCTATGCATCCACACATGAGTGATGCACTTTATTTTGTTGCTAAAAAGGACGGTACTCACGCTTTTGCAAATACCTATCAACAACATAAAGACAATATCAAAAAGTACCTAAAAAATCAATAAATATCTATATAAAATATCTGACATGCAAAGAGGAAAGTTTATCACCATTGATGGCGTTGAGGGTGCTGGGAAAAGTACACAAATTGATTTTATTTGTGACTATTTAGCCAAAAAAAACATCAATGTTATTTTAACGCGTGAACCAGGTGGTACTGAGTTAGGTGAAAAAATCAGGACATTATTATTAAGCACCGACATCCAATCAATGCATGATGATACTGAGTTATTATTAATATTCTCTGCTAGGAATGAGCATATTAGGACTAAAATTATGCCAACACTTGAGAAAGGTGATTGGGTATTAAGCGATCGTTTCACGGATGCTTCATATGCCTACCAAGGCGGCGGCAGAGGTTTGAGTGTTGAACGTATTACGCAGTTGGAAAAATGGGTGTTGCAAGATTTTACCCCTGACGTGACTTTACTATTAGATGTGCCAGTTGCGCTAGGTATGTCACGGGTTGAATTTAGAGATTGTAAGGACAGAATTGAACTTGAAACAAATGACTTTTTTAATCGTGTGAGAGATGGCTATATTGAAAGGTCTAAGCAATTTCCTGAGCGAATTAAGCTCGTTGACGCTTCAAAAACACTTAAGCAGACAACCCAACAAATCAAAACCATTTTACAAACATTATGAATCTTCCTTGGCACGAAAATGCATGGTCTAAACTACAAAAGATGATTGATCAGGATCATCTGTCTCATGCATTATTGATTACGGGTGCTGAAAAAATTGGCAAATTTGAACTCATGCAACAATTAGTGGGCGTGTTGTTAAAAGATGACGTTATTATTAGAAAAGACAATATTAGAGAGGATTTGGATTACCCTGTATTAATCAGACGTTCAAATTATCCTAATATGGTTTATTGTCGTGCAGGAGAGATGGTTGAAAAAAGCAAAAACAGGCCTAAGAATATCCGTATTGACCAAGTACGCGTTTTTTGTGATGCTTTGAACAAAACTGCCGATCAATTACAAATTGGGATTGTTTTTTATGGCGACCAAATGAATATGAACGCCGCCAATGGTTTGTTAAAAACCCTTGAAGAGCCTAAAAAGAATACACTCATTATTATCTTGGCACACCACATTGAAAATTTGCCAGCCACGATTGTATCAAGGTGTCAAAATATACACATTGCACCGGCGTATGATCGGAAAACTTGCCAGTGGTTAATTGAGCATATTGGTAAAACTCAAAATGCAGATCTTGATATTCCGCAGTTATTAGAAAATACACACGGCGTTCCATTTAAGGTGTCGTCTGAGCTGTCTGATGGCAGTTTCATCCATTATCAAAATTATCAAAACCAGTTGCTTAATATTGCTATTAACCCATTAATGGTGACACAGATTAAAGATTTTAAAGGTGATGAGTTGATGGTTCTAAATTGTTTGCAAAATATTATTATTGAAGGAGTTAGGTTAAAAACCATTCATCAAGAAGGTGGACTGATTGAGCTTAATCAAGTCATCAAGGCAGTAAAATTTGAGTTTTTATTTAAACTACTTGATGATATTTATCATGCCATTAAATTGTCAAAAACCACTGTTAATATTAAGTTATTATTGGATAATATTTTAATTGTATGGTCGCATATTATTCATTTAAAACAATATCCACAAATTACCCAAAACGCATAAGACTCATTTATTAACAAATAGGAGAAGACATGAATCAATCAGAAACTTTATTTGCACAAGCAAAAACTGTCATTTCTGGTGGGGTGAATTCACCAGTTAGAGCATTTAATGGTGTAGGTGGTAGTCCTATTTTTTTTACCCGTGGCGAAGGTGCTTATCTTTTTGATGCAGATGGTAAAAAGTATATTGATTATGTTGCCTCTTGGGGCCCAATGATTCTAGGTCATGCTAATCAAGCGGTTATTGGAGCTGTTAAAATCACCTTGGGAAACGGCCTTGGTTTTGGTGCGCCTACTCAAATTGAAACAATATTGGCAGAGAAAGTATGCGAGTTAATACCTTCAATTGAGCTACTTCGTATGGTCAGTTCAGGCACAGAAGCAACCATGAGCGCCATTCGTTTGGCGCGTGGTCATACGAGTAGAGACAAAATTATCAAATTTGAAGGCTGTTATCATGGTCATTCTGACTCATTACTGGTTAAAGCAGGTTCTGGTGCTTTGACATTGGGCGTGCCCACCTCACCTGGCGTGCCTGAAGATTTTGCAAAGTATACACTGACTTTAGAATATAACAACATTGATCAAGTATGCGAAGTGCTAAGTGAAGTGGGCGCTGAAGTAGCTTGTATTATTGTTGAACCTGTGGCAGGCAATATGAACTGCATTCCACCCACTAGTGGTTTTTTGCAAGGATTGCGTGAATTGTGTGATGATCATGGGGTTATTCTAATTTTTGATGAAGTAATGACAGGCTTTCGTGTCGCACTTGGTGGTGCACAAGCACTTTATAATGTAAGACCTGATTTAACAACACTGGGCAAGGTGATTGGTGGTGGCTTACCGGTGGGCGCATTTGGTGGCAAGCGTGACATTATGCAATCGATTGCACCACTAGGACCTGTTTATCAAGCAGGAACGCTTTCGGGCAATCCAATATCAATGTCAGCAGGCTTGGCAATGTTAAATATATTATCAAAAGATGAGGATTTTTATACCGCCTTAAATGCCAAAGTTCAGGAGCTAACAAAGGGCATTTTAGCCAAGGCCAAGGAAAACAATATCGGCATGACTACTAATGTTGTGGGCGGTATGTTTGGCCTGTTCTTTACCGATTCTCAATCAGTGACTAACTTTAAAGAAGCTTCACAATGTAATGTTGAATTGTTTAAAAAATTCTACCACCTAATGTTGGCAGAGGGCGTGTATATGGCGCCTTCTGCTTATGAAGCAGGCTTTGTTTCCAGTGCTCATAGCGATATAGACATTCAAAATACCATTGATGCGGCTGGACGTGCATTTGTAAAATTGGCATAAATTCTTATGAAAATTGATGTGCTTGAATCAGAGTTGATTAATGTTGCCGCTAAGTTGCTGGATAATGTTAGCAACAATATCACCATTTTTTGGCTCTGCAAGAATTAACCAAGAGCATGATTTAGCAAAAAAGCTTATCAGTTGAGTAAATTATTATCTGATAATTAGTTTAACATATTAACGGGCGCTGGTTCTGGTATTATGCAAGTTGTAAATCAAGGCGCATTTGATGGAAAATCAAGCAGTATCGGGCTTAATATAGTAAGCCCTAATCCATATTTGGACGAATGCTTGCTATTTGAGTATTTTTTATCCGAAAAGTTACTTTGATTAGGTATACACTTCTTCCCCGGCGGTTTTGGCACAGCTGATGAACTGATGGAAGTTATTGACTTTGGTGCAAACAAGAAAAGACAAGCGCATTGTTTTTTTGCTGGGTGTGTCATTACTTGGTTTAGAACACTTGCACAGCAAAGCTATATTAGTCAACAAGATTTAAATCATCTTTATTTTGTCTTGTTGATGGAGATAGAGCAAATACTAGCTAGTATTAAGGAGGTATAATGGCACTTGCAATCTTTGACTTAGACAAAACACTGATTAAAGGAGACAGTGATTTTCTTTGGGGGAAATTTTTAAGTGAAATTGGCGCTGTTGATGCAGATATTTATCAAAGTAAAAATCAGTATTTTTTTGACCAATACGTACTTGGAGAATTAGACATCAATGAGTATTTAGAATTTTGCCTAATGCCTTTGTCTCAATATTCTATGCAGACATTAAATCAATGGCATCAGCAGTTTATGAGCCAGAAGATTGAGCAAATTTTATTGCCTAAAGCTCAAGCAGTGGTTGATATGCATAAAGCAAAAGGTGATACTGTAATAGTGATTACTGCCACTAATCGCTTTGTTACTGTGCCCATTGTGGCTAGGTATGGGATTGAACATTTACTAGCCACTAATCCTGAAATTAAAGAAGGCCAATATACAGGTAAAGTTGAGGGTGAGCCCTGCTTTCAATCTGGCAAAATTAATCATCTTAATAAATGGCTGAAAGAGACTGGCGAAAACATCAAAGGCGCAAGTTTTTATTCAGATTCGTATAATGATTTACCCATGTTGGAATTGATAGATTATCCAATTGTTGTTCATGGTGATGATAAACTAAATGCCCTTGCAATTGAGCGAGGCTGGAAGCGCTTGGACTGGATATAATGTTATTTTTTTGAAAGTGGTATAAAAAAACCTCCAAAGGGAAGTTTTTTATTGATAGGTAAAAATAGGTTATTACATATAAAGATTATGGTTTGAGCCATCACATTCATCGAAATAAGTGGCTGCGCCTGCAAATTCAACGCCATCAATGAAGTCGTCTTTAGTATAGCCAAATAAATCAACGGTCATTTCACAAGCGATAAATTTAACATCAAATTCCTGACACATAGAGCGTAACTCATCAAGCGTTGCAACGCCATTTTTCTTCATGGTTTTTTTCATTAAATAAGTAGCTAAGTATTCTGTGAACGGCAAAGACCAAAATATATTTGGAATTTTTGGACCAAAATCAATTTTTTGTAGCCATTCAGGACCAAAAGGCAATTTCATTGGCATGCCAGGATTTCCGAGAGGAGAAACACGTAATTTAGAGGTATCTTTTAATAAAAGATTAAGCCCGTAAAAGGTAAAGAAGATGGTAACTTTTTTATCCATTGCGACACCAGTAGAAGCAATAATGAAAGGCGGAAAGGCCCAATCAAAAGTTCCTTTGGTGGCAATGATGGTCATTTTTTTACTGTCTGACATAATGATTCTCCTATGAAATAATTAGTACTTAAGCCTTTTCAATGGTGAAGATGTACTTGCCGCTTTCTTCAACAGTGGATATAAGTTTGTTACCTGTTTGATTACAAAAAGCCTCAATGTCTTTTACTGAACCAGCATCAGTTGAAATTACATCTAAAATTTTACCAGTATCCATTTTAGATAATGCTTTCTTAGTTTTTAAAATTGGTAATGGGCAGTTTAAGCCTGATGCGTCTAAAGTTTCGTCAGCCATTTTGTGGACTCCTTATATTTTTTAAAGTTTAAATAATGAACATATTAGAGATAACTAATAAGTTCGGCTATTTTAGTCGTCTATCGTTAAAGAGTCAAATATAATAAATACATGATTAAACTTTTAGTAATGTGGATATTGATAGTTTTGCCTACCTTCGCATAGAGATGCCTGAGTGACCCTATTCGAGTCGTTACAGAAGCAAAAATAAGGTAATAAATTTTTACAAATTATTTGGGATAACAATTCTGTGGTGGCTGATATTGAAACCCAAGTTTATTTAAAAAAAGTTAGGTTACGAATTGTCTGCTTATAGTGAAAATCTATCTAAGCATCTTGATTCTTTTATGCTGAATGATGATAGTATTAATGCTTTTGCAGGTCCATATGGTTATATTGGTGTGCATACTGGCATGTTGCTTAGTTCTGATTCTGAGTTTGCAGGTGTTCTTTCTCATGAAATATCGCACGTTACTCAAAATCATCTAACTCGTTTTAGTGAGAAGACATGCAAACAAATTTATATAATGCTGGTTGCAATTTTGGCAAATAATTCCACCATTACAGTTTCTGGCATTGTAGCAATTGCACAGCAAAGTATTAATTTTACCCGTGCACATGATGTGAGAGGCGGATCGAATAGATACTAAAATGCTATTAAAATCTAGCTTTGAACTAAAGGTATGGCGCAATTTTTTAAAAAATTTACACAAATAGGTAAAGAACAAGCATACTTTTCCAAAGTGAATGACAGCGAAACTGACGTATATTATGCAGCTAATAATAAAATCACTAAGTATATTAAAGCGTTATTTAAAATTTAATATAGGTATTTATCATTTTCATAAGTTACTTTCATATTTATTATGTATTGCTGATGAATCAAAGTTAGTGACAATGTTGGGCAGCTTTCCGCTACCTATTGAAGTTATTCCAATGGCTTCTAACTATGTCAAACATCAAATCAGCCAAAGAATTGGTATTGCAAGGTAAGTTAAGCAAAGGTGTTACTCGTTAACAGCGAACAAAATCTATCACTCAGTCGCGAGATTTGTTTGATGTTTTAACAGTCAGAATTAATCGCTTAAAGCGGTTGATAGATTTGTACCAGAATTTACCCAATTAAATAGTTACGACTTTTACGCCATTAGGCGTGCCTAATAATAAAACATCTGCGCCACGATTAGCAAAAAGCCCATTAGTCACCACTCCAGTAATGTTGTTTAATTCTGTCTCCATTGCTTTAGGGTTAGTAATTCCCAAACCTTTAATATCAAGGATTAAGTTACCATTATCAGTGATAAAGTTTTCTCTAACTTTAGGTACTCCACCAATTCTTTGGCTGATTTGATGTTTGACATAGTTAGAAGCCATTGGAATAACTTCAATAGGTAGCGGAAAGCTGCCCAACATTGTCACTAACTTTGATTCATCAGCAATACATATAAATTGATTAGCCACCATTGCTACAATTTTTTCGCGTGTGAGCGCACCACCACCACCTTTGATAAGATTTAGACTGTCGTCTGATTCATCTGCACCATCAATATAAACCGAAATAGCTTCTACCTCATTAAGGTCAAATACTTTAATACCATGGCCTTCTAATCGCTGTGCAGTTGCTTTAGAACTTACAACAGTCCCCTTGATGTCGTTTTTCATTGTTGCCAATGCATCAATGAAAAGATTAGCAGTAGAACCAGTGCCCACGCCTATAATAGTATTTTTTACTACGTATTTGAGTGCGGCTTGCGCAACAGCGAATTTCATCTCGTCTTGAGTCATAATGAGTTCCATTTAATCTAAATATTAAATTAAATTATACACGATGAAAGAAATCATTCTTGCCAGCAATAATCAAGGAAAAATCAGAGAGTTTAATGTCATGTTAAGCGGTATTTACCAAGTTGTATCTATGTAAAATATGCAGGTTGAAGAAGTGCCAGAAACAGGACTAACCTTTGTTGAAAATGCATTGATTAAAGCACGAAATACCAAAAGTGTCCTTATTGTGATTTCAACTCACATGAGGGCAATCAACAAAGTGGCTATATTACGACGTTGTTAAAAGACCTTAATGAGGATTAGATTATGTCCAAGGTCGTTCCATTCGGTCTATTTTCTTTAGGTAATGTATTTAAACGTATCGGCATTAATCGATTCCCAATTGGCGTACAGTCTTTTAACGATTAGCATTTCAAGTCATTGGGTCGTATTCATAATGCTGATGAAGTAATTTATGTCTGTGAGCAAGCTAAGCAGGCAGGTTTTGAGGATTTTAATATTGATATTATGTATGGCTTGAAAAGCCAAACATAAGACGACTGTTTGTCTAACATCAATTAAGCTGTGAATTTAAATCCTGAACATATTTCTTTTATCAATTAATCATTGAGCCCAACGCTTATTTTAAAAATTTTTCACCGACTTTGCCAAATGATGACGATATTTGACAAATGGGCAGTAGGGGTGTGAATTTATTAGAGAAAAATGGTTATATACGCTACGAAGTATCTGCTTTTAGAAAGATACCATCAAAGCACAATTTAAATTATTGGCAATTATATTGGTATAGGCGCTGGTGCTCATGGAAAAATTACTTGCTCAAACGAGCCTCATTCATTTAGAACGATAAAGGTACGCTCACCAAAGGATTATCTAAAAAAATAGGCAAAAGCAAATCAAATCCATTGAAAATTTAAGTTTTGATTTTATGCTCAATGCGCTTAGGCTAAAGCATGGGTTTGACTTAACTTTATTTGCATTAAGAACAGAATAATCAATACAAACATATTGAGCGTTAATTAAACAAAATTCAAGCATTGGGACTACTTGAATTGAATGATAGTATTCAACCTAGTGAAAAGGATTTTGATTTTCTGAATGATTTACAAGCTATTTTTTATGATACAATTTCACTTATGAAAATTTTATTGACATTTCTGGCAAATGCTCAGCCTAGTATTAGCGATGAGCCATCGCGTTGTGCATCTTATGATACTGATGTTATGCAGACTATGTCAACAGATAATGTACACGCTCAGTGTGATTCAGCTTGTAGTGCTTGTGTGGCAATTCAAAACACTAGCTCAGTTCTATACAACGCTTAGCGTTTGTACTCACACCTTATGTTTTTGTCAATATCAGTTGTCGCTCTTTGAGTGAGTCTATTATTAATCCTCCTTCCATTGCTTAATTCTTTTTTGGATGCGACCACTCAGTGGTAATAAACCTATAGTGTCTATATTCGCCTTATTTGTTGGTAAATAAGCATAGGAACTTTAAAGACCAAGTAGCCAAAAATATTAAATAAGAAAATCATTTGTTAAGAATAGTATCATTATTGGCGCAAAGTGTAAGATGATACTATCAGACTAATTGTGAATTTATTTTTATATTAGCGCAAGTTAGGATAAAGAAATATGGCAATAATAGCCTAACAAAGTTCAGAATATTAACCTATATTCTAATTTTAGAAAAGAAAGGTGAAAGTATTAATAATGTTATCAAGCGTGTTGTTTTTAAGCAGTTGTTTTGATAGTGATGATATGCAGGCAAAAGATGCCAATATCCACTGTGAGTAATGAACGTTTAATGACATTGCAAATGCGTATGGGACCAATGATGATGTTTGGTGATAGTGTCTTTAGCATTAATGGCACACCCATTTCATACACACAATGTGCAATTTAAAATTATCTCTAGGAGCGGTGATGTTCAAGGCCATGAACTGTGGGTTATAAAGATGTTGTACTGGTTCATCCTGATGAGCAAGTTAAGGTATTGATTAAGTTCCCTAAGTTTAGGGATGAAAAAAACCTTATATGAATCATTGTCATATTTTAGAGCATAAAGACAGGGGGATGATGGGGCAATTTTTGGTGGATGCTGGCTATAATGCAACTGAGATGGCGTTGGCAAGGCGGCAGAACATGGGGTATTAATTCGTAATGGTGATGCTTTACAATAGGTTGGCAAGCCAAGTATTACAAATATTATGACATTAGCGCATATTTCTGATTAACAGTGTCTGAGTATTGCAGCATCAATAGAGTCATCATCTGAACATCCATTGGCACAAGCTATTGTTGAACATGTAAAACCTCAAGACCTAAGTTGTCAAACAAATGCAAAAGGCTAGATTAAAAATGATACTACTAACGGGTGATAATAAAGCCACAGTACAAGCTGTCGTCAATTCAGTTAATATCACCGATGTTATTGCTGAGAGGTAATGTCCAATGAAAAAACTAAAACAATTGCAAGTAAATGGCGGCGTTGTAGGTATGGTTGGAGGTGGTATTAATGATACGCCAGCATTGGTTATGGCTGATGTTGGTTTTGGTTGTCAAAGAAATAATCAGATTTATTGTATAAGTATTAAGTAAAATGGCGCTTTAATAAATTTAGATGTTAAGCGAAATCTTTGCATAAATATGAATAATCATCAAAACACCATGTCTAATAACACACACAATATTGCAAGCGTTTTAACAGAAAGCTTGCCTTATATTCAAAAGTTCCAAGGCAAAACTATCGTCATTAAATATGGCGGTAATGCCATGGTTGATGAGGCCTTAAAATCCGGTTTTGCACGTGATATTGTGCTGATGAAATTAGTGGGTATGAATCCAATTGTGGTGCATGGTGGTGGCCCACAAATTGGCAAGATATTAGAGAAAATTGGTAAACAAAGTCAATTTATTGATGGTATGCGCGTCACCGATGCAGAAACCATGGACGTGGTTGAAATGGTACTAGGTGGCTTGGTTAATAAAGAAATTGTTAATCTCATTCACCAACATGGTGGTCATTCAATTGGTTTGACTGGCAAAGACGGCAGTTTAATTTCTGCTAAGAAATTAAAGTATGACATTGAACCGACCTCTGAGATTATTGATCTTGGCCATGTAGGTGAGGTGGATAAAATTGATACTTCGGTGATTAATTTATTATTAAAAGGGGACTTTATTCCAGTTATTGCGCCTATTGGTGTAGGCAAAGATGGTTTTTCTTATAATATAAACGCAGATTTGGTTGCAGGTGCAATTGCACAAGCACTGAATGCTGAAAAGTTAATATTATTAACCAATACGTCTGGTTTATTAGATGCCAATGGTGAATTATTAACTGAGCTTGATGCCAATATTATTGATGAATTGATTGAGGATGATACGATTCATAGTGGCATGTTGCCAAAAATTAATTGTGCTCTATCAGCCGTTAAAAATGGCGTTAAATCTACGCATATTATTGATGGACGGGTTACACACGCGGTATTGTTAGAAATCTTTACAGATATTGGTGTAGGCACATTGATTACTTGCAATGAGTAAGTCTAATCAAGGTAGTATTAAGGTTTGTGATTGTCAAGTTTTGGCACATTATCAGTTTGAAGGCGAGCAATATATTTTAACTCTGGCATCAGACATCATTGTCAAACAAACCAAGCCAGGACAGTTTGTACATCTTACTGTCTCTAGCGCTTTAGCTATGAGACGACCCATCTCAATTATGTCAGTTGATCTTGAAAATGGCACTTTTGATTTGCTTTATAAGGTCGTGGGTGAAGGTTCTCGCCAATTATCACAGCGTAAAGTAGGCGATGTGCTATCAGTTATTGGTCCTATCGGTAATGGCTTTAAACTCACTGATAAGAAACGACCACTATTGATTGGTGGCGGTGTGGGTATGCCACCGATGATTGCCATTGCACAGCAAGTAAAAGACCTTGACTATGAATCTTTTGCAATCTTAGGCGCTGAAGTGCCATTCCCCTTTGCTGATAAGTTGGCCGATAATAACAAGAATTATCAAGGCGCAACATACACCATGCCTGAGTTAGAAGATTGGGGGATTGAATGCCGTTTAGCCAGCCTGCAAGGTTTTGATGGTATATTTAAGGGTTTTGTAACTGATTTAGCTAAAGTATATTTAGATGGTCTAACAGCTGATGAAAGAATGCAAGTTGAAGTATATGCTTGTGGTCCACACCCAATGTTAGTGGCAGTAGCTAGTTTGGCTAAAGAATACGACTTACCTTGTCAAGTTTCATTGGAGGAAAACATGGCTTGTGCTGTGGGCGGTTGTGCAGGGTGTGCGGTTGAAGTGCAAACTGATCAGGGTATTGCCATGAAGCGTGTTTGTGTTGATGGTCCAGTGTTTGATGCCTACCAAGTATTTTGATTAAAGATAACTTAGTAAAAGTTCAAGCAAGGATTAACAGCGTCAATCACTCTCAATCTGTTACTTTAATTGCAGTGAGCAAAACTAGATCGACAGATGAGTTACAACAAGCCATTGATGCGGGTCAGCAACATTATGCTGAAAACTATTTACAAGAAGCGTTGATAAAAATTAATCCCTTAAAGGGTCAAAACTTAATTTGGCATTTTATTGGCCCTATTCAGTCAAACAAAACCTTAAAAATTGCCCAAAATTTTGACTGGGTACATAGTATAGAGCGATTAAAAATTGCCCAAAGACTCAACGATCAACGCCCAAAAAACTTACCCAAATTAAAGATACTTTTTCAGATTAATATTGATAATGAACCTAGTAAATCAGGCGTATTGATTGAACAAATTAATGAACTAATGGCTCATTTTGAAAACCTAAAAAATCTCACTTTAAGGGGTTTTATGTGTATACCTAATCCTTCTAACTCAGCACAAAGTTTTGCAAGAATGGCGAACGTTATCAAGCAACATCCCAACTTAGATGTTTTATCGATGGGCATGAGTCATGATTTAGAATTAGCCATTGCTAGTGGTGCTACTTTTGTACGTATTGGTACAGATATTTTTGGCAAGAGAATTTAAATACAGCCACTTCTACTTCTTTTAGTTTGAATTTAAAAATTAAAACAGCCTAAATAAAAGCAAAGTAATAAACATTTAGTATAAGATTTATTTTATTTTTAATTGTTTAAAGGAGGGTCATGTTTATATTGAACAAAAGACTTTTATTAGGAGGGGTGTTGGTAGCGATTATTTTCACAACAGGTTGTGCTAACAGAGCAGAAAGTATTGCCGCATCTTTATACATGTCCCATGAAAGGTATATTGATGCTAGTTGTGCAGTTTTGGCCACACAAATGTCAGATGCTAGAGCTAGTCTTGCTAAATTTTCAGAAAAGCAACTGAAGATGTGCAGAGCGTGTCTTTAATATTGGCTCCAGCTAGTAAATTATCAGGCGACAGTGAAGCAGATGTTGCTAAATATAAAGGCATGCTAGAAGCAATAGAAACAGTATAAATAAAAAAATAAATGTAAAGGCGGCTTAACGCGTTTAGTGATAATAAACGCTGATTAGCGGCATTAAATTATTATTTTCTAGTTTGTAGCACAACCGCCTTTCTTGGCGGTTGCCCTATCTCTCATATACCTGAATTTAATGCTTGGGAAACCAAGGATCAATTTTGCAAGGTTAGTAAAAAGTTAAAAGTTGGGAAAGACTGGAAAAACCAATGTCATAGTTTGGGCATTCTGCAATCATGGTTAGTAAGTATAAAGTCGGAGAGTATCTAGAGTTATGTTATGGATATTACGAAACTAATGTGATACTTTGGCTTAGCAAGAAAAAAAGAATTTACGGTGCTAAGATATAAAGTATTTAATGAGAAGTTTAAAACAGCTTTTTAAAAAATCTACTCAACACTAAACACAAGCAATATAAGATAGTTGAAAAAACTGATGGCAGTGCATTTTATTGCTCACAGTATATTTGGTACTTATATTGGAAAACTGTTAAAGATTTAAACTATGATTTATTAAATTTTAAATATTTTTGATAAGGTATTGTTCACATCATAACAATTAAATTATTAATCACTGGCGGTACAATTGATAAGGTTTATAATGAGCTAACTAGTCAGTTAGTATTCAAACAAACTTATCTTGTTGATATGCTTAATCAATCTAGATCAATGGTTGACACTTTGTCTGAGACGCTGTTTTTAAAAGACAGCTTGGATTATGAGTAGTGCTGATCGAGCATTGATTTGCAAAAGTGTCAGGCAAGTGAGATAAGCCGTATTTTAATTACTCATGGTACTGATACCATGGTTAAAACTGCAAAACTATTGGGTAAGGAAATTAATAACAAAACCATTGTTTTATTTGGTGCTATGATGCCCTATTCTATCAAAAGCTCTGATGCCTTGTTTAATTTAGGCGTGGCTTTAAGTGCGGTACAAACCAAAAAGTGCGGTGTTTATATCGCCATGAATGGGCAAGTGTTTGATTTTGACAAGGTAGAGAAAAACAAAAGGCAGGGTATTTTTATATCCTCCTAGCCCTTTGAATGAAGTCGACAGATTTTATTTTGTCATATATTCAATGGTTGCTTTTAGTTCGTCATCTGAACAAGTTATATAGGTGCCTTTCGGTGGCATGCATCTACGTCGAGATTGCCACTTTGATTAAATCTGCCATACCGCGTTTAATCCTTTGGTGTCCAGTCACCAAACTTAGGTGCCAGCAATACCAATACTATGACAACTAGCGCATACAGAGTTAACTTTAATTAAATGACTAAAAAAACGCATCAACGCCAATAATAGCCGCTACTGAATTTTTAAAGTACATAATATTTTTCCTTGTTTTTAATATAGCTTTGTGTCAATATCGATAGATAACTCGTTTATAGAAATAAGTTATAATGCCCGAAGTCAGCAACAAGTATTAAAAATGGTTAAAAACACACGCTTAAGTGGTATTAAAATATCAAAAATAAGCACTTGGGTTAGTGTTATTTTTGCGTTCGTTATTGTATTAGTAGTGTTATTTTTTTTGACTTTTCTAATGTTACTAAAAGCACCGATTGAGACTCAATTATCAAGCTTAACTGGGCTTGATGTTCAGTTATCTAAAATTATCTTTGATTTTGAAAATGAAGGCATTGCTTTAAAAGTGCATGATATTTCCATTACGTCTAGTGAGGCTCAGAAAATAGCCATGATTAAAAACTTATCTTGGCATATTAATCTGTTAAGTTTGTTTGATGATATTTATCATCCTAGTCAAATTTATATTGACACCTTGGTGCTTTATTCTAATTCTAATGACTTTAGTATAGATGATATTAAAAATATGGCCTCACTTGACACGTTAGAGGCGTTATATTTTTTTGAATCCTTGCATATTAATAAAACAATTATTAAAGATATAGTTGAAATTGCACCATTGACGCTTAAAAGAGATGGGATGCAATTTTTATTAACAATATCTAATCAGAATATTGGCACTAAACATCTTAACATTACGATTGCCTTTTCTGGCACCAAAACTAATCAGAATGGTTTCTTAACGCTGCCAATTATTTTGAGTGATGATGATGATTTTGAGTTGTTATCAAACCTTAAATTGTATAACCAGCAAGATGATGATTTCATCCAATTTAGTGGCCTTGTTCAGCGTATGAATGTGATTAATATTAGTGATTATTTACCTATAGCATTGATAGGTGATGCAACTCATCAATGGGTTAGGCATGCATTTCAATCAGGTGAATTGGATGATATCAGTATCAATATCAAGAAAAATCTTTCAAAGCAACTACCAGCAAAGATAAAATTTGATGCACACTTAAGTAATACTGAGTTATTGTTTAATACTGATTGGCAAAATCTTAAGAAATTAGATGCAAATATTGCTATTGATGGTAAAAAAATCACAGTTATGGTTAATCATGCTATGTTAAATGACATGCCTTTGCAAGGTGTGAAAGTTCAAATGTTGGACATGGGCAAAGACAAGTTAGAGGTTAGCATCGTTGGTAAAATTAACACCCAAAGTGAAATATTAATTCAGTTTTTAAAAGATGCACCATTGAATGATAATGTGAATGATGTGCTTGGGCAATTTAGTTTATCTGGCAAGGTTTCAGGCAATGTAGACTTGGTTATACCACTGGATGAAACAGAGCCGGTATTGTATATTGATTTGAGCATCCAAGGCAACCGTTTAACAACATTAGATAGTGCAATTGTGGTTAAGAACTATAGTGCACAATTAGCATTGCATAATAATCAAATTACCTCAAAGGGTATAGGCAATATTCGAGGCGAGTCATTTAATATTCGCATTAATTTTAATCATCAAGATAGCACTTTGGATGCATTATTTGAAGTAGGATTGAGCAACAGTAGTGATAATTTTGAGTTTTACTTGGCTAAATATTCGGATCAATTATGGCAGGCAAATGTTAAGTCCGATGCGTTAAAAACTGATGTAAAAATTATACTAAATGAAGGTGCTTTGCCCGAGGTGAAACTAATAAACCTTCAAGTAACAGCATTAGACAGGATAAAAGGCAATTGGGATATTCAAGCAAAGGATTTTCCCAGTATGTATTTAAGTGTACAAGGCATGCAAGTGGGTGAAAGCAAGCTGCCTGATTTTAATACCACACTTGAATCACAAGACAAGGTGCTTAAGATCATTAATTTAGAATTTTTAGGCATAGGTGTGGATAGTCAAAACCTTAGTTTTGATGGTGCTTGGGTTGATGGTAGAACCATACTCACTGCCAAAGCAAAAGGCAGTAAATTGAGTGAATTTCTTGACAAATTAAACATCAAAGAGAAAGTTCGTGGTGGTCAATTTGAGTTTGAGGCGCGTCTATTTTGCAATTGCGCGCCATGGAACATGAGTCTTAAAGACACCAGTGGCTTGATTAGAATGAAAGTTAAAGAAGGTGTATTTACTGACAAAGACCCTAATATTGGTCGGATTCTATCATTGCTTAATATTAAATCTATTGCCAAGCGTTTAGAATTGAATGTTACTGATTTAGTTAGCAAAGGGTTTGTTTATGATGCGATTGATGCACAAATTTCTATTCATAATTCTATGGCAATCATTAGCCATTTTGAACTTAACTCAAGCTCAAGCATGATTAACTTAACAGGCTCAAGTAATATCGTTAAACAAGACTATCATTTAGAAGCAAAAGTATTACCCGCCATTAGTGATGCCGTGCCGATTGCTACCTATTTAGCTGGTGGTGGTTTGGCAGGTTTAGGGGTTTGGCTGGCGGATAAAATGCTATTTAAAGGCAAGTTGATTAATGAGATTGTTGATAAAGTTGTTGAATTTAAATATAAAATAACAGGTTCATGGAATGAGCCCATTATTGAGAATATATCAACTGTATTATGATTGAGCAACTACTAGATGATCATCATCTAAACCAAGAAAAAATAACCACTCTATTGTCTTCTTTGGCAGTTAAGGGCGCTGATTATGCAGATTTGTATTTTCAATATTCGATAATCGAATCCTGGTTTTTAGAAGAAAGTATTGTTAAATCTGGCACTTATCATATTAGTCATGGTGTGGGTGCTAGAGCTGTGAATTCTGACCAAACTGGCTTTGCTTATTCAGATGATTTAAACCTCAAAGCGATTGAAAAAGCCATTAGTTTTGCCAAGGGAATATCGACTCAAATTGGTATGAGAAAAGTTCAGGCCTTTCAATCCATTCCACAGGTTGCTAGATATGGCGGCTCGAATCCACTCAGTAGTTTTTCTTCGCAAAAAAAGGTTGATTTTCTAAACAGAATTGATAAGCTTGCTAGAAAGGAGCCTAAAGTGAAGCAAGTCAGTGCTTCGATTTCTGGTGGGTTTAACGAAGTGTTAATCGCTTCAACTGATGGCGTATTTGCAAAAGATTATCGTCCGATGGTACGTGTTAGTGTGAGTGTTATTGTTGAGCACAATGGTAGAACTGAATCTGCTTCAAGTGGCGGCGGCGGTCGGTATGATTATCGATATTTTATTGATCATGCTTTGGATGAAATTTATGTTAATGAAGCTATTAGACAGGCGTTAGTAGCGCTGGAGTCAAAAAACGCACCTGCTGGAAACATGCCGGTCATACTGGGCTCTGGCTGGCCAGGGGTATTACTACACGAGGCCATTGGCCATGGCTTGGAGGGTGATTTTAATCGTAAAAAATCATCCATATTCACCAACAGAATTGGTGAACAAGTGGCCAGTGATAAATGCATCATTGTTGATAATGGTACCTTGGAAAATAGGCGTGGCAGTTTGACAATTGATGATGAAGGCACGCCAACACAAAATACTTTGTTGATTGAAAATGGTATCTTAAAAGGCTATCTATTTGACAAAATGAATGCCAAGTTAATGGATACGGTATCAACAGGTAATGGTAGGCGCGAGTCTTATGCTCATATTCCCATGCCCAGGATGACCAACACTTATATGCTAAACGGGCAGGATTCTTTAGAGGATATGATTGCTTCTGTTGATGATGGTATTTATGCGCTTGATTTTGATGGCGGCCAAGTTGACATTACTTCAGGTAAATTTGTTTTTAGTGCTAACGAGGCCTATCTTATTAAAAATGGAAAAATTATGCACTCCGTTAAAGGCGTGACACTAATAGGCTCTGGTGATGAGGTGTTAAAGAAAATATCCATGGTAGCCAATGATTTAAAACTTGATAATGGCGTTGGCGTGTGCGGTAAAGATGGTCAAAGTGTACCCGTAGGCGTTGGTCAACCCAGTTTAAAAATAGATCAGTTAACCGTAGGCGGTACTGAGGTTAATGCGTAATTGAGTTTTTAAAGATGTATTTGTTAGTTATAGGTAAATTGATTGATTAAATTAGATATAATGTTCAGAATTCTATTTTTTTGGTTGGGAGGAATTAGATGTTAGAAAACTATTTGCCTATCATTGTTTTTATTTTCTTGGGGCTTGCGTTTGGTATTGGGCCGATGTTAATTGGTTATTTACTAGGGCCAAGCAAACCATATGAAGAAAAAAATACTCAATTTGAGTGTGGCTTTCCTGCCTTTGATGATTCGCGTATGTATTTCAACGTACGTTACTATCTAGTGGCTATTTTATTTATCTTGTTTGATTTAGAGGTTGCCTTTGTTTTTCCGTGGGCGGTAGTTCAGTCCCAACTTGGTTGGTTTGGCTTTATCGCGATTAGTATTTTCTTATTTTTATTGGTCGTGGGCTTTATTTTTGAGTGGAAAAACGGCGCACTTGAATGGGAATAGCTAATGGCAATTGAAGGCTTAATGAAACAAGGTTTTGTAACCACATCACTTGACAGCGTTATTAACTGGGCAAGAACAAGTTCGCTTTGGCCGATGACTTTTGGCTTAGCATGTTGTGCGGTAGAGATGATGGAAGCAGGTTCTTCTCGTTATGATTTAGACCGTTTTGGTATTGTTTTTAGACCTACACCACGCCAGTCAGATTTAATGATTGTTGCAGGCACACTCACCAACAAAATGGCACCAGCTTTACGCAAAGTTTATGACCAAATGCCTGAGCCAAGATGGGTTATTTCTATGGGTTCGTGTGCGAATGGTGGCGGTTATTATCATTACTCTTATGCAGTCGTTAGGGGTTGTGATCGTATTGTTCCCGTTGATGTTTATGTGCCAGGTTGCCCGCCGACGGCGGAGGCATTGCTATACGGCATTATGCAACTGCAAGATAAAATTCGTCGTACTAACACCATTGCAAGAACCTAATGCAAGATTTAAAAGCATCATTAATTGAGGTTTTCGGCGAGTGTCATTTGGTTGAAGCTTTCGACGAGTTAACTTTAACAGTTGATTCTCAGGATATTATTAAAACCTGTTTAAAATTAAGAGATTTTTTCTCTTTTGACACGTTAATAGATTTATGTGGCGTTGATTATTTAACTTATGGGCAATCAGATTGGAATGGCAATGCTAGCGCTTCTGGCTTCTCCAGAGGACGCAACCATCAAGGCTCGGAAGACAGACACGAGCAGCGTTTTGCTGTGGTGTATCACCTGTTATCCGTGAGTAAGAACAAACGCATTAGAGTAAAATCATTTGTTGATGAGGCTGAACCTATTATCAAGTCAGTCACCGATATTTGGGTATCTGCTGATTGGTATGAACGCGAGGCCTTTGATTTGATGGGTATTTTGTTTGAGAATCATACAGACTTACGCCGGATCTTGACTGATTATGGCTTTAAAGGTCACCCATTGCGTAAAGATTTCCCAATGATTGGCGAAGTTGAAATGCGTTATGATGAAGACTTAGGTCGAGTGATTTATGAAAAAGTGAGTATTGAGTCAAATATTAACATACCAAGGGTAATCAGAAAATAAAATGGCTGAAATTCGTAATTATACCCTTAATTTTGGTCCTCAACATCCTGCAGCGCATGGCGTGTTGCGCCTTATTTTAGAAATTGATGGCGAGGTGATTGAGCGCGCTGACCCGCATATTGGCTTATTACACCGTGGTACAGAAAAATTAATAGAATCAAAGCCATACAATCAATCAATTGGTTATATGGATAGACTTGATTATGTTTCAATAATGTGCAACGAACATGCTTATGTTATGGCAATTGAAACCATGTTAGGAATCAAAGTGCCTGAACGTGCTCAGTACATTCGAGTAATGTTTGATGAAATTACCCGAATTCTTAATCATTTAATGTGGTTAGGTACGCACGGGCTTGATGTGGGTGCGATGAGTATTTTCTTATACGCATTTCGTGAACGTGAAAAATTGATTGATTGTTATGAAGCAGTATCAGGTTCACGTATGCATGCGACCTATTATCGCCCAGGCGGTGTTTATCGAGATTTGCCAGATAAAATGCCACAATATTTGGCATCAGACTTTCGTACGGATAAAGAATTAAAAGTCATGAATGAAAATCGTCAAGGCTCATTGTTAGATTTTATTGCTGATTTTGTTAAAGAATTCCCTAAAAGTATTCAGCAATACGATGAGTTATTAACGGACAATCGTATTTGGAAACAACGTTTGGTAAACATTGGAATTGTTTCTGCCAGTCGCGCCAAGCAACTAGGGTTTACAGGTCCTATGCTTAGAGGCTCTGGTGTAGCGTGGGATTTGAGAAAAAACCAACCTTATGCAGTTTATGACCAGTTAGAGTTTGATATTCCAGTGGGCGTGACAGGTGATAGTTATGATCGTTACTTAGTACACATGGAAGAAATGCGTCAATCAAACCATATTATTAAACAATGTGTTAACTGGCTACAAAAAAATCCAGGTACAGTCATGAGTGATGATCACAAAGTATCACCCCCAAAACGCACTAACATGAAAGATGATATGGAATCTTTAATTCATCACTTTAAATTATTTACCGAAGGCTATTGCTTGCCAGAAGGTGAAGTTTATCGTGCTGTTGAACATCCCAAGGGCGAGTTTGGTGTGTATTTGATTTCTGATGGTGCCAATAAGCCTTACAGAGTTAAAATTAGAGCACCTGGTTTTGCGCATTTAGCTGCTATGGATGAAATGGTAAGAGGGCATATGTTGTCAGATGTTGTGACTATTATTGGCACGCAAGATGTTGTATTTGGTGAGATAGACAGATGATTTCAATTGATGCAAAAAAACAAATTGATGTTTGGATTGCAAAATATCCAAAAGACAGGCAAAGTTCCGCCGTTATGCAAGCTTTAAAAATTGTTCAAGCAGAAAATGAAAATAGACTGAGTGCCGATACCATTCAAGCAGTGGCTGATTATTTAGATATGCCAGGCATTGCCGCTCAAGAAGTGGCAACTTTTTATGAAAATTACAATCATAAAAAAGTCGGTAAACATGTGATTCGTTTTTGCCATAATATCTCATGTATGTTGAATGGTGCTGATGATTTAATTAAACATCTGGAAAATAAATTAGGCGTTAAAACGGGTAAAATAACTGCAGATGGTCTGATTAGTGTTAAGAAAGTTGAGTGTTTGGGCGCTTGTGTGGGTGCACCAATGTTTCAGATCAATGATGAATATTTTGAAAACCTTACCAGTGACAAGATTGATCAAATTGTGAACAACCTCAAATGAACGAAGTTTGCTTTAAAAATTTGACCAAAGACCAATGTTACTCGCTCAAGACTTATGAAGCTAGTGGCGGTTATTCAGTCTGGCGCAAAATCCTAAAAGGCGATTTAACACCTGAACACATTATTGATGAGCTTAAAGCCTCAGGTTTGCGCGGTCGTGGCGGTGCTGGGTTTCCCACTGGGCTTAAATGGAGTTTTATGCCACGTCATTCTGATGGACAAAAATACGTGGTTTGTAATTCAGACGAAGGCGAACCCGGTACTTGTAAAGATAGAGATATTTTAAGGTTTAACCCACATGCCGTAATTGAAGGCATGGCAATTGGTGGCTTTGTCATGAATGCCAGTGTTGGATATAACTATATCCGCGGTGAATTCATGGAGCCATTTTATCGCTTTGAAGATGCATTAAAGGAGGCTTATGAGGCAGGGTTACTAGGTCAAAATATTAACAACAGTTCAGTTAATTTTGATTTACACACACACTTAGGCGCAGGTGCTTATATTTGTGGCGAAGAAACCGCTTTGTTAGAATCTATTGAAGGTAAGAAAGGTCAGCCTAGATTTAAACCGCCATTTCCTGCTAATGTGGGGTTGTTTGGCAAACCTACCACGATTAACAATACCGAGAGTTTTGCAAGTGTACCTGAAATTCTGAGCCGTGGCGGGCAATGGTTTGCAGATATCGGCGTTGAAAATTCTGGCGGTTGTAAGTTATTTTCAGTTTCAGGCCATGTTAAAAGCCCAGCAAATTTTGAAGTGCCTATGGGGACATCTTTTAAAGATTTACTCAAGATGGCAGGTGGTATGCGTGACGGTGCTAAGTTAAAAGCCGTGATTCCAGGTGGTTCATCAACCCCAGTACTCACCGCAGAAGTTGCCATGAGCATGACCATGGATTATGACGGCATTGAAAAAGTAGGCTCAATGCTTGGCGCAGGCTCAGTGATTATTATGGATGAGTCAACTTGCATGGTAGAAGTGCTAACAAGGTTGGCACATTTTTATTATGATGAATCTTGTGGACAATGCACCCCTTGTCGTGAAGGTACAGGCTGGCTATATCGCGTATTAGAACGCATTATTGATGGCAATGGCAAACAGGACGATATTGGCTTGTTGTTAGGTGTGCAAGATAAAATTATGGGCAACACCATTTGCGCACTGGGTGACGCTGCAGCAATGCCGGTGAAGAGTTTTTTACGCAATTTTAGACCAGAATTCGAATATTATATTAAGCATGGTAAATCAATGGTGAAGGAATAATTTGATGGCTGATATTGAAATTGAAATTGACGGCAAAGTAGTGAGCGCTAAAGCAGGTGAAATGCTAATCACAGTCAGTGATAGAGAAGGCGTTAGTGTGCCAAGATTTTGCTATCATAAAAAGTTGTCAATAGCTGCTTCTTGTCGGATGTGTTTGGTAGATGTGGAAGGCGTACCCAAACCTCAACCTGCGTGTTCTACACCTGTGAATGAGGGTATGAAAGTTCATACACAAAACGACAAAGTCAAAGCCAGCCAAAAAGCAGTGATAGAATTTTTACTCATTAATCACCCACTTGATTGTCCGATTTGCGACCAAGGTGGCGAGTGTGAGTTGCAAGATGTGGCTGTTGAATACGGCTCAGATGTTTCTCGTTTTTCAGAAGGTAAACGCATTGTGCCAGATAATGGTATTGGTGCACTAATTCAAACGGATATGACACGTTGTATTCATTGCACACGTTGCGTACGTTTTGGTTTAGAAATTGCTGGCATGATGGAGATGGGTGGCACTGGACGAGGCGAGAATTTAAAGATTGAGCCATTTTTGAGAGAAGGCATTCAATCTGAATTGTCAGGCAATATGATTGATGTTTGTCCAGTTGGCGCACTCACCTCTAAGCCATTTAGATATGAATTAAGGTCATGGCAAATGAATTCAATGCCTAGTATTGCAAGGCATGATTTGGTGGGTTCAAATCTGTTTGTACAAACTTACAAAGGCAAGGTTAAACGGGTTGTGTCTGCTGATAATGATTGGGTTAATGAAACTTGGATTTCTAATCGTGATCGCTTCTCGTATGAAGGTTTAACACATAAAAATAGATTGTTAGAACCTCAAATTAAAGTCCAAGGACAATGGAAGCAAGTGAGCTGGAAAGTGGCATTAGATTATGCTGTAAAAGGACTCAATAGTCATGTTTTAAAGCATCAAAAAGCCAATCAATTAGGCGGTCTAGTATCAAGTACAGCGACCATGGAAGAGCTTTATTTATTGAAAAAAATCCTAACAGAAATCGGTTGTGATAATATCGATCATCGTTTAAATGTTAAAAACTTAGACAACATCATTACACTTGATTCAAACATCAAATTGGATGCATTGGAAAAGATAGATTACGCACTCATTATCGGTGCTAATATTCAATTAGAACAACCCATGATTAATCATCGTTTGCGCAAAGCCACAAAAAAAGGTGCTGATATTGATGTATTGAACGTAATGGCGTTTGATTTTAACTACCTGCTTAATACTGAAAATATTACCGCACCAAACAAAATAGTGTTTACGTTGGCAGGTGTGCTTAAGTCAATCATGACTAATAATGCCCAAGAATTGCCTGATTATTTGGCAGCTGTTGAGGTTGATGAAGTGGCTAACAATATAGCTTCTAAGTTGTTAAATTCTAGCAGTTCAGTTATTATTTTAGGTGAGCATATTATTAATAATGAAGATGCTTCAACCATTGCTAATTTAGTCACCCAAATTGCTCGAAATGCCAATAGTAAAACGCTTAATTTGAGCATAACAGCAAACACCATAGCGGCTAATTTGGTTGGGTTTGTACCGAAAAATTCTGGCATGGATGTTAATACAATGCTTGTATCTGATATGCGCGGCTTTATTTTATTAGATATTTATCCGCAGTACGATTTTCATGATCTAGAAATAGCCGTTAAAGCCTTCACAAAAGATGATACTTTTGTCATTTCTTTAAATGGTTTTAAAGACGATATCGTCTCTGACTATTCAGATGTTATTTTGCCAATTGCCAGTGTTTATGAAACCTCAGGAACGCAACTTAATATTAACAATGATATGCAATCTTACACAGCAGCAGTTAAAGCACCAAAGGAAGTTAAACCTGCTTGGAAAGTCTTAAAAGTCATGGCTGATTTACTAGAACTGCCAGGTTTTCATTATGCAGATTCTACTCAGATTTTGGCTGAAATATCTCATCAACCATATGCAAAACATACTCATGATGAGGATATTAATCTCACCAGTAAATATAATAGCATCAGCACAATTTGGCAAAGCTCACCTTACAGTATTGATGCTGTATTAAGACACAGTAGCGCATTGCAAAAAACTAAGATCGGACAAATGAACAGTGCTTATATGAACCAAGCGAGTGCTGAAACATTAGGCTTATCAGCCGATGATAAATATTTAGGGGTGCCTGTGGTTATTACTAGTGCAGTGGCAGATGGTTGTGTATTTATCAATGCCAATCAGGCAACCAACACTCAGGAACAAACGTAATGGAGCTTTGGCAAGCCTTTGTGCAAATACTACATACGCTCATTCCTTGGCTTGATGGCACAGTGGCTAGTATTTTGATTATTTTGATTAAGGCAATTGCTTTGGTGATGCCACTAATGTTAGTGGTAGCTTACTTTACTTACGCTGAACGCAAAGTGATTGGCTATATGCAATTACGTATCGGTCCTAATCGTGTTGGTCCAAAAGGCTGGTTGCAACCCATTGCCGATGCTTTAAAGCTAATGACCAAGGAAATTATTTTTCCTACCAAAGCAAATATCTATCTATTTTTATTGGCACCTGTATTAGCAATCGCACCTGCCATTGCAGTATGGGCAGTCATCCCATTTGATGAAGGTATTTATGTCACCAATCTAGATATTAGTTTGTTGTATGTTTTAGCGATTGGCTCTATTGGGGTTTACGGTATTATTTTGGCAGGCTGGGCGTCTAATTCCAAATATCCACTATTAGGCGCACTTAGAAGTGCATCTTTGTTGGTCTCGTACGAAATTGTTATTGGTTTTGCACTGGTAACAGTTGTGATGATTGCTGGCAGTGCTAACTTAAACACCATTGTTCAAGCGCAACAAGGCGGTATTGTTCATTGGTACTTTATTCCTTTGTTTCCCATGATGATTATCTTTTTTATCTCGGCCCTTGTGGAAACCAACCGTGCGCCTTTTGATGTTGTGGAAGGTGAATCAGAAATTGTGGGTGGCACACATGTTGAATATTCAGGTATGACATTTGCAGTATTTTTCTTAGCAGAATATGCCAATATGATTTTAATGGCGGTACTTGCTGTAGTGATGTTCTTTGGTGGCTGGCATTCTCCTTTTGAGGCTATCCCTTATTTTGAAAACGTATTTGCTTGGGTACCAGGTATTATTTGGCTATTGGCAAAGACTACTTTCTTTATGTTTTTATATTTATGGGTGCGTGCTACTTTTCCACGCTTTAGATACGATCAAATTATGCATTTGTCTTGGAAAGTGTTTTTACCAATCACCATTATTTGGATATTTGTTGTGGC
Source organism: Candidatus Ruthia sp. Cpac_8_S14 (assembly GCA_021730205.1). Classification (GTDB taxonomy): domain Bacteria; phylum Pseudomonadota; class Gammaproteobacteria; order PS1; family Pseudothioglobaceae; genus Ruthia. The sequence continues at coordinate 797,695 of CP072533.1, read as the reverse complement.
GCTAATGACCCGATTACAATTAGGTCCGTGGTTTTAAGTGAGTATATTTTATGATTAAAAAATTAAGTAAATTGATTAAAGATTTCACCCTAAATGAATTACGCACTGGATTGAAAATTACGGCAAAAGAGTTGGTTAACAAAAAAATTACCGTTCAATTCCCAGAAGAAAGAACCCCGATATCACCACGTTTTAGAGGCTTACATGCATTACGTCGCTACCCCAATGGTGAAGAGCGCTGTATTGCTTGTAAATTGTGCGAGGCTGTTTGTCCTGCCAATGCTATTACCATTGAATCTGAAATGCGTGATGATGGCACGCGTCGTACTATTCAATATGACATTGATTTATTTAAGTGTATTTTTTGTGGATTTTGCGAAGAGGCCTGCCCCGTTGATGCGATTATTGAGACACAAATTTTTGATTATGTTTTTGAGTCAAGGCAGGGCAGTATTATGACCAAGGAGCGTCTATTAGAAGTAGGCAGTCAAAATGAACAAGCCATTAATCAAGCTAAGCTTGAAGATGCTAAGTATAAATAAAGGTAAATCATGGAATCTGAACAAATAATATTCTACATTCTCTCATTTTGGTTTGTCACCAGCTCTCTTTTGATGATTTTTTCACGCAATGCAGCAAAGGCGGTTTTATTTTTAGTGCTGGTATTTTTTAGTGCTGCCAGTATCTGGATTTTACTTGAGGCCGAATTTTTAGCCATTACTTTGATTTTGGTTTATGTTGGTGCGGTCATGGTGTTGTTTTTATTCGTGATTAAAATGCTTAATATCGACAAATCAACACTCAGGGCAAAATTTACAGGCTATTTGCCGTTAGGGCTTGTTGTTGCTGCTATTGTTGCTGCTGAGATGAGTTTGGTACTAGGCGCTAATCAATTTGGGCTAGATGTATTCAGTAGTCCAACTCGTCACGATGCAGGTTATAGCAACATTACGGTATTGGCAATGCAGCTTTACACCACCTATGTTTATCCATTTGAACTTGCCGCAGTGTTGTTATTAACTGCAATTATTGCCGCTATTACCTTGGTGCACAGAAACGACACAAGCCATAAAAAACAATCTATTTCTGAACAAGTAAATGTTCAAGCCAAAGACAGGGTAAGACTTGTTTCAATCACCTTGCCGAGTAAGGAGGATAAATAAATGGTCAGTTTAAGTAGTTATTTAATGCTAAGCAATGTTATTTTTTGCATTGGCTTGGTGGGTATTTTTGTTAATCGTACTAATATTATTACACTGTTGATGTGTGTGGAGTTGATTTTGGTTGCTGTTAATACTAATTTTGTCGCCTTTTCACATTTTTTAGGCAATGAAGCAGGACAAATTTTTGTTTTCTTTGTTTTGACAGTAGCAGCAGCTGAGGTTGCCATTGGTTTGGCGATTTTGACCTTATTATTCAGAAACCGTGGCTCTATTAGTGTTGATGTTACTAATAGTTTAAAGGGATAGGCGTGCCAGTAGTATCGGTATTTTATGGAATTATCATTCGCCTATATTTTTACGATAAAGGTAAACATAGTGTTGCTCATATTGACGCAGAATATGGCAAATTTGAGGCTAGTTTTATTTTAGCTCTGATACGATTATTTACGATATTAACAATAACAATCAATAAAGCATGGAAAATATTTACTTAACAATTGCACTTTCACCTTTAGTAGGCGCAATCCTTGCAGGGTTTCTTGGCACTATGCTTGGCAGAATAGCCACACATATACTGACTATTTTAGGTGTGTTGATTTCAACTGTATTGTCTTTATATGTGTTTAATTATCACGTTTTAGAGCAGGGCGAGGTTTTTAATCAAAATCTCTACACTTGGATGCAAATTAATAATCTAAACGTCAGTGTTGGCTTTTTAATTGATAATTTAACGTCCGTGATGTTGGTGGTGGTGTCCTTTGTCTCGCTCATGGTGCATATTTATACCATTGGCTATATGTATGACGATGTGGGTTATACGAAATTTTTTAGTTATATTTCGCTGTTCACGTTCTCAATGTTTATGTTGGTGATGAGCAATAACTTTATGCAACTTTTCTTTGGTTGGGAAGCGGTTGGATTGGTTTCATACTTATTGATTGGTTTTTGGCACCACAAGGAAAGCGCAGTACAAGCAAACTTTAAAGCCTTTTTGGTTAATCGTGTGGGTGATTTTGGCTTTTTACTAGGCATTGGCCTGGTATTGGCGTTTAGTGGCTCATTAGATTACATGGAAGTATTTTCAAGTCTTGATAAAACGATGAAGCAACAACTTTGGGGTTTAGATCTTATTACTATTACTTGTTTGTTACTATTTGTCGGCGCAATGGGTAAATCTGCACAAGTGCCATTGCATGTTTGGCTGCCAGGTTCAATGGAAGGCCCAACACCGATTTCAGCTTTAATTCATGCTGCTACTATGGTAACCGCAGGTATTTTCATGGTGTCACGTATGTCACCCATGTTTGAATTAAGTGACGTTGCACTAACAGTAGTGATGATAGTCGGTGCAATCACCGCTCTGTTTATGGGGCTGCTTGGTATTGTACAAAATGACATTAAAAAAGTGGTGGCTTACTCAACTTTGTCACAATTGGGTTATATGACGGTTGCGTTAGGTGTGAGTGCTTATTCGGTTGCCATTTTTCATCTAATGACACATGCATTTTTTAAAGCATTATTATTTTTAGGCGCAGGTTCAGTCATTGTTGTTATGCATCATCAGCAAGACATTCGTAAGATGGGCGGATTGCGTAAAAAAATGCCAATTACTTATTGGACTGCACTGATTGGCACATTAGCTCTGATTGGCTTTCCAGGTTTTTCAGGTTTTTACTCAAAAGACATGATTATTGAAGCAGTGCACTTTTCATCATTACCGTATGCAAGTTGGGTTTATGTTGTGGTGGTAGTGGGCGTATTTATTACTGCTTTTTATTCATTAAGAATGTTTTTCTTGGTCTTTCATGGCGAGTCTAGGGTGGATGAACATACCGCTAAACACCTACATGAATCCGCACCTTCAATGACATTTCCACTCATTGCTTTGGCCATCCCGTCCCTAGTGATTGGATATTTAACGATTGAGCCTATGTTGTTTAATGGCTGGTTAGATAATGCAATTACCATTGCCTCAAAACACACTTCTATGGCTGAGTTAAATCGCGAATTCCATGGCGCAGCCTCAATGATTCCCCATGCAATACAGACCTTGCCATTTTGGATGATGATAGGTGGTATTGTCACTGCTTGGGTTTTTTCAATTTATAAAACACAATGGGCTGATTGGATACAAAAGAAATGCCACCGCACTAACTACGTACTTGAATCCTTGTACGGTTTTGATCGTTTTAACGATATTGTTTTTGTCAGTGGCGTTAAGAAACTAGGCAATTTTTTATATAAGGTGTCTGACGTTGGTTTGATTGATAAGATACTGGTCAATGGCAGTGCAAAATTTATTGGTTTTATTGGCAAGGTTGTGCGCCTCATTCAAACAGGCTATGTTTATCACTACGCTTTTTTTATGATTCTTAGCTTATTAATTATTTTAACTTGGGCGCTGTTTGCAGGCGATAACCCATTACTTGAGCTTTAATTATGGAAAACTCATTACTTAGCTTGCTAATTTGGTTGCCGATCTTCTCTAGTGTATTGGTGATTTTCATTGGTAACAATCACGCTAATACAGCCCGTTGGGCGAGTATCATCATTTCAGTACTTGTTTTTATGATGTCACTAAGCCTTTATACAGGCTTTGACTCATCAACACATTTAATGCAGTTTGTTGAAAGAACCTCTTGGATATCACAATTTAACATTCATTACCATATTGGTATAGACGGCATTTCTATGCCGCTGATTATCCTCACAACCTTCTCAACAATTTTAGTCATTGTTGCAGGCTGGGAAGTGATTACCAAAAGATGCGCCCATTATATGGCAGCTTTTTTGATGATGGAAGGTTTGATTATTGGCGTGTTTTCCTCATTAGACGCCATTCTATTTTATGCATTTTGGGAAGCATCATTAATCCCCATGTTGTTGATTATTGGTATTTGGGGTGGGGGCAATCGCGTGTATGCCTCTATTAAGTTTTTCTTATACACTTTCTTAGGTTCGGTATTTATGTTGGTATCGCTCATCTATATGTATAACAAAGGTGGCTCGTTTTCAATCCTTGATATGCACAATTTAGAATTAAGCTTTGCGGAGCAAAGCTATATTTTCTGGGCGTTTTTTATAGCATTTTCGGTTAAAGTACCCATGTTTCCCGTGCACACTTGGCTACCAGATGCACACGTACAAGCACCAACAGGTGGCTCTGTTATTCTAGCGGCAATCATGTTGAAAATGGGTGGCTATGGTTTTTTCCGTTTTTCACTGCCCATCACGCCCGACGCCTCATTAGAATTTTCAGAAATCATCATTGTGTTATCCCTTATTGCCATTGTTTATATTGGTTTTGTTGCACTGGTGCAACGTGACATGAAAAAACTCATCGCCTACTCCTCAATTTCACATATGGGTTTTGTAACATTGGGTGTATTCATCTTATTTTTAGTCTACAAGTCAAGTGCAATAGAAGGCGCGTTATTGGGTCTTGAAGGCGCTATGGTACAAATGATTTCACATGGTTTTATCTCAGCCGCCATGTTCTTAGTGGTAGGTGTGTTGTATGATCGTTTACATTCAAGAGAGATATCAACTTATGGTGGTGTGATTAATTCTATGCCTAAATTCACAGGCTTTGCTGTGCTGTTTGCAATGGCCAATGCGGGTCTGCCAGGCACCTCAGGTTTTGTGGGAGAGTTTATGGTCATTCTAGGCGCCATTCAAGCAAATATCTGGTACGGCGTATTAGCGGCAAGCACACTTATTATAGGTGCGGCGTATACATTATGGATGGTAAAACGAGTGTTTTGGGGTGCTGTTACCAATCCTGTTGTGGCAACCCTAAAAGACATTAATGCTCGTGAATTTTCAATCCTTGCTATTTTGGCAGTGGCAGTACTGGCCATGGGCTTGTATCCACAATCAGTGATTGAGCTGATACATACCTCAATTGAGCATTTATTACATCAAGCCTTAACGTCTAAACTCTAACTTATGAATAATATTATCGAATTTGACACATCATCTTTGTGGATCGCACTACCAGAGTTTTTTTTACTCAGTGCAATTGTGATCATTTTATTGCTAGATTTATTCCTAGATAAGCGTTTTAAACAAGTTACCTATTATTTAACCCAATTCAGTTTATTAATCACTGGACTACTAGCATTTAATTTGATTAACCACCCCCAAACAATCATTTTTGGTGGCTCATTCGTGTTGGATAACATGGCATCCGTGTTTAAAGTATTTATGATGGGTGCCAGCATGGTTGCCATGGTTTACTCGCGTCATTATTTAAGAGCACACTTCCTTTTTAGGGGGGGGTATTTTGTTTTAGTTTTGTTGTCAGTACTAGGTATGATGGTAATGATATCGGGCTACAGTTTACTAACTTTATATCTAGGTTTAGAAATCTTATCTTTGTCACTGTATGCACTTATTGCTATTGCACGTGAAAGGGCAGACGCCATTGAGGCAGCACTTAAATACTTCGTCCTAGGCGCAATTGCATCAGGTTTGTTGTTATATGGCATGAGTATGATTTATGGCATTAGTGGTAGTCTTAATATTAACGACATTGCTAGTTTTGCATCCAACGCCAATCTTGCTCCAAGAGAAACACTGATTATTAATTTTGGCTTAGTATTTTTGGTTATTGGTATTGCCTTTAAATTAGGCGCTGTGCCTTTTCATATGTGGGTGCCTGATGTCTATCAAGGCGCACCAACTTCAGTCACACTATTTATCTCAACCGTGCCTAAAATCGCAGCAGTTGCTATGTTGCTGCGCATCTTGGTTGATGGCTTGGGCAATATGCATGCCTATTGGTCAGATTTATTCATGATACTGTCTATTTTATCCATTGCACTAGGCTCTGTTGTTGCGCTCATGCAAACCAACATCAAACGCATGTTGGCCTATTCAACCATTTCACATGTTGGTTTTATCATGCTTGGTTTTATCACTGGGACACTAACGGGTTATGGTGCAGCAACATTTTATATGTTGGTTTATGTACTGATGAGTTTGGCGGCGTTTGGCATGATTATCCTACTCAATAAACAAGGCTTTGAGGTTGATCAAATTTCTGACTTTAAGGGACTTAGTAAGCATGCCCCATGGTTTGCACTGATGATGCTTATTATCATGCTGTCTATGGCAGGTGTTCCACCATTGGTTGGTTTTTATTCCAAATTTTTCATCCTTCAACAAGTGGTATCAGCAGGGTTTATAATGATTGCAGTTATTGCTGTTATCTTTACTGTTATTAGCGCTTATTACTATTTACAAATTATTAAATCCATGTATTTTGATGAGACTGATAAAAACATAACCATCCAAGCGCCAATAGACATACAGTTAGTTTTGTCAATCAATGTCATCTTAATATTGGCAGTTGGTTTGTTTCCAGATTTTTGGATGAAATTAGCACTGTCATTATTCTAGCTAGTTCTTATCTTAAGATTTTAAGCACTGAAAACCTCAATACCTGACTAAGAACGCCTGTTTAAATTTATACCCAACAAACCACCAATACAAAAAAGTTAAAAATAAACTTGCACAAATAACTTTTGTCTATGTAATAGCGAACTATGAAAAAAGAATTATTAGAAAATTTTTCCAAACGATGGTGAACATGGGTCTAGAGTTAGGCATCAGGTATAAAGAGTTTGATGTGCAATAAAGCAAGTGTTTGTCGAGCAAGCCAATGAAATTATTAAAAACAAGGGCGGCAAAGTAACAGATGCTGCTGTTAGTATTGTTAGCGGGCTATCAAGAACTTACGTGACTCAACTAATTAACAACAAGACCAAAGCCAGTCGTGAATAAATTAGCATTCCTGTAAGAATCCTTGCTACTTTGGGTGGGCATAAGACTTAGAGTCAGTCATTCCTTATTCTTCTGAAGATGACACGCCTGATTCTGTCACATTAGCCAAAGGCGTTACTTTAGACGAGTTGATGTGCTTAAAGCAAGTCAGCTTAACAAACACATCCTATGCAGCGTTTTTAGAACAAGCCGTCAAAGTTGATGGCATTCACAAGGATAGTGCTAAATATTTGTCTAAATTTAGTGTTGATATTTGAAAAGAAGTTTATAAGAAAATTATTAATGAGACGCGACCCATTTCTGACAAAGAAAGTGGAAAACACAAAATAACCTTCGGTGTTTATTGTTATTACGAGTAAAACACCGAAAAACTCAAGTACAATAAAAGAAATAAATAAAAAAACACAACAATAGGAAAAGGTAATAAAAACTAACAGTACAAAAACAACGGCACAATTAAAAGCATTGCAAACTCAAGCACAAGTTCTTTTCCAAACGCTAAGTAAAGAAGTTGTTATTGTCACCAAAGGTGAGCAACACATTAGGGTCGTGCCAGGTCGTGCCTATGAGCTAAGCATTGAAGATGGCAAAGGCTTTGACTTAATTGCCAGAAAAGTAGGCGATGATTTGGAGGTGTTGTTATCTAATGATACTACTGTCGTGTTTGATGGATATTTTGAAGTGTGTGCAAGTGATTTGTCTTGTTTAGTGTCTTTACCAAGCGAAGGTGGCATTTATCATGTTGTTGAGGGTAATTTTGTCACATTTGCTGATAGCTCACAAATCATTCATTTTTATGGCGATGAATCTGCATTATCAGCCATCGCTACTCATCAATCTGCGTTGTTTTCTGAGAGCTTTAACGAAGTTTATCTTACTGGTATTTTTTCATCTTTAAGTATAGATAGTAGTGAAGTATTAGGTGGCTTAGCAGGTGCAGGTGGCAACGGCATTTCTTCTTTGGGAGATGTTGTTCTTCAGATAGTCGCTAGTGCAGGTGAGTTTATTGAAAATAATGGTGGACTTGTTAAATTATACAAATACAATTCTGCCACTGGAAGGTTAGATTTTCTTACGGACGTGGGTCTTAACAATTCAGGCGCGCAAGATTTCTCTATTGGTAGTTATGAAGGCATTATTGTTGCCAAATTAATTGATACTAATGGCGACAACGCTGATTTTAGAGACGAAGCAACGGGCGTGGATACCGACATATCTGCTATATTACTAGCAGTTATTGACACCTCTAAAGGTGGTAATATTGACGTTAGTATTACACCATTAACAACCATAGCTGCACTTAGAATGGATTTAACCACGTCCGGTGAATTACCTACAGGGGTAACGCTAGATGCATCCACTATTAATGACACCAATAAAGGCGTGGCTAAGGCCTTTGGTTTGGGCAATGATGCTGATGTGGTCACCACTAGAGTACAAACAGTAACAACACAAGATGGCGAAACCTCTACTTCCAATGCCTATGGTAATGTTTTAGCAGCATTATCTGGTGTAGACTCAGACAAAAACTCAGGTGATATGGCTGCAACCATTACGCAGTTTGAAGAAGAATTAACAGGCACGGGCGCTGATTTAAAACTAACCACAGATGGGCAAGAAGATTTGCTTGCTGGTGCCTCTAAAACCGAAACAAGCAATAGCAAGATTAATGTTGGTTCAGGGTTAGCCGCTGCCATTAAAAGTACTGATGCTATTGACAGTTCTAGTAACATTGAAATTACTTTAGGTTTTGAAGATACAGGCACTAGTGCAACAGATGGTATTGTTCAGGCTATCGATGCTGATGGTAACCCGACTGTTGGCACTACTGCTACTGGCAATATAAGAATTAATGTTGTTGGTGTTGGTTCAGATTGGTTTTATTCAACTAATGATGGTGTGAGTTGGGCTCAAGGCGTTACAGATGCTGAGCTTGGTGCTGGCTTTAATTTAGCCGAAAACGCAAATCCCTACAACAAAGAACACATTATGGTTCGACCTACTGGCAGCCTTTCTGGTAAAGATGGTGCTGAAGTGATATTAGGTAGTGGAACAATTCTTGTTGATGGAGAGGCGCCAAATAGACTCACCTCAACAGCACTAAGTTTGTCTAGCACCTCAGTGATAGATGTAGCAGGAATAGCAATCGGCAATACTTGGCAGTACTCTACTGAAAATGGGGCCGATGGCACTTGGAAAGTAGGTGTAGGTACTAGCTTTTCTTTGGCTGCTAATGTCGTCCATGCAGCAAATCAAATACAAATTAAAAAAATAGATGCTGCAGGCAATGAGTCTACAGTACTTAAAAATGCTGTAGAAATTACAGGATCAAGTCTAGCATTAAGCCTTAATAGCGATACAGGTAATGATATAGATGGTAAAACAAAAGATGCCACTATTAATGTAATTACTGGCTCTGACGTTACTTGGGAGTTCACAATTAATGGCGGCACAGATTGGAATCCAGGTGATACAGGCAATGGTAGTTTTGAATTATTAACTCCAGGACAAGAAACAGGTGATATTTTACAAAGCAATATCAAGGTTAAAGTAGCAGGTCAAGATGACTCAAATGCCGTAACTCTTTCTCATTACGATGTGGCATCAATAGATGTATCAACTGCTACTGCCGATGCCACATTAACACTTGCATCTGATGGCGACACAGGGGCTGTTGGTGATAAAATTACCAGTAATAAAGTAATTAATGTAACTGGCGGCGTCACTTGGGAGTACTCTACTGATAGTGGTGAAAATTGGAAAAAAGGCTCAGGCTCATCATTTGAACTATCAAGTCAATCTTATGTGCAAAGCCAAGTACAGGTTAAAAAAGTAGACGAGTATGATAATGACTCCCAACCCACTCTATTAGATGCAATAACCATTGACTATATACCCCCTACTATCACCTCATTCACCTCAAGCACAGTTGGTGGTTCTCATGGTGTAGGTAGCAAAATTAATATCACTGCTACAGTAAGTGAGTCAATTAAAGCGGGCGGTAAAATTACAGTAACACTAAACTCAGATGGCACTTCAGTATTAACTATTGCTGTAGACGGCGCTACCCTAACAGGTACTTATACTGTCGATTCATCTGATAACACTGCAGACCTTAGCGTTGTTAGTTTTGTAACCGGAATGGGAGCAGATGCAGTAATTGATGTTACAGGCAATGCAATGACTAGCAACAAATTACCTTCTGGTAGTAACATTTCAGATATAAGCGCTATCGTTGTTGACACAACTGCACCAACAGCAACACTCAGTAGTAATATAGCACCAGCAGAAAACTTAATCATGACATTTGATGCAAACGTTATAAAGATTGACGGCAAAGAAATCAAAATTTATAAAGTTGGTGAAGCGACAGCTGCCCACACTACTATTATTGGCAATGATGCTACTGGAATTGTGAGCATTACTGGCAGCACAGTAACAATTGATCCATTTGTTGATTTAGAGCCTAATACAGATTATTATGTAACAATAGCAACTGGCACTTTTAAAGACATAGCAGGTAATGAATATGCTGGTATTACTGACGCAGCAGATTGGGCATTCACCGCAGCCGCTTTAACAACATCTGCCATATGGTCTAATAGCTCAACTGATGTATCATCAAATGGCATTAATATTGCTGAATTTGGTGCTTTATCTATTAAAGGGACTTTGTCCAATATAGGTGATGCAGCTACTGGTGTTACTATAGATGGCATAGTTTTTAAAGCGGCAAGTGGAAGTGATAATGATATTACTTACTCTGGCGGTATGCCAACTTTAAGCGGTGATACCAACGATAGTACTTGGGAATTAACGCATGCTAATATTCTTACTTTATTTTTAGTAGACGGAGAAACCTATACAATTGAAATGAGTTTAGCTGCAAGTGGTGGTATTATGGGTACTGGTAGTGGTACACAAGTTTTAATTGATCAAATAGCTCCGATAACACCAACTATTAATACAATAGCTACAGATGATGTAGTCAATTTATCTGAGAAAAACTCAGCTATTACAGGCACAACCGAAGTTAATAGCACTGTAACATTATCTATCGGCGGCAACACTAGAACTATTGCAGTTACAGGCACAACTTGGAGCTATACATTAACAGACGCAGACATCACTGCCATGGGTCAAGGCTCAGAAAGCATCACCGCCACAGCAACTGATACTAATGATAATACAGCCACTTCATCAGCTAAATCTATTATTGTTGCAACAGTAGCCCCAACCATTACTAGTGTGACAGATAACCATGATCAGTCTGGACAAGAAGTCACATCTGGGACAGTAACTTACACCGTGACTTTCAGTCACGGTGTAAATTCGAGTTTCACCTCAAACGACATCGCTTTAGTAGATAATTCAGGGGGAGTAATAGATACCATGGACTGGGCCATAGGCACCCTTGCTGAGCTCTCAGGGAGTTCTGGCACTCAATGGACTGTTTCAGTCACCCCACCTTTTGGCTTTAATGCCATTGATGTTACTGCGGTACGTCTAAAAATAGAAAAAACAGGCTTGACAGATATCTATGGCAACGACCCTTTTGATATCAATCATACTCAAGATATTGCTGATGCCCAAAGTTTTGATACTCAGCCACCTTCTGCCCCAACCTTCACTCTAAATACAGACACGGGTACAAGCACTGCTGACGGTATTACTAATAATGGCGTGATGGATGTTACTAATCTTGCTGCTGATCTTGCTTCATGGCAATATAGTATTGATGGTGGTGTGAACTGGACAACTGTTTCAGACAGTGCTGTGACTAGCTTTACTTTAGCAGCGGGCACTTATGGTGCTAATCTTATTCGAGTTAGACAAACGGACAATGCAGGGCAAACCAGTAATATCACTAAATACATTACTGATATTACGGTTAATACTTCCGTTGACACACCAACGCTTTCTCCTGCAGATGGTGGTACAATGTCTCGCACAGACAACTTTGTCTTAACCTTTGCAGAGAGTATGAATGCAGTGACAGGTAAGAACATTGTTATTAAACGCTTTAGTGATGACACTGTGATAGAAACCATTGCAGTAGATAGTGGCGTACAAGTTAGTATTAATGCTGCAGGTGTGGTCACCATTAACCCAACCGATATTAAGTTAGTCGCAGGAACAAGTTACTATGTTGAAATAGATGCAGGTGCTTTTAAAGACACTGCAGGTAATGAATCTACTACCATTACTGGCAACACTGCTTGGAACGTTACTGTGAATGAAATGAATGCCACCATTGCAGTTGCTACAGACAACAAGGTTAACGCGATAGAGAATGCCACTGACATTACCATTGCAGTAACCATTGGTAGTACATCTGCTATCTTAGGTGCTTTATTGCTTAGTGACTTTAGTGTGATAGCGACTAAGGTTTCTGATAGTAGCAATGTAGTATTTACAGGCACTACTTATGATAATGCAACAGGCATATGGACAGCCACCATCAGTGATGGTGGACTTACCAATGGGAATAGCTACACCATACAATCCGATGTCACAGGTAGTATAGGTAGTGCTCTTAACATAAACGCATCAAGCACACAAATAGTCAAGGTTGATACTGATGTACCAACCCTGAGCTTAATAGGTAATATTGCAATAGACAATGTCATTAACATTGCTGAGTCTGCCAGTGGCTTTAGTATCACAGGCACTTCTACAGGCTTAGCAATAGACAGAGAGGTGAATATTGTACTTAACACTCAAACTTATACAACAACAGTGACAGACGTTAGTGGCAATTGGAATGTTAGTATTCCTTCAACAGACACAAGCGCGCTAACGGAAGGTACAATTTATGCAGTCACTGTTAATGCCAGTGATGACCATGGCAACCCTGCCACACAACTATCACAAAATACCACTGTAGATAAGACAGCACCTGTTAGCACTGTAGTGATTGATGAAGTCATCACTGACTTGCCAACCATCACAGGACAGACTAGTGCCTACATAGCTGTAGAGATTAAACTAGATACAGATAATGACAATAGCTATGATGATGCCACTTACACAGTTACTAGTGATGCCAGTGGTAACTGGACGTTAGACTTAACCAATGCTGCCTCACTTATCTCAGGCATTGCACCTACCTTTGCAAATATTGATACTCAACTGGGTGTTCAAGTAAGCATCACCGATGCTACAGGTAACATGACAACTAGAACAGGAACAGCAACCAAACAAGACTCTTCTTACTCTATCTCTGACTCAAGAGTGATTGAAGGCACAACAGGAACGAAGACCATGACCTTTATGGTGACTAGAGAGGGGGATTTGTCAGCAACAGGGACAATTGATTATGCAGTAGATACGACATTAAGTTTGGCTAAGTCAGGTGGTACGACTGATGGTATTGATGATGACTATTCAGTAGACGGAGGTGGAGATGCAAGTGGCATAGTTACTTTTGCAGTAGGTGAAAGTTTTAAGGAGATTACCTTTATAGTAAATGGTGATTACTACAAAGAAGTGAATCAGAACATCATTGTTGATTTAACCAATCCAACAGAGGGTGCAATTTCTAAGGCAACGGGTATTGGTGAGATTAGTGAGGTGGATGTCTCAGCAATGAGTGGTGCGTTTAGTCTAAAAGATATAAATGCAGACTTAGCAAGTAATGCGATTAGGGTTAGGCGTTCAAGTGATGATGCTGAGTTGGATATTGGGTTTAATAGGTATGGTAATTTGGACACGCAGGCATTGCTAGATTTTGTTGGCACAGGTACAGGAGACACAGGTTATATCACGACTTGGTGTGATCAGTCGGCTAGAGGGAGAGACCTAACACAAACTATCAATAGCAAACAAGGGGTGATTGTGAATGATGGGCAACTTGTTATCACATCAGATGGGGCAACGACTATCAGTTTTAATCAAGGATTGAATGGTAGTAATGATGACTGGATGAGCATGTCCGGAACCGGGGGAAGTGCTACTAACATAGAGATGTATTTTACTTATCAGTATGCCGCTACTTCTAACGGAACTCTGGTAAATATAGGAACTGCTGTAAGCACTGGTCGTATATCAGTACATGCTCCGTGGAGCACTGGAATAACTTATTGGGATGCCGGCTCGGCAGTCGGTGACGCTCGTTTATCTGTTGCTAATATCCAAACAGTAAATCAAGTGCAACAATTGGTGTTTACAGCGAACTATAATCATAGTGGTTCTGGAACCCTTACTCAAAATAAAGTAGATGCAGAACAAGCTATTTTTGTTGATGGTGAAGTTAAAGGGGCTGATGACAATTTATTGGATTCAGCTTTAATTCTTGGTTTTACTTGGTATCTTGCAACTTTTGGATATGGGGGCTCAGGTTTTCAATCAGGGATGATTAGTGAATTTTTGTTCTATACCAATAATTCCAGCACCACTGCAACAGACCCAACGGCTTTTGTAGGCACCGATGTCAACGACACCTTTACCTACGCGGGGGAGACTACATTAGCAAGCATTGATGGTAAAGTTGGTTATGATACAGTGATTCTATCAGGTGCCTCAAGCAACTTAGACACAATCATAGTAGCGTTAAACTCTATTGAATTAATCCACATGCGAAATGGCGAAACTAACACACTCACCATCAACAACACACAACTAGACACAAATGTTTCTATCCTAAGTGTTCTGATGGACACCGGTGATAGTATTATCTATGAAGGTACTACACTTAACTACAACGCCACCCAAGAAGTTGTGAACTTTGGCACAATAGGCAACGACATCATTAATATGTCTTCCTCCAATGAAACAGTTTATGGCAGAGGCGGCAACGACACCTTTGTCTATAAATCATGGAGTGATGCCGCAGCAAGCAGCAGTGCTGATAGCATTGCTGACTTTACCATCGGCACTGGTGTTGGCAAAGACACCCTTAACCTTAAAGACTTATTCACCAGTTATAATTCTACAAACTTAACTAACTTTATTAACTTAATTGAAAGTGGTGGTAACACGCTCATTAGTACTAGTAAGAATGGTACCGTCGGTGGTGCATTTGCTGATGAAGATATTAGCATTACCTTAACAGGCGTGATTGGGGCTAATTTGCTTACCATGATTAGTGATGGTAACTTGGTGCTTGAGTAGTGTTGTTTAGTCATTCATTATTGATGTTTGATAAATGACTAGCCTATCTTTTGTAGTAACAATGGAATATTGATAGTGCCTAATTTTATTGTGAAATTTTTATAACCATTGCTTATATTAGTGACTTGATATTGATGTGTTAAAATTCGTCAAAGATATTTAAATATTGGGGGTTACATGTCAGTTGTATTTAAGCAAATTGTTGAAAATATTGGTGCACTTTCTTCAAGTGAAAAAGCGCTAATGACTCATTGTTTAATCTCTTTATTAGAGTCAGAACAGGATAAAAATATAGATGAAATTTGGGCAAAATTGGCCGAATCCCAAAGTGGTTAGTTTGATATTTCACTCTGATGTTACGCTTGAAATAAAAGCGTCTTATAAATGGTACCAAAGCCAAGATGATGGACTGGGTGAGAATTTTACACGAGTTAGAACTTAGCTATAAAGCTATTATAGAGTTGCCTAATACGTGGCCAAGTTTTAATCGACACTACCATCGATTTTTACTCAGTAAGTTTTCTTTTCCGTGATTTATCGCAAGGATCATCATATTATTTCTATCGTAGTGGTTATGCACAATAGTAGAAAGCCAAATTATTGGCGTAGTCGTATATAGTAAATAATTAAAATTATCATTATAATTTAAAATTACTTCCTGTGCCTAAGATAATCTTAAACTGAGTCGCTAAACCATTCACTGTATTGGTGGCAACAATGGTTGCACCATCACCAAAGTAATGACTATTGTCTAGTTTGATTGTTGCTGTTGCATCAAAGGTTTTGCCTGCTACAGTAAAGTACTCTAGGTCTGAACTTGAGCTAAATAAACTACTAATTTGAAGAATTTTGTAAACTTAATGATAATGGGGCGTCGGCCTGCATCATAAGCCTCTAGAGAATTGCTATTGGCGTCTTCAACTGCTCCTGCATTCAGTTGTAAACGAACTGCAGTGATATCTATGACATTGATTCCAGAAGATGGGGGGTGATGGATACAGTCTAACTTTTACCCAAACTTCTAGGGATGCTTATGACTTAGTTTGTGGTGTCTATTTCCCTCTGAGGTATCTACTAAAACGACGTCGTTTGAGGTAAAATTTTGGTGTCATTCCTAGTGTAGATCTGCTAGCTCTCATGCGATTAAATTAGTTATTGCTTGCGATGGTCAGCGTTCCAAACAATTTTTGGCTTGTTGCTGGTTTGATTATGATTTTCAACGTTGTACAGTTATTCTTTATAGATTGCAAGGGAAATCGGACTAAAGAACATGTTATGCCTTTAAGTAAAACGACACTTGCTATTTTAGAAAAAGTGCGAAAAACCACACAAGATCTGAACTGGCCGTTTACTTATACGGGCGGGGCGCCATTGACTTTAAACATTATAACCATAGTGAATTCTTACCAGAAAAGCAAGAAGGCTTAAAAACATTCACAGGGCGTTTCCAAAAAATTATGACAAAGAATAGAGGTGTCGATTGATATATGTGAGGTGTAATACTCATTTATTAATTATGGCTTTAATTTGCACATATATGTATAAAATTGATATTTTTTTGTTAAATTTAGCAGTCAAATTATTAATATAATTTGGCACTCTAAGTTATTTACAATATCATGTAAATAATCATTTCTATCAAAGACGACTTATTGAGTTTGGCAATTTATGGGAAAAATAAACTTTTGATTGTGTATAATGCCGGGATCTGGCATTATACTAAGTTTAGCGTGCATAATTCTAATGAAATTAATATTTCCTAAGTTGGAGTATTCAAAGTTTTTATAAGGAAATGTGGTGGAAAATAAACAACAATAAAGCACAACAAGCAATTAATTCTGGCGCCCTAAAGCAGAAAAATATTGTTGTTAATCAGACTCAAGACAAGTATATTCAGGTTAAGCACGGTGAAGCTTATTAAATTATTTTTCAACAAAATAACAATAGATATGGATCTTGATGTTATTGCCAAGAAGGTAGGCGATGATTTAACTTTATTATTAGATGACTCTACCACGGTTGTTTTTGATGGTTATTTTTCAGCCTGTATTGATTTGAGTTGTGTGGTTTCTTTGTCTGCTTCAAGGGTAAGGGTGTTGCGTCATATTGTTGGCAATTAATCTATGGTTTTGGCCGATGATACTGAGATTGTTTATATTTATGATGATAAGTCCGTGCTTCAAGAAATAGCCTCTGGTGATAACGCGTTGTTGCAATTTTTAGGTCAATCGCACGTGAGTCTAGACTCTTCGTGGTCATTATCGACTTTGGGTGCGGGTGCCCTAGGTGCGCTTGGACTGGCAGGCGGCGGTTCTAGTTTTACCTCTGGTGGCGATCCAACTATATTTACCATTCTAGGTAGTATTAATCCAGGACAAGTTTTTGATGTGAGTAGCTATACAATTGAGGTTTATGATAAGAATGGAGAGATATTAAAAACAACAATTAATTTTAAAGACGATGGCTCGTTTACGATAAAAGTCAATGAAGCCTATACGGGTAATATTCTTATTCACTTGAAAAATACAAGAACAGGCGTAGATTATTTAGATGAAGGGTACAGTCAAAACAAAGATTTAAGCGTAGATTTGCGCGCCATTGCTAACTCAAATAGTAATAACATAACTATTAATCTCAATATGTTAACTGAAATAGCCACACGTCAATTATTTCAAGATAGTAATAATGTAGACACTGGTTTATCAGATTTTACGTCTGCTCAAATTAGCACTGATAATGGGAATATTGCCATAGCATTTGGTTTGAATGACGATATTATTACCACCAGGCCTGCACTGGTTAATACTAAAAAAGACGATAAGTTTACCAATATTGATGTAATTGAGGATGAGCAAGCATTAGGTTATGCTTTGACAGCTATTTCTGGTATGGAAACAAGGGATAAAAATGGTGATCTTACAATTCCTAAATTTATTAACCAAGTGTTGAACGAATTAGTTAATGGTAAATTAAATCAAAATGTAGCAAATGATCTAATTGCAGGTGCGAAAAAATCAGATGAACAAGACGAGAATGCAGGTGTAGCTAATAATTTTATTAGCGGTTTTGAATCTCAAATTGACAATATCAACATTAGCGATGACACTGCTTATTCTAGCTCTGGAAGCACTGATGAGGGTTATATTACGAGAATAACTTAAATTGTGTTTGTAGACTTGGAAATGATTAAAAGAACGGTTGTATTATTATTATTTTTTGATCTCTTTCTTGATAGTGCGAGCGCACAAGAGCAATCAAAAGGTGAGTTTAATTTATCTAATTTAATTAATAAGGCAATTACCTACCACCCTTCTATTAAAAGTAATGTTTTCTTAGAGGAGGCTGCTAAAAATGAGATTACCAGTGCTAAATGGCAATATTTTCCAACCCCTAGGTTTTCAGTAAGTCAAGTTGACAGTTCTAGTACAGACCTTAGTTATAAAAATAGTGATAGTCGTGTTTCAGTTATCAGTTTAACGCAACCACTTTGGGCGGGCGGATCTATTGATGCAGGTTTGGCAAAATCAAGAGCTCAGCTTTTATCAGCTCAGGCATCAACTAAGGCCGCACAGCAAGATTTGGCTTTAAAAGTAATCAATGCTTATAGTAAATGGTATGACAGTTATTTAAAAAAAAAGTCGTATAGTAAGAGTCAAGAGGAGCATGATATATTGCGCGCCCGTCTAAGGCGTCGTATTAAACAAGGGTTGTCTTCTAGTAGTGATTTAAATTTGGCAAATTCACGCTCAACTCAGGCAGAAGCTGGCCTTAATTCGGCTATTATTCAACATGAAAATAGTCTGCTTAATTTGGAAGAGCTATTGGGCACTTCGCTAGATCCAAAAGATTTGATTAGAGACTTTAGCATTGTTAAGTTTGAAACTAGTCAAGCCAAATTAAGCAAAAGGGCATTATTAACTAATCCTAGAATTAAGCAAATTAGAGCGGAAAGCTTAGTGATCGAGGCTGAACTGGATCAAACTCATGCCAAACTTTATCCAGATGTTAATCTTAAATTAGAACGCCAGTGGGGTAGCTTTACTGATAAGGGTGCCAAGACTGAGAATCGCGTTTTTATTGAACTTAACAGTAGTTTTGGCGCAGGTTTGTCTAATTTTTCACAAATTAGACAAATTAAGAGTCGCTATCAGTCTCTACAAGCAAAAATTAAAGACGAAGAAAATAAAGTCGCGCAGCAAATTGAGCTAGATTGGATGTCTTCCATCTCTTTGAAAAAACAAAAAACATTGCTTGAGTCATCACTAGCCAATACAGAAAAAGTACGGAAATCCTATTATCGACAATTCTTGGCAGGTAGAAAAACATGGCAAGATGTTATGAACTCCATTCGTGAAGTTTCTCAATTGGAATCTCAATTGGCTAGTGTTTACGGCGAGATAATACTAGCCAATTGGCGTATTTTTGTCTATGTTGAAGATATTGGCGCTGTTGTGACAAGTTTTAATGAAAGTTTAACATTTAATCGAACAGATAAGATATTGTGGCATCCAACAATGAGCCCTAAAGAAGAGCAAAGTGACATTGATAAAATGCTAAATTTTGTTATACCTGATGAAAAGCCGGTAGAAAAAATTATCTGGTATTTTGATATTGATAGCATCCAAAACTTTAAATCCTCTTTAAAGAAAAGAGATTTCGTAACATTTGTAGAACTTTTTGATGAAGAAGAAAAGCCCAGTCGTGAAAAATTAACTAAAATTGTTGTTCAAAAAAAGACAACAAAGACGGCTCCGGTAGAGGGTACATTACGCAAAAAAAGCAGATAAGTATTAATCAAGAACAGGATAAAAAAACAAAGCAATGCCATTCAAAAACTAATCAAAAGAAAAAAGCGTTAATTACAGGAAGAAAACAAAATGGAGCAGTTAAAGCCATATCTAATGCTTTAGGTAAAAAAATGTATGGAGCAAAAATAATGTTAACTCTCAGTATCAACATCTTAATAAAATTTTTGAATTTAAAAATGTTAAAAGTGTTCAAGACAAAATACACAACGTTTAAGAAAGAGGAAGAAGATCAAAAAAAACCTTAATGAAAAAAATATTTAAAATCAAATTAAATACAAAGAGTCTTCTTAACAACAGACAGTCTACTAAAAAGATTATATGACGTAGAAAGCAAGCAGTATTAATATTTTTTTGAAGTGAATGTAAAGTGAAAAAAATATACTAACGAGTGTTACAGCGTTATAATTTAGTTAAATATATTTTAGTGTCGGGTGTAATTGTCACGATACTTTCAGGGCGCTCTTTTGGTAAAATTTGGCCAAACCAAAATAATCAATTGAAATCAAGCAGTGAAAAAAATTACTTCTAAATTTTCTAAGTAACCTTTAATAGTACATATATGGAGCAAAGTTTATTATTTAGTTTGCAGCGTTTATCGCAGTTGCAAAGGTCTCGTTTTGATGCATTAGAATTACAACAGGTTATTGAGGATGAATGTAATGGCTTAATTGAAAAATTGGTAATGTTGCATAATATATGCCATGCATTATTAATTCCTAATCCTAAAGCATTAAAATCTATTAATGACCCCTCTTTGTTGCCTTTATTGATTTTTGATGAATTTCAGCAATGGGGCATTCTTAAAAGTTTTAATACCAAAGGCGAATGGGTGGCAGAATGGTTCTCTAAAGAGAAGAATACTTGGTTAGAAGTAATACTTGATGATTTGGATGAGTATGAAATTTTTGCCATAAAAATGAAGAAAAAATTCGATGCAGGTAATAGTCGAATCTTTCAAATGGTTAAAACTGAATTAATTACCCATAAGAGATGGCTAATTGACGCTTCTTTAGCAGGAATTTTGATTAATATTGTGGCTGTGGTTAGTGCTTTTTATTCTATGCAGATTTATGACCGCGTTGTGCCAACAGGCGCTCAACAAACTTTATTGGTGTTGACAATAGGCGTATTAGCAATAATTGTATTAGATTTTATTGCTAAGTTAGTGCGTGCAGGGCTGTACGAAAAGTTAATTGATAATATAGATAGACGCCTATCTAGAGATGTATACAAACGGTTTTTGGCATTACGAATGGATCAATTGCCAAGAAGTGTGGGTAGTTTGGCTTCGCAAATGCGAGGTTATGAGTCAGTACGTAGTTTTTTATCTGCCATTACGACTTATCTGGTGGTTGACGTTCCATTTGTGCTGTTCTATGTTTTATTAATCGCCGCTATTGGTGGTTATTTGGTCTTGGTACCTATGATATTTTTTTTTATAGCAACTTTAACAGGATTATATTTCCATAAGAAAATAAAAATGCTAGCAGATAGTATTAATGAATCTGTTAATCTTAAAGTGGGTTTATTAGTGGAGTCAATTGAAGGGGCTGAAACGATCAAATCGGGCCAAGGTGGTTGGCGCATGCTTTCTAATTGGATGAATATCACTGACGAAGGCCGTGGTTATGATTTAGAGATGAAGCGAATGACTGACCAATCTCAGTATATGGTAGCATTTTTTCAACAATCTTCGTTTGTGCTGATGATAGCATCAGGTGCGTTATTGATTAGTGGTGGAGGTTTGACCATGGGTGGATTAATTGCTTGCTCTATTTTGTCAGGTCGAATTTTGGCACCTGTTGCACAAATTCCATCTCACCTAGTTCAATGGGCAAATACTGAGTCAGCAGTTAGATCATTAGATGTGATTTGGGATTTAAAATGTGACCATGATGGTATAGACTTGCCTATTGTGCCTGAAAATATATGTGGTGAATTTTGTGTTGAAGCAAAAACACAAATAAATTATGGCGAAAAGGTGGCTTTAACTTTGCCAGAAATGAAAATCAACCCAGGTGAAAAAATTGGTGTTTTAGGACCTATTGGCTCTGGGAAAACATCATTATTACGTTTGTTAAGTGGTATGTATAAGCCCAATGTTGGTCAGATTTTATTAGATGATATTGATTTGGCCCATATTTCAAAACCTGTTCTAGCTGAAAGAATTGGTTTTTTACAACAAGAAGGGCGACTATTCAAAGGCACACTTAGAGAAAATTTAATTTTAGGTTTGCTCGATCCGGGTGATGATAAAATTTTGGAAGTATCTAAATTAACAGGCTTATTAAATAGTGTTATCTCTACTACTGAAAAAGGGCTAGAACAAGAAATATCTGAAGGTGGGTTAGGTTTGTCTGGTGGGCAAAAGCAATTACTTAATTTAACTCGGGTAGTTTTACGAGCACCAAAAATATGGTTATTAGACGAACCAACTGCATCTGTTGATCGTAACTTAGAAGCGTTGTTAATCAACATGTTTAAGAAAACAATAAAGGCAGAAGATACGTTGGTGTTGGTAACACATAAAATGGAAATGATAGAATTGGTTGACCGTTTAATTGTTGTTAATAAAAACCAAATAGTGATGGATGGACCAAAGGTTGGTGTAATTGCACAACTTTCTGGTAAAGTACAAGAGGCCAAGTCATGAATTTAGAGAAAATTTTGTCAAAAATTGAGCATTCATTTTCGATTATTTATGTTTTATTAGGCGGCTTCATTGCTTTTATACTATGGGCATCATTATTTGATATTGATGAAACAGTTCGTTGTCAAGGTAAAGTGGTTGCTAATAACAGTAGCCAAATTATTCAAGTGGTTGATGGCGGTGTTTTATCTAAATTATTAGTTAGCGAGGGTGAGCACGTTAAGCAGAGGCAACTTCTAGCAACGCTTGAAAAAGATCGTGCACAGGCGAGTTATTACGAGGTAAGGTCTCAAGTAGCATATTTGAAGTCTGCATTGGCAAGAGCCAATGCAGAAATTTTAGAAAACCCCATTGTATTTGATGAATTAACCCAAGATTATCCTCATTTTATGAGTACACAAAAAGCTTTGTATGTTCAAAAGAAGCGCTCTTTAAATCAAAAGGTGTCCATGCTGGAGGAAAGTCTTGCAATGAGTACTGAGGAGTGGGAAATTACTCAAAGTTTAGAAAGAACAGGTGATGTTAGTCAGTTAGAAGTTTTAAGAGCTAAACAGAAAGTATTAGACTTTAAGCGTAAATTGGTAGATACTAAAAATAAATATTACGGAAGAATCAGTGCCGAAATTGAAAAGTTGGAGGGTGAGTTGGCTAAAAATCTATATAAACTTAAAAAACAAAAAAGTGTCTTAGAATATACTGATATTTATTCACCTGTATCAGGTATTGTTAAAGAGCTAAAAGTAACCACTGTTGGTGGTGTTTTACGTGCTGGAGAGCAATTGATGGAAATATCCCCTTCTCAAGGTGGTGTTATTTTAGAAGCAAAAATTAATCCTGTTGATATTGGTAGACTAAAATTGGGCATGCCAGTGGTGATTAAACTTGATGCATTTGATTATACTATTTTTGGTGGTTTAAAAGGCACACTAAATTACATCAGTTCGGACACTTTGTTAGATAAAGACTCTTCTGGAAGACAAACGACTTTTTATCAAGTAAATGTTAAAATTGAAGGGCCAGAGCATGAAGATAATGTCAAATCCAAGGCGATTAATGTCAAATTAGGCATGTCAGGCACGATTGATGTTAAAGTCGGAAGGCGTTCTTTATTCACTTATTTAACCAAGCCAATTAGTCGTGGCTTTAGTGGCGCTCTTAACGAGAAGTAATTAAATATCGTTTGAGTGGAGTGTGGATATTATTAGTTTGTTTTTACTCAAACATTGTATGTGCTGACTTATTGGCACCATGGCAATCTAAGAACGAGTATTAGTTAAGACAAACAAAATTAAGACGTTGGCAACAACCAATTAGATACCGAGTTGATATTGCTGAAGCACTTATCCAAGACCATTTCCAAGATTTATCTAAAATTACAAGAGTGATTATTAATAAAAATGATAAAAATCCTAATTTTAAAATACTGTTAACCAAAAAAGCGCATTGTAAATCGGCGATTAATCGTTATATCAACATCAAAAATCTCGATACTCAGAGTAATTGTTTGTTAAATTTAGAAATCCGAATTAACTAATGCACTGGTTATTATTTCTGTTGATCATGCAATACACTATGGTTTATTGCCTACTTTTGTTGTTGAAGAATTAACGTAAGCAATGGAACTTCCAAATGGGGTTTTAGCCCTTCCATTGCAAAATGACAAAAGTGTACTAGATTTATTAAGAGATTTGGATGATTTACTACTAAAGATCCTTTATGACAATCGCCTTCATGCAGACATGAGTGTGAAGCCATAGTAGATAAAATATTAATTGATTTCGAACATCAGGATATGGTTGAATCTTCTATATTAAAGGTACAAGAGTTTAATTAGAAAAAGATTTATTGACTTTCAAGTGTGATATTACCAACGCCAGTCGTTTTTCTCCACGCATGTCCATAAATAATTTCGTAAGTGGCTGGTAATTTCCCATTATTTTTATAAGATTCATACATCTTAATCATCAGTTGAAACTTGTCTTTACCAGTTAGGGATTTTGAGCGTTTAGTAACTGTTTGGGCGCCAATAGCTTTAAGATCGCGCAATAAATCAATGACTGTTTGATAAGTGAGTGTTAAGGTTTCCATTTCCATTACAGGATTTTGAAACCCGTTTTGTAGCATTTGATCGCCAATATCATGCATGTCAATAAAAGTGTTGACATGTATTTTATCATCCACAATTGACCAACTTTTTTTTAATTCTTTTAGTGTATCTGGACCAAAGGTAGAGAATAGAATTAATCCATTGTTTTTAAGCACGCGAAAACATTCTGAAAACAAAGTATTAAGATTTGAACACCACTGCATCATCAAGTTAGAAGTAATCATATTAACGCTATTGTCTGGTAGTGGCAAATAATTAGCATTGGCACAAATTTTACTATTAGATGAATTATATTTTAAAGGCTGTTGAGCAAAATCTAGACAAATAATTTCTGAGTTTGAAAAGCGTTTAATTAGTTGTTGGCTAAGTAAACCGGTGCCTGCACCAAGATCAAGAACGATGTCAGCTTTGGATGAAATAGTATTAAGTTTTTGATCCAACCTAACAGCAATTTCTTTTTGTAAAAATGCATGGTCGTCATAATTATTTGAGGCTTTATTAAAGGCAAATCTTACCTGAGACATTGGACAACTTTATTAGTGATATGATGCATTAGTTTAAAATAATGATCAGATCCTTGCTGAATATTAAAACCTATAATGTCAATGTTTGCTGAATTTATATTCAGACCTTCGGTTAATGAATTAGTGTTTTTTTTTGGTACTTTTATGGTGAGTAAACATTTTGTTTGTGTTTCTTTCATTATCTTTCTAGCCTCAAGCATTTTAAATATACTCAATCTTTCACCGTGGTCGTGGTAACTCGTAATATTAATCGATTTATTTAATTGGTTGGCGTTGGTAAAATAATCAAAAGTATTGGAATAACTTGCAAATACTTTAGGTTTATAAGCTGATATTTTTTGATTAATATCTTGTTTGAGTTTGTCTAAATTTTTGTTAAGTTTGTCTAAATTAACTGTGTAATTTGATCGGTTATCAGGGTCAACTTTAATCAATCTTTCAATCAGTTTCTTTGCGAATATTTGCATATTGTTTATATCTAGCCAGAGGTGATAGTTGACTACCTTCTGATGCTTATCATATCCATCTTCTTCATCACTCTCTTCATGTTTTTCGCCTCCCTCATGTTCCTCATTGTGAATAAGATGAATATCTTTCATATTGCCAATAATTAGTTTTTTATTAGCATCAAGATTAGCCAATACTTTTTTAAGCCCGCCTTCAAAAGTAGGGTGAATAAAAATAGCTAAGTCTGCATGGCTCAATAAGGATAATTGAGAGGGTTTTAGATGAGCATGATGCGCTGACTGACTGGTTTTTAGTAATAATTTCGGTTCTGTTATTCCTTGAGTTAGACTACTAACAATAGAGTGAATGGGCTTAATACTGACTACAATATTTTGCACTGCAAAGATATTTGCAGAAAGTAACAGGGCTATTATTGTTAGAAGTGAACGAGAAATCATAATAATTTTTTCTAAAAAAGAATAATTATACTACTCAATTTATTTTTGACAAATAAAAATTGCACGTTTAGGTGCTGGCAACCCTTCAATGGTTAAGTCGCTATTATTTGGGTCAAGAAAATCTTTAAGAGACTGTGTGTTATTGCCAATCCAATGGGTGGCTCGTTGTTCTTTTGATGTAGTTTTGGTAATATCCAACAATTTAATGTTTTTAAATTCTGCATCTTCAAGCCAAGTACGTAGTGTATTTGCTGATGGCAAGCAGTAAACGTTTCGCATTTTAGAATAACGCCCTTTTGGAATAATTTCTTCAACTTTTCCCAAATCAATAATGAATGTTTCTAAGATGAGCTCCCCATCTGGCTTCATAACATCTTTTAGTTGTTTCAAATGTAACCTATGGTCTTTTTGGTGATATAAAACACCCATGGAAAATACCGTATCAAACAAAGGTCTTTTTGGCATTTCTTCTAAGCGTAATGGCAATACAAATGCATTTGGTGGATTGTTAATTAATGTACGAATAGCTTGAAACTGATAATTAAATAATAAGAACGGTTCAATGCCTAGTGCAATTTCAGCACCTGAAATTGCCATAAGATAAGTAAAGTAGCCATTACCAGAGCCAACATCAAGCACAACTTTATCTTTAAGTGGCTTGACATAGGGAATGAGTCTATGCCATTTCATATCACCACGCCATTCACTATTAAGTTGTAAATTGCCAATTTGATAAGGCCCTTTGCGCCAGGGCATAAGCTGTTTTAAAGATTTTTCCAAAGTGAGATTATTAATATGGTGAGCGCTAATGTTTAAATAGGGCGTTATAAAATTAAGACTGCCAGTATTTTGAGTTTTAATTTGTTCAATGGCTTGTTCCCATTTGGGTATATTGCCGTTATTTGTATTAAATGCACGGGTTGATAAGTTGATAAGTTGTGTGCATATCAAATCTAATTGTGTTGATGTGGCACATTTATAAAAATCATTAAGCATAACTTATGTAAAGGTGGCTATCCTATAATAAGTAGTATAAAATATGGAACCAAAAGGGGAATAAGTCAACTTTGAATAATTTGGAGATAGAAAAATGATAAATAAAACACTGAGCCTTGTTATAACGTTTACATTAGTAAGTAGTGTGATGGCTGGTGGAGACGATTATGATATGGGACCTGTTGAGCCAATTTTTGATAAAATTGTGGTGAAGGGTGAGCATAATATTGACACAATGACACTAACTAACACCTCCAAGGTGATTGGCCAAACTACAACCGGCATTCCAGTGACAGTAGCAGCACATGAGGCTTGTAAAGATAGACTTGATTTATCTAATACCAACATAGAAAGATTCAAACAAGCACTTGCGAGTGGGTTTTTGTATAATACAGGTCCGCTTGATGAAATGGGTACATTGTTCTCACCAAAGAGATGGAAAGGTTATTTCACCTGCGTAGAAAATCATCAAGATTAGTACTCATTAAATCAATAAAAAGTCCGATATAAAACGGGATTTTTATTGACCAGCTGTTTAAAACCTAGATTAAATTTCTAATAGAGCGTTTTCCTTTTCACCAAGTTTGGTTTCTATTTCTTTAATATGTGTATCAGTAATTTTTTGAATATCATCCTCTGCTTTTCTAGCTTCATCCTCTGAAATTTCCTTTTCCTTTAACAGTTCTTTAAAATCAGAATTGGCGTCGCGACGAATATTGCGGATGGCAACTTTAGCTTGCTCTGTCTCATCTTTGACGACTTTTACCAACTCACCTCGGCGCTCTTGAGTAAGTGGTGGCAAAGGAATGCGCATGACTTGTCCCATGGTTTGTGGGTTAAGTCCTAAATCTGATGTCATAATGGCTTTTTCAATCACAACGACCATGTCCTTTTCCCATGGAGATACCTTAAGTGTGCGTGAATCTTCTGCATTAATATTAGCCACTTGAGATAGCGGCACCATAGAGCCATAATAATCCACATGAATTTGCTCGAGTAGTGATGGATGTGCACGACCTGCTCTAATTTTACTAAAAACATTCTCAAGTGAGGCAACACTTTTATTCATTCTGTTTTGTGCGTCTTGTTGTATTTCATTTAACATAATTTATTTCCTTACGATGGTGCCCAAAGGTTCGCCTTTTAAAATATCTGATAATGTATTTGTGTTTTCTAGCATACTGAATACACAAATTTCTAAATCATGTTCACGACATAGTGCAAACGCAGATATATCCATAATTTGAAGATTTTTCTCAATTGCTTCATCAAAGCTTAATAAATCATAACGTTTTGCATCAAGATTTTTGATAGGGTCGCTAGTATAAATGCCATCTACTTTGGTGGCTTTAAATACAATATTTGCATTAATTTCAATAGCGCGTAGTGCTGCGCCGGTGTCAGTGGTAAAACATGGGCTGCCTGTGCCTGCACAAAAAATGACGACCTTGCCCTTGTTTAAAGCTTGTTTAGCACGCACATGGTTAATTGAATCACACACACCACCACCAATTGGAAAACCAGACATAACCAGTGTATCAATCTTATTTCTTTGACAAGTATCTGCAATAGCAAGTGCATTCATAACTGTTGCTAACATACCTATATGATCAGCAGTAATACGATTCATACCAGCTTGTACGAGTGCTGCACCTCTAAAAATATTACCACCACCAACAATAATCGCTATTTCAACATTTTGACTAAGTACTGATTTTATAATACCAAGCACTTTGTTTAGTGTTACTGGGTCAATCGTATTTTCAGTGCTGGCTAAAGCTTCGCCACTGAGTTTTAATAAGATACGTTTGTATTTCCTCATTAAACGTGCTCTAAAGAGTCATAATATTAGGGGATTTTACCTGTTTTGATGGTTATAATTAACTCTTTGTCCGGTATATTTTATATGGATCAAATTAGTATTCATGGCGCCAGAGCCCACAATTTAAAAAATATCGATATTGACATCCCTAGAAATAAGTTAGTTGTGCTTACTGGTTTGTCTGGTTCGGGTAAATCTTCATTGGCTTTTGACACTATTTATGCAGAAGGGCAGCGTCGTTATGTGGAGTCTTTATCAACTTATGTGCGTCAATTTTTGTCACTCATGGAAAAACCTGATGTTGATCATATTGAAGGACTCTCTCCAGCCATTTCCATTGAACAAAAAGCCACCTCACACAACCCACGCTCAACGGTTGGCACAATTACAGAAGTTTATGATTATTTAAGATTGTTGTTTGCTCGCGTAGGCATTCCTAAGTGTCCAAAACACCAAATTAATCTTGAGTCTCAAACCATTTCTCAAATGGTAGATAGTATTGTCAAATTACCAACAGGTGAGAAGATCATGCTGCTAGCACCCATTGTGCAAAATCGCAAAGGCAGCCATGCAAAATTATTGGAAGAATTAAACCACCAAGGTTTTTTAAGGGCTAGAGTTAATGGCGTAGTCGTGTATATAGATGAAATGGAAGTACTTAATGGCAAAGTTAACCATACTATTGAAATTATCATTGATCGTTTAAAAATACGAGAAGACATGATCTCACGTTTGTCTGAATCGTTGGAAACTGCACTTAATTTGAGTGCTGGTTTGGTGCGAGTTGCACCTATGGAAGAAGATCCATCTTGGCAAGAAAAGGTGTTTTCTGCTAAATTTTCCTGCGTTGAGTGTGGCTACTCATTAAGTGAATTAGAGCCTAGACTTTTCTCATTTAACAATCCAGTTGGCGCTTGTCAAACTTGCGATGGCTTAGGTGTAAAAGATATGTTTGATAAGCAAAAAGTTGTGGCCAATCCTAACATGAGTTTAGCAGATGGTGCTATTTATGGTTGGGGGCGCTCAAATGCTTATTTTTATCAAATGCTAATGTTGGTAGGTAAGTATTACGGATTTAGTATTGAAACCCCTTATGAACAATTAAGCGATAAGCACAAAAAAATTGTTCTTTATGGAAGTGGTACAGATGACATTGATTTTTCCAAAATAAAAGGGCGTAAAAGTTGGTCTAATAAGGCTAAGCCATTTGAAGGCATTATTCCAAGAATGATGCGACGTTATGAAGAAAGTGAGATTCGTAGTGTTAGAGAAGAGCTTTCCCGTTATGTAGTGAGCAAGGATTGTGGGCAATGTCGTGGTGATAGGTTGAATGAATCAGCTAGAAATGTGTTTATTGATGGACAGAACTTATCAAATATCACCAAACTTTCTATTGCTGATATTTATGATTTTTTCAAAGAGTTGAAGTTGGAAGGCGCTCGTGGTCAAATTGCGGATAAGATTTTAAAAGAAACTGTTCAGCGTTTGGCATTTTTAATTAATGTAGGTTTAGAATATTTAACTCTTGACCGTAGAGCAAATAGTTTGTCAGGTGGTGAAGCGCAACGTATTCGCTTGGCTAGTCAGATTGGTGCAGGGCTGATGGGTGTGCTGTATGTGCTTGATGAACCATCAATTGGTTTGCATCAAAGAGATAATCAAAAGTTACTAAATACACTGACCTATTTGCGTGATATTGGCAATACAGTGGTTGTGGTAGAGCATGATGAAGAGACAATTAAACAGGCTGATTACGTGATTGATATCGGTCCTGGTGCTGGTATTCATGGCGGTGAAATTGTTGCAATGGGCAGCCCTAAAGACATTGAAAACAATCTTAAATCTTTAACGGGTGATTATTTAAGTGGTCGCCAAGGTATTGAAGTGCCTGCTAAACGTAAAGGTGCTAGTCAGTGGTTGTGTATTAAAGGTGCTAAGGGTAACAATCTTAATAAAGTTGACTTGTCTATCCCTGTAGGTGTATTAACTTGTGTGACAGGTGTGTCTGGTTCTGGAAAATCAACCCTAATTAACGACACTTTGTATGCTTTAGCGGCTAGAGAAGTTAATCGTGCACAGACAACGCCTGCTGAGTATGAATCAGTTGAAGGTTTAAATTATTTTGATAAGATTGTCAATATTGACCAAAGCCCAATTGGACGTACGCCACGCTCTAATCCAGCCACTTATACGGGTGTGTTTTCGTTAGTACGTGATTTATTTTCACAAACTTTAGAGGCAAGGATGCGCGGTTATAAAGCAGGACGTTTTAGTTTTAATGTTAAAGGCGGTAGATGCGAAGCATGCAAGGGTGACGGGCTGATTAAGATGGAAATGCATTTTTTACCAGATGTTTATGTGTCATGTGATGTGTGCCAAGGCCAGCGTTACAATCAACAAACTTTAGAAGTACTTTACAAGGGAAAGAGTATTGCACAAGTGCTTGATATGACTGTAGAACAGGCTTGTGAATTTTTCCAACCTATGCCCAAAATTAAACAAAAATTACAAACTTTAATGGATGTTGGACTTTCCTATATCACCCTTGGACAAAATGCAATCACCTTGTCCGGCGGTGAAGCGCAACGCATTAAATTAGCAAAAGAGTTGTCAAAAATGGATACTGGACAAACACTCTACATTCTTGATGAACCGACAACAGGCTTACATTTCCATGATATTAAACTTTTGTTATCAGTTATTAATAGATTACGCGAGCATAACAATACCATTGTTATCATTGAACACAACCTTGATGTTATTAAAACTGCAGATTGGATTGTTGATTTAGGCCCTGAAGGGGGTAATAAGGGTGGGCAAATTATTGCGTTTGGTACGCCAGAAGAGGTGGTAAAATTTAAAGGCTCGTATACGGGTCAATATTTAAAAGCTTACTTGTAGTTTGTCTTTGGCTCCATTTTCAATCTGTAAATTGGTAAGTTTGTATGTGTAGTTTTTGCCGTTTTTATTTCGCTCTATCAATGCGGGTAAATACCCATACTTGGGTAAAAAATAGGCCTTTATATTATTATTACTAGTGTTGATTCTACTAATTTTAATGGCTTTAACAGATTGGTTGTTGATTTTAATCAGGCGTTCATTGATTCTTTTGTATTGATGCTGTTTGATTGATTTTCCATTGGCCACTTGGTAGGTAAATATAGATTGGTTAGGGTTGTGCTCTAAATCATTTGATAAAGCTAAAAATAAACTTAGAGGATCAACAATACTACCACCCTTAGACTGCCAAACTCTAATTTTTGGCTGGGTCTTAGTGAGAATAGACACAACAGCATGATTTTTTGAGTAAACGTCAAAGGCATGATTCTTAACCAATTCCTCGTCTTCTTGTTCTATGATTTGGTAATGTATGGCATCAACACCTTGATGACTAATCGAAAAGTTAGAGCTTGACGCTATAGAATAGTCTTTTATGAAGGCTGCAAGTCCTGAGGTTCTAGCATTTGCAGTATAAAAATAATGTTTATCTAGTTTGTGTAATGTCCTAACTTCTTCAGCTATCTTAAAACCATTAATAGATAATTGGTAGTTAGCAGTATGTGCTTTTAAGGCGTGCGCTACAGAGTTAATTAAAATTGAAAATGTAATTAAGGTAAGCAATCTCATAAGACTTTTCCATCTAGTATGGCGTGATTTTTTTCAAGTTTTAGCTTGCCTTGTGTAAACCAATGAATAACTTTTGGGAATAATTTATGTTCCTCAAACAGAACACGTTTTGCCAAAGATTCTGTTGTATCTGTATCAATAACATCAACACTAGCTTGGGCAATAATAGGGCCTCCATCAAGCTGTTCAGTCACAAAGTGAATAGTAACACCATGCTGATTTTCTTTAGCTTTTATCACTCTTTGATGGGTATTGAGCCCTTGAAATTTTGGTAATAATGAGGGGTGAATATTAAGCATTTTTCCTGAATATTGATGCGTAAATTTCGCACCTAGTATGCGCATAAAGCCATCAAGAATAACAATTTCAGGATTATATTGATTAATAACGTTGCTTAATGCTTGGTCAAATTCTTCTCTAGATGAGAAATGCTTGTGACTCAGTGTGTGGGTAGGAATGTTTGCACGTTCGGCACGTTTTAGCCCATAGGCTTTGCTGTCGTTGCTAATAACTACTTTAATGTCTAAATCAATAGCAGTAGAATGGTTAATAATTGATTGTAGGTTTGAGCCATTACCAGAAATTAAAACAACGCCATTCATGCTCAATATACAAGTTAAATGATAACTTGAGAGCCTTGATTGTTCGTAATTTCACCCACTAGCCAAGCATGTTCGCTTAGCTTATTTAAGTGTTGAATAGCATTAGTACTTTGTTCTGCTGGCACAATAATAATCATGCCTATGCCACAGTTAAATACTCGATACATTTCCATCATATTAATATTGCCATTGTCTTGTAAAAACTGAAAAATACTGGGTAGTTGCCAAGAATTGGCGTCAAGTTTTGCGCTCAAGTTTTCAGGCAATACTCTAGGAATGTTTTCCAATAAACCACCGCCTGTAATGTGTGAAATAGCATGTACTGAGAACCTTTCAATCGATGATAATACTGATTTTACATAGATTTTAGTAGGATCAATTAGTGCATTTAATTGTGCGTCAGTTGGGTTTGATTGCGCTAGAACTTTGCGTATTAGTGAAAAACCGTTAGAATGTGGACCAGAAGATGCCAGGGCAATGATATGGTCACCTTTAGTGACTTTCGTGCCATCAATTATTTTGTCTTTATCAGCAATGCCCACGCAGAAACCAGCAAGGTCGTATTCTTCACCTTGGTACATACCTGGCATTTCAGCTGTTTCGCCACCGATTAAAGCACAACCCGATTGCTTACAACCTTCACCAATGCCATAAATAACGGATGTAGCCAGTTTGGTATTTAACTTGCCTGTTGCATAATAATCTAGGAAAAATAACGGCTCAGCACCTTGGACAATTAAGTCATTGACACACATGGCAACTAAATCAATGCCAATCGTATCATGTTTGTTTAACATTTGTGCCACTTTGAGTTTAGTGCCAACGCCGTCTGTACTTGAGATTAGAACCGGATTCTTGTATTTATTAATAGGCAATTCAAACATCGCACCAAAGCCGCCAAGACCAGCCAATACCCCAGGTCTAGTGGTTGATTTAGCAATCGGTTTGATTTGTTCAATCAGCGCATTACCTTTGGTAATGTCAATGCCTGAGTCAAGGTATGAGAGTGATGACATGACAGTTCTTCCGTATAATTAATTTCTTTATGAATTCTTTTTGGTAAATAAAAAATGAGTTTTTCTTCATTGCCTAATGCGCTTTCAATCTTGCGCATTATTTTAACAGTGCCAGTTGTTATGACTTTGTTAAATCACCAATATTTTTTGGCAATGGTGCTGTTTTTTATTGCAGGCATTACTGATGCGCTGGATGGATGGATTGCCAAACGCTACTCTTTTCAAAGTAGGTTAGGTTCTATTTTAGATCCAATGGCGGATAAGTTGCTATTAGTCGGTAGTTTTGTGGCTTTATACGTGATTGAATTATTGCCGCTGTGGTTATTAGTGTTGGTTTTTTTGCGTGATTTTATGATTGTTTCAGGTACAGTTGGGTGTTTTATTGGCTCAGGCACCTCTAAAAATGATTTATTATCACCCTCAAAACTTTCAAAAATTAATACCGTACTACAAATTGCACTAGTTTTGTTTTTAGTGATGGTGCAAATTTATCCAGTTTTGCCACAATACAACACTATTTTCTTTATTATTACAGCCACATCAACCGTGCTTAGCGGTGCAGACTATGTGTGGATTTGGATTGAACAAGTCATTTTGCAAGAAAAAAAAAATCCTCAATGAATCAACTTAGATTACCGCTTTCATTGAATTCAAAAATGTTGTTGTCCAATTTTATTGGCAAGAGAAATCAACAAGTTCTAGATTTTGTTAATCAGTTATTTACTCAAAAAGGCTCAGCTGTTGTCTTTATTTCGGGTGTCAAATCTAGTGGTAAAACTCATCTATTGCAAGGTTGTGCTCTTAGTGCACTAGATAAGCGATTAAATGTTGTTTTTATTGACATAAAGCAAGAACTACCAAAAGGGGTAATAAGTGGTTTAGCACCTGTTGATTGGATTTGTATTGACAACGTTGATTGTTTGAGTATCGCCCAACAACAGGCGTTATTTGATTTACATAACAGAATTAAGTTAACTAATACTAAGTTGATTGTTTCTGCAAATGCTTTATCTAGTGAGTTGAATCTATTAAAGGATTTGAAAACACGCTTGTCTTTAGCGGTTGCTTTCACACTAGAGGCGCTCAATGATGAGCAAAAAATTCTTATTATTGAGCGCAAAATGCTGGATAAGAATATCAACATAAATAGCAAGGTGTACCACTATTTGTTCAAAGTTCTTTCACGTGATTTGAATGATGTTTTGAACATAATTAGTGTTTTAGATGAAGCATCATTACAGCAAAAGAATAACATTTCCATCCCTTTTGTTAAACAAACACTGGGTATTTAAGGTTTTTTTCTAAATTTGAATTGTGCAATTTTAGGCATGAGTTTTGAAAAAGGGATGTGTTTAAAACCCATATATTTCTCTTCAACAATTTTTACTACATTAGATATATCCTTGATTTGATCGCTATTTTCAATGTTAAGTACTTTTTGCAAAGCCAACAGCCCACCCATTTTAATTTTTGATTGCTGTCCAACTGATAAATTATTTTGATGGTGCGTGTTTAAGACGAAATCGCTATTATCGCGTAAATGAGTATACAACGATTGACATTGTTTAGAAGACGATTCGTCCAAACAAGCACCAAATTCTTTTTCTGCAATACAGTCTTTCGCCCCAAATTTACAACCACATCTACCGCTAAGTATCAGGTGGGAAAAAGGACAGGTATAGTGTTTATTGAGCATAACAATAAATGTTTTGTGTCCTTATGGATTATTAAGACATTATAATATAAACTTTTATCCTACTTATGCTGACTTGTTAGTAGCATCAAACAAACTATGAATTATTTGCCTATTTTTATTGAGATTAAACAAAAACCTTGTCTGATTGTTGGTGGTGGTGGTATTGCTTATCGGAAAATTAATCTATTGTTGAAAGCCCATGGGCAAGTTACTTGCGTGGCAAAAAGTTGTTGTAAAAATATTACTAAATTAGCCAATGACAACAAAATTATTTATATTGAAAAAAGCTTCGAGCTATCTGATGTTAAAGGGCAGGTCTTAATTGTTTCTGCCACAGGTAATGCTAACCTGAATAAACAAGTATCTGAATTAGCCAGCCAAAACAATATCCCTGTTAATGTGGTTGACTCCCCAGATTTATGTACGTTTATTATGCCTTCAATTGTGGATAGGTCGCCAATTGTAATTGCTATTTCATCAGTAGGAAAATCGCCAGTTTTGGCACGTTTAATCCGTGCAAAATTAGAAAGCACGTTGCCATATACGTACGGTAAATTGGCAGAATTAGCGGGCGATTTTAGAGACAAAGTTAAAGCAAAGTTTAACAACATTGAAGACAGGAGATATTTTTGGGAAAAAGCTTTTTCTGGCATTGTTGCTGAAAAAGTATTCTCAGGTAAAGTATCGGAAGCCAAAGTAGATTTACAAGCACAACTTGATAGCACCACTAAAGCTCAAGTAGGTGAAGTTTATTTGGTGGGCGGCGGCCCTGGTGATCCTGATTTGTTAACCTTCAGAGCTTTGCGTCTTATGCAACAGGCAGATGTTGTTTTATATGATCGTTTGGTTTCAGAAGGTGTGATGGAGTTGGTTAGGCGCGATGCACAACTGGTTTATGTTGGTAAAGAGCGCGATAACCATGCTGTGCCACAAGGCGATATTAATCAATTGTTGGTAGATTTAGCCAAACAAGGCAGAAGAGTTTGTCGTCTTAAAGGGGGGGATCCTTTTATTTTTGGTCGTGGTGGTGAAGAGATTGAAACGTTGGCTGAAAACGGCATACCTTTTCAAGTAGTACCTGGTATTACAGCAGCTTCTGGCTGCTCTACTTACTCAGGTATTCCATTAACACATAGAGATTATTCACAATCTTGTCGTTTTGTAACGGGGCACTTAAAAGACGGCAGTATGAACCTGCCTTGGCATGAATTGGCACTTGAACAACAAACCATTGTATTTTATATGGCACTTAACGGCGCAAGACATTTATCAGAGCAATTAATCACACATGGTATGCGTGTTGATATGCCAGTGGCATTGGTTGAAAAAGGTACAACACCTGAGCAAAAGGTTCACACCACAACCCTAAAAGGATTGCCAGACTTAGTAGAAAATGAAATCATCCACGCCCCTACCTTGATTATTATTGGCGAGGTGGTGAAACTAAGAGAAAAATTAAATTGGTTTGACGTTAAATCTGCATCATCTAAAAAATAATAGAAGTCACAAGCCTTACTTATTTAGTAGGTAAGGTTCGCGTGTAGGTGTAGTATTATTTAGCACCCAATCTTTTTGCAATGATTGCCGCTGGGCAAAACCCTGTGAATGCTGATTGAAATAGATTAAAACCAACAAATGCAGTTAACCACAACCAATTAGAATTATAAGCAAATGGACTGATTGCTTGTGCGCCTAGTAGTAGTGAAATCATAATAATAATGCCAGCCATTGCTGATACGACGTTATTAATTGTCATGCGTTCTCCTTCATGTAAAAACTGTCACTATAACATTAATTAGGTATAATTTCAAATCTTCAAACTCCCTGAAAGGGAGTTTAGATTGACATGCGGGAGTGGTGGAATTGGTAGACACGCTGGATTTAGGTTCCAGTGTTGAAAGACATGAGAGTTCGAGTCTCTCCTTCCGCACCAATACTAGGTTGTTAATTTGAGCATGAAACCCACTATTCAACACAGTCTAGATGAAAATATTGCCAAGAAAATTTCAAGCAAATTTCAAGTTTTCAACACTCATATTCGTCATCAAATGGTATCAGCCAATCTTGATGATTTAAGACAACAATATCAAACTGATTTTAACCATTTGCCTGGGGTTGATTTTTCTAATATTAAGTTATTTGTCAGTGATATGGATTCAACCTTGATTAATATTGAATGCATTGATGAAATTGCTGATTTTGCCAATATTAAACCACAAGTATCAGCCATTACCGAGCTTACTATGCAAGGTAAATTAGATTTTGATGTTTCTTTAATTAAACGTGTCGCCTTGTTAAAAGGGCTTAGTGTTGATGTGCTAGATAAGGTTTACACTCAACGTTTATCAGTCAATCCTGGTGGTAAGGAACTTATTTCATTTTTTAAAACCAAGTCCATCCAAACAGCAGTCGTGTCAGGCGGTTTTACTTATTTTACTAATCGTTTGGCTCAAGATTTAGCGCTAGATTATGCACGTGCTAATGTACTAGCAATTGAAAATAACCAATTAACTGGCGTTATAAAAGGCCTGATGATTAACGCACAGACTAAGGCAGATTTTGTTAAGGAGTTGTGCGATAAACAAGACTTGTCATATAGTCAGGTTATTGTAGCGGGTGATGGCGCTAATGACTTAAGCATGATACGTATTGCTGGGTTGAGTGTTGCTTATCACGCCAAGCCTAGCGTTATAAAGCATGCAAATATTGTCATTAACTTCGGTGGATTGAATAAAATAATAGATTTATTTAATCCATAACCACCTATGTTAATTGAAATTGGACACTTTGCATTAGTGCTTGCCTTGATATTTGCGTTGTTACAAGTTGTTTTGCCCACTATAGGTATAATTAAACACGATGTCGTACTATCTGGCTTATCCAGACCATTATTGTGGATGCAATTCTTTTGGATTTTGATTGCTTTTGCCATTCTTATGAATGCCTTTGTGATGGATGATTTTTCTGTTAAGTATGTTGCAAGTAATTCAAATACAAACCTGCCTAGTATTTTTAAGATGTCAGCTGTTTGGGGTGCGCACGAAGGTTCTTTGTTGTTATGGGCTTTAATTTTAGCTACTTGGAGTGTAGCAGTATCTGTCTTCTCTAGGCGTTTGCCTGCTGAAGTATTGAACTATATTCTTATTATTCTTGGTTTAATTAGTATCGGGTTTTTACTGTTCTTATTATTAACCTCTAACCCTTTTGAGCGTCTAGATATCGTACTAGTACAAGGGAGAGAGCTTAATCCCTTGCTACAAGATTTTGGCTTAATTATTCACCCACCTATGTTGTATATGGGTTATGTGGGGATGGCAGTTCCCTTTGCCTTTGTCTTGTCATCACTCATTCGTGGACAGCTAGATTCTACTTGGCTCAGGTGGTCACGCCCTTGGACATTAATCGCATGGGCATTTTTAACACTTGGTATCATACTTGGTTCTTGGTGGGCGTATTACGAGCTTGGTTGGGGTGGTTGGTGGTTTTGGGATCCAGTAGAAAATGCCTCATTTATGCCATGGTTAGTGGCAACAGCATTGGTGCATTCTTTAAGCGTGAGTGAAAAGCGTGGTGCATTTAAACATTGGACTGTACTATTAGCTATTTCTGGTTTTTCATTAAGTTTATTAGGCACATTTTTAGTCAGATCAGGCATTCTTACTTCAGTACATTCATTTGCTGCTGACCCTGCTAAAGGCTTGTTTATTCTGATATTTTTAGTGATTGTGATTGGTGGCTCGTTGGCACTGTATGCTTGGCGCGCTTCACTCATGCAAAGTAGTAATACTTTTTCTCTTTTATCAAGAGAGAGTGGTTTGCTAATTAACAATATCTTATTAGTGACAGCAATGTTAAGTGTTTTTCTAGGCACGCTCTATCCACTACTGTTAGATGCATTAGGTCTAGGAAAAATCTCAGTAGGTGCACCTTATTTTGGTGCAGTGTTTGTGCCTATTATGATACCAGCAGTACTGGTCATGGTGATTGTCTCCTTTTTGCGTTGGAAGAAAGATACTACACGAAGGCTAACGGGTTTATTAAAGTGGGTGTGGGTAGGTGTCGGTTTGTTGTTTGTTATTAGCGCATTATTGACTGATAATATCTCAGTTTTATTAGCCATCTTTTTGTTTATTTGGATAGTTGCACACTCATTGGTACTTTTGTTTCAAAGGTTGAATCAAAAAGGTAGCATGAGTCTTGCTTTCATCGGCATGATTTGTGCTCATATTGGTATTGCTGTATTCTTATTAGGTGCGACAGTGACAAGCCAGTATGGCGTTGAAAGAGATATAAAAATGGATATTGATAAACCAATCACCATAGCAGGTTATGATTTTATTTTTAAAGGCGTGACACGCCTATCTGGTCAAAACTATCAAGGCAATAAAGGCCATATAGAGGTTTATTTTGAGGATGAAAAAATAGCAGATTTAAGGCCTGAGAAACGCCAATACGTCACAGGTATGCCTATGACCGAAGCGGCGATTGATCCATCTTTATATCGTGATATTTATATTGCACTGGGTGAATCTTTAGAAGACGACTCATGGAGTTTAAGGATTTATTACAAGCCCCTCATACGCTGGATTTGGCTAGGAGGCTTGTTGATTGCATTAGGTGCGTTACTAGCTACATTTGACAGAAGATATCGATTAAGGGTGAAAGGATGAGTTTATATCTATGGTTTGCTTTAATGGTGATTACCTCCTTTGCTTGGATAATTTGGTTTTTATATCGGCCTCTTAAATCCAATAAAATTAATCTTGAAAGTTCTAATATTGCCCTAGGCAAACAAAAATTACTAGAACTTGAGCAAGATTTACACCAGAATTTGATTGATGAAAAACAATTCAACCAAGCCAAAGAAGAGGTTTCAACAACACTGGCTATTGAACTTCAACAAGTGAGTAATATTCAAAACAATGCCAGCAATAACACATGGGTTTTGATATTAATATTAGTATTATTGCCTGTTATGTCCATTGGTGTTTATCAATATCTGACACCAGAAAGTAACATGAGTCAACCACTTGAAAGTGCAGAAAAGCCATTAAGTTTAGAGCAAAGCGCTAACAAAATTGTGCAGTATTTGCAAACTAACAAGAATGATTCCGAGGCTTGGAAAATGCTCGGGCTTACATATTTTGAACTTGGAAAATTAGACTTATCAATAGATGCCTATGAAAAATCTTATCAAATTAACCCCAAGGATCCAAGACTGTTAGTTGAATATGCCTCTATGATGATTAGTGCTACTAGCGACAATCAATTTTCAGACCAGTCTGTTAAATTAATTAAACAAGCTTTGAAGATTGAGCCGAACGCACCAGACGCCTTGTATTTGGCAGGTATGTTTGCCGTGAGCCAACGAGACTTTGTTTTGACCAAAGGGCTTTGGCAACGTGCACTTAGTGCCCTGCCAGAGGGTAGTATTGACCGAGCGGTTTTGGTTAATGCTTTATCTGAGCTAAAAACGGTTGAAGAGAGTAAGAACACACCTGAGCATTCTGTTAGTGTGCGTGTCGATGTGTCTGACAAGATACTAAAATCAAGGTCTAGCGAAGATTTTATCATGATTTATGTTAAAGCAGCCAAGGGCAGACCGATGCCAATTGCGATTAAAAAAATCAAGCTAAAAGATTTTACAGGCCAGATGATTTTAACCGACCAAGATTCTGTTATACAAAACAATCAACTGTCAACCCACGAGCAAGTGATTGCAGTAGTGCGTATTAGCGCAACTGGCTCTGCCATGCGAGGTGTCGGCGATATACAAGTGCTTAGCAAGGCTATTAATGTGGCTAACAATCCATCCATTCACTTGAAAGTAAAATAATCCTATGAGTGAAACTTTAGCATTAGCAAAAAAGCTCGTTAGTATAGACTCGTTCACCCCGAAAGACAAAGGTTGCCAGTCCATTATGAGCAATTATTTGAGCCGTCTTAATTTTAAAATTACTGATTTAAAATTTGGCGAAGTTGATAATTTTTGGGCAGTACGTGGTCAGCAATCTCCTGTGTTTGTGTTTGCAGGGCATACCGATGTCGTGCCTGTGGGTGATGAGTCAAAATGGCACACACCGCCTTTTTCTGCCCAAGTTAAAGATGGCATGTTGCATGGTCGTGGAACAGCTGACATGAAGGGCTCTTTAGCAGCCATGCTTAGTGCCACGGATAGATTTGTTAAAGATTATCCTAATCATAAAGGCTCAATTGGGTGTTTAATCACCTCTGACGAGGAAGGTCCTGCTACTGATGGTACTGTTAAAGTTGCGCAGTACTTAAAAAAAATCAATCAAACCGTTGATTATTGCTTAGTGGGCGAGCCATCAGCCACTAATGAGCTAGGAGATGTGATTAAAAATGGTCGTCGCGGTTCTCTAAATGGTACTTTAAAAGTCATTGGCAAACAAGGGCACATTGCCTATCCGCATTTGGCACATAACCCTATTCACTTAGCCATACCAGCGTTAGATGATTTGTGCAATGAGGTTTGGGATGAGAGTAATGAGTATTTTCCAGCCACCAGTTTTCAAATCTCTAATATCCACTCAGGTACAGGGGTGACTAACGTTATTCCAGATGAAAGTGATGTTGTTTTTAACTTTCGTTATTCCACGCAAAATACTCATGAACAATTGCAAAGCCGAGTCTGCGTGATTTTAGACAAGCATAATTTTGAATATCAAATTACTTGGAAGCATTCTGGTTACCCCTTCTTAACCCCAAAAGGTGAACTGGTTAATGCCTGTGTTGATGCGATTAAGACCGTCAAGAATATAAACACCCAACTATCCACCTCAGGCGGCACTTCTGATGGGCGTTTCATTGCACCAATTTTAAAGGCTCAAGTGGTAGAATTAGGTCCTCTGAACGCCACCATTCATCAAGTTGATGAATGCGTATCTACCCAAGACTTAGAAGATTTGAGTGATATTTATTACCACGTTTTAAAAAACATACTCACCTAGCTTATGCGCTTTGATGTTATCACTCTATTTCCTGATATGTTTAATGCCATTAAGGATGAAGGTGTTATTGCACGCGCCATTAAAAAATCACACCTCTCAATTCACACTTGGCAACTCAGAGAGTTTAGCAACAACAAATACAAAAATATTGACGATAAACCCTATGGCGGTGGTGCTGGCATGGTGATGCAAGTTAAACCTATTCGTGATTGTATTAATAAAATCAAACAAGCCAACCCAAGAACAAAAGTTATTTATCTATCACCACAAGGACAACTACTTAAGCATAAATTAGCTAAAGAATTATCTACGCTTGACTCAATTACTCTACTATGCGGGCGCTATGAAGGCGTAGACGAACGCATTATTGAGCATGATATTGATATGGAAATATCCATTGGTGATTATGTTATTAGTGGTGGCGAATTAGCAGCTATGCTACTTATTGACACGGTTAGTCGGCAAATTCCAAACGTACTTGGCAATGTCGATTCATTAAACGACTCTTTTACAAATAATTTATTAGACTATCCGCACTATACACGCCCTGAAGTTATTGATAACCAAGCAGTGCCTGAAGTATTACTAAGCGGACATCAAGCTAATATTGATACTTGGCGAAAAAAGCAATCCATCAAAAAAACCCAAGAAAAACGCAAGGATTTGTTATATAAAAACTGTTAAAAATAGCATTTCTTTTATTAAAA
This sequence comes from Candidatus Ruthia sp. Cpac_8_S14, assembly GCA_021730205.1. Classification (GTDB taxonomy): domain Bacteria; phylum Pseudomonadota; class Gammaproteobacteria; order PS1; family Pseudothioglobaceae; genus Ruthia. The sequence goes on along the minus strand of CP072533.1, from coordinate 754,202 downwards.
CTGTCCGTAATAATCGCTATTCTTTATGAAAAAATTCAGTTTAAGTTATGACAGCTTGTTATCTTTAGTGTTGTTTTTTATAGATGGATAAAAAAATGATTGTTGGCATTCCAAAAGAAATTAAAAATAATGAATATCGTATAGAGAGAGGTACGCCTGAGTCGGTTTTTAGTGCAACAAAAGCGTTAGTCAATTTTAGTGCTATTTGTATTGCTGTGAAACTATTACTAATGACCAAGGCGAACTACCACTACTTAAGCCTATGAGCCAAGTGGCAGAGCGGTTGTTTTGAGACCACGAACGTGTTGACTCAACCTTATATTATAGATGGGTGTTGTGCACTGTTGTGTTGCTAATATGCCAGACGCTGTTCCAATCACCCCTACTTATGCACTTAATAATGCAACCCTTTCAGGGCTTTTTGCTATTGTCAATCAGAGTTGGAAAAAGCACTAAGCAATGATAAGCATTGATAAATGTACGGTAGATAATCCAGATTTAACCTACGACTTTATTAATGAGCGTTGAAGAACTTAATCATAAGTAAAGGTCTGAATATAAATTTGGATAGTTTTTATACAAGTTTTTCAATCCAAATCTTTCATAAAAAACGTTAAAAAAATAACAAGTTAGAACTTGATAAGGCTGTTCATCGAGATCTGAAACAACAAGTCAAGCATTAAGAGTATTTTTTAACAAGAACTTAAAAAGCCAAATAAGCCAATCAGTGTCAATACCAATAAAATTACTGCGCTTCAATCAGGATCTTAATACCCATAACAGGGTCAACGCCAAGCTGTTGGCAGTAATATCCAATCGACGTTCAGCGTTTTCTATATTCCAAACAATAGAATGATGTACAGATATTTGCTCAGCAAATTGAAGAATAGTAATGTCTTTTTTTTCACGAGATGTTTTAAGCCATGCAGCAACTAATTGTTATAAGCCTTGGTATGAATTGTTTTTTTTCATTAAAGAACACTTGTTCAATTAAAGTAAACAAAGTACAATAGAAAGCAAATGTTCAAAAAAGAGTGAATACAACCAAGAAACATAATTAAAAAATTAGTTCTTAATAAACTTATACAAATATGGTGTATATCTCGATGGCGGATAAAAAAAGCCTTAGAGCAAATCAAATAAGCTCACCAACAGCAAACTAAGGTGCTCTTGAACAAATTAAACGCAGCCTTGAGAAAAAAACCTATGACAGTGAAGACTATGATCAATGGGGTTATAACCAACAAGGCTATGACACTTGGCAAACGGATTATGAATTAGCCATGGCGCATAAAGAGTGGCAATTTGAGTATGATAATTTTATGCAAGAGTTTTCTCAGGTAGTAAACGATAATAATACATATAGGCGCGCATGGTTTTACAATATTGGCGCAGATACAAACCCCAGAAAGTTACTCGCATAGTTACTACGTGTATTTAGATGGAAAATATTTTACTGTTCGAAACTTTTTATTTAACAATTACAACACCTTTTAATTTCAACAAGAAGCAAACCAATATATTGAGAATGGAATAGATATTGCCGCTCCCTATTATCAATTTAATTGCCACTACAATGCTTGTTTTGAACAAGGTAGTCAAGCTGTTCCAAACAGATTATCAAATTCTTACTCAGGCACGAGGGCATGACACCTTAACCATTGTTGACACACCGTTCAATTGGGGCTTGGGCGATACTTCTGGCTTAGGAGGTTTTGGTAAGTTTTTAATGGTTGATGGTTTCTACTTTGGGCGAGGTTAAAGCTTCTTGGCAACAACAGATTGAGCTTAAAGCCAGCCAAATGTATGAGTTTTCCTTTTGGATTAATGCCAATAAAGGGGTGAGTATTGCTTTGTATATGGATGATGAACGCCTAGCATTACTACACACTTAGAACAGAAAAAGGGGCTGGGAGCAAGTCAATATTCAACTGCTCATAACAACCAGTGAGGGTGTATAACACAAACCCATCTATTTGAACTTGAAAGCCTGGGCACAAGCGCAGGACAAAATTATTTTAGGATTGGTAGTATTGTATTAAATTAAGCTATTTTTTTAATAGTAATACTAATAATAGCCATGCAAACCACGGTTTTCTTAACTATACTCTTAGTGTCAACAAATAAAGGCAACGATTATATATCAGCTACAAATAGTTTAATTGTGTTTTTAAGTATCTATAAAAGGCCGCTTGGGCTATTGCTTTTTCTCTAAATAATTTCTATAATTAGGCAATGTATGGCAATGAAAATTGCATGATGATCTAGATTAATGACGAAAATAGGAGAGAAATATGAAGTTTGTGACAGCGATTTTAAGACCGCATAAATTAGACGATGTTAGGGAGGCGTTATCCGAAGTTGGTGTATCTGGCGTAACGGTGACTGAAGTGAGAGGTTTTGGTCGTCAAAAAGGACACACAGAGTTGTATCGAGGGGCGGAGTATCAAATTGATTTCTTGCCTAAAATTAAATTAGAAATTGCGATTGAGGCTTCAAGACTTGATGAAGTGATTGGGGTGATTAGTAATGTGGCTAATTCTGGTAAAGTAGGTGATGGCAAAATTTTTGTGACTAATTTAGACAAGGTGATTCGTATTCGTACAGGCGAAATTGATAAAGACGCGCTTTAAGGAGCTAGCAATGAAAAAAATATTAACAATATTGGCATGTTTACCAATGGGTGTATTTGCACAAGATATTAATGGTGCTGATACGGCTTGGATAATGACATCAATAGCTTTGGTGTTGTTTATGACATTGCCAGGTTTGGCGTTATTTTATGGTGGGCTAGTTCGCACTAATAATATCTTATCAATATTAATGCAGTGCTTTTCTATTGCGGGTATTATAAGTGTTCTGTGGTTTGTAGTGGGTTATTCTATTGCTTTTTCAGGTAATAACTCTTACTTTGGTGATTTTTCTAATGTACTTTTGGCACAAGTCAGTATAAATACAGTCAATGGCTCAATTCCAGAATCTTTGTTCATCATGTTTCAAATGACATTTGCCATTATTACTCCAGCTTTGATTATTGGCGGCTATGCAGAAAGAATGAAATTTTCAGCGGTGTTATTATTTAGCTCTATTTGGTTATTAGTGGTTTATGCACCTATTACACATTGGGTGTGGGGCGGTGGGTGGCTAGACAATGTGCTTGACTATGCTGGTGGTATAGTTGTTCATATTACTGCAGGTATTGCGGCGTTAGTAGCGGCTATTGTTTTGGGCCCTAGGAAAGATTTTTTAAAAAAACCCATACCACCGCACAACATGACCATGACCATTACGGGTGCGGCGATGTTGTGGGTTGGTTGGTTTGGTTTTAATGGTGGTTCTGCTTTGACAGCAGGTGGGGATGCGGCGATGGCTATTTTGGTGACGCACATTTCAGCAGCAACGGGTGCGATTACCTGGATGTTTTATGAGTGGATTAAATTTGGTAAACCAACTGCATTAGGTACAGTAACAGGCATGGTCGCAGGCTTGGGAACAATTACACCAGCCTCAGGTTTTGTGGGCCCTACAAGTGCTTTGGTAATTGGATTTATTGCGGGTATTGTGTGTTTTAATGCGGTGATTATCATCAAGCAAAAATTTAAAATTGATGATTCATTAGATGTATTTCCTGTGCATGGTGTGGGTGGTATTATTGGTACTTTAATGGCAGGGTTTTTTGCCTCTAAAGAGTTGGGTTTTTTTTCTGGACAAGGTGGCTGGAATCATGAGGCAATTGTGATTTCTGACCAATTACAAATTCAATTTACAGGTGTAGTGGCAACGGTTGTTTATACGGCTGTTGTCACTTATCTTATTCTTAAAGTGGTGGATGCCATAACGGGTTTAAGAGTGAGTGAAGAGGAGGAACAACAGGGTTTGGATATTGTTTCTCATGAAGAAAAAGGCTATGATTTGTAAGCCAAACTAAATTTAATTGAACCTGCTAATTATTAGGCTATTAGCAGGTTTTTTGTGTTGGTAAAAACGGATTCGTATATAATGAAACCATTGCTTAACTCATTACAATTTATGAAACGTATAAAACAGTACTTTTTTTACCCAAAAACTCGTCAAATAGCTGGTTATTCTCTTTATTTTTGGATGAAAAACCCACTATGCTCTACATTTTTCTAAGTCGCACTGAGTTAATGCAATGGTTTCAATTCACACTAATTAGTTTTATTAAGTAATCAAAGTGCGCATAAATCACCCACTAACTGGCTCAATGGTTGCTCTAATCACCCCGATGTTTGATGATGGGTCGATAGATTTTGGTGCGTTAAGATCATTGGTGGCGTTTCATATTGATGCTGGCACCAAGGCAATTGTCTCGATGGGCACCACAGGTGAGAATGCAACGCTTAACCGGGATGAGCATATTGAAGTGATGCGGGCAACGGTTGAATTTGCTAATTCGCATATTCCAGTCATTGTTGGCACGGGCGCAAATTCGACTTCTGAAGCTATTGAACTTACTAAAGCTGCTAAAGCAATTGGTGCGGATGCTTGCCTTTTAGTCACACCGTATTACAATAGGCCGACTCAAGAGGGGTTATATCAGCATTATAAGTTGATTGCTGAAACAGTAGATATTGATCAAATTTTATATAATGTGCCCAGTAGAACAGCAGTTGACCTCTGTGTAGAAACAGCACTTCGTTTGTCCAACATTGATAATATCATTGGCATTAAAGATGCAACGGGTGATTTGAATGTTGCAAAGGTATTGATTGAACAATGTGCAGATGATTTTTTGCTTTATAGTGGCAATGATGCAACAGCAGTTGAATTTATTTTAATGGGCGGACATGGTGGTATTTCTGTGACGGCTAATGTTGCACCAAAGCAGGTAGCTTCTGCCTATCAATTTGCGTTTGAGAGTGACAGAGAATTAGCAGAATTAACCAATGCAGCACTGACTGATTTGCATCAACATTTGTTTATTGAGTCTAATCCAATCCCTGTTAAATGGGCAATGTTTAAAATGGGCAAGTGCAACCATGGTATTCGTTTACCCTTAACGGTATTATCACAACAAGCTCAAGCAATGCTAAAGCAAGATTTATCCAATTTAGGAGTTATATAATAATGGTAATCAGAAAATTAACAACATTGCTTTTGGTGTTTTCTTTAGGTGGTTGTATTTCTTCAGGTAGTAAAGAAATACAAAAACAAGACGGACTTGGCGAAAGAGATATTAAATATTATTCAAATAAAACATTAACTTCTTTAGAAGTCCCACCGGATTTAACCAAACCCAATGCCCAAAATGCCTTAAAGTTAAGTGAGTATGTTGCTAATATTCAAGAGAATTTGATTAGTTTTTCTGAAAAAGGTAGCGTAACTAAAGAAGCTTCAAGTATTTTAAAAACGTTTTCTAATATTGAGGTGAAGAAATCCGGTAGTCTTCGTTGGCTAGTGGTTGATAAAAAACCAGATGCAGTGTGGGGGCTGACCAAAAGTTTCTTTAAATCTCACGGCTTTATTATCAAGAAAGCTAATAAAAAAATTGGTGTTATGGAGACTGATTTTTTAGAAAACCATCCAGGAATTTCTGATCAATCTTTGGGTTTTATTCATTCTATGCTTAGAAAGGTAACAAAAACTAGATATACACTACCGATTGCTGATAAATATAGACTTCGTATTGAGTCGACTGACAATGGCAATAAAACCGAGGTTTATTTATCACTTACTTCAATGCAAGAAGTATTAATCAATAAAGGTAGTGATGATGAGAATACTATTTGGCAATCCAGAGTCAAAGATTACACACTTGAAACAGAAATGCTATATCGATTAATGATCTTTTTAGGTAGTGACCATGCACTTGCTAGAGAGAAAATTATGGCCGCTAGAGAACGACAAGAGTTAACGGTGAAGATTGCTAAAAGTATTAGTGGTTATGCCAAGTTAGTGTTCTTATTAACGCAATATGAAACTTGGAATAATGTCGGCTGGGCATTGGACCAACTTGGTATTGATGTTGAGGATAAAGATGTTAAAGAGGGTAGTTTTTATATCAATGTTGTTAAAGAAGAGGATAAGGATATATTCTCAAAATTGTTTGGCGATGATGCGATTGAAAAATCTTTTCAAATTGTTGTTAGGCAAGTTGGTAGCAATATAACAGAAGTTTACTTTAACGATTTATCTGAAGAGAATAAGCAGGCAACAATTGACTTTAGTTATCAGTTCTTAGGCGATATTGCTAAGCAGTTTTAGTTAAATAAAGGGTGGTGTTGTCACAAGACATTGTTGATAAACTCATCCACCAAGAGATATTGACGGATGAGTTATTAGATGAAGAATTAGCACAATTTTGCCAAATAGCCAATCTAGCTTATCGAGCTGGAAAGCCTATTATTAGCGACCAAGATTATGATTTTATTTATCTTGCTGCACTTAAGGATAGAGACCCCGACAATCTGTTACTCAAGTCTATAGAGCCAGAGGGGTGGTCTTTTTCTGAGGAAAAAGTCTTGTTACCAAAGGAAATGCTTTCCATTGACAAGGCATATTCATGGGATGAAATAAGCAAATGGATAGAACGGTTAAAAAAATCAGCTATGCAGATTGGGCTGAATTTGAATGACATTCAAATTAAAGCCACGCCTAAACTAGATGGTTTTGCTGGATTTGATGATGGTAATCGGCTTTACACACGGGGTGATGGTAAAAAAGGCAGCGATATTTCCCGGGTATTCGAGCGAGGTTTGTGTGTTTTTAACGATGCTAAGCGTGGACTTGGTGCCGGTGAAATTGTGATTAAGAAAAGCTATTTTGAAAAATATTTAGCACACAATTTTGAATATCCACGTAATTTTCAAGCTAGTCTTATTAAAGAAAAAATCTTAAATGAGCAAGCTCAAAAGGCCATTATAGATAAGGCCGCTTTGTTTGTCCCGTTTGTTCGATTACCTATTTGGTCAGGTTCTGCAGCTGAATTGGTTGCTAAATTTGACCAAATTGTTGCTCAGGTATTGGTGATGGTAGATTTTGATGTAGATGGTGTAGTTTTTGAGGTCATTAATGCTAATTTAAAAACACAAATGGGTGCTAATCGAAAATTCCACCGTTGGCAAATTGCCTTTAAAGAAAACAAAGACAAAGCACACGTTAAAGTGCTCAGCGTGACACCTCAAGTAGGACGTAGTGGAAAAATAACCCCAGTAGTAGAACTAGAACCTACCTTGTTAAGTGGTGCAACTATTGTTCGTGCAACAGGGCATCATTATAGGTTGGTGAAAGAACAAGGTCTTGGTGCAGGTAGTGTAGTTGAGTTAACTCGTTCTGGGCTGGTTATCCCTAAAATTATATCCGTATTAAAGCCTATGCCTGTTGATATTCCTGATAATTGTCCAAGCTGTAGTAAGTCACTTGTTTGGGAATCAGGCTTTCTAACATGCATTAATCATAAAAATTGTCCTGCTCAAATTGTTGGGAAGATGGCCTATTTTTTTAAGATATTGGCTAATAATGACGGTTTTGGTATTGTTACTATTAAAAAGCTATATGCATATGATATTAGGTCAGTTTCACAAATTTATGCTTTAAATATAGAGCATTTAGTGACAATGGGATTTGGTGAAAAGACCAGTATGAATCTTATTAACCAGTTAAATCGCTCTGTTAGTGAGCAGGTTGAAGACTGGCGTTTTTTAGCAGCATTTGGTGTATATCGAATGGGTTTGGGCAATTGTGAAAACCTTTTAAAGTCCCATCATCTGAATGATATTTTTGATTTAAATTTAGAGCAAATAGCTAATATTGATGGCTTTGCTGAATTAACAGCGCAAATAATTGTACAAGGGTTAATTTCTATTATTGATGAGTTTAATCGATTATATCGATATGGTTTTAATTTGGAAACAACTTTATTAACTAAAGATTTACAAACATTAGCACATGAACTATTTGATAAAAGGATTGTTTTTACTGGCAAAATGAGCTATTCAAGAAATGATATGAAAAAACACGCTAAGTCAATTGGTATTAAAGTTTCAATTGCCATTAGTGCTAAAATAGATTATTTAGTTATTGGTGATAAAGTTGGACAAAAGAAAATCCAAGATGCTGAAAAATTTGGCGTAGCAGTAATGACTGAAGCTGATTATTTATCTAAAATTTAATCATGCAATAATGAGTACAAATAGTGCTCATGGTACAATTGGAGTTTTTTTTAATAAAAAAAGCATTGCATTTGTTTTTATGGCTATAATTGCTAGCAGTTAATGCCCCAAAGGCGGGTTGCTTGGTAAAGAAAGAACATAGACGTTTATTTAGATTTCTTGTAAAAGGCATGTTAGATAGGCGTTCTTTTGTCAGTTTCATGATGGAACTGAAAATAAGGTATTGAAGCCAGTCGTTAAGTTTGTATTTTTTTACAAGCATAATATGACTGGCTTTTTTGTTTTTAAAAAAGGAGAAATTAAATGAAAATGGTAACAGCAATCATTAAGCCGTTTAAGCTTAATGATGTTAGAGAGGCGCTTTCTGATATGGGTGTTTCAGGTATTACAGTTATAGAAGTCAAAGGCTTTGGTCGTCAAAAAGGACATACAGAACTTTATCGTGGTGCAGAATATACGGTGGATTTTTTACCTAAAGTTAAACTAGAAATTGCCATTGCAGCAAATCAAGTTGATGGCGTGGTTGAGGCTATTAGCACCGCTGCTAAATCAGAAGGCGATGGAAAAATTGGCGATGGAAAAATATTTATTTCATCATTAGAACAAGTGCTTCGTATTCGTACGGGTGAGACTGGCTCAGTAGCACTATAAGGAGACAACATGGAAAAATGTATTAATTGAAATGCAATTCGCCCTAGATACTTTTTAGTAATGGGCGCGTTGGTTATGTGGATTTCTACTGGTTTTTCGATGCTAGACTGGTATTAGTGGTACGGGCGATAAATATTCAAATGCAGCAGATTTTTACTTTCAAGTCGTTTTTGCTGCAAACAGCAATGTCAATTGTTTCAGGTGCAATTTCTATCCATGGCGTGGTTGGTTTATGGCGTTTGCTAGCAGTGCTATTAAGCAATGCTGGCATGTCATTTGCAGGTTCAGGAACAATCTTTATCTGAGTATTGACACTTCACAAATGGTGTTGTGGTTAGTACTTAAAGCAATGATGAGTATTCGAGCCTCTGAAGAAGAATTCTCAGGTGTTGATATTTCAGAATGTGGCTTGAAAGCTTATCCTGAATTTTCCAAATAAAGATAACAAGCAATACAAAAGAATAAGCGTTTTTGGTACTTACTTTAAATAAAATTTTTAAAATTAAAATAAGACAAAGAAGGTATTATTCAGTAATTGGTTTAATCTCAACAATGAGTTTTACATTTTTAGCTGAAGAAGTACAATCGCCAATTAGTGACAATATTACTATTATTAATGACTACATTTGGAGAGAAGAACTAGCACAACATATTGATAGTGCAAACAATCATGAGAAAGAAGTGACTATCTCAGATGGATTGGATTATGATATTAACAATACAATACAATACAATACAATACAATACAATACAATACAATAGTTGGAAAAATGTTAGTTTTAAAGACACTAACGGAAAAGACGCTTCTATTGAAATGAATTCATATGGTTCATATGCCATGAATTATAAGCAGGCTGATTATAAAGTTGGCTATCAATACCCGAGTGCAACTGCTGCTAATTTTGAGGAAGTTTATGTGGGCGTATCCTTACAAGGGCTTTGAATTGATTCAATAAAGGGTTATTGATGGCACAAATGATAATTTAGAATTATCAGGAATAGAGACCACATTGGTATATGACGATTATAAAGATAGTAATAAAGATTTTTTAAAGCCTTTAATGGCGTTGCCCAAATCACCACCAATATCTTTTAAGCGCTTTCCGCCAAAAAGAAGTAGTACGATTACTAAAATGATAATCAGTTCAAATGGTCCTGGCATCATGGTTTTTTCTCCTATTACCATTCTATAACACTTGCCAAATCTATGGGTGAACTTGATTATGCCATTGCTTGGAATAGATTTAAACCAACAGATGGTGATAGTGGGAACCATGTTGTTTTTAGTATCAGCAAAAGTTTTTAATGTATTAAAGAATTCTGTGTTACTGGCTAAGTTTGGTTTTATATAAAAAGTTGTTATAACTTTTATCAATAAAACATAAAATATTCTGTCTTATGTTTTATTTGAACTTAAGAGAAATCAGGTAGAATAAAAGTTTTGATAAAAGATACTGAGGTATAAACATGCAAGTTCAAGATATTATGTCAACCAATGTAAAAACAGTCACTCCTAATCAGCTGGTCAAAGAGGTTGCTATTATCATGGTGATGGATCATATTAGTGGCGCGCCAGTGGTGGATGATGATAACAATTTAGTCGGCATTATCTCTGAAAAAGATATTCTACAACACATGTTTCCAAAATTAGATGAAGTGATGAGCGATACGCATTTTGACTTTGAAAATATGGAGCGTAATTACAAAGACACAATGAATGTTAAAGTTGGCGAATTGATGACTAAAGATGTCGCTAGTATTGATTTAAGCATGCCTTGTCTTAAGGCAGCATCAACCATGTGGCTTAGAAATTTCAGAAGGATCCCAGTAACTCACAACAATAAATTAGTTGGTATTGTTAGTATTGGTGACGTACATAGAGCTATTTTTAAATCACGCATTAAATGAATGCTGCTTTAAAAATTATCCTAGTTGATAAAAATACAGGGCGCTCAGCCATGTTACGTAGGGCTTTGCAAGACAAGGGTCATGAAGTAATTTGTCGTATGAGCGACAGTGTAAATTTGCAAGATAGTAATGAAATGACTCATGCGGATGTGGTGATTGTTAATGCAGATATTCCTGATGAACAGGTATTTGCAAATTTAACAGATATTAACAAAACCAAACCCAAGCCTATTGTTATGTTTACCGAAGAATCAAACCCCGGAATGGCGAGTTCTGCCATTAAATCTGGCGTGAATGCTTATATTGTTGATGGGCTTGAAGAGAATAGAGTGCAACCCATTATTGATGTAGCAATTGCTAGATTTAGAGAGTTTCAAGCACTTAAAGACGAACTGGATGCGACTCGTAATCAACTTTCAGAGCGTAAAGCAGTTGAAAAAGCCAAGGGCTTATTAATGCAGCATAAGGGCATTAATGAAGATGAAGCTTATCAATCGTTACGTAAAATGGCCATGAATAAAAACAAGCGTATTGTTAATGTGGCTGAAAGTGTGATTAACGCTTTTGAGTTGTTAGAGTAGAGCCTTATTCTTTGTCTAGCTTCTCCATTTCGGCATCAATCTTTTTCATTTCTGCCTCCATCTTATCATCACTCCAATCATCACCATCTGAAACTGACTCTTTTCCTGAAGAAGCTTTGCTAGAGTTTGGAAAAGGCTCATCATCAGGCGTTTTTTGTTTATTTTGTTTGAATAATGGTGCAAAAATTAGACCTACTTCAAATAACAACCATATTGGAATTGCGATTAAGGTCTGAGAGATAATATCAGGCGGTGTTAACAACATACCCAAAACAAAAGCACCAATAATGACATAAGGTCGATTACTTTTTAGCTTCTCGACTGTTGTAATGCCAAACATAATCAACAATACGGTGGCAATCGGCACTTCAAAAGCCACACCAAAGGCAAAAGAAACTTTGAGCACAAAATCTAGGTAGTATTGAATATCTGGGGTAAAGTCGACAATATTGGGACCAACACTAGACAGAAAACCAAATATAACAGGAAAAACAATATAAAAAGAAAACAACAATCCTGCATAAAATAAAATGGTTGATGAAACAACTAAAGGCAAAATCATTTGTTTTTCGTACTTGTAAAGTGCAGGTGCAATAAATGACCAAATTTGGTATAAAAGATAGGGCATAGCCGCATAGACAGCAATAATGAGAGCCATTTTTAAGGGTGTTAAAAATGGTGATATAACACCGATGGCAATAATGTTAGTATCTTGAGGTAGTACCTTAATAATGGGTGCTGCAATAAAACCATAAACCTCATTAGCAAAGGGAAAAATGCCAATAAAAATAGCAAAAATAGCAATAACCGAGCGCAATAAAATATTGCGAAGTTCAGCTAAATGCTGAATAAAAGTCATTTCTTTATTGGTCATTATTTTTGATTAGTATTGTTTTTAATATCATTTAAGGTGTTTTTAGCGTCACTTAAAGTATTTTTTGTGTCATCAAAAATCTCTAAAATATTGGATTTTTTATCCACAGCATTTAGGTGTTCTTTAAGTTTGTCCATCTCAAACTCATCACTAATATCATCTTGAATATTGGCAATAAAACGCTTGGTTCTGCCAACATAAGTGCCTACTTTTCTAGCAATTATGGGCATACGTTCTGGCCCAACTATAATGAGTGCAATAACACCAATTAAGGCAAATTCCCAAAAGCCAACATCAAACATGGTTTATTTTTCTTGTTTTGTACCCTCTTTGATAATTTTGGCTTCAACAATGTCGTCTTTTGCATCAATCTTATCTGTTGGCTCTTCTTTCATAGATTTTTTAAAGCCTTTAATGGCGTTGCCCAAATCACCACCAATATTTTTTAAGCGCTTTCCGCCAAAAAGAAGTAGTACGATTACTAAAATGATAATCAGTTCAAATGGTCCTGGCATCATGGTTTTTTCTCCTATTGTTTAGTTGTTTCTATTGGCTTTTTCTTGCAAACCAGACAAGCTAAATCGTTTGAATAATTCATTCGTTATTTGATCTACTTTTATCTCTTTAAAACGAAGCAGTACAAGCGTGTGAAACCAAAGATCAGCCACTTCATAGATGATTTTATCGTTCGCACCATCTTTAGCTGCCATAATCACCTCGGCGGACTCCTCATTAATTTTTTTTAAAATTTCATCCATGCCTTTGTTGTACAAAGATGAAACATAAGATTCATCTACTTTAGCAGATTTTCTTTGCTCTAAAATTTGTTCTAATTTTATTAGTATATCATCCATAAATATCTTTCGGATCTTTTAATATGTTAGCAACGGTTTTCCAGTTATTTTCATCTAATTCTTGGAAGAAACAAGATTTTCTACCTGTATGGCAAGTAATTCCTCCAACTTGTTCAACCTTAAGTAGGATAACGTCATTGTCGCAATCTGTAAAAACTTCTTTAATGAGTTGTGTGTGTCCTGACTGCTCACCTTTAAACCAAAGTTTTTGACGTGATCGAGAATAATATACCGCCTGTTGTCTTTCAATACTCAGTGCTAAAGATTCTTGATTCATCCAAGCAAACATCAAGACCTCCCCTGTTTTAAAGTCTTGAGCAATTGCAGGTATCAGGCCTTTATCGTCAAATTTTGTTTGCTCTAATGCATCCACGCTTAATAAAGACCTAAGATAAAATGATTAATTTTACCGCCAGATGAAAGGCTTTGTATGAGGTTATTTATTTTATGTTTTTTTATTAAGCGTTGATGTATTTGCAAATCTAGATAATCTTTCATTAGCAAGCGAAAAAACGTTATATGTGGTTGATGGCGATAGCATTAATTTACAAATACGAATTAAAGGCATTGATACGTCAAAAATACCAGAAGATTAGTAATAAAGTGATTGATTGTGGCTATTTTTCTAAGCATTACTTGTAAAATTTATTACAAGATTTGCCAGGTAATTTATCAATTAAACCAATGGGATTTGATTATTAAAATCGTGTTTTAGTGCGTATTTTTAAGGATGATGTTGATATTGAGGTGCATATAGTTGACACAAGGTACGGCATTTTCTTATAAAAATGCTTATCAAAAAGAAGAGAAGAGCGCTAAGGTAAACAAACGTGATTTTTGGAGTTTTTACAAACCGCCTATCAAGCCCTATAAATGGCGTAAAGTTTAAACCCTCGTTAGTTTGTCATATGCGCATGATTTATTATTTTAAATACCCATGTTTGTTTGTCTTAGTAATGACTAATTTAGCAAGAATTGTGTCCTGCAAGTAAACATAATGTGTATAACTTGCATTCTGAGTATTAAACTCCCCAAAGTAATAAATCATCAAAGTTGTAGTGAATAATAAGTTTGATCGCCATTGTTAGTGATGTTGCCAAGTACGTCATATTGATAGGTGCTGAGTGTTGGCGTAGCACTGTCTGTTATTACTGATAATGTGTTGATGTGATTATTCGTGTCTTGGTAGTTGAGTGTTTGCTTTTTATTATTGTCAGTTAGAATGGACTGCGTTAGGCGATTATGCTTGGCATCATAGCCATAACTGATATCACCGTAGTTACCATTTACACTAATCAGTCTATCCAGTGTGTCATAATTAAAACTTTCAAGTGTTGGGCTGTGGGGACAAGCGCTGATGCTCTCAACATTTTCATTTAAATCGTAGGCGTAGTTTTTATCAAATACACTTTGGGTATTGATTACGCTTAATTTTTAGCTTAAACCAAAGGTATAAAGATTGTATTGGACTAAACAGCTGATTAGGTGATATTTGTGGCTAATACTTCTCTAGAGTTATTTGTATTGCTTAGACCAACTTCAATTACTTCCCCAATGTTGTTGTAAATATAATCAACAATCACGTCACTTGGGTAGGTGGTATGAGTGGTATCATTATTGGCGTTATACTGATTAATTGGTAATAAAATTTTGCCCATCAATTGCATGAATAGTGTTGGTAATATTGCCATATTTGTCATGACGATAATTTGTTGTAGGTTATTGTTGTTGCTCATAGGTGTTTAATAATATTGTTGTTATCAGCATTGGTTGCGTGTGTATTACGCATTATAGGATATAGGTAAAACTTTGACTGTTACCTTTGCCATTCGTTGCTTGGGTTGGTTTGCCAATCGCATATGAGCAAGATTGGTGATGCCACCGCTATTAATTTGGCTAACCTTGTCACGCATATCATAGCTATGTTGCAGTTGTTGGGTGAGTGTATCCTTGGGTCGTAGGTGTTTTGCGTGAGATAGTATTACCCAAAGCATCAAAACCTTACCCAGTTGTTTGTATTTGTTGGTTATTAGTATTATAAGTAATCAGCACTTCTTTGTTATTATTGGTATACACAAAAGGGGTAATCAACTTTGGTATAAAGATTTTAGTGCCGGTGTAAGTATTCATAAGTAGTGGTGCGCACATCGTTGGTGTCAAAACCCTCAGTCTTTTGCAGCCTTTATTGTCAGTTTGGTTGATTTTGACTAATAGGTTTAGTGAGGATGGTTTGGGTTTCGCTGTTATAACTCAGTGTGACTTTTCTTGAACAGTAGGGTTGTGGTGGTGGCCATGCTCGGTGTTAATGGCAAAAATCCATTATACTTATAAGCATAAGTCGCAAAGCGGACACTATCCGCTACTGGTAATGCCTTGTTTAGGTGATGTGGGAAGTTTGAGTTCTCATAGAGGTAGGTTTTTGTTGAGTCATTAGGGTAAGTAACATTTACTAAATTATTATTTGCATCGTAAACATAAGTATAAACTTGACTATTGAGTGTAATGAGTTGATTGTTATAAATATAGCTAAAACTAAGCATATACCCATACCCAAAATTGGCAAATTTTAATTATAAGCTAAAAAAATAGTATTTTTCAGTGGTTTATAGAAATCTAGCATAACTTTGACAAGCTTGAGCAGCCTTGTCAAGTGATAACTATCTTAAAGTTACTAATTCTTCGGCACTAGTCGGATGAATAGCAACCGTATCATCAAACTGCTTTTTAGTCGCTCCCATTTTGATAGCTACCGCAAATCCTTGCAATATTTCATCAGCACCGTATCCCATAATATGGCAACCAACGACTTTTTCATCATTACCCGCACAGACTAATTTAAGTGCTGTGGTGGTTTTGTGGTTAAGCAAAGCATCTGCCATTGGGGTAAATTCTGATTTGTAAATTTTGACTTTATCAAATTTTTTATTGGCCTCAATTTCCGTGAGACCGATAGTGCCAATCGGTGGATGTGAGAAAACCACAGTGGGAATATTACTGTAATCTAAATGCCTATCGGTCATATTGTTATACAGCCTATCAGCTAATCTTCTACCTGCTGCAATCGCCACAGGCGTTAGTGGCGTTCTGCCTGTGGCATCACCGAGTGCAAAAATATTATCCACATTGGTCACTTGAAATTTATCTGTTTGGATAAAACCACGTTGGTCGCATTCAACACTTGCATTTTCCAAACCAAGATGTTGCGTCATTGGGTCTCTACCAACTGCCCAAATAATGCTATCAAACCCAGAAAACTCACCATGATTAGTAAATATCGTTTTATCGACTGAGACTTTATCAATTGTAGTACCATGATGAAGGGTAATGCCGTGAGCGGTATAGTCCTTATCCAAGGCTTCTTGGATCATCGGGTCAAAACCACGCAATAAGATGTCAGCTCTACCGAAGATCTCAACTTCACTGCCGAATGCATTCAATACGCCAGCCAACTCAACACCAATATAACCACCACCAATAACTGCTACTTTCTTGGGTAATGTTTCTAATTCAAAAAAATCGTCTGAGGTAATGCCATATTTGGCACCTTCAATATTCGGAACAGATGACTCACCACCGGGTGATAATACAATATGGTCTGCCGTGTAAGTTTCACCATTCACGGATACCGTATTTTTATCGACTAATTTGCCAAAGCCATGAATATAATCAATCCCTAATTTTTCTAAATAGCCGTCATACCAGTTGGTAATACCCTTGATATAGTTATCGCGACCTTGTTTAAGTTTTTTCCATGAGAAATTTTTAACCTCAATATCAAAACCAAAGCCTTGGGCACTGTTAATCTGTGTGGCAGTATTGGCGGCAAACCACATCATTTTTTTAGGCACACAACCGACATTCACACAAGTACCACCAATAGCTTTTACCTCAATCACCAAACATTTTTTGCCGTATTCGCTGGCGCGTTCAACGGCTGAAAGACCGCCAGAGCCTGCACCAATTGCAATCATATCGTAATGTTCTGTCATTTTCTTCTCCAATAAATAAAAAGGGGCTCCTGCCTCCTTAACCCCTAACTTGTTGGGTTTAGTGTACAATCGGTTTGCCAGTAAAAAGATAATCTTTGAGCTCTTTATCAAAAGCCTTATCTTTGCGTCTAACCCACTCTAGGACCATTGATGTGTATTCTTTCTTCTCTTCATCACGATTATGTACCAAAATCGCTGATAATTCACTGTCTTAACACGCATCAATGTGCTGATTATACCAATCAATGGCTTCTAATTCCTCCATCAAAGATACGATTGCTTTGTACATGTCCTTAGTCGCTTGGGTTAAATTTTCTTCTGCTTCGTAGTAGCCTTCATTTGCCATGGTCTTTTCCTTGTAAATTTTTCATGGTACTATCGATTCTATTTGCATAATCAACATCTATATTTTAGCTGTCCAACTTGGAAGATTACCTTGGTCAGATTGTATTGATTAAATCTTCTTATACGCCAAATGGACACGCTTTTTCTGCCTCGGCATTGGTCAGATTTTTAATACCTTGGTTGGTTTCGAAATGCTATTTAAACCAAACTCGTTCCCCTTGATTATTCTAAAAGCTAAAGATATAAGAACTAAAGCCATGCATATTTTGATAGCTAGCAGGAATACCTCTGTCTGACATTAAAATGGTTATTTGGTATTAATGATCGATGAAAACGATTATTAATACCATGATACCTTCGATTAAGAACCTAGACTATTTACTAGCGCTTAAACAACATTTGCATTTTTCCAAAGCCGAAAAAGCGTGTTCTGTTAGTCAATCAACCTTTAAGTTGATATTAATAAATTAGAACAAGATTTAAATATTAAGCTAGTTGAAAGAACTAATAAGTCTGTTGTATTTACTCCATTGGGTAAAAAGGTTGCTGAATACGGCGCAATGCAAGATTTGGTTGCTTTTACAACCAAACACTAAAAATGCTTATCAAGATGTTTAAGATAGAGTTTTTTTCAATCCAATTAGTATCATCTGAAATCACATTATTTGAAGTGGTTGCAACCATAAGTTTATTGGCCGGCACTTGTCCACCTTCTCCATACTCGTCGGTAATAATAAAAACTTTTCATAAAGCAAAACCTCCTCAAGTCATTTAACCAATGGGACGGGCATGTTAAACCATATAATTGGCGTAATATAAATAATCACATCTGCCCATAAAAGCTTATCAACCTCTCTATCTACATTCCAAGTATTTTTAGTTACATCTGAAATTTTAACTTTATAACCTTTTTTTCTAAGATGATTATTGGTTAAATAACTTAAAAAAACCATCTAGTTACCCCTTGGTATCAAAAATTGAATAGCCTGCTGTTACTAGTAATACTTTCATTACTATTGTTGGTTTTTAATGAGCGCTCATTAAACTCCGCCTTTTTGCCAAAAATATGGATAGTTGCTTCTTGCTTGTTTTTTTGGTGAATATAGCCAACAGCCTGAAAAGGTGAAATGGAGGTCTAAAGCCTTTTTTCTAGACCAATAATTTCTGTAAAGAAAACAGCAACAGCATTAATGTTTTCACATCTTAGGGGGATGTGATTGAATTTTATATTCATTCTTGTTACCCGTTTTAATAATAAAACCATGTTAGAATTAAGGTATGTTAATGTCAAATAGGAACATAATTGCTATACAGTATCATTCAATATACTAAAGGAGATTAAACCAATGATAAAAAATGCTTTTGAGAGTTAAAAAAATTTATGTCAAATATTACACAAAGAATGCTTACCAAACAATTAAGAGGGCTTGAAAGTGATGATTTAATTCATCGAGAAGTGTATAAAGGTGTACCACCTAAGGTGGAATACAATCTTACTAAACAGGAAGAATCACTTAAAAGCACTATTTTATCGTTAGAAAATGGGGTAAGAGTTACTAAAAACAAAGACAACTATAGCCCAGTTTTTAAACTGGCTTCAATAAATTTATCCAAATTTCCATCTAACACACTACCTGTATTGGTACTTTCAACACCTGTACGCAAATCTTTAATTCTTGATTGATCAAGGATATAAGAACGAATTTGATGCCCCCAGCCGATGTCAGATTTGCTCTGTTCTAAACTTTGTTTTTCAGCGTTTCGTTTTTGTATTTCTAATTCATAAAGCTTAGATTTTAGTTGTTTCATGGCTTGGTCTTTGTTGGCGTGTTGTGAACGACCATCTTGGCATTGCACAACGGTGTTAGTGGACAAGTGGGTGATACGTACGGCTGATTCAGTCTTATTAACATGTTGGCCGCCTGCACCACTAGCGCGATAAGTGTCAATGCGTAAATCCGATGGATTGATGTCAATATTAATATCATCATCCACTTCGGGGGAGACAAATACAGAACAAAATGAAGTGTGGCGTTTGCCGTTGGCATTAAATGGGGATTTTCTAACCAAGCGATGAATGCCAATTTCTGTGCGTAACCAGCCAAATGCATACTCGCCATCAAAATGAATGGTTGCAGATTTAATACCAGCAACTTCACCTGTTGATACTTCCATGAGCTTGACTTTGAAATTGTGTTTTTCGCCCCAACGCAAATACATACGCAGCACTATCTCTGCCCAATCTTGGGCTTCTGTGCCACCTGAGCCAGATTGAATGTCTAAATAAGCAGAGTTAGCATCTAAATCGCTACTAAACATGCGTTCAAATTCAAGTTTTTCAATGGCAGATTGGGTGGCATCTAAATCATCAATGACGCCATTTGCTGTGTCTTCATCATTTTCTGCTTGAGCCATGTTTAACAACTCTTTCGCATCTTCTAAAATAGCATTCACCTGCTCAAAGGTTTGGCAAATTGATGTTAGTCTTGATTTTTCTTGCCCTAAGGCTTGTGCTTGATCAGGATTTGCCCAGGTATCCGGATCTTCCATTTCCAATAAAACTTCTTCTAGGCGAGCCTGTTTTTCTTCTAAATTAATGTGTGTTGATAAGGCAATTGTGCGTTGCTTTAGATCTTGGATTTTTTGATAAGTGAGCGAAGGGAGTTCTTCTTCCATGGTGTTATTTGGGTATAAAAAACCCAAAATGGGGTTCTTATAAAAATGTTATAAATTATTTTCTAAGTCTTAGATGGGTAATCAAGTTTGAATATGCAGCTGTATTAGTGCTTTTAAGATAGGTTAGTAATTTTTTGCGTTGAGAAACTAAACGTAGAAGTCCTCTTCTTGAGTGGTGATCTTTTTTATGAGCTTTAAAATGCTTAGTTAGGTGTTTGATGCGGGCTGTTAATAAAGCGACTTGTACATTGGTTGAACCAGTATCACCAGTTTTGCTCTGATATTTTTTAATAATTGCTTGAGTATCAATCGACATAATAAAATCTATAACCAAAACCATAAATTATACACTAAATGCTTTATTGTTCTTTAAAAGTTAATAAAAAGATGGCTCATTATTTGGTCTAGTTTTAAAACGCCTGTGAATCCATAAATATTGTTCTGGCGCTTTTAAAATCTGTTGTTGTAATATTTGGTTGGTTAATCGTGTATTTTTTTGGGATTTATCATTAGGATAATCTATCAAAGCAGGAGAAAATTCTAGTGTGTAAGTTGTGTGTTGACGAACAAAGGACAAAGGAATAACGACTGTACTATCAATACGAGCTAGTTTTTCTGTGGCTTTTATGGTGGCAGTTTGTATATCAAAAAAAGGTGAAAAAATGCTAATTTTTGCACCCAAATCTTGGTCGTGTGTATACCAAATGGGCAGGCCTGATTTTAGGGTTCGGATTAAGGTTCTGGTGTCTTTCACTTTAATCATCAAACTGCCATGTTGGGTGAATATTTTTTGCATTTGATTGTCAAATAAGGCGTTGTTTTGTGGGCGGTAAACATCAGCAAAATTAAAATTTTGTAGTAGCATCCTGCCGGCAAGCATCATAGTTGTAAAATGCCCAACGAGTAAAATAATCTTTTGTTGCTTGTCCAAGGCGTTTTGTAAAATCTCAGAACCTTCAATATGGTAGCGTTGCTTGAGTTTTTTGTCGCTTAAATAAAAGCAATTTGATATTTCAAACAGTCCAATACCCAATGCTCCAAAATGTTGTTTAACCAAACGAGTTACCTGGACTTTATTTTTATTAGGGAAACATTTAGTGATATTCACAAAAGCAATTTTTCTAAATCTACTTAATAGTGAATATAATATTATACCTATTATTTTTCCCATCATTAACTGAATTTTAAGCGGTAATTTAGCACTTAGTTTCATCAAACCAATTAAAGCCCAGGTGGGTATAAATTTAGGATGATAAAACTTTGTTTTTGTCATTAAAATATAATATTTAAATGTTTTAAGTATCGAGTACAGAAAATGCCGTTTGTTAATGCAAATTTTAAAGATGATTTGCCTAATCGTGTAGATATTGTTGACATAATTAATCGGCGCGTGCCACTTAAAAAGGCAGGCAAAGATTACAAAGCGTGTTGTCCATTTCATCATGAAAAAACCCCATCGTTTAGCGTTTCAGCTGAAAAGCAAATGTATAAATGCTTTGGTTGTGGCGAAGGTGGCGGTGTGATTAACTTTGTTATGAAGTTTGACAACCTAGGTTTAGTTGAGGCGATAGAGACCATTGCTGACGGATCAGGCATCAGCGTGGTGTATGACGAGAATGCCAAACCTGTAGATTCAAGGCTAGCTCGTTATCGAGACCTAATGCAACGAGTTAGTCAGTTTTATATTCAGCAATTAAAGCAATCTCCTGCAAAAGACAAAGCGGTTAATTATGCTAAAGATAGAGGTATTAGTGGTGAAATTGCCAAGCGTTTTGAGTTGGGTTTTGCATCACCTAGTAGTAATTTACTATCTGAATTTGAACAAAGTGATCAAAATATTGTTGATTTAAAGGCGATGGGATTGCTAAGTGATGATCAATACCGCTCAGGGCGATATTACGATTTTTTTAAATATCGTCTTATGTTTCCTATTCATAATGCCAAAGGCAGTATTATTGCTTTTGGTGGTCGAGCGTTTGATAATAATGCCAAAGCAAAGTATTTAAATTCACCTGAAACACCTATTTTTTCAAAATCAAAAGAGCTTTATGGCTTGTATCATGCGCGTAAATATTCACGCTCGATTGATTATATTTTGGTAGTAGAAGGTTATATGGATGTGGTTGCCCTTCATCAAGCAGGTATATCACAAGTAGTTGCTGCGTTAGGTACAGCAACTACGATAGAGCATTTAAATATTTTATCGCGCATAACAAACACCATTATTTTTTGTTTTGATGGTGATAAGGCAGGAAAAAAAGCCGCTTGGCGAGCGTTAAATACCACTTTGCCAGTTATTAAAGCAGGTATAATTGTTAAGTTTTTATTTTTACCAGATGGCGAAGATCCAGATACCTTGATTAAAAAAGAATCAAGCAAAGTGTTTGTAACACGTATTGACAATGCACAACCCTTGAGTAAATTTTTATTTAGCTATATCAAGGCAAAGGTGGACTTTGGCACAATTGAAGGCAAAACCTTATTTTTAGAAAAAGTATCAATATTACTAGGGAAAATAAATTATGAAACTTACCAACAGCAGTTGCTAGAAGGGTTAGCAAGTGAGGTTAATCAAAGTGTTGAACAGGTTAAATTTATATTAGAGCGACAAGATACACTCACTCAAACCAATACATTTGGTATACCACAAAATTATGAAGAGCTGCCTACGTCTGATTTTTATGGTAGTAATGAAAATTATCAAGCATTAACGCCAATATCTAGTAAGAGTAATAATTCATTAATTAATCAAATGATTGGTTTGCTGCTAAACTATCCTTCTATGATTGATGAAACGATAAAACTCAGGATAAGAAAGATTAATGATGCAAACGTGTTGCAAGAGTTGGCTAATTCGGCTTTGTTGCAAGAAGATATTGCTTTAGAGGATATGATAAAGCTATTTCCTCAGAAAAAACAACAGTTGCTTGATTTATACAATAAGAAAAAGGTACTAAAAAATTACGACTATAAGAATGAGTTTTTAGATGCTTTGTTAAAGATTGAAGAAAAACAAGAAGAGAAAAAAGCTTTATCAATCACAAATGAAGCAGAATATACAAAAAGTTTACAGGCAAGAAAAGGCAAACTTAAAAGCTAGTCTTTCATGCTTAATTTGATTGAAGCGTCATTAGTTAAAATATGTCCCATTGCCTCTTTAAATACCATTGCTGCTGAGTTCGACCCTTCGCATTTACTGCGAAGATTAGGGTTCCAAGAGGTGTAGCATTTTTTAGGATAATCAAGCCTCACTGCCATAATATATTTAGGTTTTTTAACAGGCACAAAGCCGGTAAAGAAAGTGCGCTTAGCGCCTTTTTTATTATATGAGCCATTAACCACCATCTCTGCTGTTCCTGTCTTGCCAGCCACGTTGTAGCCTTTGATTTGTGCTCGATATCCAGACCCTTGATTTGAGGTGACTGCGCTTAATAATTGAGCAATTTTTGCAATAGATTGTTTGTTAAATACTTGAGTCGTGTCTTCATAAATACTGGTATTTCTAACCAGTTTTAATGGCGGCATCGCACCTTCATTAGCAAATACCAAATAAGCTCTGGCTAATTGTGCCAGATTAGTTTCCATTGGACCATGACCAAATGATAAAGTGCGTTTATCACTTAATACCCATGAGCTAAAGTGTCTTAATGAACCAGAATTTTCAATGCTTGGTATAAGACCTAGTTGATGGCCAAATCCCAACTTGTTCCAAGTATTGTACATGGCTTCTGACTCAAGCCTTTCGGAGACATTAACAGTGCCAAGATTGTGAGATTTTTGTAATATTTTTTTAATCGTCATTTGCTTATATTTGCCATCTGGTTTGATATGGCCAATGCGTTTTGAAACATCAATAAATTCATCTTTAGTGGCTGTTATTTGGTTTTTATCCAATGCCAAAAGCATGGTAAAGGGTTTCATAGTTGAACCAGGCTCTACTTTATCAGACAGTACTCTATTGCGATAATGTTCAGCATTGTAAGTGCTATTATCATTTGGATTATCAGCAGGGTAGTTCACCATGGCTAACACTTCACCATTTGATGCAAGAATAATGGCTGAGCCTGAATCTGCCTCATGCTTTTGAACCGATTTTTTAATGGCTTCATAAGCATGGTATTGAATGTCAGTATCAATGGTTAGTATTATGTTTTGCCCTTGTTGTTTCTGAGTGATTATTTTAGAATTGAAATACGCTTCATTGGTGTTGGCTTTAAAATTAATCAGCGTTTGTCCATTACGCCCAGCAAGGCTATTTTCAAATTCTCCCTCAATGCCAGAAGTGCCTTTTTTGTTGGCATTAACTCGACCTAATAGTGGTGCTAGCGAGGCAGATTTTGGATAGTATCTTTTCGTGTCTTGTTGCAATGCTACGCCACCAATTTTTGCTTTTTTGCATTGTTTAACAAGGGCGTAGGTTGTTTTTGTCTTTTGTAGGTTTAAGGTGTTTAAAGTGCGCTCAATGAAACTTAATTTATTAGTCATCTTTTTATTTATACAGACTGAAATTCTCATTAATTTTAATTGCTTTAATTTGTTAATAATAGGGTCGGTGAGTGTGATATTTTTCTTAATAATTAAATATCTTGAGCCAATTTTTCGTTTTGATGCGAGCAACTTGCTGAGTGTTTGAACTTTTATATCTAGGACGCGCGCTAATTTGGGAATAAATTCAACCTGAATCAGTGTTGGGTCTAAATTAAGGCGTCTTAATAGCAAATTACTGGCAAGAATATGTCCATTTCTATCTAGGATATCACCTCGTTGGGCAATTTTTGTCTCCAAATTAACGGCTTGATGATAAGCCCTGTCTTGTATTGACAAACTTGTGATATTAGATTGTGATATAGAAGTAGTTTGATAAGCAAAAACACTAAAAAGAAGTACAAAAAAATACTTAACAACGCCTTGTCTGCGCCAGTAATTTTGCACCCGTCCTAGCATCAATATTTTTGAAATGCTTGATATTTTTCCACTCATAGTAACAATTCTCTTTGTCTTTTAGGCGCTTGCATTTTTAAAGCTTTGTCTTTAATTGTACTACCACTGATTGTTTGTGATTGTTCAATTAATAATTGCTTATGCAAAGCAATTAATTGGTGGTTTTGTGTCTCTATACGTTTTGATTGAATATATAAAAGATACATTTGATGATGCCAAGAGATGGTTAAAATACTCAACAAAACCAAACTTAGTATTAGTGCAATATTAAGTTTGGTTTTGTTGATATTTAAGGGCATTTTAATTTTTTCTTGCTACTCGTAAAATTGCACTTCGAGCACGGGCATTGCTAGTAATTTCTGCTTTACTAGCAAAGTGCTTGCCCAAATCTTTTAGACAAGTTTTTTCAGTTTTATGTTCAATAATAGGCAATCCTTTTGGTAAGGTTTTTTGTCGTGAATTTGTTTGAATAAAACGCTTAACAATACGATCTTCAATCGAGTGAAAACTGATAATAGACAGCCTGCCATGCTTGCTTAAAACATCTTTGGATTGTTCCAATACATCTTCAAGCTGTTTAAGTTCTTGGTTGATAAAGATGCGTATGGCTTGAAAAGTTCGTGTGGCAGGGTGTTTATTTTTTTGCCCTTTTACCACTTCACTAACAATATTGGCAAGTGCTAAAGTGGTTTCTAATGTGTGGTTTTGTTGGTATCTTTTGATTCTAGTAGCGATATGTCGTGATTTTTTTTCATCACCAAATTGATAAATAACATTGGCAATCTCTTCCTCATTGGCCGACTTTAGCCATTGCATGGCACTGATGCCTTTGGTTTGGTTCATACGCATATCTAGTGGGCCATCAGCCTTAAAGCTAAAACCACGTTGTGCATTATCCAACTGAGGTGATGAGACACCAAGATCCATTAAAACACCATCAATCTTACCTATTAATCCTTGCTGAGTTATGATGCTTAACATATTGGAAAATGCACTGTGAATAAGGGTTAGGCGGTTATCAGTAAAATTTTTATGGGCGCATTCAATCGCACTAATATCTTGGTCAAAGGAAATTAATTTTCCTTGCTCGCCTAATTTATTTAGTATGCCCTGGGCATGACCGCCACGACCAAAAGTTGCATCAATATAAATACCATCAGTTTTTATATTAAGTGAATCAATTGATTCATTAAACATCACAGATTGATGGTGATTAGAAGGCATCATAGCAATAATTGGGCAATTTCTATTGGGATTTGGATTTGTTTACTGAGTGTGTCAAGACTATCAAATTATTTATGCCAAGTATTCTCATCCTACAATTCAAAGTTATGCCCTTGACTACTCATGATAATTTTCTTATCTATATGGGCATAATGTTTAAGTATTGAAGGAATTAGAATGCGCACTACCTTCTCCAACTTATAATCAGTAACATGAGCAATGAGTTTGCGTTTTAGCCGTTTTGTGTGAATATTTAACGAAGGCAAAGCACTGATCTTTTCTTCCAATATTTGCCAAACTTTCGAAAGATATAACAACAAACATTCATTATTTGGATGAATACTCAGCACCACCTTGCCTGAACAAATTTCATCAATTTTCGCTTGGTGGCGTGTTGGTATTCTTACCCTTCCCTTGGTGTCAACGCCTAAATTGTGCACCCCTCTGAACATTAGCGATGTTGCTGATATTTTTGCATATAAGTTATGACATCTAATATTAAAGCCACAATAGTGATAATTAGAAATGATTTGGTATTGTTTATTTGGCTTTGTTGTGCGCCTATCAGAGCTAGAACACTTAGAGAAAATGCAGATAGAAACACACTAAGCACAAATTTCAATTTAATTTTTTTCACGCAAACATCTCTTTTAAATTTAACTTTTAAAGAAAATTTTATACCACTTTAATCTACTTTTATTTAAAACAATTTAAAAAATCTGGCTTTATAGTAAAAAAAGTTGTTAACGGATAGTTTTAGTTTGGGTTCTTTTATCTAAATGAAAAGTTTAGAAACTCACCCTATTTCTTAAATAGTGTGATTGTGTTGTTTGCTATTGATGTAACAGAAAATATTTCACACCTTTCAAGATTACATTGACTAACCGCCTATGATTTCTGGACCCATTAGCAAGGCGGGTAAATAGATGGATATTTATGAAACAAAGATAATCATCATTAGGAATAGTAGCATCAATAACAACCATGGTAGTGTTGATTTAATGACGCTTATTAAAGACATGCCTGTAATGGGCTTGGGGTAACAAATAAGTTAAGCTCTACAGGCGGGGTTAGCATGTTAATTTCCATATTAACAATCATAATAATACCAAGTTCTATTGCTATTGGAAACAAGATGGACGCCATGATGAGTAGTACTGCTGATGGTTCCATAAAATTATCTGCGATGAGTAATATTAAGTTAACACCGATACTTCAATAGCAGTTGCATAAACCACTATAACAATTGAAGGCGGAATTAAGATGCCCTATGGTGCCAGCAGAGCTAATAACGCCCGCAGCATAAGATTGCGGGTAACCTTCTTTAAGCATGCCAGCAATAACATGTAGAGCTAATAGCAATAACAGTGGCAGGTGATGAGCCTGATACAGCAGCAAACATCATACAAGCTAGTACTGACGCCATTGGCAAGCCATCTTTAATCCACAGCCAATACTATCAATCGCAAAGTCAACCAAGCATTGTGCCGCGCTACCTTTTGACAAAAAGGAGGACGCTAATATAAAAAACGGAATGATCATTAAAGTATAGTGCTCCATTGAGTCAAATATATGCCCAGCAAGAGAGGCTAGAGATTTATTTCCAAATAATAAAATCGCATTAACGCTAGATAAATCTAGGGAAAAATCCATAGACACGCCTAATATCATTAGACCAAGAAGCATGAAAAAATAAGACAAAAAAATTACCATTATTTTTTTGACTACTCTTGGTAATCATTAGTGTGCGAATCAGCAAAGTGCATGAGCAGGGTTTTGTCTTTAATAATATTAATCATAACTTCCACAAGCCGATAAAACATCAGTGCAAAATTAGGAGGTAAGATGATTTTTTCTAGTTCAAGGCGAATATCGTCAGGCAAAGAGCTCCAAAAACGTTTATTGGTTACTAAGGCGTATTCTAAAACATCATGGTCAGATACGGTTGTGTCTTTTTGCATCTCAAAGAATTTTTTTGATTGAATATTTGAGCAAGTGTTTTCTTGACCATCAATAACACCTGTTGCCAAAGCGTTGTAAACTTCGGAAGGAGACAACATCTTTTGTGGGTTTGCATCAAATGGCTTCGAATTGTGCTTTGAGTACATCAGAATTCATGATGCTAAATTTTAAACTTTGTGCATTTTTAAACAAGAAAGGCAAATCAAACAGTGCCTATTTTTTTGGTGTATTTACTAAATATTAGACAGTGAAGGCACTGCCAACTTGCACATCGTTTAGTAGTAGTGCTTTAAGCACTGCCTTATTGCCATATAATTGTGAACTTGAATAGACTTCAATACGCACTTTGCCATTTAAACGCTTATTCACCATTAAAAAAGCATTGCGCCTTTGCCTTTAGGAGTGGCTTCGGTGGTAACGTGAGAAAATTTAATCACAATATTCTTTGGCCAAGACTATGGATGACATTGTAAAGTTCAATTACAAGTATGATTATTGGTGTGACTAATTTAATATATTCATCTATTTACTCCCTTCAAGTGTACGTCTATAGACTAAATAAGCATAATAGTCTTAAAATAACTAGATGTCCATTGTCTTTGATCTTGCCAATAATAGTGCGCTAACTATAAACACTTGTTTATACTATCAAGAGTTGAATTAAAATACAGGCTAATTCTAGCCATCCTTAGCGTTATTAAATGAATCAGACTAGTCTTGAACAACAAAGTGTCGCCGAGTTTAGTGAGCGTGCTTATCTTGATTATTCAATGTACGTTATTCTTGATCGCGCATTGCCTTTTGTTGGTGATGGTCTAAAGCCAGTACAAAGGCGTATTGTTTATGCGATGAGTGAACTTGGTTTGAAATCTACAGCAAAGTTTAAAAAATCAGCCCGTACGGTGGGCGATGTGCTTGGTAAATTCCATCCACATGGTGATAGTGCTTGCTATGAGGCGATGGTATTGATGGCACAGCCATTTTCTTATCGTTATCCATTTATTGACGGGCAAGGAAATTGGGGTGCACCAGATGATCCTAAATCATTTGCAGCGATGCGTTATACCGAAAGTAAACTTTCTTGTTATGCAGATTTATTGCTCAGTGAAATTAATCAAGGTACAGTTAATTGGGTGGATAATTTTGACAGCTCGCTTCAAGAGCCTAAAAATCTGCCTGCACAAGTACCCAACTTATTGCTAAATGGTACCTCGGGTATTGCTGTGGGTATGGCGACTGATGTACCACCGCATAATTTAACCGAAGTGGTGAGTGCTTGTATTGCACTATTGGACAAGCCATCTATAGGTTTAGACGATATCATGCAAATTATTCGAGCACCTGACTACCCCACCGATGCTGATATTGTGTCTTCACCTGCAGATCTTAGGCAAATTTATGAAACAGGTCATGGGTCAGTTAAGATGCGTGCTATTTATCAAAAAGAAAAAGGCAGTGTTGTGATTGAAGCATTGCCTTTTCAAACTTCTGGTGCCAAGGTAATCACCCAAATTGCAGCGCAAATACGCGCGAAAAAACTACCTTTGGTGGGTGATATTCGAGATGAGTCGGATCATGAAAACCCAACACGTATTGTTATTGTTCCACGTTCTAATCGGGTTGATGCGGATGCATTAATGCTACATTTATTTGCCACAACTGAGCTTGAAAAAAGCTACCGCGTTAATATGAATGTGATTGGTTTGAACGGCAAACCAAACGTTCTGCCACTCATTCCGATGCTTAAAGAATGGTCAAGTTATAGAATGCAGGTTGTGACTAATCGCTTAACCTATTGCCTTGATAAAGTTCTTGCGCGTTTGCATATTTTAGAAGGCCTATTCATTGCTTTTTTAAAGATTGATGGAGTGATTGCCATTATTCGTGAGCACGATAAGCCTAAGCCAGTATTGATTGATCATTTTAAATTGAGTGATATTCAAGCAGAAGCAATTTTAGAGCTAAAATTGCGTCATCTTGCAAAATTAGAAAAGGTTAAAATTCAAGCTGAACAACAAGAATTAGCATTAGAGAAAGAAAAATTAGGGCTGTTACTTTCAAGTGACTTGCGTCTTAAAACCTTGATTAAAAAAGAACTAAAAGCTATTATTAAAGATTTTGGTGATGAGCGTAGATCTAACATTAAAAGCAATGTAAATACTGCTCAAGCCTTTAGTGAGGATGATTTGGTACCTACTGAAAATGTCACCGTCGTGCTTAGCGATAAGGGCTGGGTGCGCAGTGCTAAAGGTCATGATATTGACCCAACAACACTTAATTATAAAGCAGGCGACGGTTATTTAACCAGTGTGAAAGGCAAAAGCAACAAACCTGTAATTTTTATTGACTCAACAGGTAGGTCATATTCACTACTGGCTAATTCATTGCCCAGTGCGCGAGGGCAGGGCGAGCCATTAACAGGCAAACTAAATCCGCCTTCAGAGGCGCGATTTGTCGATGTAGTGATGGGTAAGACGAGTCAGAATATCTTATTGGCTTCTGATGCAGGGTATGGTTTTATTGCCACTATTGGTGATTTGCTATCTTCAAGACAAGCAGGAAAAGCATTTCTTTCGTTACCTAAAGGTGCACAAGTGATGAAAACTATTAATGTGGATGATTTGGATAATCAGTTTATTGCACTGGCAACAAATCGTGGGCGTTTATTGGTGTTTCCAATATCTGAATTGCCAATATTATCCAAAGGTAAAGGCAACAAGCTTATTCAGAGCCCCACCAAAGATGTTAAGACTAGACAAAAGTTTGTAATGAGTGTTTGTATTTTGCTAGAGACCCAACATTTAAAAGTCATTGCAGGCAAACGTCATTTAACCATCAAGTTCCAAGATTTAAGCAATTATACAGGTGCCAGAGCGTGTCGTGGTAATCTTTTGCCTAAAGGCTATCAAAAGGTTTCTTCCATTGAGGCAATTGATTAAATCAAAATATTTTAAATAAGCCAATAATCTACCCATTAATTCGAGGTGTAATTTTTAGTAGGTCATAGGTATAATCAACATTTTTACCAATTTTATTTTTACCAATTTTTCCGAAAATGTTCGTCCTAAAAATTGTTACCGATTTCGCATCAGTCCATCCACTCAGGAAGGAGTGGAGTATCCAGTGATTTTTCACGCCTGCATGGTCATAATTGACAAGTTGAAATGATAGTTGCTGCTAGAAAATTAAATAGTAATGGCATTACTGTTGATTTTCGAGAAATTAAAAAACAAACTAACTTTGTTGTAAAACTTCTAGATTATCAATATTTGAATGAGATAGTGCCTTTTGATAAACTCAATCCTACTGCCCTACTGCAGAAAATATTGTCAAGTATCTTTTTGATGAAATGGGATCAACTAATTAATACTAATGATATCAAAGTTAAGGAAGCGACTATTTGGGAAACACCTAGAGCATCTGTAACTTATTCCCAAGGAGACTTATGAGCGCGACTCATTTACCTGATACACAAAATAGTGCTGATACTCGTCGAATTATCATTGATAAAGTAGGCATCAAAGACATTACTTATCCTATTACTTATATTGATTGTGATGGTAATAAAATACCTACAATAGGTATTTTTACCATGACAGTGTCCTTACCCGAGCATGTTAAAGGTACGCATATGTCACGCTTTATTGAAATTTTACATGAAGGCCCTTGTGAGTTTAGTGCGCATAATTTCGATAAAATTGTTGATAAAGTAAGAGAAAGACTTAAATCAGATATTGTACACATCACGCTTAATTTTCCTTTCTTTAGGAAGAAAAAAGCCCCATCTTCAGGCGTTGAGTCAATGATGGACTATCAAGTGGCTCTATATGGTACACTAAATAAAAGTGGGGCACAAGTGGTGATGAAAGTTGTGGTACCCGTGACTAGTCTATGTCCTTGTTCAAAAAGTATTTCTAAATATGGGGCGCATAATCAACGCTCGCACATTACTATTAAGGCTAAAGCAGCCAAAGGCAAAACTTTGTATATTGAAGATTTGATTGATTTGGCTGAACGTAAAGCTTCATGCGAACTTTATGCCATTCTTAAACGCGATGATGAAAAAATGGTGACTGAAAGAGCGTATAATAATCCTGCATTTGTTGAGGACTTAGTACGTGATATTGCAGTCGATTTAAATGCAGATGATAGAATTAGTTATTACCGTCTTGAATCGGAAAATTTTGAATCGATTCATAACCATTCAGCTTATGCACTTATTGAAAATCAAAAATGCTAAAAAAAATCTTAAATAAAATTAGTAACATTCGCATCACCAAGGCAGAATCCATTACTCCACCAATAGGCTTTATTAAAAAATACCCAGTCAAAAAACCACAGTCTGATTTTATTATTCGCTCAAGAAAAACTATTGCCGATATCATCTCCGGCAAGGATAAACGTTTATTAGTTGTGGTTGGGCCTTGTTCCATTCATGATCCAAAAGCTGCTAAAGACTATGCGCAACGATTGTTAAAAATAAAACAAGAATTAGACCAAGATTTATTTATTGTTATGCGTGTTTATTTTGAAAAACCACGCACCACAATTGGTTGGAAAGGGCTTATTTATGACCCTGATTTAGATAGCAGTTTTGATATGGAGAAAGGCTTTGATTTGGCTCGAAGTTTATTGTTAGATTTGTCAAAAATGGGCATGCCAAGTGCAACAGAATATCTTGATTTAATCACTCCACAATACATCTCTGATTTGATTTCATGGGGAGCAATTGGTGCGCGAACAACCGAAAGCCAAACGCACCGAGAATTGGCATCTGGCCTGTCTTGTCCAGTGGGTTTTAAAAATGGCACAAACGGTAACATCCAAATTGCCATTGATGCAATTGTATCGGCTTCCAATTCACACATGTTTTGGTCGATTAGCAAAAGAGGCGTGGCAAATCGTTATACCACAACTGGCAATCCAAATTGCCATATTATCCTTCGTGGTGCTACCGATGGACCTAACTATAGCAAAGAAAATGTTGACAATGCTGCTAAGAAATTAATAAAAGATGGTTTGTTAGGTAGAGTTATGGTTGATTTTTCCCATGCTAATAGTGAGAAAAATTTTAAAAACCAATTGTTAGTGGGTGATGAAATTGCCAAGCAAGTGAGTTTAGGCTTAGATAAGATTTTTGGGGTGATGATTGAGTCTAACATCAATGAAGGTGCTCAAGCGGTAGATGAGTTAAAATCGTTAGAATACGGCATTAGCATTACCGACGCTTGTCTTGGCTGGCAAGATACTGAAAATCTGCTTAAAATACTAGCATCATCAGTCCAAAACTGAGCACGCAATTTTACACTAAAAAAAAGCCTTACTTCTTCATGGAAGATTTATCACAAGGCGGGGTTTTAGCTTGAAATAAAATCAATACTTGCACTCAAATTAGGTAAAATAAAGGGTAGTTTAAATCAAGTCTTTTTATCATGTCTGAACATACTGAATATCCCACTCATTTCAAGCTAAATTTACCAGTAGTTTCCATTGAAGATGAGATGCGTAATTCCTATTTGGAATATGCAATGAGTGTTATTGTTGGGCGTGCATTGCCTGATGTTCGAGACGGACTTAAGCCTGTGCATCGTCGCGTACTTTACGCCATGGAGGTCTTGGGTAATGATTATAATAAATCTTATAAAAAATCAGCGCGTATTGTTGGTGATGTGATTGGTAAGTATCATCCACATGGTGATACTGCTGTGTATGACACTATTGTACGTATGGCGCAACCATTTTCAATGCGCAATATTTTAATTGATGGCCAAGGTAACTTTGGCTCAGTTGACGGTGATTCAGCTGCTGCCATGCGCTATACAGAGATTCGAATGACCAAACTTTCGCATGAGTTATTGCGAGATCTAGAAAAAGATACCGTTGACTTTATTGATAATTATGACGGCTCAGAATCAGAGCCTGTAGTGTTACCAGCGCGTATACCTAACCTTTTAGTCAATGGCTCATCAGGTATTGCAGTCGGTATGGCGACTAACATTCCGCCTCATAATTTGGGTGAAGTGATTGAGGCTTGTTTGAAAACCATTGATAATGAAGACATTACTATTGATGAATTGTTGGAAATCATGCCAGGTCCAGATTTTCCAACAGCAGGTATTATTAATGGTGTAAGTGACATTCGTCAAACCTATAAGACTGGCAAAGGTAAAATTTACTTGCGTTCAGTATCTCATATTGAAAGCGAAGACAAGCAAAGTATTGTTGTGACCGAACTCCCCTATCAAGTTAATAAAGCCAAATTGATAGGTAAAATTGCAGAACTTGTTAAAGATAAGCGTATTAATGGTATCACTGGACTTCGTGATGAGTCTGATAAAGATGGTATGCGCATGGTAATTGAATTGCGTCGTGGCGAAGTGCCAGAAGTGATACTTAATAATTTGTATAAGCTGACTGAAATGCAAACTGTATTCGGTATTAATATGGTAGCGATTGACAAGGGTATGCCAAAGTTAATGACACTAAAAGGCATCCTAGAGGCGTTCATCGCTCATAGACGTGATGTAGTGACTCGTCGCTCTATTTTTGATTTAAACAAAGCTAGAAATCGCGCACACTTGTTAGAAGGTTTATCAATTGCATTACATAACATTGATGGCATTATTAAGTTGATTAAATCTGCTTCAAACCCAGCAGACGCAAAAACAGCATTAATGGCTAAAACTTGGCAAGGTTCAGTGATTAGAGAATTGATTGGCGATCGTGACATGGCGATGTTCAAGCCAGAAGATTTACCAAAAGAGTTAGGTTTACAAATGAATGGCGATTATCAATTATCACAAAAACAAGCGCAAGCCATCTTAGATTTAAAACTTCATCGCTTAACAGGGCTTGAAAAAGACAAGATTTTTGATGAATTTAATGAACTATTAGAGCGCGTTAAATATCTGCTAGATATTTTACAAACTCCTAAAAGACTCATGAAAGTTATCCGTGAAGAGTTAATGGACATTCAAAGTAACTATGCTAATGCCCGTATGACGCAAATCTTAGAACACAAAATTGATTTAACGCTTGAGGATTTAATTGCTCAAGAAGAGCGTATGGTCACTTTGTCTCATAGTGGTTACGTGAAAGCGCAGTCTTTAAGTGATTATCAAGCACAGCGTCGTGGTGGTAAAGGCAAAGCAGCCACTAAAGTAAAAGATGAAGATTTTGTTGATCAACTGTTTATCGCCAATTCTCACGATACAGTTTTGTGCTTCTCATCCTTAGGAAGAGTGCACTGGCTTAAGGTTTATGAGTTACCAATGGCAACACGCATAGCGCGTGGCAAGCCGATTGTTAACTTATTACCACTAGAAAAAGAAGAGGTCATTAACGCTATTTTACCAGTCTCAGAATTTGATGAAAATCATTTTGTCTTTATGGTAACTAGTAGTGGCACGTGTAAAAAAACAGCACTTACTAACTTTTCAAGACCACGCAAAGGTGGTATTATTGCCATCGAATTAAGAGGTAACGACCAGCTTGTTGGTGTAGAAATTACCTCAGGTGAGCATGATATTATGCTATTTTCAGCTAATGGTAAGTCCATTCGATTCAAAGAATCAGATGTGCGTGTCGTAGGACGTACAGCCATTGGCGTACGTGGCATTAAATTAGCAGATGCTGATAAAGTGGTATCTCTTATTGTTGCTAATCAAGACACTCCAGTTCTGACAGCAACTGAAAAAGGCTTTGGCAAGCGTACGCAGCTTGATGAGTATCGTACTCAAGCACGAGGTGGCTCAGGTGTTATTTCCATTAAAACTTCAGATAGAAATGGCAAAGTTGTTGGCGCCATTCAGGTAACTGAT
Organism: Candidatus Ruthia sp. Cpac_8_S14; assembly: GCA_021730205.1. Lineage (GTDB taxonomy): Bacteria > Pseudomonadota > Gammaproteobacteria > PS1 > Pseudothioglobaceae > Ruthia. Next base: position 718,245 of record CP072533.1, on the reverse strand, counting down.
GAAGATGAGATGATGTTAATTTCCAACAAAGGCACTTTAGTTCGTGCTAGAGCGGCTGATGTTTCTATCATTGGTCGTAATACTCAAGGCGTAATCTTGATTAATATCGTTAAAAATGAAAAATTAGTCTCTATTGTAAAAATTGCTGAGACAGAAGATGAGAAAGTCAAAAGTGAAAATGACACAAAATAATAAGAACACTTTTTTTTGATAAAACCAAACACACCTGATTAAATTTAAGCATATTGAAGGTTTTTGGAAAGTATTATTACTATATGAAGAAGAATCCTACAATCAAGAGTTCGCCAATGTATCTTTGCTTGGAAAAAAGATAACAGGAAAAGAGTTTGACTACTACATTTCCAGTTCTTGTGGTTTTCGAGAAGCGAATTTTAGTCGTGCAAACTTTTCTGGCACAGGTTTAATGAATAGTTTATTCGGTAACACCAACCTTGCAGAGGTAAATTTTAATTTATTTAAGGATGAAAAGTAAATATTATGATAAATAAAGATACGGAACAGAAATTATCTGGTTTGACAGTGCTGTTGCATTGGGTGGTTGGTTTAGTAATCATTACTTTAGCAGTCATAGGGGTTTATATGAGCGAGAATGAAGTATTTGCACTTTATTCTATTCATAAGTCAATCGGTGTTTTGATTTTTGCTGTGATTGTGATTAGAGTTTATTGGCGTTTTGTTAATGGTTGGTTACAACCTGTAGCTAATTACACAAAAATCGAACATAATTTATCAAAAATTGTACATTGGGTATTAATCATTGCAATGATTGTTATGCCAATTTCAGGATTTATTATGTCGGGTACAGGCGGTCATGGCGTTTCAGTATTTGGCTTGGAAATTGTTGCCACTAATTTTGACCCAGTGGCTAAAAAAGCAATTGCACATAATGCCGTTCTTGCTGGTTTTATGCACAGCACTCATGTCAATTCTGGCTGGACTATGATTATTGCTATTTTTCTACATTTAATAGGCGCTATTAAACATCATTTTATGGACAAAGACAGCACTTTAAAAAGGATGTTTGGCAAGAGGATTTAAGGGTAAATAGCGTGATAATTGAACACCTTATATTGTTCAATCAAATTTTTTAGTTAATGCTCACGGGTTGCTGAAAAAACCAAGTTAGGGTGGCGTTTTATGGTTAATTGTAAGTTGACACCAGATGGCGCAAGATAAGTGAGTATGCCTTTTGCATCAATAGCAACATTATTACCTGCTTTGATTTTAAGCTGCTCGATGTCTTTCTCACTGCCTGTCACCCAGCGCGCCGTTGCAATATTGATGGCTTCAAATTGACAATCAACACCGTATTCATATTTTAAGCGATGTGCAACTACATCAAATTGCAAAATACCAACAGCACCTAGAATCTGCGATGAGTTGATAATTGGACGAAATACTTGGGTTGCTCCTTCTTCTGAAAGTTGGTTTAAGCCTTTTTGTAAAGCTTTAGCTTTGAGTGGATCTTTAAGTTGAGCACGACGGAAAAGCTCTGGTGCAAAGTTTGGAATACCCTGAAAAGTGAGTTTTTCGCCTTGAGTAAAGGTATCGCCAATACTAATACCACCATGGTTATGAATACCAATCACATCGCCAGCGTAAGCCACCTCTGTTGAGGCACGTTCGCGCGACATAAAAGTCACCGCATTACTAATTTTGATTTGTTTATTGGTTGATATTTGCAGGGCTTTCATACCTTTTTTGTACTGTCCACTAACGATACGCATAAAAGCAAGACGATCATGGTGTTTTGGATCCATATTAGCTTGAATTTTAAAGATAAAACCGGTTAATTTGATTTCATCTGGCGCTACTTCGCGAATATCAGACTCTCTGTTTTGTGGTGTAGGTGCGTATTGGATAAAGCCATCAAGCAGATTTTGAATACCAAAGTTTGAAATGGCTGAGCCAAAAAATACTGGAGTTTGTTTACCAGCTAAAAACTCATCTAAACTAAAGGGTGTGGTTGTTTCACGAATAAGTTCAACCTCTTCACGCATTTCAAGGACGACATCCACGCCTAAAATTTCATCAAGCTGAGGGTTGTCAACCCCATCAATAATAATATTTTCACCAACCTCAGAATTCTTTCCAGTCTCAAATAAATAAACCTGATTTTCAAGTAGATGAACAACCCCTTTGAAACGTTTGCCTATACCAATTGGCCAAGTAATGGGTGCACATTCGATATTAAGCACGGTTTCTACTTCATCTAGTAAATCAATTGGTTCTTTGCCTTCACGATCTAACTTATTGATAAAAGTTAGAATTGGCGTGTCACGCAAACGACACACTTCCATAAGCTTAATAGTTCGCATTTCTACGCCTTTAGCAACGTCAATCACCATAAGTGCTGAATCTACTGCTGTAAGGGTGCGATAAGTATCTTCAGAAAAGTCCTCATGCCCTGGTGTGTCTAATAAGTTAATCACATGATTCTCATATTCAAATTGCATGATGGAGGAGGTGATGGAAATTCCTCTTTCTTTTTCCATCTCCATCCAGTCACTCGTTGCATGTGTGTTGGCTTTTCTTGCTTTTACACTGCCTGCTGTTCTAATCGCACCTGCATATAACAGCAACTTTTCAGTAACAGTAGTTTTGCCAGCATCAGGGTGAGAAATAATGGCAAAAGTACGACGTTTGGATATCTCATTCATTAGTCTTTAATTACCAGTTCAACACCTGCTTCGGTAAACATTTCTTGTGAAAACTCCACACTTTGATTCCAATTGTCTAATTCTTTTGATTTTTCTATCACCACTCTTTTGATGCTAACTTGAATGATGCCTTTGGCGCATTCTGAGCAAATAGGCAATCCGTAAACATATAAAGTTGCCCCGTCAAGTGAAGTGCCAGAATAAGTGGCATTATAAATGGCATTCATTTCTGCATGAACCACAAATTTGTATTTGGCTTCTCTGTCATTATAGCGCTCATCGGTATCATGAATGCCTCGTGGAAAGCCATTAAACCCCTGAGAAAGTACCTCTTTTTTACGACCAATGGTAACTGCACCTACTTGTGTAGAAGGATCTTTTGACCAAGTAGACACTTCTTTTGCTAGTGATAGGTAACGCTCATCCCATTTATCCAATATACCCATAATTAGCGTATTTTAATTGATGCTAAACTAACCAGCACTAAAATTAAAGTAACCATCCAAAAGCGTACAATAATTTTTGACTCAGACATGCCTTTTTTCTCGAAATGATGATGCAGGGGGGCCATTAAAAAAATACGCTGTTTAGTGCGTTTATACCAAGCAACTTGAATAATGACAGACAAAGTTTCAGCTACAAAAACACCACCCATAATAAACAGTAAAATTTCTTGGCGAATTAAGATGGCAATCACCGCCAAAATCGCACCTAAAGACAACGAGCCTATATCACCCATAAAAATTTCAGCAGGATAAGTGTTAAACCATAAAAACCCCAATCCAGCACCAATAAGTGCTACACAAACAACAAATAATTCGCCAGCGTCTGGTATGAATGGTATATTAGGGTAACTTGAAGAATTATAGTGACCAGTGAGATAGGCAAGAACAGCCAATGCACCTGATATGAGCACAACTGGCATAATAGCAAGGCCATCTAAACCATCAGTCAAATTAACCGCATTAGAACTACCAACAATCACAAAATATGACAATATTAAAGAACCAACAATGCCTAATGGCAATGCTACGTCTTTTAAAAATGGGATAAGTAATTGTGTTTGAATAGAATCTTGAGAAATTAGCACAATCCAAGTGCTAATCACAACAGCACCCAACGATTGAGTTAGAAATTTTATTGAAGAACTTAAACCATTTGATGATTTGTTTTTAATTTTGAGATAATCATCCGTAAAACCAATAGCGCCAAATATAATAGAAGTGACAATAACAATCCATAGATAGATATTAGACCAATCGCCCCAAATTAAAACACTAATCATAAATGCAAATAAGATTAGTATGCCACCCATGGTTGGTGTACCTGCTTTGATTAAGTGTGATTCAGGACCGTCAGTCCTAATCACTTGGCCAATTTGGTATTGTTGTAATCGATTGATAAAAACACGCCCTAAAGCAAGACTAATAAACAACGCACTTAGCATGGAAAGTACAGCACGAACAGTTAGGTAGTTTAAAACACTAAATCCAGCATCAAACTGAGCAAGAAAGTTGATTAATTCTAAAAACATAAAACTTAGTGAATGTCGTTAATTGGTAATAATTCTAACTTAAAAATTAAAATAGCATCTTGCAAAAGATTGTCACGCTTACTGTTGCCATAAATTTGGTTAAAAAGGGCGATGATGATGCGTTTTTCACCGGGTGTCATTTGCAGTACTTCATCATCAATAAGTTTGATAATAGTGCCAGAACCTGCGATAAACAGACATGTTTGTGCCATCATTCAAATCAATGGATAGGCTCACCTTAACCAAATCTCCTTTCTTGGTTGATTGCCTTTATCTGTTTGATTTATTTCAACAAAATGCCCTGCTTTCATCAGTTTGGCATTAGTTGCTTGGAATGCCACCTCATCAGTTTGAAAGTTTTTCGCCTTGTCGCCAATACGAATAATGTTAACTTTGCGAATAAAATCGTCTTGTTTAATGCGATTAACCACACTCATACCTTTCACAACACGACCAAAGACAGTATGCTTGCCATCTAGCCAAGGTGTGGCTTTATGAGTGATAAAAAATTGTGAGCCATTGGTATTAGGGCCAGAATTTGCCATAGATAAAATACCACCATCATCATGCTTAAGGTTGGTAATTTCATCCATGAATTGATAACCTGGACCACCAGTGCCATTACCTTTTGGATCACCCCCTTGAACCATAAAATTATCAATCACTCGGTGAAACTTTAAGCCATTATAAAAAAGTTTTCCGATTTGAATATTTGAATGCTTTCTGCCTTGCGCTAAACCCACAAAATTAATCACGGTTAGTGGTGTTCTTTCAAACTCAAGTTTGACAGTAATATCCCCTTGATTTGTGTGTAAATTGGCGTATAAACCCTCTTCTAATTTGGCTTGTGATGGTAATGAAATAATCAATGTTAATAGTAATAGTAATCGATATATCATGTCAATAATATGATTGATAAAAAAATAATTATGATACCTAAAAACTGAATATAAAAGATATCAACAACACGGTAAAATTTGGTTTAAATTTATTGTTACAATAGACTAGGAGAAGACCATGTCCTTATTGATTACAGATGAATGCATTAATTGTGATGTTTGTGAGCCAGAATGTCCCAATGACGCTATTTATATGGGTGATGAAATTTATGAAATTGATGGCGATAAGTGTACAGAATGCAAAGGTCATTTTGACGAACCACAATGTGTTGAAGTCTGCCCAGTTGATTGTTGCTTATCTGATCCTGATTGTGTTGAGACTGAAGAGGAATTATTGGCCAAGATAAAGTAACAAAAATAATCTACGCTTGGTTTATTTATCATATTATCATAAAAATTTGATAGATATATGAGTTAACCAAATGACTTAACCTTTTCCTCACAAAGCCGTCTGGTTAAAGTTTGCAAGTAAGTCACTTTTTCACTTAAATAGTTTAATTCTTCTTCTGTGATTTTATAGTGCTCCGAAGCTTGTTTAAGCAACTGAGGTCAACGACGCTTAAACTTGTTATCTTGTGGGAAGATATCAATTAATACTTCATTTTGATGGACTGCCATGAACCAAATTGTTGTAGTGAGAATAAAACTTATATTGAATAAGCACTAAAAAAAGGCAAGAGTAGTAATGTTCTGTAGCTTGGTGTAAATCAAAAGCTGTTATATTTAAACTCTTGTCATTTAAGGTATGTTTATATTGTTTGTAAGATCCACTTTCAATACCAAACCAGCGCTCATAATTTCGAACTGCCATCTTTTTGAATTTTTCTTGGGTTAAGTTTCCTGGTATTGTCAATTCTTTTCTACTTAACTCATATAGAAATCCCTTATTCTTTAATATCAGTAAAGAAGTATTGCCCTTCTTTTTAGGCGATGACGTACTTAATTCAACCGATGCGTTAGTTGCTCAGTTGGCATGATTTGTTAACTATATTTATTTATCTAAAATTTCTTTAAGCGCTGATAGGCATAAAACGATGTTTTCTTTTCTTGAGGTATAACCCATTAAACCAATACGCCAAACTTTGCCAGCATAAGCACCAAGACCTGCACCAATTTCAAGGTTGTAATCATTAAGTAGAGTAGAGCGAACTTGTGCGTCATCAACACCTTCAGGGATAAACACAGAATTTAATTGTGGCAAACGGTCTTTTTTATTCACTAAGAAGTTAATACCCATTGCCTCCAAACCATCTCTTAATAGTTCATGGTTTCTTTGATGACGTGTCCAAGAGTTTTCAACACCCTCTTCCAATATCATTACTAATGACTCGTGTAAGCCATATAGCGTATTAACAGGTGCAGTGTGATGATAGGTGCGTTTAGCGCCTTTACTCCAGTACCCCATCACTAAGTTAAGGTCCAAAAACCAACTGTTAACCAATGTTTTTCGTGTGTTAAGTTTTTTAATAGCGCGCTCACTAAAACTAATAGGCGAAATACCTGGCATGGCGGACAAACATTTTTGTGTGCCTGAATAAATCGCATCAATTTCCCATTCATCAACACGTAACTCAGTGCCAGCTAAAGAAGTAACAGCATCAACAATAGTAATACAATCATACTGGTGTGCAATTTTGCATAAGACTTTAGCGTCAGATTGTGCGCCCGTTGAGGTTTCAGCATGTACAAAAGCAACAATAACAACATCTGGGTTGTTTTTTAGGGTTTCTTCTAACTTATCAGCACTAACTGCCTCGCCCCAACTATCTTCAAGAGTAATTGCCTCGCCTCCCAAACGAGTCACATTTTCTTTCATGCGCATACCAAACACACCATTAATACAAACAATCACCTTATCGCCAGGCTCAACCAAGTTGGCAAAGCAAGCTTCCATCCCAGCTGAACCAGGTGCTGATACAGGCATGGTTAACTCATTTTCAGTTTTAAAGATGATTCTTAGGCCCTCCTTGATTTCATCCATCATGCCCACAAAAGCAGGATCAAGATGTCCAATAGTAGGTCTTGCCATAGCGGATAAAATTCTTGGATGTACATCAGAAGGACCCGGCCCCATGAGTATTCTTACTGGCGGATTAAATGATTGCATAACACTATCAGGATTAAAATAAATAAAAAAACCATTATAATGGCTCAGATGTCAATTATTTATGAATTATCGCTTGTTTTATCTGAGGGTATTACAGATGATTATTATGCGAACATTGAATCCACCTTCAGAAAATAGGAATAAGTAGACAATGATATCTCAAGATATAAATGATTTTTACAATTAATTGGGAAAAATAATATGATTACAATACCACATAAAGATATGATAATGGCAGAGAAGTTATCTACTATGGAGGTACTTTGGAATGACTTGTGTCAATATAGTTCGTTTGAATCGTCCAACTGGCATGAGTCTGTTTTAAATTCACGCGAACAACAATATGTATATGTAGGCGGTAGTCAGCTTCCTATGGACTGGGAGAAAGGTAAACAACAAATATGCAATAAGATCAAATGAACATAAAAATATTGCCGATAGTTAATAACAATTTGCTTATTTGAACAGAAAGCAGATTTGATTAATGGAAGTCATACAGCAACTTTTAAAACAACTTAAGGGTATTGTCCTTACGGGCAAGGAAAACACTCGTCCGTTTGAGTGTGACGGTTTAAGTGTGTACAGGCAAAAGCCTTTGGCAGTAGTATTGCCAGAAAATATTGCGCAAATTAAGCAAGTATTGAAAATTTGTAAGGACAATAACACGCCAGTGGTAACACGGGGTGCGGGGACGGGTTTGGCGGGTGGGGCGATGCCGCTTGAAAATTCAGTTGTATTGGGTTTGTCTAAGTTAAATCAAGTGAAATCAATTGATGTGGAAAACCAGCTGGCTGTGGTTGAGCCAGGTGTAAAGAATATTGCCATTAGTGAGGCAGTGAGACAGCACGGCCTTTATTATGCGCCTGATCCATCAAGCCAAATTGCTTGTACGATTGGCGGAAATGTTGCTGAAAATTCTGGTGGTGTGCATTGCTTAAAATATGGATTAACAGTGCATAATGTTGAGGCAATTAAAATGCTAACCATTGATGGTGATGAGTTAATACTGTCTCGCCAAGATGATGGATTAGGGCTATTGGCACTGATGAATGGTTCAGAGGGTTTGTTGGATATTATTACTGAAGTTACAGTTAAACTTACACCAACACCTGTTCTTGCTAGAGTGGTGATGGCAGGATTTGATTCTGTTCGAGATTGTGCCAATGTAGTAGCTGATATTATTAAGGCTGGCATTATTCCTGCTGGGTTAGAAATGATGGATAGTTTTGCTATTGAAGCGGCTGAAGAGTTTGCTAAAGTTGGTTATCCGCTAGATGCCAAGGCGTTATTACTTTGCGAGCTTGATGGCACGCAGACGCAAGTGCAAGCAGAACTTGATAGCGTATTAGAAGTCTTATCAGGTGCATCGACTTTGAAAGTATCTGAAAGTGAAGAAGAACGACTCAATTTTTGGAAAGGACGTAAGTCTGCTTTTCCTGCAGTGGGTAGATTGTCTCCTGATTATTATTGTATGGATGGAACAATTCCAAGGCGACATTTGGCAGATATGTTGGAAAAAATTAACGAGCTGAGCAAGAAATACCAACTCAGAGTCGCCAATGTTTTCCATGCGGGTGATGGTAATTTACACCCACTTATTTTGTACGATGTAAATATAGAGGGCGAATTAGAAAAAGTGGAAGAATTCGGTACCAAAATTTTAAAACTCAGCGTAGATATGGGCGGTACTATCACAGGGGAACATGGTGTGGGTGTTGAGAAGTTAAATGCCATGTGTCATCAATTCAATGCAAAAGAATTAGCAATTTTTCACAAAATTAAAGCTGTATTTGACCCTAAATCTTTGCTCAATCCTGGAAAGGCCGTGCCAGAATTACATCGCTGTGCAGAATTAGGTGCGATGCATGTGCATCATGGCAAATTGCCTCATACTAAATTGGAGCGCTTTTAATGTCAAATCGAATTAATCAATTACAACAACTGATTAAAGATACTAATAACCTACACATTAATAGTGAATGGTTGGCGTATACAGGTGTAATTGAATATTTTCCAGAAGAGCTGATCATTACAATTAAAGCTGGCACCAAAATTAATGACATTCAAATTCAATTAGCTAAGTATAACCAAACGCTACCGTTTTTTATAAAAACGGCTGATATGAGCATTGGTGCTGCTTATGCGCAAGGTGCTCAGGATTTATCAGATTGCGTATTAGGTGTGAAAATTATTGATGGCACTGGAGAATATTTAAACTTTGGTGCTCAGGTGATGAAAAATGTAGCAGGCTATGACGTGGCACGTTTATTGGTTGGCTCAAAAGGCAAGTTGGCTATAATTACACAAATTAGTTTTAAGGTCATGCCAATCTCTTATATGACTCAATTATCAGCGCCCATTAAACGAGCAATCACCTCACAGTTGCACCAACAAATTGAGCAAAAATTAAAACAAGTGTTTGACCCTAGGGGCATTTTTAACTAATGCAAACCATCGACATTCAAAATCTTAAAGCTAATGACATTATCAGAAAATGTGTCCATTGTGGATTTTGCCTAGCCACTTGCCCGACTTATCAATTATTAGGTGATGAATTGGATTCACCCCGTGGGCGTATTTATTTGATTAAATCAGCCTTGGAGAATCATCACTTTTCTAAACAAAGTATTATTCATTTGGATCGTTGTTTAACGTGTAGGTCATGTGAAACCACTTGTCCATCAGGTGTGGAATACGCTCAATTAACGGATATTGGGCGTGAATTTATAGAGCAAAAACGTCCACTTTGGCAAAAAGTGTATCGATACTTTGTTCGTCAATTCTTAACCACTCCTATTTTATTTAATTCAATTGGGTTTATTTTTAGGCATTCTCAAGTCAAAGGAAAATCCATTAAACCCATTGTAAAAATAGGCAAAGTTTTGTTGTTAGGTGGCTGTGTGCAGCCTATGCTTGCACCTAATATTAACCACAGTATTAAAAATATTTTAGCAAAATTAGGCTATGAAACTATAGAAACCCCGCAAAAACAGTGTTGTGGGGCGATTGACCAACATTTAAGTGCTAGTCACGACGCTTTGGCTAAAATCAAGCAAAATATTGACACTTGGCTTAAAGTTGAGACTGAGGTAATTATTTCTAGTGCCAGTGGTTGTGGATTAATGGTTAAAGAGTACACATCTATGTTTGAAGCATTAGACCCTTATTATCAAAAAGCGCAACTCATTATTAATAAAACCAAAGATATTGCTGAGTTTTTAGCTGACCAAGATTTAAGCCAGCTTAATTTAGAAAAAGTTGATATTTCTTATCATGAGCCTTGTACATTGCAACATGGTCAGCAATTAGGTGGACTGGTTGATTCTATTTTGAATTCACTGGGTTATCAGCAAATGCCTGTTGTTGATTCACATTTATGTTGTGGCTCTGCAGGCACGTATTCTATTTTTCAGCCAAAATTATCACAACAATTAAGAGCTAACAAGCTCAAACATTTACAAGTAACCAACCCACAAATGATTGTAACCGCAAATATTGGCTGTTTAATGCATCTGCAAAAACAGATAAAAATCCCTGTTAAACATTGGGTTGAATTATTGGATAATCAGACTTAATTAATTTATACAAACATCTATGGGTAGAAGAAGAAAACCAAAAACTAAAACTTACGAGTTAAACATAGAGTCGCTTTCCCATGAAGGGCGAGGGATTGCACGTTTTGAAGATAAGGTTATTTTTGTGAGCGGGGCATTACCAGGTGAGCTTGTGATTGCTAATCGCACATTTTCACGTGCTAAATTTGAAGAGGCTGATGTTAGACAGATATTAAAGCCTACGGATAATCGAATCACACCTAAATGTGACGTATTTGGTATTTGCGGTGGTTGTTCGTTTCAACATTTATCTAGTGAAGATCAAATACAGGTTAAGGGTGATTGGCTAAAAGATGCGTTTGCCAGTCAGGCAAAAGTTGAGCCAAAGGCTTGGCTAGAGCCGCTTCAAGTTCAAAGTTGGGGTTATCGGCGCAAAGCTAGATTAGGTATTCGATATGTGGCTAAAAAAAACAAAGTATTGGTTGGATTTAGAGAAAAAAAATCTTCATTTATCACCAATATGAGTCGCTGTGAGGTTTTGCATCCGTCCATAGGCGAACATCTTGAAGTGCTTGCTGATTGTATTGAAAAGCTTAGTATTAAGTCCAATATTACACAGTTTGAAGTGGCGATTGCTGAGAATAATACAGTGCTTACTTTAAGACACCTTGAGCCTTTAAGTGCAAAAGATGAGCAAATATTAGCAGATTGTGCCCAAGAACTGAACATCACTTTTTATACTCAGAGTGGTGGTTTAGACAGTGTTAAGCCGTTAGACCAGCCTGTTGTACTAACGTATTCACATTCTAATCATGATATTGTCATGGAATTTTTATCCACTGATTTTGTTCAGGTGAACTTTAAACTTAACCAACAAATGGTTGATTTGGCACTAGAATTACTTGAACTTAATGAGTCTGATGAGGTGATTGATTTATTCTGCGGTCTGGGTAACTTTACCTTGCCAATTGCAAGATATGCTAAACATGTGTTGGGTATTGAAGGTGATTTAGGATTGATTGAAAGGGCAAAGTATAATGCACAAAACAACAACATTACCAACGTTGATTTTTATAAAGCAGATTTATTTAAAGAAGTGGCAGATTTTGAGTGGTTTAGAGGAAAGACTTACAACAAGGCGCTCATTGACCCAGCTAGATCTGGTGCGGTTGAAATTGTAGAGTTACTGCCTAAATTAGGTGTTAAAAGGTTGGTATATGTGTCCTGTAATCCTGCAACGTTAGCACGCGATACGCTCAAGTTAATTGAGTTTGGATTTTCGCTTGAAACTGCAGGGGTGATGGATATGTTTCCTCAAACTGCTCATGTAGAATCCATTGCTTTATTCACTCGATGATAAACATCAATATCAGTACCTAAACTTTGGACTATTATCAAGATAACGTCTTGCAAAAACCTTATCCAATTTCAAGTTTAATCAACAGTATGGGCAAGGCGGAAGGTTCATTTTGTACCTCAACTGGACGATTAAAATCAGTAAAAAGAATTGGCGATAATGTAGAATTAGGCACTGTATTTATTGCCAGAATGCCAACAGGTGAGATTTATTCAGAACAATTATTTAATGAACAAGCCGATAAAGATTGGATATTAACTCGAATCTTATGGCTTAATGGGGTTGAAGAACATAATTAAAGATACGCATGAGCACTATAATTTATATTCACGGTTCGGCTCACTCGATGAATTTGTGATGGGCCTTCCTAAGTCAAAAGGCTGTATTCGCATGCGAAATCAAGATATTATTGAATTATTTGAAAGGGTTCACACAGGGGAAGATATTGCTATAATTGAGCGATGAATCAGTTAATACAATACCTGCCAAAGAAAGCCTTCGAACGTTTGCAAATCAATCAGAATTCAATTTTGATTGACGTGCGTTGTGAGGCAGAAAATAAATTTGTTGGCAGACCTGTTGAATGTATTTTTGTACCTTGGCTTGATGACCCTGATTGGGAGCCTAATGAGGATGAATTTATTGCCGCTATTAAACGTTTTATTGGCGATAAAAATAACTTTTTAGAGCGTGAGATTATTTTAATTTGTCGTAGTGGTTATCGTTCAAATGATGCAGGAAAATGCTTAATTGAGTATGGCTTTACTAATGTGGCGCATATCGTTAGTGGCTTTGAAGGGGATCTTGATGAAAATGATCAACGAGGCAATTTAAATGGTTGGCGTCATAATGGCATGCCTTGGTTGCAATGTTAGGTGAATAAGATATTAAATATCTATTTGGATAAACGTATGTTGTTTATCTTTTTAAATGGCGTTGCCAGTGGTTTCCCGTGGGTGATTATCGGCTCAGCCATGACTTTATGGCTTAAAGATACCGGATTAACACGCACGGCAATTGGTTTTTTTGGCTCAATTTTTTTCGTTTATTCTATCAATTGGTTGTGGGCGCCATTGCTTGATAGGGTTAAAATCCCATTTTTAAAAACACTTGGTCTTAGACGCAGTTGGTTGCTACTTTTACAAGTCTTATTGTTTTTTTTAATCATCGCCATATCATGGACAGACCCTAAAATAAGTATCGTTTGGGTGTCGCTACTCGCATTATTAATTGCCATCACCTCAGCTACTCAAGACATTGTTATTGATGCTTATCGCATTGAAATAATTAGCGAAAATAAGGATGGAAAAATTGCCGCCGCCGCCGCCGCTTCAACAAGTGGCTGGTGGTTTGGCTTTGGCTTTTTGGGTGCATTCTCACTCTACTTAGCAGATTATTCTAACAATTGGTCAATGGTGTATTTTGTCATGAGTTTTTTTGTGCTAGGCTTTATGCTAACAACGCTACTCATGCCAAAGGAGGCGCATTCAAGTCAAACAAGCACTGACACGCCAGAACAATGGCTAAGCGAAACTTTCTTTAGCCCACTTAAAGATTTCTTTAACCGTTTTGGCGCAACGGCTATTTTAATTTTACTGTTCATTATGTTTTTTAAAATTGGCGAAGCGTTTCTTGGAAAAATGTCATTGGTTTTTTATGATGATATCGGTTTTTCTAAGACTGATATAGCTACCTATTCAAAACTTCTAGGTTCAACTTTTACCATTATTTTCTCAATCATTGCAAGTTTTGTTAGCATTCGTTTTGGACTTTTTAAGGGCTTGGTTATTGGTAGCGTATCAATGGCAGCGACTAATTTGATGTATGGCTACTTAGCAATAATTGGGGCAGATAAGGGGTTTTTAGTATTAACCATATTTTTAGATAATTTCACTTCCGCCTTTTCAACCGTGGCATTTGTGGCATTCATTTCCTATTTGGTTAATAAAACTTACACTGCCACACAATACGCTTTAATGTCTTCTATGGGTAATTTGGGCAAGACTTTATTTGCTAGTAGCAGCGGCTTGTTGGTAGATAAGTTAGAAGGTAGAAGCTGGGTCGTTGCTTTTGGTGGCGAATGGGTGGTATTTTTTGCCATTACGGTACTCATGGTCATTCCTAGCCTTGTTATGCTATTTTGGATTGGCAAAAAATTTAAACATTTATTTATATAATGGGCCCTATTATGATGGATGTGTCAGGATTGGCATTGACCACACAAGAAAAACAACAATTGATTAAACCCTCTATTGGTGGTGTTATTTTGTTTGGGCGTAATTTTAAATCTATTGAACAAGTAACTTTGTTAATTAAAGACATTCGCCAAGTTAATAAAAACTTGTTGATTGCTGTTGATCACGAAGGTGGGCGAGTGCAACGTTTTCAAACTGGATTTACCCACTTACCAGCCATGGCAAAGTTAGGTGCGTTGTATGATAAAAATCCAAATATAGCGATAGATAAAACATTTTCTTGTGGGTTTGTCTTGGCGTATGAATTGTTAACCATTGGTGTGGATTTTTCTTTTGCACCTGTGTTGGATGTTAATTATGACACTTCCCAAGTGATTGGTGACAGAGCTTTTCATTCTAACTCTGATGTGATTGTAAAATTAGCAGACAGTTTAATTAATGGCATGCACAAAGCAGGTATGAAATGTGTTGGTAAGCATTTTCCAGGGCATGGATTTGTCACTGCAGATTCACACCTTGACTTGCCAACAGATGACAGGCCAATGAGTGATTTATTACAAGATATGGAACCCTTTCAGGGGTTAATTAATCATGGACTTGATGCGCTCATGCCTGCTCATGTTGTTTATACTCAAGTAGACGACAAACCAGCAGGGTTCTCCTCTAAGTGGATTAAAGATATTTTGCAAAATCAACTCAAATTTAAGGGTGTTATTTTTAGTGATGATTTATCTATGCAGGGTGCACATTTTATTAAAGATATAACCGATAGAGTAAAAACATCATTGGATAGTGGTTGCGACATGGTGCTTATATGCAATCATCCTGAGTTGGTCACGCAAATAATTGACAAGAATTGGGATGTGAGTGAGAAATTACAATCAATGCAAGGCTTTTATGGGTTTAAATCCGATAAAATCAACCATCAGCAACATTTAACAATCATTAGAGATTTATTATGAACAATAATGACAATACACAAAATTTTGAAATTAGGCTTCTAGGTGCAGTCAGAAAAACCCTTATTGCTGTTGCTAGAGACACCATGACCATTCAATCAGGATTAAAGCACCCGCTTAGTCAAGCAACACAAAAAATGATAACTGATTGTTTAGATATTGTAATCAGTAGACAAATTGCCATTGAAAAATCCTCAGGCTCTCATACTAGGATGAAACCTGTTTACACTGATGAAAAAACTGTGCAAAGTTTTTCAATTGATGATTTAAAGAAAACTTTAAATTAAGACTTTCGATAAACCTCTTTTCGGTGTTTAATCTTGTAAATAACCCGATAACTGCCTATACGTATTCTAAAGTAGGGTGATAACTCACCTACCAGTCTCTTACCCAAGTTCGAATTATTGGTAAGTTTGGTTCTGATGGCATGTAGTATTTTTTCTGTTGGTGTTTATCAATCTTTTAAGCTCTTTGACAACTTTATCATCAAATAGTAGTTTATAAACCAAGTGATTTTTCTAACTCATCTATACTGATTAGATTGCGATTCTTGTCTTGTGAACGTTGTTGTGCTTGATGGCAACCTAGTATATCATCTAGGTTGCTCTATTCAGCGCCTCTTTGACAAAAAAACTTTTAGGGCGTTTGGTTATTTTCTGCAAGTTTCGTTAATTTGACTTGGGTGTTTTTATTTAGTCTGACTGATAGTATAATGTACTCCTAAGTGTGACATGTAATACTTGTATGATATTACAGTATAATTTTATTATGCGAGACGGGTTTATACAAATTCTAAATTTGCATACGAACTAATCAGCCATTTTGTGCCCACTTGCTTAAATTTTATTTGTATCCTGGCAGAATCACCTTGACCTTCGAAGTTCAACACTGTTCCTAATCCAAATTTGGCATGTTTAACTGAAGTACCGATGGATAATTGGCCATCAGATTTGAGTGTGATATTTTGATTAAAAGTATTATCAGCATTATAATTTTGTTTTGTTGCACTAAATTTAGCTTTAATTTTATTTAAATATTCACTTGGAATTTCGTCTAAAAAACGTGAAGGACAAGGGTATAAGGATTCTCCGTGCAAAAAGCGTTTAATGGCATAAGAAAGTGATAATTTTTTTATAACGCGAGTCATGCCCACGTAGCACAACCGTCTTTCTTCATCCATTAAATGTGGTTCATCCTTGCTTTGTCTGGAAGGAAACAAATCCTCTTCCATGCCCACCAAAAATACATAGGGAAACTCTAGCCCTTTGGCTGAATGTATGGTCATGAGTTGTATATTTTGGTTAATAAGTGCATTGGTATCGCCACTAGAATCTAGCGATGCTAAAGAGATAAATCCTAGCACTTCATTCATCTCGCTATCTTGTTCATGGTTATATTGTTGCGCTGCGGTGATTAACTCTTTTAGATTTTCTTTCTTGCTACCAGCTTTATCAGTTTTATCATTAGAATAATGCGCCATTAATCCTGATGTGTTAAGCAAATTGGCTACTTTTTCAGATAAACCTAGGTACTTTGTCTCATCTATCATTTTCTCAATTAGCTTGGTAAATCCATTTAATGCGTTGGCAGAACGAGTTGGTAGGGTGGATGATATTTGTATGGCTGCTTGAAAAAGACTGGTGTGGTTGTCTTGTGCAAATGTGCGTATTTTTTCAACCGTTACATTGCCAATACCGCGAGTTGGAGAATTAACCACACGCTCAAAGGCAACATTGTCAGCTGAATTTTCTATCAAACGCAGATAGCTTAAAGCATCTTTAATCTCAGCACGCTCTAAAAACCTTAAACCACCATAGATAATATAAGGAATGTTGTATTTTATTAGCGCTTCTTCAAAGATGCGAGATTGAGCATTAGACCGATATAAAATGGCACAATCACTAGGTGATGCATTATCAGTGATCAATTTTTGAATACTGCTGATGACATAATCTGCCTCATCTGTTTCAGTTCGTGCTTCATAAATATCAATCAATTCACCATTGCTAGCATTAGTCCAAAGAGATTTGCCCATGCGATTGGTGTTATGGGCAATTAAGGCGTTAGAAGCGTTTAGAATATTACCAGTTGAACGATAATTTTGTTCTAAGTGGATGGTTTCAATGGGAGCAAAATCTGTGCATAGTTTGGTGATATTTTCAATTTTTGCCCCGCGCCAGCTATAAATAGATTGGTCGTCATCACCCACACAAAATACTCTATTATTGCCACTAAACAATAATTTAATCCATTTATATTGCACCGTATTGGTGTCTTGAAACTCATCCACTAAAATATGCTCAAAGCGCGCTTGATAATGATTAAGCAAATCCGTGTTATTTTTTAATAACTCATAACTACGTATCAGTAGTTCTGCAAAATCAATTAAGTCATTTATTTGACAGTGTGCCTCATAAAGTTCAAACACTTCAAGATTTTTTTTAACAAAATAGTTATAACCAGGATCAATGTTTTGTGCGCGAATACCTTCGTCTTTTTGATTGTTAATAAACCATTGCACTTTTTTAATGGGAAGCTTAGATTCGTCAATGTTATTTTCTTTCATTAAACGTTTGACAATGCAAAATTGGTCTTGTGCATCTAGGATTTGAAAACCAGAAGTCAACCTAGCTTTTTCATAATGAGTGCGCAATAATCGGTGTGCCAAGCCATGAAATGTTCCCACCCACATACTTTGAATAGGACGCCTTAATAGAATACTTAACTTTCCGCGCATTTCAACAGCAGCTTTATTGGTAAAAGTAACCGCTAGAATGGCATTAATGCGAATATTTTTTTGTGTGATTAAATAGGCAATTCTACGGGTTAGAACTCTGGTCTTGCCACTGCCTGCACCTGCTAGTATTAAAACATTTTTTTCATTATTGAGTATGACTGATTGGCATTGTTTGTCGTTTAGGCCATTCGTTATTTCAGATAAATTCATTTCTTTTCTTGTCTTATGGGATTAAATGGTTATAATATTACCTTTCTCTTATATTAATTGAAAGATGAGTTGATGTAAGTAAACAAAATTATAAACACTATTAAGGAGTATCAGTAATGACTTATTATGAAGGCGTTAAAAAAATGGAAGAAATGGGCGTAAACGATAATTATATTCAAGGCTGGGTTGCAGGTTTTTTAAATAATCCTGAAATTGAAGAGCAAAGAATTACTGACGAGTGGGAATCAGGCTATGAAGATGGCAAAGAGCACATAGACACTAACTTTACAAACTTCTGCTAGATGTTTAAAAGAATCTTATAAGAAAAATCCCGTTATCGGGTTTTTTATGCGTTAATCATGATGGAAAATAATTGGCAATACCATGCAAGATATGCGCTTAAAGGCGCCAATCAAAGTAACGATTTTTTCAAAACAAAGGCATTTAAAGACCAAACTTTTCCCATTAAAATCCCCTTAGAATTTGCACAACTGATTGATAAAAACAATAAAAATGACCCCTTGCTAAAACAAGTCATCAGTGCTAAAGTTTTATCAAAAAGCGCAAGTTTTAGTTTGTCGCCACTAGAAGATGAAAAGTATTCCCCTGTGGCTGGACTTATTCATAAATATCCAAATAGAGTATTATTAATTGCTTCACAAGTTTGCGCCATTCATTGTCAATATTGTTTTAGGCAAAACTTTAACTATGCTGAACACGATGCTGTTAGTAATTGGAATGAAATACAAAATTATATTGTTAATAATACAAAAATTAATGAAGTGATATTAAGTGGCGGTGACCCGCTGAGTTTGAGTGGCGATAAACTTAGTGTATTGATTGATAATATTGCAAATATTGCACACATAAAAACACTACGCATTCACACGCGTAGTGCTGTTGTGACACCTAATAGAATAACTAACAAATTAGCGGATATGCTTAGCCAATCAAGATTAAATGTTGTCATGGTGTTACACACAAACCATGCACAAGAGTTGTCTGCTCAATTTGCACAAAAGATCACCAAGCTGAGCGATGTTACCTTGCTCAATCAATCAGTATTATTAAAAGGTGTGAATGATTCAATAGAAGAACTGACAGAGCTTTGTTTGAAATTATTTGATTTGGGCATATTCCCTTATTATTTACACATGTTGGACAAAGTGCAGGGCGCGCAAGATTTTTTAGTTAAAGATGATTATGCCATTCAACTACATCAGCAATTAAAAAACAACTTAAGCGGATATTTGGTGCCTAGGTTGGTGCGTGATAACGGCAACTATTTTAAAGATTGGCTACTTTGAGATAACTTTTTCTAAAGCCAGCATATCCATTTCACCCATGTGATAATCAACCAAATTGCCATTTTCTCCATAAATATAAGTCGTTGGCATGCCAAACACTTCACCAAATTTTGTAAATTGAGCGCCGTTTTTATCATCAAAAAGGATGATGGGGTAATTAACCATAGATATATCAGTAAATTCAATAATAGCTGCTCTATCAGCTTGCTCATAATCAAGCCCTAGAATAAGAACCTTATCTTTATTTTTTTCATAGAATTCAACAAAAGTTGGAATTTCTTTTAAGCAAGGCGGACACCAAGTTGCCCAAAAATTAACCATTAAGTATTTACCCTGAGTAGATTTATTGGTATGTATATTGCCATTAAGGTCGGTTAGAGAAAAATCAGGCACTTTGATTTTTCTCTCCTCTTGCCACATATCATTAGCAGGTTTGACAATGTCATCAATGCTGATTGCCTGAGCAATATTTAAAGCAAAAAATAGCGAGCATATAAAACCAAATTTGACAATTTTATTGCCTAATTGAGATGTGCGCCTTGTGGGTATAATGAAATTTTTTGTCATATTTATTTAGTCATGAGTACAATCATTTATCACAATCCAAGATGTTCTAAATCAAGAACAACGTTAGCTATTTTAGAACAAAAAAATGTTGATTTTGAAATAATTAAATATTTAGAAAATCCACCCACTAGTAGCGAACTCAAGCAATTATTAACCGATTTGAACCTTGAAGCCAGATTACTCATGCGCAAAGACGAGCCTGAATACAAAGAACAGGGTCTAGATCATAAAGCTTTAACTGAAAATCAATTAGTTAGTGCTATGGTCAAAACCCCAAAATTAATTGAACGACCCATTGTAAGAACAAACAAAGGCGTTGTTATCGGTCGTCCACCTGAAAATGTTTTGTCCATTCTCTAAACTCATTTGGAAGGCTTTAGTCAATAAGTAGGGTTGATAGGTGACCTTCACGCGCTTCAATGTTAGAGTAATAAGCATCATCCAGTCCTTCAACCACTGAACTTTTAACCACATCTACTTGCAACAGCTCTTTACTCCATGCACTTAGATGTTTGAAATCATCAAGTGATAAAATATTATTGGTAAACTCATTAATCCAGCTTAGGCGCATGAATATTGGTGCAAAGGCGGCATCGATGATTGAAAAATTATCACCATTAAAAAACTTAGCATTATTTTTAACAACTTCAACTTTGGCCAGTTTGTCAAACAAAGATTTTTTTGATATACGGAATTTTTTCTCATCGCTCGTTACTACACCAAATAGATCGTCAAATAGGGTTGATGAAAATTGAATCCATGAACGATTTTCAGCTTTTTGAATAGGGTTGCTAGGGTGTAGATTGGTTTTGCTAATATCATTAGCAAATTCAATAATCACGGAAGACTCAAAGATAATTCTCCCATCTGCTTTTAATAAGGGCACTTGTCCAGTTGGGGAAATTTGCTTAAACCAATCAGGCGGGTTCATTGGATTGATGTGGTTTAATTCAAAATCAAGTTTTTGTTTATTTAGAAAAATAATGGCGCGCTGCGCAAATGGACAAAGTTTAAAGCTGATTAGTTCTAGTTTCATAATTCCTCGATTGATTGTTGTATTATTATCTGTGATAAGGTTAATTGCTTTTGATAATGATGAACGCTTGTTTGTATCCAGTTTGGCATTTTTTTATCAATTACAATTAGGTTTGTTTGCATATTCAAGTGTTCTCCAATCCTGACCAAAGTTTTTCTAATTTATAAAATTCTCTGGTTTTTTCCGTCATAATATGAACCACAACTTCTACCAAGTCTATTAACACCCAATGCCCAGTCTCAGTGCCTTCAATACCCAACATTTTCATATTAAGGCGCTTAGCCTCAATTTTAAGATTATTGGCGATACTGCGCATATGTTGAACGGATCGACCTGTGGCAATAACAATGGCCTCAATATCAGCATTTTGTTCTAAAATTTTTAAGGTGACGATGTCTTCACCTTTTAATTCTTCAATGGTATCAGTAACGGTCTTTAATTGTTGTTCTAAATTCATGAGGTATTAATATAATCAATAATAGATTCTGGCAATAGCCTAGATAAGTTTTCGTGGCTGCTTATTTTACCGTGAATAGCGCTTGAAGAAATATCAAGCATTTGATTATTTGCAAAAAAAACAAACCCAGTCTTTTGTTTTGTTAAATCATTAATCACACTGGTTAATTTAAAACCATATTTTTCTTGACGTATTAAAGCACCAGATCTAGCAATAACCACTAGGTGGCAATTTTGGTAAAAATTTTGATATTCTTTCCAACTGTTTAGCGTGTTAAAACTATCCATCCCCATGATTAAACAAATAGAATCATTTTGATGTTCTGATTGAATCTGTTTGAGCGAGTCAATGGTGTAGGAGCCTCTATTTTTCTCAATTTCTCTAGCATCTATTGAGAGCGTGTTAAATTCTTCAACGGCCAAGTGCAACATATCCATACGCTGATTGACACTAAAACTGAGTTGTTCTTTATGTACAGGTTCAGCGCAAGGCATTAAAAATAATTTTGATAATCCAAGCTCAGCTTTAAGCTGAGCGGCGTTTTTTAAATGCCCATAATGAACCGGATCAAACGAGCCACCAAAAAAGCCAATCATTTTAAACAATTTAAAACTTAGACCCTTTTTCAATACTCATAACATAGCCTTAATTTCTGCTTGAGTTAGCGCATCTTTAGGATAAGGGATTTTTCCTTGTTGCATACCGTTAACATAATTAACAAAATCGGCCTCGTTATCAAGCAATAAAAAAGCATTCCCTTGTTTTTGTTCACCCATTGTTGTGTTAACTTTTGCGCCGTAGTCATGCCCACAATGTAGCATTACATCATCATCAATACGTTTGAGTTTTTGCATGGAATGAAACAATTCGTTAATATTGCCACCAGGCAATGAACAATGCCCTGCCCCATAAACAAACAAAGTATCACCAGCAATAATATGCCCATCTAACAAATAACAAATACCACCAGCGCTGTGTCCTGGTGTGTTGATAATTTTAGCTGCTGTATTGCCGATAAAAACAATGTCGTTGTTTTCAACTGTTTCAGGTAGACTGTCAATTTGCAAATAGGGCGCTTCATTAACACCCACTGTTATTTTAGCACCTGTCGCTTTTACAATTTCATCAACGGCATTGGTATGGTCAAAGTGCCAATGGGTTAACCAAATATCAGTGAGCGTGTAACCTTTATCATGTATTCGCTGAATAAACAAGGGTGCGTCCCATGCTGGGTCAATAATAGCACAGGTTTTTGTGCTACGGTCAAAGACAAAGTGAATGGAGTCTTCTAAAGCGCCGATGTGGTAGAGTATTTCTAGTGTGTAAGTTTTTTCTTTAAAAGTTCGTATGTCCATGTCATTATTTTACCAATTATGTCTTGACTAATTCAACTTAGAGATTATAATTTACATTTTTTGCTGACAAGTCAGTAATTTGGTGGTGTTTCGGGGCTATAGCTCAGCTGGGAGAGCACGACACTGGCAGTGTCGGGGTCAGCGGTTCGATTCCGCTTAGCTCCACCATAAGCAAAAGAAAACGTTATGTCGCCTTCGTCTATCGGTTAGGACCCCAGGCTTTCATTCTGGTAAGAGGAGTTCGATTCTCCTAGGCGATGCTATATTAACAAATGGCATGGTTTTTGAAAAAAGCCATGCCATTTTTTTTGTCTGTTTGTAAAATATTTAGTTTATTTACCTAAAGTTCTCAATTAAAGTAAAGTACCTTCGTCGCGTTCGTCTAGTCTGGCTGAGGACCCTAGGATTTCATCCTAGTAACAGGAGTTCAAATCTCTTACGCGACGCCATTTTATGTTCACATGAGTACTAATATTGTTATGAGTTTGTTAAGTATTATTATCCCAAATCGATTCATTGGTCAGCGTATTGATGCTGCAATGGCGCAAATGTTGCCTAACTATTCACGTGCTAAAATCACCCAATGGATAGGATCTGGCAACGCCCTAATTCATCATAAAACTTTTAAACCTAAGGAGAAAGTCTTAGGTGGTGAAGTGGTTGTCTTATCAATAAAAATTGAAAAAACCAACGCATGGTTGGCAGAAGATATTGCCATTGACGTGGTGTATGAAGATGAAGCGATTATTATTATTAATAAGCCAGTAGGCTTAGTAACACACCCTGGTGCAAGCAATTGGGCAGGAACACTTGCTAATGCATTATTACATTACGATTCATCTTTAGCCAATCTTGACCGAGCTGGCATTGTTCATCGCTTGGATAAAAACACTTCAGGATTGATGGTTGTTGCACGCAGTGAATATGCACAAAAGTATTTAACCGAGCGATTACAAACCCATAGTATTTCACGAGAATATTCAGCTATTGTCTATGGTCATATGATTTCTGGCGGTACGGTTGATGAACCAATAGGGCGTGACCCTAAAGATAGAATTAGACAAGCAGTGGTTGAGGGCGGCAAAGGTGCATTTACTTATTATCGCGTTATTGAGCGTTTTGCACACCACACTCACGTTAAAGCAATTTTAGAAACAGGACGCACTCATCAAATTCGAGTACACCTATCATTTATTGGATATCCGCTAATTGCTGATCCGATGTATGGTGGTAAAATTCGCTTTCCCAAAAAAGCAGACGAGCAATTAAAAAACGCACTTAAAAAATTCAGTCGTCATGCCCTTCATGCCAAAAAACTCACCCTCACGCACCCAACATCTGGTGAATTAATGTCATGGAAAGCACCATTGCCGCAAGACATGCAAAATTTATTGCAAGTATTAGTTAAATTTGATGCAAACTAAGCCAAACTTTCCAAGTGGTGTTAGGTTGTTTTCAACCCCGAGATATCTAGAAGATGGCGGAGTGCTGGTCATTATGATAATTTTAATCTCGCAACGCACATAGGCGACATTCCTGATACTGTTATTCATAGTCGTAAACTACTGATGCCGTATTTTGACTTATCCAACACGCCAAAATGGCTGAATCAAACGCATTTTAATATTTGCTTAGATGTTCAGTCTAATGGTTGTGAAGGGAATACCGTTATTATTTGTGAAAAAGGTGTGGTTTACATGGTGATGAGAGCAGATTGTTTGCCAATTTTTGCCTTTAATCAATCGGGCGCATAAGTCGGGCATTGCTCACATTGCGGGTTGGTAAGGAACTTTAAACGGCGTGATCGGGTCGTTTATCATCCAGTTTAACGAGTATGATTTATTAATACATTTTGGTGCAGTAATTCTATCAAAAAACCTTGAAGTAGATAAGGAAGTGTTTGAACAATTTATTACCAAAGATAAAAAATTGAGTATAGCACTCACTCAAACAAGTGAAAAATACCATTTAGAGGTCTTCAAGCT
Organism: Candidatus Ruthia sp. Cpac_8_S14; assembly: GCA_021730205.1. Taxonomy (GTDB): domain Bacteria; phylum Pseudomonadota; class Gammaproteobacteria; order PS1; family Pseudothioglobaceae; genus Ruthia. The sequence goes on along the minus strand of CP072533.1, from coordinate 693,305 downwards.
GCACACATTATTCTTAATAATTTAGGGATTAAGACAATCAGTGGTGGAAACCAATGCACCGTTGATAGGAAAAAGATTATTTTTCCTATCAACGAGACGGTATAAATTCAGGCAGAGTAGCGCATCTTATTTGGATAGTGATTTAATAATAATTTTAAATATGGGCGGAGAAATATACAATAGTGAAAAGGTAACAACCTAAGCAACAGTAAAATTAAATAACCATTTGTCAATGGTTTACTCGATCCAGCCAATATTAAGACAAGTAACATGAAAAACATGGCATTAACCATAGACAATGACATAACAATGCTAAATGTTAAGTGTATTTTCTTTTCCTTGGTTATTATTCTTTGTTATCTTTAAGTTTGCCACTTGCGTAAAAATCCATTTCCTTAGTAAATGGATTAAGATGGTAATAATGCCGTGGTTTTTGTTTGCGCTGTTTTTGCTGCACCACACAGCCCACGACTTCAAACCCTTCTTTGAGTTCAATGTCATCATGTTGGATATTTAAACAGACTAAAAATTTATTTGAACCGCGCTCAATGTACTGGCGAAAATATAGCTCATCATCAAAACGTACAATAGCGTAAGCATGATTATGGATTTGCATACCAGGGTCAATAATGACAATGCAATTTTCACTAAATTCTGGCGTCATATAGTTACCTAAATTTTGCAGTGCAAATGGCTCAGAGTTGGTTGAGCAATTTGTTTGAAATAGTTCTTGTGACGTATCTAAGTCTGACATTTTTTTACAATAGAATGTGGAATCGTTTGGTTTTGTATAATTCTAGTTATTTTACCCTTGCAAAGATGGCATGTTTTATTTTCACAACCATACACAGACAAATTCTGTGTGAAATACTCAAGATTGCCATCAACTTGAGAAAAATCTTGTAAGGTTATGTCACCTGTTTTACATTGCGGATTAATATTTGCCATAAACAAACTCTCACAAGCATAGATATTACCCACACCAACCACGATTTTTCTATCCATAATAAAGGCCTTGATATTTTGCTGTTTATTTCGTGATTTTTGATATAAATATCCATCATTAAATGCCGCTTCCAAAGGCTTAATCCCTAATGAATTTAGTAATTTGTGCGAGCCATCTTTTGAAAACAGTACTGCACCAAAACGCCTCGGGTCATTCAAGCGCATATTTATACTTTTATTAAATTGCAATTCAAAATGTTCATTCTTGAGTAGCGGTGTTTTAATATCAACCATCTTAATTGAGCCACTCGTACCTAAATGAATAATTAACGTACCTCTAAAACCCTCAAATCTAATTAATAAGTATTTACCACGACGCTCAATTGTATTAATTTTTTTTATTAGCCAATGTTGTTATCAAGTATTTAGGTATAAGCCCAACGTAAATTTTCTCGATGTAGTATTACTCGATTCACTTTTTGACTGATAATTGAAGGGATAAATCCACGCTTAGTGATTTCAACTTCTGGAAGTTCAGACATATAAAAAGGTTAAAAAATAATATACATCAAGAAAAATACCTTATTATAATAATCAACTTTAATAGCTATGGAGAGAAATATGTTTAATCGTATCAATTTGGTTCAGTGTAAAATAGCGCTTGGTTTTATTACTACTGCGATTGTGGTTTATTTGGTAGGCATGGATGCCATTATTAATCAGCATTATGCTTTTAGTGTGTGGCTACATGTATTGGCAGGTATTGTTTGGATTGGTTTGCTTTATTACTTTAACTTTGTTCAAGTGCCAGGTGTGGATCAAGCGCTGACCGACACTGATGGTCCTGGTCCAGCAGCCATTAGCAAATATATTGCGCCTCGTGCTTTATTGTGGTTTCGCATGGCAGCAGTAACTACTTGGATTTTAGGTTTGATATTATTAGTACTACAATCTCGTGGTGTGAACGGTATTATTGGCGCATTTACCTTTGCACAAGGTTATCAAGTTATCGGTATCGGCACATGGATGGGCACCATAATGGCATTTAATGTTTGGTTCATCATTTGGCCAAATCAGCAAAAGATTTTAGGCATGAAAGAGGCAACTTCAGAAGAAATTGCAATGGCAAAAAAAAATGCAGCATTGGCATCAAGTGTTAATGTTATTTTATCCATTCCAATGTTATTAACCATGCTTGCATGGCACTAGAATAAATCTTAGAACTAACAAAAAACCGGAGCTTGCCTCGGTTTTTTGTTATAATTCTAAATGAAAAGATTTAAAGAAAATGACAGATGAGTACAATGATAACCGAAGTTTATGAAGAGCTTATTTCAGCAAGGTGCAGACGAGCAAAAGGTAAAAAATGCAGCAGAAGCAATTTCTAATCAAGACAGAAGATTGACCCGTATTGAATTATTAACAACTGGATTATATATTGCAAGCGATACGTTTAGTTTATTAAGCATGATTTTTGGTAAATTGTAACCTAGATTAAAACTAAGGAGGGTAAGACTTCCTTAGTTTTAACTTAATGTTGTATTTTTAACAAAGCGAATTTAAGTCTAGTTACAGAAAGATTTAAAGCACTTTAAGACAAATAAAATTCATATTTTTGTAGTATTTTTACAATTTTTGTATCTTTTTTACAAAAAAACTTGACTGTTAAAAACAAATGCGTATAATTTATCACATCTTTGTAGTAATGCAAAGTAACGAAAGCTAAAAGATTGGAAATTTCTTTTGGTATAACTTTTAAATTTTGGAGACAAAAAATGAAAAAACAATTATTAATTGCTGCTGTTGCAGCAACAATGTCAGTAGCTGCTACAGCGGACATTTCAATTACAGGTGATGCTTATATATCTTTTGCTTCACAAAGAGTTGGATCACTTGATGAGAATAAGAATAACGATAACCAACGCGTTCGTTTAAAAGTAGTTGGCTCTTCTGCTGCTGGTGATACTAAAATTACTGCAGTTATTCGTAATGGTAGTCAAACTCGTGTAGATGAATTACCTGCGGAAATGGATAACAATAAAGGCCTTCATGTGGATAGTCTATATATTACAACAAAAGCAGGTCCTGTTAGTATTAAAGCTGGTGACTACTGGGATACAATTGGTTTAGGTGCACGCTCTTTAGGTAGAAGCAAAGCAAATGCATTTTCTGCATCAACTGAAGTTGGTGGTTGGAAGTTCGGCATGTTTACTGCTGACGCTTCTAATAGTAATGCTCATGATACAACTAATATAAGTGTTTCTGGTAAAATTGGTCCGATTACAGTTGGTTTAGTACACGATCCTAAAGACTTTACAGATTTAACTCTTAAAGGTACATTTAACGATATTTCAGTTGGAGTTGAACAATGGAACGACAAAACAGATATTAATAACGACACAACTTTAATTCATGCTGGTGGTAAAGTAAATAACTTTAAGTGGGATGTGGCACAAATCAAAAACGATGCTATATATATTAGTTCTGCTAATAACAACTTAGCACCATTAGGTTCTATGTTAATTGGTACAGCTGCTCGTGGTGGTACAGCAACAGCTGTTGCTAATGTTGGTGACTTTACTAAAATCTTAGGTGTTGCAGTTAGTACTAAGTTAGCAGGTAATACAGTTAAGGCTATATTTACTAGAGACACTTACGGTGTTAGTGATAAAGTAACAAGTTCAGAGTTAATTGTTAGTCGTCCTTTAAGTGGCGCTACTTTAACAGTTAACATTGCTAAGCTTTCTGGTTTTGATGTTGAAAATTTTAATGCCACTAACACAGGTCTTAGACTTGATGTTAAGTTCTAAGCTTAAAGTTGCAAAAGTTTAACTTAAATTTATAAGAATTTAAGTTAAAGTTAAAAACCCTTAGTCTTATTTTAAGACTAAGGGTTTTTTATTTTTTAAATTTAAAACTTAACTGTCTGATAAAATTCGAGCAGTTAAGTTTTAAATTTAAAAAATAAAAAACCATGAAAGATAGAGTAACTTTAAAAATAAATGGGGCAGATGCACAGAGTTTTCTGCAAGGACAGTTGAGTAATAATATTGCTTCTATTGGAGAGAATGAGTGGCAGTTAAATGCTTATTGTCAGCATCAGGGTAAGATAATTGCTTTATTTTGGGTTACCAAAGTTAAAGGTAATTTTTATTTGAATTTTCCTGATAATTTGCAGAATAAGGTACTAAAGCGTCTTAATACGTTTATATTAATGGCAAATGTTGAAATAAAACAAGCCACTTTAAATACCAATCCACCGATTGATGTGATGAAACATCCTGAAGTGTATCTAATAACTAGTGAAAAATTTGTTCCACAAGAGTTAAATTTAGACATTGATGAAGTTGGGGTTAGTTTTTCAAAGGGCTGTTATCCTGGGCAAGAAGTGATTGCACGTTTGCATTACTTAGGTAAGCCAAAGCGTTTTATGCGGTTATTTGAATGTGAACAAGTGCTTAACGTGGGTGACAAATTGATTGCACTTGGCTCAAAATCAGCAAAAGCATCAGGCATTGTGGTGCGTTGTGTAAAACCAGCTGGCAAATTAATAGAGTATTTAGCAACGATTGAGGTCAAGTATCAAGATAGCGAAATTACATGCAACGACGCTAAATTAATAAGGATTAAAAATGATTAAGTTATTAAAGTTATTAACACTTTTACCCGTGAGCGCTTTTGCAACTAGCGAGCCGCTTACAACCTTAGATCTAACCAGTCATTGGGTAGGTTATATAGCACTTGTGTTGTTTGTGTTGGCTTATATTCTGGTAATGGTGGAAGAATTTACTCATTTTAAAAAATCCAAACCTGTTATCTTGGTGGCAGGTGTTATTTGGGGGTTGATTGGCTGGGTCTACGCCAGTCAAGGTTTGCCACATTCTGCTGAAGTAGCGCTTAGACATAATATATTAGAATATTCAGAGTTGTTTTTATTCTTATTAGTGGCAATGACTTATATTGAGGCCATGCGTGAAAGACAAATATTTAGAGCGCTTAAAGTTTGGCTGGTTAATAAAGGCTTAACTTTTAGACAACTTTTTTGGCTGACAGGGTTTTTGGCTTTCTTTATCTCGCCAATTGCTGATAATTTAACCACAGCACTTATTATGGGTGCAGTCGTGTTAGCAGTAGGTGCAAGTAACCCACGTTTTGTATCCATTGCTTTTATTAATATTGTTGTGGCTGCCAATGCAGGTGGTGCGTTTAGTCCATTTGGTGATATTACCACGCTTATGGTATGGCAAAAGGGCATTGTTGAGTTTTCGCAATTTTTTAGTTTGCTAGTACCATCATTGATTAATTTTATCGTGCCAGCCGCTATCATGCATTTTTCTATTAAAAACGAGGTAGCCGCCACGGGCGGCCAAAGTAAAGTTGATATTAAATTGGGCGGTATTACTATTGTTATTCTCTTTATTATTACCATTATTACCGCAGTTAGTTTTCATAATTTCTTACATTTACCACCAGCAATGGGCATGATGACGGGTTTGAGTTATCTTATGATTGTTGCTTACTTTATCAGAAAATCTGAATGTAAATTGCAACAAGATGGATTTGATGTGTTTAAAAAAGTAGCAAATGCAGAGTGGGATACTTTGTTATTCTTCTTTGGGGTGATTTTAAGTGTTGGCGGATTAAGTTTTATGGGTTATTTGGCACTCACTTCTGAGATCATGTATTTATCTTTAGGGGCAACTTATGCCAATATTTTGGTGGGCGTGTTGTCTGCCATTGTCGATAATATCCCAGTGATGTTTGCAGTATTAAGCATGAATCCTGATATGTCATTAGGTCAATGGTTATTAGTAACACTCACAATAGGGGTGGGTGGTAGTTTGTTTTCAGTGGGCTCTGCTGCAGGTGTGGCATTAATGGGCCAATCAAAAGGGCTTTATACGTTTAGCTCACATCTTAGGTGGACGGGCGTGATTGCACTGGGTTATGGTGCAAGTATTGGTGCGCATCTATTAATGAACGGCGCTTTATTTGATGTACCAGTCTGAGCCATGCTTATTAGTTGATATTGGTAATACTGCTATCAAATGGCGCTTGAATGATGAAACTAATTCAGCACTTATCAAAGAATTCAATATAACTAAATTACCAAAAGCAGATAAAATTTTTGTTAGTTGTGTGGGTGATTGTCATATATTAGACGAGCTTAATAATGCGCATTTTGTTAAGATTGAGCGTATGTTTAAATCTTTAGAATGTGGCTATCAAATTCTGTCTACATTGGGCTCTGACCGTTGGTTGGCAATGCTAGCTAGTATTGAACGTTATTCCAAACAAAATTTGCTAATTATTGATGCAGGTACTGCGCTGACTTTTGACTTAGTATTAGCTAATGGCAAACATCAAGGAGGGCTTATTATGCCTGGTTTGAGTGCATTAAGACATAGTTTTGCTCAATTTTCTAGCGGTGATCAACAACTATCTTTAGGTTTGACTACAAATAACACCCAAGAAGGTTGGTTAGTTGGTACAAGCCAGATGATGATAGGCGCTATTAATGCACAAATTGAGCAATATTTGAATAATTATAGTGATTTAATTGTTTTACTAACAGGTGGTGATGCTAAGATAATTGCATTAAAACTTCATCATCAGGTTAAACTTCATCAAAATTTAGTGCTAGAAGGCTTGTATAGCTACGCCCAAACATATAAAGCGTTGCATTCAGCTTTGGTATAATTCGCTCATTTAATTTATATGCAAGACAGACGAATTTTATCAGGCATGCGACCTACAGGCCAGCTTCATTTAGGCCATTATCACGGCGTTTTGAAAAATTGGCTAGCGTTACAAAATGAATATGATTCTTATTTTTTTGTGGCTGATTGGCACGCATTTACTACGCATTATTCAGATAAGATAGATTTGAATACTAACATCATGGAAATGGTGGTTGATTGGTTAGCCGTAGGTATTAATCCAAATACTTCAACAATTTTTGTACAATCTAAAGTGCCTGAGCATGCAGAACTACACTTATTGCTTTCCATGTCAACGCCTTTAAGTTGGCTGGAGCGTGTGCCTTCATATAAGGATCAACAGTTTAAATTAAACACTAAAGATTTAACAACTTATGGATTTTTGGGTTACCCTTTATTGCAAAGTGCAGACATATTAATTTATAAAGCAGGGCTTGTACCAGTCGGTGAAGATCAGGTGGCGCATATTGAGCTGACACGTGAAGTGGCTAGGCGTTTTAATTATCTTTATGGTCGTGAAGTTGATTTTGAAGAAAAGGCTGAAATTGCCATTAGTAAAATGGGTAAGAAACAAGCTAAATCGTACCGCTCATTGCGTAAAGCCTACCAAGAAACAGGCGTTGATGAGACTTTAATAAAGGCGCAAGCTCTGTTACAGCAACAACAAAATATTACTCTGGGTGACAGAGAACGGCTTTTAGGTTATATTGAAGGCGTGGGCAGGATTATCTTGCCTGAACCTGAATCATTATTAACAAAAGCTTCAAAAATGCCAGGGCTGGATGGTCATAAAATGAGTAAATCTTATGGTAATACGATTTCCTTGCGAGACACTGCCGAACAAATACAAGCCAAGATTAAGCACATGCCAACTGACCCTGCTAGAATCAAACTGACCAATGTAGGCAATCCACAAAAATGCCCAGTATGGCAACTACACGAAGTGTATTCAAATAAATCAACTTGTAGTTGGGTAGTGGAAGGCTGTACTAAGGCGAAAATGGGTTGTTTAGAATGTAAACAGCCTGTTATTAATGCCATTGAAGAGGAATTAGCACCTATACAAGAGCGCATTGCTAAATACCAGATAGACCCAGGGCTTATTAAGCAAATTATTTTTGAGGGCTCTGAAAAAGCTAGAAGTGTTGCAAAAGAAACCATGATGGAGGTACGAGAAGCGATGAACATTAATTATTAATAATTATTTACCTATTCATAGCACGTTTAGAAAGGAGAAAATAATGATTATTTTACAAGAAGTGTCAAACGGACTTGAGTAATCAAATAATTTTTCAAATCACACAACAGGCACTTTAATAGTGGCTGTTTTCGTTGTAAATTTCAATTAAAAAAATAAAGACAAACCATCAAAAAAAGACAAACCATTTCTTTATTAATGAAAGACTTGGAAGATAATTTTTTAAAGTCTGGCATGAGAATCCTAAGACATATCCATAATAGCGGAGAAGATGATGTTACAATTTATGCAAATTCAACTCATTTGCAAGAAGAGAGGCTATCGCAATTAGGAATTTACTTAATTATTATGAAAATATCAATGCTGGTGTGTTGCTGCTGATATTTATGATATTGAGATGATTAAAAAAATCTCAAGAATCAATGATTATTGCTATTTATAAACAATCTGAACCTTTTATTACGCGTCTTAGAGAGTAAAATAAAAATTAGAATTTGTATATAGAGTTTGAAAAATTTATCGATATCTTAAATGACTGAAAGATTACAAAAACTTATTGCTAGTGCAGGCTATGGTTCTCGTCGTTGGGCAGAGCGTTTAATTGAGCAGGGGCGTATTGAGGTTAATAACAAAACCGCCAGTATTGGTGATAAGGCTGGAATAACGGATCGTGTTAAGATTGATGGGCGGAAAATTGATTTAAATCGCTATCTTGAGCAAGAAACGAAAGTTATTATTTTGAACAAGCAAGCAGGCGTTATTTGTTCTAATTCAGATGATAAAGGGCGAAAAAGTGTTTATAGTTTATTGCCTAAAGAGTCGCGCTGGGTTATGGTGGGGCGCCTTGATTTGAACACTTCTGGTCTATTACTTTTTACGAATAATGGCGATTTAGCTAACAAGCTCATGCATCCTAGCTCGCAAATTGATAGAGAATATGCGGTTAGGATATTAGGTCAGATTGAGAGTAAGGATTTAAAAAAAATGACTCAAGGTATTGTGCTTGATGACGGTTTTGCTAAGTTTAACCAAATAACATTTGGTGGCGGTCAGGGCGCTAATCGTTGGTATAAAGTTGTACTTAAAGAGGGGAGGAAGCATGAGGTGAAGCGTTTATGGGAGATATTAGGGTTTAAGGTATCACGCCTTATCCGTATTCGTTTTGGTGAGATTCGTCTGCCTGATAATCTTAAAGCCAATCAATATGATTATTTAAAACCTGGGCAAGTGAAGTTATTACTTGATGCTGTAGAGCGATAATAACTTTATTTTTTATATGAGTTTATTGATGGTTGGCTTGGCAATTGTCTCATTTTTATTGTTCTCTTTTATGAAAATTTTTAAAACCAAGCCCTAGTTTTAAACAAATTATTCAAATATTTTTGTGTTTTTAAGCTTGTGGTAGGAATGGCCTTATTATTCAATTAAAAAGAACACATGCCAATTAATAAATTTTAAATACAGACGGTATTTTAGGTGTTATGATTTTCACCGTTTAGTGTTGTTTTGTTCGTGTACTTGAATTTTTTATCGGGTTAAAGAATAGTCCTTTTTATCTTTTAGCGATGGATTATCGTTTTTAAAATCCAGTGCTATCACGTATAATTGCACTTTTAATCTTTATTTCTTTAAGTATTAATGTCTAATTATAAATCCAGTTTAAACCTTCCAACCACCCAATTCGCCATGAAGGCAAACCTTGCCAATCGTGAAGGCGGATTTTTTAAAAAATGGCAAGATGATGGACTTTATAAACAAATTCGTAATCAAAACAAAGGCAAACCAAAATTTGTTTTACACGACGGCCCTCCTTATGCAAATGGCGATATTCATATTGGTCATGCAGTTAATAAGGTTTTAAAAGACATGATTGTTAAATCAAAATCTTTGTCAGGTTTTGATGCGCCGTATGTCCCAGGTTGGGATTGTCACGGTTTGCCAATTGAGCTTAATGTTGAAAAGAAACATGGCAAAGTAGGCATTAAAATTGATGCTAATACGTTTAGAGCAGAATGTAGAAAATATGCCGACCAACAAGTAACCAAGCAAAAACAAGATTTTCAACGTTTAGGTATTCTGAGTGATTGGGACAATCCATATTTAACCAAAGACTTTCAATATGAGGCTGATATTGTTCGCGCTCTAGGTCGGATTGTTGAAAATGGTCATGTATCTAAAGGCTATAAACCTGTGCATTGGTGTACTGAGTGTGGTTCTGCTTTAGCAGAGGCAGAAGTTGAGTATAAAGATAAACAATCAGAGGCGATTGACATTAAATTTAGAATTATTGATAATTCAATTTTTAATGTAAATATGCCAGTTTCAGTTGTTACTTGGACAACAACGCCTTGGACATTGCCTGCTAATGAAGCTGTAGCACTCCATCCGGAACTAGATTATGTGTTAGTTGATATTGGTAGTGAATATTTATTGCTTGCTCAAGTTTTGGCAGAAAATTTAATTAGTCGTTATGCTTTTGAGGCTACTATTAGCAAACAGACTTTTTCTGGTAGTGAACTAGAAGGATTAAAAGTAAAACATCCGTTTTACGATAAGCAAGTGCCAATTATTCTAGGCGAGCATGTAACAACTGATGCTGGCACAGGTGCAGTACATACTGCACCTGCACATGGTCAAGAAGATTTTATTGTGGGATTAAAATATAATCTACCTGTTGAGTGTCCAGTAGATACTAAAGGTGTTTTTTTTGAAGAGACTGAACTTTTAGGTGGCCAGTTTATTTTTAAAGCCAATGTCAGTGTGATTGAAATTCTTAAGCAGGCTAATACATTGGTTAAGCATGAATCACTAATGCATTCTTACCCACACTGTTGGCGACATAAAACGCCTGTTATTTTTAGAGCGACCCCTCAGTGGTTTATTTCTATGCAGCTAAATGGTCTTAGAGATACAGTTAATGAGGAAATTTCAAAAGTACACTGGATGCCAGATTGGGGTAAAAAACGTATTGAACTAATGGTGGGTAACCGTCCTGATTGGTGTATTTCTCGTCAGAGATTTTGGGGTGTACCAATTACTTTGTTTGTGCATAAGCAAACGGGTGAATTACACCCAAGAACTCAAGAACTGTTCAAAGAAATTTCAAATAAGATTGAGAAAAGTGGCATTGAAGCTTGGTTTGAATCTAATGCCCAAGATTTTATTGGCGATGATGCGAGTGATTATGACAAAACCATGGATACACTTGATGTTTGGTTTGACTCAGGCGTGAGTCATTTTGCCGTGCTAAAGGCAAGAAAAGAACTGTCTGATGTGGCTGATTTATACTTAGAAGGTTCAGACCAACACCGAGGCTGGTTTCAGTCATCACTTATTTCCTCGGTCGCTATTAATGATAAAGCGCCTTACAAAAACGTATTAACTCATGGTTTTGTTGTTAATAAAGATGGAAAGAAAATGTCTAAATCATTTGGTAATGTGATAAGCCCCCAAAAAGTAGTCAATAACTTAGGTGCTGATGTTCTACGTTTGTGGATTGCCAGTACAGATTGCATAGGCGAAATGACAGTTAGTGATGAGATTTTAAAACGATCCGCTGATTCGTATCGCCGTATTCGTAACACCATACGTTTTATGTTGGCGAATATGCAAGGTTTTGATCCTGTTGAGCATTTGCTTGACAATAAACAGATGCTAGATTTAGATAAATGGATTGTTGCTAAAACTGCTCATTTACAGGCTCAAATTATCAAAGCATATGAACAATATAATTTTCATCATGTGGTTCAATTGGTTTTAAATTTTTGCAGCAATGACCTTGGTAGTTTTTATCTTGATGTTATTAAAGACAGGCAATATACCACGCAAGCAGACTCTTTAACCAGAAGAAGTGCGCAAAGTGCATTGCATCATATTACTGAGGCAATGGTACGCTGGTTAGCTCCGATTTTATCATTCACAGCTGAAGAAATTTGGCAAAATATGCCGAGTGAAAAAAAAACCAGTATTTTTTTAGCATCTTGGTATGAAGATTTAACACTCAACTATGAAAATAAAGCCATTGATATCACACGTAAAATTAGTCCGTTTATCCGCAAACAAATGGAAAGTATGCGTAGTGAAAAGATAATTGGCTCTTCGCTTGAGGCAGAGGTTGATATTTATTGTGAACTTGATATTTTTAGCGCGCTTAGTCAATTAGATGATGAACTAAGATTTGTTTTCATTACTTCTTATGTTAGGATTCATACACTTAATGAGAAAAATGATGATTGTATTAAGGCGATGGAGGGTGTATTTATTAAAGTGAGCAAATCAAAACATGAAAAGTGTGTACGTTGTTGGCATCATAGAGAAGATGTGGGTAATAATGCCAAACACCCAGAACTTTGTGGTCGTTGTGTTGAGAATGTAGATGGTGATGGTGAAGTAAGGAAATTTTCTTAAATGAAGACACTTAACCTTGATTTGCAAGAAAAATCTTACCCCATATACATTGGACAAGATTTATTGTCAGAAGGTGAACTATTAACAAAACATATTAGTGGCAAGCAAGTTATGATTGTTACTAATACCGCAGTGGCACCTTTGTATCTTAAGAAGGTGCAAAATTTGCTTTCATCATTTGAACTTGCACAAGTAATTTTGCCAGATGGTGAAAAATATAAGACACTTGATATGCTTAATTGTATTTTCAGCGCACTACTTGAGAATAAATTTGATCGTAGTTGCACATTAATTGCCCTTGGTGGTGGTGTGGTGGGTGATATGACAGGGTTTGCAGCGGCTAGCTATCAGCGTGCGGTTAATTTTATTCAAATTCCCACCACGTTATTATCTCAAGTTGATTCTAGTGTGGGCGGGAAAACGGGTGTTAATCACGCACTTGGTAAGAACATGATTGGGGCTTTTCATCAGCCAAAATGCGTACTGATTGATATAGATACGCTTGATACTTTGGATAATCAGCAATACTCAGCAGGTATGGCTGAGGTGATTAAATATGGTTTATTAGGTCATTTAAACTTCTTTAATTTTTTGCAAGAAAATATTAAAGATTTAACGAATAGAGATAAGTCTTTAATGGCTGAAATAATTTATCACTCTTGTCAACATAAAGCCAATATCGTTGCTCAAGATGAGTTGGAAATGGGCAAGCGCGCTTTGTTGAACTTTGGGCACACTTTTGGCCATGCGATTGAAAATACGCTTGGTTATGGTACTTTCTTGCATGGTGAGGCAATTTCAGTGGGCATGTTAATGGCAGTAAAGCTATCTCAGCTTGAAGGATATTTGTCTAGCAATCAAGTTGCCCAAGTTCAAGATTTATTAGAAAAAGCCAATTTGCCCATCTCTATTATTGGTAAAATCAGTACTGCTGCTTTTTTGAAAGCAATGTCAGTTGATAAGAAAGTGATTAATGGTAATATACGTCTGGTTTTATTAAAAGAGTTAGGTCGTGCTTTTGTTTGCGATGATTATAAAAATCAACTTTTAAACCAAGTAATTAATGAATTTTGCCAATAAGATAATATGACGGATAAAAATAAAAAGAGCCCTAAGGTTGAAGATGATGAAGTGATGATTACTTCTAGTATTTCTGATTTGGAAAAAATGCTTGAAAGTGTTGAAGAACACGCAGATCGACGTACTGATACTAAGTTTGAAAAGTTTTTTCTACCAGCACTTGCAGTATTTGGCGCTATTGTTATGGGATTTTTTGTTGTTATTTATTCAATTACCTCAGATATGACACGTTTGGCCAACTCAATGGACCCAGATATGGGTGGCAATATGTCATCTATGGTTAAAAGCATTAATAGCCTATCAAATAATGTTGGGCAAATGACTACCTCTGTGGCTTATATGCAAGAAGACTTTCATCGAGTCAATAAAAATATGAACATTATTGCCAGCAAGCTTGATAATTTAGATTCTATTTCAACAGATTTAACGCAAGTAAGCCTGAAAATGGATTCTTTAGAGTTAATGCTCGTTAATATGGAAGAGATGAATAAAAACATGGCAATCATGCAAGAGTCTATGCAGTGGATGCAGCGTGATTTAAACATTTTGCGCTCTTTATTTTCTAAGCCACTTAGGATTTTTAATAACATTCCAATGTTGTAGTTGTGTCATTATCTGAAAAACAAGTAAGTCAAATTGCTTACCTCGCGCGTTTGTCACTAAATGAAGCGCAACTTAAAGACAATACACAAGATTTAAATGCTATTTTTAGTTTAGTCGAGCAATTGGCTAATATTGAGACTGATGGTATTGAGCCAATGTCGCACCCATTGCACATGTTTCAACGTCTTAGAGAAGATGTTGTTACTGAAAAAGACCAATCAGCATTGTTTCAATCAATTGCGCCAAAAACCAGCAATGGCTACTATCTAGTGCCTACCGTTATTGAATAATATGCACACAAAAACCATTGTTGAACTGTCACAAGGCCTTAAAGATAAAAATTTTTCTTGTGTTGAATTAATGCAATACTATTTAAATCGCATTAATCAATCAGACCTAAATGCTTTTATTACAGTAACTGATGAATTAGCATTAGCGCAAGCTCAAGTGGCAGATGACAAAATTGCTTTAGGCAATGCAAGCATATTGACGGGCATTCCATACGCCCATAAAGATATCTTTTGTACCAAGGGTGTTAAAACCTCAGCAGGCTCTAAAATGTTAGATACTTTTGTATCGCCTTATGATGCAACGGTAAGTCAGAAGCTTAATCAAGCAGATTTAGTCATGTTGGGTAAAACTAATATGGATGAGTTTGCCATGGGTTCTAGCAATGAAAACTCGTTTTATGGCGCGGTCAAAAATCCGTGGAACCGCTTAAAAATACCAGGTGGCTCATCAGGCGGTTCGGCGGCAAGTGTTGCAGGAGGATTAAGCTGTTTTGCCACAGGTACAGATACAGGTGGCTCTATTCGTCAACCTGCAAGCTTATGTGGCATTACAGGCCTTAAACCTACTTATGGTCGAATATCAAGATATGGCATGATTGCTTATGCATCAAGTCTTGATCAAGCAGGACCGATGACTAAAACAGCGCAAGACGCAGCCATTGTGTTAAATGTTATGGCTGGATTTGACGAAAAAGATTCAACCAGTGCTGAACAAAAAGTGCCAGATTATACGAGCAATCTTAATGATTCAATTAAAGGCTTAATCATTGGATTGCCAAAGGAATTTTTTTCATCTGGCTTGGATGATGAAGTGGCTAGTAATATTATGCTTGCTGTTAAAGAGTTTGAAGTCATGGGCGCGATTGTTAAAGAAGTGTCGTTACCTAATTCAGCCTATGCCATTCCTGCTTATTATATTGTTGCACCTTGTGAATGTTCATCAAATTTATCACGCCTAGATGGTATTAGATATGGATATCGTACTAAAGATGCAAAAAACTTAGAGGATTTATATTTGCGTTCGCGTTCAGAAGGCTTTGGTGAAGAAGTTAAGCGTCGTATTATGATTGGTGCTTACGCTTTATCAGTAGGCTATTATGACGCTTATTATCTTAAGGCGCAAAAAGTACGCCATTTGATTAGCGATGATTTTAAAAAAGTATTTGAGCAAGTTGATGTGATTATGGGGCCAGTTTCCCCCACAACTGCATTTGATTTAGGCTCAGTTAAAAACCCTGTTTCTATGTATTTAGCAGATATTTATACACTCAGTGCTAACCTAGCAGGCTTGCCAGGTATGAGTATTCCAGCAGGTTTTGCACAAAATTTACCAGTAGGGTTACAAATCATTGGAAACTACTGGTCAGAGTCTAGGCTTCTTAATATCGCGCACCAATTCCAATTGCAAACTGACTGGCATTTAAAAACGCCACAGGAGTACTAGCATGGAATGGGAAACAGTCATTGGCTTGGAAATTCATGTGCAATTAAACACCAAATCTAAGATTTTCTCAGCTGCCTCAACTCAGTATGGTCAAAAGCCTAATTCACAGGCTTGCGCTGTTGATTTAGGACTGCCAGGTGTTTTGCCTGTGCTTAATGTTGAGGCTGTTAATAAGGCAATTAAATTTGGTGTGGCGATTAATGCACATATTAATCAGCGTAATATATTTGACAGAAAGAACTATTTTTATCCAGATTTGCCAAAAGGCTATCAAATTTCACAAATGAATCGGCCTATCGTGGGCGAAGGTAAGATTGAAATCACCCTTAGTGATCAAACTAAAGTAGTCGGTATTACACGTGCGCATTTGGAGGAAGATGCAGGAAAGTCTATACACGATATGTTTGATGATGATACTACGATTGACTTAAACCGTGCAGGCACACCACTACTTGAAATTGTCTCCGAGCCTGATATGCGCAGCGCTAAAGAAGCAGTAGCGTATGCTAAAAAAATTTATACCTTGGTTCAATATATTGATATTTGTGATGGAAATATGCAAGAAGGTTCATTTCGTTGTGATGCGAACGTTTCTATTCGTTCCAAAGGACAAAAAGAGCTTGGCATGCGTGCAGAGTTAAAAAACATCAACTCATTTAAATTTTTGGAACGTGCGATTAATCTTGAAGTCGAGCGTCAACAGGATATTCTTGAAGAAGGTGATAAAGTTGTGCAAGAGACTCGTTTGTATGATTCGGAAAAGCATGAAACTCGCTCTATGCGTTCAAAAGAAGAAGCCAATGATTATCGCTATTTTCCAGACCCAGATTTACTGCCTGTTGAAATTTCTGATGAGTTATTAGAAAAAATCAGACAAACCTTACCAGAATTGCCTGCTCAAAAAAAAGCAAGGTTTGTTGCAGAATTGGGCTTGAGTAACTATGATGCAGATATGCTTACCTTGCAAAGACCTTTGGCTGACTATCTTGAAATCATGCTTGAGCACCATGCTAGCAATGTTAAGCTTTGTGCCAACTGGGTTATGGGTGAATTATCAGCTTCTTTAAACAAGCATAAAATTGACATCCAAAACTCACCCATTACTGCACAAGCCTTGTCATTATTAATCAGTCGTATTAGTGATGGTACCATTTCTGGAAAAACCGCCAAAGATGTGTTTAAAGCTATGTGGGATAGCGAAGATAATGCAGATGAAATCATTCAAGCCAAAGGCTTAAAACAAATGACGGACACAGATGAAATTGAGGCAATTGTAGAACAGGTGATTGCTAATAATGTACCACAAGTGACTCAGTTTAAATCGGGCAATGATAAGATTTTGGACTTTTTTGTCGGTCAAATCATGAAGCTTACTGCTGGCAAGGCCAATCCTAAACAAGTTAACGAACTGCTTAGGAATAAGTTGTCTTAAAAAGGTGCTAAATTGTGCCACACTGAGTCGTGATTTTTTCTCAGGTATAATGGCGCGCTACCCAGCCATTAAAACAACCACACCAATTCATTAAGACAGTTGTCTGATGTTGATAAATTAGTTATCGACACTGATTTTAATGATTGAATTAAGTTGTATAATAAGCGTGTATCTCAAGAATATAATTAGCATGATGAATAACGTAAATCCTAATTATATGCTACGTAATTACTTAGCAGAGGTGGCAATTTGAGAGGCAGAAGACAACAAAGAGTATACGGAGATAAAAATTTTGTTTGATTTATTAAGCAGGCCCTTTGAAGATTCATCAAGACATGGAATCTTACACTTATGAAGTACCTTATTGGGCGCAAGGGTTGCAAGTAAGTTCTTTTTAAATGAGACCAGTAACGCTAAACATAAACTGCTGGATGATTTTAACAGTGGGAAAGACAACCCATTGGAACACGCCTAAAAACAACAAACCCAACAAAATATACAAACCATAAGGTTCCAATTGGTCATATTGATAAGATAGTTTTCTTGGTAGTAATGAACTTACAACACGACCACCATCAAGTGGTGGCAAAGGCAATAGATTAAGCACTGCTAATATCAAGTTAATTTGAATGCCAACTTGTCCCATATCAATTAGAAATTGGGAGCCGATATTAACTGCCAGTAAAATGATTATTAGCCATGAAATTGCCATAATGAAATTTGACACAGGTCCAGCAATCGCCACCCAAAGCATGTCTTTTTTAGGTGATCTAAGTGCATTAAAATTAACAGGTACGGGCTTGGCCCAGCCAAAAATAAACCCTGAGGTGAAATATAAAAATGCAGGCACTAAAATAGTGCCAACTGGGTCAATATGCTTGATAGGGTTAAGGGTAAGTCTACCCATCATTCTAGCACTATGATCCCCTAGTTTTGAGGCAACCCAGCCATGTGCTGTTTCATGTACAGTGATTGCAAATAGTATGGGAATTGTCCAAATTAAAAGTGTTTGAATATCGGGCATAGGTAAAATTGAATATTTTTTCTTACTTATTATAAATGAAAACAATGAAGCTTTTAATCCCGACTCAAAAAGAAGTGCCAAATGATGCGAAAATTATCTCGCATCAGCTCATGATTCGAGCAGGACTTATTTCTAAATTGGCATCGGGTTTGTACTCATACTTGCCAATGGGTGTAAGAGTATTGCACAAAGTTGAAAACATTATTCGACAGGAGATGAACAAATCAGGCGCCCAAGAAGTGCTTATGCCTGTTGTTCAGCCTGCAGAACTTTGGCAAACTTCTGGCAGATGGGATAAATATGGCGCTGAGTTGTTATGTTTTGCTGATCGTCACCAGCGTGAATTTTGTCTAGGGCCAACGCATGAAGAAGTCATTACGCATTTGGCTGCTCAATATTTGCGTAGTTATAAACAACTACCCATGAATTTTTATCAAATTCAAACTAAATTTAGGGATGAAATCCGTCCTCGTTTTGGGGTGATGCGTTCGCGCGAATTTATCATGAAAGACGCCTATTCGTTTCATCTTGACCAAGCTTCTTTACAACAAACCTATGATGCAATGCATCAAACTTACTCAAATATTTTTGACCGATTGGGTCTTGATTATTGCGTAGTTTTGGCAGACTCTGGCTCAATTGGCGGAGATGCTTCGCATGAATTTCATGTATTGGCAGAAAGTGGAGAAGGTGCCATTTGTTTCTCAGATGGGTCAGATTATGCGGCTAATATTGAAAAAGTCGCTTTTTCAAAACAAAAAAAAACTTGTCAATCTATAACCACCGAAGAAAGGATACTGACTAAAAAACAGACCAGCATTAAGAATGTTGCAGAGTTTTTGAATGTTAAAGAGTCAAGTTGCGTTAAAACTTTAATTATTAAAACCAAAAATAGTTTTAAAGCTTTAGCATTACGTGGCGACCATGAATTAAATGAAATCAAAATCCATAACTTGTTTGGTGATTTTGAGTTTGCAACAGATGATGAAATTAAGAATTTAGATTTAAAGAAAGGCTTTATAGGCATTAAAGATTTAGATATTGATTTGATTGTTGATTATTCAGCCAGTGCATTGTGTGATTTTATTTGTGGTGCTAACGAGTGGGATTATCATTTAATGGGTGCTAATTGGCAGGATATTGAATTTGTTGATGCCGATTTACGCAATGCTGTAGAAGGAGATAATTCTCCAGATGGTAAAGGAAAATTAATGATTAAACGTGGTATTGAGGTAGGGCATATTTTTCAGCTGGGTACCAAGTATTCTAGTACCATGAAAGCCAATGTTATTGGAGAGTCTGGTAAAGCAGTTACAACCACAATGGGTTGTTATGGCATTGGTGTGACGCGTATTATTGCAGCTTCTATTGAGCAAAATTATGATGACAAAGGGATTATATTTCCTCAAGCGATTGCGCCTTTTCAAATCATTATTGTGCCCATTAATTATAATAAATCCACTCGTGTGAAGGCATTGGCTGATAAACTTTATCAGCAGTTTATTGGGGTAGGTATTGAAGTCCTGCTAGATGATAGAAAAGAACGTGCTGGCATTATGTTTGCTGATTCTGAACTACTTGGCATTCCACACAGAATGGTGATTAGTGATACTCATGCTGATAATGGCAATGTGGAATACAAGGCTAGAAATAAGTCAGATAAAATAGAAGTGACATTTGACGATGCTTTGTCATTTATTCAATCTAAACTGATATAAAAAATATGATTTGGTGGCAGTATGTTATCCCTCAGCATTGGCTCTCAAAGCTAATGTTTCGTTTTGCACGCATTAAAAATGTTTGGCTGAAAGATAGATTTATTGCTTGGTTTGTGAGGTCTTATCAGGTTAATTTATCCGAAGCAGTGCGCGAAAATATTGAAGATTATCAACATTTCAATGATTTTTTTACTAGAGCATTAAAACCAAATGTTAGAAAAATTGCTGACAGCTTGATTGTTTGCCCTGTTGATGGCAAAATATCGAAAGTTGGCAGTATTAATAACACTCAAATTATTCAAGCTAAAAACCATAGGTATAGCGTTGGGCAGTTACTGGGTAATGATGTTAGAAGTGTTGAATTTAAGACGGGTTTTTTTACCACTATTTATTTATCACCTAAAGATTATCATCGCATTCATATGCCTTATGATGGCAAACTAATCTCAATGAGCTATATTCCAGGTGATTTATTTTCAGTGAATCAAACCACTGCTGAAAATTTGGATGGGTTATTTGCTAGGAATGAGCGTACTGTGTGCTATTTTGAGACTGAATTTGGTTTGTGTGCGTTTGTTTTAGTAGGTGCTATTTTTGTAGGTTCAATGCAAACTGTATGGCATGGTCAAATTAATCCACCTTATCAAAAACAAATCCAACATTTTGATTATTCGAATGAAAGCATAAGCCTTAAAAAAGGTCAAGAACTGGGTCGGTTTAATATGGGTTCAACTGTGATTATGCTGATGCCAAATCAAGCCAATAAATTTTCCTTAAAGAAAGCTGAGGTGGTTAGAATGGGGCAGGCTCTAGTCTAATTTAGTTAGTTTAACCAACTTAATAGTTTGCTCAGAAATTTGCATAATTTCAATCAACATATTGTCAATTTTTAAACTAACATCACGTTTAGGAATGCTTTGCAATGTTTCTAAAATTAAGCCATTTAGCGTTTTTGCCTTAGTAACGGATAAATTTAATTGCAATAAATTGTTTAATTCTCGTATGCTGATTCTAGAATCGACCAAGTAACTGCCATCTTTTTGCTTGGTAACCTCATCAATGCTTTCATTTTGGTTTGAGGTGAATTTCCCTACAATTTCCTCTAAAATGTCTTCTAATACAATCATGCCACGCACTTCTCCATATTCATCTACAACCAAACCTAGTCGTCTTTTTTTTTTTGAAAATGTGCTAATTGATGAGCAAGGCTGGTACCTTCTGGCACAAAATAAGGCGTGCGAACCAGTGCTAATGCATTGTCAATACTAAAATTACCCTTGGCGTATAAATTTACGATATCACGCATGTGCAATACGCCAGTAATATTATCACTTGATGTATCATAAGTGAGTAATCTGGTGTGCTGTATACGTTCAAATTGTTTTAAAATTTCATCAGGCTTGTTAATATCAATACTGATTAGCTCGTGTCTAGGAATCATAATATCTTCAACTTTAACTTTTTCTAAGTCAATAATATTAAGCAACATTTTTTGATAATTAGAAGCAATAACGGGCTTTGCATCACTAACCACCATTCTTAACTCTTCTGAGCTAATAAGGTGGTTATATGGTTCATTTTTCATACCAAATAATGCTAATATCATCTTTGATAATTGAGCAATCAGCCAAACAAAAGGCTTAAACAACTTGATTAACGCTGCAATGATAATTGAGGCTGGCAGGGCAATTTTTTCAGGATTTTTAGCGGCAAATGTTTTAGGGGTTGTTTCTGCAAAAACCAAGATAATGAAAGTTAATGCCAAAGAAGCTAACACAATTGAGCCCCCTCCCCACAGTTTAATGGCTAATATGGTTGCAATACTAGAAGCAAAAATATTAACAAAATTGTTGCTCAATAGAATTGTACCAATCAGATGATCCAAATCATTAAGTAAATACTCAGTACGTTTTGCATTTTTGTTATTTTTGCTTAAGACTTTCAGACGATAGCGATTAATTGCCATCATTGAAGTTTCAGCACTAGAGAAAAATGCAGAACTTAGTATTAGTCCAAAAAGGATTATACTAAGCCAAGAAGTTGAGAGTGATTCCAATCAGTTATGTTAACTTGTTATACAAAGCGATGAATTCAATTTAAATGATTGAAAGCATCAAGTCCTGGATAAATTGCCTTTGTTCCTAATTCCTCTTCAATACGAAGTAGACGGTTATATTTTGCCAAACGATCTGATCTTGATAATGAACCAGTTTTGATTTGACCGCAGCCAGTAGCCACTGCCAAATCAGCAATAGTCGTATCTTCAGTTTCACCCGATCTGTGTGACATAACTGAGGTATAGCCAGCATCTATTGCCATCTTCATGGCTTGAAAGGTCTCAGTTAGTGTGCCAATTTGATTCACTTTAATTAAAATAGAGTTGGCAATATTTTTTTCAATGCCTTGTTTTAAAATCTTACTGTTGGTTACATATAGATCATCACCAATCAATTGTACTTTATCGCCGATTTTCTTGGTTAATAAATCCCAGCCATCCCAATCATTTTCATCCATGCCATCTTCAATTGAAATAATTGGATAGTTTTCTACCCAGTTGGCTAAATAATCAACAAATTCTTCGGAGTTGAGTGACTTATTTTCAGAGGTTAAATTATAAGTACCATTTTTATAAAATTCTGAACTTGCTGCATCAATACCAATAAAAATATCTTTGCCTGCTTTATAGCCTGCATTGTCAATTGCTTCTAAAATAACTTTAATAGCCTCTTCATTTGAAGCTAAATCAGGGGCGAAACCACCCTCATCACCCACAGCGGTGTTCATCTCTTTAGCCTCTAACACTGCTTTTAAATAGTGAAACACCTCAGTACCATAACGCAGCGCTTCTTTAAAACTTGGTGCGCCAGCAGGAATGATCATAAATTCTTGAATATCAACACTATTATTAGCATGCTCACCGCCATTAATAATATTCATCATGGGCACAGGCAATTTGTAATTCCCACCTTGGTTTAATGATATATATAATGGCTTGTGTTGTCTATTGGCGTTAGCATGAGCAGCAGCTAACGAGACTGCTAAAATTGCATTTGCACCTAATCTTGATTTGGTTTCAGTGCCATCTAAATCAATCATCGCTTGATCAATCTTGCTTAAATCAGCAATGCCAAAGCCAATCAAAGTATCACAAATTTCTGTATTGACAAATTCAACAGCCTTTAAGACCCCTTTGCCTAGGTAACGCGATTTATCTCCATCTCGCAATTCCAAAACCTCGCGTTGACCCGTTGATGCGCCAGATGGCACCATTGCACTACCGATTGTGCCATCATCAAGAATGACATCTGCTTCAACAGTTGGGTTGCCTCTAGAATCAAGAACCTCTCTTGCTTTAATTTGTTTAATATTCACTAAATACGTCCTATTTTTTATTCAAAGAATGATTTCATTTTACCAAAAAATGAATCTGACTCAGGATGATGTTTTTTACCGCATGAGCTGGAAAATTCTTGCAGTAAGTCTTGTTGTTTTTTGTTAAGATTAATAGGTGTTTCGATCTTAACTTGACAGATTAAATCGCCAGAGCCGCCACGCTGAAGATGGGTAATGCCTTTGCCACGTAAACGAAACAGTTTTCCAGTTTGTGTGCCTGCCGGGACTTTAATTTTTAATTTATTATCGAGTGTTGGTACCTCAATTGAGCCGCCTAGTGTTGCAGTTGCAAAATCAATAGGCACTTCGCAATATAAATCGTTGTCTTTGCGTTCAAAAATAGCGTGCTTTCTAACGTGAACTTGTACGTATAAATCACCACTAGGGCCGCCTCTAGCACCCGCCTCTCCTTCGCCACTTAAGCGAATACGATTACCTGTATCTACGCCTGCAGGGATTTTGACTGATAGGGTTTTTTGCTTGCGTACTACGCCTTGTCCACGGCAAGTGCCACAAGGAGATTCAATTCTTTGACCTGTACCAGAGCAAGTACTACAAGGGCGTTGTACGGCGAAAAATCCTTGTTGTATTTGTACTTGTCCTGCACCACCACAAGTTGAGCAGGTCTTAACACTGGTGCCAGATTTTGCACCTGTGCCTGAGCAGGTATCGCAAGTTTCATTTTTTGGAATACGAACTTTAACGGTAGTGCCTTGTGTCGCTTCTCTTAAATCAATTTCTAAATCATAACGCAAATCTGAGCCACGATTATTTGGCTGTTGTTGTCCACCACCAAAGATATCACCAAAAATATCACCAAAGCCACTGCCACCAGTAGCGCTTGCATTGCCGTTAATACCCGCATGACCAAATTGGTCATAGGTTTGACGTTTTTGGATGTCTGATAAAATGGCATAAGCTTTTTGAATTTCTTTAAATTTTTTTTCAGCCGATGCCTTGTCATCTTTAACGCGATCAGGGTGGTGTTTCATTGCTAAGTGCTTGTAAGCTTTTTTAATTTGCTTAGCGTCTGCATTTTTTGCAACACCTAGTACTTCGTAATAATCTCTTTGTGACATGTTTGCCTTATTATTAAAAAACCCTCCTCAAGTGCTCTCTTAGGGAGGGCTTTAGTAGTTAAAGTTTTTAACTTTTTATTTATCGTCTTTAACCTCTTCAAAATCAGCATCAACCACATCGTCATCAGCGTTTGATTCTTCTTGTGAAGTGTTTTCAGCACCTGCTTTGGTTTGTGCTTTTTCAGCTAATGGTTGTGCCTTTTCACTTAAAGTTTGAACCTTGGCATCAATGGCTTCTTTGTCATCGTCTTTAATGGCTTTTTCAAGCTCGGTAATGGCCTTTTCAATCGCTGATTTTTCATCATTAGAAACTTCATCTTTTAGCTCTTCTAACGTTTGCTTGGTTGAGTGTATTAAGGAATCCGCCATGTTTTTACTGGTAACTAATTCTTGGAATTTCTTATCCTTATCGACATGTGCTTCAGCGTCTTTAATCATTTTTTCAACCTCTTCATCACTTAAACCAGATGAGGCTTTAATGGTGATTGATTGCTCTTTACCAGTATTTTTGTCTTTAGCAGATACATCCAAAATACCATCAGAATTAATATCGAATGTTACTTCGACTTGAGGTTGACCTTTGGGCGCATTTGGAATACCCTTAAGATTGAATTGACCTAATGATTTATTAGCACTAGCCATATCACGCTCACCTTGCAATACATGTACAGTTACTGCAGATTGATTATCAGCTGCGGTTGAAAAAATTTGGCTTGCATTAGTAGGGATGGTTGTATTCTTCTCAATTAGTTTGGTCATAATACCGCCCATGGTTTCAATACCTAGAGATAATGGCGTTACGTCTAGTAACAACACATCTTTAACATCACCACCTAATACACCCGCTTGAATCGCAGCGCCCATTGCTACTGCTTCGTCAGGGTTGACATCTTTTTTAGGCTCCTTACCAAAGAAGTCTTGTACCGTTTTTGTGACTTTAGGCATACGTGTTTGACCACCCACTAAGATAACTTCATCAATATCACTTGCAGATAAATCTACATCTTTAAGTGCAGTTTTGCATGGATCAATAGTGCGTTTGAGTAGGTCTTCAACCAATGATTCTAACTTAGCACGAGTGATTTTAATATTAAGATGTTTAGGGCCCGTAGCATCTGCAGTAACGTAAGGCAAGTTAACTTCGGTTTGCTCAGAAGAAGATAACTCAATTTTGGCTTTTTCAGCTGCTTCTTTTAAGCGCTGTAGTGCCATAGGGTCATTGGTTAAATCAACACCTTGGTCTTTTTTGAATTCATCCACTAAATAGCTAATAATACGTTGGTCGAAATCTTCACCACCTAGGAAAGTATCACCATTGGTAGAAAGCACTTCAAAGTGTTTTTCACCATCAATATCTTCCATTTCAATGATAGATACGTCAAATGTACCACCGCCTAAGTCATAGACAGCGACAACTTTATCACCTTTAACTTTATCAACACCATAAGCCAATGCTGCCGCAGTTGGCTCATTGATAATGCGCTTAACATTAAGGCCTGCAATTTTGCCAGCATCTTTAGTTGCTTGACGTTGTGAGTCGTTGAAATAAGCAGGCACTGTGATCACCGCCTCAGTGACTTCTTCGCCTAAATAATCTTCAGCAGTTTTTTTCATTTTATCAATGACTTTTGCTGAAATTTCAGGGGCGGCCATTTTTTTGCCTTTAACTTCAACCCAAGCATCACCATTGTCAGCTTTGACAATTTTATAAGGCACAAGATTGATGTCTTTTTGTACAGCATCTTCATCAAAACGACGACCAATTAAACGCTTAATTGCGTATAGTGTATTTTTAGGATTAGTGACCGCTTGTCGTTTTGCTGGTTGACCAACCAGAACCTCTTCAGAATCTTTTGGATAAGCGATAATAGATGGCGTGGTGCGATCACCTTCAGAATTCTCAATGATTTTAACGCTACCGCCATCCATAATGGCCACGCATGAATTGGTTGTGCCTAAGTCAATACCAATAATCTTTGACATGTTTTACTCCTTAGTATTTAATATACGCCCTATATAGGGATGGGCGTTTTTTTTTCAAGGATTAATGGTAAAAATTTTATAAGCGCTGTTTGAGTAACGCCTCTACTGATGCAGGTACAAAAACACTAATATCACCCTCCAATACTAGAATTTCTCTTACTAAAGAAGAAGATATATTGGCGTACTGTTCGGCAGGTGTCATAAATAGAGTTTCAATGTTGGGATTAAGATGTTTGTTCATGCCTGAGAGTTGAAATTCGTATTTAAAGTCACTAACAGCACGTAGTCCACGTAAAATCACTTGTGCGTTTTGCTTGGCTGCAAAGTCAACCAATAGTGTGTTAAAGCTTAATACTTTAATGTTGCTAATATTTTTAAGTGCAGTATTGATTATGTTGACCCTGTCATCAATACTTAAAAAAGCTTTTTTTTTACTATTTTGAGTAATGCCAATAATAATTTCATCGAATAATTTACTGGCTCGTTTAATTAAGTCAATGTGACCATTAGTAATTGGATCAAACGAGCCAGGATAAATTGCAATTTTTTTCATAATAAGGTCGTTCAGTTAAGGTTCTATAATAGAATTATTAGGCAATAATGCACTTGCCCTATGTGTTTTTGTTTATTAATTCGAATGTTTGTTAATAACCATTCAGTCGCTTCATTTTTGAAAATTTTAAATTCAGATTCTATATAGATTTTTGTATTTGAAGTAACAAAATTACCTTTTGAAAGCGCTTTTAAAGTTTTTGGCAGATAATTTTTATTAAAAGGTGGATCTAAAAAAACAAAATCAAAAGTTTGTGCGCTCTTTTCAGATAAGAAACTTAGTGCATCTTGATTAAGAATACTTATTTTGTTTGTTTTTAACAAGGCTTGATTTTTTTTTAAATTTTGATAGACATTGAAGTCTTTTTCAATGCTAATGACTTGTTTAGCGCCACGGGACAGTGCTTCAAAACTTAAGCCTCCACTGCCAGTAAACAAATCTAGATAAGTTTTGTTGTATGATTCAAATTGAATCCAATTAAATAAGGTTTCTCGAATTTTTCCTGATGTGGGTCTTAAACTGGGCATATCGGGAAAGTTAAATTTTCTGCCTCGATATTCACCTGATACAACTTGGAAAGAATTATTGATGATAGGCGTTAAAAGAGTCTTGGAGCTCTTTTCTGGCTTTAACAGAATCACCCCAACCATCAATTTTCACCCACTTGCCTTCTTCAAGGTCCTTATAGTAAGTAAAAAAGTGCTCGATTTGATTTTTAAGAGTAACGCCGACATCATCAATACATTTGATATTATGATAAGATTTACATAATTTATCAGTAGGTACGGCTAAAATTTTTGAATCTTTTCCTGCTTCATCAGTCATACGTAAAACAGCAATTGGGCGAACTGTAATAACGCTATCATGGATTAATGGATAAGGGGTAATCACCAAGACATCGGCTGGGTCGCCGTCATCTGCTAATGTTTCTGGTACAAAACCGTAATTGCAAGGGTAGAACATAGGTGTTGAGATAAAGCGATCTACAAACATGGCGCCTGTTTCCTTGTCAATTTCATACTTAATGGGTGATGAATTTGCTGGAATCTCAATAATAACATTGACTTCATCAGGTATATTGCCTGCTGAGACTGGTTTTAAACTATTTTGCATTCTTCTAGTCCCTCTTTTAAAAGATTAAAGTACTAACTTGTTAAAAAAATAACTGAGCGGTCACCACGAATAAAACTCAATAATGATTTACCACTGGTAATGATTTTATCATCTAGACTATACTGACTTGCTATATTTTGTACCAGTTTTTGTAATTCATTTTTCTTTGCTTTTTCAGTTTTTGTTGGTAGTGTGTGCTGCTTATTAACAATAATTTCAGCCCCATCCAGCTGTTCATTGCTGACTAAAAATTCATTAAATGTAGTTCTTATGTCAAAAGGCAATGGCTTTTTTTGAGCGTATAATTGATTAATTTATCATCACTCATTATCCATTTTCTAGGTTTGTTCTTATGAATAAGCCTGGTACTCTCTAAACATGGCTAATTGCGCGGCAAGACGATGTGTTTTTTTTGGCTAAACGAGAAAATCCTTTGACGTTTTTCCATGCGTTTTTTGATGTTAGGGCTATAAAATAAAAATTGACTTAGTTGTATTTGAATCATTTGTTGTATTTTATACCGATAAGACCATTCATTCACCAAATTATAAATTGGTTTTATATGATTAGTCTTAAGAGTATAAATTTTTTAACTACATTCAAGACATAAGGATCTTTCCAATATTACAAAGACTTTGAAATTTAGCATGGGGTCACAACTGCGTAAATACTTATCTCAAATGGTATTTAGAGGATGTTTGGATTTAAAAAGCCTCTCTTGCTTAATCCTTAAATTAAACAACGCTGGGCAACTATCTTATGTCTCATTAAGATTGTGATAATAAAATATTCTTTAATTAAATAACCTCCTATTAAATTTATAAAAAAAGATGACCCAGCTTCGCTGAGTCATGCCTAACTCTAAGCATTGCCAGTAGTAACTGCATGTTTCATATTTTCAGCAGTCTAGGTTTTGGCTGCTAATGGTGACAATACTCTAGGTAATAGGTAATACCACCTGCGACCACCATCAACCACATTGCCACTACCATCAACCTTTCGGTGCGAATTTTGTTAGAGTGTTCTACCCAAATTCGCTTAAGTTCATTTTACTACTGGCTTTAAAAAGCTTATCATCAATGGAAAAATTGGTGAGTTACTCGTTGCCATAGCTTTTACTGCTTGTGTTGTTGTCTTCTTGTCCAAATCAAAAACTGATTGGTTGCTAACTTTAGCGTCCCAGAAGTAATGGCTGCCTTTAATATGTTACCCAAGATAGATAAGGGGCTTGTCCAGACAGTTGGGTATCATAATCTGCTAAGACTTCTTCGGTATTATTAGCGATTGCCTTGGTTTTCACCAACATTGTCCGAGTTTGTAGAGCCTAGGGCGTTGCGTAGTGTGCTGCTCTCTTCTTTGAGTAAGGTGGTTTTTTTTGTTAACAACGGTTTGATTGTACTCAGTGTTTAGATCTAGGTAAGTGGATTTATCGAAAGTATCAGTGGCTTGTGCGTCAATGGAGAATAAAAGACTAAAAAGAGCAAGTACAAAGAAACTGGATTTAAAGGATTTAGAGGTTAGAGAAACTCGGGGTACTTAGAAAGCGATTTAGAAACTAAAGAGCTTGGGGATATTTTTGAACGTGCTTGTTGCTAGATTTTGTGACATTGGGTGCTCCTTATTATTTGAAAGTATTTTTTCTCTACCTTAAATGATAGACCAAGTTATTCAAGTTGTATTTAATGAACAACTTGTACAGATATTTATTTTTTTATGTGATAATTGCTTAAAAAATTATGATCATCTGTATTACTTTCTATGATTTTTAGTCAATATTTAAGTTTAAAAAAGACACCACCTGCATGGGTTTGGGTGTTTGTTTTTTTACTGTCTATTTCTGGCACGTTTTATTTAGGGCTTAACCCTGATTTTATTGCACACTGGTGGGGGTATTTAGTTGGGTTTAATATCATCATGAGTTTGGTTGCTATTTATTATATTTATGCGGATGTATTACGCCTTAAGCGTGATGTTAAAGGCGATATTGTAGGCTCTAAATTTACTTGGTCTTTTGTTAAAATTGTGCCGGTTTTGGTGATTGTACCTGTATTGTCCTTTTATATATTTTCATTCCAGACGATTCAAAACAACGTTAAAGATTCAGAAAAAGCGTTTAATATTTTTAGTCAAAACTTTATTCAGCAAGTTAATGGTTTATATAGTGGTGTGCAAAAAATCAGAGATGAGCGTTATACTGAACAAACAAAAAGATTGCTAACTTTAATTACTTCCTTTGGTAGTTTCCAAAAAGATGCTAAAAATTATGCACAAAGTATGCAGATATTTCTTGATGGCTTAATTGATAAAGGCTGGGCTTGTCAAATTACATTGTTAAATGCTCAAGAAGAGGTGGTTGCTAAAACAGCAGATGTGACTAATTGTATGGCGATTGAAGAGCAGCCATTGCCAGATACACAGCCGCGTACGATTAACGAAGATGAGACTGCAAATGTTATTCAAGTAAAAATGTCAACGCGTTATCTTTCAAGCATATCAAATCAAGATTTGTTTGTGGTTGATGTGGTGTATGCAACTGATCCAGGGCTTTTAGGGTTTTTGTCACAAGTTAGAGGATTTGCTAGTGCAGCGCAAAACATTAAATTCGAAATTAATACTTCAATCACTCAAAAACGTTTTATGATTGATTTTTCATCCACTGTGTTACTAGCAATACTTAGTGTACTTATGGTGGTTTTTCGTATGATTGAACGGCTAATGAAACCACTGAATAATTTATCCATCGCCACGCAAGAAATTGCCAAAGGTAATTATGATGTACGTATTGCTAAACAAAAAGAAAGTGAAGATGTGCGTAGTTTGATTGAGCAATTTAATACTATGTCTAGACAAATCAAGGCATCTCGTGAGGGTTTAGATACGCACAATTTGTATTTGGAAACGATTCTTAAATATTCTTATGGCGTGATTGCGCTTGATCAAAATAGGAAGATACGTCTCATTAATCCAGTGATTGGTACAATGTTAGGCATTAAAGATGAAAAACTATTCATTGGTAAAAAATGTAACACTATTGTTAATCGCTATTCAAATTTAGAACCTCTGTTTTTAATGACACAAGATAAATTTAAACGAGATAAAAGCGAATGGAGTGAAGAGATTGAAATTACTTTGGCTAGTCAACATTTGTTATTATCGTGCCAAGGTGCGGCACTTAAAAATGACAATGAAACCTTGGGTTTTGTCATTGTGATTAAGGACATCTCGAAATTAAACAGGGCTCAGAAGAAAGCTGCTTGGGGGGAAGTGGCAAAGCGCATGGCACACGAAATTAAAAATCCACTAACGCCCATTTTATTATCTGCTCAGCGTCTTAGAAATCGATTTATGGGTTCTTTAGAGGGCAAAGATTTAGAGGTTATTGATAAAACTACAAATACCATCATTCACCAAGTTCAATCCATGGACACCATGGTGAGCGCATTTTCTGACTATGCTAATACACCTCAAATTGAAAGGAAGCCTTGTAATTTGAACGCGTTAATTAAGCAATCTATCGCACTTTATGACGACATAAGCAATATGAGTATTGATTTTGATTTGTCTGCTGGTATTCCACTGCTACTTTTAGATAGCCATAGTATTTCTAGAGTGTTGATTAATTTAGTGAAAAATGCCAGTGAAGCAATGATTGACGGGCGTGATTTAAACGTTAAAATCACAACAGAATATTTACCAAAACAAGCCATTGCGCGTTTAAGTATCACAGATGATGGCGATGGTTTTGACAAGTATGTACTTGATAGAGTGTTTGAGCCTTATGTAACGACTAAAATTAAGGGTAGTGGTTTAGGGATGGCGATTGTGCAAAATATTATTAAGCAGCATGAGGGTGAAATATTTGCTAGCAATGTTAAGCCGCATGGCGCTATGATTACCATTGAGTTTAATTGTAATAAATAAAAGGAAAGGATTATGGATGACACACTAGCCATTGGTAGAATTCTTATTATTGATGATGAAAATATTAATGCAGAAACGATGATGGATACACTGGAAGATGTTAATTACTATGTGGTTCTTGCGGTTAATGCCAACCAAGCCAAAACCATTATAAAAGATCAAATTTTTGACTTGGTTATGATGGATGTTTGGATGCCTGGACAGGATGGTATGTCGTTGTTAGAAGAATGGACTCAGGCTGGTTTTTCTACACCGATTGTAATGATGTCTGGTCATGCAGAACATCAAGATGTGGTCAGGGCAATTAAACTAGGCGCGGTTGATTTTTTGAAAAAACCACTGCATGATATTTTGCCATTGGTGCGTAAGATTCTATCTGAACAAGTACTAGAGAAATCTGAACATACTATTAGTGGTATTGAATTTAATGCACCACTTAAAGAAGCGAGAAATATTTTTGAGGTACAATATTTCAATCACCACTTACAAGAGAACAATCATAATATTGCCAAAGTTGCAACACTTGCAGGATTAGAAAGAACCACTTTATATCGTAAGTTAAAAGATTTAGGTATTGATAAAAAATAAAATAGTATGAAAATCTTAATTTTAGGTGGAGGACAAGTTGGTGCAACATTAGCCAAATATTTAGGCTCAGATAATGATAATGATATTACCATTATTGATAAAGATGAGTCTAATTTATCAAACTTACAACGTCATTTAGATGTTAAAACCGTGTGTGGTCATGCTTCATATCCTAATGTTCTAGAGGAGGCAGATATTAAGAACATGGATATGATCATTGCGGTAACGCGGTCAGATGAAGGCAATATGTTGGCTTGCCAGATGGCACACACTTTGTATCAAGTAGAGAAAAAAGTAGCGCGTATACGCACCGCTGAGTACTTGCATAGAAAGGAGTTATTTTCACCTAATGCCATTCCAATTGATTTTATTATTACACCTGAAGAATTGGTGACTAATTATATTAAGCGTGTGGTTGAAGAGCCAGGCGCTGAGCAGGTGTTTGAATTTGAAAATGGGCTGGTTCAATTGGTAGAAACTAGAGCTTATGCAGGCACACCAATTGTAGGGCATCCTATTAAAGATTTACATGAACATTTGCCAAAGACACGGGTGCGCATTGTTAGTTTGTATCGCAATGGTAAGGCCATTCCTGCATCAGGAGAAACAGTCATTCGTGATGGCGATCGAGTTTATTTCATGACCAAAAAGGCCAGTATTTCTAGAGTGATAAAGCAATTCAGGCGTGAAGATAAACCTTATAGAAATATTATTATTGCGGGCGGTGGACGTATTGGTCTTAATTTGGCAAAGTTCTTAGAAAAGGATCATCATGTTCGTATTGTTGAGATGAGTAAAGAGCGTGTTAGTAAAATTGCTGATGAGCTTAATAATACATTAGTACTTTTAGGCAATGCCTCTGACGAGGAATTATTGTTAGAAGAGGGTATTGAAAGTACAGATTTATTTTTAGCCCTAACGGACTCTGATGAAATTAATGTTATCGTTTCAATCTTAGCCAAACGCTTAGGCGCACATAAAACAATTGCTTTGGTTAAGCGCAATGTCTATGAAGATTTAGCCAAGCAAAGTGAAGATGTGGATATGGTCATATCGCCCGACCAAATTACAGTGAGTGGAATTTTAGCACATATTCGCAAGGGTGACACTATGATGGTGTACTCATTGCGCCAAGGCAAGTCAGAGGCAATTGAGGTTATTGTGCATGGTGATAAACATCATTCAGATGTTGTGGGTAAAACCATTGAGCAAATCAATTTACCAGATGGTGTGGTCGTAGGTTCAGTTGTTAGAAATCATGAGGTTATTATGGGGTCGCGCACTTTAGTTATCAAGGAAGGAGATCATGTGTTGTTGGTATTAACTGATGTGAGTAAAATTCATGAAGTGGAAGAGTTGTTTGAAGGGTATTTTGATTAATGATTATTAAGAATGCAATTTAGTATTGTTTTTAAAACCATTGGCTTATTGTTAATGGTATTTAGTTTAACGCAATTACCACCCATTGTTGTTGACCTTGTTTATGCTCAAAACGAAGCCTCATCTTTTTTCGCCGCTTTTTCTTTAACATTGTTAAGTGGTTTTGTTTTATGGTTGCCTTTTAGAAAATCAACAAAAGATTTTAGGATTCGTGAAGGCGTGCTAGTAGTGGTGAGTTTTTGGTTTGTTTTATCCTTATTTGCGACCACGCCATTTTTATTATCAACTTCTTTGGATATGCCCTTTAGTGATGCATTTTTTGAATCCATGTCAGGGCTGACAACCACAGGTGCAACAGTACTTTCTGGGCTAGATGATTTACCTAAAGCACTGTTGTATTATCGTCAGCAACTTCAATGGCTGGGTGGCATGGGTATTATTGTTTTAGCAGTTGCTATCTTACCCATGTTAGGGGTTGGTGGTATGGAGCTTTACCACGCAGAATCAAGCGGTATTTCTAAAGAAAGACTCACGCCAAAGTTAGCTCAAACTGCCAAAGCACTATGGAAAATTTATATTAGCTTGACAGTTGTTTGTGCATTGGGTTACTACTTTGCGGGTATGGATGGATTTGATGCAATTGGACATAGTTATGCAACGGTTGCTATCGGTGGTTTTTCTACTCATGATGCATCAATTGGCTATTTTAATTCTTATGCAATCGAGTTAGTGGCAATGGTCTTTATGCTATTGGCAGGTATTAATTTTTCACTACATTTTCTTGTTTGGCGCAAACGCAATATATTTATTTATTTGAAAGACTCTGAATTTAAAGCCTATTTGTTAATTTTAAGTACATCAGTTTTATTGCTATCAAGTTATTTGTTTGATAAAGGCTACTATCAAACTATCGAAGAGGCGATTAGACATGGCGTATTTCAAAGTATTTCCATTATGACTACTACAGGCTTTGTCAGTACAGATTTCTCATTATGGCCATTCGTGCTACCTGTGTTTTTAATTTTTGGTAGTTTTGTTGGTGCTTGTGCTGGCTCTACAGGTGGTGGTATTAAAGTTGTTAGAATATTATTAATGTTTAAATTAGCCATGAAAGAGATTAAAAAATTTATTCATCCTAATGCACAAATCAACATCAAGCTTAATCAAAAAAGTGTTCCTGAGAATACCTTAGTGTCAGTTTGGGGGTTTCTCTCTCTATATATAATCACCTTTGTTATGATTATGTTGATGTTGATGTTTACTGGTCTTGAGCAAGTGAGTGCGTTTTCAGCAACTGCAGCGTCTATTAATAACTTAGGTCCAGGTTTGGGTGATGTTGCTGCTAATTATGGCAATATTAGCGATACAGCAAAATGGATTCTAAGTTTTTCAATGTTATTAGGACGACTAGAAATATTAACCTTAATGGCTTTGTTACATAAGGCTTTTTGGTATTTTTAAATACACTGTAAAAGTTACTCCACTATAATATTGTAGTTTGGCAAGGCGTTTAGTAGTTGTTTGCCATAAAATTTAGAAACCAAGCGATTGTCAAAAATGGTGATTTTTCCTGTATCAATTTCTGTGCGAATCAAGCGACCACAAGCTTGAATGAGTTTAAGCGATGCATCGGGTAGAGATATTTCCATAAAAGGATTTCGATTTT
Organism: Candidatus Ruthia sp. Cpac_8_S14; assembly: GCA_021730205.1. Taxonomy (GTDB): domain Bacteria; phylum Pseudomonadota; class Gammaproteobacteria; order PS1; family Pseudothioglobaceae; genus Ruthia. Next base: position 657,768 of record CP072533.1, on the reverse strand, counting down.
GTGATTCAAGATAAGTGGCTAATGTTTTATCAATGGGTGAAGTGGGTACACTAAAGCGCAATTTGGCAATGACAACATGGGTAAGGTTGTCACCTTTTAAATCCACTCCTTCAGCAAAACTATCCAGTCCAAAAATAACACCGCCCTTGCCTTGTTTGCGCAAATCAATGTGTTTTTCTAGGATATGCTTTTTGGGATATTCGCCTTGAACAAATAAAGTACAATCTAGCTTTTTTTTTACCAAATCTGCCACTATTTGCATTTGTTTATTAGAGGCAAATAGTACCAATGAACCTTCATTGTTATCCAGCCGTTTAAGTAGTTGTGATGCTACTTCTTGTGTGTGCTCATATACTTGAGTTGGGTTGGCTTTAAGCTTGGCAACGATGAAATCTACTTGGTTAAACACAAAAGGTGAAGGTAGGCGTAAATATTGGTTTTCATCTCTTAGTAGCCCTAATTGTTTGTTTAAACGTTCAAAACTACCGAATGATGTTAGCGTGGCTGAAGTAAGAATAGCACCTGAAATTTTTGACCAAATAAGCTGATCTAGATTTTTTGAAACATCGGTTTGCGCACTATTAAGCAAGTAGCTGGTTTTTTTATTTGCGAGTGTGCTTTTTTCGACCCAGCGTGAATATGGCGCTTTATTTGGCTCATCTTTTTGCAAGAAAGATGAAAACAAAGTAATAATACTAAGTAAATGCTGTTCACATTCAACAGCTGCATTACTAATAGAATCACTAATGCTTTTATCTATGGTTGTTATTTTTAAATAGTTGCTCCAAGATTCTTTTAAAAGCGTGAATTTGGTTTGAACAGTGCCAATAAGTGTTAGAATATTTTCACTTATTTGTTTGATAGGTTCATCAACAACACCTTGGTTGAACAAATAAATATTATCATTAAATTCTAGTTGTTTTAACAGTCGAATTAAATCAGTCAGATAATCATCAATTTGTTTGATGTTAATATTAGGCACATCTTGTTTGCTGATTTTGCATAATTGCTCACTAACTACTTTGGTTTGTCTAACGCTGATTTTGATAAACTCAGTGCTGGTGGTTAATGAAAAGTGCGACAATGCCTTTGAATTTAAGTGGTGTGCCTCGTCAAAGATAAAGATTGATTCGCTAACATTAGGTAGCACAGTATTTCCTGTGCTAAGGTCAGCCAAAACCAAATCATGATTAGCGACAATAACATCTGCTTTGGTAATTTGCCGTCTGGCTTTAAAAAAAGCGCAGTCTTGATAAAACTCACAGCTTTTTGCTGTACAAGTAAAACGATTGCAAGCTATTTTTTGCCAAATAGAATGATCTGGCGCGCGCATTAAATCATCGATTTCTCCATTCCATTTCTTAGTTGAGTAATCATTTAACATCTCACTGAGTTGTTCTAATTGATATTCTCCTGGTGGATTGTCAAATAGCGGTATTGATTCAAATAAAGAATTATCACTCGTGTTATCTTCACACACATTAATTAAATTACGAACACAAACGTAACGCGAACGCCCCTTGACCAAGACATACTCAAAATCAACGCAACAATATTTTTGTGCTTGTGGCATATCTTTAAAAAGTAATTGTTCTTGCAAGGTAACATTAGCACTAGAGATAATCAGTTTTTTTTTATTGGCTTTAACGATAGGAATACTGCCAAGTAAGTAAGCAAACGTTTTCCCTGTACCTGTGGGCGCTTCAACACATAGAATATTGTTGCCTTTGTATTCTCCTGATAAAGTTTTAGAGATTTCAGCAATCATTTTGTTTTGTGTTTGGCGTACTTTAAAGCCATCCATGTCTTTTTTTAAGCTCATAAATGACTGGCGGATTTGAGCTTTTAACTCATTTGAAAGCATGATTTTATGACTGGCGTTGTAAGGAAAGATTGCACAATAAAATCAATGCCTCTTTATAATCTGAGTTAGGTATTAGCTTGAGCGATTGTTTGGCAAGTTGGGTTGATTTGTGTGCTTGATTGCGAGTATAGTTAAAGGCTTTGACAGATTGCAGAATTTTAATCACTTGTGCTATTTTGGAATTATCTGCTTGGTTAATAGAGTCTTCTAGAAGTTTCCTATCATCACCGGAAGTATGGGAAAGTGCGTAAATCATAGGTAACGTGGCTTTCCCCTCACTTAAATCATCACCCACTTTCTTACCTATGATTTTTGAATTTGACTCATAATCAAGCACATCGTCAATAATCTGGAAAGCGTTACCAAGATGTAACCCATAGTCTTTTAATGCAGATTCTTGGGCTTTATCAACACCTGATAGTAGCCCACCAATTTGAGCGGCTGCTTGGAATAAACACGCCGTTTTTCGCTCAATCACTGCGTAATATTCAGCTTCAGTCAACTCAGTATTCTGGCAATTTAATAATTGTAATACTTCACCTTCAGCAATACTATTAGTGGTTTTAGAAAGAATACGCATAATGGACATTGAATTAGGCTCAACCATCATTTCAAAAGCACGAGAATACAAAAAATCACCCACTAAAACACTAGGGGCATTGCCCCAAATTTCATTAACGGTGTCTTTTCCTCGACGCGTTATAGACTCATCAACAATATCATCATGCAATAAAGTGGCGGTGTGAATTAACTCTATCACTACTGCCATAAGGTAGTGGTATGTACCTTGATATTCAGTTGCACGCGCACAAAGTAATAATAGCAGTGGACGCAAGCGTTTGCCACCAGCGTGAATAATATGATGACTCATTTGATTAATCAAAGCAACATTTGAACTTAAACGATTAATGAGTATTTCGTCTGTTCTTTGTAAATCTAACTTTAAAAGGGATTGAATATCGCTTAAACTTTTCATGGCAGTTATTTTACACGTGAGCGGTATATGGGTTATTAGAAAAACCAATACTTGTATTACCTCAGGTTGATTTTAATTTATTTGCAAGCAAGTACACCTCTTTAGACCTTGCTCTTGAGGCTTTTGGTTTGCGGATGGTAACAGAAGAGAAAGAAGATCGACACGACTTAACAAACTCGTCAAACCCATCTCCTTGAAAGACTTTGACAAAGAAATAGCCTGAAGGTGTTAAGGTTTTAATTGCCATATCTAGTGCCAATTCACATAAGTACATAGATTTAGGAATATCAACTGAGAGTTGGCCGCTCATATTAGGTGCCATATCGCTTAAAACAACATCAATTTTTTTACTCATAGTAATATCTAAAAGCGCTTTATAAACACTATCCCCAGTGAAGTCACCACGTAAAAAATCAACCCCACCAATGGGCTTTATGTCCAATATATCACTAGCAATAACTTGACCAGATTTGCCCACAGTTTTTATTGCCACTTGGCTCCAACCACCAGGGGCAGCACCAAAATCAAACACTTTATCCCCCGATTTGATAAATTTATCTTTATCAATCATTTCTATAAGTTTGTAAACAGCGCGAGAGCGATAGCCTGCCTTTTGTGCCTTTTTAACAAACTCATCACTTAGATGTTCACTCATCCAACGTCCTGAACTGCCCTTTTTTGCCATATCAATAATTCCTAATATTGGAGGGGTATTTTACGGGATAATAATGTCTTTTTTGCATTGACCTACCCCCGCATGAACACTAAACTAAGAAACATTGCCATTATTGCCCACGTTGACCACGGTAAGACAACTTTGATTGATAAATTACTTGAGCAATCGCAAACGTTTGATGAGCGCTTTGAATCAACTGATCGAATGATGGATTCAAATGATCTTGAAAAGGAGCGTGGCATTACTATTTCTAGTAAAAATACTGCGATTAAATGGCATGATTATCATATCAATATTGTAGACACGCCAGGCCATGCTGATTTTGGTGGTGAAGTAGAGCGTGTACTGTCTATGGTTGATAGTGTGCTTTTGCTTGTAGATGCACAAGAAGGCCCAATGCCACAAACACGCTTTGTGACGAAAAAAGCCTTTGACCAAGGCTTAAACCCAATTGTAGTGATTAATAAAATTGACAAAGATGCAGCACGCCCCGATTGGGTAATTGACCAAATGTTTGATTTATTTGACCAACTGGGTGCAACTGACGAACAATTAGATTTCCCAATTATTTATGCTTCAAGTATTAATGGCTATGCCTCATTAAAAGATGATGTGCGTTCAGGTGATATGACACCCATGTTTGAAACCATTATAAAACACGTTAAAGCGCCAGAAGTTGATATTGATGCGCCTTTACAAATGCAAGTCACTGCACTTGATTATTCCTCATTTATTGGGGCAATTGCTATTGGTCGCATTACACGTGGCACAATTAAGAAAAATATGCAAGTTGTGGTGGTTGACACACAAGGCAATGAACGCAAAGCTAAAATTGCAAACCTTCAAGGTTTTCTTGGTTTAGAAAAGATTGATACAGATAGTGCACAAGCAGGCAATATTATCGCCATTACTGGCATCGAAGGTATTTCAATTTCAGATACAATTTGCGTTCCTGGAACTATTGAAGCGTTGCCGCCTTTGAGTGTAGACGAGCCAACCGTTTCTATGGCATTTCGCGTGAATGACTCTCCATTTGCTGGGCAAGATGGTAAGTTTATCACCTCACGAAATATTCGTGACCGCTTAGATAAAGAGCTCATTTACAATGTTGCACTTCGAATTGAAAACACAACCGATCCATCTGAATTTATTGTTTCAGGTCGTGGTGAATTGCACCTGTCAATTTTAATTGAAACCATGCGTAGAGAGGGTTTTGAGTTGGCAGTAGGACGTCCACAAGTCATTTTAAGAGAAATTAATGGTATGATTTGCGAGCCATTTGAAGATTTAAGTGTTGATGTAGAGAGCCAACATCAAGGTACTGTGATGGAAAAGTTAGGCGAACGTAAGGCTGAGCTAACTAACATGATGCCAAATGACAATGGCAGAGTAAAGCTGGACTTTAATATTCCTGCACGTGGTTTGATTGGCTTTAGAACAGAATTTTTAACAGCAACGACAGGCACAGGTCTGATGAATTCAACCTTTGATGCTTATAAACCTCAAAAACAGGGGGAAATTGGTCAGCGTTCTAATGGCTCTTTGATTTCAATGAACCAAGGGCAAGCAGTTGCTTATGCTATTTTTAACTTACAAAAAAGTGGTAAATTTTTTGTAGAACACAACACCGATATTTACGAAGGCATGGTAGTTGGCATTCATACACGTGATAAAGATTTAGTGATTAATGTTACGAAAGGTAAGCAATTGACCAATGTACGTGCATCAGGTACTGACGAAGCCGTATCACTAACACCTGCCATTAAACTTGATTTAGAACAAGCGTTAGAATTTATTGATGATGATGAGTTGGTAGAAGTAACACCTCATAATATCCGTATTCGCAAGCGTTTATTAACAGAGAATGAACGCAAAAGGGTGCGCGTAAAACCTAAATAAAAGGTAGCTTTTGCTTGCTTGTTATCAATACCAGTGCTAATGGTATACTGCTGCTATGTTTTTTTTGATTAAAGGTTTATGAACAACATTCTTATTTTTTTTGTTAAGCAAAAAAAGCTAGCACTGGTCTTTACGGTTTCCATTATTGCTCTTGGTTTTTTGACATTAAGCGGCATTCAAAGAGATAAATTTCCAGCGGTAGATTTTGAAGAGATGAGCATTGTAACCACCTATCCTGGTGCCTCTCCTGAAGATGTCGAGCAGAATGTTACCAATCTAATTGAAGACGAACTGAAAGGTATTTCAGGGATTAATAAATTCAGATCAACCTCTAAAGAGGGAAAATCTAGCATTATTGTCACACTTTCTCAAGATATTAGTGATATTGAGTCGTTAAAGCAAAAGATTAGGAATGCAGTTAACCGTATTAAATCATTACCTAAAGAAGTGGATGACTTGCCTTGGGTAATTGATCAGAAAAATTCACTCAAAAGTATTTTAAAAATTAACATCAGTAGTGGTGACTCGTCTTATCAAGCATTGAGAGATATTACTGATGATATGGCTGATTCTTTAGCACTGGTTGAAGGTGTGTCGAAAGTTGTTAAAGAAGGTTTTCTTGACCGTGAAATTCAAATTAGGGTTAATCCTGATAGCCTGTACCAATATAAGCTGTCCTTACCCCAAATAATTGAAGCGATTAAAAAGCGCAATAAACGCTACACTGTTGGTAGTAATCATGGTGACATTAATGAAAAAACCATTGTTGTTTTGGCTAAGTTTGATGAGATTCAAGCTGTAGGTGATGTGATTATTAAATCAACATTTGATGGACCTGTTATTCGCCTAAAGGATATTGCAAGCATTGTTGATGGGAACAAGGAGGAGACTTCTATTACTCGCGTGAATGGCACTAAAGGTTTTATTCTGAGAATTCGTAAACAAGAGCATGCCGATGTAATTACCACGGTTGATTTGGTTAAAGAAAAAGTGTTGAATTTAAGGGCTAAATATCCAACCAGTCTGCAAGTTTTCTATTCATCAGATGAGTCTAAGCATGTTCGTAATCGGCTTAATATCGTAACCAATAATGGCTTAATTGGCTTATTTTTGGTATTGGTTATATTGGGTTTATTTTTATCATTTAAAACAGCTTTTTGGGTATCAATTAGCTTGCCAATATCTCTTTTGGGCACAGTAGCTTTATTAGGTGCAACAGGTGAAACCATTAATCTTGTTTCACTAGCTGCGATGATTCTAGTGCTTGGCATTGTGGTGGATGATAGTATTGTGGTGGCAGAGAGTATAGATCATTATAAACAATTAGGAAAAAACAGACATCAGTCCGCTGTGCGTGGATTTAAGCGTGTCATTGCACCTGTAATAACGACAATTTTGACCACGATCCTAGCTTTCTCTTCGATGTTTTTAATGGGCGGCACGATGGGTAAATTTATCTACGTCATTCCTTTAGTAGTTATTTTTGCTTTAACCCTTTCTTTTTTAGAAGTTAGTTTAGCATTGCCAGCACACCTTGCCAGTAGTGATGGAAAAATCAAAGGCAAGACATGGTTTACGTGTATTGAAGATTGGTTTGAAGGTTTTTTAACAAAAGTATTGAAATGGCGTTACGGTGTTGTTGTTATTTTTAGTCTTGTCCTGATAGGCACTTTATATTTTGCTAAAACTCAAATGAAGTATGTACAATTCCCTGCAGTGGGAGCAGATAGTATTAGCGCAAGATTGCAAATGCCTGTTGGCACCTCGTTAGAGCGCACAGAATTTGTTTCCAAACAAGTAGAGGAAATGATTATAGAAGTTGTGGGTGAGGATTTAGATTCATTAACCAATAATATTGGCCATTATTTTACTCATGTGGCTAAGTTTACTATTGAACTGATACCATCTAGTGCAAGAGTGCAAACACCTAAAGTTTTACTTGCTCAGTTAAAAGCACGCGTTAAGAACATAAAAACTGCAAAAAAATTAAAGTTTTCAATAGGTAGACCAGGTCCAACACAAGGCGAAGATGTAGAGATTAATTTGGTAGGTAGTGACAATATTCAGCGTCAGAATGCTACTGATACTTTAGAAAAAATATTATTAAGTATTGATGGTATAGATAACATTGAGCGAGACGATGAACCAGGTCAAACACGTATTGAGGTGGTGATTGATTTTGAAAAAATGGCCAGATTCGATGTTGATTTTTCAGCGGTTAATGATTATTTAAAGGCAGCTTTTACGGGCATTAATGTCACTAACGTGCGTTATGGTGATGATGACGTTGATTTTAGAATTTATCTGGGTAGCGATAAACAGTCAGAGGATTTTTTAGCATTATTAAAGGTTAATAATCGCCAAGGTCGTCCCATACCGCTTAAACAATTTATTTCGTTGCGAAAAATTAAGGGTGAGCCAAATTTTAATCATTTTAATGGGCAGCGTTCAGCCGTACTTAGCGGCAGTATTGATGATGAGATAACAACTTCTGGTGTAGTTATTAGTCAAGCACTCAAGCGTCTAGATTTAGCTAACAAGTATCCTACAATTAGAGTGACTAGTGAGGGTGGCGATAAAGATACAAAAAAATCAATGGATAGCTTTAAAAAGGCATTTATCATGGCAATTCTTGCCATATTTTTATTACTAACCCTGTTATTTAATTCTTATTCACAGCCAATACTGGTCTTAATCGCTGTGCCTTTTTCTATTATTGGTGTTATTTGGGCCTTTTTTCTTCATGGAGAGACGCTTAGCTTTTTTGCAATATTAGGTACACTGGCATTAGTGGGGGTTATTGTGAACGATTCTTTAGTGATGGTCGCCCATTTGAATTATTTAAAGGCAAAATTTGCATCTACTATGAGTGTTTACGAGTGGGTTGTTCAAGGTGCAAAAGACCGATTGCGCGCTGTTGTGTTAACAACATTAACGACTTTAGCAGGTGTAATGCCACTTGCTTATGGCATTGGTGGCACTGACTTTATTTTACAACCCATGGCGCTTTCACTTGGCTATGGCTTGTTGTTCGGCACATTAATGACACTTGTTCTATTGCCTTGTTTGTATTTAATTAACCATAAGTTTATCAGCTGGGTAAAAAAACTTTAGGGTAAATTGTTAAAATTTAGTCAATAAGTTGTTCTCAAGTAGTGTTTTACTTGCTTAATCAGCGCTTTGTACTATGCTACTGCCTTTTTAAATTGTTTTATGACTAACAATAAAGAATATAACTTAGCGCCAATCGTTAATAGGTATGTCTATGAGTCGTTAAACTTCGCTACACTGAATAAAATACCTGTAGATGAATATTTATAAAATGTTTGTAACGTGATTTCAGCAACAAAGAGGTTACTGAGAATAGCAAAAGAACAACTTATTATTAATCAGCAAGAATAAATAGAGAATTTATCATATGTATTTGTAATATTCTTTCTTGTTTCAGTGTTGTTTGAGTTTGCTAATGCAATCAGCGATGATAACAGGAGTAAAAATTGCAATAATTTAAAGATTAGCTTGCCAAAAGTGAAAGACGATTTATTAAGCTCAAAAAGTTATTTTCGTCGAAAGAAAAAGAATCGACAAATATGGTTGGGGGTAGCAAGGGATTCGATTAATGTTTTGTATGGAATGGAGAAGATAAAAGTAATATTTATGATGCAGAAGATTAATATGAAGGAGTTAGGCTTGCTTACTATTTGAATGGTTGTGCAATATTGTTAGATGGTAAGTATTAAAAACTATTCTAGTTAGGTTGTATGGTGATAGTTTCGGGTGCTAGACACGTCTTACTGCTACAAGCTTGTAAGGTTAATTGTAAAGTTGGTGGGCGATATCGTTTTGCATTGTTTGTAAGGGCGACTTAATTTGTATTTTATTTTTGTAAATAGAAGTTTTTTTCTTTTGGAAAGCCTAAATCAACCAGTTCGCTTTTCGGATAAGCGATGTGGTTTATCGTCCAATAATCAGTGTCAGTGTTGACAATTTTGGTAGCAATTAAAGTATCTTGTAGGGGTTGATTGGAATTAATGTGCCAAAGCGGTTGTAATTCAAGATTGATTAATAACTGATCATTATGAAAGCGAGAATGTACACGAATATGTCCATTATAAATCGTTTGAATAGGGCTTAATTCTCTATTTAATTGGTTATTAATACCTAAAATAAATGAAGCGTGGGGCCGCTTGAATTTTGGTTAATTTGTTTAGCAAAGATGCTTAATAATTAAGCTGTCTGTTGTTTAAAATCATCTGTATTGATTCTGCTGCTTAGCTTTGTCAATATCCTATAAGCTGTTGCGTTGGTAGAGAAAATTGCACCATCAAGACCTTCTTTTTGGTTTATGTTTAAATATTTTGTGTTATTTCCTATATTAAAGCCATGGTTTTGTTTATCCCAAAATTTTTCATTCATTATCTTCACAAGGTTAACAACTTTATCAAGCTATTTTTTATCATTGGTTTGGTTAAATACAGATAAATAAGCGTAGTCTTCAAATAGAGAACAGAGGTTCCAAGTTCAAAGTTAATTAACACTCTGTGAAGCTGGTTATTTTTATTGAAATGAGTATTTAAATACTCGGTTAAGTTTATACCTAATTGGGTGTACTTTTTTTTCATCAAATACCGCACACTCACTTCAAATAAACTACAAATCATTAACACATTCCATGACAGTAATATCTTGTTATCCATGAGAGGCGGCACTCTTTTGTTTCTAATTTGGTATGACTTACTTAATAAGGCATCAATTGCTTTGTCGTCTTTTGGGTCGACATTATTGGTATCTTTAAAGCGAATAATATGACCCTCTCAAAATCGGTATTGCTTGATAAATCAAACCATTGTTTGAATTGCGCTAACTTTTGTTGATTAAAAATAGTATTTAGTTTATCAATTGACCAGACAAAAAATACGCCCTCTTTACCTTGGGAATCAGCATCAGTGTCAGAAAAAAATCCACCATCGGTATCTTGTATTCCTGCCAATATGTAATTTAAGATTTGCTTGAAGATGTATTTGTATAAAGGTTTTCTTGTTAGTGTATAAAGGCGCGAACATAAACCAGCGAGACTTGTGCTTGGTTATATAACATTTTTTCAAAGTGTGGTACAAGCCAAGCATTATCTGTTGAATACCGATGAAAACCACCACTTTCCATTATATTTAGTGTCGTTGTAATAGTATTTAATTTATTCGCACTAGGATTTCGTTTTTGTTAATCGATAAGCAATAGCAACATAGATTTATGTGGAAATTTCGGCACTTATCCAACCCCCCTTTTTCAAATTCATCAATGTCCTTCAATATCGTCAAAACTTTTCTCTTCTTCCATTACGTGGTATCAATGACAAATAGCGTAGCCAATAGAGATAAAAACAGGTTTATTTTCAGCTTTTGCTTTGTCAAAAGCTTCATCTGAGAACCCATATTAATTGTAATAAATAAGGTGAGGATGTTAGAATAAGATAATTAACAAATTTAGCATGACTTTGCTGATTAAGGTGCTGTATTCTGAGTATGTAGTTCTTACCTTTATCACGATAAGCTTGTTCTAACTCATTCATAGGGGTGTCTTTAGTAGGGGTATGAAAACCAAAGATATAAATATTCTCTAACGTCAATTTTTTTGCATCAATTGAAGTAAAACGAAATAATCCTTTATTATACCAGATATTTTTTTTTGGAACATACATGGCGTCTATTACCACGTTTATTTTGTTATTGAATAATATTTATGCTTAAGGTATCAATGGGTTTTTTAGTGCAGAAGTTATTTGCAGTATAAAATAAAACTTGATATAAAAAGTAGAGCTGATTTGATTTTTATCAAATCCAGCATAGACAATTTTGGCAATCAGAATTTTCGATTTAGCTTGTCAAGGGCTTGAAATTGATAATATGCAGGTTATTATTCAAACAATTAGACATTAAATATTAAATGTATAAAATGGGGTTATAATAGTTGTTATTTTTCTTATATCGTCCTGTGGAATAGTAGTAGTGATGCTAGAATTGGTTATTTTAGAGGTAGTACGACTTAAAGGTATAAGTTACGTTACCAATACTTAACAAGAAGCAATTGATGAAATTAGTACAGGAAAAACGCTCGTTGATATGAGTATAGCAATATAATATATGCAAGGTACGATTGATAGTGATATAAATAATATTATTGGATTTAATCAATTGTCTACAGATGAATCCTAGAACTCACACTTTATCTACTGTTAGTTAGTACAGAGTTTTCTGAAATTGAAATGCAGACAGGTAGCTCTGTTTTGAGGTGTCTTGTTGTCAGCTGCCCGTAAGTGGAGAGGGTAGCATACAAAAAGTTGTTGAAGATGATGGAAACTTTGTAAGGTTTATTACACAAAGTAATGATAGTGTGGTGATATTACATTGACGGTCAAAGACGGTCAAACTGTTAGGAGAGCGGTGTTATTATCTTGACCTTCACATTATTAATTCATGAATATTAGATGGTTCTAAAACAAACGAATAGAGGAAGGAAAGAAAAAAAAAAGGGGGGGGGTGGGCAAAAGCTATGAGTATTTAGTAGTAACTAAAACAGACAGTTGTTTCTATTTGCATGATATTAACCATCGTAACAATAGGGCTTGCTACAAATTCAAATACATAAACCTTAGAACCTATTGGACTAGGGGAGTATAAATTTACTAGACATAGTGTCGAGTTGACCGAAGGTTTAGAGCAATTAGAGGTTGATGTACATGCAAATTCTATTGTGATTTAATACTTTAGGGTTTTGAATAGTTATGACAATCAAGGCGCTTCTATAGCGGCTGTTACTGACTACCTGTTTCCTCATCCTGAGATTGACCTAATCCAGGTTCTTAGTTTAATGCTTTTTTACTCTGACAATAGTATCTATTACACACCTGCTATACCTATTAAAGGATATGATAAAGCCTATCTTTGATTGTTAATGTTGCTGCTCATGAGTGGAAACATGCCATTACTAGCAGGAACTCTAATTTAATATATTCGCGTGAATCAGGTGCGTTAAATGAGGCTTTCTCAGATTGGCTGGATATTGCTATAGAACGTTCTACGGGAACAGATAATTGGCTCATTAGTTTCGCAGATAAGCCTTATCGATCAATGAAGAACCCGGGAAGTAAGTATCATATATATCAAGATTACTATGATTATAAAATAATCAAAGATGATACTGTTTATCAGCCAGTGGCAGAGGAAAGGGTTCATTATCCAAATACTTACAAAAGCGATAATTAGCTTTTAACAGGTATGACTAATTGCGCCACACCAACTGATTATAATGATTTTTTCGGCGTTCATATCAATAGTGGCGTTAATGTTACTAGTATTATCAATGCAATTAGAATTGTTCTAGATGCTAATAAAAACTACTAGCTACGAAATAGTACTTTTCACGCTGCCAAGGCGGGCATGATCAGTGCCGATTCTGGTTATGGTAATACTGAAACGAGATTAATATGCAAGAACAAATTAGATTGGCTTAGGAGGCCGGTTGGTGTAACTAATAACAATCAATAAGATTATTTATTTTTAAGTGCTAGGCGGATAATGTTTTCAGTGGAGAGTGTTTTGTCATTGATAACAGCCAACATCCTTTCAGATTCTTTGGATTTAAATCCAAGTGCTTGTAAAGCGGCCGATGCTTGCTCAATATTGGGATTTGTATTAATGTTTCGATAATTTTGACTACTTAATTCTAATTTTTCTAAACGGTCTTTAAGTTCTACAATGAGTTTTTGTGCTGTTTTTTTACCAATGCCCGGGGTTTTAGCCAGTAAAAGATCATCTTCATTAGCAACAGCATTCATTAGTGAGACAGTATCAAGGTGAGACAAAATAGCCAGCGCTACTTTAGGGCCAATACTATTTACTCTAATCAGTTCTCTAAATAAGGTTTTTTCATCTTTAGAGATAAAGCCGTACAAGGTATGCGTATCTTCTTTAATTGATAAGTGGGTGTATAACGAGAGTTGCTTCTCCTCACCCATTGCATAAAAACTTGACATTGGACATAGAATTTCATAGCCAATATCGCCCACTTCAAGCAAGATTTCAGGTGGATTTTTTTCTAAAATGATGCCCGTGAGTTTACCAATCATAACCAGTTGTATTTATTAAAATAGCTTTTCTCAAAAGCTTTAATATCATGCGTATATTGCAAAGTTAAGCTAATATCATCAAGACCATTGATTAAACGTCTTTTTCGTTCTACGTCTATTTCAAAGAGATAAGTTTTACTATTCAGATAGATACTTTGAGCATCAAGATTAATTGTAATTTCTTCGCTTGAGATAAATAATTCATCCATAATGCTATCATCTTGCACAATAGGTAAAATGCCATTTTTAAAACAATTGTTATAAAAAATATCTGCAAAACTAGGGGCAATAATTGTTTTAAAACCATAATCTTCTAATGCCCAAGGTGCATGTTCACGGCTTGAGCCACAGCCAAAATTCTCTCGTGCCAGTAGTATTTTTGCACCTTGGTATTTTGCCTGATTCAATACAAAATCCATATTAAGCGGACGTTTAGAATTGTCCATGCCAACTTCACCATGGTCTAGGTAACGCCACTCATCAAATAAATTAACACCAAAACCAGAACGTTTAATAGATTTTAAAAATTGTTTGGGGATAATTGCATCAGTATCAACATTAGCACGTTCAAGTGGTGCGGCTATTGAAGTAAATGTGCTAAATTTTTGCATTATTTGATCTCTGAAAAATAGCCAGCAATGGCACTTGCAGCTGCAATGGCAGGACTGACTAAGTGAGTAAACGAGCCCTGACCTTGACGACCCTCAAAGTTACGATTTGAGGTGCTTGCGCATCTCTCTCCTACTTCTAGTTTATCAGCATTCATAGCCAGACACATTGAGCAGCCCGCTTCACGCCACTCAAAACCTGCATTGATAAAAATTTTATCCAGTCCTTCTTCTTCGGCTTGTTTTCTAATCAGTCCTGAGCCAGGTACGACTAAGGCAAGTTTGATATTGCTAGCAATTTTTTTATCTTCTAAAACACTGGCTGCAATACGCAAGTCTTCAATTCGTGAGTTGGTGCATGAGCCAATAAAGATTTTATCGATTTTAATATCTGATATTTTTGTATCAGCAGTGAGTTGAATGTAATTAAGTGCATTTTCCCAACTAATTCTTTCAATTTGATTCTTGGCATTAGCAGGATTGGGCACATATCCATCAATCGCCACCACCATTTCTGGAGACGTACCCCAAGTAACTTGAGGCTTAATGTCTTGCGCATCAAAATGTACGATCTTATCAAAGTGTGCATCTTTATCAGAATGTAGTGTGCGCCAATATTCTATTGCTTTATTCCATTTAGCACCTGAAGGTGCCAGTGGGCGACCTTTGACATAGTTAATGGTTTTATCATCAACAGCAACCATGCCTACACGTGCACCTGCTTCAATTGCCATATTGCATAAGGTCATACGACCTTCAATGGATAAATTTTGAATGGTGTAGCCACTAAATTCAATCGCATAGCCTGTACCACCTGAAGTGCCGATTTGACCAATAACGTAAAGCGCAATGTCTTTTGCACTGACGTGTTTGTTAAGTTTGCCATTAACTTCAATGTTAAGATTTTTAGATTTAGATTGCCACAAACAACCTGTGGCTAAAACGTGTTCAACCTCGCTGGTACCAATGCCAAATGTTAGCATGCCTAGTGCGCCGTGAGTTGAGGTGTGTGAATCGCCGCAGACAATGCTCATGCCTGGCAGAGTAGCACCTTGTTCAGGAGCAATGACATGCACAATGCCTTGGCGAATGTCGTTCATAGATATTTCATCAATACCAAAAGTTTTGCAGTTTTTGTCTAAGGTTTCAATTTGCAACTTTGAAATAGCATCGCTAATACCACTAACACCTGATGAACGATTGGTTGTGGGTACGTTATGATCAGGTACTGCCAAGTTGGCACTTGTGCGCCAAAGTTTTCTACCTGCCATTGCCAAGCCTTCAAATGCTTGAGGCGAGGTCACTTCGTGAATAAGCTGCCTGTCAACATAAATAAGTACCATTGAGCCGTCTTTACGTATAACATGTGCATCCATTAGTTTGTCATAGAGTGTTTGAGCCATTATTAATACGTAAAACTTGGTAAAATGGGCCATTTTACATTTTTATTAAACTTTATGTGCGGACTTTGTG
This sequence comes from Candidatus Ruthia sp. Cpac_8_S14, assembly GCA_021730205.1. Taxonomy (GTDB): domain Bacteria; phylum Pseudomonadota; class Gammaproteobacteria; order PS1; family Pseudothioglobaceae; genus Ruthia. The sequence goes on along the minus strand of CP072533.1, from coordinate 642,147 downwards.
GGCAGTTAAGATTTGATACTCAAGTGGTGAGTGATGATGGACTCAAGGCAATGATGCAAAAAATTGCGCGTCGTGGTCCTGATTCTAGTGGCCTCTGGGTTGATGGTAATATTGGCTTTGGGCATCAAAGGCTTGCTATTATTGACTTGTCTAATCATGCTCATCAACCAATGATTGATAAAAATCTTGGTCTGATTTTGGTTTTCAATGGCACGATTTATAATTATCAAGCTTTGCGCCAAGATTTAATCCAGCAAGGTTATCAATTTTTCTCGTATTCTGACACTGAGGTTATTATCAAAGCTTATCATCATTGGGGTGAGGATTGTGTCATGCATTTAGATGGTATGTTTGCTTTTTGTATCTGGAATAAAGCTCAAAATCAATTGTTTGTTGCTCGCGACCGAATGGGGATTAAGCCACTTTATTTTAATCTAACAGACAAAGTATTTAGTTTTGCTTCTAATATACAGGCGCTGGTAACGCAAGGCATAGATAAAAGCATTAATCCTATTGCTCTGCAGCAGCAACTTTCATTGCATGGTGTTGTACCAGCGCCTAATACGATCATTAATGGTGTGAATAAAATCAAACCAGCAACCACATTAACCATTAGCACTAAGGGTAAAGTTGTTGAAAAAACTTATTGGCAGCCAAAGGCCGTGCGCCCAGAAAAGGCATTGACGGATGAGCAATTTATTCAGTGCACGTATGAACTCTTAACAAAGAGTGTTTTAAAACGCATGAACGCTGCAGATGTGCCAATTGGTGTGTTACTTTCTGGTGGGCTAGATTCATCACTTTTAGTCGCATTACTTAGAGAAGCGGAGCATAAAGATATACGTACGTTTTCAATTGGTTTTGAAGATATTGATGATGAAGTTGGGTCTGAATTTGAATACTCTGATCAAATTGTTGCCCAGTTTAAAACCCAGCATGAAAAATATGTCATTAGTAATTCACAAGTATTACCACGCCTTGGCGAAGCAGTTGCAAACATGAGTGAGCCAATGGTGGCTCAAGATGCAGTGGCATTTTATTTATTATCTGAACAAGTATCTAAGCATATTAAAGTGGTGCTTTCTGGTCAAGGTGCAGATGAGGTTTTTGCAGGTTACTTTTGGTATGAGCGTATGCAAGCACAGATAGGGTCCGAGATTGAACGTTTTACTAAACATTATGTAGATAGATCGTATGAAGAGTATCTGCAAACGGTTAATCAACAATATCACAGCGGTAATCATACCGAAACTTGGCTTCATCGCGAATTTACTAAGGCAAATGCAGATACGTTTATGGACAAAGTATTTCGCACTGATATTACTCGTTTAGTGGTAGACGACCCTGTGAAAAGAGTGGATAACATGACTATGGCTTGGGGCTTAGAAGCGCGCGTACCATTTATGGATTATAAGTTGGTAGAGCATGCTTTGAGCATGCCACCAAGCTTAAAAATGTTCAATAAAGGAAAACACCCCCTTAAACAAATTGCCAGAGGTTTACTGCCCGATAGTGTGATTGACCGTAAAAAAAGCTATTTTCCAATGCCAGCACTTAAATACGTACGTGGTGAATTTTTAGACTTTATGTCAGACATACTAACTTCAAGTAAATGTGTCAATCGTGGTGTGTTTAATCAGGTATTTATTGATAAAGTAATTAACAAGCCGCGAAACTATATGACTGCACTCAATGGTTCGCGTTTATGGCATTTGGTATTATTGGAATATTGGTTACAAATAAATATTGATGAATAAAATAATCATTTATACAGATGGTGGCTGCCGTGGTAACCCTGGTATTGGTGGCTGGGGCGTATGGCTTAGATATAGCGACCATGATAAAAAACTTCAAGGCGCAGAATATGATACCACCAATAATCGAATGGAGCTTATTGCTGCTATTAGAGCATTAGAAGCAATTAAATCTAGCAACATTGCGATTGATTTATTTACCGATTCTAAATATGTGATGATAGGTATTAGTGAGTGGATTAAAAACTGGAAGGCTAAAAGTTGGAAAACTGCCAATAAAAAACCAGTTAAAAATATAGATTTATGGCAGCGCTTAGATGTGCTTAACAATCAGCACAATGTTGTTTGGCATTGGGTCAAGGGTCATAGTGGCGATAAAGGTAATGATATGGCGGATGCACTGGCAAATTTAGCCATGGATAAAATCAGTAATTGAGTTGAAATGTTTAATTAATAATTATAATATTTAAATAGTCTCAAAGAAACTTGCAATCAAAAATAGTGATGGTATAACGGTAATTCTTGACTATTCAAACTAGGAGGTTGAGTGTGAGGGAATTAGTTATATTGTTCGGATTTTTCTTAAGTTTTAATGCTTTTTCTGATGCAAAATACGGGGTTAATCATTAAGTGTCAATCCTACGGAAGCGTAAAGACAAGTTATTCGTGATGTTGCAAAAGACTCTTGCGATGACAAAGAAGATAATCAGAAGGGTATTATGTTATGGATTATTTTGCAAATCACAATTTGAAAGAAGAGCCTAGTTGTGGATTAATCATAAGAATTTTTAGTTTTTTCTATTTGGAAGGCTATCAATAAAAAATTCAGCAAAGAGTCATTATTTATAATAAAAAGGAAAGAAGTATGAAACTTCAAACATTAGTAATTAATTAGCGCTGCATCAGTGGCATTTTTAACATCAACAACAGTCAGTGCCAAACCAGTTAGTATTGTAAAAAGCGTGATGGAAATTGTAGATATTTCATGTAATCAAGACAACAAAGCGACCATTAATCCTGTGTTTGCAAAACTAACAATAGGTTATTAGATAGATAAGTTTGAGCCATAGACTTGTTTAGCTCTTGCTATGAATGCATCCAGTTGAGAATTGGCAATTGAGGTAAAAATGGGCGCTATGGCAATGTCCACTAGTTTTGATGAAAAGCTAAATTCCAGGTTGAGTTCAATTTTGCAGGCACTGCTACTTAGTTTTGTGAATATCCAAGCACCACTTAGATATTTAAATGGCCCCTCCTTAAGTTGCATATCAATTTTTTGATGAGGAGTTAAAATGTTGATTGTTGTAAAAATTTGATTAAAAACCCCTTTATTAATCTTAACTGAGGCTATGATTTTATGATCAGATTGCTTTAAAATAGAAGCATCTGAGCACCAATTAAGAAATTGAGGATATTGATTAACCTGATTAACCAATTGATACATTTGTTTACAAGAATAGGCAACAATGGCATTTTTAGAAATATGATGCATGGCTAAAAAAAATAAAGAAATAAAAACAAGTTCAAACACCATTGCGCTTAATAAAAAGGCAAGACGTGACTATTTTATCGAACAAACCCTGGAAGCTGGTTTAAGTTTAGAGGGCTGGGAAGTAAAAAGTTTGCGAGACTCCAAAGCCCAAATCAAAGAAAGTTACATTATTCTAAAAAATAATGAATTGTTTTTGTTTGGTGCGCATATTTCACCACTTAAAAACGCATCAACACATGTCAATGCTGATTCTACTCGTACTCGTAAATTATTACTTAATCGTTTAGAAATTAATCGTATTAAGGATAAAATTAATCAAAAAGGTGCCACTGTTGTACCGCTTAAGCTTTATTGGATTAGAGACAAGGTGAAATTAGAAATTGGCGTGGCTAAGGGTAAAAAATCTTATGACAAACGCCAAGATGTTAAGTCAAGAGATTGGCAAAGAGATAAACAAAGGATGCTAAAAGAGATAAACAAATAAAGATTTTAGCTTTGATTGACGATTATTTATTTTCTTAGTAAATTTGTAATTTATTAAGAAAAATATCTTTATAATTAAACAGATTGAATGTTGGAGGTTGTGGTAATAGATAGTTTTTATTTGTTTTTCATTCTCTACCTCCTTTAATAATCAACCTTTAGTATTTAGTACTTTACAAATTAATTCTTCGAGGAGAAAGAATGAATAAATCAGAATTAATTGATGCAATTGCATTAGTGGCAAACTTATCCAAAGCAGATGCCTCTCGTGCATTAAATGCAATAACAGACGCTATTACTAGAGCTATGACTAGCAGTGATGGTGTACAACTTACTGGCTTTGGTAGTTTTGTTGTTAGAGATCGTGCAGCACACACAGGTCGTAATCCACAAACAGGTGTAACGATTCAAATCAAAGCATCAAAAGTGGCTGCTTTCAAAGCAGGTAAAGTGTTAAAGGAGGCGATTAATAAGTAAGCTTATTAATTGATTCTAAAAAAAGCACTTTTAGGTGCTTTTTTTATGTCCGAAATTTGGTAGAATACTCGCTTTATTTACGATTAGTGGAGATTTTATGGAACGTACTTTATCAATTATCAAGCCAGATGCGGTTGCAAAAAACGTAATCGGTCAAATTTATTCTCGTTTTGAAGAAGCTGGTTTTAAAATTATTGCCAGCAAAATGATTCATCTTGATAATGATTTGGTAGATGGTTTTTATGCAGTGCATAAGAATCGTCCATTTTATGGTGAGTTGGTTGAATTTATGACCTCTGGCCCAGTAATGGTTCAGGTTTTAGAGGGTGAAAATGCCGTTGCTAGGCATCGTGAAATTATGGGCGCTACCAATCCTAAAGAGGCTGATGTCGGAACTATTCGTGCTGATTTCGCAAACTCTTTAGACGAAAATACAGTACATGGCTCTGATTCTTTAGAAAATGCAGCTATTGAAATCGAGTATTTTTTTGGTAAAGATGGTGTGTGCCCAAGAACTCGTTAGCACTAATACACCTTCCTTACATTAAACAAGAATTGATACAAAAAAATGCATGAATAAACAAAATCTTTTAAGTTTTAACCAGAATGCGCTGTATGATTTTTTTGTGGGTTTAGGTGAAAAGCCTTATCGTACCAAACAAATCATACAGTGGATTTACAAAGCCTATGAGTTTGATTTTGATAAAATGCTTAATTTTAGCAAACCTCTAAGAGAGGAACTAAGCAAGGTAGCTTGTGTTGAGCTGCCTAAAGTTATTAAACAAAACTTTGCTCTAGATGGGGTGATTAAATGGGTGCTAGCATTGGGTGAAGACAATCATATTGAAATGGTTTATATTCCTGAGAAAGATCGTGGGACGCTTTGCATTTCTTCCCAAGTAGGTTGTGCTTTGGCCTGTACTTTTTGCTCAACTGGCATGCAAGGGTTTAACAAAAATCTTACAACGGCTGAGATTATTGCCCAAGTGTTGATTGCTAATCAGTATCTCAATCCTAAAGCTAAGCGTATTTCTAATGTTGTGTTTATGGGTATGGGTGAGCCTTTGTTAAATGAACATGCAGTGTATAACGCTTGTGATTTGCTACTTGATGATTTAGCGTTTGGTTTATCTAGACGCAAGGTCACCATTTCTACCTCTGGCATAGTGCCAGCTATGTTACGCATGAGTGAGCGAACACCTGTGAGTTTGGCTGTTTCTTTGCATGCACCTGATAATCATCTGCGAGATAAATTAGTGCCCATTAATCAAAAATATTCAATTGAAGAATTATTAAAAGCTTGCAAAGTATATTTGCATGCTGGCACTCAGGAACGTCACATCTTGTTTGAATATGTTATGCTTAAAGATGTGAATGATTCTATTGAACACGCTAATAAATTAGCAAAATTATTAAAAGGCATCTCGGCTAAAATAAACCTAATTCCCTTTAACCTATTTAAGAAAACTCAATATCAAACATCAAGTGCACAGACCATTGAAAAGTTTCAGAATGTTTTGTATCAACAGGGTATTCGCACAATGACACGCCGTACCCGTGGTGAAGATATTGATAGCGCTTGTGGACAGTTAGCTGGAAAGGTGCTAGATAAAACCAAAAGAATTTATGCTAGAAGACATTGATTATTACCCTAAAAAAAGCAAGAAAAAGCTTAAATTAAAACGGTGGATGCCACTTATTTTAGCCTTTATTTCAGGTATTTTTTGGTATTTAAATCAAAAAGACAACACTAAAAAAGTAAGAAAAGTACCCGTTTTAATTGTCATTAGCAAAGGCGAAGAAGAACAAAAAGAGGCTGTAAGTACCGTTGTAATTGATAATCAGCCATTGCTTGGTTCTGATTCTAATAACAATATTGTTGATCCAAAATCCCTAGATGAAGCAATTCATAATTACACCAATAAATATCAATGAAGCCAATACATATAATTCAAAGAAGAAAATCTAGGCAAATATTTGTCGGTGATGTTGCAATTGGTGGTGATGCGCCCATTTCAGTGCAAAGTATGACCAATACTGAAACGACCGATGTCAAGGCAACGGTTGCACAAATACAAGCCATTCAAAACGCGGGTGCTGATTTGATGCGTATCTCTGTGCCGACAATGGATGCGGCAGAAGCCTTTAAAGCCATAAAGAAACAAGTCAATATTCCACTGATTACCGATATTCATTTTGATTACAAAATTGCACTTAAGGTGGCAGAATATGGTGCCAATTGCCTACGTATCAATCCAGGTAATATTGGGCGAGAAAATAAAATAAGAGAAGTAGTGGCGTCAGCCATAGATCATAATATTCCAATTCGTATTGGTGTGAATGCAGGTTCTTTGGAAAAGGATTTACAAAAAAAATACACCGAGCCAACACCTGAGGCAATGGTTGAATCTGCTTTTAGACATGTTGATATTTTAGATAAATTAAATTTTGATAATTTTAAAATTTCACTCAAGGCCAGTGAAATTTTTATGACTGTATTTGCTTATCAACAACTGGCCTCTCAAATTGACAACCCATTACATTTAGGCATTACTGAGGCAGGGTCGCTACGTTCTGGCACGGTTAAGTCTTCGATTGGCTTAGGTTTGTTATTATCAGAAGGTATTGGCGATACAATTAGAGTTTCTTTAGCCTCTGATCCAGTTGATGAAGTGCGTGTTGGCTTTGATATTTTAAAATCTTTAAATTTACGCCAAAAAGGCGTTAATTTAGTTGTTTGTCCGTCGTGTTCTAGACAGAAGTTTGATGTGATTAAAGTAGTTAATGAGTTAGAGTCTCGCCTTGAGGACATCATTGAACCAATTGATGTGGCAGTGATTGGCTGTGTGGTCAATGGACCCGGTGAAGCAAAAGCAGTGTCAGTCGGCTTAACAGGTGGTGAGCCTAATCTTTTGTATCTTGATGGTAAGATCCATTCTAAAATAACCAATGAAAACTTGGTAGATGGACTTGAAGCTCAGGTTAGAAACAGTCTTAGAAGCCTTTAACTCTTTTGTAAATCTTGTAGCGATAAATAAATTGTATCAACAAGTAGCTAAGTATTGAGCTGGCGATAGAAACAATCAAGCACCCAAGCAAGAAAGGCTGCCAAATAACATCAAATACTTGCCAAACATACTCAAGTGACATAACAAAGCCCTTTTCGATACTAACATTCAAAATCCAAGCGCCAAGTTTATAGCAACCATAAAAAATAACTGGCATGGTAATAGGATTGGTAATCCAAACTAGAGCAATAGATAGTGGTAGGTTTGCACTAGATATAACCGCAATTGGCGCGGCTAATAACATTTGGAAGGGAATGGGAATAAATGCACAAAACACTCCAACTGCAAATGCTTTAGAGATAGACTTTCTATTAAAGTTCCACAAGCTTGAGTGATTTAAATGCTTGCCAAGCCAGCCTAAGTGCTTGTAATCTTTTAATTCATCTGGGTTAGGACTGTAGCGTTTTAATAGTTTTTTCATGAACGTGCAGCATTGATAATGCCCGCTCCATTTAATCCATACAAATTATATAATTCTTGTTGCTCGCCTTGCTCACTGAACTTGTCTGGCAAGCCTAAGATACTTAAAGGTATGTTGATTTTTTTTTGATGTAGAAGTTCACTGATTGCACCACCTGCACCACCTGTGATAGCATTATCTTCAATAGAGATAAGTTTGGTGTGTGAATTGGCTAATTTAATAATTAATGTTTCATCAAGTGGCTTAACAAAGCGCATATCAACCACAGTTGCACCTAGTTTTTTACCTGCAGCAAGTGCGCTTTTAACCATGATGCCAAAAGCAAAAATTGCCACACTAGAGCCTTCAAGTATGACTTTTGCTTTACCCAGTGAAATTTTTTCATCAGTGATGTAATTTTGAAGATCTGATGTGCCTCTAGGGTAGCGTATACAAATAGTGCCATTGGTTTCAAATGCGGTATTGAACATTTGATACATTTGCATTGCATTACTTGGCGCCATAATGGTTAAGTTGGGGATACATCTTAGGAAACTCAAATCAAAACTACCTGCATGAGTTGCGCCATCGCTACCCACTAACCCAGCTCGATCAATTGCAAAAATAACACTTAGATCTTGTAGTGCAATATCATGAATAAGTTGGTCATAACCACGTTGTAAAAAAGTAGAATAGATAGCCACTATCGGTTTTAGGCCTTGGGTGGCAAGTCCACCTGCAAAAGTGATGGCGTGTTGTTCTGCAATACCCACATCAAAATATTGCTTAGGGTAATTTTTTTCAAATTCGCTCATGCCAGACCCAGTACACATGGCAGGTGTAATGGCAATTAGATTTTTATGATGAAGTGCGGTATTATTTAGCCAAGTAGCAAATACAGTACTGTAACTGGGTAGATTGGAAGAGTTTGATGAGGCGGGCACTACGCCATGAAACTTACACGGATCGTTTTCTGCTGTTTCAAGCCCGTAACCTTTTCTGGTAATAATGTGTAAGAGTCTTGGTTTTGTTTGCTGTTTGAGGTTTTGTAGTGTTTGGACTAAGGTGGATAAATCATGTCCATCAATGGGTCCAAAATAATCAAGTCCCAATTCCTCAAACAAAGTACTAGGCAAAACCATGCCTTTAAGGTGCTCTTCTGAGCGTTTGGCAAATTCATGGACTTTAGGCATTTTTTCTAAAAACCCTAGTGACTTTGATTTCATGATTGAATAAACCTTGCCAGAGATAAGCTTGGTAAGGTATTTATTCATAGCACCCACATTTTTTGATATTGACATATCATTGTCATTTAGGATAATGAGCAGGTCTGCATCACTATCACCTGCATGGTTAAGCGCTTCAAATGACATGCCACCTGTGAGTGCGCCATCGCCAATTACAGCGATAGATTTACCATTGCTATTATTAATACCATTACCAATAGCAATGCCTAAAGCAGCACTAATTGAGGTTGATGAATGTCCAGCACCAAAGCTATCGTGCTCGCTTTCGCTACGTTTTGTAAAACCAGATAAGCCATCTTTTTGGCGCAATGTGTGCATTTTGTTAAGACGAGCTGTAAGGATTTTATGGGTATAAGCCTGATGACCAACATCAAAGACAAAACTGTCATACGGTGTGTCAAACACATAATGCATGGCAATGGTCATCTCAATTGTGCCAAGGTTAGATGCTAAGTGGCCACCTGTTTTTTGAATATTCTCAATTAAAAATGTACGTACTTCTTCAACTAAAGACTGCAATTGTACAATGTCAAGTTGTTTAATATCTGCAGGAGACGTTATTGAATTTAACACCAAATAAGGACTTAATTTAAAAAGAAATAATTATACTGGTAATAATAAGGCTATTTTAAAACTACCAAGAAGGGCGACGAATTTTTAGCGAAGGGTTTTTTTGAATATTTTTGTTTTTAATTTTAATCTTTTCGTCAAAATTTCTAGCAATAAAGCCAAATTCTGGCTTAATTTTTCGCATCGGAATCCACGCTCGATAGCCACTACCCTTAGCAACGTCCAACACTTCGTTATGCTCAGTTAGCATCGATTCAACCCTGGTATTAAAACAACCATCAGGCAAGATAACTTCAATAGAATCACCCACACTAAATTTATTTTTGGCTTCGATAAACGCCTTACCATCTTTATAATCTAAAATTTCCCCCACTACTTGTTGTTTGTGTGAGCGTGAATAATTATCAAAATAAGTTTGCAATTCTTCTGGCTGGTGTCTTTGATAGAAGCCATCGGTATACCCTCGATTAGCAAGATTCTCTAGCACACCAAAGGCATCTTTATCAAACTCACGACCCGCAACAGCATCATCAATGGCTTGTCGATATACTTGTGCTGTACGTGCAGCGTAGTAGTGTGATTTGGTTCTACCCTCGATTTTAAGGGAATCAATCCCCATGGTTGTGAGTGTATGTACGTGCTCAACGGCGCGTAAGTCTTTGGAGTTCATGATATAAGTGCCATGTTCATCCTCAAAAGTGGGCATTAATTCACCAGGGCGACCTTGTTCTTCAAGTAACACAACTTGATTTTCAGGGGTTTTAATTTCAACTGCTTTAATATCACCCTCAAGGGTTTCTTCGGCCTCTTTAACGTCATATTTCCAACGACAAGAATTGGTGCATGAGCCTTGGTTTGGATCGCGGTGATTAAAATAGCCTGACAATAAGCAACGACCAGAATAGGCAATACACAATGCACCGTGCACAAATACTTCTAGTTCAATATCTGGGCATTCTTGGCGAATTTCTTTAACTTCATTTAATGACAATTCACGCGAAAGAATAATGCGACTAATGTCCATATTTTTCCAAAATTTTACTGTTGCATAGTTAATCGCATTTGCCTGAACTGATAAGTGAATTACTTGGTTGGGAAATTCTTCTTTCACCATCATAATCAAACCAGGGTCTGCCATAATTAAAGCATCAGGATTAAAATTAATGATGGGTTCAATATCCTTCATGTAAGTTTTAATTTTGCCATTGTGGGGAATAATATTTGAAGCAACAAAGAATTTTTTATTATTTGCATGTGCCTCAAGTATACCTTGCTCTAAAGTTTTGGCATCGAATGAGTTATTACGCACTCTGAGGCTGTATCTTGGTTGTCCTGCATAGATGGCATCTGCACCATAAGCATAAGCGTAGCGCATATGTTTAAGGCTACCAGCAGGGGAAAGTAGTTCTGGTCTGTTCATGTTCGTGTATTTTATCATCATCAGTTTATTAAATACCCTTATGTATAATAAGGCGCGATATGTTTACAAAAAAAGACATTCCAAGATTAAAGCAAGATTTAACTATTCAAACAAATCTACTTGGAGCTAATTTAACCCTAAAAACGCGCTGGGGTGTATTTAGCCCTCGCTCTATTGATGATGGTACTGAGTTATTCATGAAGCATTTAAAGATTGCCAATGATGACAAGTGCCTTGATTTAGGCTGTGGTTATGGTCCTATTGGTTTAGCAGTTGCTAAGTCTTCTCCACAAACAGAAGTACACATGGTGGATAAAGATTTTGTTGCCGTAGAATTGTCAAACATCAATGCTAAACTTAACCATATTGATAATGCTCAGGCTTATTTGTCAGATACGTTTTTAAGTGTTAATAAAACAAATTATTTTGATCAAATATTATCAAACGCACCCGCAAAAGTAGGCAGAGAGCAACTCAGTATTATTTTGTATGATGCTTATGATGCGTTAAAATCAGGCGGTAGAATAACATTTGTAACCATTAACGGTTTGAAACACTTTATTAAAGATAATTTTAAATCCGTATTTGGTAATTATAAAAAACTCAAACAAGGGCAAAAATATACCATTTCCCAAGCGATTAAATAGAAAGTATTTGTAAAATAATACATGAGTAAAATATTCAGCAATTAAACATTAAATAGGAGTAACAAAATGAACGTAATGGACAGAATTCAACAGCAAGTAGACAGTGCAGCAGTTGTACTTTATATGAAAGGCACGCCGCAATTCCCACAGTGTGGTTTTTCTGCTACAGCGACGAAAACACTTGCCTCAACAGGTGTTGAGTTTACCTATGTTAATATTTTTGAAGATCAGGAAGTGTTTCAGAACTTGCCTGCATTTGCAGACTGGCCAACATTCCCTCAAATTTATTTCAACTCAGAGTTAGTGGGTGGTGGTGATATTATTGTTGAAATGGCTAAAATGGGTACTTTAAAAGGCGAAATGGAGAAAGCTAGCGAAAAGTTTGATGCTAAATAGGGCTTCTTTTAGCGTATTAATACAACCAGATATAAATAGTATCTATTTGTTCTTAGAGCGGTGGAAACTTTGTTTTTACTACCACTTAAAATTGCTTTCATGTTATTGTGTAGCATTAAGAATCATCTAAAATTAGAGAATCTACCCTCCACCTCACCGTCATCACTGTATCTGTATAATCCACACCAACAATGAATATCAACATCTAACCAACAAGCGTTTTCCGACCAAACTAAATGAAAGACCCTCTTTTAGAGCATTTACCTAATAATAAGCAAACCCATTTAAGGCAAATTCTCCAAGTCATTCGTGAAGAATTTGATTCAGTTGTAAGTGCGACGTCAGGCAAAAGAAAAACAGGTAAGTTGAGTAAGGTTATTCTGTTTAGTCCGCACGCTACGGGTAAGTGGGTGAGTAGCCAGAGACCTGGTTATATCAGTGATTGTTAATCAATATGACTTAGTAGCAAAGCTTGATTTGTGGAATACGATTGAAGATAGAGTAAGAATCTTTTTACCACTGCGTTTTAAACTAGAATGTAACTTGACTATACATACTTTAGAAGAGTCAAACTATTTGAGTGAGAAAGTCGTTCAGTTACAAACTTTAACTAAGCGGCTTTGTAAGGAAAAAATTAAAATTGGATTTATTTTTACAATCTTCTTAATTGATAGGCCTTGTTCTTTGAGATAGTTAGGCAAAATAGATTCAACCAACTGCCAAAATTCACTTTGATGGTACACCTGTGTTTGATATGGATAAGCTCATGCATAATGACATAATCAATCACACTCATTGGCGCTATGATGAATAGATAATTTAAGTTAATATTGTTAATATGGCTATAAGAACCCCATCGAGTTTTTTGCGCCTTTAGATATGTTTTGTTGTAATTCAGCTGGTGCAAGTTGGCGTAATAATCAAGCCTAGGTAGGGGTAAATATTTCTAAATGAATTTTTATATCACGTGTGAAAATGTGTTTCATCATCGCCACTTAGATAAAAGTACGCACCATCAAAATGTATTTGTGGTTTTTGCATATGTATGATTTGAGCGGGTAGGTGTTGCCTAAATACAAAAACTCCTAGTGCATTTTTCATTATGGTATTTTTAATCAGTGCTTGTTTTTTCCAATCCAATATTGCTTTTCATGAATAAAGCTTTCAATTTTTTTTTTGACACTTAACCTGTTTAGTGCTAGTACCAACAGTTCTGCCAGAAATTTCTAATCTTAGCGTTTTTCGCTTAAAGCAATTAAAGACAGCGATACAACCCAAAAACTAAGTATCAATTAATCACAACTTTTTCAAATAATTGTTAGAGTTTGTATTAATCAACCCAAGCTCTAGCGTTTTCAAACATTCTCATCCAGGGGCTACGCTCATGCCATTTTTTTGGATGGTGTGAGTTTTGCACCGCTCTGAACACTCTTTCTGGATGTGGCATCATGATGGTGATCTGTCCAGATTCATTGGTAACACCTGCTGTGGCAAAATCTGAGCCATTTGGATTGTGTGGATAGTTTTGTGTTGGTTTACCATCATGATCAACATATTGCATGATTAAGTGGTTTTTATCCATTTGGAGTGTAAAGCTTGCACGACCTTCGCCATGGGCAATAGCAATTGGCATGATTGAACCTGCCATATCTTTTAAGAAAATTGAGTTTGATTGTTTGATTTGAGCTGAGGAAAAACGCGCTTCAAACTGCTCAGAAGTGTTGCGCTTAAAAATTGGAAAATGCTTACTACCAGGGATAATGTCTGTTAAATTAGATATCATTTGACAGCCATTACACACGCCGAGTGCAAAGCTGTCATTACGATTGAAAAAAGCCTCAAATTCGTCTTTAGCACGTGCGTTATAAAGAATAGAACTTGCCCAACCTCTACCAGCACCAAGCACATCGCCATAGGAAAAACCACCACAAGCTACCAAGCCTTTAAAGCCAGTCAAAGATACTTTGCCAGATAAAATATCACTCATGTGTACGTCAATGGCATCAAATTCAGCTTTGGTGAATGCAGCACCCATTTCTATTTGCCCATTAATGCCTTGTTCTCTTAGAATGGCGATCTTTGGTTTGGTTGAGGTTTTGATATAAGGTGCTGATACAGATTGATTTATATCGAAACTTAAATCAATTTTAATGCCTGATGTATTGTCACTAATGTTATTAAACTCTTCTTTAGCGCAATCTGGATTGTCTCTTAACTTGGCGATTTCAAATGAGGTAGTTGACCATAAGGATTGTAGTTCGGTCCTTGATTTAGTGTAAATAATTTTATTATTTGAAATGATTTCAATTGTATCAGTGTGATTAATCGAGGCAATTTTTCGTGTGCAATTTGACAATCCAACGTGGTTTAAAACATCAATAACGGCTTGTTTGTTTTGTATTTTAACTTGAATAACGCAGCCTAACTCTTCACTAAATAACTCTTCAATCTCACCATTAGAAGTAATGTCTAAGCCACAATGTGAAGCAAATGCCATTTCCATTAAAGTGGTGATAATGCCACCATCACTTCTGTCATGATAAGCACTGATTAGATTGTCTTTATTGAGTTGATTAATTGTGGTAAAGAAACTCTTAAATACAGAAGCATCATCAAGATTAGGTGCATCTTTACCGACTTGATTATAAACTTGTGCCAAGCAAGAGCCACCCATCCTATTTTTTCCAAAGCCAAGATCAATTAACAACAACTCGCTATCTTGGTCAGTTTCAAGTAGTGGTGTAAGTTGCAAGCGAACATCAGAGGTTTTAGAAAAAGCAGTAATAATGAGTGAAAGTGGGGCAGTGACTGATTTATTCTCACCTTGTTCCTGCCATGAGGTTTTCATGCTCATTGAGTCTTTACCTACAGGCACTGTCAAGCCTAATTCTGGACATAAATCCATGCCCACAGTTTTAACGGCTGAGAATAATTTTGCGTCTTCGTTTGTATGTCCACTGGCACTCATCCAGTTGGCACTTAAACTAATGTGGTGAATATCTTCTATAAAACCACCTAATATATTGGTTAAAGCTTCACCAATTGTCATTCTGGCTGCAGATTCAGCATTACACAATGCCAAAGGTGTTTTTTCACCCAAAGACATAATTTCGCCTTGATAGCCTGTATAGTCTGCTAATGATATGGCGCAATCTGCAACAGGTACTTGCCACGGTCCTACAAACTGGTCGCGTGCGACCAAGCCAGTGACGCTTCTATCACCAATGGTAATCAAGAAGTTTTTACTGGCAATGGTTGGGAGTTGTAATAATCTAGAAATAGCATCATCAATAGTGATATTACTAGTATCCAGCGCATTAAGATAATCACCTGTTGAGCGTGCATTAATACTACTTTTTGGTGAATTGCCAAGCAATACACCCATGGGTATATTAATGGGATTGTTGTCAAACAACTCATCGTTTAAGATAAGTATTTGTTCCTTGGTTGATTCGCCTAATATCGCAAAAGGTGCCTGCTCACGAGTACAGATATCTGTAAATGTTTTAAGGTTGTTTTCTTTAACTGCTAACACGTAGCGTTCTTGTGATTCGTTACACCAAATTTCAAGTGGTGACATTTTAAAATCATCATTTGGAATGGCGCGTAATTGGAATTCTCCACCCCTACCAGAATCATTCACCAATTCAGGCAAGCCATTAGACAAACCACCTGCGCCAATATCGTGAATAGAAACAATCGGATTGTCTTTACCCATATTGGTGCAACTATCAATTACCTCTTGAGCGCGCCTTTGCATTTCAGGATTAGCACGTTGTACTGAAGCAAAATCTAAATCCTCGCTTTGCTCACCACTTTTAATACTTGATGCCGCGCCACCGCCCAAACCGATTAACATTGCTGGACCACCTAAAACGATAATCTTACTTCCCACTGGAATGTCACCTTTTTTAATGTGTTGCTCTTGAATGTGTCCCAAACCACCTATCAACATAATTGGCTTGTGATAGCCACGCACGTCGCCATTCGGCGTTTTTTGCTCAAAAGTTCTAAAATAGCCCAAGGTGTTTGGACGACCAAATTCATTATTAAAACTGGCTGTTCCAATTGGCCCTTCAAGTATAATTTCGAGTGCTGATTTAATTTGATTGGGCTTGCCGTAATCAATCTCCCAAGGTTGCTGAGCATTTTTAATGTTTAAATTAGAAACACTAAATCCACATAAGCCTACTTTAGGCTTGGAGCCTTGACCTGTTGCACCCTCATCACGAATTTCCCCGCCAGAGCCTGTAGCTGCTCCTGAATGAGGTGCAATGGAAGTAGGATGGTTGTGAGTTTCAACTTTCATTAAAATCGCTCGGTGTTCTTTTGAAGTGGTGTATTTACCCTTGGTGTCTGCATAAAAACGCTCACCTTGATAACCTGCCATCACCGCTGAATTGTCTGAATAAACACTCAACAAACCTTCTGGATGTTGATGATAAGTATTGCGAATCATAGAAAATAGGCTTTTTGCTTGGCGTTCACCATCAATCGTCCAATCTGCATTAAAAATTTTATGCCGACAATGCTCTGAATTTGCTTGTGCAAACATCATCAATTCAATATCTGTAGGATTGCGCTTTAGCTTAGTAAAACTAGTCACCAAATAGTCAATTTCTCTACTCGATAACGTCAAACCCAGTTCTGCATTAGTACGTTCTAGCGCAGATTTCCCCTCAACTAAAATATCAATATTTGTTAGTGGTTGAGGCTCAGAGTTGTCAAAAATTAAATGTACATCATCAATTGAGCTAAGTTCTGACTCAGTCATTTTGTCCATGATGATAGATAAAATTGCTTTTTTATCTGTGATTTTCTTATCAAAATGATAAATAATTCCTCGCTCAATACGACGTACTTTTTCAAGCCCGCACAAATGCAAAATGTCACTCGCCTTTGACGACCAAGGTGAGATTGTGCCAAGACGTGGAATGACAATAATTTGTGTACTGCTTGTTATCTCAAGACGTGTGCTATAATTTAAAAGCCTTTCAAGTGTGGCTACCTCACTATTAGTTAGTGCATTTCCACAATCTGAAAAATGCACAAATTCAGTGCCGATTAGTTTAACGCCAAGGCGAGCTATTTTTTTATTAAGCATACCTTGTTTAAAACTGCTTGATGCTTGAATATGTTGAACGGTTTTAATCATGATCTTTTAATGGTTTTGACTATCAATTTCGTCTAATAATTACTTGGATTTCTTTGTTGTTTTCTAAGATGCCAGGAATGCAATCGTCTGCTAGTACTACAGCATAACTTGACTCTATATTTTCATTATCTTTAATAACTTTCTGCATCTTTTGATACCAATAATTAGGCAAATAGAGTCTTAAATTTTCAATTGTTTTGATTATCTCTTTGTCAATACTACCTTTAAGTACTAAGTTTTTGAATTCAGTATTTTTGTCTATTCTGTTTTTTAAAGAAAGAATTTCATTTCCCTTATAGCTATAGGCATAAGCACCTTGACACTGTGTGCGGTAGAAATTCGCCCCTTGGCACTTTTGATTCAGTAAATCTTGCTCCCTGACACTAAACTCTATCAAAGACTACTCCTTGACATCGTATCAAAATAAAATCTGCCCCTGCTATAAATAGGCGTGAGATAAATCAATCTTAGGAAAACTACTTTTTTTGCAAATAAAAGATTAATTATGGTTTGTATTTCATTTGATAAACGGTCTTTGTGTTGTGTTCGATAGGTGTACTTACCTTGTTCGTTTTTTTTCTTGTGTTTTTGAGCAAATGTGTGAGCAGAGAATTTGTACAACTTGTTTGCGATATTTCTTTTCTTCCTTTGCTAGTTTACATAAGACATAAATTGCCCTATGCGTGCCGAGGTTTTGTTTAAAGATGAATACAATAGTACTGGCAAGTATAAAGAATATATTTTGAATGACGGTTTTTTAGGGGTTGCCACATGAATTATAAAATAGCATCACAAAAAAGTTGCTTGATTCGTTGTTCCAAGTGGATGCCATGCTAGATTTTTGTAAGTTGATTAGTGCTTGTTTGTCATTTTCATTATCGATTTGTATTTTTTTAATCATGACATTTTTCAAATTGCCCAATATAAGCATTAGCTTTTGCATGTGGTTGTCTTGGACTTGTAAGTGTATGTGTTGCACGGTTCGAAATAAAGTTATTATCGTGTCATTATTATAACTTATAACTGCGCCATCACTTCATCAGAAATATCGGCATTGTGATAGACTTTTTGGGTATCGTCTAAATCTTCTAAGCGGTCAATCAGTTTCATGAATTTTTCTGCATCGCCCAGATTAAGTTCAACACGGTTAGCAGGTTCCATGGTTACTTCGGCGTGGCTTGGCTTAAGTTCTGCATTTGTGAGTGCATCCTTAACTATAAAAAAATCCTCAGGTGTAGTGATGACATCAATAGAGCCATCGTCGTTAGTGATGATATCTTGCGCACCTGCATCAAGTGCTACTCCCATAATTTGATCTTCATCGCCTGTCTCGAAGCTAATAAAGCCTTGTTTGATGAATAGATAAGACACCGAGCCATCTGTGCCTAAATTACCGCCGTGTTTTGAGAAAGCGTGACGTACATCAGATACTGTGCGATTACGATTATCACTCAAACAGTCAATCATAATAGCAGTACCGCCTAAGCCATAGCCTTCATAACGGATTTCTTCATAATTACCCCCATCAAGGTCGCCACTGCCACGTTTGACGGCATTTTCAATGGTGTCGCGTTTCATATTTGCTGCCAAGGCTTTATCAATTACCATTCTAAGAGAGGGGTTGTTTTCAATCATATCACCACCTATTCTGGCAGCGATGACGATTTCTTTAATCAACTTGGTGAATATTTTGCCACGTTTGGCATCTTGTGCGCCTTTGCGGTGTTGAATATTGTGCCATTTACTATGTCCTGCCATAATAATGCTCCGTTAGTGTGGGCATAAGTTTTACTTTTTATGCGGTAAAGTCAAGTAATTTTTGAATCGCATTTTTTGCTTTTTTACGAATGTCAGTATTAATAAATATTTCGTTATTACCTGTTTGTAAGGCGCTTAAACAATTTTCTAGCGTGTTCATCGCCATCCACTCGCAATGTGCGCATGACTCACAATCTGCACCAACACCCATTGTTGGCGCTTCGATAAGTTTTTTATTGGGAGCAACTTCATGCATTTTATGAAAAATGCCATTATCAGTTGCAATGATAAAAGTTTGTTCTTTCCTGTTTTTGACTGCATTAATCAGTGCGGTGGTTGAGCCGACTATATCTGCCAAATCAACCACTTCTTGTGGCGATTCTGGATGAACTAAAGTAGCAGCTTCTGGGTATTTATTTTGCAATTGAATGAGTGTTTTGGCTTTGAAACGTTCATGCACCACACAAGCACCTTGCCAAAGTAGCATATCAGCACCTGTTTTATTCTTAACATAATTACCCAAATTCTTGTCAGGTGCCCATAAGATTTTTTTGCCATTGATTTTTAAGTGTTTGACAACGTTAAACGCACTGCCAGAAGTGACCACCCAATCTGCCCTTGCTTTAACTTGTGCTGAAGTATTAGCATAAACGACAACTGTTCTATCAGGATGTTGATCGCAAAATTTGGAAAATGCCTCAATGGGGCAGTCTTCATCTAAAGAGCAAGTGGCGTTGTTATCTAAAACAAGCACTGTTTTTTCAGGGGAGAGGATTTTAGCGGTCTCACCCATGAATTTAACCCCAGCAACAATAATTAAATCTGCATTAGAATTTTGACCAAAACGTGCCATTTCTAATGAATCAGAAACGACACCCCCAGTTGCTTCTGCCAAAATTTGCAATTTAGTATCTACGTAGTAGTGTGTAACTAAGACTGCATTACGTGCTTTTAGTGCTGTTCTGATTTGTTCTTGGATTAACAACACGAATGACTAGTCTTTTTCTGCCAGGCTAACTTTAACGCTTAATTCACGTAATAATTTTCTTGGTACACCTGCAGGTGCATTGGTTAATAAACAAGCGGTAGTTTGAGTTTTAGGAAAGGCAATTACATCACGAATAGAATCTGCACCTGTCATGATCATCACCAAGCGGTCAAGCCCAAATGCCATGCCGCCATGAGGTGGGCAGCCGTATTCTAGAGCATCTAGCAAGAAGCCAAATTTATCTTGTGCCTCCTGATCAGGAATGCCTAATAATTTTAGCACCATTTTTTGCATCTCAACTTGGTGGATGCGAATAGAACCACCACCTACTTCAGAGCCATTAATGACTAAATCATAGGCTTTGGATAGGGCGGTTGTGGCAGTTTGTTCTAGGATTTTAGTATCAACACTGGGTGCGGTAAATGGGTGATGAATTGCATTTAATGAGCCATCATCATCCGCTTTAAACATTGGAAAGTTAATTATCCAAATAGGTGCCCATTGTTTGTCAAATAAGTCTAAATCTTTAGCAAGTTGCTCGCGTAAATTACCTAAAGCTTCATTGACAATTTTAGTTTTATCAGCGCCAAAGAAAATAATATCCCCTGTTTTTGCACCTGTCATTTCGATAACTTTAGCGGTCACTTCATCACTTAAGAATTTTAAAATAGGGGAAGTTGGGCCATCCTTATTAAGTTTAATATAAGCCAAGCCTTTTGCGCCATAAATACTAACGTATTTTGTGTATTTATCAATATCTTTACGACTAATACTAGCACCACCTGGTACTTTTAAAGCAGTAACACGAGAGCCATCATCATTAGCAGGACCTGAAAATACTTTAAAATCAACATCTTGCATTAGCTTGTCCATGCTGACTATTTGCATTGAAATACGCATATCTGGGCGGTCTAGCCCGTATTTTTCCATGGCATCTGCATAAGTAATGGTGGGAAAATTGTCATCTAAATCAACGTTAATAATTGATTTAAACAAGCCTCTAGTCATTTTTTCCATCATTGTCATGATTTCATTTTCGCTCATAAATGAAGTTTCAACATCAAGTTGAGTAAATTCAGGTTGGCGATCAGCGCGTAAGTCTTCATCTCTAAAGCACTTAACAATTTGATAATAACGCTCAAATCCTGACATCATTAAAAGTTGTTTGAATAATTGTGGCGATTGTGATAAGGTAAAGAACTCACCCGGATGAGCGCGCGAAGGCACTAAATAATCGCGCGCACCTTCTGGGGTGGCTTTAGTTAAAAACGGAGTTTCAATATCTAAAAAATCATGCTCATCCATAAATTCACGCATGTAACGAGTAACTTGAGAGCGCAAACGCAAACGATTTTGCATGGCACCACTACGTAAGTCTAGATATCTATATTTAAGTCGCACTTCTTCTGAGGTATCAGTTGCATCAATTTGGAACGGGGTTGGTTTGGAGGTGTTAAGAATTTCAATATTTTGTGTTTTAATTTCAATCTCGCCAGTACTTAGTTTTGGGTTGGTTAAGCCTTCGCCTCTGGCAATCACTGTGCCTGTAATTTTTAATACAAATTCGTTACGAATAGTTTCGGCCAAAGAGAAATCTGCATTATCAGGATTAATAACCACTTGAGCAATACCGCGTTTGTCACGCATGTCTAAAAAAATAACACCCCCATGATCACGCCTACGATTAACCCAGCCACAAATTTGTACTGTTTGGTCTATATTGTTTTTATTTAGTTCGCCACAATAATGTGTTCTCATAGCCTCTCCTTTGTTTGTGCTGGTGTTACTACGCCAGTAGAAATAACCAATTTGAATGCTTCATCAACACTCATGTCAAGTTCAATCACATCCTTTTTTGCGAGCATAATGAAAAAACCAGAAGTAGGGTTGGGCGTGGTGGGTACGTAAATATTAATCGTTTCTTGCCCAATTTTTTTCGCCACCTCACCACCATAGTTGCCTGTTTGAAAGGCAACGGCCCACATACCTTTACGCGGATATTCAACCAATAATGCTTTTTTGAAACTTTCACCAGATGGGCTAAGCACAGTATCTGAAAGTTGTTTAAGTGCGCTATAAATACCTCTAAAGCCTGGAATTTTATTGAGTAGTTTTTCCCAAAGTTGGATGAGTTTACGACCAATAAAGTTATTAACCAAAGCGCCTGTTATCAGCATGATTAAAATAACCCAAACAATACCAGATCCAGGAATAACCTTGTCTAAATCAAATAAAGCTTCTGGTAGGTATTGGGTGGGAATAATGTTATTGACTAATTCTAAAAAGAATTTAATAACAACAATACTCAGCCCTAAGGGTATCCAGAATAATAGACCAGAGATAAAATAATTTCGTAAGCGTTTCAACGGTTTAAAATGATAGCGATAAAAAAAAGGCTATTTTAGCATAAGCATCGCACTATTTTTATACCGACTCTTCATCTCTGAGTGTTAAGATTTCGTATCCATTTTTCGTGACTAAAATGGTGTGCTCCCATTGTGCAGAAAGCGTGCGGTCTTTTGTGGTTACTGTCCAGTTATCGACTTTAGAAGTAACAACCTCAAACCCGCCTAGATTAATCATAGGTTCAATTGTAAAAGTCATACCCGCTCCAAGGATTGGACTAATGTCTAATTTTCCATCATCATAATGAGTCACTTGGGGTTCAGCATGGAACTCAGTTCCAATACCATGCCCACAATAATCACGCACCACAGTGCAATTATTTTTATTCGCATGAGCGCCAATTGCCTTGCCGATCTCACCTAAATGAACACCGGGTTTTACTTGTTTAATGCCGATATATAAACATTCTTGTGCAATTCTACAAATGCGTTGCGCTTTAACACTAGGTTTATCAATGATAAACATTTTTGAAGTGTCACCATGAAAGCCATCTTTAATAATGGTGATATCAATGTTAACTATATCTCCTTTTTTAAGTCTCTTATTTCCAGGAATGCCGTGGCAAACTACATGATTAACACTGGTACAAATAGATTTTGGAAAGCCGTGATAATTAAGTGGTGCAGCAATAGCGCCTTGCTGATTAACAATATAATTATAGCAAATTTTGTCCAATTCATCAGTACTAACCCCAGCTTTAACATAAGGCGATATCATATCAATGACACCAGCTGCTAAGCGTCCAGCTACACGCATTTTTCCAATATCATCTTTTGATTTAATGGCTATTGACATCAGATTCTATTTTGAATTCTTTTAATACGCTTATCTAGCGGCGGATGTGTGGCAAACAAGTCCCCACCCATACCAAACAGCATGGCATGGGCGTACTCTTTGGCATTAGGATTCTTAAGTTTGGTTTTACCACCATTTTGCATAACTTCAAACGCTTCAACCAAACCATTAGGATAACGAGTAAATTGAACAGCAGAGGCGTCAGCTAAATATTCACGTTGACGTGACATTGCTGCTTGTAAAATACGCCCAAACCAAACTGTCATCACCCCAATTAATGCAATGATGGCAGCAATTGCAAATAATACCAATTTTGCTCGACCATCCATACGGCGATTATAAGCGGCTTGGTAAAATATCATCCTGGCGAGAAAAAACAGCGCAGTAAAGCCAAACACAAAGGCACTGATTTGGATATTAAGCTTGATATCATGATTGACAATATGCCCAATCTCATGAGCAATGACACCAGATAATTGAGCGCGATTAAAATTTACTATTGAACCTTGAGTAATAGCAACAATCGCCTCTTGAGTAGTTTTTCCTGCAGCAAAGGCGTTAATGGCATTATCCGGGATGATATATAAGACAGGAACAGGAATGTTAGCTGCCAAAGCTTGTTCAGTAACTATATTAAGCGCTTGTTTTTCCTCAATTGACAGCTCGTCTTCATCACTAATTAGTTTACCGCCAAAGGCAAGTGCGATTTTATGCCCATTTGATTTTTGAAAAAAACCAAATGCAGTGGCACTCAGCATTGCTAATAATGCTACCAGTGAAAACCTTAAAAAACCAAACAATTGCTCTTGATTTTGAAAGACGATTTGATTGGCAGCAATGAACTTTTCACCAAAGTTGTATTGTTGATATTCAAGCTGATAAAACTGTGCTAAATTGAGACCAACAAACAAAGTATAGCCAATCAATATAGATGAAATTAGCAATAAAATAAAGTATAAAAACCAAATGATTAGCGTGTTTTTTTTGGCTTTATCTTGATGCTCCCTAAAATCCATTGTTAAGGACACCTCCAGAAATCCCAGCATGATTTAGGAAGTGTAGTATTTTTAGCGCCTTTTTGAAGGATGGAAGAAAGGCATTGTTTTATGTATTTCAGTACGAAGTCTGCCATTGGTATAAATTGTATTGTGGTTTCTTGATACACCCTTAAGCAAACAAGTCTTTAGGCGCTTGGTTTAATTGTTCCATGTTTTTGCTAAATTCTAAATTTTGCGCATCCACACCAAAGCCAAATACACCAGCAAACAATACATTAGGAAATGATTTCTTGTACTCATTAAACTTTTGAACTAAGTCGTTATACCCCTGTCGAGCACTGGCAATGCGATTTTCTGTGGTGGTCATTTCTTCACTTAGTTGCATCATGTTTTCGCTTGCTTTTAAATCAGGATAGGCTTCCATTTTTAAGTTAAAACCACCCATTGCACTGTCCAGTGCTACCTGAAAACTGGCTAAATTTGCCATGGTGCTTGCCTCACCTGGATTTTTTTGCGCTGCTTCGTTGGCCTCTGTTAATCCTGCTCTAGCTTCAGTAACAGCAGTTAGCGTTTCCCTTTCATGCTCCATATATTTTTTGGCAACATCAACTAAATTACCAATCAAGTCTAAGCGTCGTTTGAGTTGTACTGAAATCTGCTCAAAGCCATTTTGATACTGAGTTTTGTAAGAAACCAAGTTGTTATAAATGCTGACAATCCAAATAAATAAAATAATCATAACTGTAATCAATAGCCAATTCTGTGTCAAAAATTCCATCTTAAACTCCCTAAAAGTTAATCAATATCGATGCTAATTATATAAGGGTATCACTATTTAAATTCAAATCTTTTGTTTCCTTTTAATTCAATAGAGCAAATAAATTCAAGTGAAGTTGCTTGGAGTTGTAAATCTTCCATGTACACTTTTTCAGTTTTGTTGTAAAGTCTATCAGTAATGATTGGGTAGCCATAGCTATTTAAATACTTTTTTTATTTGGTGTTTTCTGCCTGTTTTTATATTGATTTCTAATAAGGATTTGTTATGATTATGCGTTATTGAGGTTGCAAAACTAAGTGCATCTTTTTTTGTCAATTCTTTCATCCAGTGTGATGCTGCTACTTGGAAATTTTCCTTTAAAAATGACAACATACGTTTTTTTAATTTGTCGTTTGGTAAACATGTCAGACAAGTTCCGTGCTGTTGTTTTTGTGTAAGCAATAATCATCAGTCCACTGGTTGCTCTGTCAAGCCTGTGTACTAAGAAACTATGACGATTTAAAGATTTTTCAACCAGTCTGTGAGTGCACAGTGATTGCCCCATTTTGAGTCTTGGGTGAATACGCCTGCTGGTTTAAACCAAATGCTGTAATCTTGTTTGCCTAATACATAATTTTAGTGGTATTGCTACTGAAGATAATTTTTTTTGATTAGAATAAATAAAAATTTCATTATTAATTTTTACTTTAACTAAAGTATCTTTTATGAACAATATTAGAAGATTTTTATTCCAAGCGTTAAACATCCGTGGGCAACATTTATCAATTAACAGACCTTGTAGCAGATGATTAAAAATCTGATTATTTCAAAGTGCTTAAACAGCTATTTGGTGAATTGAGCGATGATTTAAAGATACGCGGTATGGTTAAAGTGAATGGCGTTATTGATGAGCATGATAACTTTGGTCAAATTTTAGGCAAAGGGAGAATCGTTGCCACCCTATATAATACGCAAACTAAGCATAATTTTCAGTCATTAGTGCCTATTAATTCAAAAGGATTGATACAAACATTTGAAGATTATTTTTCTCAATCAGATTAATTGGCATTCCAAAATTTGGATATCATCAAATCAAGATAATTTATCAGCCATGTTGATTCAAAAAATGCCAGATAGCAAGTAAAATATTCAATAAGATTGGGATAGAGTATTGTTATTAACAAACACCATTAGTCATACAGAATTATGTGAACTACCTGCACAATCTCTATTGCATAAGCTGTTCCATGAAGAAGTGGTGACATTATTTGAAAAAGACACAATTGAATACGAATGCCAGCAAATATAGAAATAGATAAGGATACTAAATTATATTGGGCTATACACAGTTTCTCAATAGAACAGTCAGAAGAATACTGTAAGAGAATAGATGTAGAAAGAAAGAGTGCTGCCAAAGGTAAATTCACTCATTTAGAGCTAGTGTAAGGATGAAACTAGCTAATACATTAGAGAAGATAGTTTCGAACATACTTAGAGAAAATAAGTCATATCACATTGCGATGAGGAAGGAGAAGGTAGACAAATAAGTTTATGGAGTACTTCAAACCATTTGGCTGTGCTTCATCCTACTTTAAATAGAATGAGCTGATCGTCCTAAGAGAAACTACTACTACTCACTACTTTAAGAAGATAAAGTAGGAATGTTGATTACGAAGACAATAGCAGCACTAACCTAATGAGAGAAGAAGTAGAAGGGATTAATAAGTACTTAAGAGAATTAGATATTAGATATACAAACAATAGAAACAGCAGTAGGAACAGAAGTACAAAACCCTAAATAGATAGATACACCATACATTCCATTAGGAGGGTCCACTTTACAGAGATACAACAGATAACCAAATACATAGAATATTCAGCCACGATTCATTTGACCTAGGTGGCAGGATGTACGGTGGTTACTGGATTAACCTCAAGAAGGAATTACGACAAGGTATGATCATTAATGGCGAATCTTGTAGTGAAGTAGACTTTAGTTCGATGCACATAGTTCAGCTGTATGCACTTGATAGATATTCCCATTCAGATGATTATGATATTCCAGAGCTTGTTTGCATTGGGTGTTAGTAGAGATGGCATTAAGAAGCAGACACAGAGAATGATTAACAAGAGCACTCTTGCTAAGAGCTTTAGTCATTGTAGTGATGCAACCATTAAGCGTGAGTTTAAGGGTCTAGATTATGATTCTACTATTCAATTAATCATAGATAAACACCCTAAGATTGCTAAACACTTCTACTCTGGAATAGGGTTAGAGCTTGCTAATGATGAATTAAGGATAATGATAGATGTTATTAAACAATTTATCAAACTTAACATTCCTCCTCTTCCTCTTCATGATGCTTTAATTACGAAATCTAAACACGCAAAGAAAGTCCAAGAGTTAATGCAAGAACGATTCTTTGAATTCTATGATGTGCCGATTACTGCTAGTATTAAGCACCTTTACTGATTAATTCCTAATAACAGATATAATAACCTATACGATTAATTCATAGGCATAGCTGTGTCTGTTATTAAGAAATTATTAGAATAAATTTTTAAAAATAGTGCAAAAATGTCACTTCCTAGGAAATACCTATTTAGATCAACTTTCCCCATTATGAGAGGTGTTATTTATAGACAGGAATTAGTTACAAGTTAGACATTACACTATTAATTAACCTCTGCTTGTGGTCAATACATAAGCGAGCATATCGCTTTGTCATCTGAATTTTCTTGTGACCTAATACCATCAAAAAGCTATCTCAAGCAAAGAAGCTCCATTCTGAGCTAAATACGAGGCTGTAGTGTGCCTTAAATTGTGGAATCTAAAGTCTTGAATGTTCTGCTTGTTCTAGTGCTTTCTTCCATAGCTTAAAGAAGTCGTAAGGCTTACTAGGTTTGATCTCTGAATTAAATACAAGTCCAGACTCTTCTTATTTGAATTTGTTCAATTCAGTTATTACTTCATTCACTAAAGGTAATACTTTTGAATCTCCATTCTTAGTGGTGGCAATATAAGCAGTATTCCGATTAAAGTCTATATTATTCCACTTCAAACTTAGCAGCTCACCTTTGCGTGCTCCAGTAGTAATGGCCATCAAAGTAATGAGATGCAACTTACTCCATTTTGACTCTTTGGCTGTTTTAAATAGAAAAGCTCTTTCATCCTTAGACAAGTATCTGATACGAGCATTATTCTCTGGTCTAGAGGGTATGCTTTTAACAGAATTGTCTAATAAATTATAGTATCTACAGGCATAAGTGAATACTACTGAAATAGTGGCCTTATAGCAATTAACAGTAGCATTTGATATGTCTACTCTACTAACTTCTGAGATCTGCTTTCTTCCTATCTAAGACCTCCAGTAGTTAAGCTTATATTCCTCTTCTTTAGGTCTTTGACCTTTGTATTCATTAACTAGATAGTCATCAATTACTTTAGACAATAGCGTCTTGTGTTTATTCTGTTGAAAGGCTTGAATTTGTCTCTTATCATCGTCTAGTCTGTTAACAAATCGAACAGCTTCACGTTTAGTAGTAAAGGTTTTGGTTATAGGTTTAAACCAGGTGGGCGGATATGTACACGATAAGTAACACCTTTACGTTGAGCCTTTTGTATGTAAGCCATAGCAATCTCCATAAATTGCACGCAAAACTACACGCAAAGAAGATTTATCGACTTTGAATTTAGTTAAGAAGGGGGGGTAAAACCCTTATGAAATATGGGGCGAGAAACGGGTCTTGAACCCGCGACAACCGGAATCACAATCCGGGGCTCTACCAACTGAGCTATTCCCGCCATAAACTACTATTTCAGGTATTTTACCTTGAAGTAGTACGCCCAACACGATTCGAACGTGTGACCTACGGCTTAGAAGGCCGTTGCTCTATCCAGCTGAGCTATGGGCGCATATACCAAAAAAGGTTGTTGTTAAAGCGCTTTAAATGTAAGGTATTCTTTTGGTCGGAGTGGAGGGATTTGAACCCCCGACCACCTGGTCCCAAACCAGATACGCTACCAAACTGCGCTACACTCCGAAAAAACGATAATTATACTTTGTTAAATTGAAATGTAAATAGTTAAATTACTCATGACTTGCAATTAATCAATCCCTAGTTCATGTCAAATAGCATCAATTTTTTGTACAACGTTTTTATCCATTTCAATCGGCTCTCTCCCCACTCACGATTAGTTTCGCCAGCCAGTTTATTGGTGGCATCAATGCCCATTTTTGAGCCAAGACCAGAGACTGGTGAGGCAAAATCAAGATAATCAATAGGGGTGTTGTCTATATAAAGTGATGTCACGACTTGGGTCAACACGTGTACTTAATGCCCAAATCACCTCTTTCCAATTCTTAACATCAATGTCATCATCATCAACAATTACAAATTTGGTATACATAAATTGACGTAAGGACGACCAAACGCCTATCATTACACGCTTAGCATACTCTGAGTATTGCTTTCTAATGCTAACAGTCGCTATTCTATATGAGCAAGCTTCAGGTGGTAAGTAAAAATCTATAATCTCTGAAAATTGTTGTTGTAAAAGTGATGCAAACACCTCGTTTAGTGCCACACTTAATACAGTAGTTTCATCAGTTTCATCAACGGGCTTGCCTGTATAAGTGGAGTGATAAATGCCTAAATTTTGCCGTTTCTTATATAGTCCTTTGGTAATGAGTTAGTCCCCAAGTAAGTAGTGGTGCAGCGTCTTTAGGCCAACAAGTTTGAATGGATAATTTAGATAAATCAACCTCATCTCCTTCAATAACCACCGCTTGGTACTGGCCTTTTTTTAACCAATTTAACAGGCATATTAAGTATTTTTTTAGCGTGAATAATTTTTTAATGGCATCTTTAAACCCCTTAGGTAGTTCAAGTTGTTTCAATTCAGTTAGTAGTTTTCCCAATTCTCTTAATGCGGTTAGGTCTTTTTTTGCCCCATAGCGACAGCAACACGTTTTATCGTACCAAATAAATTTGCCAATACTGGTATGTTTGAATTTTTAACATTTTCAAACAAAAGTGCAGGGGCTTGTTTATCCAATGTTCGGCGACAAATCTCAGTAATTTCTAAATGGGCATTAATTTGTATTTGAATGCGTTTGAGTTGCCCTTGTTTTTCTAATTTAGTGATAAATTCTCGTAAATCTTGATATTGCATTGATGATCGCCTTAAATTAATTAAATTTTTTCAAAGTAACTTGTGTGCGCTGCCAGTTCTTGTTCATTTGCATAAACAACTTTGATTTTGTCAATGGCACGCCCTACTCGAATAATATTATTAGTATTATTGGCTTGCTCGTTGGAGGTTTGTTCATTGCCAAATAAAGTAGATTGTCCACCAGTCATTGCCAGATAAACTTGTGCTAGAATTTTCGCATCTAGTAGTGCGCCATGTACAGTTCTTGCACTTGAGTCGATTTTAAATCGTCGGCATAAGGAATCGAGATTGTGCAATGTGCCAGGTCGTTGTTGTTTAGAAAGTTCTAATGAGTCAATAATGCTACATTTATCCTCAATGCGCTCATCAACGCCTATAAGTTTAAGTTCATGGTTTAGAAAACCAAGGTCAAATGAGGCGTTGTGAATGATGAGTGTTGCACCTTCAATATAAGTTAAAAACGTTTTAACAATGGCTCTAAATTTAGGCTTATCTATTAAGAATTTATCAGTAATGCCATGAATTCGTACCGAATCGCCAACATTACGACTGGGCTGTATGTACTTATGATATTCATTATTTTCAGTGATTTGTCTGTCTACAATTTCTGTACAACCAATTTCAATGATGCGATGACCTTCAGAAGGTTCAATGCCCGTGGTCTCAGTATCTAGTGCAATTAGTCTTTCCATCGAATATTCCTTGAATTTATTTTTCGTGTAAAATTGTCCGATTTTATCATATAGTAAAATTGTAAATATTATGGCAAGAGTAACAGTTGAAGAATGTTTAGAACATGTAGAAAATCGCTTTGAGTTGGTATTGGTTGCAGCAAAGCGTGCACATCAATTAAGTTCTGGTGGTTATAAATCACTATTAGATGCAGGCAAAGACAAGCCAACAGTAGTGGCATTAAGAGAGATTGAGGCAGGGCTTATTGATGCTTCAATTTTAAGTGAAACTTATGAAGTAGAAGAGCAATTATCAGCACAGCAAAAAGTAGTGGATAGCGCAAAGATGTCTGAAATTGAAGATGAATTATCAATAGCAGTGGTTGATGAAGTTGCTGATGAGATGACAGAAATTGAGCAGTAATTAACATTTAATTATTTAAAAAATGACGCACTTGCGTCATGTCTAAAAACACTTGTTATCTATTAGCAACATATGATAGTTAACAAGTGTTTCTTTATTGTTGTATTATGCGTTTTTAATCTATTTGGCTTTAATAAAAAAAAGGGAGAGGGTATAGTAAGATTAAACTTAATGACTGTCATTGATCAGCCAGATCAAGCACAAAACTTGGCTTATACTGATTTGTCCTTCTTGGTTTAAGAATTGGGAAAAAAACAGGTTTGTTAAAGTTTGAGGATAAAAATACGATAGTTTAATCCAATATACGGGTGACAAAGCAGTTAATTTTCGGTTGCCTTTCTTGTAATGAGTCGTACAGCACCAGCACCTAAAGAAGTTGAAGAAATGATTGAGAACATTCGTGTTCCCTCTCATAATTAATACTATTTAAGTTTGTTTAAAATGCCCAGTAATGCTGAGTATTTTATTCCTTTAAAGAAAATGATAAATACTGTTATTCAAGAAATACCAATCCTTGTCTTTTTAAGCATGCTAAAATAAACAGTTACCAGCACTTTTTAGTGTCATTATTTTTTTAAAAATAAACACGTTATTACCAGCATGATTGTTGCGCCGATTTTGGTAATTATCAGTTATTTTTCGGTTGATTATTTGCTCAATAGAGTGAGTTGTATAAAATGCTAGTTAAACCCAATTGTCGCTGGGAAAGCGGGCAATTTGATTTTAATCAATGAATTGAATCGCCTAAATCTAAAGCTTTAATATGAATGTATTATATGATGATTCTTCTTTTATTATCTGGCATGTTGGATAAAACTCAAGAAAACACCATTTTTCAATCTTATATGGCTAGTAATGCACAGTATTACCAATCACCACTAGGATTTTTTCGTCATTTTATTTTAGATAAAAATGGGCTCAATCATAAAGCATTCAATTTAAAAACAAAATGGCGTTGCGCCGATTATTGATTTTACTCGGGTTTATGCTTTGTCATCAGCGATATCTGCAGTTAAATACGCAGGATGAGCTTAGAGAGCTAATTGACCAAAAGGGCTTGAGTGGTTCAGCGGTTGAGATTCAATTGAAGCGTATAAGTTTATTAATTTTGTGCGTATTAAAACACCAGGTGCGTCAAATTAAAGAGGGACGTGATATGAATAATTATGTACTGTCTGAAGAGATGTCTTCATTGGATAAAAAACATTTGAAAGATGTTTTTCATATTGTGAAACAAATGCAAAGCGCGATGGCTTCTCAATATAAAACTGCTTTACTATGATATGATTGAAAAGGTTTATCGTCTTTTTCCAGAAAAATACCGCTAATATTTGCTCAAAAATGATGAATCATCTAACATTATTTATTTTACCCTTTTATTAGCAAGCGAACACTAGTTAAAGATATTGAATTTTTAGTGCTTGATTTTGAAACCACAGGATTGAGCGGCTAAACAAGATAGAATTGTTAATGGAGTAGGGTTTGATTAAGGGTTTGCATCTATCTTTAAAAGACAGTACTCATATTTTGGTCAAGCCTAAACGTTTATTAACTGAGCAAAATGTTGGTATTCATCAACTCACTGATGATGAGGTTTCTAAAGGGTTAACGCTCTCTCATATGATGACTGATTTATTTCAAGCAATGACAAACTAAGTTTTTGTTGTACACTTTAATAATTTTGAAAAAAAGTTTTATTAATGAAGCGTGTTGGCAATTTACCAATGAGAATAGTAGATACTTCAAAAATTGAAACCAGAAAACGCACCGTTAATCAAACCCGTATTAATGCCGAGAATTTAAGATTGTTTTCACTTAGAAATCAATACAACTTGCCTTATTATAAAGCCCATATGCCATGCAAGACGCCATTTTCAACAGCAGAGTTGTTTTTTAGCCCAAGTGGCTTATATGGGTAATATTGACACCATTAAATTGGGCGAATTGATTATCTAGAAATGATATGTCTAAACATAATTTTCTAGGTATGATTAAAATTTTTTACTTCTTAAATCAATCACTATGTATCCAATTATTAAACCTAGTAAGCCACCCGTATGTGATGAAGCAACTTATGAATTAATGTATCAAAATTCAATTGATGATAGTGATTCATTTTGGACGCAACAAGCCAAAGTACTCCTAGACTGGGATAAGGATTGGACGCAAGTCTCCAATGTTGATTATACAAAAGGTCAAATTGAGTGGTTTAAGGGTGGCGAGTTAAATGTTACTTACAACTGCATTGATAGACACTTACCAAAGCGTGCAAATCAAACAGCTATTATTTGGGAAAGTGATGATCCTGAGGTAAATCAATATATTACTTATCAACAACTCCATGACGAGGTGGCAAAACTTAGCAATGCTCTTAAAGCATTAGGGATTGAAAAAGGCGATCGAGTTTGTATTTATATGCCGATGATTTTACAAGCAGGTTACGCTATGTTGGCTTGTGCTCGTATTGGTGCTATTCACTCTGTGGTATTTGGTGGCTTTTCACCAGAAGCATTAAAAGATAGAATTCTAGACTCTGAGTGTAAGATTGTTATCACCGCTGATGAAGGCATGCGCAGCGGTAGAGCCACTGCACTAAAGGCAAATGTTGATCAAGCAGTTAGCGAGTGCGATTGTGTTGATAGAGTGATTGTGGTAAAGCGTACAGGTGGTGATGTTAATTGGAACGATAGAGATGTTTGGTACCATGATTTAGTTGCTGATGTTTCAGCCGAATGTCCGTGTGAGTCATTTGATGCTGAAACACCGCTGTTCATTCTTTACACTTCTGGTTCCACTGGGAAACCCAAAGGCGTATTGCATACCTCAGGTGGTTATTTGCTTTATGCTGCGATGACGCATCAATATGTTTTTGATTATCAAGAAGGCGATGTGTATTGGTGTACAGCAGATGTTGGTTGGGTAACAGGACATTCCTACATTATTTATGGACCACTTGCAAATGGCGCAACTACATTAATGTTTGAAGGCATTCCAACCTATCCTGACGCCTCACGTTTTTGGCAAATTATTGATAAACATCAAGTCAATAGTTTTTACACTGCACCGACAGCAATTCGCGCACTAATGGGTGCTGGCGATAAAAATGTTACTAATACCTCACGTTCAAGTTTATGTATTTTGGGCACGGTTGGCGAGCCTATTAACCCTGAAGCGTGGGAATGGTATTATCACACTATTGGAAAAGGCAAGTGTCCTATTGTTGATACTTGGTGGCAAACAGAAACAGGTGGTCATATGATTACACCTTTGCCTTATGCAACCGCACTTAAGCCTGGGTCAGCCAGCAAGCCGTTTTTTGGTATCGAGCCACAAGTTGTGAATGAGAAAGGTGAAATATTAACAGGTGAAACCGAGGGTATTTTAGTACTAGCAAGGTCTTGGCCAGGGCAAATGCGCACTTTGTATAACAATCATCAGCGTTTTATGGAAACTTATTTTTCCACTTTCCCAGGCAAGTACTTTACGGGTGATGGTGTTAGGCGCGATGCTGATGGTTATTATTGGATTACTGGACGCGTAGATGATGTACTTAATATTTCCGGACATCGCTTAGGTACAGCAGAGATTGAATCTGCACTGGTTTTGCATGATGGTGTTTCAGAGGCTGCAGTGGTAGGCTATCCTCACGATATTAAAGGCCAGGGTATTTATGCTTATGTATCAACTATGAATGATGTTGAACTAACGGATGAGTTTAAAGCTGAATTGGTCAAATTAGTACGCCGTGAAATTGGACCTATTGCTACGGTGGATAAAATTCAATTTGCATCAGGTTTGCCAAAAACGCGCAGTGGTAAAATTATGCGTAGAATTTTAAGAAAAATTGCACAAAATGATTATGATAATTTGGGCGATACTTCAACCTTGGCAGAACCAAAAGTCGTTGAAGATTTGATTAAAAATAGAGTCGTTTAAGGTTTAAAAAAATAACAACACTAAATACCACTAATTACTTAGTGTTGTTATTTTTTATGAATGGCATTACTCAGCAGTTAATACTTCCTGAAAACCTTGCTTAATTTTATCTTTAAGACTTAACATGCATTGTTGATGATAACTTGTTTGCATATCGTTATCTAATGAAACAACTTTGCCAAATACTTTGTATTCTAAGTCCATGATATTTTTAATATCATCACAGTAGTTTTGTACTTCTTCAGCAGTGTAAGAGATTAAGGTTGCCACACCAATAACAGGCACAATAAGCCCTGTTATAGCAATGCCTGCTGAGGTTTCTTTTAATTTTTTAATGCGGGTAATGTTTTTTGTGACTGTGTTTTTATTTTGCTCTTCAAAGATACTTTTTAAATATTTAAGCCTTTCATCAGAGATTTGTAATTTTTCTTGAATTGAAGTTAGTGAACTTTTTAAGGTTTTTACCTTGACTCTTGCATCATTTGTTTGTAAAATTTCATCATTTAAGACATAGCCTTTACTGGTTGCCAATGAAAGTTTATCTTGTGCTTTTTTTAATTCTGAACGCGTTCTGATTAGTTGGTTATTGAGACTTTCCAGTGCATCTGTACTGCCTGTGGCGGTAAAAGATTTTACAACTTGCTTAGCATTGTTAGGTTGAAGTGCTGTCAGTTTGGTGTTGTATTCTTGTGCAAGATTACTGATTTCATTGTTAAGTTTAATAACTTGGTTATTGTGGATAAAATAACCAACAAGCAGAGCGATTGTTAAAAAAATTGAGCTAAATAATGATTTATTTTCCATAATGACTTCTCAAAAAATTAAGGTATATAATATTCTTACTTTAGCCAGTTAGCAGCTTGTTTGGCATAATAAGTTAAAATACCATCAGCGCCAGCACGCTTGAACGCCAACAAAGTTTCTAACACCAGTTGTTCTTCCTTGAGCCAATTGTTTTGTACAGCCGCTTTTAACATGGCATATTCACCACTCACATGATAAGCAAAGGTGGGCATGCCAAAGGTTTGCTTGACTCGATAAATA
This sequence comes from Candidatus Ruthia sp. Cpac_8_S14, assembly GCA_021730205.1. GTDB lineage: Bacteria > Pseudomonadota > Gammaproteobacteria > PS1 > Pseudothioglobaceae > Ruthia. The sequence goes on along the minus strand of CP072533.1, from coordinate 606,085 downwards.
ATATCCAAGTAGGGCAATCCAGGTTTAATCATGATCATATCCGCACCTTCATCAATATCTAAACCCGCTTCACGAATAGCTTCATTAGAATTAGCAGGATCCATTTGGTAAGTTTCTTTGTTAGACGCATCTAAATTAGCCAAAGAGCCAACGGCATCCCTAAATGGACCATAGTAATGGGAGGCATATTTTGCAGAATAAGCCAAAATATTCGTATGAATAAATCCATTATCTTCAAGTGCTTTGCGAATAGCACCTATACGCCCATCCATCATGTCACTTGGTGCTACGATATCACTACCAGCTTGTGTATGGGATAAGGCTTGTTTTACTAAGACTTCAATGGTTTCATCGTTAAGCACGTAGCCGCCATTATTAATCAAGCCATCTTGACCATGCGTGGTAAATGGATCAAGTGCTACATCAGTAATCACCGCCAAGTTTGAATATTTTTGTTTGATGGCACGTATAGCACGTTGTGCTAAACCGTCTGGATTAAACGCTTCTTGTGCATCTAATGATTTTTTTTCTGTCGAAATAACAGGGAAAAGTGCGATAGCTTGAATGTCTAATTCAATCAATTCAGCCGCTTCAATTAATAATTGATCAATGCTCAAACGTTCAATACCTGGCATTGAATCAATACTTTGTCGTTTATTTTCACCTTCAATGATAAAAATTGGAAAGATCAAATCACTGCTTGTTAGGCTGTTTTCACGCATTAATTTACGGGTATGTGCGTGTTTTCTCATACGGCGTGGTCTATGGGTTAAAATTGTCATTTTGAATTTCAATTTATAATATTTCCATCAATTATACCTCAATGAGCCAATCAAGCAAAACCTTAAAAAATATGTCAAACGTTAATGAAGCGTTTATCAAGCCATTTCCTAACTCTAATAAGATTTATGTGCAAGGATCGCGAAAAGATATTCAAGTATCTATGCGTGAAATTACACTCACAGATACCATTAGCGAGTTGACAGAAAAGAATGCCCCCATTCATGTTTATGACACCTCAGGTGTTTACACCGACCCTAATGTTAAAATTAATTTGCGCAAAGGTCTTGGCAATATTAGAGCTACTTGGATTGAACAGCGAAATGACACTGAAATATTAACCAAATTGAGCTCTAATTTTTCTAATGAACGCCGAGACGATGCACAATTAGATGTGTTACGCTTCGAGCACCTGCAAGTGCCACGTCGCGCTAAAAATACTAAAAACGTATCACAAATGCGTTATGCCAAACAAGGTATTATCACCCCTGAGATGGAGTACATTGCCATTCGTGAAAATTGTAAATGGCAAGAATACAAAGATCAAATTGGCCAGCACGAAGGTGAGAGTTTTGGTGCTAATATTGCTGGTGCAATCACACCTAGGTTTGTGCGCGATGAAGTCGCCAGAGGGCGTGCTGTAATTCCTGCTAATATCAATCATCCAGAAACAGAGCCGATGATTATTGGTCGTAATTTTATGGTTAAAATTAATGGTAATATCGGCAATTCTGCACTGGGTTCAAGTATTGAACAAGAAGTTGATAAAATGGTGTGGGGTATTCGTTGGGGTGCAGATACCATTATGGATCTCTCAACTGGTAAAAACATCCATGAAACTCGTGAATGGATTATTCGAAATTCACCTGTACCTATCGGCACTGTGCCTATTTATCAAGCATTAGAGAAGGTTAATGGTATCGCTGAGGATTTAACTTGGGAAGTGTTTCGTGACACCTTAATTGAGCAAGCTGAGCAGGGGGTAGATTATTTCACCATTCATGCAGGTGTGCGCTTGCAACATGTGCCACTGACTATTAATCGTATCACAGGTATTGTATCTCGTGGTGGCTCAATTGTGGCAAAGTGGTGTTTAGCACATCACACAGAGAGTTTCATTTATAAACATTTTGAAGATATTTGTGAGATTATGAAACAATACGATGTTACTTTTTCATTAGGCGATGGTCTGCGTCCAGGTTGTATTGCTGATGCCAATGATGCGGCTCAATTCGGTGAGTTAGAAACCTTAGGCGAACTTACCAAGATTGCTTGGAAGCACGATGTGCAAACTTTTATTGAGGGTCCTGGTCACGTACCAATGCAAATGATTAAAGAGAATATGGATAAACAATTGCATGAGTGTGGTGAAGCACCATTTTATACACTTGGTCCACTAACAACTGATATTGCACCAGGTTATGATCACATTACCAGCGCCATAGGTGCGGCACAAATTGGTTGGTATGGCTGTGCCATGTTATGCTACGTTACCCCAAAAGAACATTTGGGCTTGCCCAATCAAGACGATGTTAAACAAGGTATTATCGCTTACAAAATTGCAGCCCATGCGGCTGACTTAGCTAAAGGACATCCAGGTGCACAAATTCGCGATAACGCCCTTTCTAAAGCACGTTTTGAATTCAGATGGGAAGATCAGTTTAATTTAGGCCTAGATCCAGATACAGCGCGTAAATACCATGATGAAACCATGCCCAAACAAGCAGCAAAAACTTCACATTTTTGTTCTATGTGTGGTCCTAAATTTTGCTCCATGAAAATTACTCAAGAGATTAAAACCATGGACGCAGAAGAGATTGCTAAGATTAATGCCATTCAAGTAGAAATGGATAAAAAATCGGTAGAATTTTTAAATAACGACAGTGAAATTTACATGAAAGAAGGTGCTTAAATTTTTTTTAAACAGTATTGACCCGAAGGACTCAGATTTTTGCAATGACAGCGATTGTGCTTGGTTTGAAACACAACAAATCTTTTTAAGACATTTGCTTTTCCTTGTTTTATAGCTTCTATGTAGGCGCTTTCAGTAATGTTAGAACAGTAATATTACTGTTTTTCATTGTCTTTTGTATTGCAACAACTTATTTTTTATATTGTAAATTTAAAATCACAAGGTAAGAGGTTTCTTGATTAATTGCAATGTGTTTTTAACTGCACCCTGCTTACTATAAAGGTACTGTTGAGCGTTGTTGCCTAATACTTTGCATTGTTCTTTATCATTTAATAGCGCCATTATTTTTTTAAATAAACCCTCTACATTTTGAATTTGAATAGCAGCGTTTTGTTTTAATAAGTCTGATGATATTTCGGTAAAGTTAAATACATTAGGGCCAAATATAATGGGCTTAGCAAAGGCAGCGGGTTCAAGCATATTATGTCCACCAGTATTGCTTAAACTGCCTCCCATGAAAACAATATCAGCAATATCAAAATAAGACATCATTTCACCCATAGAATCACCTAAAAGAATTTGAGCATTTTGGACAAGTTGGTTTTCTGAGCGACGAACAACATTGAGATTGGCGTCTTTAGCTGATTTATAAACTGTATTGAAACGTTCTGGATGTCTTGGAATAATAACAAGCAAGGCATCAATAGTGTGTTTATGTTTTGAATATTCATTAATAATTTGCGCCTCTTCGCTTTCATGAGTGCTGGCAAAAATAACAATTTTACGTCTACCAATTATCGCTTGTAATGCATTACTTATTGTTGTGTCGGGCTTTATATTTTGATCAAATTTAATATTACCAGTTATGATTACATTATTATTCTTGGCGCCTAATTCAATAAAACGATTAGCAGAATTTTGATTTTGAGCAACAATCAAAGTGAGTTTGTTCAAGGTTGATTTAATTAAATTGACGATAAATCTTTGATATTTTTCTTTTGATTGTTGTGATAATCTGGCATTGATAAGCAGTATTGGAATGTTGTTTTTGTTGAGTTCATGGATTAAATTAGGCCAAATTTCTGTTTCTAGTAATAGGCATATTTTTGGGTTAATCTTTTTAATATAATGTTTAACAATTAGTGGTAAGTCATAAGGAAAATAAAGGTGGAATACCTTATTTTGATAATGACTAATCACTGCATCAGAGCCTGTAGGTGTGGTTGTGGTAATTAATAATTGATGATTAGGGTATTGTTTAATAAGTTGGTCGATAATAACAATGGCTGCTTTAAATTCACCCATGGAAACACAATGCACCCAAATAACAGGCGCTTGGATTCTAGCAATTAAACCGAGTCGCTCGTTAATCCTTTGCCTAAATTTAGCTGTTCTTATGCCTTTAATCATTAACCTTAAAATTATAAAGGGCAATAAAAGATATCCTATGATGCTGTAGAGGCTTCGGTTCATTTTGGCAGTGGTATAATACAGTTCATTGTATTTTAGCGGTTTTGAAGTTCTTTATGAAATTTGTTGATTCTGCCAGTATTCGTATTGAGGCTGGCAAAGGTGGGGCAGGGTGTTTGGGCTTTCGTAGAGAGAAATATATTCCTGATGGTGGTCCTGACGGCGGTGACGGCGGTGACGGCGGCCATGTGTATTTTCAAGGAGAAGAAGGGTTAAACACGCTTAGTGAATTCCGTTTTAAGCGTTTGTTTAGGGCGAAAAATGGACAATCTGGGTCGGGTCAAAACAAGCGTGGAAAGTCAGCACAACATTTAACAGTTGAAATTCCACTAGGCACTAAAGTTTATGACCTTGAAACCGATGAGTTAATTGGTGAAATGATTGAGCATGAACAAATCATGCTAGTTGCTAAAGGCGGTTTTCATGGTTTGGGCAATACACGGTTTAAATCTAGCATTAATCGTGCACCACGTAAAACCACATCAGGTTCTCCAGGCGAAGTGCGTGAGATTGGCTTAGAATTAAGCATCATGGCTGATATTGGTCTTTTGGGTATGCCTAATGCGGGTAAATCAAGTCTAATTAGGCAAATTTCAAGTGCAAGGCCTAAGGTGGCTGATTATCCATTTACCACGTTACATCCTTCGCTAGGCGTGGTGTCTTATTATAGTGAGCATATTGTCATGGCGGACATTCCAGGGCTGATTGAAAATGCCAGCGAAGGTGTGGGTTTGGGGTTTGAATTTTTAAAGCACTTGTTGCGTGCAAAGGCATTGTTGCATGTTGTGGATATCTTGCCAGCTAATGGGTCTGACCCAGTTGAAAATTTTTTAACCATTGAAAAAGAGTTAAAAAAGTATGATCAAGAACTGACTAGCAAGCCAAGATTATTAGCGATTAACAAAATGGATTTGTTGCCAGAGGGGGATAGAGATACTGTGGTTCAAAGTTTATTAAAAAGCACTCATTACAAGGGAAAGGTTTATGGCATCTCAGCTTTAAACGGTTTGGGTTGTAAAGATTTAGTGGCTGGTTTGTTTAAATTAGTGAAAGAAAAATGAGTAAGCAGAGGTGGGTAATTAAAATTGGATCTGCGCTTTTAACCAATAATGGTACAGGTTTAGATAAAGTTTTTATTGCTTCGTGGGTAAAGCAAATCAAAGAATTGGCTCAACAAAAAATTGATATTATTTTGGTTTCAAGTGGTGCAATTGCTGAGGGTATGAAGCGTTTAGGTTGGAATAAACGTCCTGAAAATATACACAAATTACAAGCAGCGGCAGCGGTAGGTCAGATGGGCTTAGTACAAACTTATGAAACTTTATTTGCCCAGTATAATATTCATACCGCACAAGTGCTGTTAACACATGGCAATTTAGCTAATACTGATCAAAGAGATAATATTTCTGCCACTTTAAACACATTACTAAGTCTTGGCACAGTGCCAATTGTGAATGAGAATGATACGGTTGCTACAGATGAAATTAAATTCGGTGATAATGACACTTTAGCAGCATTGATAGCAAACTTGGTAGATGCAACCCAATTGGTTATTTTGACAGACCAAGGTGGTGTTTATGATGCTGATCCACGCCAAAATGCTAATGCCAAGTTGATTGACAAAATCCATGTGAACGACAAAAGATTAACACAAGTCGCCAGTAGAGTAGGCGGCTCGCTGGGTTCTGGTGGTATGTATAGCAAAGTATTAGCCTCTAAAACAGCCGCTAAATCAAATGTGACTACTATTATTGCCCCAGGCAGACAAGCCAATGTTTTGTCTAAACTGGGTGCGGGTGAACGTATTGGGACATTGGTTCATTGTTAGCATATATTGGATTAGGGTCGAATCTTAACCACCCTAAAAAACAAATTAAAAATGCGTTGATTCTACTCAATTCTACTAAAGATGTTAAGGTGGTGAGTTTATCAAGTTTATATCAATCCAAGCCGATTGACAATTCAAAGCAACCTGATTATATCAATGCCATGTGTCAAGTTGATACGCATTTAACTGCATTAGAATTGTTGTATATTTGTCAAGATATTGAGACTAAACAGCATCGCGTACGCGAGAAAAAACGGGGCGCAAGAACGATTGACTTGGATATTATTATTTATGGTGTGCAAGTGATTGCTTCTAAACAATTGATTGTTCCACATCCACAAATAATGAATAGAGCGTTTGTGTTAGTGCCACTAGCAGAATTAGAGCCTAATTTGAAGGTGCCAGTTTTAGGACCCATTCAAGATTTGATTGCTAAACTAGACATCACTAAATTGGTTAAATTATGAACATTGAAGCGCTAAAGACTTTTAAACAGTCTGGCGAGAAAATTGTTTGCTTAACTGCTTATGACGCTTCATTTGCATCAGTTTTTGATACGTGTGGTATTGATATTATTTTAATAGGAGACTCGCTCGGTAGTGTTATTCAAGGTTGTGAAAATACATTAGGTGTAAGCATGGATGACATGATTTACCATGCACAAGCGGTTGCCAAGGGCACGCAAAATACATTAAGAATTGTAGACATGCCTTATCAAAGTTATACCAATACTAAACAAACTTTAACAAACGCCAAGCGTTTAATAATGGCAGGTGCACAAATGGTAAAACTTGAAGGCGGATGTGAACATGAAGCGTCTTTTAAAATTTTGCAAGATAATGACATTCCTGTTTGTGGGCACTTAGGTTTGCAACCACAATCGGTAATAGAAATGGGTGGCTATAAAGTGCAAGGTAGGGATAGGCAAAGCGCTGATAAAATTACTAAAGATGCTTTGGCTTTGGCATCTTGGAGTGTTAAAGCAATCGTGCTAGAATGCATCCCTGCTGAACTGGCTAAACAAGTGTCACAATCTTTAAGTATTCCTACTATTGGTATAGGTGCTGGTGTGAATTGTGATGGGCAAGTATTGGTGAGCCATGATATGTTGGGTATTCATGTAGGACACGTGCCAAAATTTGTTAAAAATTTCTTGATTAATAATGGTGATGTAAAGTCTGCTGTGAGTGCTTTTATCAAGGCGGTAAAAGACAAGTCCTTTCCAAGTAGACAACACAGTTATTAATGCAGCTGTGTCATAAAAATACTCAAATAACTAAACTGGTTAACGACTGGCACGCGCAGGGGAAAATTGTTGCATTTGTTCCTACGATGGGTGGTTTGCACCAAGGGCATTTATCATTAATTGATATTGCTAAACAAAAAGCAGATAAAGTTATTGTTAGTATTTTTGTTAATCCAGCTCAATTTGGTAAAAATGAAGATTTAGATAGTTATCCACGCACGCTTAATGCTGATTTAATAGCATTAGAGACAAATGTTGATGGTGTTTTTATTCCAAATGTTAAACAAATTTATCCTAATGGCATCGGCAAACATATTGATGTTGGTAAGATTGGGAAAATTTTATGTGGTAAAACACGCCCGCATTTTTTTAATGGAGTGGCGCAGATTGTGGAAATATTATTTGGGATTGTACGCCCTGATGTTGCAGTTTTTGGTCAAAAAGATTATCAGCAGTTATTGGTTATTAAACAAATGGTCAAAAGTTTGTCATTGGATATATGTATAAAATCTGGTGAAATCATTAGAGAAAAAAGCGGCTTGGCAATGAGTACTCGAAATCAGTATTTATCTGAAAATGAGGCTAAGATTGCCACTAATTTGTACAAAATTTTATTTTATCTTAAGTGTGAAATTTTACAAAATAAAAAAATTGATGCGTTAAAAAAATTGGCAGAATTTGACTTAAAGAAACACTTTAAATTGGACTATCTTGAGGTGTTAGATGCGAATACCCTTAGACAAATTACTGGTAATACACATCAAATTATTATATTATCTGCAGTGTTGTTAAGTTCTGTACGACTCATTGACAATATAATTTTTAAAAAAGGATAACCATGTTTAGTATTACTGACGAAGCAAGAGTTTACGTGGCTGACTTATTTGCCCAACAAGATGAAAAAGACCTTGGCTTAAAGGTAGATGTTGAAAAATCTGGCACACCTACCGCCGCCATCACTTTTAATTTTTGCTTTCCTAAAGAGTTAAGTAAAACGTATCAAAAATTTGAATATAAAGGGTTTTATGCTTATATTGATGAGCTAAATTTTGAATATTTGAGAGACTCAGAAGTAACATTAAAAGATGCAGGTACTGGCAAGAAATTAACAATCACTGCGCCTAATGCTAAAGGCGAAGAGCCAAAAGAAGATGCACCTCTTGAAGAGAAAATCAAATACGTTATTGCTGCTGATATCAGCCCCGGACTTGCCTCTCATGGTGGTTTTGTTGAACTGGTTGAGATTACTAAGCAGATGGACGTTATTCTTAATTTTGGTGGCGGTTGTCAGGGCTGTTCATCGGTTAAATCCACTTTAAAACAAGGTGTTGAAGCACAGCTTAAAGCGCATTTTTCAGAGATTAAATCAGTACGTGATGTAACAGACCACTCCAATACTGATAACGCTTATATGTAAGTAACACTCTGCTAGGTTTGAGATAATATGCTGTAAACTTAGTGGTTATGATTATTACTATTGATGCCAGCGCTAAAGAACGTAGAGACGCTAAAGTAGCGCACGAATTGTTCACTATTAATACAGTTATTGTCCATTTATTTCTTACCTTAGGTTTGATTAAATTGTTAAATACTGATATGAGCAGTGCAATTGGTTTGTCTATTTTAATTTCCTTCATAATCATCATCTATACTTATTTTCGGACTAAAAAAGCCAAAAGCAACGACCCGTATCTGGTTTATTTACACTGGCAGCTTTCACTTAATCGTTACAGATTACTAATTGGTGCTTATATTTTTTATTTTTTAGTTACTTCGCTAACGTTGATTATTTTAAACGATGCACCTGCAAGCATGGATGGTACAAGAATTATTGATTCAATTCTAAGTTTGTTAGGTGTGGTGCCATTATTTTTTTGTATTTTAGTATCTGTTGTGTTGGGCTCTGGCTCAATGTTTAATGCGGGTCGTGGTGAAGTTGATCAAAAACTGGCACAAAAATATCCACAAAGTTAGTGAATGAGTTTTCTTTAATTGAAGCCTATTTTAATTGGGGTGGTTCAAATTTAGCTAATTTGGGTATCGGTGATGATTGTGCCGTTATTAACATAGATGCTAATTACCAATTAGTAACTAGTGTTGATACTTTGATTGAAGGTGTGCATTTTCCTTCAAATACCAGTGCTAGTGATATTGCTTATAAATCCCTAGCAGTTAATTTAAGTGATTTGGCAGCAATGGGTGCACGTGCAAAATACTTCACACTTGCGTTAACATTACCAAATATCAACAAAAAATGGCTTAGTCAGTTCTCTATCTCGCTTAAATCTTTAGCAGATGAATTTGGCATTGCATTGATTGGCGGTGATACCACAAAAGGCGCACTTAGCATCACCATCAATGTTACTGGTGTGGTTGAAAAGAACAAAGCTTTATTGCGCTCATCTGCCCAAATAGGGGATTTAATTTTTGTGTCTAATACGATTGGTAACGCAGCTTACGCTTGGAAACAGTTACAAAACAACCAAACACCTTCTGAGTGCGTTATTAACCAATTTAATCGACCAGAACCACAACTATTTTTAGGGCAGCAACTATCAGACATTGCCAATGCTTGTATTGATATTTCTGATGGTTTGGAACAAGATTTAACACATATTTTGACTCGTTCTAACGTAGGTGCAAGTATTAATCTTAATGATATTCCATTGATTAATGAAGTTAAAGCTTATATTAAAAAAACCAATGATTGGTGTTTGGTGCTTGCAGGTGGTGATGATTATGAATTATGTTTTACCGTAGCAGTTAAAAATATGGATTTATTAAAAGCATTACAAAGTAGGAACGATATTAAAGTTACCCAAATTGGCATTATTAACGACTCTATGGTGTTAACTAAGATTGGATCTTTTGATAAGCAGTGTTGTTCTTATCAACATTTCTAATTGGCGAGCAGATATTTTCTGCTCGTGTAATATATGTTTAAACTTCTTTTTTCTCTGCAATAGTTTTACAATCAATGCATTCGTCAGCAGTAGGGCGCGCCTCTAGTCGTACTAAGGAAATTTCAGCACCACAGGTTTTACAAAAGCCATAATCACCCAGTTCAATAATGTGCAAAGTTTTGTCAATCTTGCCAATCAGTTTTCTTTCACGGTCGCGTGTTCTCAACTCTAAAGCAAACTCTTCTTCAAGGGTGGCTCTGTCGTTAATATCAGCAACTTGGTTTGAATCTTCCTGGATATGATTGATGGTTGATTCAGCATCATCAACCAATTGATCTCTCAATGAATTTAGTTTATTTTTAAAATGCTCAAGTTGAGTGTCATTCATAAACTCTTCATTTTTTTAAGTTGATAATCAGGAATTTCTTGGTAGTTTGGTTGTGACATAATAACTAGATTAATTAAAAAAAGTGTATTTATACCTAAACTGTCTTAAAATAGCAATTTATTTTTTAATTATAAATTTTTATGGCATTAGAAGCATTAATTTTTGACGTTGACGGAACTTTGGCAAATACTGAACGTGATGGGCATTTGAAGGCCTTTAATTTGGCATTTAAAGAATTGGGTTTAGATTGGCATTGGTCAAATGAGGTTTATCACGAACTACTCAACGTGACAGGAGGACAATTGCGGATTAAATATTATTTAAAAAAATACAGCTCAACGTTTGAACATCAATATTTGGATGATTTTATTGCCTCTATCCATCAGTTAAAAACTAAAATTTATGTGCGTTTGATGGACGAAGGTGCGGTGCCTTTGCGAATAGGTGTTAAGCGTCTTTTTAATGAGGCAAGACAAGCCAATCTTAGATTGGCAATTGCCACAACAACAACCCTTGATAATGTTGATGCCTTGATTGCAAATACATTAGGAGCTGAAGCGCTAGATTGGTTTGAAGTGATTGGTGCTGGTAATATTGTGTCAAAGTTAAAACCAGCTGGTGATATTTATACCTATGTATTAAAGAAAATGAACTTAGATCCCATGAAATGCTTAGCTTTTGAAGATTCACATAATGGTATTATTTCAGCAACACAAGCTGGACTTAAAACCATTATTACGGTTAACGAATATACAGACAAGCATGAATTTGATGGTGCGCTGGCCGTGCTTGACCATTTGGGTGATAAAGACAAGCCTTTTAGTTTAATCAGAGGCAATACAACTAATGCAACTTGTGTTGATGTGGCATATTTACGAAAACTGTATACAACGTATTGTTGATTTGGCAAACGATACATGTGTTTATGAGGTGGCAAGTGTTACGCCATTGTCTAAGCGCACTTGTAACAGAACTCATCTTAGAAGAGAAGATAAACTAGCTATTCACACCTTTAAATTTCAAACCTATCTGGCCAAGCAAGCCTCTATAAGGTGTCGTAGCGTCGAGTGCAGGTAATCACGCACAGGGTGTTTGCCCTATCTGCTAAAAAATTAGGCATTAGTGCAATTATTGTTATGCCACTTTCAACGCCTAGGATTAAAGTTAGTGCTGTTGAGCAATTAGGCGCAAAAGTTGTTCTACGTGGTGATGTTGTATGATGATGCCTATCAATATGCTAAAACAGTTAGAAAAAAAGCCAAGATTAGTCTTTATTCACACCTTTGATGATGTTGAGGTTATGGCAGGAGAGACAACTATTGCTAAGGAATTATTAGAGCAATTGCCAAGTATGGATAAGGTTTTTATTCCTATTGGTGGCGGTGGCTTAACTTCTAGTATGGCGACTTATATCAAGCATTGTGCACCCAATATTAAAGTAATTAGTGTTGAGCCGGAAGATTCACCCACACTTTATCAAGCATTGAAAAACAACCATGTGGTATTAAAAGATGTAGGGTGTTTTGCTGATGGGCGTGGCAACTAAACATATTGAAAATAACAATATAAAAAATGAGAACATTATCTCAATCGTATCAGGTGCAAATATCAATTTTGACCATTTACGTTATATTTTGGAACGTGCTGATTTGGGTGAGCATAATGAAACCATTATTGCCGTTACTATTGATGAAAAATTAGGGAGTTTTTAATATTCTGTCAGATGTTAGACAATCACGTAATGACTAAGTTTAATTATCGTTTTGAATCTGATACTCAAGCACGCATTTTTGTTGGCGTGGCTTTGAATGAGGGATTAAGCGAAAAGAAAGCCTTATTGAACAAGCTATCAAAATCATTTGATGTGTTTAGACATGAGTGATAATTCAATTGTAAAAATACACATTCATTATGTGGTAGGTAGTCGTGCAACTTGTGAAAATGAAGTAATTTATTGTTTTTAATTTCCTGAACGACCAGGTACTTTGTTTAATTTCCTAAAAAAATTGGTAGTTATTGGAATATTTCATTATTTCACTATCGTAATCATGGTGCTGATTTTGGTCGTATACTAATTGGTTTACAAGCCAGTGATGCATCTAAACTTGAGCAAAAATTTGATAAGTTAGGCTATTTTTATCAAAATGAAACCAATAATAAAGCCTATCAATATTTTTTATAATAACTCGTCGACACCATCGAGTAAATCAGTCATACCAATATTGGCTAAATGTTCAATATTAAAGTGTTTGCCTCTGTAATTCGTTTCAGTCACGGTAATTGGGCTGTCAGATTGATAACTCAATTTGCTTGACAATGTTAATTGAGGAAAGCCTTTAGCTTTTCTGTAGTTTTTAACATTTGTATATGAATAATCGCAATTTGTTGCTGATTCAATTTTTGATGATGCAAAGTATTTTTAAAAATCTCTAATAAATTTTTAATTATTGTTAGATTAATTATAGAAGTTTTTTAGCATCTCTAAGCTTGCCTAAATTCAAAGTTGGTGAGGTTTATTCTTGTGAAATATCTGATGAAGAGGACTAAATAAAAGCGTTCGGAAAACCACATCTAACAATGTACCAGTTAAATTAAGTAATAGATTGTAAAGAATTATGAAATAAGTTGCGTGAATAATATTGGTATTATTAATAATTGCTTGTTCTAACCAAGGTTTAAGCGAACTGACTTCGTACCATGTTAGAAAAAATGGTGAAGTGGTGATTTTGTTTGCAAGGCAAGTCTCGTCAACAAGTTTATACTGAGGCGGTTAATTATCTGCGTCAACATCTTTATATTAAAGGAATATATGTCGAGCATAATGGCGTGAAATTTTACCCTATTCGGTTGTAAATAATTACTAATATTTCTTTTAGAGAGGCTAATGCTGATGGTTTGAACGTGCTTTATCAGTTGGATCAACTGAGTGATGAAAATTATCACTGGAAGTTATCTTTTTTTAATCGTCGAGATTTAGTAGAATTGCAATAATTGTCAATCAAATTCTTGACTTTGTGATGTATCAAACGACTGATATGGTTAAAATCTTTCGTATTACAACACACCATGATTTTAAAAACCAAGGTGTGGCAACTGCGTTAATTGAAGCTCTAAAACAATTAAATAAATCAATTATTTTAGAGCTTCGAGAGGATAATTTTAAGGCTTTTCAGTTGTATCAAAGATTTGGATTTGAACAAATTTCCAAGCAAGAAAAATACTATTTAAATAGGGAAGATGCTAAAATAATGCAGTTTGTAACTGCAAACTAAAGTAATATGAGTTATCAACACATTCAAGTGCCCAAAAATGGTGAAAAAATTAGCTTTGAAAAGGGTATTATCAAAGTACCAAACTATCCAATTATTACTTATATTGAAGGGGATGGTATCGGTGTAGATGTGTCGCCAGTGATGAAAAAAGTGATTGATGCTATTGTTGCTAAAGCTTACAATGGTTCAAAAACAATTCAATGGATGGAGATTTATGCGGGTGAGAGGGCAAATGATATTTATGGCGAATATTTACCACAAGAAACCTTAGATGCCATAGAAGAGTTTGCAGTGTCTATTAAAGGTCCATTAACCACGCCAGTAGGTGGTGGTATGCGTTCTTTGAATGTGGCTATTCGCCAAACGTTGGATTTGTTTATTTGCCAGCGTCCAGTTAAGTATTTTGAAGGCACGCCTTCGCCAGTTAAAGTGCCTGAAAAGATTGATATGATTATTTTTAGAGAAAATTCTGAAGATATTTATGCAGGCATTGAATATCAAGAAGGCACTACTGAGGTAAAAAAAATCATTAATTTTTTACAAAATGAAATGGGCACTACAAAAATTCGCTTTCCCGACACTTCAGGAATTGGTATTAAGCCAGTATCAAAAGAAGGTACAAATCGTTTGGTACGCGCAGCTATTCAATATGCTATTGATAACGATAAAGATTCAGTAACCTTAGTACATAAAGGTAATATTATGAAATTCACTGAAGGTGGATTTAGAGATTGGGGCTATCAGTTGGTAAGTGATGAATTTGGCGCAACTATCGTTGATGATGGGCCGTGGAAATCATTTAAGAATCCAAATACAGGGACAATAATTACGATCAAAGATGTCATTGCAGATGCTTTTTTGCAACAAATTCTTTTACGTCCTGAAGAGTATTCGGTCATTGCTACGCTTAACTTAAATGGTGATTATATTTCGGACGCATTGGCTGCTCAAGTGGGCGGTATTGGCATTGCGCCAGGTGCGAACCTTTCAGATACAACAGCCGTATTTGAAGCAACACATGGTACAGTACCAAAGTATGCAGGACTTAATAAAGTTAATCCAGGTTCAATTATCCTTTCAGCAGAAATGATGCTTAGACACATGGGTTGGCTTGAGGCGGCTGATATGATTTTAGAGGCGATGTCTAATGTTATTCAAAATAAAACTGTCACCTATGATTTAGAAAGACTAATGAATAATGCGACATTACTGTCATGTTCTGAGTTTGGCGATGCAATTATTGATTCTATATTATAAAATTATTGTCTACTAATAGAGTTGCACTCTATTCTCTAGTTGTGTACTATTCGTTCAGGTAGATGTTAATTTTCTTACTTATACTACATAATTTTAATTAGGAGATAAAATGAAAAACGCAATAAAACTAGTTGCAATTGCTACTTTAGTAGCTGCCACATCAGCATCAGCTGGTTTCTTTAACAACGGCTATGGTAATAACAACAACGGTTACGGCTATGGCAATGGTGCTAACAACTGGGGTCCTTTTGACGGTGGTTCTAACTTTGGTCCAATGAATGGCGGTTCTAACTGGGGTCCAATGAATGGCGGTTCAAACTGGGGTCCTTTCAACGGCGGTTCAAACATGGGTCCGTTTAACGGCGCTAACAACTGGGGTCCTTTTTCAAATAACAACGACATGAACAACGATTCTGACTGGGGTTTCCATTACAACAACAAAAATAAAACTAAGAACGTTTCTAACGCAACTGCTGATGGTAAATATGCAGGAACCGCTGGTGCTAATGCTAAAGGCGTTGCTAACGCTTATGCCAAAGGTCAAGCCGATGCATTCGCTAAAGCACAAGCTAACGCTTATGCTAAAGGTTATGCAGATGCTAAAGCTAATGCAACAATTGACAGTCGTGATCAAGTGATTACTAAGTAAGGCTTGTCAATTGACTGCTGGATTAATCTAGCAGTTTAAGGTTAAATAAAAATCACCCCTTGGGGTGATTTTTTTATGTTTGAATAAATTTCGGTAGTGCTAATACATAACTAAAATTATTAATATAAACATTAATAATTGTAACAGTAGTTGTAGCAACTTCAGTATCAGCTAACTAGGGCTCTTTTTCAAGTGCTAACAATTAATGGCATATTCTAATATGAATTCATTTTCAAATAGTAACGATATGAATAATGATTCTGATTGGGATTTTTATTATAATAATAAAAATTCTACTAAAAATATTTCTAATGCTTCAGAGGGCTAATGCTTATGCCAAGGGTTATGAGGATGAAAAATCTAATGCTGGGCTAAGTTTTAGAGAGTAACATTATGCTTCTCCAGTTTCAACATCTGCGATAAAATAATTATTCATTATGACTAATTAAGAACACAATTGTGTCTCTTTTGTTTAATGTAAATTAGCGTATAAAATGCCTATTAGTGTAGTTTCTGACATATCTAAAGATATGATATGAGTATAAAAAAATAATAAGAATATTTTTGAGTTTAATTTTATTGGTTTTAAGTATTGCAAAAACTACTTCTTGGATGCTATTTAGTTCTGATTATAATGATAAGAGCTACGCTAGAGCAAATGGACAATATGCAGACGAGTTAAGAAAACGTATTATGGGGCGCATAAATGGCTATACTAAGAGCAATGCAAACACTTATTACAAAGGTCAATTTGAGAATTATGGCAAAAGGGGCCACTTAGGTTACACCTCTAGCAATGGCTTTTCAGTGCTACCATACTAATTTAAAAAAAACTATAAAAATAACTGATTTTTAGATTGCTTTAGCATACATATATCATTATAATTTCATCCTCATTCCTCGATAGCTCAGTTGGTAGAGCAATGGACTGTTAATCCATTTGTCGCTGGTTCGAGCCCAGCTCGAGGAGCCAATCGTACTCACTATGAATCGAACACGTTGAAGTGATTTTGTCTGGATAGACACCTTTACAGTATCACCAGATATTCTAATTTTCAATAAACATTGATAAAAATTTTTTTGAAATATGAGTTTTTGCAACATTTTTGTCATGAGTTTAGCAATTTTTTAGGCGTTCTAATTTTTGAAAGCTCTGTTTTTAAATTTTTTTTATTATCTAGTAAATTTCCAGACTCAATTGTACGCTAAAGATTTTCCATTTCTTATTCTGGTTTTAAAATTTGATTATTAGATGAACTTTGTGACTGCGAGAATGTGGATTTATTAGCCACGATGTTAAAAGTTGAAATTGAAGGCGTGCAATTTGAAATCTGGAATGCAAACGGGCCCGAAACTACATATTTATATTCAATTGAAAATAGCGATTTTCAAACATTAAAACCAAATATAAAGTTTATAAACCCAGAAATACTCAGGTTAGAATTGAGAGGCGATAACTATGACCCTACTAGAGAAAAACTGGAGCGAGAATTAAAGGAAAAAATAAACGAGATTGATAATCTTAAGCAGATAAACGATGTGTAATTTTAAACACGTGGTGATATGTCGTTTAGCGTTAAGAACGACTACTTTAATTGTTTTGAGAGTGGTGATGTGGTGCAGTTTATTTTCACAGACAAAAGCTTGTTACTAATACAGTTCAAGAGCGTTATACATAGGGCATAGTTGAGGCTCGTGTTAAGCAAAGATGGCTAAATACTTCATCAATAAGCACACGACTACGTGTAAATTGGTAATCAGGCTATTAAAACAGTTTTTAACGGATGCTACACATTCCCCTAACCCAAATTGGTTTGATGATCTCTATTAGCGGGTGATAATAATACACTAACAGGCCTACCCTTTTGGCTTATGAGTTTGTTTGCATAACAAGTTAGAAGTTGTCATGGCAGCATTCTTTTTTGGGAATATACCGGTGTTGCAGGGGTGAGCATATTGATTTTTGTGACGATTAACTGGCCGTTGAAACTATAAAAGTGAAGATCCAGAGAAAATGAGCTTTGTGGCATTAGTACGTACCATGATGCAGGCGTTTAATATACCAGTAGTAATGCTTGAGAGCGATCGTAATGAAAACGATCATTGCAAGAGGTTCTCTATGAATCAAATCAAAATCTTATTCAGAGTGAAAAAGCCCTATGGTAGAACGATTAAGAATAAAGACATTGAAACTAGCAACGACCCATTCTTAGGTACTATTGTGATTTCTCAAAATGCTGCCGTTGAAGGTGCGCCACAAATTATCAGCCGAATCGTTAAATGCGCAGCAAGCAAGGCTCATTTTAATAACGAGACCTACGCCCGTTCGCTAATCGGTTAAAAACACACACCATCGAATAGTGTGTGCAATTTTTGCATGATGCTTTGGTTCACGAGGGTGAGATTATATAAGTTTATCAAGATAAGTATATTATTTACTACGCAAAGAGACAATTAATGAAGTGCGTATTGCTGAGACCCATGCTCAAGTTATGGCGCTTGGAAAAGCTTTGCAATTAATTGTGCCACAACTGTAGTAACGAGGTGCTAAAGAATTGGGACAGTTTTATTGTTGAACGCGTAGTTAAGCGTCAGTGTGATTGTAGCTCAGACACTTTAGTTGTTCAGCAGTCTTGGAATTTTTACGAAAGTTACAACGAGGATGTTATTAATTCTAACAGTATGGTCGAATTTGCCAGTTTGCCAGATCTAATCTTAATCATTTTGACCCTAAAGAGAAGATTGCCATTAATCTCAATTACTTTAAAGACTTTGCTAATAAACGCAGACAGCAAATAGACATTGTTGCGCTGCAACGAAGTCTGCGTGACAGTAAGCGCCATAAGTTTATTGCAATAAAAAAGGTGAATTCAAAAATTGCAAACAAAGGTTTTACATTGCTGGGTTTTTGAAGGGAAAAAGTAATGATATATAGAATAGTTTTAACAATTAAACCAAACGTTAAAGACATCTCTTTGGCGTTTGAAATACCTTACTTTTCAACTGATAACGACACAGATAAATAAAGATAAGAGATTTTAGAAATGCTATCAAGAGCTGAGATTAATTCTGAGAATGTAAAAGAGGAGCGCCCAGCATGTCAAAAATAGAATGGGCAGAGAAAGCTTAGAATCCAACCGTTGGATGCACTAAAGTATCGTCAGGTTGTAAAAATTGCTACGCCGAGGCAAGTGTCTAAAAGATTAAAGGCAATGGGCGCTTACGGCTATGACAATGGTTTTGAATTAACACTACTGCATGAGCGGATTACCACAGCCGTTTTTACGTAAAAAATCCACTACTTATTTTGTGAATTCAATGAATGATCTGTTTCATCCTACTGAACAGTTAAATGATTTAATACTCTATGAGACGTATGTCATTAATGTGCGCTATCAAGTTAGCGATGGCTTGGGTATGAAAATGCTTAAAATTCAATAGAGAGTTTTAGCGACCTATTGAGTGCTAATGATGACAACTACATTCTTCAGTTCAATGTTTAAGCATATCGTCAACACGTTTGATGAGTTTGAGGTACTTTGTCGAATGACAAGTGCTTAATAGTAAAGATTTTGGCGTGCCACAAAATAGAGAACGGGTATTCATTTAGGCAATGTCAACCCAAGTAGTAACAGTGCAAATGGCAAGATATTCAATACTAATGGACTATGCCCGACACTGGCGATAAACAGGGGTGAGGGGGTTAAAAGCAATTTTAAAAAGCAACGGCGGTACACAGTCTTATTACTAGGATTGTGTATACAACCCATTCGGGCTGGCACCTGCTCTTAATAAATTTGTTGAACCAAAAGTGATGTATTTTAATGCGAAGCGTGGCTTGCGTGATAAGCAAAATAATAACAAGGGCGGCTCTGGCATTCTAAGCAGACAAGATGGTATTAGTTATGTGCTAACAAAGACGCATAGCAATCACATGGTGTAGTTAGCTAGTGACTCTCAAGGTAATCATGTTTATTGCCCGACAGGCTTGGCCACAACTCAATCAGCATTAGGTGGTGGTCCTAAGACTGCTCTTTACGCCGTGCCAGTACTAACATCCGATAGATTAAATAAGCAACGAACTAAGCTTTACTCTTACTGCGCAAGATAAGCACGGCATGTTGATCAATAATCGTATTCGTAAGTTGATGCCTATTGAAAGCGAGCGGTTGCAAGGTTTTTTTGACGATTGAACTAAGTTTGGTGCTGAGGGCAAAAAGATTAGCGATAATAGACAAAAATACAAGTGCTGTGGTAATGCGGGTTACTGTTAATGTTGTGGCTGCGATATTCTCACAACTGTTCAAAAAAACCCACTATTTGAACAGATTAACCTTTATATGTTCACAAACATATAAATCTAAACACTAGACACAATATCTAGCTGCTAACCAAACTCCTAAACTAACACTTTATAAAGACAAATCAAGCATTAGTCCGCCGTTAGTATTTACCCAATCTTGAAGTGTGAAAATATTGGCGTTTCTGAGTCTCTTTTTTTTAAATGTGTCAGGAATATAAAAAACCACGGTTCGTAGTAAGAGTAGCTCGGGGAGCCATTAATATAAAAAAATCCTATCTAATATATTAGTATTTTTTTTTGAATACTAATATTTTTAAACCTTGCTGAGTCTTTCAATGGCTTGCTTTATCTTATCCATACTTGTGGCAAACGAAAAACGCACATAGTCTGGCGCACCAAAGGCTGAACCTGGGACTAATGCAATGTTTAACACTTCTAGACAGTAAGTAGAGAGTTCAATATCGTTTTTTAAACCAAGGCGACTAATTAATCCTTTAACTCTTGGGAAGACATAAAAAGCACCTTGTGATTTAGGGCATTCAACGCCATCAATTGCATTTAATGCGTCAACAATAAAGTCATGCCTTTTCTCAAAGGCGCAAATCATTATGTTGATAATGTTTTGATCGCCATTTAAAGCTTCTAAAGCAGCAGCCTGAGCAATTGAACAAGGGTTGGAGGTGGATTGACCTTGGATTTTTTTCATAGCTTTAATAATGTTTTCTGGACCTGCGCCATAGCCAATGCGCCAACCAGTCATCGCATAAGCTTTGGAGACACCGTTAAGAATAATGGTGCGGTCTTTCAATGCTTTATCAGCCATCACAATATTAACAAAGTCATTATTACCCCAACGAATATGCTCATAAATGTCATCGGTGATGATTAATATTTTTGGGTGTTCTTTTAATATATTTGCCAGTGCTTGCAACTCAGCTTGAGAATAAACGGCACCTGTAGGGTTAGAGGGGCTGTTAATAACAAATAATTTAGTATTACTGGTGATATTTGCCTCTAGTTGCTCTGGCGTAATTTTAAAATCTTGTTCTAATCCTGTTTCAATAATGACTGATGTTGCATCGGCTAAAAGAGCCATATCTGGGTAGCTTACCCAAAAAGGTGCGGGAATAATCACTTCATCGCCTTGATTGAGTACAGCTTGGCACAGATTATAAAACACTTGTTTGCCACCTGATGAAACTATCACCTCAGCACTGGTGTAAGTTAAGTTATTTTCTTGTCTAAATTTATCAATAATCGCTTGTTTTAATATAGGCGTACCATCTACTGCTGTGTAGCGAGTTTGACCGTCTTTAATTGCTTGTATGGCTGCTTTTTGAATATTTTCAGGTGTGTCAAAGTCTGGTTCGCCTGAACCCATGGATACAATTTGAACTCCTTGAGATTTTAATTCATTGGCTTTTGCAGTGACTGCAAGTGTGGCTGAAGGCTTAACTTTTTGAACTCTATCGGAAAGATATGTTGACATGGTTATTAATAAGGAAATAGATTAAAATTGAGTGTTCATGTTAATGAAAAAATCTTACGTGTGAACAATAAATTTCAATTGATATCGAAATTTTTCCCTAGTGGTGATCAGCCAGAAGCGATTAAAACTTTGGTTGATGGCGTGAATGCCGGTGCTAAGTTCCAAACCTTGCTTGGCGTAACTGGCTCGGGTAAAACCTTTACGCTGGCTAATGTTATTCAACAGACCAAACGCCCTAGTTTGATTATGGCACCCAACAAAACATTAGCAGCACAATTGTATAGTGAGATGAAAGAGTTTTTTCCACACAATTCGGTGGAATATTTTGTTTCTTATTATGATTATTATCAGCCAGAGGCTTATGTGCCTGCGTCTGATACTTATATTGAAAAAGATTCTTCTATTAATGAGCAGATTGAGCAAATGCGCCTATCTGCCACTAAAGCACTATTAGAGCGTGATGATGTTATCATTATTGCCAGTGTATCTGCCATTTATGGCTTGGGTAATCCTGAAAGTTATATGGCTATGTTGCTACATTTGAGCATTGGAGAAGTTACTAATCAGCGTGAGATACTTTCACGCTTGTCACAAATGCAATACTCGCGCAATGATATTACTTTGATGCGTGGCTATTTCCGAGTTAAGGGCGAAGTGATTGATATTTTTCCTGCTGATTCTGAAGAGCAAGCCATACGCATTGAAATGTTTGATGAAGAAATTGAACAACTTTATTGGTTTGACCCTTTAACAGGGAAAAAACTAAAATCTTTACAAAGAGTTACTATTTATCCACAAACGCACTACGTTACCCAAAAATCTAAAATTTTGAATATGTTGGATGATATTAAGGCGGAGCTAAAAGATCGTAGAAGTGAGTTGCTATCCGTTAATAAATTGGTTGAGGAGCAACGTTTAACACAACGCGTACACATGGATATTGAAATGATGCGTGAGTTAGGGTATTGCACAGGTATTGAGAATTACTCACGCTATTTATCCAGTCAAAATCCTGGCGAGTCACCCTCAACATTGTTGGATTATTTGCCAAATAATGCATTGATAATTTTAGATGAATCACATGTGACTGTTAGCCAAATTGGTGGCATGTATAAAGGCGATAGGGCGCGTAAAAAAACGCTTGTTGAGTTTGGTTTTCGCCTACCAAGTGCTTTGGATAATCGACCGCTTAGGTTTTCAGAATTTGAAGACAGAGTTCGTCAATGTATTTTGGTATCTGCCACGCCTGCACAATATGAGTTGGAAGTTTCTAGTGTGATTGCTGAACAAGTAGTAAGACCAACAGGATTATTAGACCCTGAGATTGACATTCGTCCTGTGGATACGCAGGTGGATGATTTACTTAGTGAAATACGAATGCGTGTTAAAGCGAATGAGCGTGTATTAGTGACAACTTTGACTAAAAAAATGAGTGAGCAGTTAAGTGATTATTTAAACGACCATCATGTTAAAGTTCGTTACCTACATTCTGATATTGATACGGTTGAAAGGGTGGAAATTATTCGTGATTTGCGCTTAGGCATATTTGATGTACTTGTTGGTATCAATCTATTACGTGAAGGCTTGGATATTCCCGAAGTGTCTTTGGTGGCTATTTTAGATGCAGATAAAGAAGGATTTTTACGCTCTGAACGCTCGCTGATTCAAACCATGGGGCGAGCGGCTAGGAATATAAATGGACACGTAATTTTATACGCTGCTCGCATAACCAAATCAATGCAAAAGGCGATGGATGAAACCAAAAGACGTCGGGTTAAGCAGCAGGCCTATAATCTGAAAAACAATATTACACCCAAAGGTATTGCCAAACCTATTATCAATATCCTTGATACGGATTTAATCAGTAGCCAGACAGAAGAGAATGGTGCTCAGAAAGTGTTTACTCAACTTTCACCAGTACAATTAGCAAAAGAAATTAAGATGCTAGAAAAGCAAATGTATAGTTTTGCTAGCGATTTGGCGTTTGAACGTGCAGCAGATATGCGTAATCAGATTAAACAACTCAAGGACACTCAATTTAAAAAAGCATTATGATTAGCGCTAAATTAAACATTAGTGAAATATTCTACTCCCTTCAAGGCGAAGTGCGTGAAGTTGGCTTACCTAGCGTGTTTATTCGTTTAACGGACTGCCCATTTAGATGTACATATTGTGATACTGAATATGCATCAAGGGTAATAATTTAATGACAATTAATGTAATTATTAGCAAAATCAAACAATACGATACCTCTTATGTTTGTGTAACAGATGGTGAGCCTCTAGCACAAAAAAACTGCTATTTATTACTGGATGAATTGGTTAAAAATAATTATCAAATGTCTTTAGAGACCGATAGTAGTATTAATATACAAGATGTTAATGTTTCAGTATCAGTAGTTATGGATATTAAAATCCCAAGTTCTGGCGAATCTGAATAAAATAAATACGCGAACATTAAAAAATTAACCACCAAAGACCAACTTAAACTTGTCATTGGGTCACGTGCTGATTCTGATTGGAGTGTGGTTATTTTGAGCACCACTTCAGGTGTATTTTTATTTTTACCTGTATTTGACGATATTACACCAAGGCAATTGGCAGATTGGATTTTAGATCAACAACTAAATATATGAATGCAATTACAATTGCATAAATTGCTTTGGGGTGATGAAAAAGGCAAATAATTATTGAATAGTATTTTTTCGTATCTGTAGTTTTGGTTCTTCAAGTTTTGGAATAGAAACACCTAAGATATTGCTGTTAAAGATTGCATTAATATTATCAGTATCAACATCATGTGGTAGAGTGAATCATTATTAAAGAGGTCGTTATTGGCATTAATTGCGCTGGAAATTAGTAATATGGACAGTAGTAATTTGTTCATCATTTTTAAGTAGTTGGTATTAAATGCATTTATTAATAGCCATGTTTTCAAGACCTAAATTAAGCTAATTTATCAATGACTTGTGAATTTTCAAAATCGATAAAGACATTTTCAGGGTCGTTTTTTTTGGCCAAATAATGTTTGGAAATTATGCGTATTGGCAAAAAATAAGGTGCCATTAACTTGATAAGTTTTGATGCCACTTGTTTCATTCATCTGTTTTGTAACATAAATTTATTTAGCATGCTGCTAAGCGAAAACAATGGCTAACATCAGTACATCAACGATAACTGCAATAGCCAAATCAGAAAAGACTGTAATTTCTGCAACAGAAATACCCACAAAGCTATCAGCAACAGGCACACAAGAAATCAGCCTAAAATTACATCATTCAAAAGTGCTGATGACCACAATAAACATCACACCAACCAATACAGTAATAGGGGTTTGTTCAATATATTGAGAGAACAATAGAATAAAACTCAGCAAAAAAGCATCTGCTACAAAGCCTGATAAACGACCACGATCACCTGATTTGATATTAATAATACTCTGACCCACCATTGCACAACCACCTATACCACCGAAAAATCCCGTGACTGTATTAGCAACACCTTGAGCAACATTTTCTTATTAGGCTTGCCAGTTGTTTCAGTCAATTCATCAACCAAATGCAATTTGCAAGAACTCCATCAATATCACAGTTGCAAACAAGTATTGCACACCGTGTTCTACAACCAATGTAAAAGCCACTGCCTCTGCACTAAGGCAAGTGTGACGGTTAGACCTGATAAAAAATCATTTTTGGCATTATTAGAGGCGTATTTATTAATCAATGAAAACATGTAATCCTTATTTTGAATTTGAGTGAATAAATCTATATTGAGGCTGGAATAATAGGCGTGGTTGATTCAATATTTGAGTTTTGAGCTCGGTGGCGCATAACATGATCCATAATGGTCATTGCCAACATGGCTTCAGCAATAGGTATTGCACGAATACCTACGCAAGGGTCATGACGACCTTTGGTAACTACTTCAACAGGACTTCCTTCCTTATCAATACTGTCAATTGGCAGACGCAAACTTGAAGTTGGCTTTAGTGCAATAGACACTAAAACATCTTGACCTGAACTAATCCCGCCCAAAACACCACCAGCATGATTTGACTTAAAACCTGCTGGAGTAATGGCATCACGATGCTCCGTGCCTTTTTGGATGACTGCTTTAAATCCAGCACCAATTTCAACGCCTTTTACGGCATTAATACTCATCATACCGTGAGCAATATCTGCCTCTAATCGGTCAAAAATTGGCTCCCCTAGTCCGACAGGCATGTTATTTGCCGTAATGTTAATTCTAGCACCCACCGAATCGCCCGATTTTCGCAAAGCATCCATATATTCTTCTAATGCCTTAACTTTGCTAGCATCAGGGCAGAAAAATGGGTTGTTGTATACTTCAAGCCAATCAAAATTTTCAGCCTTAATAGGGCCTAGTTGAGATAAATAGCCTTTAATTTCAATACCGTATTCTTGTTCTAAATATTTTTTAGCAATACCACCACAAGCAACGCGCATGGCAGTTTCTCTAGCGGAGGAGCGTCCACCGCCACGATAATCTCTAAAGCCGTATTTTTGATCATAGGTGTAATCAGCATGACCAGGGCGGAAAGTGTCTTTAATATTTCTATAGTCTTTAGAGCGTTGATCGGCATTCTGAATGATGAGTGCAATTGGTGTGCCCATTGTTCTGCCTTCAAACGTGCCAGATAATATTTTCACTAAATCCTCTTCACGGCGTTGGGTGGTATGGCGAGAAGTGCCTGGTTTTCTAAGGTTTAAATCACCTTGTAAATCAGCCTCAGTAAGTGCTAATCCTGGCGGGCAACCATCTACAATGCCAATTAACGCTTCGCCATGAGATTCACCTGCTGTGGTGATTGTGAATAATTTTCCAATCGTATTGCCACTCATTTACCATTCCTTATGTTGGGCAATAGTGTCACAAATACTATCCCAGTTTGCTTTTGAGTCTGAGAAAATATGTTTCTCAATAGGCTTTTTGATGTCATTTGTAATTGTGCCTAGTCTAATTCTTGTATGGTCTGGATTATTTTTTAGCTTTATCATAATGGACGAGCCACAAGTTTTACAAAAAAATCGACCTTTATTGGCATTTTTTTTAAATTCAGTTAAATTATTCTCACCACTTATAAACTTAAAGTCTTCATTTTTTACATTACCATTCGTTGCAAACGCTGTGCCTTGAACTTCTCGACATTCAGAGCAATGACACATGACAATATCGGTAATTTTTTGATGTAGTTTGAATTGTACAGACCCATACAAGCATTGACCCCTTGATGCATAATTAATCTCAGCAAAAACTCTGATTATACCTGTCTATTTAACTAGTTTGTTATACAGCCAAGCAATCACAAGGCCAGCAATGGCTGCGGTAAAAAAATACCCAAACCATGCTAATGATAATATCCATAAAGTCCAGCCCATAGCCAAGATAAATGCTCATTAAAAATTCAGCAACATTATGTAAATAATAACCAGTTAAATTTGCCACAATTGAAATCAATAACAATATAGTGCCTAGTATTATTGCCAGAACTTTAGTGTTGAGTTTTGTTGTATTTTTTACTCCTTTGATGGTGCCCTCGACACGATTTGAACGCATGACCTGTCGCTTAGGAGGCGGCTGCTCTATCCAGCTGAGCTACGAAGGCAATGTAATTATTATCCACGATATGACTATTCTATTGAATTTTTTGCATCATTTTTATCCATACTTGTTAATTCTGGATATTTCTTTAGATGGGCCTATGTTTTACAAATTTATAAACATTTAAATCACAGTATAATTTAGATATTTTTTTACGTCGTATTTATTACAAAATTACATGAAAGGTATTAAAGTTAAAGATAGGCTTATTTTTGCCCTGGATGTGCCAGAAGTTGAACAAGCTAAGGACTTAGTTATTCAACTAGACGATAGTGTTAATTTTTATAAAATTGGCATGGAACTATTAATGACAGGAAAATATTTTAACCTGCTTGATTGGCTATTAGAAAAAAACAAAAAAGTCTTTGTAGATTTAAAGTTTTTTGATGTACCAGAAACTGTTGGCAGAACCATTAAACGTTTAAGTCAATATGGTGCTACTTTTGCCACCATTCATGGCAATCAAGCGCTTATGGAAAAAGCCGTTGAAAGCAAAGGTAATCTTAAAATTTTAGCAGTAACTGCACTCACTAGTCTTGATAGAGGTGATTTAGATGATTTAGGCTTTGATTGTGATGTACAAGAGTTGGTCATTTCTCGTGCCAGACGTGCTTTCGAAGCAGGTTGTGATGGCGTAGTATCTTCGGGTCTTGAAGTACTATCTTTACGCAAATACGTTGATCATAAATTAATCGCTGTTACCCCAGGTATTCGCCCCGTGTCTAATGATGACGATCAAAAACGCGTGGTTGATGTGGCAACTGCATTTAATTCAGGCTCAGACTATACTGTCGTTGGTCGCCCAATTAAAAATGCCACCAATCCGTACCAAGCAGCGCAAGACATTCAAACAATTATCAAACGTTGTTTTTAAGTATAATACTCACTTCTTTAGTCGCGTAGCTCAGTTGGTTAGAGCACTACCTTGACATGGTAGGGGTCGGTGATTCGAATTCACTCGCGACTACCATCAAAACTTTTAGTTTTTTAAAAATAGGTTTATTAAAATAAGAACTTCTTTTATGAAAAAGTTCTTTATATCAAAACTAAAAAAATCAAGACTAAATCAAAAAAAGATGTATTTATCTATGAGTTGAGAAGATTAAAATAATTTGCATTAGTGGTTATTTTGAACACATTAGGCTAATTAAAAATATTTGATATAAATGATGGAAACCATTCATAATACTTATACTCTTTTCTTGTTAGAAATAACGTTGATTTGGAACTAATTCTTGTATTGCTTTTATTGAGCTTTTCTGTATCCTCTAGTAGTGATTTGTATGATAGGGGTTAGGTGTGGCGGTTGATTATCAAAAGTCGCACGCACGCTTTATCAAAATGCAACTAAACAAAGGCTTATCAATTTGTGATTACCGCGGCTAGAAAAGGTCACAAACTTTCTCAATAGAAAGTGTCGCTTATGTATAAAGAAGATATTGGCACTAAAAAAATCTTTACAAAAAACTAAACATTGGCTTAATAGACTAATTAAAAGTGGCGATAAGAAAGCAGAAATATTGCTTAAAAGATTACAGAAAAGGTAAAAATCTACCTGTGTTGTTTTTATAATTTTTGTATTGCTTAAAACGTTTATTAAGCAATCTCTCTTCTAGATTTGATTTAAGTATTAAATCAATAATAAGAATTAGCATCACTAATTGAGAAATTGGGTGGGTATTGCTAAGCATTAAGCCTGAAGATAATAATAACACACTGGTATACATGGGATGGCGAATGAATCGATAAATGCCGTGGGTTGTTAGTTTGTGTTGTTTTTTAAGAGCAGGGATGATATTAAGATTATCTAGACGCATATTAATAAGTGCAAACGATCCAATAATAAGCGACAAACTCAATAGCAATAAAGGCATAAGATTAAAGCTACTCACTTGTGAGTTAATGATTAAATAGATAATACAGCCAAATTGAATAACAACGTAAATCATAGTAAGTGCTCATGGTTATAATAAGCCTATTATCTCAAATTTTGTTGTTGAATGGAAGTTGATATTGTAATTATTGGTGGTGGTCCAGCAGGTTTAAGTTTTGCTAGTGCCATGCTTGATTCTAATGTTAAAGTGCTGTTAATTGAAAAATCAAGCCTTGATTCTATTGCCAATCCTCAAGCAGATGGCAGAGAAATTGCATTAACGCATTTATCATTAAAGATTTTAAAGAAGCTTGGTGTTTGGGATTTAATTAATCAGGAGGAAGTTTCTCCTTTAAAAGAAGCGAAAGTATTTGATGGCGACTCGCCTTCTTTGTTAAATTTTACAACCAAGAATACCTCAATAGATGCTTTGGGTTATTTAGTGCCTAATTATCAAATCAGAAAAGCACTTTATATAAAGGTTAAACAGGCAAAAAATATTGATATTATCACTGATATAAGCGTTGAAAATGTAGCTCAACTGGATGATTGTTCACAAGTTATTTTATCTAATGACAATAAGATTGAGGCTAAATTAGTCATTGCTGCTGATAGTCGTTTTTCAGATATTCGTCGAAAAGTTGGCATTCCAATCTTAATGAAGGATTTTTCTAAGGTTATGATTGTTACTCAAATGAATCATGAAATATCGCACAACAATATTGCTTTAGAATGTTTTGATTATGGGCAAACATTGGCATTATTACCAATGATAGGTAATGTTTCGTCTATTGTGTTAACGGTTAAAACAAACCAATCTCAGGCAATGCTTGAGATGAATGAAGTTGATTTTAATCAAATGATGACACAATCATTTAAAGGTGAGTTGGGGCAGATGATGCAAGTGGGAGAACGGCATTCCTATTCCTTGGTTGCAACGCATGCACAAACTTTTATAGCCAAGCGTTTTGCGCTGATTGGCGATGCTTCGGTAGGCATGCACCCTATGACTGCACATGGGTTTAATTTAGGTTTAAGAGGTCAAGACATATTAGCAAAATTAGTTAATGAGGCTCTGGATAATGGCCAAGACATTGGCTCTGAATCTTTACTAAAGTTGTACGAGAAAAAGCATATTAATTTAACTAGATTGATGTTTTTTGGCACTAATGGTATTGTGGCATTATTTACTAACGATGCGCCAGTGGTCAAACAAGTAAGGCGATTTGTGCTTAAGTTTGCCGAGCATTTTCCACCCATTAAATACTTAATTTCTCATCATTTAACACAAGATAAAAAGCATAAATTTTTACCCTTCTAATGAAAGTTGATTTAACCAGTCTTAGACATGAATTTACTCAAAGTGACTTAAATCGAGTTGATTTGAGCGACAATCCTTTTGAGCAATTTAAATTATGGTTCCAACAAGCCCAAGAAGCAGACATGGTTGAGCCAAGTGCAATGAGTTTAGCAACAAGTAATGATAATGAAATAAGTATTAGAACTGTATTACTCAAATACTTTGACAAATACGGTTTTGTATTTTTTACAAACTACAACTCTAAAAAATCTAAACAACTTCAAAGCAATCCAAATGCGGCTTTATTGTTTCCATGGCTAACTTTAGAAAGACAAGTTAAGATTTCTGGCTATGTGGAAAAACTGAGCACGCTTGAATCTTTAAAGTATTTTTCCTCCAGACCAAAAGCATCTCAATTAGGCGCTTGGGCATCACAACAGTCATCAAACTTATCTTCAAGACAGGTGTTATTATCTCAATTTGAATCAATGAGGGCTAAATTTAGTAAAGGCGAGGTGCCGCTGCCTGATTTTTGGGGCGGCTATCGTGTCATACCATTAAAGATTGAATTTTGGCAGGGTAGAGAAAATCGATTGCATGATCGATTCATATACCAGTTAAACGAAGGCAAGTGGAAAATTGAACGTCTAGCGCCTTAAATTACTTAAAGCTTGTTTGGTATTAGGCTTTGCACCTGTCCAAAACTCAAAAGCTGCTGCTGCCTGTTCAAGCAACATGCCTAAACCGTCGCTAATTATTGAGCCGTGATTGGTTGTTGCCCAATCCATAAATGGCGTTTGTTTGCCATACATTAAATCGTAACAAATTGCATTATTAGCGACACCAGAGGCGATATCAGGCATTCTTTTATCAAGTGATGCACTGGTGGCATTGATAATAATATCAACAGAGTCATGCTTAATTTTATTCAAACCAAAACCGCAAGTCTTGCCAAATTTAGCAAAGTCTTTAGCCAGTTTAATTGCTTTAGAAGGCGTTCGATTGGCAATCATAATGCGATTGGGTCGCTGTTCTAAAAGAGGCAACAAGATACCTTGTGTTGCACCACCTGCACCTAAAATTAGGATAATTTTATCTTTTAATTCAATGCCAAGATTGCGAGTTAAATCGTTAATTAGCCCAATACCATCGGTATTTTCACCAATGATTTTATCTTGTTTTATTTTAATGGTATTAACTGCACCTGCTGTTTGGGCATTTAATGTGAGTTCGTTTGCAAATTTAAACGCATCTAATTTAAAAGGCACGGTAATATTAAAACCATTTGCACCTTGATTGATGAATGCTTGTGCTGAGGATGAGAAAT
The DNA here is from genome assembly GCA_021730205.1 of Candidatus Ruthia sp. Cpac_8_S14. Lineage (GTDB taxonomy): Bacteria > Pseudomonadota > Gammaproteobacteria > PS1 > Pseudothioglobaceae > Ruthia. The sequence continues at coordinate 574,467 of CP072533.1, read as the reverse complement.
CATCAACGGGCGCTAAGATTTTATCATAGCTAATTTTAAGCCTAGTCTGTTGCGCAAACTGGGTGTGAATATTTGGCGATAAGCTGTGCTTAATTGGATTGCCAAAAACAGCAAATTTATACATCATTAATCTTGTTTTTACCGGCCTCAGTTTGTGTATTTTGTTGTTTAGTGGTATTGTTTTGAGTTCTATTTTGCTGTTTATTTTTATTACGATTTTTATTACGATTCCTGTTGCGATTTCTATTGTTAGGGTTTATTCTACGTTTATTGGGTTGTTTTTTCTTCTTGTCAAATAAAGCATTTTTTATTCTCTCAAACAAGGAAATTTTCTTTTCAGGAACGCGCGTGCTGGGTCTATTTACATTAATAGCAGGAACTTCAGCTTGGTTTGAAAGACCATTCTCAGCTAGTACATGTTGTGGCTTTGAAATGCCTTGATAGCTTTTATGCTGTGACTTCTTATCCCCTTCTTTTTGCTTATTAATGGTGAAATTAGGAAACTTCATATATGGATTAGGCAACAAGGTAATTTTAATGCCATGCTTGTCTTCTAATTTTGTTACTTCTTGACGTTTTTCATTCAAAATATAAGTAATGACTTCTACACTTGATTGAATGGTTAAGCGCGCTGTTTGTTTAGCCGCATTACAGCCGTCTTCAAGTTGTCTTAAAATGGTTAATGCTAACGTTGGAATGGTTGGCGTAATACCACGACCATGACAAGCAGAACAAGGTTTTTCAACCGATTCAGAAACTGAATTCATCAAGCGCTGTCTTGAGATTTCGAGCAAGCCAAATTGAGAAATGATGCCGATTTGGATGCGCGCTCGATCTGCATTGGTGGCTTTTTCCATGGCTTTTTCGATTGACACTCTATGTTCTTCAGAAGCCATATCGATAAAATCAATCACGACCAATCCACCAATATCTCTTAATTGCAGTTGTAGGGCAATTTCTTTAGTTGCTTCCAAGTTGGTGTTATAGGCAGTTTCTTCAATGTCAGCGCCTTTAGTAGCGCGAGCAGAGTTGACATCAATGGCAGTAAGTGCTTCAGTTGGATCAAAGACAATGGTGGCACCTGTTCGTAATGATACTTCGCGGTTAAATACGCTTTTAACCTGAGCTTCAACGCCCATATAGTTAAATAAAGAATGCTCAGAAACATTAAAAAATTTGATGCGGTCTAAGTAATGTGGTAACACAAAACTAACAAATTCTTTGGCATTTTGAAAAGCTTCTAATTCGTCAATAATAACACTATCAGTATCAGAGCGAAGATGATCGCGCAATGTGCGAATAATAATATCACTTTCTTGGTAAATTAAGAAAGGTGCGCTACGTGCTAGAGCTGCTGTATTAATTGATTTCCATAAGTCAGAAAGATAGTCTACTTCCCATTGTAATTCTTTAAAACTTTTGCCAGCACCTGCAGTGCGAATGATTAAGCCTGAATGCTCAGGTAGAATAATTTTGCCAATAATTTCTTTTAAAGATTGTCGGTCTGAGGCGACTATTTGCCTTGATATGCCATGGCTTTCCGGATTATTTGGCATTAAAATCATATAAACACCAGCAAGATTGACATAAGTGCTGAGTGCTGCGCCTTTATTACCACGCTCTTCTTTTTCAATTTGGACAATAATTTCTTGTCCTTCTTTTAAAACATCAGAAATGGTTAGTTTTTCGCCCTTGGCTTTGGCATCATTATATAACGTTTCTGCAACTTCTTTAAAAGGTAAAAAACCTTGTTTTTCTTTACCGTAGTCAACAAATGCTGCCTCTAGTGATTGTTCTACTCGAGAGATTTTGCCATGGTAGATATTGCCTTTAGTTTTTTTATTAAGACTGGTTTCTATATTAAGGCCAGTTAATTTTTTGTTTTTGACAATACCCACTCTGATTTCTTCGGAATGAGTTGCATTGATTAAAATATGGTTCATGGCTAAGTCCTAGTGTGAATGGACTTTGTTGCGCACATAAAAGCTCAACACTGGCGTGCTGATTTGGTATTAAAATATGATTTATTCTTATCATAAAATGATTAAAAACTTATTCCTTAAGGACTCTTAAACCCTTTTTTTATCTAGCCACTCAAAAGTGGTTAAATAATTAATTTACTTTATATGGCAACAAAAGACCCAAAATATTAATAGTATTTTTTGATGTAGTTTATCTCCATCAATTCTTCGGATTATATCACAAAAATAGTATGATATTTATCAAAAACCCTTATTGATTAAGTGTGCGACCACCATCAACATTAATAATTTGTCCAGTAATGTAGATAGAATTGGCTAAAAATAAAACAGTATCAGCAATATCTTGTGTACTGCCTTGTTTTTTAAGTACAATTTTTTTAAGCATTTTGTCTTTTTGAGCTTGGTCAAGTTCGGCTGTATCTTTTGGCCACAAAATTGATCCAGGAGATACCCCACAAACACGAACATTAGGTGCTAATTCTTTAGCCAGTGTTTTGGTTGTCATGACAATAGCTGCTTTAGAAATGTTATAAATTGCATGATTTTTTAAAGGACGCTCGCTGTGAATATCTACAATATTGACAATGCAACCTTGGCTTTGAGCTAATTTATCACCTAAAGTGCTGGATAAAAATAAAGGAGCCATAACATTGGTATTCATAATGGATTGATAGTCATGTTGATTTAATTTATTGACAGGTGTTGGGTAAAACACTGATGCATTATTAACTAAAAGATTAAGCGACTTGATGGTATTGCAAAGTTTACTCACTTCTTGAATATTGGATAATTCAGCTTGTAAGATGCTAGCAGAATTTTGGCGAATACTGTTAAGCTTATTTGCCAGATTTTTTGCAGCTTGGAGTGAGTTTCTGTAATGAATAATCACATGATAATTATCCTTGTGCAAAGTATGGCAAATTTGCGCGCCAATTCTATGCGCCGCGCCTGTAACTAATGCTGTTTTCATATAAAATACATCAAGTGAGTCTTGAACAAATTATTAAAAACACTATTATACAAAATGCTAGTCCTATAGGTTTCGATGAATTTATGGATTTGGCACTTTATCACTCTACATTGGGTTATTATCAATCAGATTTGGAAAAATTTGGCGAAAAGGGTGATTTTATTACTGCGCCAGAAACTTCAGATTTATTTGGGTTTTGTTTGGCTCGTCAATGCACACAGGTGCTAAATGGCACTAATGATATTCTAGAGTTTGGTGCAGGTAGTGGTGTTCTTGCCACTCAGATACTTTTCGAGTTAGGAAAGTTAAATAGCTTGCCTAAGAAATATTATATTTTAGAGTTAAGTGGCAAGCTTAAACACAGGCAAGCACAAACCATTAACAAGACACTACCAGAATTAATGGATAGGGTGATTTGGCTTGATGAACTGCCAAAAGATTTTTCTGGCGTGGTGATTGCCAATGAAGTTTTGGATGCCATGCCTGCAAAGCGTCTTATTTACAAAAACAATCAATTTTATGAATTGGGCGTTGATTATCATGGGAATAAATTTTGCTGGAAAATATTTGATTTGCCTTATCAAAATGATAAGACGCTTTTGCCTAATCATGTGACTGAAGATTATAAAACTGAAATTAATCTTCGTGCCACGACGTGGATTGACTCCTTATACAATGCCACCAATGAGGCTTTAGTATTATTGATTGATTATGGCATGAGCAGAGATGAGTATTTTCATTTACAAAGATTAGACGGCACTTTAAGGTGTTATTATCAACATAAGGCGAGTGAGAACCCGTTTGTAAATGTAGGTGAGCAAGACATCACTACATCGGTTAATTTTTCTGATATTGCTGATCAAGCAAGTGTTAGTGGTTTTAAGGTTAGTGGTTATGCGACACAGGCGCTGTTTCTGATTTCATTGGGTATTGATGATTTTTTGCTTGAACAGCCAGATGCAGATAAACGTCTTAATTTGGCACAACAAGTTAAACAATTGGTTTTACCCAGTGCGATGGGCGAGAGTTTTAAGGTATTGGCTTTAAGTAAAAAGCTATCGGTAGAATTAACAGGATTTGTTGAACAAGACTTGAGCGGTAAATTATAAGAGGCTTTTATATAAGGGCACCTCTAAAAATCCAAAACACTCATCAAAAACTAACCTTTCACTTTATAATGAGTTTAGAAAAATCAGCTAAAACTCTTGATATGATAAAATCTATTCTAAAGAAAACATCCATCTTTTTGACAAGTATTTTGGATTATTAGAAGAGAGGTGTCCATAAATATGGATGTTTTTCAAACAATCGTCTTGGCGTTAATTCAAGGTTTAAGCGAATTTTTACCCATTTCCTCTTCAGCGCACTTAATTTTAGTGCCAAAGTTAACCCATTGGACTGACCAAGGCTTGGCGTTTGATGTGGTGGTACATATGGGTACTTTAAGTGCGGTGATATTTTATTATCAAGCAATGATTAAAAGCTTGTCTTTTGATTTTTATCATTCAATCATTAAATGCCAAACTATTGGACAATCAAAGTTAGCATGGGGTGTGTTATTAGGCACTATTCCAGTAGGGCTGGCTGGCGTGTTATTTAAAGACTCTATTACAAGTGATTTGCGTTCAGTAGAAATTATTGCTTATGCAACACTAGTGTTTGGCGTGCTTTTAGGCTTTGCCAGTTGGTTTAACCATAGAAATAAAAATCCAAAAAGTACAGCCAATTGGGTAGATATTGGTTTTGTCGGTATGATGCAAACCTTGGCATTAATTCCAGGAAGCTCTAGGTCAGGAATAACAATCACGGCTTGTATGTTGGTGGGGCTATCTAGGAAATTATCAATACAATTTTCATTTTTATTATCCATTCCTGTGATTAGCCTGTCATTAATACTTATATTGATTGATTTATACCATCAAACGCAATTGGTTAATGTTAGTTTATTAGCCTTAGGATTCGTGGTCTCAGCAATTAGTGCTTATGTAACCATTGTTTTTTTTATCAAGTTAATAGATACGGTTGGCATGATGCCGTTTGTTTTCTATAGGTTAACTTTAGGCGTATTTTTATTGTTATTAATTTTATGAAGACAAGTCAATTTCAATCTAAACTTTTTTTATCCTTAATTTTGCTTCCTTGTCGTTGCTATTTAGTTGGAGCAATGTTATTACCCGAAAATATTGGGTCTATTTAGACCATCAGACGTTTATTGTACTTAATCAATCACTTGTAGAATTTCACTATGGAGCAGCTTTTGGGCAATACTCAGTGTTCGGATTGCTAACCTTATTCCGCTATTTTTTTGTTTTGATGGGGTTGATTGGCTTTGTTATTTTGCTCGTTTTAATGTAGTTTCTAAATTTTTAACAAAATGAACAAGCCACAACCTATTTATCGTGAAGACTATGCACCTAGTGAGTATTTAATTCGTACCACAGAGCTTGGGTTTGATTTGGCTGAAACACAAACCATGGTCACTTCTAAAATTAGTTTTTATAAAAATCCAAAGCCAACTAAGAAAACTAATACCTTATTTTTAGATGGTGTTGATCTTGAATTGATTTCTATTTTGGTTGATAAAGCCAAGCCTGATGTGTTAAGTGTATTTGGATCAGTAGAGTTATTTGTAGAAATTGGTTTCAACTTAGCTTAAAAGAAGGCTTAACGGTTTTTAGAGACCAAGAATTTACCTCAGATTTACACGCACGTTCTATCAAGCGCATTGAAGACGTAAAGACTCTGCGCACATTGCAATTTGCAGAAGACATGAGTCCAATGCAACATCCAGTCAGGTCAGAGTATTATATCGAGATGAATAATTTTTACACTCTAACTGTTTATGAAAAAGGTACAGAAATTATTCGTATGGTGCATACATTTCTAAGCGAGGTGGGGTTTCAAAAGGGCATGCAATTATATTTTCAAAGGTTTGATGGTGATCCTGTCACTATTGATGACTTTATTCAAAGTATGAGCGATGCCAATAATTTTTATTTTAGTCAATTTATGCATTGGTATTCGCAATCTGATACCCCTAAAGTTAGCATTGTTTCTAAGTATAATCAAAATGACAAAACTTTTAAAGTCACAATTAAACAACACTCACAATGTGATTATTCTTTCCCGCTAAAGCTTGCATTGCTTGGTGATAATGCTACTGAGATTGAAAGTGGCGTACTAATCATTAAAGACAAGGAAGAAATATTTACCTTTAACAATATAGATTCAGAACCAATACCCTTATGACTGCAAAGTTTTAGTGCACCCATTAAACTAGAATCTGATTTAATTTTCAAACAAAAAATATTTTTAGTCAGACATGATTCTGATGCCTTTAATCGGTGGAACATTGCACAGCAATTATGGTTGTCTTTAATCCGAGTACCCTTAAGCATTGATCAAGATTTGTTTTTCGATGCCATTGAAAAATTTTTAAAAAACATCCTCTTAGAGGGTGAGTGTGTATCGCTTGTACAAGATAAACCCTTAATATGTGAAATTTTAACCCTTCCATCTGAACGATTTTTACATCAGCAACAAGAAGTTATTGAGATATTTGAGATTCATGACAAACATGAACAAGTCATTAATAAGATTATTCAGCGGTTTAAGTCATTGTTTGGAAAAATTTATTCAAATCTCGACATTTATCAGCTTTGTGAGCTAACGTCTGAGGCTATAGGAAATCGAGCATTAAAAAATATTTGCTTATATTATCTAGCAATCAGTGGTGAATTTGAGTTAGTCTTTGAGCAATTTAAATCAGCCAATTGTATGAGTGATAAAATGGAGAGCTTAAAGGCGTTAATGGTTAGCGATAATCCGTATAAAAATACCGCACTTGATGAGTTTTATCATGAATTTAAAAACGACACATAAGCTATGGATAAATGCTTCTCCATTCAATCGTCTGCGCCAACAGTCAATGTTGACAACATTAAAGCCCTCATGCAACACAAACTATTTTCATTTAATACGCCAAACTGTTTGCGTAGTGTGATAGGCGGTTTTTCACAAAACCACGCTAATTTTCACAACCAACAAGATTATGAACTTTTAACTGACATTATCGTTAAGCTCAACCAATCAAATCCACAAATAGGCGTAAAACTAACCTCAGTTTATAATCATTGGCAGCGATTTAAGCCCAGAATTAAAAGCCTTACAAAAACAGCAATTAGAGAAAATTTTAACCATTGATGATTTATCCAATGACATTTTTGAAATTATTCAAGCAGCACTAAAATGAACGCATTGATCACCTTATTAAAACAAAAGTCACTCACCATTGCAGTGGCTGAATCTTGTACAGGCGGTAATTTATCTGCATTACTCACCAGCCAAAGCGGCTCATCAGCTTATTTTGACAGAGGGTTTATTACCTACTCCAACCAAGCTAAAATCGACATGCTAGGTGTTAAGCCCACAACGCTAGATAAATTTGGCGCAGTTAGCGAACAAGTTGCATTAGAGATGGCACGTGGCGTAATTAAAAATTCATCCACCAATATTAGCATATCCATCACAGGCATTGCTGGTCCTAGTGGTAGTATAAAAAACAAGCCTGTAGGTATGGTTTGTTTTGGTTTTTGTACTTTAAAAAGATGTTTTACTAGTATTAAACAGTTTAGCGGCAATCGAGCCGAAGTAGTACGGGCAAGTATTGATTTTGTGATTAAAACATTAGTTTATGAACTGTCAGAGTAAATTTTCAGTAGCACCAATGATGAATTGGACGGATAAGCATTGTCGATATTTTTATCGGTTGATGTCAAAAAATGTTCAACTTTGGACTGAAATGGTAATGGTTAAAGCGATACTTCATGGGGACAAAAACCGTCTGTTGGATTTTGACGCGTGTGAACATCCACTGGTGTTGCAATTGGGTGGTAGTGAAGTGAAAGAGATGGCGCAAGCAGCAAAAATAGCGCAAGATTGGGGTTATGATGAGATTAATATTAATGTAGGCTGTCCTTCTGATAGGGTGCAATCAGGCAGCTTTGGGGCGTGTTTGATGCAAATACCACAGGTTGTGGCGCAATGCGTTGATGCAATGAGACAAGTGGCAGACGTGCCAATTACGGTTAAGTCACGTATTGGTGTAGATGATATGGATAGTTACGGTGAATTAGTTAATTTTGTTGCAACAGTTGAAAGTTCGGGTTGTGATAATTTTATGATTCATGCAAGAAAGGCCTGGCTAAAAGGTTTGAGTCCTAAGAAAAATCGTAGCGTGCCAAAGCTTAATTACGGCTGGGTGTATCAGATTAAGCGAGACTTTCCTCATCTTGTCATTGGTATAAATGGCGGTATTATAGACATGGAAAGTTCATTACAGCATTTAGAGCACGTGGATAGTGTTATGTTGGGCAGGGCAGTGTATCATCAGCCTTATCTATTAAGCAAAGTTGATGGTTTAATTTATCAGCAAAAATCATCAATATTGAGTCGTGAACAAGTATTATTAGCATTCATTGAATATATGAAAGTTCAGCATGCTAATTCTGTAGCAATTAGATCCATGACACGGCATATTTTGGGCTTGTATCATGGACAAAAAATGCTAAAAAATTTAAACGTTTGTTAAGTGGTAAAACAGTTGAACTTGAGCACTTGTATGAATGGTTAGAATATATGGATAAAAACAATGGCCAGTAGTGATAATTTTTTTGCAAGTGTTGATATAGGTACAAGCAAAATTGCAGTGTTAATTGCTGATGAGGAAGATGGAAAAATAGAAGTATTTGGTCATGGTGTTGGACCATCAGATGGGGTAAAAAATGCGCTGATTGTTGATATTGACAAAGTGGCAAAAGCAATATTAAAGGTGGTGGAAACTGCTTATCTTAATTGCAATACTAGAATTCATAATGTAGCCACTAATATTTGTGATTTACATCTAAGTACGATTAATCAAGATAGGCAAATACCGGTTAACGGTAAAAAAATTACCAAAGAGCATGTTATTGAGGCGATTAAGACGGCATCAGCTACGCCTACGCCTGCTAATAAACAAATACTAAGTGCGAGTATTAATCGCTTTACCATTGACCAAAATACAATAACAGTTGACCAGCCCATTGGACTTGAGGCGACTGTTTTAGGTGCCCAAGTGCATGTGAGCATTGTTTCAAACCAAGCCATGAGTAACATCTATCAAGCAGTTGAAAAAAGTGGCTTAGGGCTTAATGAAATTGTTTTGAATTCTATAGCCAGTAGCAGGGCTTGTATTACTCAGGATGAGAAAGATAGCGGTGTTTGTTTGCTTGATATGGGAGCAGGCGTGAGTAATATTTCTGTGTTTATGGGCGGTGGTATTGCTTATAGTCATGTTTTTAAAATGGGCGGTAATCAAATTACCCAAAATATTGTCAATGCCTTTAATACCTCATTTAAAGAGGCAGAAAGACTCAAAATTGAACATGGTTATGCCCAATTAAAGATAGCACCAGCGGATAAATTAATTCAGTTTAAACAGCTGGATTCTATTGAAAATCGTTATTTATCATTACATAATTTGATTGAAGTTATAGAGAACTCTTATTTAGATATTTGTCTCTCGATTAAGCAAAATCTAAAAACTAAAAAGTTAGACAGGTCGCTTAAATCAGGATTTATATTAACAGGTGGCGCGTCTTTAATAGAGGGTTGTGAAGGGTTGTTTATTAATACTTTTAGAATAAGAACCAAGCTGGCTAAAGTTGATATACATAAAATCACAGGTAAAGATATGATTGTCTCTAATCCTATTTATACTTGCGCATTAGGTTTATTGATGCATGCTGATAATAACGCTTATTTAGAAGTGGTGCAAGCGCATCAACACACTAATTTTGTGAGTAAAATAAAATCATTATTGGAATTATAAACATTATGATTAAACAAAGAACTATTAAAAAAGAAGTAAAAGCCAGGGGTGTTGGCATTCATAGTGGTAGTGTTGTAAATATGACTTTAATTCCTGCAAAAGAAGACCATGGCGTGGTGTTTAGACGCATGGATGTGGGCGGTAAATTGGTGCGTGCGCACAGTGCGTTTGTTAACGAAGTAGTACTTTCTACGGGGCTTGAAAATCAAGGTGTTAAAGTATCAACGGTTGAACATTTGATGAGCACATTTTCAGCCCTTGGGATTGATAATGTTTTAGTAGAGCTTGATTCGTTTGAAGTGCCAATTATGGATGGCTCATCTGCTCCTTTTATTTTTCTAGTTCAATCTGCTGGTATTAAAGAGCAAGATGCCCATAAAAAGTTTTTTGTCATTAAAAATACTATACGAGTAGAAAATGGTGATTCATGGGCACAAGTATCTAAATATAAGGGTTTTAAGGTGTCACTTGAGATTGATTTTGATCATAAAAAAGTTAAAGAAAGTGGACAGAAGCTGAGTATTAATTTTTCCAAACAATGTTATTTAAAAGAAATCTCACGTGCTAGAACTTTTGGTTATATGAAAGATGTAGAAATGATGCAAAGGCAAAATTTGGCACTAGGTGCCAGCATGGACAATGCAATTGCTTTGAGTGATGATGACGTTTTAAATGAAGATGGCATGCGTTATCAAAATGAATTTGTTAAGCATAAAATTTTGGACATTGTTGGTGACTTGTATTTATTAGGCGGCAATCTAATTGGGCATTATGAAGGGTACAAAACAGGGCACCTGCTTAATAATCAATTATTATCAGCTATTTTAGCAAAACCAGATACGTGGTCTATTGAGACATTCGAAAAAGAAGGCCCACCTATTCAATTTTATTCTGAAGATTGGAAAAATTTCTTGTAATAAAAGGTATAATTAATGGGTCTTTACGCTCACACTGAAAATAATGAAGTTAAATGGTGCTCAAATATTAATTAACAGTCTTAAAAGTGAAGGGGTTGAGCACATCTTTGGTTATCCTGGTGGTGCAGTTTTACACATTTATGATGCATTAAATATGTGCAATGAGATTAAACATATTCTTGTTCGCCATGAACAGGGCGCTGTACATGCAGCAGACGGTTATGCACGCACCAGTGGCAAGTGTGGCGTAGCGCTTGTTACTTCGGGACCGGGACTTACTAATGCAGTAACAGGTATTGCCACAGCCTACATGGATTCTATTTCTATGGTGATTGTTTCAGGTCAAGTCTCTTCTACAGTTATTGGTAATGATGCCTTTCAAGAGGTTGATGCGGTTGGTATTACTCGTTCGTGTGTTAAACATAATTTTTTAGTAACAGATATTAATGATTTGGTAAATGTTGTTAAAAAAGCATTTTATATTGCGACTACAGGTCGTCCTGGCCCTGTTCTTATTGATATTACCAAAAACACAACGATTGCTGAGGTTGAATTTAGCGGTTATCCTAAGTCAATTGATATGCGTTCGTATCAGCCTGAAATAAAGATTGAAGCGGATCAAATCATCAAAGCAGTTGCGTTAATCGTTCAAGCAAAAAAACCTATTATTTATTCAGGTGGTGGCAGTGTAATTGGCAATGCTTATAAAACACTACGTATTTTTACTCGTCATACAGGTTTTCCAATCACCCAAACTTTAATGGGATTAGGTGCTTACCCTGCAAGTGATAAGCAATCATTGGGCATGTTGGGCATGCACGGTACTTATGAAGCTAATATGGCAATGCACGATTCGGATTGTATTATTGCTGTAGGTGCGCGTTTTGATGACCGTATTACTGGTAACTTAGACAAATTCTGCCCTTATGCAAAAATTATTCACATCGATATTGATCCGTCTTCTGTGGGCAAAACTGTAGATGTTAATGTATCGATTATTGGACAAGTTAACGACGCTTTGGGCGCATTAACACAAGCACTGAAAGATAAACAATTGGCTGATATTACTCAATGGTGGATGCAGATTGAGACGTGGCGTGCTGTTAATTCATTGGCATATCAAACCCAAGCGGGTGTGATTAAGCCACAAAGCGTAATTGAAGCCTTATATGAAATAACTAAAGGCGAGGCTATTGTTACCAGTGATGTTGGACAGCATCAAATGTGGGTGGCGCAATATTATCCATTTGATAAGCCACGCCGTTGGATTAATTCTGGCGGCTTAGGCACAATGGGTTTTGGATTGCCTGCGGCAATGGGTGCAAAATTAGCAGCACCTGAAATGGATGTCGTTTGCGTAACAGGTGAGGGTAGTATTCAAATGATGTTACAAGAACTTTCCACCATGTTACAATATAACACTCCAGTAAAGATTATCAGTCTGAATAATGGTTATTTAGGTATGGTGCGCCAATGGCAAGAGTTTTTTTATAACAAGCGTTATTCAATGTCATACATGGATGCGTTACCTGATTTTGTGAAGCTAGCAGAGAGTTATGGGCACATAGGTATTAAAATCGAAAAAGAGCTAAACTTACAGCCAGCATTGATTGAAGCATTCACTCAAAAAGATAGAACGGTATTTTTAGATATTTTAACCGACCCTACAGAAAATGTATTTCCAATGATTCCATCAGGCGCAGGACACCACGAAATGTTGTTAGCAGATCGTGATAAGATGGCGTCAACTAATGATAAAGGATTGAATTTAATATGAGATACATTATTTCAGTATTGTTAGAAAATGAAGTAGGGGCTCTTGCTAGAGTAGCAGGGCTGTTTTCTGCTCGTGGGTTTAACATTGAGTCACTTATAGTTGCAGCAACTAATGATTCAACTTTGTCACACATGACTATTGTTAGTATTGGCGATGATGGTATTATTGAACAAATTGTTAAACAGCTTAATAAATTGGTTGACGTGGTTAAAGTGACAGATTTAACCGCAACTGAGCATATTGAGCGTGAGTTGTTACTGGTTAAAGTGGATGTCAACCAACAAATACAGGCTGATGTTGAGAAACAAATTGATGTTTTTTCATGCAAAGAAACAAATTGATGTTTTTTTATGCAAAATAGTTGGTGTATCAGGAGATACTTATACAATTGAGTTGGCAGGAAAAAGTCAAAAAATTAATGATTTTTTAGTAGGCTTAGATGTGTCAAAAATTTTAGAGGTTTCTAGAACAGGCGTGTGCATGAAAAGAATAAGTTAACAAAAGGCGCATTAGGCGTTAAAAAAATAGAGGAAAAAAATGAATAGATATTACGATAAAGATGCAGATTTAAACATTATTCAAGGCATGAAAGTTGCCATTATTGGTTATGGTTCACAAGGTAATGCACACGCAAACAACTTAAAAGATTCTGGCGTTGAAGTGATTGTTGCACTTCGAGCTGGTTCTATATCTGTTGAAAAAGCATTTGCTTCTGGGCTAACTGTTAAATCAATTGAAGAAGCGACAGCTTGGGCAGACTTAGTTATGGTTTTAGCGCCTGATGAATTTCAAGCTCAAATTTATACAGATAGTATTGAACCAAATCTTAAACAAGGTGCAACCTTGGCATTTGCTCATGGTTTTAATATCCATTACAACAGGATTACACCACGTACTGATTTAGATGTTATTATGATTGCTCCAAAAGCACCAGGGCATACAGTACGTTCAGAATTTATTAAAGGCGGCGGTATTCCAGACCTGATTGCAGTATCTCAAGACGCGTCAGGCAATGCTAAAGCTATTTCATTATCTTACGCCTGTGCTATTGGCGGTGGTCGTACGGGTATTTTAGAAACTTCATTTAAAGATGAAACTGAAACGGACTTATTTGGCGAACAAGTAGTATTATGTGGTGGTACAACCGCTTTAGTTCAAGCAGGTTTTGAAACCTTGGTAGAGGCTGGTTATGAGCCAGAAATGGCATACTTTGAGTGTCTTCATGAGTTAAAGTTAATTGTTGATTTAATGTATGAAGGTGGTATTACTAATATGCGTTATTCAATCTCAAATACGGCTGAATATGGTGATGTTACTCGTGGTCCTCGTATTGTGACTGCTGCTACTAAAGTGGAAATGAAAAAGATTTTGAGTGAGATTCAAGACGGTACTTTTGCTAAAGAATTTGTGGCTAATGTGGGCGAGCTTCCAGCACGTCGCGATGTCCAGCGTAAGCATCAAATTGAACAAGTAGGCGAGTCACTCCGCTCTATGATGCCTTGGATTAACAAAAATAAGATTGTTGATCAATCCAAAAACTAGCTATTCTTTGATTAATACCCAATTTGATTGGGTGTTTTGGCGAATAACATATAATGGAAAGAAAAGCAAAAAAAGGTATTTACTTACTGCCTAATATTCTCACGACATTTGGGTTATTCTCTGGTTTTTTTGCTATTATTCTTGCTACTAAAGGCCAGTATACTAGTGCTGCTATTGCAATATTTGTTGCCATGTTATGGGATGGGCTTGATGGTCGCGTAGCTCGCCTAACCAATACTCAAAGTGAATTTGGCGCACAGTATGATTCTATGGCTGACATGGTTTCATTTGGCGTGGCACCTGCGCTATTGATGTATTTTTGGCTGTTGTCTGATTTAGGAAAAATTGGCTGGCTGGCTGCTTTTGTCTATGTGGCTGCAGGCGCACTTCGTTTGGCTCGTTTTAATACTCAAATTGGTATTGAGGATAAACGTTATTTCCAAGGATTACCTTCCCCTGCTGCTGCTGCACTAATTGCAGGTTTGGTTTGGACCTTTGATGTAATTGGTGTAACTGGTTATGATCAATATTTAATTTTAGCCAGTTGGATTATTCTAGTTGGCTCTGGTGTGTTAATGGTTAGCAACATTCGTTATAATAATTTTAAAGAGGTTAATTTAAAAGGTAGATCCTCATTTAAATTATTATTATTTGTCACCTTAATTATTATTGTCATCACTTTAGAACCTAGTGCTATTTTGTTTGTTTTCTTTTTTGTTTATGCATTTTCAGGTTTATTAACAACAATAATTGAAGTGAGAAAAAGACGTCATTTAAAAAAACGCACTAAAAAGGGTTGAATTTCCTCTATAATTATTTTTTTGTATGATTAATCATTCTAAATTTTATTTTCCTATAGAAAATAGATCTTTGTTTTCACTACGATTACTGCCCTAGGGCAATCATTATTTTGTGCACGATTGAAAAATCTTGTCTCTTACATATAATTAAACAAAAACCAATAGGAGGCTTAAATGTCTAATAAACTAATTATTTTTGATACAACCCTTCGTGATGGTGAACAATCACCTGGTGCGTCTATGACTAAGGATGAGAAGGTACGCATTGCCAAAGTGCTGGAGAAAATGAAAGTAGATATCATTGAGGCAGGCTTTGCCATTGCATCAGTGGGAGATTTTGAAGCCGTACAAGCTGTGGCTAATGTGGTGCAAGATTCAGTTATTTGCTCATTGGCCAGAGCACTTGATAAGGATATTGACCGTGCAGGAGAAGCATTAAAAGGTGCTAATGCATCACGTATTCATACCTTTATTGCCACATCTGATATTCATATGAAGATGAAATTACAAATGACGACTAATCAGGTGGTGGAGCAAGCAGTTCGCGCTGTTAAGCGAGCCAAGCGATATACAGACAATGTTGAGTTTTCGCCAGAAGATGCAGGTCGATCAGATGAGGATTTTTTGTGTCGTATTATCGAAGCTACGATTAAAGCAGGTGCGACAACCATTAATATTCCTGATACAGTGGGTTACAACATTCCGCATCAATTTGGTGCAACCATTAAATCTTTGATTGAGCGTGTGCCAAATTCTGACAAGGCTGTTTTTTCAGCGCATTGTCATAATGATTTGGGTTTGGCAGTAGCTAATTCGTTGTCTGCTGTACTAAATGGTGCAAGACAAGTTGAGTGTACCATTAACGCTCTGGGCGAGCGTGCAGGCAATGCATCACTAGAAGAGTTGGTCATGGCAGTGCGAACTCGCCAAGATATTTTTGATTGTGATACCGATATTAACGCCACGCATATTTTGTCAGCCTCACGCCTGGTTTCAAGTGTGACAGGTTTTATTGTACAACTTAATAAGGCAATTGTTGGTGCAAATGCTTTTGCTCATGAGGCAGGTATCCATCAAGATGGCGTACTTAAACACCGTGAAACTTACGAAATTATGCGCGCTGAAGATGTTGGTTGGAATGCTAATCAGTTGGTATTAGGCAAACATTCAGGTCGCAATGCATTCAAAGTGAGATTGGCTGAATTAGATGTTGAATTTGATAATGAAGAAAGCTTTAATGATGCTTTTAGACGCTTTAAAGAATTAACAGATAAAAAACACGAAATTTTCGATGAAGATTTACAAGCGCTAGTATCTGAAACGCAAACAGAGACTTATGGGGCCATCAAACTGGTGTCTTTGAAAGTATGTACGGAAACGGGTGAAGAAAATACAGCAACTGTCGTTCTATCAATTGATGATAAAGAACAAACAGCAACGGCTAATACTTCAGGCTCAGTAGATGCTACTTTTAGTGCGATTGATTCATTAGCAGGTATTAAAATAAATCTGCAATTGTATTCTGTTTCCAATGTTACCCAAGGTACAGACGCACTTGGCGAGGTAAATGTGCGCTTAGAATATAATGGTCGTATTGTTAATGGGCAAGGGGTTGATACTGACATCATCACTGCTAGCGCAAAAGCTTATGTCCATGGTTTAAATAAAGTACTGACTGCAACCAATAAGGTGCACCCTCAAATATGAATGCGTCACTAAGATCTCATTATTTAGAGGCGCTTGGCATACCCGAGTTTTTGTACATTCAAACAAAAATTCAGAGTTTAAATAGGCCAAAAATTGACACACAGTGTTTGGTGATTGAGACTAAAAACCCCCATTCATTTTGTCAAATAGGTAAGACTCAAGACTTTTTATTTAAAATGCTAGACGCTATTGGACTTGAAAAACCTGATATTAAGTGTGTTAGCACCAACATTGATAATTTAAATCGAACACTTAAACAATATAATGCAAAAACAGTATTATTGATGAGTGCAGACTTGAAGCCATCTTTGATGCAGCATTTTGTTGTCCACCACCCAAGTGAGATTTTGATAAACGAACAACTCAAGCGTGAAACTTGGGAAGTGTTAAAAAAGGTTAAGCGCTGCTTCAAGTAGATTATAGTCTGTCGGGTTACAAATCGCCTAAATTAACCATACCAAATAGTGAAACCAAAAATTACTTATGTATTTTGCTGTGCACCTTGTACTGAAGAAATTATGGAAGTCTTAGCAGCATCAAATATCGACACTACCATCTTCTTTTACAATCCGAATATTCACCCCAACAGAGGAATAGAAATTATGTAAAGAAGAAAAACATCTGATTTGCACAAAAGTTCAACATGCCATTTATTGACGCAGATTATGACCGTAATAATTGGTTTGATTCGTATCAAAGATCAAGAAAATGAACCAGAAGGTGGCGAGCGTTATGCTACCTGCTTTGATATGCGTTCTGAAGTAACCGCCAAATACGCTCAAGATTATAGGTCTGATCTTAATTTTTTCAACGCTTGGGATTTTAATTAGCGCAAGCAGGCGGATCCAAGCAGAATGTTAGAATTGTCTAAACGTGAAGCATTCTATCAAGAAGAATACTGGTTGGTTTGCGTCTATTCACTGCGTTCTGCGTGATACTAATAAGCGCTGGCGCGTGTCACATAAGCGAGAAAAAGCAGAACGAGGTGTTAAGTTTTCTATCAGCAAGCAATAGATAGCCTTAAAAGCGATTAATTTAATAAATATAACAGCAGTGTTTTTTGCACGTGCAAACGATTTTCAGCTTCAAACCAAACCAAACTTTGATTACCATCAATCACATTAGCAGACACCTCTTCGCCGCGGTGTGCAGGCAAGCAATGCATAAACACAGCACTAGGTTTGGCTTTTGATATCAAGGCTGTATTGATAGAAAAATCTTTAAAAGCAATTTCACGCTTTGTTTGTTCAGCCTCTTGCCCCATACTTGCCCAGACATCAGTTACCACTAAATCAACTTCTTGGCAGGCTTTTTGTGCATCAGTGAATAAATGAATATGGCGGGTATATTTTTCAATAAAACTTTGATCTGGCTGGTAATTTTGAGGCGTGGCAATATTAAGTTTAAAATTAAAGCTTTTTGCCGCTTGCATATAAGTGTGGCACATGTTGTTGCCATCGCCAACCCAAGCCACGGTTTTATTGGCAATTGAGCCATTGTGTTCTTGGTAAGTCATGATGTCAGCCAATAGTTGGCAAGGATGGGATTCATCAGACAGGGCGTTGATAATTGGTACGGAAGAATATTTGGCAAAGGTGTGAATATCCTTATGAGAAGAGACGCGCATCATAATGGCATCAACCATTGAACTAATTACAATTGCACTGTCAATAATTGGTTCGCCACGACCTAGCTGAATGTCTTTATTAGACAAGAATAGAGCGCGACCACCTAGTTGGGTCATGCCTGTCTCAAAAGAAACGCGTGTGCGTGTGGAGGGTTTGTCAAAAATCATGGCCAATGTTTTATGCTCCAGTGTTTTGTTAATTTCGCCAGATTTGTATTGTTTTTTGAGTGCAATTGCTTGTTTAATGATTTGAGTTAAATCATAATTTGATAAGTCATCTAGATTAATAAAGTGTTTTATCATGAACATCTCCTACTTATAAAGCATTAACTAAATCACTAACTTTATTAATAAGAATATCAGCGTCAGATTTGTCAATAATCAAGGGCGGCAGTAAGCGTATTGATTGTCCAGTGATGTTAATTAAGAGTTGATTGTCTAGTGCTTTTTGTAAAAGCATAGAACAGTCCTGGTTTAGTTCAATGGCAATCATTAGACCTTTTGAACGAATTTCAAGCACCTTGTCTGAATCTTTAAGTGTGTTTTTAAAGCCTGATGTGATATATTCACTCATTATTAAAACATTATTTAAAATGTTGTCTTTTTCAATAACATCTAATACAGTTAATGCTGTTTTGCAAACCAATGGGTTACCACCAAAAGTAGAGCCATGTGTGCCATGTGTGAGCAATTGTGAGGCCTTACCTTTTGCAAGGCAAGCGCCAATTGGTACACCATTACCAAGCCCTTTTGCTAAAGTGAGTAAATCTGGTGTTATGTTATTATAAAAATGTGCAAATAGCTTTCCAGTACGGCCTATGCCTGTTTGTAC
This sequence comes from Candidatus Ruthia sp. Cpac_8_S14, assembly GCA_021730205.1. Lineage (GTDB taxonomy): Bacteria > Pseudomonadota > Gammaproteobacteria > PS1 > Pseudothioglobaceae > Ruthia. Next base: position 555,442 of record CP072533.1, on the reverse strand, counting down.
TTCGTCAAGAATTAACAACCAATTGTTATTATTACAAATTTTTTGAACTTGATTTAAGTAATGCTCATCTGGAATAATAATGCCACTCTCACCTTGGATGGGTTCAAGCATAACTGCAACAATGCTATTGTTATTTTCATGGACTTTAATGGCTTTAATGTCATTAAAGTCAATGTGAATAAACTCGCTAACTAATGGTGTAAATCCCCTTTGTATTTTAGGGTTTCCAGTGGCTGAGAGTGTTGCCATGGTGCGCCCATGAAAGCTTTGATTAAATGTAAGTATGGTTGGATTGTTAATGTTTTGAGAATGAGCATGCAAACGTGCAATTTTAATGGCCGCTTCATTGGCTTCAGCGCCAGAGTTGGCAAAGAAAGCAGTGTCCATATTAGACAACTGGCATAATTTTTTAGCTAAGTCTTCTTGATGTTGAATGTGATACCAATTACTGGTATGTAGTAAATTAGCAGTTTGTGCTTGAATTGCTTTTGTAATATCTTGATGGCAGTGACCAAGACCAACAACACCAACACCGCAAAGTGCATCCAGATATTGCTTGCCTTTGTCATCTATCAGGTAGCAACCTCTACCTTTAACAAAGGTAACTTCAAGTGGTGTATAGTTTGACATTAAATAGGACATTGTGTTTATTCAAAAAACAAGCAATAAAAGCCCCAAAACGGGGCTTTTATTGCCAATCAGGCAGTTATTATGACTGGTAGGTTAATGGCGGTGCCATTTCATCGTTGATTTCATCCAATTCTTTTTTGTAGCCTTCATAAAAAGAACCTGTTGGCGGATTAATCCACTCTTCATAAGAAAAGCCATTGGCTTGTGTATGAGCTTTGAACATGTTTTGTAATGCAATTCTTTTTGCACTTAATTCGTTAGAATGTTGACTTATTGCGTTCATTTAATCTCCCAAATTATTTAAGTAAGTAAAACCATTATTATATACATTAAATAAGATTTAAAGGGATTTTATTTACTTTAAAACATACATAAATACCTTACAATTTAGCCAAAGTTATGCTTTAATATAAGTTGTTTTTCAATAACATTTGAGGAGTGTATATGCAGTTAAATATTTCTGGTCACCATCTTGATATTACCGAAGCAATTAAACAACATGCGCTTGTAAAATTATCCAAAATAAAGCATCATTTTGATCAAGTAATTAACATCAAGATGATTTTAGAAGTTGAAAAAGATGTACAAAAAGCCGAAGCAACAATCCATGTTAGTGGTGCAGATTTATTTGCAAAGGCAGAAAGTAGTGATATGTACAACTCTATTGATCAAATGGTTAATAAGTTAGATGCTCAAATTAGAAAACATAAAGAAAAGTTAAACGACCATAGAAAGAATTAATAACAATTTGAGTAATATTTAAATATTCATATCGCTCAACAGATAAGAATAACGCCCATGTCAGAAGTTGAAAACACTTCTTTTAAAGATTGCCTTCAAAGATTAATGACATCTTTGGAGAACTTGAAGTATGAAGAAGCCACCTCCCAACTTGCCGCTTTACATCCGGCTGAAATTGCTCGTTTATTAGAAAGTGTACCGCCTAAAGATAGAACCCAACTTTGGTTGAATACTGATTCTGAAACCCAAGGCGATATTCTTAAAAATTTAAATGAAAACGTCCAATCTCAATTGTTAAGTAAAATGGATGTTGATGGCATTGTAAAAGCCACAGAAGGTTTAGACATGGATGATTTGGCTGATATCGTGCCTGTATTGCCTGAATCAGCATTGCACAATTTGTTATTAACATTGGATTATAAACATAAAGATTATTTAAGACGAGTCCTATCCTACCCTGAAGATTCTGCTGGCGGTTTGATGAATATTGATATTATTACTGTACGTAATGATGTGACAGTGCGCATAGTTATTCGTTACTTACGTCTGTTAAAAGAAATGCCAATTGATACTGACCAAGTGTTTGTGGTTGATAGAACATATCAATATTTGGGCTCTGTTTACATTTCTACTTTGTTAACTAATGAGGCTGAACAAAATATTGACCCACTTATCAACAAGGATCTAAAACCCATTTTAGCCACCACTACTGATAATGAAGTCGCTAGCCTTTTTGAGCAACGTAACTTAATATCCGCCCCTGTAGTTGATGAAAATAATCAACTAATTGGTCGTATTACCATTGATGATGTGGTTGATGTTATTCGTGATGAGGCTGAACATTCGGTAATGTCAATGGTGGGTCTGAATGAAGAAGAGGATGTATTTGCACCTGTCATGCAAAGCACTAAACGTCGTAGTATTTGGCTTGGTGTTAATTTGATTACAGTCTTTATCGCTGTCTTTTTTATTGGTCTTTTTGAAGCAACTTTGCAAGCAAAAATTTCTCTAGCAGTTTTGATGCCAGTCGTGGCTTCAATGGGCGGTATTGCTGGTATACAAACGCTTATTTTGGTAACGCGCGGCATGGCAACAGGCAGGGTAACCAAATCTAATCTTAAAGTGTTAATGAACAAAGAGGTAGCAATCGGCTTTTTAAATGGCATTGTTTGGTCTTTGATTATCAGTGTGGCAACTTATGTTTGGTTTGCAGATTTAATGTTAAGTTTAGTAATTGCATTGGCAGTTATTGTTAACTTAATTTTCGCTGCTTTTTCAGGTGCATTTTTACCATTATTATTAATTAAATTCAAAATTGACCCAGCACTTGCTGGTGGCGTTATTTTGACGACGATTACTGATGTGATTGGTTTTGTGGCTTTTTTAGGTTTAGCGGCATTAGTTATTTAAGATTGGTATGTATTAACTAAAAGCCTTGGATGGAAATATTGTTGTCTTTTGACCAAAGTTTAAATTTTTCTTGAATTTGATTTAACACCTCTAGACTGCCTGCTTTCATTCTAAGTAGTAAGCACGGTATGGCGGACTAAGCCCCAGCTGTTGTCATAATACATAAAGATAATTTTGGCAATGCTGGATCTGAACTCTTTAGGTATGGAATAACAATTAAGTTGCTCAAAATGACTTAATATTTGCTTAAATTTATTTCACTACTATTATGTACATAACACAAACTTGCCCTTTTTTTTATGTCGATAGAAGATTCGGCAAAGATTGACAACAATTTCTAAATATTGTAACTCTGTAATTTCTATTAGTTTTTTTTGCCTAGATCAGGGAATAATTCAAGTTGAGCAACTTGGTTGAATATCTTTTTTAACTAATTTTGTTGCTGTGTCAGATTTGTCTAAAGCAATATGTTCAGTAATTTCTAATAGTGCTGTATTGGTCCAAATTACTTGAGCTATTCTTGTATTTTTTCTTTAGTTTATTCTTGAGTAAAAATACGACCCTTTAAAATATCTTTTTCTCCTTTAAGCAACGCCTTCAAGATTTTTCATACTTTCGTAATCATCAATATCAATTAAGTAAGCTGACGGTTGACCATGTTCAGTAATTAGTATCGACTCTTTTGAATTGTGCAAATTAGTTAATATCTTAGTGGTTTGTCTTTTTAGGGTGGTGACTAACTCTGTTTTCATAAAGTGATACTATACTGATACTTTTTTGCATTTTGCAAGTATTGTTTAAAAGTCAGTAGCAATATCATTATCCTTTAGCCATACTTTAAATTTTTCTTGAATTTTATTTAAGATTTTCTCATCATCTGCTTCAAAGCGCAATACCAAACATGGTGTAGTGTTAGAAGGACGGACCAACCCCCAGCCATTGTCATAATCTACGCGCACGCCATCAATTATAGTGATTTTTGAATTAGGAAAATTAATGTTTTCAGCTAATTTATTCATGGCGTCAAATTGCTGACCCTGCTGATTAAAGTGAATATTAATTTCAGGTGTGTTAATGCTTTTTGGCAAGTCATCGAATACCTGTGCACAAGTTTTATCAGTTTTTGATAAGATTTCTAGTAGGCGTGAGCCTGTATATAAAGCATCGTCAAACCCATACCAGCGTTCTTTAAAAAAGACATGTCCACTCATTTCGCCGCCAAGTGCTGCGCCAGTTTCTTTTAATTTGGCTTTAATAAAACTATGACCTGTGCGTGACATAATGGCTTCGCCACCATACTGAACAATATCTTTGGGTAGTAGTGATGAGCACTTAACATCAAAGACAATTTTAGCGCCTTGATTGCGTTTGAGAATGTCTCTTGAGTACAGTATCATTTGTCTATCAGCCCAAATTACGTTACCTTTATTGTCAATTAAACCTAGTCGGTCACCATCACCATCAAAGGCAAAACCCATGTCTGCATCTGTGTTTTTAACTTCTTTGATAAGATCTTCAAGGTTGTGAAGTTTAGAAGGGTCAGGGTGATGGTTGGGGAAATTGCCACCAACTAAGCAAAATAATTTTGTTACTTTAACGCCTAGTTGCTCAAATAGTTTTGGTGCAATGTTACCTGCAACACCATTGCCTGCATCAACGACAATATGAAGTGGTTTATCTAATTTAACATCACGAATGATGCGCTCAATATAATCTTGTTCAATATCCGCTTTGGTTGAAGTGCCATGACCTGAAGAGAAATCACCAATCTGAATACGCTGATAAAGTGCCTGAATACGCTCACCCGAGAGTGTCTCACCTGCAATCATGATTTTAAAGCCGTTATACTCTGGTGGATTGTGTGAGCCTGTAATCATCACGCCTGAGGTACTGGCTTTAGTATGTGTTGCAAAATAGACCAAAGGGGTTGGTACCATGCCAATATCCACAATATGACAACCGCTTTCTTGAAGGCCTGCTTTTAAAGCTTGCATCAAATCCACACCACTTAGACGACTATCACGGCCAACAACAACACCACGTTCACCTTTGGCAATAGACTCACTACCAATTGCTAGGCCGATGAGTTTGACATTTTCAGGGGTTAAATCTTGCTTAACAGCGCCACGAATGTCGTAAGCTTTAAAGATTGACTGAGGAATGCTCATAATTTGATAAAATAACGCAAAAAGCTTATTCTAAACACAAAGGTTAATTAAATGAAAAAACAGTTTAAAATTATTGAAATTGACAATGAGATTATGACACTTGAAGTTAATCATTCAGGTGGTTGCCATAGTTGTGAAGCAAATAGTAGCTGTGGCACAGGTATATTGGCCAATTATTTTAATCACTATAAGCCATATCAAAGCGGTGTGTCAGTGGGTGATTTTGTAACATTAGAAATCCCCTTAAGTGAATTATTCTTACGTGCATTTATGCTTTATATTGCTCCGATATTAGCCTTATTTTTAGGTGGTGCTATTGGTATGATGCTTTTTCCTCAACAAGAGTTCTGGCATATTTTGTTTTCAGGTGCTGGCTTTATTTTAGCATTATTTGGTTGTCGATGGTTTTTTAAATAAAGATTTTTACATAATTCAAACGGCTATTTTCTTTTTAGAAAAATGCTTATGTTTCGTTAATTTATGGATAATTAACCCATTTATTTAATATAAATTCTTAAATTATGCAAGGTCAGGACATCGATCCTTTAGAAACCCAAGAATGGTTAGAAGCTTTTAAATCTGTTGCTCGTATTGAAGGTGATGATCGTGCTAAATTCTTATTAAATCAACTAATGGACATGGCACATCATGAGGGTATGGATTTACCAACGGGTGTTAATACCTCTTATCTCAACAGTATTGCCAAAGAAAAAGAAGTAGCAACAGACATTAATGTAGACATTGAAGAGAGAATTTCAGCCATTATTCGTTGGAATGCAATGGTCATGGTTGTGAGAGCCAATCAATTACCATATGACTTAGGTGGGCATATTGCTTCATTTGCATCAAGTGCGACTTTGTACGAAGTTGGTTTTAACCATTTTTATCGTGGCCCTGATGCTGATCAAGGCGCAGATTTAATTTTTTTTCAAGGACATATTTCGCCAGGTATTTATTCTCGTGCTTATTTAGAAGGTCGCTTGACTGAAACACAAATGTTGAAGTTCCGTCAAGAGGTTGGAAAGGAAGGGTTATCTTCTTATCCACACCCATGGTTAATGCCAGATTTTTGGCAGTTCCCAACAGTGTCAATGGGGTTAGGGCCGATTATGGCAATTTATCAAGCGCGGTTTATGAAATACCTTCATCACCGTGAAATTAAAAAAACTGACAAGCGAACTGTTTGGGCATATTTAGGCGATGGCGAAACTGATGAGCCAGAATCATTAGGCGCTATTTCAATGGCAGGTCGTGAAAAGTTAGATAACCTTATTTTTGTTATTAATTGTAATCTTCAGCGTCTTGATGGACCTGTGCGTGGTAATGGCAAAATCATTCAAGAGTTGGAAGGCATGTTTCGTGGTGCAGGTTGGCATGTGATTAAGGTTATTTGGGGTGGCAAGTGGGATGCATTATTTACTAAGGATACTCAAGGGCTCTTAAAAAGACGCATGGAAGAAGTCGTGGATGGTGAATATCAGGCTTATAAAGCCAAAGATGGTGCCTATGTACGTAAGCATTTTTTTGGTAAGTATCCTGAATTATTAGCTATGGTTGAGCACATGAGTGATGATGAAATTTATCATCTTAATCGTGGTGGTCATGATCCTTATAAGGTATTCCAAGCTTATCATTCAGCTAAAGCATGTCATGATAAACCAACAGTTATTTTGGCTAAAACTGTTAAAGGTTATGGTATGGGTGAGGCAGGAGAGGGTCAAAATACCACGCATTCTCAGAAGAAACTAGGACTCAAACAAGTTGAAATTTTTGCCAAACGTTTTGATGTGCCAGTTACTGAAGAAGATGTTAAAGCCTTGAATTTTTACAAGCCAGCACCTGATAGTGAAGAAATGATTTATATGCGAGCTAGACGTGAAAAACTGGGTGGATCATTGCCAGTACGTGCATTTGACTTAGAACAAATAAAAATACCTGAGTTGAGTATGTTTGAAGCACTACTCAAATCTAGTGGTAATCGTGAAATGTCAACCACAATGGTATTTAATCGAGTGATGACGTTACTAGTTCGAGATAAGCAATTAGGTCCTAAGATTGTACCCATTATTCCTGATGAAGCACGTACTTTTGGTATGGAGGGCTTATTTAGACAATTGGGTATTTATTCTGCTTCTGGGCAACTTTATCAGCCCGAAGATTCAGATAAGGTCATGTGGTACAAGGAAGATAAAAAAGGTCAAGTCTTTCAGGAAGGTATTAATGAAGCTGGCGCAATTTCTAATTGGATTGCTGTAGCTACGGCTTATGCAACGCATAACACCACCATGATTCCGTTTTATATTTATTATTCAAAATTTGGTTTTCAACGCGTGGGGGATTTGGCTTGGGCAGCAGGGGACATGCAAGCCAAAGGCTTTCTAATTGGCGGTACAGCAGGGCGTACAACACTTAATGGTGAAGGTTTGCAGCATCAAGATGGTGATTCTCAATTGGTGGCAAATACAATTCCAAATTGTGTTTCTTATGATCCAACTTATAGCTACGAATTAACGGTCATTATTCGTTCTGGGCTTTATAGAATGTATGAAAAACATGAAAATATTTTCTATTACATCACCACAATGAATGAATTATACACCCATCCAGAAATGCCCAGAAATACTGAAGAAGGTATTATTAAAGGCATGTATAAACTAAATGTCATTGGTAAAAGCACTACACAAGTACAGTTAATGGGTTCTGGAACTATTTTAAGAGAAGTGGAAAAAGCCGCACAGATGTTGGCTGATGATTGGGATATAAAATCCAGTATTTGGTCGGTGACAAGTTTTAATGAATTAACACGTGAAGCACAAGCCATTGATAGGGTGAATCGTTTTAATACAACCAGTATTGCACAAGTGCCCTATATTACAAAATGTTTAGAAAATGCCAAAGGTCCAATCATTGTAGCAACTGATTACATGCGCAATTTTGCCGAGCAAGTGCGTAAGTATATACCTAATCGATATGAAGTGTTAGGCACAGATGGTTTTGGACGCTCTGATTCAAGAGCCGCACTTAGAGAATTCTTTGAAGTTGATGCTAGATATGTAACGATAGCAACATTAAAATCACTTGCAGATGAAGGTGAAATTGAAATCTCAATTGTCACAAAAGCGATTGAAAAATATAAGCTCAATATCAACAAACTCAATCCAATGACGGTATAAATTTTAAATTAGGACAGGAGAAATGGGGATTACTTAAGAGAATTAAAATAAGGAGCAATTATTAAATTTAAAGACTTAATAACGCTAATTAATGATTACACACCAACTTTGTTTACTAATGGTGAATTAGAAAATATAGTAGATGAAAATCAAGGTAGTGCCAAGCTATTCTGCTTTGCAGCCTAATACTACTAGAAATGCTACATTGTTTTGGTCAATACTGTCAAGAAGTGCTTAACACTCCAAATGATAACCCAGATAGTAATATTCGCAACTTTATTACTTATGGTTGGGATGGGTTGACTTTTGACTCTTCTGTGCTAAATCGCAAATAGACAACAACCAGAGTTCAAACAACTGAATATTTTTTTGTTTTTTGTGTGCTTTGGGATAAAACAAATGATAGCCGGGTGATTGAACGCTATAGCTTTGGTAAATCCTAATCAATTGGTCAGATGTCAAATCATCAGCCATCAGAACACTTCTAGAAATTGCGCCACACGCCTTACTTTGTCCTATGGTTACTGCTTGTAGCACTAAATACGCTTGATTAAGAGTGAGTGATTTGTTGTTACTGTCAATATTAAGTAGCTCGGAGAAACCTTTCCAGTGTGTTTTAAGTGAGGTGCCATATACTTCAAAATGACAATCAATCGAATCATGCAATAAAGTGTGATGCTTAAGGTCATTAATTTTATTAAATCTACATTTCCCACCTAATATAGCTTAGAACTAGTAACTAGAAAGATATCTTTATGCATTAATATGAATATCAATATCAGGGTATTTTTGATTAAAATCATTTAAATGCGGAATGAGTCATTTGATTACTAATGAGGGCAATATGCTAATAGTTAAGAGGCTTTTTTTCCATTATTTTGGCTTAACTCAGTTAACGTATTTTAGGTTTTACCTAAAGCTGTATTGAGTAGATTTTGCAAAGCCAGTCCTTGTAGGATGCTTGATGTACTCTCACAAATAAATCAAACTCGAAGCACTGGGGCCTACATTGGGCGCATTATCGATTATTTATAATTATTATAAAAATTCTAAAATTGTTTGGAAAGTAGTTGGTTATGGCATACCTACAGCTTTATTAGGAGCTTATGTTAGCGGTAAAGTGATTTTAGTGATTGATGAGGTTGTGGTTAGAAAAATCATTTTTTTCTTAATTCCCATTGAGCTAATTTTTTCTTTTATGCCTAAAAAAGACAACAATATTACGTATCAACCTAATCGAAAAGATATTATGCTAGTATTACCGTTGCGTTACTGTTGATCTTTACGATGATTTTTTTGGCCCGGGCACGGGCACGGGTAGTACCCTAATTTTGATTTTTCATTTTTTAATTCACATGCCGCTAGTGGCATCATCTTAAAAGCTAACTAAGTATAAGTAAAGGCACATTCACTATAAGTGCGCTAGTTGTGGTTTCAAGTGCAGATGTTTGTACATTGATAGCTTTACTAAAATAAACGCTTGAAAAATCATACTCAAAGTAACCGTCAATAACCCTTGAATAGGTAAGTTTAAAATAAATATCAATCCAAACAAACCGATTTAAAGACCAATTATTTTACTAATAGTAAAGAATTTGTCTTTAAGTAAGACAAGCTCAAATACGCCAGTAATAATTGGCGTTAATCCAAATATAATTGAAATAATGCTAGATGAAATATTTTATGAACCATGATAAACTAAGCTCATGGTAATAAATATGCCAATTCCAGCATAAAGATAATTGCGAATTGTCAAGCAAGTGAGTGTCAATTTTTGTTTTTTTTAATCAATAGTAATAATAAATAAATGATTAGTTCAATTAACATTCTTGAGGCGACACTAAAATTAAAGTTTGAACCTAGTATTGACTAAACAATAACCAAAGGTGTGGTTGACCAAATAGCCACCACCGATAAAAAGACTAAAATTATTTGCATGATAATATTCTTTTCATAAAAAAAGCCACCCATTGGATGGCTTTATGCAACTCATTGGTTTTTTTTAAGCTATTTTTCTAATAATACTTTACGAGATAATTTAATGCGACCTTTGTCTACGCCTAACACTTTGACATCAATTTCGTCACCTTCTTTAAGATGATTTTCTACTTTTTCAACACGCTCATGAGCGATTTCAGAGATATGTAGCAAGCCATCTTGGTTAGGCATGATATTAATAAAAGCACCAAATTCAACAATTTTAACAACTTTGCCCGTATAAACTTTATCTACCTCAGGTATAGCAGTGACCTCTTTTACCATTTTCACAGCTGTGTCAAAGGATTTTTGATTATTGGCAAAAATATTAACATTGCTACTGTCATCCACATCAACACTAGCGCCAGAAATCGAAATAATGCCCTTAATGGTTTCCCCACCTTTGCCAATCAAATCACGAATCTTATCAGTTTGAATTTTAATAACGGCAGTTTTAGGTGCATTTTTGCTTGACGTATTAGGTTTGCAAATAACTTGATTCATTTGCCCTAAAATGTTCAATCTTGCCCCTTTAGCTTGTTTTAAAGAAATTTCCATAATTTCGCGAGTGATGCCTTGGATTTTAATGTCCATTTGTAATGCATTGATACCACGTGATGTGCCTGCTACTTTAAAGTCCATATCACCTAAGTAATCCTCATCGCCTAAAATGTCAGTCAATATGGTAAATCTATCACCTTTTTTAACCAAACCCATAGCGATACCAGCAACTGGTGCCTTGATTGGCACGCCTGCATCCATTAATGATAGTGATGAACCACAAACACTGGCCATAGAGCTAGAACCATTAGATTCAGTAATTTCTGATACCACACGAACTGTGTATGGAAACTCCTCAATTGAAGGCAAACAGGCGGCAATACCACGACGTGCTAAACGACCATGGCCGATTTCACGACGTTTGGTGGCGCCTACACGACCAGTTTCACCTACGCAGTATGGTGGGAAGTTATAATGCAGTAAAAAGTAATCATTTTGACGTTCAGAAGACTCTAATTTTTCAATCAACTGAGCTTCACGTTTAGACCCTAGTGTGGTTACCACTAAAGCTTGCGTTTCACCACGAGTAAACAAAGCAGAACCATGTGTATTTTCTAAAACGCCTGTTTCGATTTTTAACTCGCGAACGGTTTCATTGTCACGACCATCGATGCGTGGATCATTATTTAAGATACGTTCACGTACAGTTGATTTCTCAACTTTCTTAAAGTATTTGCTAACTTCTTCAATAGAATTTCCATTCTCATCTTCATTTACCAATGCTTCAATTGCAACTGCTTTGATTTCACCAATTTTGGCATAACGGTCAAGTTTTTCCTTAATTTGGTAGGCTTCATTAATCTGCTCACCAAATTGTGATTTGATGTCACTTAATAAAACCTCGTTAGTTATAGGCGCTTCCCAATCCCATTTTTGCACACCAACTTGTGCAACGAACTCAGCAATATTGGTAATGGCAACTTGGTATTGTTCATGTGCATACATAACTGCACCTAGCATAATTTCTTCAGAAAGTTCGTTGGCTTCTGATTCAACCATCAGTACTGCCTCATTAGTGCCTGCAACCACCATGTCTAAACCTGAATCAGCCAGTTCAGTGTAAGTTGGATTAAGGATGTATCCACTCTTAGAATAACCAACACGGGCACCACCAATTGGTCCGTTAAATGGCACGCCTGAAATACTCAATGCAGCAGATACACCTAACATTGAAATAATATCCGGGTCAACCTCGGAGTTTGCAGAAATAACTGTAATAAGCACTTGCACTTCGTTCATGAAGCCACTTGGAAATAAGGGACGAATGGGGCGGTCAATTAGTCTAGAAGTTAGCGTTTCTTTCTCGCTAGACCTTGCTTCACGCTTTAGGAAACCGCCAGGAATTTTGCCAGCTGCATAAGTTTTTTCAACATAATCAACAGACAACGGGAAAAAATCTTGCCCAGGGCTCATTTCTTTAGAACCAACAACGGTTACCAGTACTTGCGTGTCATCCATACTTGCCAGTACTGCACCATGTGCTTGTCTGGCAATACGGCCTGTTTCTAATGTAATTGTGTGCTTGCCCATGACAAAGCTTTTTGTTTTGATATTCATGTCCATGAAAACCTCCAAAGAAAAGTTAAAATAAAGTTTATGGTTTGAACCCAATAAGCTTTATTTAAAATATATTCAAAGTACTGAAATAAGTAAATTTTCCTTTGCCTATAGTGAACATATTTTAGATAAAACTTAAACTTAGATTAAACCATAGAACGAGGTTATTATACCCATGACAAAATGTGGCACAATTTAATATTGGGCTATTTACCAGTGTTTTTGATTGTCTTTGAATTGAATTATTTTTTATATAATCAAACTCTGAATTTTCTCTTACAAGATGGTATAAGTACTTAAAAATTAAGCAAAGCAGGTGAAAAATGCGTTTAATATCATGCCTGGTGTTGAAGTTTACAGCTTGTCTGAAAACAATCGTTTTGTGGTGACGATTTAGCAGAACACGCAAACGCAGATTATCAACATCATAGAAAGTTCTAATACTCTTTCTGGCGTGGTTTCAACTGCATTAGTTTATCAACATTCAGAGTTGCTACAGGTCTTGTTAGTTATTCTCGTTACTCTTATTCTTTACCAGAAAAACCATACGTCCACCGGGTGTTTTGGCTAAGGATGAATTTAATACAGCTTGTATTCGTTGTGGTTTGTGCGTTAATAATTGTTCTTATCCTACGTTAAGTTTGGCAATATTAAAAGACAACCTCGCCTTAGGCATGCCTTTTTTATTGCTAGAAAGCCGCTTGTGGAATGTGTGAGGATATTCTTTGTGTGGTCGGCTTGTCCAACAGGCGCATTAAGTAAGCAGTTAACCAGTATTAATGACGCCCAAATGGGGTTGGCTAGAATTATAGACACTCAAGGTTGTATTGCTTATCAAGGCTTTGCCCGTTGCGAGGTGTACTTTAATGTTTATCCAGCCCAAGGCAAAGCCCATCACTATTGAGATAAAACACAATGAACGTAGTGTCAAACATGCATTGTTTATTCTAGTTGTGCATCATGATAGCTGCATCGGTTATTGTAAGTGTGAACAAGCTTGTATTATGGAAGAAGCTGTTATTAAAGTCTTACCAGTCAAACTTGCAATGGGTAAACACCAAGAACATTATAAATTGGGCTGGGAAGAGAAGAGAAAATCTGGGAATTCTCTGATCAAGAAAGATATTAAGCATTTACAACTTGCCCAAAGGTAAAGACTATGATTACAACGACGAAGGCTTGTTTGATATTGATGATTAAGCGCATTTTTAAAAAATCATGAAACAATTCAATATTTGTAAAAAAATAGGTCTAGATGTATGAGCTTCCAAAGACTGGTTTGGGGCTAACAAATATCTGATATTACGCCGTTCTAGCCAAATTGGCATTTTGTTGTTATTCTTACTAGGTCCTTAGTTTGATATCTGGATTGTTAAAGGTAATTTAAGTTCAAGTTTAACGCTAAATGTTGTGCCATTAACCAACCCTTGTTTGTAGGTTATTCACTTACACCAATAGGTGCGATGATTATGTTACAGCATTATTGCTGGGAGAATATTTTGCTTTTGGGCATGTCCAGTTCTGGTCAATAGACTTATGTATAACGTGCATTTGCTTACTGGGAAAATTTCTGAATCAGGTTTGTGGCAACTGATTTAATTTTCAAAACACTTTAAAACAGATGAAGTTTGGAGTAAAGAACTTATTAACAAAAAATACAAAATACAAAGGTAAGACTTTATATGAAGTGCTGTATGCCAATAATCAGGTGGATAAATTTTCTAAAAAAGACATTAGCGATACTCGGGGAAACACTTATAAAAATCAAGAAATGGATGACTTTGGTTTTTATATCTAGAAAGGGCAGTTAAGTATGGATAAGTCCAAGTGGATTTTGGTGGAGATTACTTTACTGCACCTACTTGTTCAACTTGCCATATGGGTGCTACTAAAGATCAAGGTGTTACTCACAATGTTGGATTGCGTATTTCTTGGAATAACTTGCCCGCTAATATCTATTCGTCCTGAAGTGTCTGATAAGAAAACGGGTTTAGTAAGTCAAAGTATTGATTGGGAGATTCGTAAAGAACAACATGCAAGATGTTTGCTCTGCTTGTTACTCAGATGGATATATTGAAAATTTCTATACTCAGTATGATGAATGGATTGAACTGTATAACGAAAGTTTTCCAAGCCTGGTCTTGCGTTGATGAAAGCTGTCAAATCTTTAATGAAGTCTGTTAAGTTTAGTAACAAGATTGAGTTCATTTGGTTTGAACTCTGGCTTCACGAAGGTCGTTGTGTTTGTCATGATGCTTCAATGATGGGTCTTGATATTACTCATTGGTATGGCATTTATGAAATTGCTAGGAATTCCTATACACATCTTATTCCAGAGTTAGAGCATCTGATTGAGAAAGGTATGGCTTCTTACAATGAAGAAAAACAAGCATTAAATCTATCTTATTTGTGGTTGGATTAGCACTAGGAATACAGATAATGGCTATGCCAAGTGCGCAAATGTTAAGTTGCACTTGTGCAAGTTGTCATGGTACCAATGGTGTGAGTAATGCCCCTGTAATTTCGTCTTTAACAGATTTATCAAAAAATTATTTAGTTGAAGCGATGCAAGCTTATAAAAATGATGAAAGAAGTTCAACCATTATGAATCGAATCGTTAAAGGTTATAATGATAAAGAGTTTGAATTAATAGGTGAGTTTTTCTCCGAGCAAAAAATGCATAGCATTGACAAGCAGAGTTATGATAATGCAAAAGAAAAAGCGGGTAAAAAGTTGCACAAAAAGTATTATTCTAGTTGTCATTCAGAAGGTAGCACAGTCACTGATGATGAGGTTGGATTATTAGCTGGGAATGCAGCACTTTTTATGAAATATTCTTTGGTAGATTTTCATGATGGTTCACGCGATATGCCAAAAAAGATGAAGAAGAAATCAAAAAAATGCTAAAAAGAGATGCTAAAGCGTTTGACAAATTAGTGAGCTACTATAGCAAAGGAGAATGATAATGAGCAATAAATACAACAGAAGAAATTTTTTAAAAATAGTAGGCGCAGGTGGTGTTGCTACAACAGCTGCTTTATACACCCCGTTTGCTATCAGTGGCGCTTCAAAGAAAGTCGTTATTATTGGTGGTGGCATGGGTGGTGCAACGGCTGCTAAATATATACGTATGATGGACAAGTCTATTGAAGTTACTTTAATTACAGCAGATAGAAATTACTATACTGGTTTTGCTAGTAATGAAATGGTGAGTGGTAAAAGGCACATGACTTCAATTACTTTTAGCTATAGTGGCTTGCGCAAACATGGCGTTCAAGTAGTGGTTGATATAGCCACTTCTATTGATGAAAATAAAAGAGTTGTTAGAACGGCAAATGGAAAGAAGTTTACCTATGATCGTTTGATTGTCTCTCCAGGTATTGATTTTAGATGGGAAACCATTGATGGTTATAATGCTCAAGTGGCTAACACTAGGATTCCACACGCTTGGATAACTGGCTCACAAACAGAGATGTTGCATAACCAACTACATTCTATGAAAGATGGCGGTACCATTATTATTACAGCACCACCTAATCCTTTTCGTCATCCTCCAGGCCCTTATGAGCGTGCTGCACAGATGGCGCATTATTTAAAGCACAACAAGCCCAAGTCTAAAATTCTAATTCTAGATTCTAAGGATAAATTTTCTAAGCTCGGTTTGTTTACAGGTGGTTGGAAAAAACACTATGGCTATGGCACTGATAACAGTATGATTGAATGGATTCCTGCTTATAAAGGTGGTACGGTTGAAGCGGTTGATGTGGCTAATATGAATGTTTTAGGTGAATTTGATAGGTTTAAAGGCGATGTTATTAATATTATTCCAGCGCAAAAGGCAGGAAAGGTTGCTTTTACTGCTGGATTAACTAACAGTAGTGGCTGGTGCCCAGTTCAAGGTAATACGTTTGAGTCGACTATTCATAAAAATATTCACGTGATTGGCGATGCATCAATTGCTAGCCCTATGCCTAAATCGGGCTATGCTGCCAATTCAGAGGCAAAAGTGTGTGCAGCAGCAATAGTGGCATTATTAAGTGGTAATAAAATACCAGATCCTTCTTATGTCAACACTTGTTATAACGTTATTGCACCAGGAGATGGTATTTCTGTAGCAATGATGTACAAGTATCAAAATTGTTAAAGTTAAAGGCTTGGGTGGTTTGACACCAGTTGAGTTTAATCTTAAGCTACGAGAGCAAGAAGTAGAATATGAACATACTTGGTTTAATAATATTACTAACGATGCGTTTAGTTAATTAGTTCTTTCTTTAGCCTGATTACAAAGAAAAGCATATTTTTACTGTAATTAAATTGGGGCTTTATGCCTCTCCTCGGGCGCTTTTTTTAGCGTCCACCTTTTTATGGTGTAGTTTCACCTATAATAAAAAGGATATGATAACTAAACTCTTAAAAGATACCAGTTGCTCTAGTTGTACAGTTAGATTACGTGCTTTGTATTCTGGCTGCCCTACTTTGTATAATAATTTATCCAATGATGATCGACAAATTTTAAGAGTTGCATTGCAAGGAAATTTTGTAGGTTTTGGTTGTAATAGCAAAGACGATCTAGAATTTGTTTATCTTTTGATGCCAATGTATTGAAAATGACAAGCGAATATCCTGAAATTGCCAGAAGATTAATAAAGTTACAACTTAACGATACGGTTTTGTGCCAACAGGGTTTGCTTAATTTAGGGCAAAAAAGTGCCACAGAAGGGTTGGCTTATTTGATTATGGGGCTATATTCGCGTATTAGAGCACAATCTTCTCCTGAGGAAGTTTGGCTTCACTTTTTTTGCCCTAAATCAAGCTGATATGAGCGATACTTTTAGGGTTAACCAAAGTGCACATTAATAGAATTATTGCAACTTTTAAAGATGAAGGTTAATCAATTTCGGGCATAAAAAAACTTAAGATAATTAATGAAGAACAACTTTCTGAAATTGGGCAATTTGACATTGGTTTAATTAAAGATCCTTCTCACCATTTTAGTTAATTACTTTGTGGCTTTTAGAATCTCCTTAATACAAAGCATCTTG
The DNA here is from genome assembly GCA_021730205.1 of Candidatus Ruthia sp. Cpac_8_S14. Classification (GTDB taxonomy): domain Bacteria; phylum Pseudomonadota; class Gammaproteobacteria; order PS1; family Pseudothioglobaceae; genus Ruthia. The sequence goes on along the minus strand of CP072533.1, from coordinate 538,183 downwards.
CACAATATCTCCCAAAACATCCTCTACTGCTTTTAAAGCATGGATTGATTTTTGATTATTTTTATCAGCTAATTGGCTTAGGCGTAAGTAACTCACGTGCACCTGATTAGGTTCGCTATTTAGTTGAAAAATAGCAATTGAAAAAGGGCAAAGTAGAATGTTATTAGGATCAGCAGCAGTGGTCTCTGCCGACAAAGAAGCACTACAAAACTCAATAACTATACCATGCCTGTAAAGTATTTTGCTAGTATTGAAAGTATTTTTTAATGGATTTGGCATTGCAAACTTTGTCATGTTTATTGCTTGTTGTGCCAAATCTTTACTAATTCGGTTAAGCATAGTAGCAACATCAGAACGATGAGCAATTACCAAACCTTGTCCCGTGATGGCAAAAGCAATATCGTCTCTCACTTCAAAAAAATCATTTTCCACAATGTGTTCAACAAAGATATTAGCACTTATTGTGCCTGATAATAGGATAAATAATACAAATATAAGGTGTTTTTTAATCATTGTTAACTTGTTAAATTTTAGTTTAATTTTATAATGCTTGATTTAATAAAATTCTTACCAATTGTAAACATACAGGGGAGAGATAAAAAAAATGTCTGATTCACAGATGACACAAGATCAAATATTATACGCTAAACCTAGTGAAACTTATACAGTATTCTTTATTGCTGACTAGCTTTTTCTTTTATTTACTTTTTTTAAGTCGTGGACCTGTTAATTAGGAGTTTGTTATACATATTAGATAACACAGAAAAAAATGGATTTATATTTCGATGGTAATGACCATTGGTATTGTTATTTTATTAACATTTTCAGCAGTTAGCTTCAATATTTATCCACCAAGTAACATAGAAAGAATTGATTTCTAAGCGTCTGCATTTAGGCGGTGCTATTGGAGCAACTGGTGAAACACTAACCGCAATTACCTAAGGTGCACAAATAGGCTTTGCTCAAGGGGCAAGTAGTCAAATCTTAGATGGAAATTTTAAAGAGGGGTTTACGTGCGGGTATGTAGGCTTTTTGGTAGGAGACTACACACCTAAAACAGATAATAGAATTACAGATACCATTATTACAGCAACAGCAGGGGGTATTGCAGCAAAACTAGGAGGTGGTGCATATGTAGGTTTGATAGGTTTGGTAAGTTTGGGTCGTTATGCACCTACTATCTTTGATAAGATACGCACTTGATGGTATTTATGAACAATCCTACGGTACAGAGTAATGTGGTAGATTTTTCAAGTAGTAAATCATCTTCGCCACAAAGTTTACTTAGTTTGATTGGATCAAAAGTCTATCAAACTTTCCCTTATGAAAAATAGTATTATTTTGAGTTATTTTAAAAATTTTTCTATTATTTTATTTGATAATATATGCAGTTATATTAGGGTATTTTATATTACATAATTTTGAATATTGGCCATGAATTGTACTTTTTATATAATTTTAGCTGGTCAAATAAAATAACAATTATAACTTTATTATTATCAATTAATATTGAATCATCTATAAATACTGTTATTGTTTCTTATGTATTATTTACATTATGAAATTTTTTTTGACTTTTAAGGCAGTATCTCGTACTATAACGACTGTATCCATCAACAAAACGTCCAAAAATCGTTTTTGATTATATTATCCAGTAACGGATAAGGAAATAGTGACACAGTGCTCCAATAAGTTTTTAAACCTGTAAATAAGGTCTTTCATTTTAACTTCAATAAATACGAGCAGTATCTGGTGCAAATAATTAGCTTAAAACCATTTAGCATCATAAAGAAGGCGCTATGAAGTTTCCCTAATAAACTAGATACTAAATTACAACATCTTACTATTATTTTAGGTAATTATTTGTAATAAGTTCAATTTGAACAGTTGTTCAGATAGTTGTGTATTTTGGGTTTGTCTAGTGTTACAAAGTTGTAACACAATGTTAGTATTATGGACTTTAGGATTAAACATTTCACCGTTGATAAATACTTTAGTGAAGTTGTTTTCTAGTAAGTAGGCTATTTTGCAAATAGGTTGAAGCTTATAGTGTGTATTTTCTATTTGAATATCAAGCTCGAAATTTTGACTATCTAGGATATCAAGTTTGGTGACAAACTTGGCAAATTCATGAGCACTTATGTTAAGAATTTTATTGGCTTGTTTGATGGTAGAATTGAGAAGAGCGGGAAAGTTTGTGTAGGTCTTTGGTAGTATTGATTTGTTTATTTTATTAGGCAGGACTTGTTAATAGATTCATATATTTCTTTGGCTGAGTAAGTACGATAGCCGAATGATAAAGTGGTGCAATTGTCATTTAAGGCAACGCCGTGATGTGCAATTTTAGGCGACATATAAAGTACACCCCCTGATTCGACATCAAACACTTGCTCGAGTTCAAAAATTTTCATGATTCTAAGTGGCATATTGACCAAGTAATTATCTAATTCACAGTGCAAATATACCAGCGACGTTTGTCACTGTCTTATAGTAAAAATACATCGTAATAATCATGTGCGGACCGATACTGTCGCCTAAAGTGGCATAGGATATCATAACATCGTCAAATCGCCAACGCGGTATAAAATCAAATTGTTTGATGAGTTGATGCACTTCATCAATGTACCTATCAACCCCTTGGACTAATAGTATCCAGTCTTGTTCTGGCAAATTGGCAAATGTATTTTCGAAAAATGGACTCTTGCTTAGCGACCCATTCTTGATTAGCGATTGAGCTAGTAATTAACCTTGATTCAAATTCTTCTTCGAGTGGAAGGGCGACTAATTCATCAGGGGTGTGATAAAATTAGGCAGTGCTTAGTTTGATTAACACTGACTTTTTTTGCCAGTAATTGGTTAAAAATTCTTGCTCAGAGATTTTTCCAAAATGAATCATCTTTGCGGTACTTTTTGGTTAAACAAGCAAAAGAAATATTAGCAAGGAAGCCTGATGATTATTGATGGTAGTTTGGTGCTTCTTTTGTAATAGATACATCGTGAACATGGGATTCAACCATACCTGCTGAGGTGACTTGTACAAATTGTGCGTTTGTGCGCATTTTTTCTAACGTATCACAACCAATGTAGCCCATAGAAGATCTAACGCCACCAATCATCTGGTGAATGATAGGGCGCATAGAGCCTTTAAATGGAACGCGACCTTCAATGCCTTCTGGTACTAATTTGTCAGCCTTAGAGTCTGATTGGAAATAGCGATCAGATGAACCATGTGCTTGATTCATTGCGCCTAATGAGCCCATGCCACGGTAGGATTTGTAAGAACGACCTTGATAAAGTTCGACCTCGCCTGGAGATTCTTCAGTGCCCGCTAGCATTGAGCCTAGCATAACGCAGTATGCGCCAGCAGCGAATGCTTTGGCAATGTCGCCAGAATAGCGAATACCACCATCGGCAATAATTGGTATGCCCGTGCCTTTGAGTGCATCTGCTATTTCAGAAATAGCACTGATTTGTGGCACACCTACACCAGCAATAATGCGAGTGGTACAAATACTGCCTGGACCAATACCCACTTTTACACAGTCTGCACCTGCTTTGACTAAGTCTAGTGCCGCTGCACCTGTGGCGATATTGCCGGCAATAATAGTCAAGTTTGGGTGTTTTCTTTTGGTTTTTGCAACTCTATTAAGCACGCCTTGAGAGTGTCCATGAGCAGTGTCAATAGCAATAACGTCCACATCCGCTTCAACAAGTGCATCAATACGCTTGCTTGTACCAATAGCAACACCAACAGCAGCACCTACGCGCAAACGTTCTTCTGAGTCTTTGCAGGCATTGGGAAAGTTTGTTGATTTTTGAATGTCGCTGACATTAATCATACCTTTAAGCTTGAAGGTATCATCGGTTATGACAACCCGCTCAATGCGGTGTTTTTGTAATAACGACCTTACCTCGCTTATGTCTGTGCCTTCTTGAACGGTAATTAATTTATTTTGTGGGGTCATGACGTTTTTAACCAATTCACCCAAACGGGTTTCGAATCTTACATCTCTACCTGTCACTAGGCCAACAATAATATTACCTTCAAGCACAGGCAAGGCAGAAATGTTGTGTTGCTGTTGCATTTTAAAGACGTCAGCAATGGTTGCTTTTGGTGAAATGGTGATCGGTTCTCTAATAATGCCTGATTCAAAACGTTTGACGCGACGCACCTCATTGGCTTGGTCTGTTATTGACATATTTTTATGAATAATACCAATACCACCTTCTTGGGCAATGGCAATGGCCAGTTTGGACTCGGTGACGGTGTCCATTGCTGCTGAAAGAATGGGGGTATTAAGCGTGATATTTTTAGTTAATTGCGTTGTTAAGCTCACTTCTTTTGGCATAGTTTTTGAGTGTGCGGGGACTAGTAATACATCATCAAATGTGTATGCGGTTTTTAGTAAATTCATTGATATCTCCTGCGTTTAACAAAGTTTGGAAAAATGAAACCTATTATCATGCCAAAAAATAACACCAAGCCACCTACAATGAACCAATTGCGAGAACTGGATTCTTGCGTGGCGGTGCTGTTGCTTTCTAATAGTTGAATCTCAGTTTTTAGTTGTAATACTTGTGTGGCGAGCCTTTCGTTAGAATGTTCAAGTTTTAATGCATCTTGATAAATTTGCTCAATGTGTTGCTTTTCAGCTTGAGATTTGCTAATTTGCATAGAAAGCCCAGTATTTTTACTTTTTAGTGTTTTAACTTGTTTTTCAAGTTCTGTGTTTCTTTTGCTTTGCTTGGTGGTTAGTAATTGGTTAGCGTTGTGGCTTTGTCTAAGCTTTTCTAGTTGTACTCTTGCGGATGGATTGTTGGATAAGTATCTTGAAATGATCCAACCTATTGAGTTTTCATACTTAACTTGAGTCCAACCGTCTTCAGTGGCTTGCAGGATGGAGAGTTTTGAGCCAGAAGATAAGGAGCGCACTATATTGTTACCAAATGTTTTGTCTTCGCGCATTGGAATATCCACTTGGTCAGTGATGTAGACAAATGACCTGGCGTTAGCAAGTGTGCCAAGTAATATAAGTGTTAATAATAAATGTTTAATCAAATTCATAAGCTGGATATTTTTTTAAGTTGATTGTTGAAATTATTAATAGTAGACAGTGTTACAGCTAGTCTTTCTTTTTCTATATTGATGATTGTTTCAGGTGCGCCTTTTATAAAATTTTCATTGTTTAATTTACCCTCAAACTGACTTTTTTGCTTTTCTAATTTTTCAATTTCTTTATTAAGACGCGCAATTTCTTGATTTTTATCAATCAAACCAGCTAATGGAATGAAAATTTTCATACCATTAACCAAGGCAGTGGCCGATTCTGGTGCTTGTTTGATAGTAGTTAGTTTGTCAATACTTTCCATTTTTGCCAGTGAATTTAGAATACTCATGTTGTTAACCAGATATTGTTCATCCGTAGCGTTAAAGTTTTGCACAAAACAAGGTAGTGGTTTTAAAGGTGGAATGTTCATTTCACCACGAATTTGGCGAACGCCTAAAATAAAGGTTTGTAGCCATTTAATTTCTACCTCGGCTTTGGTAGATATTAAGCTCTTAACTACCTTTGGATAAGATTGAGTCATTAAACTCGTGCTATTACAGCTTATAATGACATTGCATTGCTCAAAGATTTCCTCAGTGATAAATGGAATGATAGGGTGTAGCAAGGTTACTATTTCGTTTAACACTTTGATTAAAGTGGCTTGTGTGCCTGCTTTGGTCGTATCATTTTGTAATAACGGCTTAGATAATTCAAGATACCAATCGCAATAGTCGTGCCAAACAAACTCATATAGGGTTTGGCTCATTAAATCAAGACGATAACTATTTAAATGTTCTTCAACGTTAGTTTTGGTGTTTTGTAAGCGAGATAAAATCCATTCGTCAGCGGTTGATAATTGTGCATTAATATCAATGTTTTCCCCCTCAAGTTTCATCAACACGAAGCGTGAAGCATTCCAAAGTTTGTTGCAAAAATTGCGATACCCCTCAACTCGCTTTAAATCAAACTTAATATCACAACCAAAAGAAGCCAAGGTAGCAAAAGTAAAGCGTAACGCATCAGTGCCAAAGGCGGGAACGCCATCAGCAAACTCTTTTTTGGTTTGCTTTTTGATTTTTTCTGCCATTTTGGGCTGCATTAACCCTTGCGTGCGTTTTCTGAGTAAATCTTGCAAAGTAATGCCATCAATTAAATCAATTGGGTCAAGCACATTGCCTTTGGATTTGGACATTTTTTCCCCTTGTCCATCTTTAATTAAGCTAGTGATATAAATGTCTTTGAAAGGTACCTTACCTGTAAATTTAAGCCCAAACATGATCATGCGAGCCACCCAAAAAAAGATAATATCAAAGCCAGTGATCAACACATTAGTTGGATAAAAACGTGATAAATCAGGTGTTTTTTCGGGCCATCCTAGTGTTGAAAATGGCCATAAGGCGGAGGAAAACCAAGTATCAAGTACATCTTCATCTTGAGTGAGTATTATACCTTCTCCTGCTTGTTTTTGTGCTTGTTCAAGTGAGTCTGCAACAAAGATATTACCCTTATCGTCATACCATGCAGGAATGCGATGTCCCCACCAAATTTGGCGAGAGATGCACCAATCTTGAATGTTGTCCATCCAGTTAAAATAAGTTTTGTTCCAATTTTCAGGAATAAAACGAATCTCTCCACTTTTAACCGCATCAATGGCAGGCTGGGCCAGCGGTTTGGTTTTAACAAACCATTGGTCGGTTAAATAAGGCTCAATAACCGCATTTGTTCTATCACTACGCGGTATCATTAATTTATGTGGCTCAATTTTTTCTAGTAAATTCTGATTATCTAAATCTTGAATGATTTGCTTGCGTGCTTTAAATCTATCCATACCTATGTAGGCACTATCAACCACGTTATTAATTCTAGCATCATCAGTTAAGATGTTAATAATATCTAAATGATGGCGTAGCCCTATTTCATAGTCGTTAAAGTCATGAGCAGGGGTGATTTTAACGCAGCCTGTGCCAAATGTCATATCGACATAATTGTCTGCAATGATTGGAATTTTTCGATTGCTTAGGGGTAAATCAATGGTTTTACCAATCAGATGTGTATAACGCTTATCATCAGGATGAACAGCAACGGCACTATCGCCTAGCATGGTTTCAGGACGTGTGGTTGCAACAACTATTACCTCATTACTATTAGTAATAGGATAACGCATCTGCCAAAGTGAGCTTTGTTCTTCGGTGCTAATGACTTCAAGGTCAGATACAGCAGTGTGTAATATTGGATCCCAATTGACCAAACGCTTACCACGATAAATCAATCCTTCTTCAAAGAGTTGTATGAATACTTTTTTAACAGCACTAGACAAGCCTTTATCCATGGTAAATCGCTCTTTTTTCCAATCAACTGACGAGCCAAGCCTTCGCATTTGTGAAGTGATTGTGCCACCAGATTGTGCTTTCCAATCCCAAATTTTGTCAATAAATTTATCCCGACCAAGTTTATGACGAGTCATCTCTTGCACTGCTAATTGACGCTCAACCAACATTTGTGTGGCAATGCCTGCATGGTCTGTACCTGGTTGCCAAAGGGTTTGCTCGCCATTTGCACGATGATAGCGCGTTAGTATGTCCATAATCGTATGTTGGAAAGCATGCCCCATGTGTAATGAACCTGTAATATTTGGGGGTGGCAGCATAATGCAATATGCATTTTTGCTAGTGGTGTTTGAATCAGATGAGAATAGGTTTTTATCTTCCCAAAGTGAACGAAATTTTGCTTCAATTTGTTCAGGATTGTAAGTTTTTTCCATTAAAGTAACGAGATGGATTAAACTTCGTCATTATACTATATCATCAAAATTGAATTGGTTAATAAAGCTTGCTTTGTGTATTTACTTCATTGTGGTGTTAGCAATGATATTAGCAGACGTATCAGATAACATAATGGTGAGATAAAAAGTAGGACAAAATATATACATGCATACACGCTTTGTGAGTTGATTTATCAAGAAAAAGAAAATAATAAAAGCCAAGCGTTTAAGCGTGAGTACGAAATTAAGCAAATGAGCCGTATTGATAAGCTCTTATTAATCAAAAAACAATGAAAAGCTACTTATCAAATCTCCTACGAAGATCATAGTATTTATGAGTTAGCCATTATGCACTCACAATCCATAGAAATTCTTATTGATAAAGTTGTTCAAGTAATTAGGCCAAAAAATATCATCATCAAATCCACAGAAGAATTTTTAATTTTCTTAGATAGGCAAGGCGTGAAACAAGAATTACGGGTAGATAAAATTACTATAAAAGAGTGATCTTAAAAACAAAGCTACAGTGTTAATCTATTTCTTATTTCAAAGAAATAGATTAACATCTTGCGTATTGTTATTTGGGCGGGGTGAATTTCAGAAGTGGTTTTTATTAACTTAAAGTTGTTGCCTAATAATTGCATGATTTTTTTTACATCATATTGAACAATATTAAGCTCTGAACACAACTTGAGACAACTGGGTGAGAATGAAAACTGATGATTAGATTTAAATTCTAATATATTTTCATGGTAAAAATGAACTTTTTTAGCGTGGTTTTTAAGTCACTTTTTAACGGCGCTTAAGGCGCTACTTGTAAATTCTAAAACCCAATCAAGCGAAATGATTGACTGAGCTTGATGCCAGCTTACTTGAACGTGTTCTTGATTTTGGTAAATATTATCCCAATGAGTGGATGTATCTGTCATTAATTTAGTGTTTATAATGATGTTCATATGAGAGTTTTACACACAATATTGTGAGTGAGTGATTTAGAAAAATCTATTAATTTTTTACACAAAAAGTGTTAGATATTTTAATCGTACTTTTTACGACCTGATAGTGCGTGGGCAATGGTATTGATATCAGCGTATTCTAATTCACCACCAATTGGAATGCCATGAGCGATTCGGGTGATTTGAATGTCAAATTGTTTAGCCATACTGCCAATATAATGAGCAGTTACTTCGCCTTCTGCTGTGGCATTGGTTGCTAGAATAATTTCTTTTATATTTTGGTTGGTTAATTTTTGTTCTAGCTTATCTAAGCCCAATTCAGACGCACCAATACCATCAATAGGGGATAGGTAACCGCTAAGGACAAAATATTTACCCTTATAAACCCCACTTTGTTCGATGGCATGTATATCAGTTGGTATTTCTACAACGCATAATTGTGAAGCATCACGCACTTCACTAGCACAAATATGACATAAGATTTTTTCACTCAATGTTCGGCATGAGGTGCAGTGTTTGACGTGCTCCATAGCATCAACTAACGCTTTGGCAAGATTCATACCGCCTTCACGATTGCGTTCTAATAGATGATAAACAAAACGTTGTGCGGTTTTACTGCCCACACCAGGCAATGCACAGAAGGCTTTGTTGAGTGGTTCAATCATTAGAAAGGCAAGTTCATACCGCCTGTGGCAGTTTTCATTTTAGCAGATAAGGCGTCAGAGATTTGTCTAACAGCATCGTTCATTGCGCTAAGGATTAAATCTTCAAGTAGTTCTTTATCATTCATCGCTTCATCAAGGATTTTAATATCAGTTACTATGTGTTCACTATTTAAGGTAATCTCAACGCAGCTACCAGAAGCTTTTCCAGTGGCGGATAGATTTTTTTATTTCTGCTTGTGCCTTTTTCATGTTCTCTTGCATTTGTTGTGCTTTTTTCATCATTCCAGCCATTCCGCCTTTAAACATGGTTAATCTCCTTAATTGAGTTAATATTAATTTTTGTATCGAATGTTCTTTCTAGTTTTTGCACACCTCTATCGTTTAAAAATTGTTCTTGTATTTTTTTCATTTTTTCATTATGTACTTGAGTTTTTTTTTGCGCCAATGTTTGAGCATTGGGCTTACCAAGGTTAATTACCAAATTTAATGTTGAAAATTTTTGTCTAAGTGTTGTTAACATACTTTTTTGTACATGATCACTTAGTAAATTAGCAAATTGATTGTCCAACGTTAGTGTTAATGTTGTGCTACTAACATTGTCAAACAGTGTGTTTTCTACCAGAATTTGCGCACCGCCTTTAAATTCTAGCGCTTGGGTAAGTGTTTCCCATTGTTGTTGATTGTTAATATCAAGAGTAGTGGGTTCTACAACGTTTGATATTTCTTCTGCATCGAGTTGAGCGTCACTGCGAAATACCAACATTCTAAGTAGCGTCATCTCAAACCCAATTTGCTCGCTAGGGGCTAGTGCCATGTCTTTAGAGCCGTTGATTGACATTTGATAAAAAATTTGTAAATCAAAGTTTGATATTTGTGTGCTAAGGTTTTGAATGGTTTTGTTACTTTCAATATCAACAATTTGTGCAATAGATATTTTATGAAATAATGAACTTAAATCTTTAAGTGCATTGGTAAGATTTTCACTACGATGAGACAAATCTTTAATAAAATTAATCACCGCTTTGGCATCTTGGTTAAATAAATGTGTTGCTAATTTAATAATATCGTCATGATGTACCAAGCCCAACATGGCTTTAATGTCAGCATTGGTTACTGTGCCTTTGCCATAAGAGATTGATTGATCAAGCAAACTCAGTGCATCGCGCATTGAGCCATTGCCAAAATCAGCAATTTGACCAAGGGCTGATTCTTCATAGCTTAACGCTTCGGCATCCATGATAAATTTTAGCTGACCTAGAATTTCATCATGGGTCAGTTGTTGTAATGTGAATTGCAAGCAACGCGATAAAACAGTTAGAGGTAGTTTCTGTGAATCTGTAGTTGCTAATAAAAATTTAGCATGTTCTGGTGGCTCTTCAAGGGTTTTTAAAAGGGCATTAAAACTGCTTTTGGACAGCATATGCACCTCATCGATAAGATAAATCTTATAACGATTCTTGCTTGGCATATATTGCACATTTTCTAAAATATCGCGCATGTTATCAACCCCTGTGTGTGAGGCAGCGTCAAGCTCAATTAAATCAATTGATTGACCTTTGTCAATTTCAATACAAGTAGGGCATTTACCACATGGGGTTGAACTAATGCCTTGTTCACAGTTAATAGATTTAGCAAAGATTCTGGCAATCGTGGTTTTGCCAACACCACGCGTGCCTGTGAATAAAAAACCGTGATGCAAATTATTAGCATCAAGTAGATTGATTAGGGTTTTTTTAGTGTGCGTTTGACCTACCAATTCAGCAAAAGAATGCGGGCGATATTTTCTAGCTAAAACTTGATAATGTTCACTCATCAAAAATAGGACTGATTATATTAAAAGTGATAGCACCAAGAATACCATCCAACACACAAAAAAATTATTACCGTTGCTTCCTTCCAGATCTGGCGGGGTTCATAACCATTTATTGTCGGCACACCCTTGATACTATCAGTAAGTTATTTTACATTTAGTCTGATTTATTTGTTGGCTAATTCTAAACGTTTTGGTGTGCCTATATCTTGCCAGTAACCAGCATAGTGTTCTGCACTAATTTGATTTTTAGCGATGGTTGCTTTTAGCACCTTTGAGAGTGCTAATTTTTTCTCGAATAAATAAGGTTTAAATAGATCAGGGTGATAAGCGCCGATACCAGAAAAGGTGTAAGTTTTTTTGTTTATTAGGGTTAATTGAGTATCGTTTAATGAAAAGTCACCTGCTGGATTGTGTTTAGGGTTGTCAATTAGTACAAGATGAGCCAGTGAATTTGTTGGGAGTATTAGGTTCGATAAGTCATAATCACAAAGCACATCACTATTAATGATAACAAAAGGTTTAATGCCTAATAAGGGCAATGCTTTCATAATACCGCCCGCAGTTTCTAGTGCGCCTTTTGACTCGTTGCTGTAGTGAATATTGACACCAAATTTTGAGCCATTGCCAAGATAAGACTTAATTTGCCCGCCTAAATATGAAATATTGATGACTATTTTGCTGATTCCAGTATTTTTTAAGGTATTAATTGAGTGTTCAATGAGTGTTAAACCCTGAACCTTGATTAAGGGTTTTGGTATATTTTTGGTCAACGGCATCATACGTTTGCCTCGACCTGCTGCTAAAATCATGCCAAACATAAGACCTCTTTAAGGGGTGTAAATTCTGGGTATTTATTGGCTGTTTGTTGTGCATATTTTTTAACCAATGGTAAGTCATTTAAGTACTGGTGTTTGTTGTCTCTAATTGACAGGCGTTTAAAGATGCCTAATATTTTCAAATGACGTTGTAACCCCATCAATTCAAACTGTTTTTCAAATTTAGGAAATTCAGTATCAATATTGGCTTGGTCGTAATAGTATTGCAAAAGTGTTTGTAATTCAAAGAGTTTCAATTCAAAGTAAGCATCTTTAAGCAGTGAACATAAATCATAAGTATTTGAGCCAATGAGTGTATCTTGAAAATCAATCATAGCTAAATCATTATTTTTTAGCATCATTAAGTTACGACAATGATAATCACGATGTACAAACACTTGTTTTGAATTAAGTGCATTGTCAGACAATAGCCCAAAAATAGCTTGTAAATTTTGAAGATGGGTATTGGATAGCGTTTTAGGCAAGTACCAATCTATCAGTAGTTGCATTTCAGCATTGAGCAGTTGTTTGTCGTATTTTTTAAGTGCTAGGTCTTGGGTGTTAATGATTTGTATTTTGATGAGTTCGTCAATGGCTATTTTGTATAAATCAAGATTAAAATTCCCATTTAAGGCTTGTAAAAAAGTAGTTGAGCCTAAATCCTCCAACAGTAAAAAACCTTGTTCTAAATCTGTATTGATGATTTTTGGTGCGTGAATATTATGCTGATTAAGCAGTTTGGCAATTTTGATAAAAGATTCGGTGCTTTCCTTTGAGGGTGGTGCATCCATAGCAATAAGAGTTTCTTGCTGATATTGAACTCTAAAATAACGACGAAAACTGGCATCATCACTTGCACGTGTGAGTGCAAAATCTTGATGACCAAAGAAACTTTCAAGCCAATTGCCTAGTTTATCTAGACGCTTATCATGCATTTTTTAAACTTTGGTAGTAGTCATAAACACAGCCCCAAGCATTGCCAATATTACCACGGTTGATTAACTTGTCATCAACTTGAATAATGGGCATGATTTCACGTGTGGAGCTAGAAATCCACAGCTCGTCTGCGGCGCTTAATTCATCCATTGAAAATGAAACTTTCTTAATAGGGATGTGGCACGCTCTTGCGCTTTCTAGTACTAAATCGCGAGTAATGCCAGATAGGATATGAACACTAGTCGGATGGGTAAATAGTGTGCCATCTTTGATTATAAATACATTAGAAGTTGCACCTTCAGTCACTTGATTGTCTCGATAAAGAATAACCTCTTCAACATTTTTTTCTTTTGCTTGTTGTGAATACATGACATTGGCCAAAAGAGAAATGGATTTAATGTCGCATCGATGCCAGCGAATATCTGGCTGGGTGATGGCTGAAAAGCCTGCTTTGAACGCTTGCTTGTTTTTGATTAGTAAGGGATTGGATTCGATATAAACCGTTGGTGTTAAATCGCTAGAACTGTGTTTGCGTTCGTTACTTATACCACGACTTATTTGTAAGTAAATTGATTGCTCTTGATTATTATAAAAGCCGAGAAGTTTGCTTAGAATATCACCCCATTCCTTTAGATTATATGGGTTTTTAATTTTGACTGAATCAAGACTTGTCTGCAAGCGCAATAAATGTGCATTAAGGCAAAATATTTTGTTGTTATAAACAGGAATTACTTCATAAACACCATCGCCAAATAAAAAACCTCTATCCATTACAGAAATATGTGCTTGGTCTTTTTCAATAAATTTGCCGTTTAAAAATACCACTAAAACCCAATAGCTTCAAGCATGCGTGGGAACAAGCCTGTTTGTTGTGCATCTTCAAGTGCAACTAATGGAATACTTACCATGGTTTTGCCTTCAAATTGGATGAGTAATTTGCCAACAACATCACCTTTATTGATAGGTGCTGACAAGGCTGTATCAAGTTGCATCACCTGGTCTGAAAGTTTGAACTGACCACGTGCTAGAGTGAAGCTGGTCGCTTTTGACGTACCTACCTTTAGTGTGTCTTTGGTTGAGCTAGCAATGGGTACTTCTTTTTTAATGTCTTTAATGGTTTGGGTTTCAAAAAAGCGAAAGCCGTAATCAAGAATTTTTTGTGTTTGTGAGGTTCGAGCGTTCACGCTACTAGACCCCAAAACAACAGAAATCAAACGCATGCCAACACGTTTGGCACTGGTTACTAAGTTATAACCTGCTTTTTTAGTAAACCCAGTTTTTAGCCCATCTACCGTATGGTCGCTCCATAATAATTTATTTCGATTGCGTTGTTTAATACCATGGTAAGTAAATTCTTTTTGTGAGTACCACGGATAGAATTGGGGAAAGTCTCTAATTGTTGCTGTCACTAATAGTGTTATATCAGCCGCAGTGGTGTATTGATTATCATTTGGCAAGCCAGAAGCATTTTCAAACCAAGAATTATTCATATCAAGTTGACGCGCATATTCATTCATATAAGTAGCAAATGTACCTTCAGTTCCTGCAATATGTTCAGCCAAGGCGACAGCAGAGTCATTACCAGATTGAATAATCATGCCTTTAAGCAATGTTTCAAGCTTAATGGTTTTACCCACTTCTACAAAACTTTTTGAGCCGCCTGTTTTCCACGCTTTTTTGCTGATACGCACTTTGTCTTCTAAACTGATACGACCATCGTTAATAAGTTGGAAAACAACATAGGCTGTCATTAGTTTGGTTAGACTTGCTGGTGCGTGCTTATCGTGTTGTTTGCTACTTGCAATGATTTTGCCAGAATTGTAATCAATAATACTATAAGCAGCAGCGGATATTTCTGGTGCTTTAGGGGTGATAAAAATTGCTGCTTGAGTATTTAAGGCAAGGGAGAATATAAGAATGACTAGGGGTTTGACGATTGATTGATATTGCATAAAGTATTAGTTGTTTAGTTGATTGAATGCTTGTTTTAACTTGATTGATAGTTGGTAAGCTACCATAGCATATCTATTGTCGTGATTATAACGCGTTAGCACGTAAAAATTCCAAAAAGTGAGCCAAGTTTCATTGATTTCATCTTGTGGCAGGCTGATAAATGCTAATTTGGTTTTATTCTGAATGTCTTGGTAAATATCCAAACCTTTATTGCGCCAGTACTGAGTATTTTTTTTAGGTTTGTTAGTGCTTAATCTGGCGTGTTTTAAGTGGCTTGATTGAAGTGCAATAGGTCTTGCAAATTCACCTCCATCATGCCACTGGTGCTGATCAAAATAATTAGCAATAGAGCCGATTGCATCAACAGGATTTGAGAATAAATCAATCTTACCATCATGGTTAAAATCAACAGCGTAGTATCTATAAGAGCTGGCAATAAACTGTGGATAGCCCATTGCACCTGCATAAGAGCCTTGTATGGATAAAGGCGGAATGACGTTTTCACGTGACATAAGCAGGAATTCTTTTAACTCTTTTTGATAGAATTTTTTCCTTCTATAATTACCAAATGCTCGTTTTGCTAGCGTTTCTAAAGTTGGATGCGTGCCTTTTCTATTGCCATAGTTAGTCTCAATACCTAAAATAGCAACTATGATTTCTGCAGGTACATTGTATTTACTTTCAGCGCGTTTAAGTGTTGCTAAGTTATCTTGCCAAAAGTTAATGCCATCTTTAATACGCTGCTCAGTAATAAACAAAGCTCTGTATTTATCCCAAGACATGGTTTTTTCTTTTTTTCTTTTTTTCTTTTTTTCTGCAAGCGTTAGTTCAATTTTTGAAAAAATAATCATCAATTCATCTTTGTTGAATTGATGATTATTTACCATTTTATTAATAAAGTTATGGGTTGCTTGAAAGTTAGTTGCTGGTAAAGTTTTAGCAATAATCGAGCCAGAAAAGCAAATAAATAAAAGCAAGAATGTGCGCATTAGTTTTGCAAGTATCTTGGTGTTTTGTGTTTACGAATTGCCATGATAATGCCAAAGCTAGACATTAGAGTGATGAGTGATGAGCCACCATAGCTAATCAGTGGTAATGGCACACCCACTACAGGTAATAGCCCAGACACCATGCCAACATTAACAAAAATATAAGTAAAGAAGATAAGGGTTAAGCTTGCACCTAATAGTTTTGAAAAATTATCTTCTGATTGAAAAGAAATGAGCAATAATCGGTAAATAATTAGCCCATATAAGGTGAATAAAAATATGACACCCATAAAGCCCAACTCTTCAGCAATCACAGCAAAGATAAAATCAGTTGCATGTTCAGGTAGAAAATTAAGTTGGGATTGGGAGCCTTGCTCTAAACCCTTACCAACCAAACCGCCAGAGCCAATCGCAATTTTTGATTGCAAGATGTGATAGCCAGAGCCTAACGGGTCAGAACCTGGGTCAATTAAAGTTAGGATACGTTTTTTTTGATAACCCATTAATAGATAGTTCCATGCAACATAAGCACCTGAGGCGATGATTGATGAAATCAGTGCAAAATTTAACCAATTATTTTTAAGAATTTGAACACGAATGCCTGAAAAAAACAACACGTAAAAACCAGAAGCGCCAATTAATAGCGACGTGCCCAAATCTGGTTGTTTGGCAATGAGTATTACGATTGAAACAATGGCAGCAATGGATAAAAAAACAGGCAGTGATTTTGGTGGTAGTGTTTTTTCACTCAGAATTGAGGCAATGGCAATAGGGACGATAATTTTCATAATTTCAGAAGGTTGAAAGCGTATAAAACCTAAATTAAGCCAGCGTTGAGCGCCACCACCACTGGAGCCAAAAATTAAAACCAAAATCAGCAAAAAGATACCAAACAGCATTAAGTAAGGAGAAAAACGCCTAAGTTGATAAGGCGGTATTTGAGCAATTACCAACATTGCACCAATTGCTAGCATAAAGTGAAACACTTGTTTATAAATGATTTGCATAGAACCAGCTGAGGCTGAATAAAGCACAACAAGTCCAAATCCACTGAGTGCCATAATTAGTAAAAATAAAGGCGTGTCCATCTTAAAGTAATACCAATAATGGCGTATTTGTGCAATACTTAATAATTTCATAATAACAGCAAACCAACCGATCTAGCGTCAGACAATAGCAAGTTAAAACTTCGACAAGCTGATTTATTGTTCATACTTTCGGTACCAATACCCATTTGCCGAATGGATACTTGTTGTTTTGGATGTAAAAACTGGTGCGTTGTACCTGTGCCGATAATTAACAAATCAATATCATCTTGATTAGACAGAGGGAATAATGAAACTTTATCAATATCATCAAGATGAGTCATACTAACTTCACAACAATGATGAGAAGAAATAAAACAAGGGATTTTAAGCTGTGTGTGTGCTAAGTTAACATGGTATTCTTCAACAGAAACAATACTGTTATGGCTTGTTTCTTGTTGGTTAAATTCCATGGTGTTACAACGACTATTTAGCGAATACAAAATATATTATAACAGTGTAAAATTAATTACTTTTTTTATATTAGAGAAAGATATGCCAAATTCAAGTAATATAGACATATATGATGCAGATTTATTCAGCGGTATTACTGCCTTTGATACTAAAAATTTCACTATGGCATATCAATTATTAGCCCCACTTGCCACAAAAGGCAATGCTGAAGCGCTGTGGCGTGTTGGCATGATGCAAATGAACGGCTTAGGCATGGTTGAAAACCAACCCTTAGGGTTTGAAAACCTCCTACAAGCAGCAAGTCAAGACCATGCATTTGCTCATCACATGCTAGGTGTGGCATATATGACTGGCGAAGGTGTAGAAAAAGACATTACAAAGTCCATTGAGTGGTTTGAAAAAGGTGCTGAGTTTGGCATTCCTGGTCCGATGTATACATTGGGCATGCTGTATGAAGATGGTAAAGAAGTTAAAGAAGATTTAGAAAAAGCGCAATATTGGTTTGATAGGGCTGATAAAATCAACTTATAAAAATAAGAAAAATGAATAATGAAATCAAGATTTGCCCCATCCCCTACAGGCTACCTACATATCGGTGGTGCCAGAACTGCATTATTTGCTTGGGCTTGGGCTAAAAAGCAACATGGTAAATTTGTACTACGTATTGAAGATACAGATTTAGAACGCTCAACTCAAGCATCCGTTGATGCGATTTTACAAGGCATGGATTGGCTTGGGCTTGACTACGATGAAGGACCTTTTTATCAAACAGATCGTTTTGACAGGTACAAGCAAGTTGTTCAACAACTATTAGATGAAAAAAAAGCTTATTATTGCGAATGCTCTAAAGAGCGCTTACAAATCTTGCGTGAAGATTTAACCAAACAAGGCAAAAAGGCCAAGTACGATGGTTGTTGTCGGGATAAAGGCCTAAATATTGGCGTTGTGCGTTTTAACAACCTAGAGGAAGGGTTGGTGATTTTTAATGATGTGGTTAAAGGGCAAATTTCAATCAATAATAAAGAATTGGACGATTTAATTATTGCTCGCAGCGATGGCACACCAACTTATAATTTAACCGTGGTAGTTGATGATCATGACATGCAAATTGATTGTGTTATTCGTGGTGATGACCATATCAACAACACCCCTAAACAAATTAACCTTTATCAAGCGTTAAATTGGGATTTGCCAGAATTTGCACATTTGCCTATGATTTTAGGTAGTGATGGTACGCGCCTTTCAAAACGCCACAGTGCTGTGAACATTATGGCTTATCGAGATGCAGGATTTTTGCCTGAAGCCTTGCTTAATTATTTAGCTCACTTAGGTTGGTCGCATGGTGAGCAAGAAATATTTTCTATGGATGAAATTGTTAAACTATTTGAATTAAAAAACATCAACAAGGCACCTGCAAGTTTTAATCAGGATAAGCTTTTATGGTTCAATCAAGAAACTATTAAAAATTCCAGTGTTGAGAATTTACTTAATAACCTAACTTGGCATCTTCAAAATCAAGCAATTACCGTTACGGATACACCTGATATTAAAACAATTGTTCAACACTTGCAAGATAGGTGTAAAACCTTGCTTGGCATGGCAAGCGAAGTAAAAATGTTCTATCAAGATTTTGATACTCTTGATGAAAAACTCGCCAAAAAACACTTTAAAGATAAAGCGCCACTCAAGCATTTACTTACAAAACTAAAAGCCCTAAGCACTTGGCAAGCCAACAACATCAAACAAGCTGTTAAAGAAGTGTGCTTTGAACTTAACATCGGTTTTGGTAAAGTAGGTCAGCCTTTTAGGCTTGCACTAAGTGGCAACGGAAATGCAGGTAGTATCGACATTGTAGCTGAGTTAGTTGGCAAAGATAAAGCACTATCACGCTTAAAAATGGCAATTGATTTTTAAAAGAAACAGCCGTTACTAAATAAACACACTCCTTACCCAGCAATAAAACGAATAGTTTGAAATGCTTATTTAAAGCCTATATCAGACTGTCAGCATACATCGCGTAGAAAGAGTCAGCTTTAACTAGGATTAAAAAAATAGCTTTTGAAACACTGAGCATATTTATAAAAATCATTAAATCGGTTAAAAGAATGATTATTTACTAACTATCAATAAGTTTTCAAAGATTATAGTACAAAAATATTTTTCTAAATATTCGCTTGCTTGTATAGTAAAAATAAATTATTTGACCATAAAATTATGCCGAAAACAATAAAAAAAGATTTTATTGGTATTTTAACCACGACAACAATGGTAAGATGGACGATAGTTCTGAACTGTTTAGCATTATAATACACCACTGTCAAATGGGCAAAAGGCTCGTGATAGCATTGAAGCCTTAGTTTTGATGATGTATAAATACAGAAAACTACTATATTCGAGTACAAGATTTTGATGCTGTGCTTTATTAATGGAGCAAAGATGCGATTAAACCATCTACTTTTAACGCTGAGTTTATTGAAGGCACAAATGTACAAAATTATGGTGAGCTAATCCGTTTTGGTATTGATAATAGTTTAAGGTAAAATCTAGCTCTGTTAGAAACTATTAGTACCGAGCAGGTGCTTGGCGGTAATACTTGGCAAAATAACCACGCAACAAACAGATGAAGGAGATGAAGGAGATGATGTTAAAGTTTATAGCTTTAGAACAGAAAATTTAGTTAACTCCCAATCTTTGTATGAACAAGCTTACCAAGCACTTAAAGAGCATCAATTCAATCAAGTTGTAAAGCAAACTGTCATATTTTAAGATTTAATCAGAACTATAGATGTTATTTTTATTGGTAATGATGTTAGATTTAGATAGTCCTAAATACTGCGATAATCAATCGTTTTGAATTAAAGCATAATGACACTCTAAATGGACATGCAGGTAACGATACTTTAAATGGTGGCTCTGGCAATGACAAAGTCATAGGCGGATTATATCTTTAATCTTGGCGTTGAATGGTTATGATGTGCTTAAATTTGGACAAAATATCAATATGCAAGATTGTAGTAGGGGTTATACCAAGACGACACTTATATTTATTTAGAGATTTTAGACACAGGCGATAAAATAAGGTTTGAAGCCAGTGATAGTGTTGCTTTATTGATGGCACTCAGTGGGGCGGTGTTAATGAACGCTACGATGGTGAATGGTGTGAATGATTGGCAGTGTTATAAACAGTCATTAAATTCTCTTTGGTTATAATTATAATATGAGACTTTTGCATAATCACCCACCGTACAGCCTCCTCCCCTTATGGATAATTATACAAAGGCTTCAATATAAATAAAACTATTCTTGTCTTATGTTAGCATCATTTATCTGTGAATAATAAACATCGTAAAACACAAGATTTAAGAATTGCCTTTGGTATTAAAATGAAGAAATAATCTTACATAAACCTCATCCAAATAATGAGATTAAACGATATGTAGTTATTAAATTACAAATATTTATTAATAAGATCAAGGATTATTTATGGATTATAACGGATAGGAGACAGCAACGCATTATAGCGAAGAAGATTAAATTCTTTGAGGTGATTAACATCAGCTCGTCAACTTTGATTACTTTTGAGTCTGATAGTGTTAAAAACTTAGCACAAAAATTTAAAAAATCAGTGGATTTTTATTTAGAAATATGTAATAAAGAAAAACAAAGAGTCTAAAAAGCCGATGAGTGGTAAGTTCTTGTTCATATTAATCCTATTGACCATGCTAAATTAGTTGCCAAAGCTAGTAGTGATGGTACAAGCCTTAATAGTTGGGTCAAAGAGATGATTAATGAGCGATTGCATATAGTTAAAAATAATGTCCTAAGTGATTTGATATAAAAATATGGTGGATTTATCAATATTTAAAACGCAATACCAAGTACTACAAGACTCAATCAAGGCGGATTTTTTAAATAATCCGAATACAGTTCAAACACTTGTATTGGCTAGAAGTGAAGGGGTTGATCAATTACTTAAGGACATTTGGCAAAGTTTTAACCTTTCAAGCCAGTTATGCTTGGTGGCTGTTGGTGGTTATGGTAGGGAGGAATTGCATCCGTATTCGGATATAGATTTGTTGATTTTAATTCCTGATGGTGCGCATGACACTTATCAGAAAAAAATTGCTAACTTTTTAACATTTTTATGGGATCTTGATTTGGAAGTAGGGCATGCAACTCGGGATTTGAAAGATTGCATTAGTATGATTAATGATCTTAGTGTAGTGACTAATTTATTGGAATCTCGCGTTATCTTAGGTAAAAAGTCTTTGTTTTTTAAGATGAAGGCTGTGATTAAATCTAGTGTTTGGTCAAGCCAATCATTTTTAGCTGAAAAGCAAAAAGAGCAGCACAATCGCCACCAAAACCTCTCCAATACCGCTTATAACTTAGAGCCAAACATCAAGCAAAGCCCTGGCGGTCTTAGAGATATTCAAACAGTTGTTTGGGTAGCAAAGTGGTATTTTGATGTTAATACTTTGTTTGAACTGATCGACAAGCAATATTTAACAATCACTGAGTATGAGTTATTAAAAACATCGCAATTATTTTTATTCAAAGTTAGGTTTGCACTGCATATTATCGCTAATCGGCGTGAAGACAGGCTTGCATTCCAATACCAAAAATCTGTGGCAACCATGCTAGATTATGTCGATGGGGATTCTTTGTCGGTTGAGACTTTCATGAAGGATTATTATCAAACTGTAACTAGGGTATCGCGTCTTAATGATATTTTGTTGCAATTATTAGAAGATGAGATTTTAAACATGCAGCATTTGAATAGCCGTTTTATGATTAGTCATGGTTATATTCATTCAATTGATACGCAAATTTTTATCCAAACAGCATCTGCTTTTATTGAAATATTTTTGCTCATTGCTAAACATAATTATGTGCGCGGCATTAGTGCAAAAACGCTTAGACAAATGCAAAATAGCATTGATTTAATTGATTTTGATTATTACAAAAAGCGCAAGAATAATCGCCTATTTATTGAATTATTACAGCAAAATCAAGGGGTTAATAAGGCGTTAAAACTCATGAATCGTTATGGTATTTTAGAGCACTACATTCCTGCTTTTGGCAAGATTATGGGGCTGATGCAGTATGATTTATTTCATGCTTATACGGTGGATCAGCATACATTGTTTGTGATTCGCAATTTGCGGCGTTTTTTCGTACCTGAATTTGCCAAGGAGTTTGCACTTTGTAGTGAGATAGCACAAGGCATCCAAAAACCAGAATTGCTATTATTGGCAGGGCTTTTTCATGATATCGCTAAAGGCAGGGATGGGGAGCATGCTCAGTTAGGTGCAATTGATGCGCGTGAATTTTGCCAGCACCATCAATTAAAAAAAAGCGATACTGACCTGGTTTCAAAATTAGTTGAAAAACATTTACTTATGTCAGTGGTTGCGCAAAAGCAAGATATTGGTGATTTTGAAGTGATTGAGCGTTTTGCTAAGCAAGTGGGCACGGTTGAATTTTTAGAATTCTTGTATTTATTAACAAATGCTGATATTCGTGCAACAAAAGACGATTTGTGGAATAGTTGGAAAGATTCTTTACTAAAAAAACTATTTTACAATACCAAAAAACACCTAGAAAGTAGCAATAGTCAGCGCCCAAGTGTAGACCAAAGAGTGCAAGACATTAAGCAAACTATTATTAAGGATTCTATTGCTCAGGGTTATCAAATGAGTGACGTTGAAAAGGTATTATCAACTCTGCCTAAAGACTATTATTTACGTTATGGAGTTGACGATATTTTATGGCATTTGAGTTTTGCCACTAAAACAACCTTGGATAAAATTATTGTTAGCTCTAAAATTTCACAACATAATGTGGTTGATATTTTTGTGCTATGTGATGATTTTAGAGGTTTATTCTTTAAATTAATTAGTATTCTTGAAAGACTAGGTCTTGATATTGTGGATGCCAAAATCCTAACCACAAGGGATAGGAAAGTTTATAACACGATTAGTGTTTTGCAAGATGAGGCACTTGAGTATATTAATATAAATCAAGAAATCGAAAATGAATTAAATGATTTGGATGCGAGCATAAGAACAACCCATGATATATACACACATCGACACTTTGATCATAAAATGAAAGTCAGTTTTAGTGTGAATGAACAGTGGAACTTAACCCAATTAGAAATTAATGTGATCGACAAGCAGGGTATACTTTCTAACATTGCCTATGTTTTCTTTGAATTAGATATCTCATTAATTAATGCTAGAATTGCTACTATAGGGGAAAGAGTTGAAGATGTGTTCTTTATTAGCAATGCTAAAAATCAGCCATTGAACATGGCAGAACAATCAGTACTTAAAGAGGCTTTGGAAGAAAGATTGTAAAAAGATATTGCACGAGTTAAATGATGATATAATTCCATGCAATCAGCAGTTCTGCTGTTTCTTTTTTTCATTTCAGATTAACATTACAAAAGATATGAACGATAAAATTAAAGTAGTGACTGACGCTTCTTTTGAAACAGATGTTGTTAACTCATTACAAGTGATATTGGTAGATTTTTGGGCTGAATGGTGCGGGCCATGCAAGGCGTTAACGCCTGTATTAGATGAAATTGCTGACGAATATGATGGTAAAGTCATTATTGCCAAAGTTAATATAGACGAGAACAACCAAACACCGCTAAAGTACGGTATTCGTGGCATTCCAACGATATTACTATTTTCTAACGGTGCCGTTCAAGCAACCAAAATGGGTTCGCTTTCAAAAGCAGAACTTAGTGCGTTTATTGACGCCAATATTTAAAAAATTAAATAACTGATTGTTTTTATCTTAAATAGTCAGTTTAACAAAATTTTCTAGCGCTTTAGACGCGTATCTCTAGTTAAGTGAAAAATGCTTAACCTTAGTATGGACACATTTATGAAATTATCAGAACTCAAAAAATTTAGCCCGGAAGAGTTATTAGAATTAGCACAATCTCTAGGTGCAGAAAATATTTCTAGAGCCAAAAAGCAAACCTTAATTTTCATTATTCTTAAAGTTAAAGCGGCTAATGATGAGGAGGTGTTAGGCGATGGTGTCTTGGAAGTGTTGCAAGATGGCTATGGATTTCTAAGATCAAGTGATGATTCTTACACCTCGGGCGCAGATGATATTTATATTTCACCTAATCAAATTAGACGTTTTAATTTATCAACTGGTGATTTGGTTGCAGGAAAAATTAGAGCACCTAAAAAAGGTGAAAAGTATTTTGCTTTAATTAAAGTATTAGAAGTGAACGGCGAAGATCCAGATAATGTTAGAAACAGGGTGCCATTTGCCTCACTAACACCTATTCATCCTAATGAAAGGCTTAGTTTAGAAATCGGTAATGGTGGCACTGAGGATATTACTGCCAGAGTGATTGATCTTGTTTCACCTTTTGGCAAAGGTCAAAGGGGCTTGTTAGTTGCACCACCTAAAGCAGGCAAAACCATGATTATGCAAAATATTGCCACCTCTATTTCAGTTAATCATCCAGAATGTGAACTGATTGTACTTTTGATTGATGAGCGTCCTGAAGAAGTGACAGAAATGGCTCGTACTGTCCGTGGTGAAGTGATTGCTTCAACATTTGATGAATCGGCAAAACGCCATGTGCAAGTAGCCGAAATGGTGATTCAAAAAGCCAAACGACGTGCAGAAGAAGGCAAAGAGGTGATTATTTTACTAGATTCAATCACGCGATTAGCACGTGCTTATAATACAATTGCCCCCTCATCAGGTAAGGTATTAACAGGTGGTGTTGATGCTAATGCACTACAACGCCCCAAACGTTTTTTTGGTGCAGCTAGAAATATTGAAAATGGTGGAAGTATTACCATTATTGCCACCGCATTGATTGATACTGGTTCAAAAATGGATGAAGTTATTTACCAAGAGTTTAAAGGGACGGGCAATATGGAACTTCATTTAGAAAAACGTTTGAGTGAAAAGCGAATTTTTCCAGCAATTAATATTAATGCTTCTGGCACGCGCCGCGAAGAGCTAATTACTGATGAAAAAGAATTACAAAAAATGTGGATTCTGCGAAAAATTCTGCATCCTATGGATGCCGTTGAGGCGGCTGAATTCTTAATTGATCGCTTAAAATTGACTAAAACTAATGATGAGTTCTTTGCTTCAATGTCGCAAAAGAAGTAATAAATTGGTTTAAAAAAATCATTGTTTAATTATTCCGCGCACTTATCAATTGCTTTAAGTATACTCAGGGAGACCAGCACACCAATCCAATACAATACAATTTATGAAGCTCATAGAACAGTATTTTTCTCAGGAAAAAATTCGAAAAATAGCTGATCCCTCTTCTCATTTTTTTAGACTACACTGGATTAGTGTAGCGACCTCTTAAAATATGAAACTTCCTTCTATAGTAGTTAGAGCGTTTAAATTACAAAATAGCATTCTGGCTAGGTATTTAATGCGCAATGTATTAGTACTTTTGAGCGCGGTATTTATTGTGATTGGTCTGGTTGTTTTTGGTAACCAATTGGTATTAGTAATTAAAGAAAGTTTAAGAGAAGGCATACCTGTTGCAGACTTATTGCCACTGGTTGGCTTTAATATGATTAGAGATGTTGTACTAATTTTGTCCTTATCTTTGTTATTGGCTATTATTTTGAGTGTTAGCAATCTTTACAAGGATTCAGAAGCCATTGTGATGAATTCATTGGGTTTAGGTGATAAGCATTTTATGGTATTCATTCAACCGCTTGTTATTTTTATTTTTATCTTTGTTTTGCTTTTAACGACAGTTGTGGTACCTTGGTCTAAGCAACAAAGAGGCTTGATTATGGCGCGTAGTGAGAATGCATCTGAATTTTCTTTTATTAAAGAGGGTGAGTTTCAAGAGTTTAAAAATGGTGATATTATTTTTTACGCATCAAAGGTCAGTGATACTGATAATGCTAAAGAGCAAAATATGGAAGAGATTTTTATTTATACATTAGTCAATAATGAGCCAGTTATAACCTTGGCAAAACAAGCTCAAAAGTATACCAACTTAAACACCAATAGTGTATATCTGCGCCTTAAAAATGGTACGCGTTATCACGGCTTTTCTTTGGATAAGAATAAAAAAATTTTAAATTTTAAATTATATGATTTGCAAATTATTGATGGCGAGGTGCAAAGAGCTATTAGCACAGTTACGAAGGTAGAATCAAAATCAACGTCTGAATTGTTATTCTCTAACAAACTGACAGAAATAGCAGAGTTTCAATGGAGAACATCTCAGCCTTTGAGTATTTTAATATTATCAGTACTTGGTGTATTGCTTGGTAAAACCTCTCCGAGAAGTGGTAAAAATTTAGGCGTATTGATTGGCGTTGTTGCGTTTATTGTGTATAACAATGTTTTATTAATTGCTAAATCAGCCTTAGAACGAGGAGAATCTTCGCCAATTATTGGGCTGTGGTGGGTACATTTGGCAATGTTGTTGTTAATTTTTATTTTTTATTCAATTAGACATAGAAAATTTACACCTTTTGAAGTGTAAAATAGCCATGTTTTTAAAGGAAAAAGTTTAATGTCATCTCAACCCAGAAAAGCCTTAGAAGTTTTTGATAATCCTAATATTGAGCGCGATTTTGTCATTCAAATTGATATGCCAGAGTTTATCTGCCTGTGTTCAAAAACAGGACAGCCTGATTTCGCCAGATTGCATCTTGAATACATTGCTGATCATGTATAGAATTAAGATTGTTGAAAATGTATATTTGGTCGTATCGAAACGAGGGCGCACATTTC
The DNA here is from genome assembly GCA_021730205.1 of Candidatus Ruthia sp. Cpac_8_S14. Lineage (GTDB taxonomy): Bacteria > Pseudomonadota > Gammaproteobacteria > PS1 > Pseudothioglobaceae > Ruthia. The sequence continues at coordinate 510,980 of CP072533.1, read as the reverse complement.
ATGAGGTGGTTACTAATCAAAATTCTTGATGATTTAGGCTCCGCAAGCAACTCAAGACTTATGCGTCTAAAGGCAATTTCTAATGTTCGTGGCGATGTTTATACAATCATAATTGCTGAACATAAACAAAAAAACTGGACACCTAAAGCCAAAGTTGATTTACAGCATTTGGGTTAGTATTTTTTATGAAAGTCATTCGTCAAAGCATTAAATTTGATAAAAAACTTTTAGACAAAGACGCTTTAAAAGTTATTAATATTATTAATAAAGCAGGGTTTAAAGCCTATCTAGTAGGTGGTTGCGTTAGAGATTTACTCTTAAATTTAAAGCCAAAAGATTTTGATATTGCAACCAATGCCAAGCCAGAACAAGTGCATAAATTATTCAAACGTTCGCGTTTAATTGGCAGGCGATTTCGTTTAGTGCACGTTATGTTTTCAGCACGTAAATTTATCGAAGTGGCTACCTTTAGGTCAGGCAAAGTGCAAACCGCTAACGATGGTATCGTTGTTCGTGATAATTTCTATGGCAGTATCGAAGATGATGTTGTGCGTAGGGATTTTAATATTAATGCACTTTATTATGACATTAAGACACAAGAAGTCATTGATTATATGGGCGGGCTTGAGGATATAAAAGCACAAAGAATGCATATTATTGGCAATCCAAAACTAAGATTTGAGCAAGACCCAGTACGCATGATTAGAGGCATTAGGTTTCAAACTAAGTTAGGAGTTCAATTGAGTGATGAGATTAAATCAGCTATTTTTGAACAAGCGTCACTTCTTGGTAATATTTCTGCAGCACGCTTGTATGAAGAATGCATTAAGTTATTTCACAATGAATATGGGTTTGAAGTGTATGAACGTTTAGAAAAATATGGTTTATTAAAATATTTGTTTAAACAAACCCATAAAAATGAATTTATTAAAAAGGCCTTATTAAATACCTCGGACAGAATTAGAAAAAATCAACCTGTCACACCTGTATTTTTATTTGCTGTATTCTTATGGCAGGCTTATAACGAGCGTTTTATTGCACTTGAAAACAAGCAAAGTTGTTCGCCTTTAACAATGATTCAGGCTTCTGAAGAAGTCATTATTAATCAAATTAAGCAAGTCTCGCTACCCAGATGGTTAAGTACTAGAATTAAGAATATTTGGCTAATGCAATCAAGACTAGAAAAGATGCAACCAAAAAAAGTCAAAGCATTACTAAGCAATCCATGTTTTAGAATAGCATACGATTTCTTATTATTACGCTCTATGAGTATCAATCCAGAATTGTCTGAAGTGGCTGAATTTTGGACTAAAGCTCAACAGTGAAATCAGTTTTAATTACAGGCTGTTTAAGTAGTATTCTGCCCTGTGTTTGGCGAAAGGATTAAAGCAAAAGGGCTATCAAGTGTTTGCTTCTACTAGAAGTGACGCCGATATTGAGAAGTTAAAAAACTTAAACTTTGCTGTTTATCAACTTGGTTTATCCTCTTCTGAATCCATTCAAGGTGCCATGACCATGTTTATGGGAAACCTATATGGATTGATACATAATGGCGTTTATGGGTAAGTAGGTGCATTGGAAGATATATCTAGACAAACACTTGAAGCACAATTCCAAACCAATGTATTTGGTTGGCATGAATTAAACAACTTAGTGCTGGTAAAAATAAAAGCCAATAATCAAAGTAAAATTGTTTATTTAAGTTCAATTTAGGTTTTGTGGAAAAATGCCTTTAGAGGTTCGTACAATGCCTCTAAATTTGCCATTGAGGGCCTTAAGACTGGAGTTATCAAAACACACACCCAACTTGCTTTAATTCAGCCAGGGCCGATTGAGTCTAAGTTTAGAGAAAAATGCTTATCAAGCTTTTAAAAAAAATTGACATGAGTGCTAGTAATCATCAGCGCAGCTACGAACAAATGATTAAACGTTTGAATACTGATAAATTAGCCGCCTATATTTTGCCTACAAAAGCAATACTGAAATACATTGTTCATGCTTTAGAAGCAAAAAATGCCAAAATTCATTATTAGGTTACCTTTCCAACTAAACTGTTTGCTCTGCTTAAAAGAATACTACCAGCAAGAATAATGGATAAAATACTAAGCAAAGCAGGTAGTGGAGGAAGAACATAAAATGGCAAAAAAATTTGATTTTAATCAGGGTTTAATCGATTTAGAAAAAATTGTAAAAACCATGGAATCTGGTGATTTAAGCCTTGAAGATTCACTTGATTACTTTTCTAAAGGAGTGACTTTAACCAAGCAATGCCAAAGCGCATTAAATGAAGCAGAACAAAAAATTTTCATGCTAACTGAGCAAGATAGCTACACAAACGAAAAACCATTAAAGGATTTGTAAGGTTTTGCACCATTCTAAGCATCAAATATCGAATTAAGACTTTTAAGCAATGGATTTTAATGTCTATATCATAAGGGTTAATGCTAAATTAGACCAATACTTGTCGGCACAAGGCTCTTTAGCTCAAGCAATGCGTTATAGTGCGTTAACTAATGGCAAGCGTTTTAGACCTATTCTTGCCTATTCTGTTGCTAATATTTTTGGTACAAACTTAAATTTAATTGATTCTAGTAGTTGCGCTGTTGAATTTATTCATGCCTATTCTTTAATTCATGATGATTTACCAGCTATGGATGATGATGATGTGCGTCATAATCAGCCAGCTTGTCACAAACGTTTTGGCGAGGCTCAAGCAATTTTAGCAGGTGATGGTTTGCAAGCATTGGCATTTGAAATACTGGTTAATGATGATTTAATTAATGCTGATATCAAAATTGAGTTGCTGAAGTCTTTGACTCACGCCTCATTTGAAATGGCAGAAGGTCAAGCAATTGATTTATCTATTATTGCAAAGCAGGTGGATATCGAAACACTAGAAACTATGCACCGAAAAAAAACAGGTGTGTTACTGAGTTGTGCAGTTAACTTAGGTGCAATTGTTTCTAGAACGTGCAATAATAAGGATAGAGTCACTTTAAATACCTTCTCTAAAGATATCGGTTTGGCATATCAAATTCAAGATGATGTGCTTGATATTGAAACGCCTGATGCGTTATTAGGTAAGAAGCAATTTTCTGATGAATACAAAAATAAACCTACTTATCCATCTTTATTAGGCTTGGATAAATCAAAACTTGCTTATAAGAACTTATACGAAAAAGCCAGTGACGAGTTAGATCTATTAAGTGTAAATGTAGCAGAATTGCAACAATTAACGGCTAATCTACAAGCAAGATTGTTTTAAAATTGAACTAAAACACTGCCCCAACTAAAGCCAGCACCAATCCCTTCAAATAACAGATTGTCACCTTTCCTAATGCGGCCATCCCTAACCGCTGTATCAAGCGCTAATGGAATAGAGGCAGCAGAAGTATTACCATGATTTTCAAGGGTAACAATGACCTTGTTCATTGGGATCTTGATACGTTTAGCCACGGCTGATATAATGCGAATATTAGCCTGATGTGGCACCATCCAATCTAATTTGTCTGAGCTTAAATTAGCCTCTTTAAGTGTTTCTTCTGCTAAAGAAGCTAAGAGGTTGACGGCAATTTTAAAAACTTCATTACCAGACATTTTAATAAAACCTACTTTATTAATGTAATTATTGCTTACTTGAAGTGAAGATAGATAGTTGCCATCACTGAATAGTTTTGAGTGCAAGATGCCAGTATCATTACTGCCACTTAGCACCACCGCCCCTGCACCATCACCAAATAAAACCGCAGTAGAGCGGTCTTTCCAATTAACAATTCTTGATAAAGTTTCACTACCAACAACCAATACTTTATTAGCAGCACTAGTTTTGATATATTGCTGCGCTGTGGTTAGAGCAAAAATAAAGCCTGCGCAGACAGATTGTAAATCAAATGCAGGACATGAAGCTCCAATTGCAGTTTGTAGCATAGTTGCTGTTGCAGGAAAAATTTTATCAGGTGTGGTGGTCGCTAGGATAATCAAATCTAAATCTTTGGCATTAATACCAGCCATCTCAAGTGCATAATTGGCTGCTTTTTCGGCTAAATCACAAGTTGTTTCATTAGTAACTTTGTGTCTTTGTTTAATACCTGTGCGCGTGGTAATCCATTCATTTGTTGTATCAATAGTTTTTGATAAATCGTCGTTGGTGACAATAGTGAGTGGCAGGTAACTACCCGTACCAATAATTCTTGCAAATTTATTCATTGTGTTCTAATTCTTTTGAAATTTGAAGTGATATTTTGTCGCTGATTTTAGCATGAGCCTCAACATAGGCCTCAGTAATTGCTACTAAAAATGAATCAACGTTTGCATTACCATGACTTTTAACAACAATACCACGAAGTCCCAACAAGGAGGCGCCATTGTACTTACCAGAGTTTAAACTAGACTTAAAGTCTTTAAGTACAGGGGTTGCGATTAGAGCAATCAATTTGGTTAGTAAATTTCGAGTAAATGCTTGTTTTAGGTAGTGTCCCATCATTAAGGCCACACCTTCACTGGCTTTTAGTGCAATATTGCCTTCAAAGCCATCGCAAACAATTAAGTCTACTGTACCCTTATAAATATCATCACCTTCAACAAATCCTACATAATTTAAACTAGAAATTTTTAATAACTCGGCAGTTCTTTTGATTTTTTCACTACCTTTCATATCTTCTTCACCAATATTAAGAAGGCCGATGGTGGGCGCTGTAATATTTTCAGTGTGCTTGACAGCAATTGAGCCCATTGTTGCAAATTCAACCAAAGCTTTTGGTTTTGAATCAACATTAGCACCCAAATCAAGCATGTGCGTATGCCCAGTCATGGTTGGCATTCGACCCATAATGGCAGGGCGATTAATGCCTTTGATGGTTTTTAGTACAAAACGAGAAATGGCCATGAGCGCACCAGTATTGCCTGCACTAATACAAGCGTCTGCCTCAAGTGTTTTGACTAGATTAATTGCAACGCGCATAGAAGAGTCTTTCTTTTTTCGTAATGCAATTGCTGGAGATTCATTCATTGATACAACTTCACTTGCGTGAATAATTGCATATCTTGAACTAAGTGTATTTGATGGGTGTTTATCTAATTCAGTTCTGATGCTAGATTCATCACCCACAAAATATAAATACAAATCTTGAAATACGCCTAGTGCTTTAATACCTGCTTCAATAGTAACAAGTATGCCATAATCCCCCCCTGAGGCATCAATTGACACCTTTATTGTCATGAGGTTTAAGCGTCTATTTCTTGAATATCTTGCTCTTTATTGACTACTTTTTTATCACGGTAATAACCGTCAGCTGTAATGTGGTGACGCAAGTGAATTTCACCCGTTTCTTGATTTTCTGACAATGTAGGACTTGTTAGTGCGTTATGTGAGCGACGCATGCCTCTTTTTGAAGGGGTTTTTCTACTTTTTTGTACAGCCATTTTCTTACTCCTTATTTTTTTTATTGAGTTTTTGTGTGTTTTAATTTTGAAAAAGGATTGTGTTTCTCTTGCTTTATCTGCTCTTTATCTTGGTACGATTGACATTTGTGTGAATGCATCGGACTCATTGGAATGGATATTAGCACCTCATCTGTTATAAATTCAATGGTTAAAAACGCTTCATCAGTATTAAGAATTGTCTCAAAGCTTGAATCTAGTGTTTCTCCCTGTTGTTCATTTTTCAAAAAACCAAGTTTAAAACTAGGGCTTAAACGAAGATTCACCTCATTTAAACAGCGTTGGCAATCAACCACAGCACTTAGTTTAACGACGCCTTCAATACAAGGAATTGAATTGTTTTCAATGTAGAAACTTAATTCAACTTTCACTTCATCATCAATATTGCTAAGTAGTTTTTTTATTCTAGGAAAATCTTTCACTTGATATATATGTGAAAGATTCAATCCTTTTTTAGCAAAACTAAATAACTTTATAGTGTCTGGTATTCCTTGCATTAACCTTTACCAAAAAAACAACTTGGTGATTTTATCAAAAAAAATAGCTAATAATTATTATTCTTTATAGAAAAATAATTATTCAACAGATTGTTGGCTTAGCTGTATTTTTCCTTTTAAAGGTGTATTAATTAGCTTATCTAACAAATTGTTGTAATTGATTATATTGATTTGATAAGCGCTTCCAGCATCAATATAATTTAATTGAGACTGTTTTTGCTCATTGAGTATGTCAATTAGATTCCTTATTTTGTCGTTTTTTGAGTATAGTTATTAAGCATTTTCTGATTAGAGATTAAAGATATATCTAAAGATTGTACTTCGGCATTCAGATCTTTCAGTTTGTTTTTGTAAGAAATTTCTAATTTACGTAAGCCTAACTGATTAATTTACAAATTGATTTGATTGGTAATTTTTCCAAACAAAAGATATTCAAATACAAGACTGGTTGTGTAAATATTTTTGTTACCTTCAGATTCGGTAGTTTTAATATTGCTATCAGTTACTTCTTAATCAGAATTAAGATAAAAATCAAGTTTTAATTTTATAATGTTAATTTTCTTTAATAATTGGTTAATCACTATTTTTTTTAAACAACTATTCGTATTTCTAATGATATTTGTGTTTCTGTGCCAATCAATTTGCACTGTTTTATTCAACAACTCTTTGTTATTTAAGCGTTTGTTTAATGCTTTGTAGTTTTGCTTGGGTTTCTGACAAGTCTTTTTGTGCTTTGAGTGCGGCTGAAAGCGGCGGCGGCGGGCAGGACGGGGCCAATATTGAGTTAAAATTTTTCACTTTGTTTTTTTGTCCAATTTCTAATATTTTGAGTTAATTCTTTGGCAGATTTTTCTTTGATATTAATTGACTTGCCAATAATCACAGTAATGGTGCCTGGGTGTTTTATGAAACTACCTTTGGGCCATGCTGAACCAGCATTGTGATAAACAGGTGTGATATCACAAGATGCTTTTTTAGCAATGGCTATAGCGCCATTTTGATATCTTCCAAGTTTTTTGTAAGGTTGGCGAGTACCTTCTGGGAAAATCACCACAAAAATACCCTTTTTTAGTCGAGCCTCTCCTTGCTTTATAATTGTTTTTAGCGCTTTTAATTTCTCACCACGATTAATAACAATAGGTTTGAGTAACGCTAATCCCCAGCCAAAAAATGGTATCCATAATAGAGTTTGTTTAAGTACCCAAGTCTGCGGTGGAAATATTTGCTGAAATCCAAGTGTTTCCCAGGTGGACTGATGATTAGAAACAATTACACAAGGCTTAGAAGGAATGTTTTCTTCGCCAATCACTTGAAGTTTAATATCAAGCGTGAATTCCAACCACCACAAACAAAATATTGACCACTTAGATAAAATAGCGTAGCGAAACTTAAATGGCAAGAAGAATAAGATTAGCGCAATGGTTACTAAAATTATCAAGGCAACAAATGAGCCCAAAAAATACAATAATGATTTTAAAAACAGCATAAGAAATTGCGAACGTAAACATTATAATTTATAAACCTAAAATTTTAACTGATAGAGATTGCTATATGAATATTAACACCGTTTTATTTGACTTAGATGGCACACTGATTGACACCGCACCCGATTTGGCTTATGCGTTAAATACACTACTTAAATATAGTGGTTTAAGTGAAAAGTCTTATGAAAAAATCAAGCCTCTAGTCGCCTTAGGAGGTAAGGCGTTAATCAAGTTTGGTTTTGATTGTGATGAGTTTCATCCTGATTTTATTGACAGGCACCAAAAAATATTAAATATTTACAGGGATAATATTGGTCAATTTTCTAAAACGTTTTCAGGCATTGATGCGCTTATTAAAACCATTAAAACCAAAGAAATGTTCTGGGGGGTGGTTACTAATAAGCCTGAAAATTTGACTCATCTATTGTTAGAAAAGCTTGATATAAATCCTGATGTGGTGGTTTGTGGTGATACGTTGGCATTTAATAAGCCACATCCAGCTCCATTATTGTATGCTTGTGCACAATTGGTAATTAACCCGAGTCAGTCTTTATTTGTGGGTGATGATAAGAATGACATGTTGGCAGGTCAAAATGCTCATATTAAAACTGTAGCTGTTACTTATGGTTATTCGAAGGTAAAAAAAGATTGGCATTATGATTATTTAATTAACCAAGCAAAAGGGCTAGTGGAATTAATATAGTGGATATATTAAGTTTATTATTAGGATTGGTTACTGGCGCAGTGGTCGTTTATTTTTATTTAAACATCCAATTGCAAACTCTAAAATCTGACAAAATTTATCTTGGAGTGCGTTTGGATGAAAAAATCAAGTCTTATGAAAATCAAATTGATTTAATTAATATCGCCAAAGTGCAAATGAGCAAAGATTTTAAAGCAGTAGCGAGCGATATTTTGGCAAAGGACCGTCATGATTTGAGCATTAAAAATTCTGAATTACTAACCCCTTTACAGATACAACTTAGAGAGTTTCGAGATAAGATTGAAACAATTACTAGCGAGCAAATTAAAGAAAGAGCAACCTTATCTGCGCAGATAGAAAATTTGAAAAAAACTAGTATTGAAACGCAAGAAACCACACAAAATTTAACTAATGCTTTGACTTATGACAACAAGCAACAAGGTGATTGGGGTGAGATGATTTTAAACTCTATTTTATCCAGTTCTGGTTTACGAGAAGGCTATGAATTTGACACACAAAAGCAATTTAGAAATGATTTGGGTGAAGCATTTAAGCCTGATGTAGTTTTACATCTTTCTGAAGAAAAAGATATTATTATTGATTCAAAAGTTTCATTAAAGGCTTATAAGGATTATATTGCCAATCAGTCAGATAAGCGATTACTCAAAGCACATGTGGCCTCTATTGAGGCGCATATTAATGGTATTAGTATTAAAGAGTATGAGAATTTACAGGGCGTGTTAACGCTTGATTTCATTTTTATATTCATCCAAATTGAATCTGCACTTTTAATCGCACTTGAGCAAAAGCCAGATTTATTCACCATAGCATTGAGAAAAAACATTATTTTAGTATCACCTTCAACGTTGATGATGAGCCTTAAAACCGTGTATCATATTTGGCAAACCGAGCGTCAAAACCAAAATTCTGAAAAAATTGCACGCCAAGCAGGTGCGATGTATGACAAATTATTTGGCTTTATTCAATCAATGGATGATATTGAGAAGCATCTTGATAGGGCTTCTAAAAGTTACAAAGAAGCCAGAAGCAAGCTATCTAATGGTAAAGGCAATCTTATTGGTCGCGCTGAAAAATTAAAAGAATTGGGTGTTCAAAGTAAAAAGGAATTAAGCTGATGAAAATTGCAACTAATTATTTAATCACCAAGAGTGAGTTAAAGGATAAAGTTATTTTAGTGACAGGTGCAAATCGTGGCTTTGGTAGGGCAATAACACTAGATCTTGCCAAAGCAGGCGCAAGTGTTATTATGCTAGGACGTGATTTAGGTTCGTTAGAAACCACTTATGATGAAGTACTGGATTTGGGCTATCAAGAGCCCATTCTTTATCCGCTTGATTTAGAAGGCGCAACCCCTGAACATTATCAGCAATTACAAAAAAATATCTTGGGTAATTTTGGTCAACTTGACGGGCTTATTCATAATGCTAGTATTATTGGCGCCATGATGCCAATTGAACAATATGACATTAAGCTGTGGTATTCAACCATGCAAATCAATATTAATGCGCCGTTTATGCTTACCCAAGCGTTAATTCCTGCACTTAATAAATCAAGTGATGCCCGTGTGCTATTTTTGTCTTCATCAGTGGGACGTACAGCCAAAGCATACTGGGGTGCGTATGGCGTGAGCAAATTTGCCATTGAAGGCATGAGCAAAACTTTATCTGAAGAATTAGAAAAAACAAATATCCGGGTGAATTCACTCGACCCAGGGCGGATGCGTACCAAAATGCGACAAATTGCTTATCCGGCTGAAAATAAAGATAACAACCTATCGCCTGAGACAAAGAGCCCAGCGCTTGTATATTTAATGAGCGAAAAAGCTAAAAAACTGAATGGAGAAAGGCTTATTTTATTTAGCGTTTAATTAGATTTAAAACAAATAAGATAAATAATAATACTAGCAATACCCAACGTCAAAGAAAAAAAGCCCTAGTGGCATAAACATACCTTCGTGTAGGCCAGCCCTGGGCATCTACATATTGGTAAAAAGTATTTTCAAAGAAAAGAAAAATAGAAAACTTAGAAGTAGAAAAAATAAAGAAATTTTTAAGACTTTATCTTTTAAATGGCATTTTTTAACGTTGCAAATCAGCCGTTAAATGTGGATGAATGGTTTTTAAAATGGCTTTAAAAACTTGGTCATTGCCAGCCACCACATTGCCTGTTTCTAGGTATTTATCTCGTCCTGAAAAGTCACCCACAAAGCCACCAGCTTCTTTGACTAAAAGCACACCAGCAGCAATGTCCCAAATATTAAGTTCAATTTCCCAAAAACCATCTAACCGACCTGCGGCCAAATAAGCTAAATCAAGTGCAGCAGAGCCAGCACGGCGAATGCCAGCAACTTTTGGATGAATGGCTTTAAACATATTTAAATAAGCATCTAAATGCTGTGGTGCTTTGAATGGAAAGCCTGTGCCGATTAATGTATTTTCAAAGCCATTAGTATGTGTGGTACGAATTCTTTGTTCATTTAAATAAGCACCTTCGCCTTTAGAGGCGATAAATAACTCCTCTTTAAAAGGGTCATATACTACGGCATGTGTCGGTTCATTATTCTCATATAAGGCAATGGATACTGCATATTGTGGAAAACCATGCAAATAATTAGTGGTGCCATCTAATGGGTCAATAATCCATTGAAAACGACTGTCGCCTAAAATTTCACCACTTTCTTCACTCAACATTGAATGATTGGGAAAGGCGTATTTCAACTCGTCTATAATGGCATCTTCAGCGGCTTTGTCTACTTCGGAAACAAAGTCATTGGTTGCTTTATTCTCAATCGTTAAAATATCAATTTGGTTGTGATATCTTAGGATGATATCACCAGCTTTTCGAGCGGCTTTAACGGTAATATTAAGCGTAGGATGCATAGAAAACAAAATGAAAAAAGAAACAGATTATACCTTTAATAACATACGTGTGGTTATGGTTAATACCACTGAGCCTGGTAATATTGGCGCGGCAGCCCGTGCGATGAAAAATATGAGCCTATCTTGTTTGTATTTAGTCAATCCAAAAGGTTACCCATCGGCCACAGCCACCGCTAGAGCTAGTGGTGCAGATGACGTACTGTCAAATGCTGTGGTTTGTGAGTCTTTGAAAGAGGCTTTAAAGGGCGTGCATTTGGTGATTGGCGCTAGTGCACGTCAGCGTAATATCAAATGGCGGCAAATAGATGTCGTGGATGCTTGCAGTGAAATTCAAAAAACCATTATGGTTGATAGCCAAAAAGTTGCGGTGATATTTGGCACGGAAAAAGCAGGCTTGACTAATGAGGAATTAGACTTGTGTCAAGTACTCATGACCATTCCTGGTAATCGAGATTATTTTTCTTTAAATGTTGCATCGGCCATTCAGGTATTTGCCTATCAAAATTACGTTTACAACACCACAACTGAATTTGAAAAAAGTGCTAATAAATTAGCCAACTTTAATGAATTAGAAAGTTTTTACACACACCTTGCTCAAGTGTTGAAGCATATTGAATATTTTGAAGGTAAGCGTCCCAAAGCTTTGCTAATGCGTCGTTTGCGTCGTTTTTTTACCAGAGCGGCGCCTGAAAAAGAAGAAGTGGCAATTTTTAGAGGCATTCTTAGAAACATTAAGCCTTTTAAAAAAACCATAAAAAACCCGAAAAATCGGGCTTTTTATGGTTGATCTAAACTAATCAATTAATCAGTTTATTCATACGCTTTATGAATTCAGCTGGGTCTTTAAGTTGTCCGCCTTCTGACAAAACAGCTTGCTCAAACAAAACGTTTACTAAATCTTCATCAATTTTGGTTCTAAGTTTTTTAACCAGTGGGTGTGTTGGGTTGATTTCAAGAATTGGCTTAGTATCTGGCACGTCTTGACCTAAGGATTTCATGATTCTTTCCATGTTGCCACCCATTTCATTTTCATCAGCCACCAAACAAGAAGGGGACTCGCTAAGACGAGAAGAGACTTTGATTTCTTTAACCTGAGTATCAAGGATTCTTTGCATTTTTTCGATGACTTTTTCAAAGTTTTTGACAACTTTCTCTTTTGCTTTCTTTTCTTCTTTAGAATCAAGGTCTTCTAAATCGCCTTTGGCAATTGATTTCAGCGGAACACCTTCAAATTCTCTAAAATTACTCACCATCCACTCATCAACACGGTCAGATAGTAGTAGTACTTCAATGTCTTTTTGGTTAAAAATTTCTAAATGTGGTGAGCCCTTAGCGGCTTCATAAGTCTCAGCGGTGATGTAATAAATCGCTTTTTGATCTTTTTGCATACTGTTTATGTAACATTCAAGTGTTGCCGCTTGCGCGACATTTTCACTTTTATTAGTGACAAAGCGTAAAAGTTTTGCAATTTTGTCTTTATTAGTAAAGTCTTCAACCACGCCTTCTTTCATCACCATACCAAATTCTTGCCAAAATTTTGCATAATCTTTGGGTTTGTTTTTGGCCATTTTTTCTAATTCTTTTAAAACTCTACTGACTGAGGCCTTACGGATAGTGTCAACCACTTTGTTGTCTTGTAAAATTTCGCGAGAAACATTTAATGGTAAATCAGCCGTGTCAATCACACCTTTAACAAAGCGCAAATACAAAGGCATTAGGGTTTCATTATCTTCCATAATAAACACGCGTTTGGCATAAAGCTTTATGCCACCTTTGCGCTTAGGCTCCCACGTATCATAAGGGGCTTTTGATGGGATGAATAACAATGAAGTATACTCCAAATTGCCTTCAACCCTATTGTGCAATTGCGTTAGTGGTGCTTCAAAGTCATAAGTGAGTGATTTATAAAACTCATCATAATCTTCTTGCTTAATGTCGCGTTTATCTTGAGTCCAAAAAGCATTGGCTTTATTAATGCGCTCATATTCAATGTCCTTGCCATCTTCACTAGCCTTAATCATCATAATTGGCACGGTAATGTGATCTGAGTATTTTGAGACAATACCACGCAAGCGATAATCGTCTAAAAATTCTTTTTCATCTTTTTTGATGTGCAAGGTTACTGTAGTGCCAAAATTGAGACAATCAATATTTTCTATTGAGTATTTCCCCTTGCCAGTAGAGGTCCATTTTGTGCCTTTTTTACCTTTGCTACCAGCTTTTCTGGTAATTAATTCAACTTTATCAGCAATAATAAAGCTAGAATAAAATCCCACACCAAATTGGCCAATTAAGTTAGAGTCTTGTGCTTGTTTTTCATCTAAGCTTTTTAAGAATTTCTTAGTACCAGAATTAGCAATGGTACCGATGTTCTTATTGACTTCTGCTTCGGTCATGCCTATACCATTGTCAGTAATGGTAATTGTGCTGGCATCTTTATTCACATCAATGTGAATTTGTAATTCTTCTTTATCCTCAATCAAAGTATCATCTGATAAAGATTTGAATTTTAATTTATCAACCGCATCGGAGGCGTTAGAAACCAATTCACGCAAGAAAATCTCTTTGTTTGAGTACAAAGAGTGAATCATCAAATCTAATAGTTGCGAGACTTCCGTTTGAAAGGTGTGCGTTTGTTTTTCTGCCATTTTTTTATTCCTATTTTGTACGTAAAATATATCAATATGGGTGAATTACAAAAAAACAAGGGTTATTTTGCATAAACAAATTACTAATTTTATTCAGTATTTGAAAGTTGAACGTCATTACGCTATTAACACGCAACAGGCTTATAATCGCGACCTTAAGAAGTTGTTAGTATTCACCCATAAGAAAAGTCTTAGCCAATGGTCAAATCTTACCAGTGAGCATCTTAATTTATTTGTAATGGAGATGCGTCATCAAGACATTAGTGCTCGCACTATCCGTAGGAATTTATCTTCAATTCGTGGATTTTTAGCCTATCTTGTTAATCATGAACAATTGAGCAATAATTGCGCCATTCATTTACAAAGCCCAAAAATTGATCAAAACTTACCTAATATACTTAATTACGACAACATACTACTTATGCTCAAGCCTAGATCAAACACTTGGCTTGAATTAAGAGATGTGGCAATGATTGAAGTGATGTACTCTTGTGGTCTTAGAGTGTCTGAATTGGTTGCTTTAAATGTTAATGACGTGGATTTAAATCAAGGATTTTTGCGCGTGGTTGGAAAAGGCGCTAAAGTCAGATATACACCAGTTGGTAAGACAGCACAGCAAGCCATTAGTCGTTGTTTATTTGATCACTCAAATCATGTGTTATTTGTGAATAGAAAGCAACAAAGAGTAAGTGTAAGGGCTGTGCAAAATATGGTCAAAAAACGTGCACTAGAGGCTGGTATTAAAGTTAATGTGTATCCGCATATGTTGCGTCATGCAGCGGCCACTCACTTTTTACAATCCAGTCATGATTTACGCTCTACTCAAGAATTTTTAGGACATTCTAGTATTAAATCTACCCAAGTTTATATCCATCTTGATTTTTTAGAATTGTCCAAAGTGTATGATCAGTGCCACCCAAGAGCTAAGAAATCATGAATTTTCAGACTAGGCTTGCAGCATCTTGTTTAAAAACAGGTGGTGTGATTAGTAACCCTACTGACACTATTCAGGGGTTGACTTGCTTACCAAAATTTGAGCTTTCTATGACTAAAATTCTACAACTTAAATGCCGCTCAAGTGCTAAAGGCCTGATACTACTAGCCAGTGATGTGCGTTATTTTATTGACTATGTTGAAGATGCTTCTTTGTTGATTGATGTAATAATTGATGCTCAGCCAACTACTTATTTACTCAAGGCGAATGAGCATGCTTCTAAATTATTAACAGGTGGCTTTGATACCATTGCACTTAGATTGAGCAATAATCAACTCATTACTAATTTGTGTGTAGCTACCAATAGCGCTCTGGTTTCAAGTAGTGCCAATATTACAAGCAAGCGCAGTGCAACAAGTATGTTGAATTTAAAAAATGTTTTTGGTAAAAAATTAGATTTTATTATCCCGCCAAAAACTTATAATACCCAAGCATCAAAAATTATTAATCTGCAAACTGGAGAGAAAATTAGATGATTGAACAAATTAAAAAATATTTATTAATGTTGCAGGCCGATATTTGTGAACAACTTGAACAATTAGATGGTAAGGCCGAATTTATTAAAGATGTTTGGGAAAAGCCAAATAATGCAGGTAATGGATTAACCCGAGTGCTAAGTAATGGCGCTGTATTTGAACAAGCAGGTGTTAATTTTTCAATCGTTTGTGGCGATGACATGCCAGCCTCAGCCACCGCATTAAGACCAGAGTTAGCAGGGCGACGTTTTACCGCTTTAGGCGTGTCATTAGTGGTTCATCCACACAATCCCTATGTGCCCACTTCACACGCTAATGTTCGGTTTTTTATCGCTGAAAAAGAAGGTGAAGCCTCTATTTGGTGGTTTGGTGGTGGTTTTGATTTAACGCCGTATTATGGTTTTGATGAAGACGCAATCTTTTGGCATCAGTCAGCTAAACAAGTATGCGATTCATTTGGTGAAGATGTCTATCCAAAATACAAAAAATGGTGTGATGATTACTTTTATTTAAAGCATAGAGGCGAACAACGTGGTATCGGCGGTTTGTTTTTTGATGATCTTAATGAAGGTGGTTTTGATGAGTGCTTTGCTTTTATGAAAAGTGTAGGTGATGGCTATATTAAAGTTTATCGTCCCATTGTTGAACGTAGAAAAGATACGCCTTATACAGACCATGAAAGGCAATTTCAGCTTTATCGTCGAGGACGTTATGTTGAATTTAATTTAGTTTATGACCGTGGCACTTTGTTTGGTTTGCAAACAGATGGCTGTAGCGAGTCAATTCTGATGTCATTACCACCATTGGTGCGTTGGGAATATAGATATGAACCAGAGTTAGGTAGCGAAGAAGCAAGGCTATATACACGTTTTATTCAACCCCAAGATTGGATTAACGCCCCTCAAGAGGGCGAATAGAGTGAAACATAATCTTGATGTTAAGCGCTTGTTGTGCCCTATGCCAGTGATTCGCTTAGGTGAGATGATTGAAAAAATTAAAATTAGTGACACTATTGAAATGCTTGCCACCGATTCTGGTGTATTACATGACATACCTGCTTGGTGTAAAGTACACGGGCATAGAGTGATTTCGATTAATGAAAAAACTGATGAGATTATTCTACTTGTAGAGAAAATAGGGTAGAATTGTTCGCTGTTTCTATAAGAAATGAAACAAGCTAAGAACAATGCTTGCAACGGCGCAGGCTATTTTGACAAAGACTGTCAGCAAAATATAAATAGTCAAAAAAGGAGAAAGTATGTCTGCTAAAAATGTAATGAAAATGATTGAAGACAATGAAGTGAAATTCATTGATTTTCGTTTTACTGATACCATTGGTAAAGAACACCATGTGAGCGTTCCAGTACACGCTGTTGATGCCGAAAAATTAGAAAAGGGTCAGATGTTTGATGGCTCATCAATTGCTGGTTGGAAGCCTATTAATGAATCTGACATGATTATGATGCCAGACACAACAACAGTGGTAATAGACCCATTTACTGAAGAATCTACGCTTAATATCACTTGTGATATTATCGAGTCAAACGATATGGAGGGCTATGAAAAAGATCCTCGTTCTATTGCAAAAAGAGCCGAAGCCTATTTAAATGAAACTGGCATTGGTGATACTGCATATTTTGGTAACGAACCAGAATTTTTTGTTTTTGACAGTGTTAAGTGGGATACAGGCTTCGGTTTGGGCAAGGCATTTTATGAAATTCACTCTGAGGAAGCAGATTGGGAGTCAGGTTCTGATTTTAAAGGCGGCAATAAAGGACATCGTCCTAGAATTAAAGGTGGTTATTTTCCAGTTCCTCCAGTAGATTCATTACATGATTTACGCTCGCAAATGTGCTTAGCAATCAAAGAAATGGGCGTTACTACCGAAGTTCATCACCACGAAGTTGGTACTGCTGGACAGTGTGAAATTGGTGCATTATTTAACACGTTAGTGAAAAAAGCTGATGAGACTCAAATCTTAAAATATTGTGTGCATAATGTGGCGCATGCTTATGGCAAAACAGCAACGTTTATGCCTAAGCCAATTGCGGTTGATAATGGCAACGGTATGCATGTTCATCAGTCAATTTCTAAAGACGGTGAAAACTTATTTAATGGTGACAAATATAGCAATCTAAGTGAAATAGCACTGCATTATATTGGTGGTATCATCAAGCACGCTCAAGCGCTTAATGCCTTTACCAATGCTTCTACTAACTCGTATAAGCGTTTAGTACCAGGCTTTGAAGCGCCAGAAATGCTGGCGTATTCAGCCAAAAATCGTTCTGCTGCTATTCGCATTCCTTTTGTGTCTAATCCAAAAGGTCGTCGTATTGAAGTGCGTTTCCCAGATGCAACAGCCAATCCATATCTTGCATTTGCAGCAATGTTAATGGCAGGCCTTGATGGTATTAAGAACAAAATTGACCCAGGAAAGCCAGATGATGAAGACTTGTATGAATTAACAGAAAAAGAAAAATCGACCATTCCTAAAGTTTGTGGTTCGTTAGATCAAGCACTAGAGGCGCTGAATAAAGACCGTGAGTTTTTAAAGCAAGGCGATGTGTTCACTGATAATGTGATTGATTCGTTCATTGAATTAAAAATGACAGAAGTGACCGCACTACGTGCTTCTCCTCATCCAGTAGAGTTTGATATGTATTACAGTGTGTAATATTTAATAAAAACGATAAAAGTCGTGTAATTGCACGACTTTTTTTATTATATAAGACGGTAAAATATCAACAACAAATTTACATTAACCCATTATGGCAGAATTAAGAAACGATTGGACTCTAAAAGAAGTTGAGGCATTATTTACATTGCCTTTTAATGATTTGCTATTCAAAGCACACAGTATTCATAGACAGAACTTTGATCCCAATCAGGTTCAAGTTAGCTCATTATTAAATATCAAAACTGGCGCTTGTCCTGAAGATTGTTCATATTGCTCACAAAGCTCTAAATACGACACAGCTCTTGAACGTGAAAAATTAATGGAGGTTGATTTGGTACTTCAACAAGCCAAAGAAGCACAAGACAAGGGTGCAACGCGGTTTTGTATGGGCGCTGCATGGCGAAATCCCACCGATAAGAGTTTAGACAAGGTTATTCCAATGATTCAAGGTGTGAAAGCCATGGGCATGGAAACGTGCGTAACTTTAGGTATGTTGACTCAAAAACAAGCATTTACCTTAAAAGAAGCGGGTCTAGATTATTATAATCATAACATTGACACCTCAAAAGAGTACTACTCAAATGTGGTTACTACACGTAATTTTCAAGATCGCTTGAATACTTTAGAGTCAGTACAAAATGCCGATATTTATGTTTGTAGTGGTGGTATTTTAGGCTTGGGCGAAAATCAGATCGATCGCGCTTCTATGCTTAGGTCACTGTCTAACTTAAAAACACATCCAAACAGTGTGCCACTTAACTTATTAGTGCCAATTCCGGGCACGCCATTTGAAAATATTAAGCCACCAACAGAAAGTGAGTTTATACGCACTATTGCAGTAGCACGCATCATGATGCCAAAATCAGTTGTGCGTTTATCAGCAGGGCGTACTGAGATGAGTGAGGCTATGCAAGCTCTTTGTTTTTTTTCAGGGACTAATTCTATCTTTTATGGCGAGCAATTACTCACCACCGACAATCCAAACATAAACAGCGATCAAGATTTGTTTGCAAAGTTGGGGATTAATCAAAAGTAAGTAGATAATCTACAATCTGTTTAGCTGCATTGGGTTTGGCAAGTTTGAATGCATTAGTAGACATTTGTTTAATTTGATTTTTGTTAATATTGAGCAAAGTTTTTTCTAACAGTTCAATCGTTAAATCTTTTTGTTCAATCAATATGCCAGCGTTATTATTTGCCAAAATTTTGGCATTATAAAATTGATGATTGTCAATAGCATGAGGCAGTGGAATTAAAATACTAGGCATAGCTGATAGCATCAATTCTGAAACTGTCATTGCGCCCGCTCTACAAAGCACAACATCTGCCCAAGCATAGGCATTTGCCATATCTTTAATAAATGCAGTCACTTTCGTAGTATTGTTTTTGTATTGGGCTTTAACTATATCAAAATGTAGTCTTCCTGTTTGATGCCAAATATTAATGTCAATATTGAGTTGTGTGACGATATCATTAATAGGCTTTGAGCCTAAAGAGCCGCCGATGATTAATAAGTTTAATTTATTGTTATTATTTTGTCTTTTAACAGGGTTGAATGCGACAGGGTTGCCAGAAGTGGTGGCATTTTTAATAAAAGCATCATTAAATGCTTGAAAGGTTTTGGTGGCTATTTTATTGAGTATTTTATTGGTTGTACCTGGTATAGAGTTCTGTTCATGAATCACCAGTGGTACTCTAAAAATCCAAGCCACCAAACCGCCAATGCCAGAGGAAAAGCCACCCATGCCAAGTACAATATCGGGTTTAAACTTTAGAAGAATACCCATCACTTGCAACGTTGCATAACTAAGCAAAAAAGGCGCTTTTATCAGGCTAACAATACTTTTACCACGCAAGCCAACACTACTCACCGTGTGTAGTTTGATATTGTGTTTAGGCACAATTTCATTTTCCATGCCAGTATTTGAACCCAACCATTGAATATTAGTTGAATGATTTTTAAGTTCATTAACAATAGCAAGTGCAGGAAATATATGCCCGCCAGTGCCGCCAGCCATAATGAGAATTTTTTTAGACATAATGTTTTTGTTTAGAATATTCACAACGATTTTCCATATCAATTCTGAGTAATATAGCCAGTGATATCAATGCAAATATCATACTTGACCCGCCATAACTAATCAATGGCAAGGTAAAACCTTTTGGTGGAATTAAGCCAAGATTCATGGCAATATTAACGCTAAATTGCATGCTCAGCCAAGTACAAATACCAAAAGCAACATAGGAACTGTATTTGCGATTATTTTTAAGGGCGTCTTTGGCAATTTTAAAACCTTTAAGCATAATATAAGCAAAGGTAAATAATACAAATAACATACCAATAATGCCTGTTTCTTCGCCAATAATAGCAAAAATCATATCGGTATGTGGCTCGGGTAGTTTGGTGTATTTTTGGATGCCATTGCCCAGTCCAACACCAGTCCAATCACCCCTAGCGATACCGATTAATGCTTGTTTGGTTTGCCATACTTTTTCAGATTCGTTAAGCCATAAATCTTCTCGCCAAAAGGAAGTTAGTCTTTCAACTCGATTGGGAATTTGGAAAAGAATGACAATAAAAACAGCAACAACACTTGCACCAACTATGAACAATTGCTTTAAGTAAACACCAGCAGTTAGCAGCATGGCAAAAGCAGTTGCAGAAATAATAAAGGTCGCGCCAATATCTGGCTCTAGTAATAACAAAAAACTTGATGCACCAATGATAATAAGCGTTTTAATAAAGCCTATATAAGGCTTTCTTAAATCCTTTTCCTGCCTAACCAAAAAGCCCGCCATGAATAGAATCATCACCAATTTCATCATTTCAGAAGGCTGAAATTTAAACAACACAAAGTTAATCCAACGCGTTGAACCTTTAACGGTTTTACCAATAGGCTCTGGTAAAAAT
Source organism: Candidatus Ruthia sp. Cpac_8_S14 (assembly GCA_021730205.1). Taxonomy (GTDB): domain Bacteria; phylum Pseudomonadota; class Gammaproteobacteria; order PS1; family Pseudothioglobaceae; genus Ruthia. The sequence continues at coordinate 490,251 of CP072533.1, read as the reverse complement.
ACCAGTGCTAGGCATATCAAAGTAGTAATAAAAAATAATTTAGAATGATTTTTGTAAAAATATAAGGGGACTTTAAGCACACTGTAGCCAAGGCTCAAGCCTAAAATAATAAAAACAGTTTGCTTTATAAAGTAACCATAACTACTAAAATGTCCAAGCGAAGCAGAAAAAGACAATATCCAGCCAAAAGTTAGTAGTGTCAAAATCGAAAAAAGTAGATTTTTATCAGGCAGTTGGCCGGTTTTTTCAAACATGAGAGCTTAATGATTAATGAGTTTATTATTTTTCACGCCATTTGAATTATACGCTCAAGGGTGGATTTATTCATAAATTCAAATTCTATTAGTTGAGCTTTTTGTTACTATTATGGGATAATATTTGTTTTTGTAAAAACAAACAACAAACTTATGATTTCTACTATCAATATCACCATGCAGTTTGGTGAAAAACCTTTATTTGAAAATATCTCTATTAAATTTCAAGGCGGTAATCGCTATGGTTTAATTGGTGCAAATGGCTGTGGTAAGTCAACTTTTATGAAAATTCTAACGGGTGAGCTTACGCCTAGTAATGGTACAGTTCATATTAGCGATGGCGATTGTTTAGGTATTCTTCGCCAAGACCAATTTGCTTTTGAGGATTTTCGTGTAGTTGACACCGTAATTATGGGTCATGGTGAATTATGGGAAATTAAAAAAGAAAGAGATAGAATTTATGCCTTACCTGAAATGAGCGAGAAAGATGGTATTAAAGTTGCAGGACTTGAAATGCAATTTGCAGAAATGGATGGTTATATGGCAGAGGCTTCTGCCAGTGAGTTGTTATTAGGCTTAGACATCCCAGAAGAGCAACATTATGGCTTAATGAGCGAAATTGCACCAGGTTGGAAATTGCGTATTTTACTGGCCCAGGCGCTGTTTTCAAACCCAGAAATTCTACTACTTGACGAGCCAACAAACAACTTAGATATTAACTCAATTCGCTGGCTAGAAGGTGTATTAAAAGAACGCAAAGCAACCATGGTTATCATCTCTCATGATAGGCATTTTTTAAATGGCGTATGCACACACATGTCTGATTTAGACTATGGTGCGCTTAATACTTTCCCTGGTAATTATGATGACTTCATGGTTGCATCAACTGCCATTCAAGAAAAAATGCAAACGAATAATGCCAAAAAAGAGGCCAAAATTAAAGAACTTAAACATTTTGTTTCTCGTTTTTCAGCCAAGGCCTCTAAATCCAAGCAAGCCACTTCAAGATTAAAGCAGTTAGATAAAATTATATTGGATGACATTAGACCCTCTTCAAGAGTAAGCCCCTACATTATTTTTAACCAAGAAAATAAATTACACAGAAATGTATTAGAAGTCAAAGACTTGTCTAAGAGTTTCAGCCCTCAAGGAGATGATAAACTTGAGATTTTAAAAGATGTTAATTTCTTATTTGAGGTGGGTGATCGCATTGCCATTATTGGTCAAAATGGTATTGGTAAAACCACATTGCTGCGTACTTTGATTGGTGAAATCAAGCCCGACAAAGGCAAGGTTAAATGGAGCGAGAACATTAACATTGGTTATTATGCACAGGATCACAGTAAAGATTTTGAAACTGATATGAATGTACTTGATTGGATAAGTCAATTCAAAACCGAAAAAGACGACATACAGGCAATGCGCGCAATACTGGGTAAAATGTTATTTGGCAAAGAAGACATTGGAAAGAGCATCAAATCACTTTCTGGTGGCGAAAAAGGCAGAATGATATTTGGCAAACTCATGCTACAAAACCCCAATGTATTAGTGATGGATGAGCCTACTAATCACCTTGATATGGAGTCCATCGAAGCCCTTAATCTAGCACTGGATAATTACGAAGGCACTTTAATATTCGTCAGCCATGATAGAGAATTTGTATCCTCACTGTCTACCAAGGTGGTAGAGCTTAAAGAGGGCGGTATGTATTATTATTCTGGCAATTATGAAGACTACTTGGCCAACCAAAAATAAAAGTTGTTAGTGTTGATATAATAATTAATAACTTCTTTGATGGAATAGAGTGAATAGCTTAGAGTTAAAAAAAGCAAGTTTATTGTTTATAATCAAAAAAATAGTTGATGATATTTTTTAACATAAAAAATGACGGATGAGAAAGAAATATTAAAATCCTTTGATAAAAGTGTCAGTAAGATTTTGGCCGTTAAAAAAGCGTTGGGGTCACTATGCGGTTGTGTGAGATGAGAAGGCAAAAGAAATTAAAAGAATTGAGGCAAAGGATTTGCGAGAGTATCTCTATAAAATATAATGTATATAATGCTAACCTTTAACCATTTAAAATCAAAAAAGGTTTTGATTTAGTGGCTATTTTGGCGTTTTCAACTTTAGTTTGCCATCGTGCCAACGCTAACTTTGCTGTTTGGCATTTTTTTCTTTATCGCCTTATTTCTCTGATTTACAACAGCATTTAGAAGGGTTTTTGTTCGAGTAATTATTACCTAAATTATGAGTTAGTCAGTATATTCACCAATTTATTGCAAGTGCACAAAAACTTAAAGGCATTAGCATTTTATTTCTACTTTTAGCTGTGTTTTTCTTATTTCAACAAGTAGATAGGTGTATTATTTCAATTTGGGAGTCGCGCTATTTTGGCGTTGATTTGATTATTTATTTACTGGTGAGTTCTTATCTAAGCGTATCATTATTTGTTTTTATACCGATGGGTGTTATTTTTATATCAAGTTTGCCAATCATTTTTTCAGCCATTGAGCTTGAGTCTGTTGTACTATTTTATCCCCAATGAAAAAGTATCATTCAAAAATGCGATTAAATCAGGCTTTATTGCTGCATTTTTTTAGGGGTTTTAAAATCAATATTATTAATTTATATTAACTATTTTCCTTTTTATGAGCTGATTTATGGCGCATTATCCATGCTATTGTTGTTCATTCTTTGGATGTATTTTTTTTAGTTGTGGTATTATTTGGCGCAAGTAGCAGTTTTTGTTTGTGTCAGGCAGAAGGTCAATAAATGTTCACAGGTATTATTCAGACTATTGGTAAAATTAAAAGCATTAAGGCAGACACGTTCTGCTTTGAGGCGCAAAACTCATTTTTTAATGAGGTTAAAATTGGCGATAGTATTGCCGTAAATGGCGTATGTTTAACCGTTATTGAAGTAGGCAATGATTATTTCAAAGCCGACATTTCACAAGAAACACTCAGGTGTACAATTTTTAATCACTTAAGCACTAATAATTCAGTTAATCTTGAAAAAGCACTAAGGCTTAATCAAGGCGTTGACGGGCATTTGGTCAGTGGTCATGTTGATGGTATTGCCAAGGTTGTTGAGCGATTTATTGAAGGCAAATCGACACGTTTTAAAATTAATGCGCCTAAGAATTTAATAAAATACATCGCTAAAAAAGGCTCTGTTTGTATTAACGGCGTGAGTTTAACAGTCAATAATATCAATGACTGCGTGTTTGATATCAATATTGTGCCACACACACTAAACACAACATTGGGCGAGTTGAAAATAAATAGTAAGGTTAACCTTGAAGTTGACATTATCGCCAGACACCTTGAGCAATTATTACATCATTAAAAGCAGTTATGAAGTCCACCATTGAAGAAATTTTAAAAGAGTATAGTCAAGGCAAAATGATTATCCTTATGGATGATGAAGACCGTGAAAACGAAGGCGACTTAATCGCCCCTGCTGAAACCGTTACTAAAGAAGATATTAATTTCATGGCAACTCATGGTCGTGGTTTGATTTGTCTAACCTTAACACAAGAACGCTGTAAGCAGCTTAATTTGCCACTTATGGTGGCGAAAAATAACGACGCCAATAGCACTAATTTTACCGTCTCAATCGAGGCAGTAGAAGGCGTAACCACAGGAATTTCAGCAGCAGATAGAGCTAAAACAATATTAGATGCAGTGGCAAGAGATGCCAAGCCTGCTGACATTGTACAACCAGGGCATATTTTCCCACTTATGGCACAACCAGGTGGGGTTTTAATCCGAGCAGGGCACACAGAAGCAGGGTGTGATTTAGCACGTCTTGCAGGACTTGAGCCAGCCAGTGTAATTGTTGAGATCCTCAATGAGGATGGCTCAATGGCTCGACGTGATGATTTAGAAATCTTTGCCAAAAAACACGACATTAAACTAGGTATGATTGAAGATTTAATTTCTTATCGAGTTGAAAACGAAAAAACCATCGAGCGCATTAATGAGCGTGAGTTTAAGACTGAATTTGCTATTTTTAGATTAATTTCATTTCTTGATAGTATTCACAATGAAACACATCTAGCCTTGGTTAAAGGTGAAATTATCAGTAATACTGATACCTGCGTGCGTGTACACATGGAAGATGTTTTTAAGGATGTGTTACGAGAAAAGTCAAATAGTTTTAGCGTTAACGCTGCATTAAAGCATATTGCTAAGTTAGATAGTGGTGTTTTGTTGCTACTTAGAATGCAAACCGACCAGAGTATTTTAGAAAATATTGACAACGTTAATGGTAATGCTCATGATGATATCAAAACCTATGGTGTTGGTGCGCAAATCTTATCTGACCTTGGTGTCAAAAGAATGAGAGTTTTAGGCAGTCCTAGAAAGCTTTATGGCTTAAAAGGCTTTGGTTTAGAAGTAACTGAATACGTAGATACCAGCAAGTAAAGGAACAATAATGGAATTTAAATTTGATAAAAACGGCAATAGGAATTTTCTTGTAAAAGCAAAAGTTGCGATTATCGTGGGTTATTTTTACCAAGATATTGGCGATAAGTTATTATCAGCAGCACAAGAAACCCTAGCCAGATATGGCATTAATGCCAATAATATCAATGTGTTTTACGCTCCTGGTGCATTTGAAATCCCGTTATTGGCTAAAAAATTAGCAAGCCAGCAACTAAGTGGCAAAAATCTATATGATGGTATCGTGGCTTTAGGTGCAGTTATCAATGGCGAAACCCCGCATTTTGAGTTTATTTGTAACGAATGTGCTCGTGGCGTGGCAGATGTTTCTTATCAATATGAAATCCCCACTGCTTTTGGTATACTTACTACAAACAACATGGAACAAACCATCGGTAGGGCGGGTGGCTATAAGGGCAACAAAGGTGAAGAGGCAACCATGGCAATGATTGGAATGCTATATTTAATGCAACAAGTAGACATTCAAACTTTTTAACCATGACCTTTAAAACCCCAAAGCAACGCTCCAGAGAACGTGTAGTACAAGCGTTATATCAATATCTAGTATCAGGTGGCGAAGTATTGCAAATTGAACAACAATTTTTAAACCAAAAACAAGGCAAAATTTCAAAAGCTTTCTTTTCAAATTTATTCATCAACATTCTTAAAAACAGATTTTTATTAGATGGGATTATCGCACCTACCATTAGCCGAAAAACTGAGCAACTAGGCTCTGTTGAACACGCTATTTTATATTTAGGCGCTTTTGAGCTTAAATTTAGCCCGGAAGTGCCTTATAAAGTCGTGATTAATGAATCACTTGAATTGGCAAAACTGTATGGCGCAGAAGGTGTGCATAAACTTATTAATGCTTCATTAGATAAACTGGCACAAACACTTAGAGAAGTTGAATTAACTAACTAAAAAAATAAGTCTAATTAAAAGCTTTTACAATCACAAGTTGCTACGTTTTCTTTACTAGCCAAACGACTTAATTTTTTCCTTACAAAGCCGCTTAGTTAAAGTTTGTAACTGAACGACTTTCTCACTCAAATAGTTTGACTCTTCTAAAGTATGTATAGTCAAGTTACATTCTAGTTTAAAACGCAGTGGTAAAAAGATTCTTACTCTATCTTCAATCGTATTCCACAAATCAAGCTTTGCTACTAAGTCATATTGATTAACAATCACTGATATAACCAGGTCTCTGGCTACTCACCCACTTACCCGTAGCGTGCGGACTAAACAGAATAACCTTACTCAACTTACCTGTTTTTCTTTTGCCTGACGTCGCACTTACAACTGAATCAAATTCTTCACGAATGACTTGGAGAATTTGCCTTAAATGGGTTTGCTTATTATTAGGTAAATGCTCTAAAAGAGGGTCTTTCATTTAGTTTGGTCGGAAAACGCTTGTTGGTTAGATGTTGATATTCATTGTTGGTGTGGATTATACAGATACAGTGATGACGGTGAGGTGGAGGGTAGATTCTCTAATTTTAGATGATTCTTAATGCTACACAATAACATGAAGCAATTTTAAGTGGTAGTAAAAACAAAGTTTCCACCGCTCTAAGAACAAATAGATACTATTTATATCTGGTTGTATTAATACGCTAAAAGAAGCCCTATTTAGCATCAAACTTTTCGCTAGCTTTCTCCATTTCGCCTTTTAAAGTACCCATTTTAGCCATTTCAACAATAATATCACCACCACCCACTAACTCTGAGTTGAAATAAATTTGAGGGAATGTTGGCCAGTCTGCAAATGTTCGTGCTTGCGTGCTTAAGCCAGCTTCGATAATCTCCCATTTAGAAGAGTCCACACCATCAGTGGCACTTTGGCAATATCAGGCTCTGAGGCGATTAAATTCATAAAACGAACCATAGCGGCTTTGCCATCAAGAATGCCTTCGTCCATATTGATATCAACTACTTGTGCGCCTTCTTCAACTTGCACACGGCAAATGTTCTAATGCCTCTTCATATTCTTTCGTTAAGAATAAGGCGTTTAAATTTATCTGAGTCTATAATATTAGTTCGCTCGCCAATATTTACAAACAGTGAATTTATCACCAATATTAAAAGCTTCAAACCCCGATAAGCGACATTTTGGTTTACTTGCACATTCGCTGACTTTGCTCCCGCTCATGGTTAAGGTATTCTAGGCCCATATTCACCAAATTCATTAGGTAAGCCAGCGTTTTGGATAGGGCTGATAGGTAAGTGTTAGCCGCGCATGATATTTCAGCCACATATTAGCTCAGGCCCTAATGCACAATTAAGCCCAATAGGCTTAAGCATGACATAATGAGTTATAAAAAGCTTCGGTCATTTGCCCAGATAGGGTGCGCGGAGCAGAGGCATTAGTAATGGTGCCAGAAATCATGATTGGCAGTTCAATACCATCGTTTTCAAAGATTTACTCAACGGCAAAGATAGCAGCTTTGGCATTGAGTGTATCAAAGACGGTTTCAATCAAAATAATATCCGCACCACCTTTAATCAAACCGCGAGTAGACTCTATATATAACATCAACTAACTCATCAAAGGTGACGTTTCTAAATTCAGAGTCGTTTACATCTGGTGAGGGCGAGCAAGTACGTGAAGCTGGGCCAAATAAACCTTGATTTTTCAGTTGTTGAAAGTTCACTGCAAGCTTGTTTGGCGAGTTTGACGCTTCCCATATTAATTTCATAGGCTAACTCTTCCATTTTGTAATCAAACATGGAAGTGCGTGTTGCATTAAAGGTGTTGGTTTCAATAATATCAGCACCGACTTTCAAATAATTTTTATAAATGTCTTTGATAATTTGAGGCTGAGTCAGTGAGAGTAAGTCATTGTTGCCTTGAACTAAAATATGCCAATCTTTAAAACGCTCGCCACGATAGTTTTGCTCGGTTAATTTATGCTTTTGAATCATGGTTTTGCTCATAACACCATCAAGTACTAGAATTTTCTGTTCTAAGAGGGGTTGTAATATCTGCTTTGTATTTATGCAGGAAATATAATGAAAAAGATATTATTACTTGGATTGTTAATCACAAGTTTAAATGCAACTGCATTTTTAGACTTTAACAGTTATGGCTCTGGTTATAAGAATAACGATTGGTCGGTTTAGGACACTCATGCATTGGATGGAAAGGATGAATAATAATAACAGTTCTAATAATCGTCATTATAATTGCCCCTATCCCTATAACAATCAAGCATTTAATACCAACGCCTCGCGCTTTAATATGAACCAGATGCCAATGCCTAATCAGGCATATCAGGCAGAAAATAGCGCTTTGCCAGCTTTAATGTATGAAACCCTACAGCTATGTCATTTGTTAACCCTGAACAAATACTAGTAACAAACCATCGTAAAGCACCAAACCTTTACTCTAATTACTACTACTCGTCAAGGTCACGTAATCCGTATTCTTTTTAAATTTTAATCTTAATTAATATATTATCATGTTATAATATAAAATGATTTAATAAAGTTAATATGGAGATATGATAATGAGAAAGATTCTTGCAATAGTAGTACTGACATTCACCTTAAGTGCGAATGCATTTTGGAATAGTAACAACACTCCTTGGAGCAATGGTTACAACAACTATAACGGTTATGGCTACCAAGAAGATAATGGCATGTTTGGCTACAACCCATACGATTTTTGGGACCCTCGTTGGTATCCAGAAGAAATGGGTAATATGTTTGATGAGTTTGATAACAACGGTTGGAGTAATAATAACAATTATTATGGTCGCAATGGTTATGGTTATGGTTATGGTCGTAATGGTTATGGTTTTGCACCTAATGGTTATGCAAATACCCCATGGGGGCCTGGAGTTGTACCTAGAACGACTATGCCAGCAGCACCAACAGCAAAATAGTATAAAAGCTATGATTAAAAACCAGCACTAGTGCTGGTTTTTTTTCGCTAAAAGCAAGGTATTAGGTTTATAATGAGGGCTAATTAAGAAGTAAAAAGTATGAAAAAAAATAACAATTGGAATAGCAATAGTCCAATGAATCTTGGCAACAACACGTTTTGGAATGGCAATAGTTATGACAATTCGTTTTGGAATTATGGCTACAACCAAGCAATTCTAGTAACAGCTAAAACAGAAAATGATAAGTCTTTAGTATCGATTGAAGATACTCAATAAATCATAAGTTACGTAGTAAAATCGGCTTTATGCTGGTTTTTTATTGTCTGATTAATGCTGGCTTGGGTTAAAATACGCATCCTAAATAATCATTAAATTTAGAAAAAAAATGAATACAGATTGCTTGTTTTGTCAATTGCGTAAAGAAAAAATTATTGGTCAATGTGATTTAACCATTACGTTTTTAGACTCTTATCCTGCCTCTCCTGGACATGCGCTGATTATTCCTAAAAGACATGTTGCTACTTATTTTGATATTACCGAACAAGAGCAAAATGCGATTGCTAAAGCCATTCAAACGGCTAAACTTATTCTTGATGAGGAGTTTTCCCCAGATGGCTATAACATTGGTGTGAATAATGGCGAGGTAGCAGGGCAGAGTATTATGCACTTGCATGTACATTTGATTCCTAGATATAATGGCGATGTTGAAAATCCTAAGGGCGGTGTGCGCTGGGTGATTTCAAATAAAGCTGATTATTGGAGTGATCGAGATAAATAGCACATTTGAATGTGTAATAAAAAATCCATGAAAATGGGTTTTTTATCAGTGTTGTATGTTTTTACTTTTTAAAAAGGAATGTCATCATCAAACTTAGAATTATCAACAGGTACGATAGAATCTGAGTTTGGCCCTGCTGCGGCCTGTTGTTGTACAGGCGCAGCAGGGGGGGCTGATTGTTGAGGTTGGGGTGCGCCATCCATATCAGCATTGTCGCGACGATCTAACATTTGCAATGTGCCATTAAAACCAGACACAACTATTCCAGTTGTATAGCGGTCAGCACCAGTTTGATCTTGCCATTTACGTGTTCTTAGGTTACCTTCAACGTAAACTTTAGAGCCTTTGTGCAAGTATTGACCAGCAATTTCAGCCAATTTTCCAAATAAACTAACCTGGTGCCATTCAGTTTTATCAACCTTTTGCCCTGTATTTTTATCTGTCCAGCTTTCGCTAGTTGCAACGGATAAAGTGGTTACTGCTCTACCATCAGAGGTGTATTTTAATTCTACATCTTGACCTAAATTGCCTACTAAGATTACTTTGTTGATTCCTGCCATTTTCTGTTGTTCCGATTAATTTTCTGTTGCCCGTTTGATGGATATTTTTTGCTTTGTTATTAGGATAATTATCCACCAAATAATTGCAACAAACGTGGTGGGTAAGAATACACTATTTAGATTAGATATGTTGTAAATCCATCCACCAACAATTCCACCAACGAACGCACCTAAAAACTGCGATGTGGCGTACAAACCCATTGCTAAGCCACGTTTATCAGCACTTGCACTTGAGACTATGAGCGAGGGTAGAATGGCCTCTAATGCATTAAAAGCAATAAAGAATAAAGTTAATAGAATGAAAAATAAAGTATAAGTAAGTTGTATTTGGTAAAACAAAATTTGACTGACAATCAATAGTGCAATAGCACTTAAAAATACAGGTTTAATTTTTTGATATTTGGAAGCTAGAATAATCATTGGCAACATACCAATAAAGGACAAGATAATAATGGGTAAATACATTTGCCAACTGTCTTTAATATCAACAATGTTGTTTTCTTTTAAAAAAATTGGCATGGCGATAAAAGAACAAGTTAGAATTAAATGTAGTGCAAAGACACTGAAATCTAGTAGTAATAAATCAATATTGAGTACTTTTTTGATGTTTGCAATTGACAAAGCATATCGCTCTTTAGGTTTGGCGTTGGGCAGGGTGCTAACAATAATCAGTGCAACAATAGAAAGAAAAGCAATCACCCAAAATAAACCAGATATGCCTAAATTAACACTAATGATAGGACCTAATAGCAAGGCCAACATAAAGGCCATGCCTATTTGTACACCCACAAAAGCATTGGCTTTGGGGCGTTGATTTTCACTAACAAAATCTGCTAAAAACGCCATCAATACCGCTGAAATAGCACCTGCACCCTGCAAGGCTCTACCAATAACAATCCCTATGATGTCTGTTGAGTTGGCAGCTACAACACTGCCAATAAAAAAGATAACAAGACCAATGATTAACATAGGTTTTCGACCATACTTGTCTGATAAATAGCCAAAGGGAATTTGTAATAATGCTTGAGTTAAGCCATAAATACCAATAGCCAAGCCTATTAGATAAGGCGTGGTGCTGGTGTATTCACTAGCATAAACTGAAAATATAGGAAGAATCATAAACAAGCCTAACATGCGCGTGGCCATGATTAAAGAAATCTTAAACGCGAAAGTTCTTTCTTGTTTATTCATTGGAGCAGGTTAAAAATCTTAGTTCTCTAAAGAATAGAGTGGTGTGTATGAAGGGTAGCTATTCTTTAGCACGCGACGTGCATCTTTTGCCAGTATGTTTGCGCTAATAGCGTCGTAATTACGTGCCATTAAATATAGTGCCGTAGGTACTGAAGGTGTATTTGGATATTTTTCAATGATAAATTTAGCACGGTTGATGGCAGCAATATTAGCTCCTTTTTTAGTGTAGTAAATAGCCACAAACAACTCATGTCTTGATAAAATATTCTTAAGTGTAACCAAATGGGTTTTGGCCTCTTCGGCATATTCAGTTTTGGGGAATTTATCAATCAATGCTAGGTAGTAGTTAAAGGCATCACGAACTGAATTAACATCACGTTGGGCACTATTAGTAAAATAGTCATCCAAAAACGAGCGAGATTTGTCTTGTGAAACAACGCCGCGCAAATAATAAGCATATGGGGTTGAAAAGTGTTCTGGATAAAGCTTAATATAGCTATTTAAGCAATCAATTGCTTGATCATAGTCCTTACTCTTATACAATGCATAAGCAATTTCTAATTTAGACTGTAGTGCATATTTTGAACCAGGGTAGGCTGCTTGTAGTTGTTCAAAAAGCGCAATAGCTTTGTCTGTTGAGCCTGATGAAGCCTCTTCTTTGGCTTGAACGAAGAATGTTTTTGGTGACCAGCCTTTGGTGATAGATTCTTTTTTGGCTTCCTCTTGCCAAAAGCAACCATTCAGTAATAATGTTAAAAAAGGTAGGATGATGAATAATTTTTTCATAACTCAAGGTATTTTTTACAGATATGTGAGGGCATTATACTGGTGTGGTTGTATTATAATGGCAAAGATTTATCCTTAAATTTTAACCATATTGAATGAATTTGTCTGATAGAAGAATCCTAATTAGCGAATTATGTAATACGCTAGAAAATTATATGTCTAAAGAGCAGATTGAGGGCGTTTATCAAGCTTATATTGTTGCAGCAACGGCGCATGATGGGCAATATCGACAATCGGGTGAGGCTTATGTATTTCACCCTATATCAGTTGCTATGATTTTAGCAGAGTTAAAACTAGACTATTATTGTATTGTGGCGGCAATATTACACGATTGTATTGAGGATACTTCGGTTACTTATGAGCAAATTAAGCGTGATTTTGGTGATGAAATTGCACATATTGTAGAGGGTGTATCCAAATTAACTGGATTGGAATTTCACTCAAATACAGACAAGCAGGCGCAAAATTTTAGAAAATTATTTTTAGCCATGAGTAATGACATGCGCGTTATGATAATCAAATTGGCAGATCGTTTGCACAATATACGAACACTTGACTCTATGCGTCGAGATAAGCAACTTAGAATTGCTAAAGAAACAGTAGAAATACATGCACCCATTGCACGTCGCTTAGGTCTTAATAGCATTAGGGTTGAACTTGATAATTTGTGTTTTGCTATTATTTATCCATTTCGTAATAAGGTTCTGGTTAGTCAAATTAAAAAACAATGTGGCAATCGTAAGAAAATTATCAGTCATATTCAAACTGAAATAAGAAATCGATTAGACCAAGAAGGCATACCTAATGCTGAAATTAATGGTCGTAGAAAGCAACCTTGTAGCATTTATAGAAAAATGAAAATCAAATACCTGAAATTTTCTCAGGTGTTAGACATGTACGCACTTAGAGTTATTGTAGCTGATGTGGCACAATGCTATCAAGCTCTAGGTATTATTCATAATTTATATAAGCCATTACCAGGCAAGTTTAAAGATTATGTGGCATTACCTAAATCAAACGGCTATCAGTCCTTACATACGGTGCTATTTGGCCCTAAAAAAATTTTTATTGAGGTGCAAATTCGTTCATCTGACATGCATTTTATTTCAAAATATGGGATTGCTGCGCATTGGCATTATAAGAGTAACTTGAACCATAAACCAGAATTGGCTAATAACTGGTTAGGCTCATTACTAGATATTCAACAAAATTCGGGCACTTCTATTGAGTTTTTGGAAAAAACTAAGGCAGATTTGTTTCCTTCTGAGGTGTTTGTTTTTACTCCTGAGGGAGATATTATTCAGCTACCTTATAAATCAACTGTGCTTGATTTTGCCTACATGGTACATACCAGTATTGGCAACCACACCCTTAAAGCCAAAGTTGACCAAGTCAACACATCCATTTCCACCGAATTAAAATCAGGACAAACCATTGAAATTATCACCGATGATAAAGCCATGCCTAGGTCTTTTTGGTTGCAAATTGCCATTACTGTAAAAGCCAGATCCTCAATCAAGGCGTATCTTAAAAATGAATCCGCTGCTGAACTAATTCAATTAGGAGAGTATTTATTAACCAATGCACTGGATTATCAAAATATAGACACAGATGGCATTGATGAAGCTCAGTGGTTAGCATGTCTTAAAGCGTTAAACTGTGACTCTAAAGAAGACATGTACATGAAAATTGGACTCTCTGAAATTTTAGTATCAGTTACACTGAACAAATTGCAAGGTGATAACACCAAGCATGCAGCTCAAAAAATTAGCATTCATAAAACCCAAGGCAAAGCCATTAGTTTTGCGCATTGTTGCCATCCAATTCCTGGTGATAAAGTGATTGGTGTTTTAACCACTTCTAAAGGCATGGTAATTCACAGGGCAATTTGTGCCAACTTAGTTCGTGCTAAAAGCAAAAATGCACAATGGCTTAATATTGATTGGCAAGCAGATAGGGATGAGGAATTTAAAGCAATGATTGATATTGATGTTGCTAACCAGAGAGGCACACTTGCCTCTATTGCCAGTGTTATTTCAAAAATGAATATTAATATTGAGCATTTAGAGATTCAAGAAAAAGATAATTCTATCAAATCACTCAATATGGTTATTAGTGTTGCAAATATCACTCAATTAAATAAGGTGTTTGTACAGCTAAAGACGCTAGAATTTGTTCGAGATGTGAGCAGAGTGTGATTTAAAAAAGCTACTAAATTTTTACTCATGCCAAACCTTAGTTTGGTTAAAATTAGGATTTTATTCAAGGTTTCTTTATGAACTGGACAGACTCCCTAGATATTGCAATAGCCTTAGATGAGACTCATCCAGAAGTTGATCCTAGTATTGTTAATTTTGTTGACCTTAGGCAAATGGTGATTGCACTGGATGAGTTTGATGATGATGTAAATAAATCAGGCGAAAAAATCCTTGAAGCCATCCAAATGAACTGGATAGAAGAAAAAAAATGAGGCAATTTATTGTTTTTGTTTTATCACTTTATACAAGCCTCACTTGGGCGGTATTAGAAGTCACCATTCTCAAACAAGATGAAAACGTTTTTCCCATTGTTATTTCTGATTTTTCTGTTGTGGGAGATGCAAATCAAGGCAAAATCATTGCACACGTTATGCGTGATAATTTTAATCGATCAGGCAAATTTAGCGCCTCTAGTGCAAATTATGTGATTAATAATAAGCCCAATTTTGACAAATGGAAGGCAAAAAAAATTGAAGCCATCGTGCTTGGCAAGCTAGAAAAAATCAGCAAAAAAGTCTTTAATGTCGAAATTGAACTACTGGATGTTTATTCTAATAAAATACTCTATAAAGATAAGTTTGCCGTACACAATAGTGGCATCAGAAGAATTGCACACTACTTGTCTGATCAAATTTATCATGCCTTATTGGGTGAAAGAGGCTCTTTTGATACGCGCCTAGCTTATATTACCGTTACCAATAAAGGCAAAGGTGAGCGCGAATATCGCTTAGAAATATCAGATTCTGATGCGCAAAATCCACAAACCATTTTAAAATCCAAAGAGCCTGTTTTATCACCCGTTTGGTCACCCGACCAAAATAAAATTGCTTATGTGTCTTTTAGAAACGCTCGTTCAGAGGTGTTCATTCAATACCCATTTGTACGCCGAAAAACACAAAAACTGCCTTATTTTGATGGCATTGCTTCAGCGCCATCTTGGCATCCGAATGGCAAAAGCCTTTTGCTTACGTTGTCTAAAAACGGCAATAAAGATATTTATTCTTATCAATTAGCCTCTAAAAAACTAACAAGGCTAACCACAGACGTGGGCATCGATACTGAGGCAAGCTACTCACCAGAGGGTGATAAAATTGTGTTTACCTCTAATCGTTCTGGACAAGTGCAAGTCTACATTAAAGATTTAAAAACCAGTAAAATTAACAGGGCAACCTTTAAAGGCAGATACAACGCCAAAGCCGTTTTTTCACCCAATGGTAAAAGCTTGGCTATGGTGCATAGAGTGGGTAAAGATTATCGCATTGCTTTACTGGATATTGCCACTAAGGATTTGACTATTATGACAAATAATCAATTAGACGAATCGCCGTTTTTTTCACCCAATGGCGGTATGATTATCTTCGCTACTAATAAAGGTAATTCTGGTGTACTTTCTGTGGTTTCAATATTGGATCGTCAAACTTTCGAGCTGGCTAGTAAGGCAGGCGAAGTTAGAGAGCCAAATTGGTCCCATTATTTAAAATAGGAGGCGTTAAATGTTAAAAATAATATCCCTAACAACAATAGTGCTGTTGTCATCATGTTCATCTGTGGATGATTTGTATAAAAAAGTATTGCCCAAGCCAAGGACGGTTACCATTGAGGATAGGACGGAAAATACACAAGAAAATATTATTAAGGTGGATCAGTCTAGTTTTCAATCACAGGGGTTTTCTAGAAGTGGTGTAAATACATCAAACATTGTCGAATCAGTTGTCGTGGCAGATTTTAGAAACACGGATGTTAGTTTTATTTTGTATTTTTCCTATGATGGCACTAAGATTGATGAAGATTCGATCAAGCAAATTATCAAACACGCAGATTTTATGCGCAACAATCCAGCACTAAATTTACGTTTAGAAGGGCATGCAGATGAGCGTGGCTCGCGTGAATACAACCTAGCACTGGGTGAAAATCGCGCTTTAAGCGTTAAAGAAATATTAGGTCTGTATGATCTTTCTTCAAGGGTTGAAGTTATTAGTCTTGGCGAGGAAAAGCCCGTGCTACAACAGCACGATGAAGGTGCATGGCAGAAAAACAGACGCGTTGAGTTTGTTTATCAATAAAAAACTTAGTGCGTCACCTTGGTTTAGTCGCTTTTTTAGGTATTTTTGTCTGTCACCCTGTCAGTGCTGCGGACATTAATACAGAAAAAGTGATAATGGACCACAATCAAAAAATAAAGCGTTTGGTACGTAAAAATAAAGCCTTGTTGGGAAAGATTGAGCTTTTAGAGCAACAACAAAAAATAAGCACTGGAAAAATCAAAGAGTTATTTAGCTTAATCACTTATCAAAAATCCAGTGCCGCCATTGTAAAAACCACGCTCAGAGTCAGAGAGCGTGATCAAAAAGCCAAACGCATTTATATCCAAGCGCGCGGTTTATTAGTGACGGATCAATACGACCAAGCCATTAACTTGTTTAAAGAATATTTAGCCACTTATCCGAATAATAATCAGGCCTCAGATGTGTACTATTGGTTAGCCAAATCTTATTTAACCAAGGAAGATTTTTACAATGCTAGAAATACTTTTATTGCATTTCAACAACAGAACCCATTGCATTATAAGTTTTCAAACTCTTTGTTTGAGTTGGCTAAGGTGTATATAGAACTTAATCAACAAGACAAGGCACGTAGTTTGTTAAGCGCAATGTTGGTTAAATTCCCTTCGCATAAAGCAATTAATAGAGCTAAGCAACTGCTTAGCAAGATCTACCCCTAAGCCAAAGATAAATAAATTAACCATTAATTAAGGTGAAAGTTCTACCCATTCCTGATGTTGCTTTAGAGGCGTTATCTTATGCCAATCCTGTGCGCTATCCATTTTTGCTAGAAAGCGTTAATCACAATGCTAACAATCGTTTTTCGATACTATTTGCACATCCTGATAAACAAATTGTACTAAGCCACTTAGAAGAGTTTGATTTTTTAGACAAGCTCACTGCCAGTATTGATACACCACTTATTCACAATAATTTGCCTTTTACTGGTGGTTGGTTTGTATATCTGTCTTATGAATTAATTGGGCAAATAGAGACGACTTTAAAACAAACAATGCGCACAAGTAGTCAACCTATTGCCATTGCCGTTCAAATTCCCACAGCCATTGTCATTGACCATGCCAATCATCAAACTTATTTATTAGATCAATTCGCCAACCAATACAGAATAGACCGAGTATTGGTAGATATTGAGCAATTAAAAGCCGTGCCTGAAAGCAAATTAGCAGGCGCTTTATCTGCTGAAGACGAGGCTAAATTTTTATCAGGTGTGGTAAAGAGTCGCGAGTACATTAAAGCAGGGGATGTTTTCCAAGTAAACCTCTCAAGACAGTGGCAATACCACTTAACCAATGACATTACCCCAACCCAAATTTACCAAGCACTAAAAAAAACCAACCCCGCCCCATTCTCCGCACTGGCGCAATTCCAAATGTTTAGCATTATTTCCTCCTCTCCCGAGCGCCTATTTAGCGTGGATGGTAGCGTCATACAAACAAGGCCCATTGCAGGCACCCGTCCACGTGGTACAGGCAATGAAGACAAACGCCTTAAACAACAACTCATTAATCATCCTAAAGAGCAAGCAGAGCATATTATGCTGCTTGATTTAGAGCGCAATGATTTGGGCAGGGTGTGCGAATACGGCAGTATCAAAGTTGATGAAATTATGGGGTTGGAAAGTTATCCCTTTGTACATCATATCGTTTCAAACATCAAAGGCAAAATCAAGCTACACACCACTATTAAGCACCTAATCAGTGCATTATTCCCAGGTGGCACCATCACTGGTTGTCCTAAAGTTCGTTGTATGCAAATTATTCAAGAACTAGAACAGATGCCGCGCCAAACTTACACAGGCTCGCTAGGCTATATTAGTAGTAACGGAAAAATGGATTTTAACATCCTTATTCGCACCATTAGCAAACAAGAAAATCTATTAACTTTAAGGGCAGGGGCGGGCATTGTATTTGACTCTATTGCCAAACAAGAGTTGCAAGAAACCAAGTACAAAGCCAAGGGAATGCTTCAGATTTTTGTATAATGTCTAAATGCAACCAGCATGCTGACGATGATTGGTATGATTTGTCATATATTTTAATGTAATACTCGCCCTTTGTCTTTAGCCGTTAGTGTCGGAGGTTATGCATTACAAAAAGCTGTATGACAATCAACATACGACTTATTAATTTCAGAAAAATTATGTGGTAGTGCTGAATACAACTTTTTTTATCTGGTCTTTTGTTAAGCTTTGTTTCAATATAGAACTACTTTTCATTTTCTTAACAGTGGTTTCAATTTCTCCCCAGTTTCCAGAAATGTATGCAGGAATGATGTTCATCATTCCGCTTTATAATACTTGTATTTCTTGAGCAAGCAAGTTACGTAAATCATGAGGAAGTACTTTAATTTCAAAAACATTTTCGGTTTCTTCGTGTTTAGTCTTTTTCTCTGCATAACTCATTGTTGGCAATACAGCGACCAAGAGTACAACAGTAATAAAGAAGTGCGTAATGCTTTCCATTTTAAATTAGTTGTATAACGTTCTACTAACGAGTTAAGCAATTTTTTTTGATAGTGTGTGATTCCTAATTGCCATCTTGTAGAAATGACTTTTTATTTGGCATTAGCACCATAAAATCTAGTGATGCAATTTAATCTTTTCCTTACAAAAAAAGCTCTGTTTGGTTAAAGTTTGCGAGTCAGTCACTCTCTCATTAAGGTAGTTTAATTCTTCTTCTGTAATTTTACAATGCCTAGAATAGCGCGTTTTAACATAGGCTTGTTTCAATGGCTAAAAACAACGGAGTTTAAATTTACTGTCGTGTGGAAAAGTATCAATGCTGAATTATTACAAATTATAGGCATAAGCTTTGTATTAGGTTAGCACTAAAGATAAGCAAAAGTAATAGTGCTCGGTTACTTATTTGTAAAACACAAATCCTTCAAAAAAATCATTTACACTATCAAAATAATCATCATAATCCCTTGCTCTTTAATACCAGTAAAGAAGTATTGCCTTTCTTTAAGTGCACTGTTTACTTCATTTGAAGCATGCACAATTAAATTAAATTAAATTTTGGCTTAAAAGGCGTTGGCAAAAAGATTCTTATTTTATCTTTCAATCGTATCCTAAAAATCATATTTTGTGACCAATAGTCACAAAATACCATCATCACTAATTAACCAGTATGTTTTAAATGCCCTTTATTTTTACAGACGTAAAATGGATCAATATTAGATTAGTTGTTAGACGATTTATGTTCTAAATCTTATGACTTAAATCTAAATTTCGGTAGACCAATGTTATAATAAATAGCTAATAATTTTGATACAAATATACTTGAATCAGAAGCTATATAGCTAAGAGCGTTATATCTATATGTAAATAAAGTAAGCCTATAAACAATTAAGGGACCTACCCAAGAAACCGTTGCATAGAACGAGTTTGAAAATACTACTGGTTGTTCATTGCAAAGCACATTTCGGAATATACCACCCATTGTGCCTTTTATTACACCCATAAAACTAGCGATTAACATAGATGGCGTCAGCAAGCAAAAGAAAACCAAAATACCTGCTGCTATTCTCGTAAAGAACCTGTAGAGGGCTAATTGCACAATTATAATGACGCCAAACAAATCAAATTGTTCAACGCCAGCTTTTAATACGCCTGTGATGCTGAGGATACGATGACTGCTAATAAAGTAATCCAATATAAATTATTTATAAAACTTGATGTTTCTGCTAATAGCGTTATACCATTGTTAGTATATTTTTTTACCTAGTAAGCTTATAAAAAATTTACTTTATTTCAAATCTATATAAGTTAAATTGATTAGTTTGTTAGATGCCACTCAATTTATGACTCTCTCTTTCCAGAATAAGAATTTATGATTGAAAATTTTGGCAATATTGCAGGTGATTTCATCATCATGCCTTCCTAAAATCAACATCTTTATATATTAGGCGTGGGATGTTCTTAAGTAATTAATGTTTTCCCTGATATCTTTCAGAAATTTATTTAACTTACGGTCGAAATATGGATGGCACCATAAATACCAACTATCAACATTTGAACCCCAATTACAGCCAAAATCAAACCCATTAAACGAGTAACAATACCAAGCCCATCTCTACCTATTATTATCAATATTTTCGAACTAAAAATAAAACAATAAAAAGTGATAAGACATAGGACTGCAAACACAGATATTGTTACAAAAGTTTCTCCCCATCCTTCTGCTGCTGAATAATTCATAGCTGTTGCAATAGTGCCTGGCCCAGCAAGAAGTGGTACAGCTAGAGGTGATACGGCCACATTTGAATGGATACTTTCTTGAGTTGTATGTAACTTTGAGACATTTCCTTGAAGCATATGATATCCAACAAGAAATACCAGAATACCTCCCGCTATTCGTAATGCAGGAAGAGTTATTCCAAAAAGGTGGAAAATTGATTTACCTAAAACAGAAAATAGCAAAATTATAACAAAGGTGATAATGAGGGATTTAATAGCAATTTTAGTTTGTTCAGATTTCCCTATATTTCTTGTTAATCCAGCGAAGACTGCCGTGCTTGCAATAGGATTCATAATGGCAAAAAATGCCATAAAAATTGTCACTGCATGCTCAAATAATAAATTCATTTTTCCAACACCTTTACCTTTATTAGTAGGTTAACGCCAAAACTCACCTGACAACTTGGAGTGGGCGACGTAGGAGCCATCGGAAAGGCGGTCATCAGGTGGAGCGCCTTATTAGGGGTAACAACTTGTACAGAGTTGGTGTTGATAGAGTTTGTTGAAGCTTGCATAGTTTGTGTTTGTTCTTCCTTAAAATGATGAATGTTTTTTCGTTGTATGTTCTTTTTTTCTTTAAAATGATACGTGTTTTTAAAACAAAGGTTTGAGTAAAATTAATATTGTCACTTACACATATAAGGGTGGCTATAACTTGTCAAATTTTACTCTATTTTTAATTACTAGGGTAGGGCAATTGGTTTGTTAGACACCAAAGGCGGATTAAAGTAAAAAAATCTGTTATCGCCACCCGTTAGATGCGACTGCTCTGCGGGTTGCATCTAACTATTATTATGAGGATATGTTTCCTTATAATTCGATATTGAAATAAATTTATTCAAAAATAACCAACTCAATCCACGATTTCAACTTAGCAAACAGAATAATTGAAATTTTATGTTGATATTCTTTGCATTTTAATAGTGTTAAGGTTGAAATTTTGATGTCATGGGATAACGACGTTCTTTGCCAAAGGCGTTTTGGCTAATCTTAGGGCCGGGTGCACTTTGTCTGCGTTTGTATTCGTTGTTAAGTACCATTTTGGTAATGCGTTTAACGATTTGTTCACTAAAGCCTTGTTTTATGATGCATTCAACGGAATGTTTTTGTTCGATAAATAGTGCCAAAATTGCATCCAACTCCTGATACGGGGGTAGAGAGTCTTGGTCAATTTGGTTAGGAGCAAGTTCAGCAGAAGGTGCTTTGTCGATAACACGTTCTGGAATGATGATTGATAGGGTATTTCTGTATTTGGTTAGTTGGTAAACTAAGGTTTTACTAACGTCTTTAAGAGGGGCAAAGCCGCCTGACATATCACCATATAAAGTAGCATAACCTATTGCCATTTCAGATTTGTTACTTGTGGTGAGTACGATTTTGCCTAATTTATTAGAGATTGCCATTAGTAGAGTACCACGCACACGAGCCTGAAGGTTCTCCTCAGTGGTATCAGCTTCCATGCCGTTAAATAGTGTGTTAAGTTGTGTGTTAAAGCTATCCACTATAGTGTGAATGCTGATTTCATGATAATCAATATTCATTGCTGTGGCTTGTATTTTGGCATCTTCAAGGCTCATATTTGAGGTGTATTCATAGGGCATCATAATGGCTTTAATATTCCCAGTACCGATGGCATCAGCAGCAATAGCAAGGGTCAGTGCAGAATCGATACCGCCAGATAAGCCAATTACCACGCCATTAAGAATCCCATTTTTCTCAATGTAGTCTTTAGTGGCGAGCACCAAGGCATTATAAATGGTTTTTTCAATAGGATCGGTATCAGGCAGTGTGGTAGGGGGGGTAAAGCTAACTCTTTTGACTGTTTCTTTAAATAAGGGTAATTGCAGGGTGATTTCAGCATTTGAGTTCATCACAAAAGATGCACCGTCAAATACCAATTCGTCTTGCGCACCAATCATATTAACATAAATAAAATCAGTTTTGGTTGCTAATACGCGTTGCTTAATTTGCTCAATTCGTTGTGAATGTTTGCCAACTTGGAATGGGGAGGCGTTAATACTGATGATGATTTGTGCGCCCTGATTGGCCGTGGTAGAGATAACCTTTGGTGTCCAAGCATCTTCACAAATGACCAAGCCAATTCTTTTACCTTGGCATTCAAAAATAAAAGTCTCATGACCCGATTCAAAATAACGCTTTTCATCAAACACGCCATAATTTGGAAGGTTTTGCTTGTGATAAACTCGCAGTTGCGAGTTTTGGATAAGATAAGCGCCGTTGTATAAAGCGCCATCTTGTTTAGAAGGTGCACCAAATATAATGGCAATATCTTTAGGAATGCTTTGTTTGATTAGGATTATTTTGTCTTCCATCTGTTGAATAAAGCCCTCACGTAGCAGTAAGTCTTCAGGAGGATAGCCAATCAGTGATAATTCGGGAAAAATCAACAAATCACACCCTTGAGCATGCGTCTCTTTAGTTAACTTGATAATTTTTTGAGAGTTTCCATCCAAATCGCCAACAATGGGGTTAATTTGTGCAATATCTATTTTGATAGACTTTGAGTTGTTTGCAAGTTTTTCTAGTTGCTTTTGCCAAAATACGGCCTTTGATTTACTGCCAGTAATTTTTGCATGTTCAAGTTTGGTGTGAGCAACAACTTCTGCAGGATTGATGCCTAAAATATTGGCAAATAGCCAAGCATGGGTTTCAGAAAGGGCGGCTTTTCCTGATTTATATTTGCTTAAATTGGATTGATTAATTGAATATTCTTGTGAGATTTTATAATCTGAAAAGCTAGTCTTCTTGCGTACTTTAGCCAGATACTCTTTGGTCTTATTTGTCATTATTTGCAACTTAATTTCAATGTATTTTTTACCTATTATAGTTAATTTTTACTGCCTATATTTGGTCATTAAATTAGTTAAAAAATACCAGTGGTGGTAAAAACATCATAAATACTATATAAATTGTTGGTATATCGCATCTAACTAAATAACAAATGAGAGGTGATTAATGAGCCAAATTTACAAACACTTATTAGCAGAATCAAGCCTATTTTGGCAACGCTGAAGCGCAATATCAATTGGCTGATATTTTCCAAAAAGGCAAGGATGGGTGTTGCTCAAAATTATGCAAATGTTTTTTTATTGGTATAAGAAGGGCAATCCAATAGGGCACGCACTTAGTCTCTTAATTTAATGTTTGGTGCGCTTATTTAAATGGCGAAAGCACACAAATGAACGAGCAAAAAGTCAACGAATGGCACGCCAGAGCATCACTGAATAACTCCAGCTCCACACAATCAATCATCATCCAACTAATAAACAAAAAACTATGCATTAGACAATAACTCTATAAAGAGCCACTAGGCCCTGTGTGGTGCGTCAAAGTGGTGATAAATGGTTTAATTATTCTGAAAGCTTTGAGCGTAATATCGGTGTTAATACGCCAATTAACATTACTAGAGGCTTAAATGCCTTATGAAAAGATGGTAGGCATTTTATACTCACCGCCATTTAGATATAAACCCTTAAAAACAGTCTTAAATTAAGACTGTTTTTTTTAACCTACATTACGCGTTCAAAGACCACCATATTTGGTTTTTTAAACAACAACAAAAATAGGTTTGTTTTATTTAAAATTATTGTAGTATTGATTGTTGTCCTTGTTGCTTATTATGCTGTTAGCAATTTAAATTACAACATTGATCGTTTGGATATTTTCAGTGGTTTTTGGTTTTTAGGCATTAGGGCAGGTTTTGTGATATTTCCAAACATTTAATCACATATATGGCTGATTCGAGCAATCTTTATTTTTGCAAGTATGTTGGGGGGCTAATTATTGAGATTGCTTTATTCCAAACTGCCTATATCGCTGAGGTTATTCAAGGTGGATTGCAAGCCCCGCGTACCTAAAGGACAATATGAGGCTACAGATGCAGCTGGGTTTAATTTTACTCAAAAAATGGTGTTTGTTATATTGCCTCAAGCGCTCAAAATATCCATTCCTAATATTGTTGACTTATTTATTGCACTGTTTAAAGAAAAACCGAGGGCGTTGTTTTTATTGCCATTGTGATTTGGACATTGTTGTATCTAATGTCGCGCTACTCAAAAGCTTTAGAAAGACGCTTTAATACACAATATTAAAAGAGAATTAACATGAAAACAAACGACATTATTACAATTAAAGGAGTTAAACAAGTGGTATGGTGATTTTCGGGCTTTCTGGCAGTGGCCAATCAACACTGATATGTTCGTTAATTTTTTAGAAAAGTTTCAAGAGGGTAGTATTATTGTAGACGGTATACCAAACTGACTGATGATGTCAAGAAAATCAGGAAAATTAGATTTGAAGTATCTATGATTTTTCAGCATTTTAATCTTTTTCCACATCTTAGTATTATTAACAATTTAACCCTTACGCTTATTTGGATACACAATACAAGCAAAAGGCAAAGGAAAAAGCATTATTTTTATGGATGAGGGACAAATTATTGAACAGAATGAGTCAGATACCTTCTTTAACAACCCAGAATCAAACAGGTTACGCCTGCTTCTAAATCAAATATTAACTCAATGACACCTATTTTGAAATATTTATTCAAACTTTGGTTTTTGGTAAACTATTTTTATTGTCTTTAAACTAATTTATCTAATCAATGGGCTTATTCAGTAAATACAAAAAACACACACAGAAGTTTGATAAAAATCAGGACTGGCGTAAAGATTTAAAACGCAATAATTCGTTAAAAAATATTGCAGAACAACAAGAATTTAGTTTTAAAGAAAACATTGATAAATATAGTAATTTAGATATACTTTGTCCTAAGAAAGGACTAAGCTTTAATTATGTAGAAATAAGCCCAGACCAAGTTAAAATTTTAAAACAATGTAGTGCTGAAAGCAGTGCTGACGAATTGATGAAAATTTTAAAAAGAACACACAAGACAAGATTCAAAAATGATATTTTAAATCCGTTACTTGAATACGGCTTCTTTGAGCGAACCATTCCAGAAAAACCCAAAAGCCCGAAACAAAAGTACAGGCTCACCAAACAGTTTGTTAATGTAAATGCGATATAAGCGTAAATTTTAGCTAAAACCTTTTTTAGTCCTTAGCTCTAAATTCTAACTCTTACAAGCTTTTAAAAAGTAATGACTAGCCTTAAATTTACATAAAATCGTTTAAAAAATAAGGGTATTTGCTTTATTTTTTATGAGCTATTGATTGTTAATAATTTTTATATCACTTATTTTTGTGTTTTTTCTTGAATTTTTGCTTATACTATACAATAAATTGACAAGTACGTCCTATACTGATGTTTCAATTGATATCTTTCAAAATTTAATGCTTGATGAATCTCACAAGCGCTTGGTAGTATTAGATATTTCAGCGCAGTGGTGTATAAGATTTTAGAGCCCATGATTAAACCAGTTGTTAATGAGCACAATGAGCGTGAGACGAGAATATGAAAATTGTTGGTCGTTATCATGTGCATGGGTTTTTCCAACCGTTATCGTTTTTATTAAAGGTGAAGAGGTTGATCGTTTCCACTCGGTACAATCGCACGAATTTTATTCGTCATTTTATTGACTAAATTTAAATGAAAACAGGTATTTTACTAACCAATCTTGGCACCCCAGATGCGCCTACAAAGAGTGCTTCAAGACGATATTTGTCTGAATTTTTATCAGACTCTAGAGTGGTCGACCCGCCTAATAAATTAATATGGTGGCTGACATTAAATGTTGTTATTCTTAATATCAGACCTAAAAAATTAGCCAAAATTTACGCCAAAATTTGGGACAAAATTGGCACTGGTTCTCCATTATTAAGCATCACCAAGTTGCAATTACAAGGCGTTAAAAAAACATTGCTCAAACAGCATAAAAACTTAATATTTGAAATAGGTATGCGTTATGGAAACCCTTCTATTTCATCAGCTTTGAATAAGTTACACGCTCAAGGTTGTGAAAAAATCATTGTCCTGCCACTTTATCCTCAATATTCAAACACAACCACACTTTCAACATTGGATACCATTAATCAAACATTGGATACCATTAATCAAACATTGGATCCTTGGACGAAAAAGCCCAAAATAGCCATCATTGAACACTATTACGACAATGATGGCTATCTTCAATCTCTCGCTAATTCGGTGTTAGAGCATCAAACTAAGCATGGGAAGCCGGATAAATTAATGATTTCATTTCACGGTATTCCTCAACGATATGTCGATAATGGAGATGTATATTATGACCATTGCATTGGCACGGTTAAATTACTCGTTAAAAAGTTAGATTTGGATGAAAGCGACTATTTGTTTAGCTTCCAATCTATTTTCGGACGAGAGCCATGGACTAAGCCACAAACCAAAGAAAGGTTAGAAGCATTGGCTAGTAATGGTGTTGTACATATTCAAGTTATTTGTCCAGGATTTTCAGCTGATTGTTTGGAAACTCTAGAAGAGATTGAGTGTGAAAACCGTGATTATTTTATTCAAGCTGGCGGTCGTCAGTTTAGCTATATTCCTGCATTAAACGATAGAAATGATCATATAAAGATGCTCATCGATTTAATTTCCACTCACTTATAACAACTTCGCATAATTTATATTATGTTAAATAATATATTTTTGGCATTATTATTTTAATAACACTTACTTGGTTGGATATCATGGTAGAAAACCACCTTTTTAGGTGAAAAAAACCAAGGCTGGATTTTACAAAAAAGAATAAGGGGTGATTAAAGCTTACCAAATTGAGAATCAGAATTGCTCGCTCTGTTCAAGGTATTGATTGGAGATTGGAGATTTTTGAATTTTAGCACTCTATTATAATATCAAGCAATCATTATTAAAACTAGCTATTTCAAGTGGGGCATGTCACTGGATAAAAATATCTCAGACCCAATGGCAATCAATCACTGGAAAGCCAATTGTAAGGCTATGGATTAACTGAATGCTCACCTGTGGTTAGTACTAAAGGGTATCAAACTAATAAATTTAGTGGCTCTGTTGGCAGGCAGGCCCTTAAGAAACACAAATCAAAATCTTAGATAAATCTCACTAAGTGCTAAAAACAAATGAAGTTGGTGAAATAAGCATTAAAGACCCTCACCTCAGATGACCTCTTATTGGCATAAACAAGTTCTAAATCAACAAGTATTTTACCTAAGATGGGTATTTTTCTTATATGGGCTATATGGACAAACAAGGGCGAATATTTATTGTTGATCGGCTCAAAGATATGATTATCGTATCAGAGTTTAATGTTTTTTTAAATATTAGCCTCTAAAAAGATTGTCACGCCAAGCTTTATGATTTTTGCAACCAAAATACATTATAAAACGATAGTATTTTTGTCAAAAATCATGCTAATTTTTTTTTCAATCTAGCAATCTCTTTCATAGCAATATGTTAAGCATTTTTTCCCATAAACTGTAGAATTTAGCACTTGCAAAAATAATTCAAATACACTATATTTAGTTGCAATTAACTTTTACTAACACTATATGTAGTTTTTTTTACTAGGAGCACTAATGAACCAAGACATTAAAGTCACCAAGCGCAACGGACAACAAGAATCCATTGATATGGAGAAAATTCATCGAGTTGTGCACTGGGCTTCACAAGATTTAAAAGGTGTGAGTATAAGTCAAGTTGAAATTAATGCCCAATTGGCATTTTTTGATGGCATTAAGACAGAAGACATTCATGAAACTATTATTAAATCAGCAGCAGATTTAATCTCAATAGAGGTGCTAGATTATCAATATTTAGCAGCACGTTTGACTATTTTTCATTTGCGTAAAAAGGCATTTAAATCCTTCACCCCGCCTCCACTTTTTGAACATATTAAAAAATTTACAGATTTGGGTATTTATGACAAAGACATTCTTAATAAATACTCAAAAGAAGAAATTGAAACCTTAGATGTCTATATCGACCATTGGCGTGATATGAAGTTTTCTTACGCCGCAGTTAAGCAATTAGAAGGCAAATACTTAGTCCAAAATCGCGTCACTGGCGAAATCTACGAATCCCCACAATTGCTTTATATGTTGGTGGGTATGTGTCTATTCCAAGAGTATGAAACTAGCGTACGCATGGATGTTGTGAAGCGTTTTTATGATGCAGTGAGTTTGTTTAAAATTTCTCTTCCCACCCCTATTATGGCGGGTGTTAGAACGCCTACACGCCAGTTTTCATCTTGTGTATTGATTGAGGCAGATGATGATTTAGACTCAATTAGTGCTGCTGCTGGTGCTATTGTAAAATATGTCTCTCAGCGTGCTGGCATTGGTATTAATGGTGGCAAAATTCGCGCAATTGGCAGCCCAATTCGGGGTGGCGAGGCAATACATACGGGTTGTATCCCTTTTTATAAACATTTTCATACTGCGGTTAAATCTTGCTCCCAAGGTGGCGTGCGTGGTGGTGCAGCCACTTTGTTTTACCCTTTGTGGCACTTGGAAGTTGAAAGCTTGTTGGTGCTTAAAAATAACATAGGTACGGATGAAAACCGCATTCGTCACCTTGATTATGGCGTACAATTTAACGGACTAATGTATCAACGTTTTCTAAAAGATGTTGATATTACTTTATTTTCACCACATGATGTACCTGATTTATATGACGCCTTTTTTGCTGACCAAGAAGAATTTAAACGCTTGTATGAGCAATACGAACAAGACGATTCGATTAGGAAACAAACCATTAAGGCCAGAGAGTTGTTTGCCAAATTTATGCAAGAACGCGCCAATACAGGCCGTATTTATTTACAAAATGTTGATCATTGTAATACCCACAGTGCCTTTGATGCCAAGCAAGCCCCTATTAAACAATCCAATCTTTGTATGGAAATTACCTTACCAACTAAGCCTTTGTACTCAGTTCAAGACGAGCAAGGTGAAGTGGCGCTTTGTACGTTATCAGCAATCAATCTTGGTGCATTAGACTCTTTAGACGAGATGGAGGCACTAACTGATATTATTGTACGCTCATTAGATTGTTTGCTTGATTATCAAGATTATCCAATTAAAGCAGCTGAACTTGCTAGCAAAAACCGCCGTACACTCGGTATTGGTGTCACCAATCTTGCTTATTATTTAGCCAAAAATGGTGCAAAATACTCTGATGGATCAGGCAATCAGCTCATTCACAGAACCTTTGAAGCATTGCAATATTATTCATTAAAGGCTTCAAATACATTGGCAAAAGAATTGGGCACTTGTCCATTATTTTCTCAAACCCAATATTCACAAGGTATTATGCCCATTGATTCTTATAAAAAAGACATTGACGCATTTTGTGATTGCAAATTAGAGCTTGACTGGGGTACGCTACGCCAAAATATTAAATCAACAGGACTTAGAAACTCAACTTTAACAGCGCTTATGCCATGTGAAAGTTCATCACAAATCTCCAATTCAACCAATGGTATCGAGCCACCTAGAGGGTTTGTGTCTATTAAACAATCTAAAGATGGCATCTTAAAGCAAATTGTGCCTGATTATGAGTTATTGAAAAATCAATATGAATTACTTTGGGACATTAAAGACAATGAGGGTTATCTACAACTTTGTGGGATTATGCAAAAATTTGTAGACCAATCTATTTCTACCAACACGCATTATGACCCTTCACAATTTGAAGGTAATAGAGTGCCGATGAAGTTGTTTTTAATGGATTTATTAAAAGCATATAAATACGGCATTAAAACGCTTTATTATCACACAACTCGCGATGGTGGCAATGAACGGCAAGAAAAAGAAGATGATAACGCATGTACAGATGGTGTTTGTAAACTATAAACCATCAATATCAAATTTTAAATAAAAGATTAAAAATCTTTGCTTGGGGAATCAAATAAAAGAGTTATATTATGTCGTACAGTATTTTTAACAAAAAAATTAGTGATACGCTAATCCAGCCTATGTTTTTTGGCGACAGCGTGAATGTTGCACGTTTTGATAAGCAAAAATTTGAGATATTTGAAAAACTCACCGAGAAACAACTTTCATTCTTTTGGCGCCCAGAAGAAATTGATGTTTCTAAAGATAAAATAGATTTTGCTAAATTACTGCCTAACGAAAAGCATATTTTTATCTCCAATTTACAATACCAAATTTTGCTAGATTCGGTGCAAGGACGCGCTCCTAATATTGCTTTTTTGCCAATTGTGTCACTGCCAGAGTTGGAAAATTGGATTGAAACTTGGTCATTTTCTGAAACCATTCATTCACGTTCTTATACGCATATTATTCGCGCTATCGTTAATGAACCAGATATGGTATTTGACGATATTATGAAAACAGATGAAATTATTCAACGTGCTGAAAGTGTCTCCAAACATTATGACGAACTAATTAAATGCACTCAAACCTATCTGCTACATGGCACAGGCAAGATTAAAGTCCAAGAAAAAGAAGTGTCAATTGACTTGTACTGTTTAAAAAGGCAACTTTATCTTACAATTATGTCGGTCAATATTCTTGAGGCAGTGCGATTCTACGTTAGTTTTGCTTGTTCATTTGCTTTCGCTGAACGCAAGATTATGGAAGGCAATGCCAAGATTATCAAAATGATTGCTCGCGATGAAGCGCTCCATTTAACAGGCACCCAACATATACTTAATTTAATGAGTGATGGCAAAGACGACCCTGATATACAAAAAATTGCCAAAGAATGTCAAAATGAAGCAATCACCATGTTTAGAGAAGCTTGTGAGCAAGAAAAAAACTGGGCAGAATACTTGTTTCGTGATGGTTCTATGATTGGCTTAAATGCACAAATTTTAAAACAATATTTAGAATACATCACTAACGTACGTATGAAAGCTTTAAACCTAAATCCCATATTTAATGAATGCACCAATCCACTACCTTGGATTAACCACTGGCTAGATTCCGATAATGTGCAAGTTGCACCACAAGAAACTGAAATTACCTCTTATTTGGTCAGTGCTATTGATAATACTTTGAATGAACAAGACCCTGATTTTAACGGCTTTAAATTGTAGTTAACTAAATGTTCAGAATAGAAGTCGATAACATTAATGGCAAAACTGAGTTATTATATGTCCATGGAGACCGCTCCATTCTTACCGAACTTGAACAGCACAATGTGCTTATTAACCACTCTTGTCGTCAAGGGCATTGTGGCAGTTGCATATTGCAGCTTTTATCTGGTGATGTCATCCATCAGGATTCTCTAGTACCTTTATCACAAGGAGAGATTTTAGCTTGTAGAGCAACGCCCGTTACGGATATTAAAATTGGCTCAAGAGATTAATTAAGCAAGTGTTTAAATATTCCAAGACTTCGCTAGCATTTATTTGAGCCTTCATCTTCAAAAATTAAATGGGTGTAATGTTGCTTCTTAATCAACTCAATCGCCAGTTCATTTATAGTATTGCCAAAAACTGAATCTCGATGATTGGCTAAGCCTTCTAAATCAATCTTTACCTTAATTTTATCCAATAATAGTGTCTTACCACAACCTGTTTGTCCGCCAATAGCTATGGGCTTTATTGCATTCATAAGTCGATTATCCTATGAATTTTCTTTTAAATGCTCGGTCTTTACTCGCGCCCTTGTGACGCACAAACTAAAAATAGGCTTAGGAGAATCAATGCTATGCCCACAACCTGCTAGAACCTCATATCAGAAAGCATGATACACTTCTACCGCTATCAATAACTTGTCGTCCTACCCTCTTACAGGGAGTTTCTCTAGTGGCTAGCCAAAACAAGCAGTTGCCACAATAGACGTGCCACCCATTGTATAAATATCACTAATAGTATTAGTGGCAGCAATGCGTCCGAGCAGCACTATCATTTATATCATTGTCTATTAAGAGATTAGCATCTTTATACTCGCCAAATGATGACATTAGAATAGTGTGCTCAACACTTTAGGAGAAACTTTACAATCTAACTAATTAGTTCGTATTCTTTTTCTAATTCTTTATACAATTGTTCTGACGTTAAATTAGGGTGTTTTTCCATGATACGAAAGGCAATAACGTTATCCTCCACCGCACCCCAATTCTTAATATAAGTGCCTTCTTTATAGCCATACTTTCGTCTAAGGGTATTGAGTTGATTTTTAACAAGATAGCGTTTGTAAAGCTCTGTCACGTCCATACTCATAGTTGCTAGCGCCTTAAAAAAAAGTCCCGTAATTTCATATAAAGCATTTTGAGATTTATCTACATTAGCACCACTTGCTGCAGCCACCAGTTTTTCTAAAATCTCTATCACAAGTTCTGGATTTGCCTGCCTTTCTGGCTTTGTATTTTCATAGCTCTGAGCAAATTGAGTATCGCCAAAATGAATAGCCTCAGACATAATAAAATGCCAAATATCCACCAA
Source organism: Candidatus Ruthia sp. Cpac_8_S14 (assembly GCA_021730205.1). Lineage (GTDB taxonomy): Bacteria > Pseudomonadota > Gammaproteobacteria > PS1 > Pseudothioglobaceae > Ruthia. Next base: position 457,446 of record CP072533.1, on the reverse strand, counting down.
TTCAACTTTAGCATTATCCAGATCATGCGTCCCTTCAATGTCTTTCCAGTGTTTCCAGTTAAACGAATCAATCGCCTCAGCGGTCTCCATATAAATACAACGCAACCAAGAAATATAACGTCCATCTTTGGTTATGCCATTACGCCACTCAGGGCCGTTGATGTTGTCATTTAATTGTTGTTGCAATTCAAACATTTGCTTAATTTGACTCATTATAAACCCTTATAAAAAATATCAAGAATTATAATGCAACACTTGACAAGTAAAAAATTAATTAATTAATTGTGATTTGGGCGAGTGCTTAACACCCAATCCTGATACACATATTATGCCACTTATTGATATGATAAATATTGCTCTGTGGCGGGCATACAGGTGATGATAAAAGCATATTGTAGCGTGATGGATGAAACACTAGATTATGCTGAATCTTTCGACACAAGAGAACGTTTGATGCTTATTCAATACATCCCAAATTACAACAAAGACATTACTTTGCGCTTATTACTTTGTTATCAATTTAATGAATTTAACGTTAATCAACGTGATTTATTTTTTAATCAGACTTATCAAATTACCAATGACAGGCTGTCGCTTCTTGCAAGGCGCGCCTATTGATTTAAAACAAACTAAAATGATTTCTGAAGGCGGTGAAAAGTTACGGTAGTGTAAAAATTGCCACAGATGGCTTGCCCATTGTTATTAAAAGATGCACCAACCATTAGTGACTATCCGAAAATTAGTACCGTATTTTCACTAGATTTAACCAAACTTGCACAGAAACAATCCAATGACCACCATCTTAGATTTGAATTGATCAATATTAATAAAGCATAAGAAGAAAGAGTGGTGTTTAATCAATTCTTCAACATTAAATATTAGATACTTTATTTCCTTATGAATCGTTTCTAAATTTTTAGAATGGGGAAGAATTAATTTCTAAGGTTATTTTGGAATTTAAATTGGTTTAGTGTTAAAAATCTTACAAAATAACTCAGCTGTTTTTTGTGTATCGTATAGTGCAGAATGCGCACAAGCATCATCCCACTCAATATTAGCCTTACGCATGGCTTTAGCCAATACAGTTTCGCCATAATATAAGGCTGATAAACTAACGGTATCTATGGTTGAAAATTGATGAAATGGGCTCTTAAGTTTACATCTACCAGTTGTAGCACGCAAAAAACTCAAATCAAAAAAAGCATTGTGCCCTACTAAAATAGCACGAGTGCAACTCTCTTGTTTAAGTTCAGCATATACCTTGGTATGAATTTGCTTAATGGCGTCAACCTCCTTAATTGCCATTCTCAATGGATTGTCAATATCAATACCATTGAACTTTAGCGCACTAGGCTCTAACACACTACCTTTGAAAGGTTCAATATGAAAATGTTGTGGCTCTTTTGGATATAAATTACCAATTTTATCAACACCAATCACAATGGCGCAAATCTCCAATATGGCATCGGTTTTCTCGTTAAAACCGCCCGTTTCGATGTCAATGACTACTGGTAAGTAGCCACGAATTCTATCTTTAACTAACATCTTTAAAAAAAATTGATGAGTTGCGGTCTTGATTAAATAAGGCCTGACGTTTTTTGGACAAATCAGTGATTTTCATTTGAGTAAAGCCATTTTTAATAAACCAATCTGTGCTGTGTTTGGTCAATGCAAAAACCTTGGAAAATTCTTCAGCTTTTGCTTTTTTCATAACCTTATCAAGCAGTTTTAATGAAAGTCCTATTTTTTGCGCTTTTTTAGACACTGCCAATGAATAAATCTCCCCTACACCACCTTCTTTACAGTCTTTAAGACCTGCACAAGCAAGTAATTGATTGTCGTCCATCAGACAAACAAAATCTCCAAGATTTTCATTAATTTGCGCTTTACTTCTGGGCAATATTTTACCCTCCTTAACAAAAGGCTTGACTAGGATTAAAATTTGTTCGGCTTTAATCAAGTTGACGGCTAAAATGCTTAATGAAACGCCTATTTTAGTCTAAAATTTAATCTTTTTATCATACGAAGAAAATATTATGTGCAACCCAAGAAAATATTCCTCACAAGTTGTTGATGGGTTTGAGCGCGCACCAAGTCGCGCTATGCTTTACCCGGTTGGTTTTACAAAAGAGGATTTTAACAAACCTCAAGTAGGCATAGCAAGCACTTGGTCAATGGTAACGCCGTGCAATATGCACATTAATAAATTGGCTGATAAAGCATCAAAAGGAGTCAATGCCACAGGTGGAAAAGCCGTTATTTTTAACACTATCACTATTTCAGATGGTATTTCTATGGGTTCTGAGGGCATGAAGTATTCTTTAGTCTCACGTGAGGTCATTGCTGATTCAATTGAAACTGTTGTTAGCTGTCAAGGTTTTGACGGTGTGGTTGCTATTGGTGGTTGTGATAAAAACATGCCTGGTTGTATTATCGGCTTGGCACGCCTTAACCGCCCTAGTATTTTTGTTTATGGTGGCACCATTCAGCCAGGTAAAAATCATACAGATGTAGTGAGTGTTTTTGAAGCAGTTGGCCAATTTGCCAATCATGCAATTGATGCAATTGAACTGGAAAATATTGAAAAAACAGCCATTCCTGGTTCTGGCTCTTGTGGCGGTATGTACACGGCTAACACTATGGCATCAGCAATTGAGGCATTGGGCATGAGTTTGCCAAATTCTAGCGCGCAAGATGCTATTTCAGATGATAAAAATAACGATTGCGTTCAAGCTGGACAAGCCGTTCTTAATTTATTAAATAAAGACATTAAACCTCGTGACATTATGACCATAAAAGCATTTGAGAATGCCATTACCGTGATTATTGCACTGGGTGGCTCAACCAATGCTGTCTTGCATTTAATTGCCATGGCAAGTGCTGCTGAGGTTAATCTTAAAATTGATGACTTTACTCGCATTGGCAAAAAAGTGCCCGTTATTGCTGACCTTAAACCATCAGGCAAATATATGATGAGTGAATTGGTTGAAATTGGCGGTACATTGCCACTAATGAAAATGCTACTTGATGCAGGACTATTGCACGGAGACTGCCTAACAGTAACAGGCAAAACTCTAACTGAAAATTTAGAAAACGTTAAGCCATACGCTGATTCCCAAGAAATCATTAGAACATTAGACAACCCAATAAAAAGAGATTCACACCTTAGAATTCTACGTGGCAATCTTGCAACTGATGGCGCTGTGGCAAAAATCACTGGCAAAGAAGGCTTGAGCTTCAAAGGTAGTGCGAAATGTTTTTCTCGCGAAGAAGATGCGCTTGAAGCCATTCTAAATGACCAAATAATAGCGGGTGACGTTATCGTCATTCGCTATGAAGGTCCTGTCGGTGGTCCTGGTATGCGCGAAATGCTCGCCCCCACTTCTGCAGTTATGGGCAAAGGCTTAGGCGGCAAGGTTGCCCTTATTACTGATGGTCGCTTCTCTGGCGGTACACATGGTTTTGTAGTTGGTCACATCACCCCTGAAGCCTTTAAAGGTGGTGTACTGGCTGTGGTTGAAGATGGAGATGAAATCTTAATTGATGCAAAAAACAACATTTTAGAATTATTAATTGAGCAAACTATGATTGATAAACGTTTATCTAATTGGATACAACCTAAGCTAAACTACACTAAAGGCGTATTGGCTAAGTTTGCCAAGTTAGCTAAATCTGCCTCTGAAGGTGCGGTTACTGATTAACTATTCAATTACTTGGTTAAATCTTAATGAGAGTCCTTTACATAAACAGAGATGGTTAACAAAATGACAAGCTTTGCCGATTTGATATTATGCAAAGATTTCTATTAGAATAAATCGAATGTCAAGCCTAATTATTGTTAAATGCTTTTAAATAACTAATGTTTGAACTTTATAACTTACACAACTAAACAGCTACTTTTTTTAGATAGACTACCTAAAGGAAAATATTCATAGGACATAAATAATTCCTTTCGATGTGTCAAAAGACATATGCCGAAATTTGATATATGACTAATTTCAACTGCTAAAGTGTCTTTTCCATTCACTGATAAAGATACGATAGTTTTTCTCCCGTGACATTTTCATCTGACTTGGAAAGGAAATCCACTAGGATAATATTGAAGAAACGTTGATGTGTTGTTGTTCTTAAATCTTATTTCAGAGTCAGGGTCTTTACCTATTGTCAATTAATTCTTGAACAGTCTTTAAAAATATTATTTCCTTTTCGATTCTTGTGAATGTCATATTTTTTATCTCTAAAGCAACCTACTTATTATTTTCAGGGGTTACATCGAGAATCTTGGCAATGGGCTTTTAACCTGTTTTTCTATCCTGAGAATAATAGCATCAGGTTCACTGCTATACTCAGAATTTTCTTCCTCGAACCAAACATGGTGTAACTTCCTATGTCGATCCTCTACGGCATTATAAATATTTGGTGCCGTTATAAAAAAATGAGGATCAGGAACGTTCCTTCCATGTTATTTTCTTTAACAAATTACGTGTTTCTTCGTCATGCCATAATTTTTCATCTTCTACAGTTACGTCAAACGCAAGTTTCTCATCCTTTTCAATAAAATTCGGCCAGCCCCCTGTATTCCCACGCTTAAATACCTTTCAAATTGCATCTGATACTCTAAAACCTTTGGTATCTCTTTCAGTAATGATAGTTTTTTTCCATCAGCATGTTTGCGCTCACAAAGCCAGTTATAGGCGGCCTATGAGCCATATTCTAAGATATGCCGCCTCTATGCATTGTTCTTTTTAATCCATTGCCATTTTGAAATATTAAAAATAAAACCTATTTCTTTATTTTTATAAAAGAATATCACTATAAAATTTAGTTTTTAATTGTTCTACTAGAAAAAATTATAGCACCTTATTTAGCTGGCACAAACACCATCTGCCTATCGTCAAGATTAACAGAAACAACTTGAATTTTGATGGTGTCGCCTAGTTGATAAACTTTGCCAGTGCGTTCGCCTTTGAGTTGATGATGGAGGTCGTCAAAAGTATAATAGTCATCTTTCATGTCACGCATGGCAATCATGCCTTCGACAAATGCGTCAGTAAGCTCGATAAAGATACCAAAACTAGCAACGCCAGAAATAACACCATTAAAGGTATTCCCTACTTTATCACGCATGTACTCGCATTTTAGCCATTGTTCAACATCGCGTGAGGCGTCGTCTGCTCGACGCTCGGTCATGGATAAGTGTGCGCCAATTTCAAGCATTTTTTTGCTGGGTTTTCTGCTCTTCTTGTCTAAAACGCGTTTAATAGCGCGATGTACCAAAAGATCAGGGTAGCGTCTGATAGGTGAGGTGAAATGAGTATAGTTTTCAAATGCCAAGCCAAAGTGGCCTTCGTTAGCAGGGGTGTAAACGGCTTGTTTCATGGTGCGTAGAACAATGGTTTTAATGATGTTTTCATCATCTCTGCCTTTGGCACTTTCAAGCACTTTGGCAAAGTCTTTAGAGTCTGGTTGCGTACCACCTTCAAGCGTTAAGCCAATGGCGGTTAAAAACTGGCGAGTAACTTTTACTTTTTCTGCCGTAGGTTTGGGATGAATTCGGTATAAAAAATCCTCATTATGATGGTTTAAAAATTTAGCACTGGCTTGATTGGCCATTAACATGCATTCTTCAATCAGTTTGTGGACATCGTTGCGAGAGCAGGCAACAATATTGTCAATTTTACCATTATCGTTAAATAAAATTTGTGATTCAATGTAGTCAAAATCCATCACCCCACGCTTAATTCTAGCGTGTTTAAGGGCTTTGTATAAATCATACAGTGCATTTAAATTATCCATCACTGATGCATACTGCTGAGCGAGTTCGACATCATGATGTTCTAAAATTTGGCTCACCTTGGTGTAGGTCAATCGTGCATGTGAAAACATAACGGCAGGATAAAACTTATAATCTAATAAATTGCCATGAGTATCAATATTCATCTCACAAGTCATGCACAAGCGTTCAACATCAGGATTGATTGAACATAAACCGTTCGATAAAGCCTCAGGCAGCATTGGTACAACACGGCGTGGGAAATATACCGAATTGCCACGATCTATGGCGTCTTTGTCTAAGTCTGAGCCTTCTTTCACATAGTGCGATACATCAGCAATGGCAACAACCAATTTCCAGCCTTTGTTAGTGGCTTGTGCGTAAACAGCATCATCAAAATCGCGAGAATCTTCACCATCAATCGTAACTAATTTCATTTTAGTGATGTCAACTCGACCTTTTTTATCGCTATCGATTACTGTGCTTGATAATTTATCGGTTTGCACGAGTGCTTCGGGTGAAAAATCAATTGGAATACCATTGCGATAAAGGGCAGAATCTATTTCTACGCCTTCATCCATGTAACTGCCTAAAATTTGGACAATTTCACCCACCGCTTGACTTTCTAAAGTTGGGGATTTGGTGATTTTAACAATCACAATTTGTTCATCAAGATGTTCTTTATTAATCTTTGGAATGCTAATATTATGCTTAATACGCTTGTCGTCAACCACAACATAAGTCCTTTCTTTTTCAAGATGTAGGCGCCCTACTACAGTTTCAACACTTTTGATAACTTTAATAATTTGCGCGTCACCGCGCTGGTTAAGCAAGCGTGCTTTGACTCGGTCGCCATGAAAAACCAATTGCATTTGTTTTGATGACAGTCTTAAATCTTTACCACCTTCACCTAGTGCAATAAAACCAAAGCCTCTTGGGTTGGCAATCACTGTACCAGTCATCACCCCGCTTCTTGCACTAAATTTGTGATACACGCCACGCTGATCACAATTTAACTGTTGGTCACGAACCATAGCCTTAAGGCGGTGCGTTAAGGGTTTTTTTTGATGATGCTCAATGACCAATAAATCGAACAACTCATGTAATGTGTGTGATTTATTTTCAAAAAAACTAAGGATATATCCCCTTGAAGGGATTGGGTTGTCGTACTTTTCTGACTCTCTTTTATAATGGGGATCTGACATTTAATTACCCGAATGGATGTTTTAAAATTAGAGTTTGTATGCGGTCTGGACCAGTGGATAAAATATCTACTGGAAGATTGGCTAATTGTTCAATTTTTCGGATATAGCTTTGTGCCTTAATGGGTAATGAATCAAACGAATCGGTGCCAATGGTTGAGGCTTTCCAACCGGGCATTTCAATATAGATTGGCTTGGCTTTAGCATAACCTTCGGCAGAAAATGGAGGTGTGGTTGTTTCAACACCATCAACCTTATAAGCTGTGCAAATTTTGATTGTTTCCAAGGTGTCCATCACGTCAAGTTTGGTTAGGCAAATACCTGTCACTGCATTTAAGTTAAATGAGCGTCTAAGCGTTACCATATCTAACCAACCACAACGACGTTGACGACCTGTAGTTGCGCCAAATTCATGGCCAACCGTACCCAATACTTTGCCAATTTCATCACCCTTATCAAGAGTGACGTCATAAATCAACTCAGTTGGGAATGGACCACCACCCACACGTGTTGTATAGGCTTTAACAATACCCAATACATAATCAATGTCTGTTACGCCAACACCTGAACCAGTGACCGCACCACCAGAGGTTGTATTTGAAGAGGTGACAAATGGGTAAGTGCCCTGGTCAATGTCTAATAATGCGCCTTGTGCGCCTTCAAATAATATGTTTTCATCATTAGCAATGTGTTGATGAATTTGTTCTGTTACATCAACAATCATATGTTTGATTTGCTCTGCTTGAGATAAGGCTTCATCTAACGTGGCTTGATAATCAATAGGGTCTGCATTATAGTAATGAGTCAAAGAAAAGTTATGGTATTCCATGACTTCTTTAAGTTTTAAAGCAAATAGGCTTGGACCTAATAAATCACCTACGCGTAAGCCACGGCGAGCAACCTTATCTTCATAAGCAGGACCAATACCATTGCCTGTAGTGCCAATAGCAGCTTTGCCACGCTTTACCTCACGGGCGTTATCAAGGGCAATGTGGTATGGCAAAATCAAAGGACAGCCTGAACTAATTTTTAAGCGTTTTGTTACATTAATATCGGCAGTTTCTAACTCTGTCATTTCTTTTAACAAAGCAGACATTGACAATACTACGCCATGACCAATTAAACACTCAACATGGTTGCGCAAAATACCCGAAGGAATAAGGTGCAATACAGTTGTTTTACCGTTAATTACCAAGGTGTGGCCTGCATTATGCCCACCTTGAAAGCGCACCACGCTTGCCACTTTATCTGTGATTAAATCAACTACCTTTCCTTTGCCTTCATCACCCCATTGGGTGCCAATAATGACTACATTTTTTGACATGCTAGTTCCTAACTATTTAATGTTTTTAAAAAAGTATTTGCTCAAAACCATTTACTAAAAATGACGTTGAGATAAAAATTTCAAATCAAATGAAAAACCAGTAGCCGCTCTTGATTTGCCAAAAGATCTGCCAATGCCATTATAACGCCCCCCTTGTACCAATGCTTTGGAGTAGTTTTCGTTATAAGCTGAAAACACAATGCCAGTGTGATACTCATGAACTTGTAATTCACTAAGATCAAAAATGGCTTTAATACCTTTGGTACTAAGTTGTTTCTCAATGGTAATTAAATCCTCAATGGCTACCTTGGCTTGATCAAGATGGCTAAATATTGTCAATGCCTTGCTTAAAACATCTGACTCCCCTTCTAGTTTGATCAAACGAGTAAATAAATCAGCATTTTTAAGCGCATTATTATTTAAAAATACTGCCAAATCTGGGGTTGAACGATGTGAGAGAATTGCTCGCAGTTGTATGATAGTTTGTGTTGAAATGTCTTCTTGTGCTATCAGTGCATCAAAAATTGCAACATTACCCAAACTAAGCACGATTGGGCTAATTGATAACAGTTTTAAGCTTTCTAGCATTAGCTTAATCACTTCAATATCAGCGCTAATTTCATCTGAACCATACAACTCAGCACCAGCTTGAATGGGAGAGCGTGAGGCATAAAAATCATCTGCCTTGGTTTTTAAAATTGAATTAATATAGCAATATTTTTCAACTAAGTCACTGCTACGTTTGGCATCAATACGTGCAATTTGTGGGGTAATATCAGCATGCACACCTAGCATCTTGCCACTGATAGGATCTAATAATTTAAAGGTTTTTTTATCAACAGCATCACTGTTCAACAAGAGTGAGTTGACATGTTCAACCATAGGTGGAATGACCAAGCCAAAACCTTTATCAGCGTATAAATCCAAAAGCTGACGGCGCAGAGATTCAAAAACTAATGCTTGACTGTTAGTGAGTTCATCTATGCCTTCAGGTAGTTGCCACGCCCCCATTTTAATTATTTAATTTGCGAGTTGAAGTGACGGAAAAATTCCGTATTTGGATTAAGTACTAAAATATTGTTTTGATTAGAAAATGACTTTTTATATGACTCTAGCGCACGATAAAAAGCATAAAAATCTGTATTCTTATTATAGGCTTGCGCATAGTTATTTGCACCAACTGCATCACCTTTACCTCGAATTTTCTCAGAATCGCGATAAGCATTTGCCAAGATAATGGTACGCTCTTTGTCAGCTGCCGCTCTGATGATTTCAGCCTCTTCTGCACCTTTGGATCTAAATTCCTTGGCCACTCGTTGGCGTTCTGCTTGCATACGACGATAAACTGAATTAGATACCTCTTGTGACAAATCAATTCGTTTAATACGCACATCAATAATTTCAATACCAAATTGAGCAATGTCTTTTTTAGCAAGTCTGACAATATTGGACATAATTTCACTACGCTCTCCAGAAACCACATCAGCAATCGTGCGTTTTGAAAACTCACTCTTAAGACCGGTTTTAATAATCTGTGTTAAACGATTATTGGTTCTTGCTATATTACCACCTGTTGATTTGTAAAACTCCTCAGCATCAATAATGCGCCATTTAACATAAGAATCAACAATTACATTTTTCTTCTCACCTGTTAAAAACCGCTCGGCTGCTGCATCTAAAGTTTGAATACGATTGTCAAATTTTACAATATTATTAACAAACGGCATTTTGAACTTAAGACCTGGAGATTCCTCAACAGTGACAATCTCACCTAAACGCAATTTAATAACGACTTGGGTTTCGTTAACTGTGTAAAGTGCTGAACTCAATACTAAGAATAAAACAGCAATTATTGATAAACCTATTTTTTGCATTATCTGCCTCCTCTATTGCGGAAAATGTCTCTAATATTATCACCTTGATTGTTTTGTTTTGTTGATGATTCTTGGGCAATAACTTGAGTATTCGTTTGTCTAGCATTAATCAATTTGTCAATAGGTAAGTACATCATACTGTTAGCCTTAGAATCAACCACTACCTTACTGGTAGAAGCCAGTACATTTTCCATGGTTTCGCGATATAAACGCTCTCTAGTAACTTTGGGTGCTTTTTCATACTCTGCTAAAATTTGCTTAAAGCGCGACGCCTCACCTTCTGATTTAGAAACTACCTTAGATTCATAAGCTTTTGATTCCTCAAGCATACGCGCAGCTTTACCACGAGATTTTGGTAAAATATCATTGGCATAAGTTTGTGCTTCATTAATCAAACGTTGTTTGTCTTCACGAGCCTTGACCGCATCAGAAAAAGCAGATTGCACCTCTTCTGGTGGCTGTGCATCTTGCATGTTAACCGTTGTTATTAACAAGCCAGTCTCATATTTATTGAGTAAACTTTGAGATTTTTCTTTAATATCATCAGCGATATTAACTCGACCTTCAGTTAAGATGTAATCCATAGTGTTTTGACCAACAACTTGTCGAATGGCACTTTCAGAGACGTGACGAAGTGTTGTATCTGGATTGGCAACATTAAATAAATAAGCTTGAACATCATTAACTTTATATTGAACTGCAAACTTAGCTTCAATCATATTTTCATCTTTAGTCAGCATTAAAGATTCGGATGAAACATTCCCTCCAAAGCGTCGATTGCCGTTAACCACGTTACGATAACCAATTTCAACTGTTCTAATTTGTTCAACATTAATTCTATTTAAAGTTTCAATCGGATAAGGAATATGCCAATGAGGTCCTTGAGAGGTTTCTTCTTGGAATGCACCAAAACGTAACACAACGCCTTTTTCAGCTGGATCAATAATATAAATACCTGACAACAACCAAACCAATAAAACCAAAATGAATATATATTTAAAACCACTTGAGGGCATTTTAGATACGCCAGCACTCAATGATTTTTTATTACTAAAGAAACCGTCAAATTTATTTTTAAAATCTTTAATCACTTCCTCTAATTCTGGTGGTGTTTGATTACTACCAGCCCAAGGGTTTTTATTGTTGTTGTCATTCCAAGCCATCTTATTTATGTGTGTCCAAATATAGTGAAAATCGGGGTTATTTTACCCAAACTAAAGCAAGCTTATGTAATTAATAAGCAATCTATTATTACGGTATATAAATGTTAAAATGTCAATATTTGAGAAAATATACACAATCACCATGAAAAAGCAATTAGCTCTTTATTCATTATTTACCCTACTATCTAATACTATTAACGCCGAAAGCTTAGTATTAAATTGTCAAAACAATGCCTTGCTTTTCCCGAAACAAATCCTTTCAGATAAAATCAAAGATCTTGATGTTCAAGCAGATTATAGTGAAGTTATTAAAGGTGGCAATTATTTTTTAAAAGGCAATGTCTCATTAAATTCAAGTGCTTATTTTTTAGGTGCTGATAAAATTAGTATTGACAAATCTAGTAAAGTATCTACAGCAATTGGTCATGTTAAATTTCAAGATAACGAGCTTATGCTGACTGGTGATAAGGCTGTGGTTAAAAAACAAGGCGAAGTGACTCACACAACACTAAATCAGGTCAAATTTCACTACCCTGATTCAAGGATAAATGGTCGCGCTCAAGTTATAACTAATGATGGCACTAAACAAGTATTTAGCTCAGGTAGCTATGGTTTATGCCCACTTGGTAATTCTGATTGGCAAATGAAGGCTGATAAAATCACATTAAATTCTTCAACAAACAAGGGTACAGCAGAGGATGTTACTATTGAGTTTTTAGGCATGCCTATTTTTTATTCTCCCCACCATGAATGGGTGTTGAAAGGTCGTGACTCTGGATTTTTAGCACCAGCATTTGGTGGTTACAATGAATCAGACACTGACAAAGGTAGCAACTACCAAGTTAGAATTCCTTATTATTTTAATATTGCCCCTGATTATGATTTTCTTTTAACGCTTAATCAGCTGTCAAGTCGTGGTAGTGTACTTGAAGGCAAATATCGTCAACTTATTACTAATAATAATTACTTGGACGATGGGCGTTTTGAAATTGAGGGTCATTATTTAAATAAAGATAAAATTACAAATAATAGACGCTGGCTATTAAATTCAAAATTAGATTTATCACTTAATGCCAAAACTGATTTAAGTGTTGTTACTAACCGGGTGTCGGATTCAGATTATTTTAAAGAAATTGCTCATAGCAATACTTCGGATTCAGAATTGCAATCTCATGTTGATTTGTCCTATAAAGACCAAAAGCAAAATTTAACCATGTCTTTATTTGCCGAGTCAGAGCAACTCATTAATAATGGCAGTGCCTCGTACACGCGTGCACCAGAATTATCCATTAATAAAGGCTATAAAGGCTTAGGCGGGCGTCATGTTAATTTATCATTGGTTAGTACAAAATTTACGCACAAAAACTCAAATACCGCAACCAATAAAACCGGGGTTCGCACTTACGCACAAGCAAAATTTAGCCGCTCAATAAGGAGTAATAACTATTCCCTTACCCCAAGTTTGAATTTATCAACAATTGATTACACGATGGATGATATTGCTAATCAAAAGCGCAATATTGTTAATTTTAATCTTGATTCTAAATTATTTTTAAAAAGGAAAATATCCTTATTTGGTACAAGTTTAACCCAAACTCTAACCCCAAGGCTGGCTTACAATTACACACCTAAAAAAGACCAAAGTGCGCTGCCTAATTTTGACTCAGATGATAAAAATGATTCATATGAAGGTCTGTTTTCAGGGCAAAAATTTACAGGCATTGATAGAATTGCCAGTGCCAATGACCTTACTTTTGGCCTTGAGTCAGATTTTATTGATGAAGAGACAGGTGATACCTATTTAAGCTTAAAAATAGCTCAAGCATACCGATTTGATGACATGGGTATGAACAGTAGTGGCGCCTTAGTTAGTCAAAGAAAATATTCTGATATTGCCATGTCAGCTAATTTAACGATTCGTGATTTTGCCTTTAATAACTCACTACAATACAACCCAAAAACCAATAAAATAAGTAAGCGCAATAGTTCAGTTGGTTATATTCTAAGCCCTAGAAAGTTTTTAACCTTGGCACATTATGATGATAGTGGCAAAAAATCAGCTGAATTGTATGGTGCTTATCCATTAACACAAAAAATACATGTATTTGCTGGTATTAACCGATCCATTAGTGATTCAATTACCAACAAAGAAACCACAGGCATTGCTTATGAATCTTGTTGTTGGGCGCTACGTTTAGCGCACTTTAAAGAGCATGTTAGTGATGGTGATTACGACTACGTGACTAAAATTGAGCTCGTACTCAAGGGCTTAGCCACCACTTCTCTAGGTTTATACAAACGCTTAGAAGAAGATGTACCTAATTATTTAGCCAACCTTGATGATTTTTAAAATGAATAAAACTTTACTACTAATTTGTACATTTTCATTGAATGCATTTGCCATGCCTAACAGCATTATTGCCATTGTTAATGATGATTTGGTCACTTTTGACCAAATTAGCGCTAACATTAAACCTAACCATACCAAAGTTCAAAAATTGGTCTTGGTCAATCAGCAAATAAACTTAATTTTACAATTACAGAAAATTAAACAACTAAGCATTACGCCAAAAGCAAATGCGATTAATGACGTATTAAGTAATATTGCCTCAAATAATGATTTAAGTTTAATGCAATTACAATCTTTACCTAAATTTGATGAAATTATTGACCATGTAAAACAGAGTTTATCGTTAGAGGGCCTTAGGCAGTTTATTGTTGAAAATCTTGATATTAAACTTACTGAGGCTGAAATAACTAAGCAATTTCTCAAAATTCCTAACTATTCAAACAAGTTAGAGCAACAAATAAAAATTGCACAAATCACCGTTAATTCTATTAATCAAGCAGACTCATTATTGCGATCAAAAGATGATTTAGTTAAAGACTTCTTAATTGATTTAAGTGAGAAAATTAAGAAGGGTGATTCATTCTCTACTTTAGCAAAACTTCACTCGCAAGATGCTTCTTATAAAAATGGCGGAGAATCTGATTGGCTTGATCTGTTAAAATTGCCGGAAGTTTTTCAACAGAATTTAAAAGACCTTCCAGTAGGTGACTTATCACAGCCATTTAAAATAGGACAAGCCTGGAGAATTGTTAAAATTATTGATAAGCGTAGTATTGATAATAACTTGATTGAGCTTAAAGCTAAATTAGTGCGTCAAAAAGAAAATACCTATTTTAATAACTGGATAAAAAAAATAAAAAAAGAAGCTTATATTGAAATTTTTGATAATAAGTTGTAGATGTCAAAACCAATTATTATCACTGGTTTTCATGCTATTCAAGCACAACTAGAATTCAGTCCTGAATGTTTTATTAAGGTTTTTACACTAAACAGTAGGTGTGATAAACGCTTAAATACCCTTACCTCTGAGCTTAATAATTTTGGCATTAGTGTTCAGCAGTGCGCCAAAATCCAATTAGATAAATTAAGTAATCATCAAACCCATCAAGGCGTTGCAGCTGAAATATTATTACCTGCCCTGCCCAATCAAGACGAATTAATCCCTTATGTATCTAAATTGGATAATACTGGTTTAATTTTAATACTTGATTCTATTCAAGACCCTAGAAATTTGGGTGCTTGCTTGCGCAGTGCTAATGCAGCTGGGGTTGATTATGTGGTCATTAATAAAGATGGCTCAGCACCTATTAACGCACTGGTGCATAAAACTTCTGCAGGTGCGCTTAATCAACTAAAAATTTTCCAAGTGACCAATTTGTCACGTACCATTAAAGCACTACAACAACAAAATATTTGGGTAATTGGTTTAGATGGCTCTGCCAGTACCTCCATTTACCAAATAGATTTAACCACACCAAACGCTATTATTATGGGCGCTGAAGGCTCTGGTCTTAGAAGGCTAACCAAAAAATCTTGTGATCAATTGGCTAGAATTCCCATGCAAGGTGTGGCAGAGAGTTTAAACGTGTCTGTCGCCACAGGGGTGACACTCTTTGAGGTAAATAGACAACGTCTTTTATAGCTTAAAGGTATGTGAATATTGCGCACATATTTGGTTAACAATGATAATAATTCCTTCTGTCTTACGATTAAAATACCCCCACAAAATGACTATTATCAGCAATAATTGGCATTAAAACTGCAAAAAAAAGAAATATTATGTTCATTAACTGGAACATAATAACCCCTTGTCACGAATATTTTTAAAAAAACCACTAGGGTTATTTTACGCTGACCATAAGCCAAAATTATCCGCCCTGAAGCGCCTCGGTTAAACTCTAATCTGGTGCCTTGGTCAATCTTGCGTGCTAATGCAATAGTTTTTGTACAACGTAGCCATAATCAGTTAAAGTTTGCAATATTCGATACGAGGTTGAGAGATTAAATTCTACTCTGGTACAAATTCTTTTCAAACTTAACATGGGTTTATCCATAGAAAAAATAGACAAACTTTTTTTCTATGGCAGTCATTTCTTTTGTTCGTTATTTTTTTCATATAAAACCTTAAATTCAAGCTACCTATGTATGATTGATTTTGAAACAAACATTTAACTATTAAATTAATGCAATACCGTTTAAGTAAAAATAACACACTAGGAGATTTTCATGAATAGACAAAAACAAGCAGATGCACTGACAAAGGACTGGGCTGAGAATCCACGTTGGAAAAATGTGAAACGTGCTTATGATGCACAAGACGTTGTACGTCTACGTGGTTCCATACAACCTGAATATACTTATGCACGACTAGGTGCTGAAAAATTATGGAAACTGATTAACGGTTCTTCTAAAAAAAGTTATGTTAATTGCATGGGTGCAATCACAGCAGGTCAAGCAATGCAACAAGCAAAAGCAGGTATTGAGGCAATTTATTTATCAGGTTGGCAAGTTGCTGCTGATGGCAACACATCAGAAACTATGTACCCTGATCAATCTTTGTATGCATATGATTCGGTGCCAACAATGGTACGCCGCATTAACAATACTTTTAAGCGTGCTGATGAAATTCAGTGGGCAAAAGGTATTAATCAAAACGATAAAGAATATGTTGATTATTTTCTACCTATTATTGCTGATGCTGAAGCTGGTTTTGGTGGTGTATTAAATGTTTATGAGTTGATGAAAAATATGATTGTCAATGGTGCAGCGGCGGCTCATTTCGAAGACCAACTAGCTTCGGTTAAGAAATGTGGACACATGGGTGGTAAGGTTCTAGTCCCCACTCAAGAAGCGATTCAAAAACTCACCTCAGCACGCTTAGCAGCAGATATAATGGGCGCTCCTACGATTGTATTAGCACGAACTGATGCTGAAGCGGCAAATTTATTAACATCTGATGTAGACCCTAGAGATGAAAAATTTATGACTGGTAAACGTACCCCAGAAGGGCTTTATATTGTTAAAAATGGTCTTGAACAAGCCATTTCGCGCGGAATTTCATACGCACCATATGCTGACTTAGTGTGGTGTGAAACTGGAAAGCCAGATTTAGGTTTTGCTCGTGAATTTGCTCAAGCAGTATTGGCTGGCAATCCAGAACAATTACTGGCGTATAATTGCTCACCTTCGTTCAATTGGAAAAAGAATTTAACCGATAGTCAAATAGCTTCCTTTCAAGAAGATATTGCTGCCATGGGATATAAGTATCAATTCATCACTTTGGCTGGTATTCATAATATGTGGTATAACATGTTTGAGCTTGCTCATGAATATGCTCAAGGTGAAGGTATGAAGCACTATGTTGAAAAAGTTCAAGAGCCTGAATTTGCAGCAGCAGAAAAAGGCTATACATTTGCCTCTCATCAACAAGAGGTTGGGGCGGGTTATTTTGATGATGTTACTACCGTTATTCAAGGTGGCATATCCTCAGTAACCGCCTTAACAGGTTCAACAGAGGAGGCGCAATTTTAAAGCACTTACCCCATTTCAAATTTGCTTGAGGTGGCATCTGAATGTAGACAAGTAAAGTGATAAATTAAGCAAATCAACACAAGTCAAATGATAATACCATGGAAAATAATCTTTCAATAATCACTGCAAAAGAAATACCAAGTGACTTTGAGATACATTACAAGGCTTTTAAAAAAAGGCCAATGAATGCAATTATTAAAAGATTCAAAACAAAGAATATTTTTCTACGACAAACAAGTTAAAAAAAATTGTAGGGACATTGAAAAAGCATTAATATCGGCCAATTTGATGAAACTTTATGGGTAAATACTAAGTTTGCCTACATTAACTTAATTTCCATTTGCAATCAGTCTGAACTGGCAGAAGCTTTTTACAATTCGGTATTTTGTCGTTTATTTGATAAACACTTTTATAACAATAACTTTATTTTTGTAAAACCAAGTATTTCCATAATATTTATTGACATAGACAACAAAAAATAAAAATCTTGAAACAATCGCTAAATCAATTCTAAACAGTTTTTCTTTTAATGAAAACTATGAAAATATTGATCGTGATGTACAAAGATTAGTAAAACAACTCATTAAACAAACAAATCTTTTGAAGGGACAATCTTGTGAGATTCAAGTAATTAGCTCGCCATTTCTCAGAAGAAAAGCAAGTTACTTAATTGGCAAAATTATTTCACACAATAACATATCCCATCCTTTGTTAATTGCCATTCTGAATGATGAAAAACTGGCTGATATATGGATGCTTTGTTAACAAATGTTAGTAGTATCTCTATGGTCTTTGGCTTTTCAAGGCCATATTTTTTTATTAATATCTACTACCCTACCGGTGATTGTTGATTTTCAAAAATCAATCTTACCTACCAAAATTAAAGCAGATTTGTACAGTGCAACTAGCTTACACAAACATGGTAAAAATTTGTTTTATGGAACATTTTTAAAATATTCCAAAGTGACTGATGAAAAATTAATTATTGCACCAGGCATAAAGGTATGGTGATGACCGTATTCACTTTCCCTATGTTTCCTTGTGTTTTTAAGGTGATTAATGATAAATTTGCACCCTCTAAATCAAGCACGCCAAAAAAAAGGTTAAAGATAAATATTTCTTTGTTAAAAGCCATTACAGAATTGAACGTTCAACAGATACTTGGGAGTTTTCTAATGTGGCATTTTCCATTCGTGATTTAGGCTCGGATTTATTAAAAGAGTTGACTGTAAGACTGATTTCAGCATCTCCATAGAAGGAGATCTCTTGATTATTAAGCACTTCTATATGGAAAATAAAATGATACCGTCAAACCTATGCAAATTATAACATATTATTGATATTTTTCCTGGGGATATGGCTCGCTAAAAATTTTGGCATAACTCGACAGAATCGAGTGATTTTCTATGATTATGATGAAATGGCATCTGAATCTTGGTATTACGTAGGTCCAAATAATATATTTCCAGAAGGGTTTAAATTCTTTATGTTTTCTGATCATAAAAATAGATAAATATTTAACCAGCGTTATAACAAATTACTAGATGTTAACTATTGGCAAACAATACACGACAGCTTTAGGCAGGGAAATGCTAAAGATTATTACCCTTACAAACCTGAAGACAGAATGTTTAAAATCTATAATACAAAATGATGACGCAATCGGCAACACTAGACATATCAGACAAATTACACCCTGAAATGTAATACGTAGAATTAACTTATCACACTTATGGTGCTTCCACAAGTTTCTCAGGACAAATTGAAATGGTTAAGTATTTTGAGGACAATTCATTGGTTAAGGAAGTAATTAGGTACTAATGGTGAAAACAAAGTGCTGGTTGTCGATGCTGGAGGTTCTAAACGTTGTGCTATGCTAAGCGATCAGTTGACAACTACTGGGCAGGTGTTGTTATTTATAGAGCAAGAAGTGATGCCGGGTTTAAGTATTAAAACTGATGATTTTTTTCATCATTAGCAGACATTGTTAACAAGATGCAAATATACAATTATTGCAAACACGTGACAACTTACAAAAGAAAATTGACCAGTGGAATATTAAACATCAATCCAGTTTTGACTTTAAACCTATAAACAATTCTTGCAAAAGGTTGACTACTTGCCGCCTGAACCTACTGATTTTTTCATCACAAGTAATCAATGTAATTGAAGCGCGTATATTGCTTTTAATGGCATTAATTTCTGCCACAAACTCATTAATCTCATCTTCAGAGATTGAGCCAGAAGTATCAATGGCAACAGTAATATCAATTTAGCTAGATCTAGGTGATGGTAATATTGCATTGCCACTACGACGTGATGATCTAGCGTAGAAGAAATCATCACGTGCAAAACTAAACATATATTGAGACAATAAAGACTGCCAAGAAAAAATCAATTAATTTAACAAATTCACCGCCCAATTTTCTCGCTTGTTGTGCAAGTTGTGCGCTTGAGGCAAGGTTTTTTTTGCCATTTACTGCCTAATTGTTGAATTTCATCAGGTATTAAAGAGTTGGGTTTATCTGCTAAGCCAGAAGAATTTGTGTTATTTTGGTGATTATTTTTGTCGTTGTCTTTTGTTGAATTATTTTGTAAGTCATCTTCACACAGCCCCTATCAGACTCATTTGCGTCATCTTTTAGATCGTTATTATATAAATGTTGGTCCATGGGTTCAGTATCAATACTATCATCAATCATTGAGTAGATTTCTTCTGTGATCATACCTTTATATTTATGAAAATAGGCAAATTATGTTTAAGCCGATTGCCACAACGAGAAAAATGCGTTAATGCACAATGCAAGGCTTCATGAATAAACATAAACTTAACTTGATGATTGTTAAGTTGGTTAATAAAACTTGGATTGTAGTAAAAACTTTTGGCATTAGTAGCACTGGTCCTACACTAAGAGCCAGCAGCTTTAAGCGGTAATCGGAGCACTAAATTACCTAAAAAAAAGGCTTGTCAAGAATAAGTTGTGTGCGTGCTTTAGTTAGCTTTACTTCAATTGCTTGTAAGTCAATCTTATCAATGTTATTTTGCCAAAATTGATAGTTTATTTTAACTATGGACGTATGGCATAAGCTTGATTTAATAATAGCAAGTTTTTAGCTGTCTGATAATAAATCAATTTTTGAAAATAGTTGTCTGTCTTCTGATCGAAAATGAGACTTTAATAAGCCACCAAAGCTTAGCAAGTATTCTGGATGATTAGGCAAATTTTCAGCTAGCTTATACAATCGTTGATGTTCATCAATCAATTGGTTGCACAACTTTAAAAGTAAGTCTGATTTATTTTTTATTTAATATTAAAAGCATTGTTTGATCTTTCCGTGTTAATACACGTGTTTGCTAACGATAGTGATACGTGATGTTCTCTAGTCAAGATTAAAAGTTCATCAGCTATTTTCATTATCCAAACTAACCATTAATTCTAGGCTTGAAAAATAGTGATATATAAATAAGTAAAAACATCATAAAAGCACTAATCCATAAGAATTGTGCTATTAAGACCTACTCATTGTAATATGTCATGTCTAATACTGGAAAATAACTCTAAGCACAAAAAATAATGTCAATAATACGAAAATTAAATTGAGTTTTTTTAGGTGGATTGAAAACATCATTGCCAGTGTGACCTAGACTTACTCGGCTCATCATGCCAATGGTAATCAAACCAATACTAAGAGTAAAACTATGGACATCCAAATTAAGTGGCAAAGTTACAAAATAATAAGATAAACCTTTAAAACCAAAATCCAATATCAAAAATCCGTAAGCTAAATAAAGCCACCACAATAGGGGTTTTGTCCAAATTTTAGCGTGATACCAACCTGTCAATCTTATACTATGAATGAGTAATAAAGCCAAAGCAAGAACAATTAGATGTGTTAAAAAAAACTTCAATTGGTATAAATATCACCAATAAAATCAGACTTGATAAATCCAAGAATTTAGAATTTTTTAACTCATAATCAAGCCTCAACCCGCACTCAATAAAAAAAGCATCAATAAAGGCTTACCACATAAGATTTGCACACCTGTCCAATTTTTAACAGCAGTTAATAAAAAACCAACAACAACCATCATTGTGTAGGCAAAAATCATTTCATGTGCATGCCAAATAGTACTGTTGATATTGCTAGTTAATATCGATGTGTGGAAAAAAAACACCTCACAACAATATTGAAAAAACACTAACTAAACCTGCTGCCATAAAAAAAATACCCTAAATCCTGAGCGTAGAAAGGGCGTTATTGGATAGGTATTATTTTGATTAAGTCTAACCATCGGTTTTAGTCAAACATGACATCGGCAATTTTATTTGCCCAATCGGAAAATTCAGAAATGGTAAAAATATCACCATCAATGACGCGCTGCATATCTGATACTAGCATAACGCCCAATTCTTTTTGTGGAAAATTTTTAGCAAAATTAAGAATATTATCCCACACCTTTTCAGCATGATTGGTACCTTTAACGTCGATTACTCTATCTGTTAGCGCTGCACAAATTGCATATTGCAAATCAAGCCCTTTGGAAATTGAATTAATAATAGCATCAAGCTCAAAATGCGAAAATCGATTTACCAAAAGGTACGGGCATGGAATAAGTAACATCTTGATCACCTTGACGATTGCCTGCAGAAAATATCACCCAACACTCAGACACAATTGATATTAACCCCATAATCACCTAAACAACGGTCAAGAATGAGTTGATAAGCGAATATCAATGATATTAACCCCATTCTTGGTCGCCATTTGAGAGATGATTTTGGATTTGCCAATTCCCTGGTGCGCCCCATAACATAACAGGTGTATGATGACCTTGCATCACTGATATTAACTCTTCATTAAGGATTTTACTGACTTGTTCTGGACGCATGAATACTTGAAATTATTAAAACAAGCCCTATTTTACAGTAACAAAAGATAAAATTACCTGATATGACTACCACTAATCCCACTTCAGAAGCGCTATTTAATTCTCCTTGCGATTACCCTATTAAGATACTTGGCAAAGATTGTGAAGCATTTCAGCACACAATTTGCAGTATTGTTGAGCATCACACTGACAAATTACACCCCAATCAAATAACAAAAAAGCACAGTTCTAAAGGTAGTTATGTATCTTTTACCATCCGTATTATTGTCAGTAGTAGAGCTCAATTAGATGCCATTAATCAAGATTTACAAGACTGCCATCTAGTGTCTTATGTTTTATAAATTCTTATGCGTATTATCAACTTAGGGCGTCAAGACTATTTAAACATCTGGGAACGGATGAAAATATTTACTAACACTCGTGATAAAAACACCAAAGATGAGTTGTGGATTGTAGAGCACAGTCCTGTATTTACGCAAGGTATTTCTAGTAAACCAGAATATGTTTTTTCAAGCAGTAATATTCCCATTATTCAAACCGATCGTGGCGGGCAAATTACTTATCACGGCCCTGGTCAAGCGGTTATTTATTGCTTAATTGACCTTAAACGTCTTGAGATTGGGGTTAAAAAAATGATTGAAATCATTGAAAATTCAATCATTGATTTATTAAAAATTTACGCCATTAAAGCGCATCTAAAATCAGGTGCACCGGGTGTGTATGTTAATAACGCTAAAATTGCAGCGCTGGGCTTAAAGGTTAAACAATCAAAAACTTATCATGGTTTGAGCCTTAATGTGGATATGGATTTATCTCCATTTATGCAAATTAACCCCTGTGGATATCAAGGATTGAAAGTAACACAGCTTTGTGATTTAACGAACAATAGCGATACCTTAAATACCGTTGCTGAGAAACTTAGCCAAATACTCATTAATTATGTTACAAGAAATAGACATTAAAAGCCTAAAAGGCAAATCCAAAATGGCTCGCCTAAAAATTAAACCCGATGCTGACAAACTACCCATTAGAAAGCCAAGTTGGATTCGCATTAAACACACTGTTGGCTCAAAAGTTGATGAATTAAAACACACACTTCGATTACAAAGATTATTTACAGTTTGTGAAGAGGCGCAATGTCCAAATTTAAGCGAGTGTTTTAATCATGGTACTGCCACCTTTATGATTATGGGGCAAATTTGCACACGTCGTTGCCCATTTTGCGATGTGGCTCATGGTAAGCCAAAGGCACTTGATGTAGATGAACCTAAACATTTAGCTGATACCATTAAAAAAATGCAGCTTAAATATGTGGTGATTACGTCAGTAGATAGGGATGATTTACGTGATGGCGGCGCTCAACATTTTAAAATGTGCATTGATAATATCAGGCTAAGCACACCCAAAGTAAAAATTGAAATTTTAACACCAGATTTCAGAGGTAGGATTGATAAAGCACTTAAAGTTCTTAAATCTTGCTCGCCTGATGTCTTTAATCATAATCTGGAAACAGTGCCAAGCTTATATCCAAAAGTTCGCCCTGGTGCAAATTATGAGTATTCATTAAGACTACTTAAAGAATTTAAACAACAACACCCATTTCTCATTACCAAATCAGGATTAATGCTAGGGGTGGGTGAAAGTGAAAAACAAGTTATTGATGTATTAAAAAACTTGCGTACACACAATGTAGATATGCTTACCTTAGGCCAGTATTTGCAGCCAAGTAAACATCATTTGGCTGTTGAGGCGTATATTCATCCGAATCAATTTTATAAATACAAAAAAATTGCACTTAAGCTAGGTTTTGTTCAAGTTGCTAGCGGGCCTATGGTACGCTCTTCTTACCATGCTGATTTACAAGTCAAGGGTGAGTTAATGAGTTAAAAGTTAGTAGGAATAAAGATGGGAATATATACAGGAAAATAAACAATATGATTTATAGCACCTTTCCTTGATATTATTCTTTTCCTATTAATAATCTTTCTCTTTTGTGCAACAAAAGGTGTGAGTATATTATCACCGTCTATAAATTGAGTATTAGAATATTTAACAAACCCTGAAGACCAAAAGGCATTAGCAGACTTAAACAAAAGCAATAATAGCGATATTACTATTATTGCTTTAATGTTTCGAATCATAAATCGCTCTTATCTTCTTTCTTCAATAGTCCGTTGGTGTCTACTTTTTCACCACTAACCTCTTTAGTTTGGTCTTTTCTGTTCAGTACCGTTTTTATCCACTCTTTAGGGTCTTTGTTTGCCTTCTCAGATTTTGATTTTTTAGCTTTGACTGGCTTTGCAACATTGTATTTTTCATCTGCATCTGCATCACCAGGAAGAAGCTCCATGTTAACTGCAATATTCCTGCAAGCAGCCTCACCAGCAGACAAGGTACCTAATGGGATTACAATTAGAGTAAGCACGGTAGAAATCAGTACGCCGAATAACAATGAAATTGCCATGCCTTGAAAGATAGGATCTGACAAAATAACACTAGAGCCCCCAACCAATGCAAATGCAGTAATCATGATAGGTCGTGTGCGTGAAGAGCATGAATTAATCACTGCATCAAAAAATGGCATACCTTTAGCATATTCTTGAACAGTAAAGTCAACCAATAAAATTGAGTTTCGTACAATAATACCTGCCAATGCAATCCAGCCAATCATTGAAGTGGCTGTAAATTCTGCACCTAATAACCAATGACCTGGAACAATACCTAGTAATGTTAATGGAATTGGTGCCATAATAACAGCCGGGATAATAAAGTTACCAAACTGCCATACAACTAACATATAAATTACCACCAATGCCACAGCAAATGCGCTACCCATATCACGAAAAGTCTCATAAGTAACCGTCCATTCGCCTGTCCATTCAAAACTTGGAGAGGTTTGATCTGTTGGTGGTCCAAGATATTCACCTTGTAATTGTTTGCCATCAATCGTTTGGTATTTAAGCAGCAAGTCATCCACACCCATCATTGCATAAATTGGCGCGCTTAAGCGACCCTTAGGCTCTCCCAACACATATTCAACATCTGCTAAGTCTTTGTGAAAAATTAAGTCATCTTGCTTTTTATAACTAAACGAGCCTAATTCTGAAATTGGAATCATACCGCCATGTTGTGAAGGTACGGGCAATTGAGTTAAATAAGACAATTGAGAGCGTTTAGATAACGGTATTTGCAGGCAAATTCGCGAAGGTTCAAGTGCATTCTTTAATCGAATCGTGCCTACATTAAGACTACTCATAGCCATAGAGAGTGTCTCTTTAATGCTCATAACACTAACACCAAATCGAGAAGCTTTTGCCGTATCCACTTGAAAATCAATAACGGGATATTTATCACGCATTAAATTATCAACGTCTGTCATTGTACCAGATTCTTTAAATAATTCTGTCAAATCATTTGCAAGTTTGCGACGCGTTTCTTTATCTGGACCATATACTTCAGCAACTACGGGGCGCAACACCGGAGGGCCTGGCGGCATTTCAACAACGGCATAATCAGCACCCGCATCTTCCACAATTTGTTTAATCAAAGTTCTTGCTTCTAAAGAAATCTCATGACTAGAACGGTCGCGTTTTGACTTTTCCACCAACTGAATTTGTAATTCGCCTTCTGAAGGGGCTTGTCTTAAATAATAATGCCTTACTAGTCCGTTAAAATCAAAAGGCTTGGCAGTACCTGAATAAGACTGAACGGCAACCACTTCTGGCATATTACGCAATACTTGTGCCATTTTATGCAAAGTTGAAGCAGTATTTGCTAATGCTGTACCATCAGGCATGTCCAAAACCACACCAAATTCAGACTTATTATCCAATGGCAACATTTTGACAGGAACCGAAGTAGTATAGAACATTGACATTGATATAAAAAAAGCAACAACCAATCCAATTAAGAAACTCCAGCCATATATTTTTATATTGAATAATTTAAAAATGGTCGAATAAAAAAAATCAAACATAATCTTCGTTTCTTTTTCTTCTTTTTTGTGCATTTTTTGCAACACATTTAAAGGTGGTGCGAACACCATAATAAAATAAGGTGTAAAAACGAATGCTGCAAATAATGAAAACATCATTGCAACCGATCCCAGCACAGGAATTGGCGCCATATATGGACCCATCATACCACTCACTACCGCCATGGGTACCAAAGCTGCCACCACAGTAAAAGTTGCTAAAATTGTTGGGTTGCCCACTTCACGTACTGCGTCAATTGCAGTGCCAATGGTGATTTTATTATCAATTAGCCATCGTCTATAAATATTTTCGGTAACAACAATTGCGTCATCCACCAAAATACCAATTGAAAAAATCAAGGCAAATAAACTTACCCTATCAATGGTCATACCTAACATCCATGCAGAAAAAATGGTCATCAATAATACAACTGGAATAACCAATGTGACAACAATAGCTGGACGAATACCCAAAGCAAACCAAACAAGTATGGTCACTGCACCTGTGGCAATAAATAATTTTTTAATCAAAGCGTTTACTTTGTTTTTTGCAGATTCTCCGTAGTTTCTAGTAATACTAACTTCTACATTATCAGGGATTAATCTGCCCTTTAACGCTTCAATTTTAGCAAGAATATTTTGCGTTACTTCCACACCATTGGTGCCATATTTCTTTGCAATGGCAATGGTTACAGCTTGTTCTCCAGTAGCTTTTTTACCTGTTTTATTTGCTTTTCCCGTATAATAACTGACCATATGCTCGGCATCTTCTGGCGCATAATATACATCAGCCACATCACGTACATAAATTGGCTTACCATCACTGACTGTAATTACTAAGTTTTCAATATCTTCAACTTTACTAAAAAAATCACCTGAATAGACCTCCATCTTAAAGCCATTAAGTTCAATATTGCCTGTGTGTCCCCTAACATTAGCATTACCAACTGTGTTAGCGATTTGTTGAATAGAGATACCATGTCCAGCTAAACGACCTGGATAAGCATCAATATGAAAAATTTCCTTACGTCCACCAACAATAAAGCCGTTATTAGTATTTTTAACCTTGGCAAGCTGTTGTAACAACTCTAAGCCCAATGAGCGTAACTGCCCATCATCAAGTGATTTTGACCAAAGCGTTAAATTAATAATTGATACGTCATCAATTTCTTTAGGCTTAATGAGTGGTTGTCTAACACCTGGTGGCATAAAATCAAGATTTGCCAACATTTTGTCACGCACTTTGATAATAGAGGTGTTCATTTCCTGACCCACATCAAACTCAACAGTAATAATACCTTGACTTTTATCACTAACAGAATAAACATGCTTAACGCCTAAAATATTTGACATTAAACGCTCTAAAGGCTTAACAATAATGTTTGACACTTCCTCAGAAGAGGCACCCGGATACTCGACAAATAAGTCAATAAGTGGCACAGAAATTTGAGGGTCCTCCTGCCTTGGGGTTGAAATTAAACCAATAATACCCGCACCCATCATAGCAAAGAATATGATAATGGATAATGGCGAAGTAATGAAAGCTTTGGTGAGCTTTCCAGCAGTACCTAACTCAAAATCTTTATAGACCCCATCAATTTTTATTTGATCAACGTGATTTTTATTTGCCATAATTAAATTAAATACTCATGCCTGAAACCATTAAGATGTTTGGATTGGCAACAATTCTTTCGCCAATTTTTAAACCTGATAAAACGCTTTTCTTATCCTTGCCAACTTGTTCGCCTAAACGTATGAATCTTAGCTCTGTTTTATTAGTTAATGAATTAATAACGAACACACTTGGCAGTGAAGAACGCCACATAATAGAGGTTTCGGGAATAATAGGTGTTAGTATGCCAGAGTATGTTTCAAAAATTTCTACTTCTGCATATGCGCCTGACAATACTGGCACATTGGCTGGTAAATCAAACTTAACCTTAACACTATGTTTGGCATTATCTGCAATGGGATAAATTTGTGCAAGTTTGGCATCAACCACAATGTTGGCAATGTCCAATTTAATGCGGTATGTTTTATTAAGTTTAAGACTTCTGACTAGTCTCGAAGGCACATTCACTTCAACTTGAAGATTTTTAATATTGGCAAATTTTACTAAAATTTGCCCAGACTGAACAACATCACCCTTATTAATGCTTTTAGCCACAATCACACCATCAAATGGTGCGCTAATATTGGCGTCTTTTAAGCGTGATTCAGCTTGCTTTAAATGTAATTCAGCTTGCTTGAGTTTATTTTTAGCCTGCTGATAGTTTGTGTATCTAGAGGTTCTATTGGCAAACTTGTCAAAATCTGGATTACCTTGGCCTGATACCTTTAGCATAGGATCAGTAAACATTGAAAACATACCTGGTACGCTACCAAACATACCACCTGAGTTTGGGGATACGATTGATTGTGAATATTGAACACCTGCATTTCTAAGTGCTTCATTGGCTGAGGCAATTTCAGCATAAGCTGAATCTCTTTGTGCTTGAATGGATTCTTGTTCTAGTGTGACTAAAATTGAACCTTGTTTAAATATGTCACCTTCTTGACCGCTAATGCTTAACACATCGCCAGAAACCTGAGCAATCAAATTGACCTGCGAAGAAGAAATGACTGAACCGCCCAAAAGTGCTCTTTTATCAAGTGACATGCCACTCACAATCTGGACGTTATAAACAGATTCAAAATTATTAACGCTTTGGTTTACGTCTCTCAAAGGCGCACCAAATGATGTAATTTGCGCCTGAGAAAACAACGAAAATATCAATAAAATTAATGTGAATAATAGTAAGAGTGATGAGTTCATAGCAGGCCTGTTTTTTTTGAAGTGAAAAAAATAAACTTTAGCAAGAATTTTATATGATTAAAATACACCATATTTATTATTTTCTTTAAATATGAACAGCTTGCTTTTATCTTATTGATACAAGTTTTTGTTTTTAAATAACTTTATTTATTTTCATGGATAAATTTCGCTTGTATAGAAACCTCACAATATTAACCTAATGACGACCACCATTGCTTTCACCGTTGGAGAACCATCAGGTATCGGACCTGATTTAGCTATTATTTACGCTCAAAAAAAATCAAATAAAAATCTTTTGTTATTTGCAGATCCAGATATCTTATTAAATCGTGCAAAACAACTTAATTTAAACATAAAAATCGTTGAATCCGAGCAAGCCAGTTCAGCTTATGAACTGGCCGTTTATCCAATTAAAGTTAACGCTCCTGTAGCATCTGGTATTTTAAATAGAAATAATGCGCAATATGTGTTGAATACACTTGATTGCGCAACTAAGTATTGTCTTAACTCACAATGCGATGCTTTGGTTACTGGTCCAGTACATAAAGGTATTATTAACCAAGCAGGAATTAGTTTTACGGGGCATACTGAATATTTAGCCAGCTTGTCTAACACTGATAAAACAGTCATGATGTTGGCAACAAATGACTTAAAGATTGCTCTAGCAACCACGCATATGCCGCTTTCAGAAGTGCCTCAAAGTATTACCACGCAATCTTTGCAAAAAACCATTAGTATTATTCATCAATTCTTATTAAATGACGGTATCGACACGCCTAAGATTGTTGTATGTGGCTTAAATCCGCATGCAGGCGAAGATGGCTATTTAGGCATGGAAGAGACTGAGATTATCAATCCTTTAATCAAAAAACTAAACAGTCAAGGGTACAATCTTGTCGGCAGTGTGCCTGCTGATACAGCCTTTACATCTGATGCGCTGACTGGTGTTGATTGTGTGCTTAGCATGTATCACGACCAAGGTTTGCCAGTGTTAAAAACATTGGGATTTAAAAAATCGGTTAATATTACACTGGGCTTGCCATTTATCCGAACTTCAGTCGATCATGGTAGTGCACTTAGTCTTGCAGGTACTGGAAATATTAGCCTTGGTAGTTTAAATACTGCGCTGAATTATGCACAAATGCTAGTAGCCAATCGTAAAAAACGCCAACCTTCACAAGGTGCATCACCTTATGCATAAAGCTCGCAAGTGTTTTGGACAAAATTTTCTCATTGATAATAGAATTATTGACCGTATTGTTGTCACCATCGCTCCAAAGCATGATGATAATTTACTAGAAATTGGTCCTGGACAGGGCGCCATAACACTGCCCTTATTAGATTATGTTGAACAATTGAACGTCATTGAAATTGATCGAAATTTAATTTCAATGTTGGAATCACTGAAATATTCTAATTTAATCATTCATCAAGGTGATGTGCTTAAATTCGACTTAAACACCCTACCCACACCAATTAGGGTGGTTGGGAATTTGCCTTACAATATTTCTTCCCCTGTTCTTTTTCATTTGCTTGAAAATTTAGACAAAATAAAAGACATAACCTTCATGTTGCAAAAAGAAGTTGTGGAAAGAATGGCAGCAAACAATGGCTCTAAAATATATGGACGTTTAAGTGTCATGATGCAAGCGTTTTTTGATGTTCAGATGATTTTTATCGTACCACCAGAATCATTCAATCCTGCACCAAGAGTAGAGTCTGCCATTGTACATTTAAAACCCTTAACACAAACAAAAACCAAAGACATTAAAGCACTTGAAAAAATTGTAAAATTAGCATTTTCACAACGCAGAAAAACGCTCAGGAATTGCTTAAAATCAAAACTAACTCAGGAGCAAACTGATATTGACTTATCTCAACGCGCTGAAATGCTAACAATTGATGATTTTATTACCTTAACACAAGACCATGAAAAACAACATTGAAATAAAGGTTAAAGTAGCCTATTTAGAGCATCAATCGGATGTTTATGCGAGTCAATATGCCTATATTTATACCATTACAATCACCAACAAAGACGATGTTGGCGTGCAACTTTTAACGCGTCATTGGCGTATTCAAGATGAAACTGGACATACTGAAGATGTTATTGGCAAAGGTGTAATTGGTCAACAGCCTCATTTGGCATCAGGAGAATCTTTTCAGTACATCTCAGGTGTCATTATCAAAACCTTAACTGGCTATATGAAAGGCTCTTATGGTATGGTTGATGACCATAGCGAGCGTTTTAATGTACAAATTCCTGAATTTGTGCTTAGCAAGCCTTATACGCTACATTAATGTCAGATTATTTAATTGGCGATATTCAAGGTTGTTTTGACGCCTTGCAAGCCTTGTTAAAAAAAATTAAATTCTCAAGCGACAAAGACCAGCTGTTTTTTTTAGGCGATGTGGTTAATAGAGGTAAAAAATCTCTAGCCACATTGCGCTTTATTAAAGACTTAAAAGGCAATGCCTCAATGGTATTAGGCAATCATGATTTTCACTTGTTGGCTTGTTCACTGGGTAAAAAAAAGCCTAACAAGAAAGACACTTTTATGGATATTATCAATGCCAATGATACAGATTCACTACTGAACTTTCTGCGCAACCAGCCCTTGATGATTAAGCATAAAAATGTTCTCATGATTCATGCTGGTGTGCCACCAAATTGGGATGTTGATAGACTTCTTCAACAATCTAAGCAAGTGCAAAAACATCTTCGAGGTGCTAATATTTCACAGTTTTTAGACAACATGTATAACAATAAGCCTAATATTTGGTCTACAGATTTGACCAAACTAGAACAATGTCGATACACTATTAATGCCCTAATGCGGCTACGCTTTTGTAAAGCTAATGGCGAGTTAGAATTTAGTCATAAAATGAATTACACATATCCACCGAAAGGCCTTCAAGCTTGGTTTATGCACAAAGATCGATTGTTAAAAAATACCGATATATTCTTTGGTCATTGGTCTAGTTTGTCAGGTGTTAATCAAACACACATTTATCCTATGGATCACGGTTGTATTTGGCATGGACGATTAAGCGCTATCAGACTAAAGGACAAAAAAGTCTTTTCTATTAGTTGTTAAATTTCTACTCTGCCTTCAAATACAAATTGTGCAGGGCCTGATAAAAATACATGCCCACCCTGTGTGTACTCAATCAAAGCATCGCCACCACTTAAGTGAACAACCACATTTTCTTTTAACAGAGCTTGTTCAACACCATAAACTACTGCTGCACAGGCGCCAGAGCCACAAGCCAAAGTTTCACCAGAGCCACGCTCATAAACACGTAAGTTAATTTCATTAGTATTCAAGATTTGCATAAAGCCAATGTTGGCTTGATTGGGTAGCAATTTACTTTGTTGAATTTTGGGTGCAATACTACTAACATCAACTGTATTAACATCTTTAACCAGTATCACGCAATGAGGATTGCCAATTGAAATAACACCTAAATCAAGTCCTTCGATTTGATAATGCGCATTTTGTTGTGGTACTAGGAGGGGAATGTCAATCGGATTAAGACTTGGCCTTCCCATGTCAACATGCACTGTATTGTCATTGTTCAAATATAAACTAATAATGCCAGAGCAAGTTTCGACAATAATTGGATTATTGCTACTTAAACCTTTTTCGCTAACAAAACGCGCAAAACAACGTGCGCCATTACCACATTGTTCTACCTCCAAACCATCGGCATTATAAATAATATAACGAAAATCAACATTTTTTGTACTGCTAGTCTCAACCACCAATAGCTGGTCAAAGCCAATGCCAAAATGTCGATTGGCTAAATTTGCTATTTGTTCAGCATTAAAAGTAACATCAGCAGCAAGATTATCAACTACCATAAAGTCGTTACCAAGCCCCTGCATTTTTGTGAAATTAATCAACATATGTTATATATTATACATTATCCACTTATAACTCTCAAGGTTAAGAATAATTGAGTTCTGATAAAATACGGCTTAATTTCCATATTAAGGCAATCAATGCAAACACCAACTAATATTACCCTAAACAAAGAAAAAACCTTACTAACCACCACCTTTGACAAGATTGATTATCCACTTAGCTCTGAATATTTAAGGGTTTACTCACCCTCAGCTGAAGTGGTTGGTCATGGCAAGGGGCAAGAAACTTTGCAACTTAATAAAGAAAACGTAACCATCTTACGCATTCAGCCAACAGGCAATTATGCCGTTATTTTATTTTTTAGCGATGATCATGACAGTGGTATTTACTCTTGGTCGCATTTACACAAACTTGCTTTGAATCATGACAAGCTTTGGCGTGAATATTTGCAAAAGCTCAAAAACTCCGGACTTACTCATCCACAAATATAAATCCTAATGGCATTTATTTCCTCCCTAGGGTTTTTCTTAATTACCATTGGTATTTTAGTAACTATCCATGAGCTAGGTCATTTTTTAGTCGCCAAAAAACTCAATGTCAAGATATTGCGTTTTTCTATTGGGTTTGGCAAGATCTTAAAATCATTCAAGTATGGTGAAACACAATACACATTGTGTGTGCTCCCTTTAGGCGGTTTTGTTAAAATGCTTGATGAAAACGAAACGCTAGTTGAGGCATCAGAAAAACATCGTGCTTTTAACCAACAAAGCGTTTATAAACGCATCATGATTGTTGCAGCCGGACCGCTTGCTAATTTTCTTTTAGCCATTGTCCTCTATACTGTTGTTTTTGTTATCGGTGTTAATGGCATTAAGCCTGTTGTAAATGTGCTTGAACGTCCTAGTATTGCTCAGCAAGCAGGCATTCAAACAGGCGATCAACTATTAAGTATTAATGGTGTTTTAACACCAACCATTAGCGAATTTTCAATTAATTTTATTCAATCAGTGGATAAAAATCCTCTTTATATTAACGTTATTTCCAGTACTTCAAATCTTAAAAGGTTAGAACTTAACCTATCTGGTGATTTCTTATCTAATCCAGAACAAGGTGTTGATAACTACTTGGGATTTAAATTTGCCATGCCTAAACTTGAGGCAATTATTAACCAAGTTGTGCCTAATTCACCTGCCTCAATAGCGGACTTGCAAACAAATGATAAAATTCTAAGTGCAAATCATATTAATATCGATTCATGGCATGATTTTGTTAATGTTATTCAAAATAGCCCAAATAAAGAAATTAATCTACAAGTTAAACGCAATGGTAATATTTTAAATACGATACTAACACCAAAAATTGAGAACGGTTTAGCCAAAGCAGGTGTTAGCGTCTTAGTACCCACTGGTTATTTAGATAAATGGCTCGTGTTAGTTAAAAAAGATATGCTTGATGCCTTTATAGCAGCCAATAATAAAGTCTATCAACTCACCCTGCTTAACCTAAAAATGATTAAAAAGATGATTATGGGTGACACATCACTTGATCAAATTAGTGGCCCTATTAGCATTGCTAACTATGCTGGCAAAAGCGCCCAAGTGGGTTTTGTTCCATTTTTATCTTTTTTGGCACTCATTAGTATTGGCCTGGGTTTGCTTAATTTATTACCTATTCCGCTATTGGATGGTGGGCATTTATTTTTCTATTTAATAGAGCTTATTAAAGGTTCGGCTGTTAGCCAATCATTTCAACAAGTTTTAACGAAGTTTGGCTTGTTTGTTATTATCTCACTAACGGTTGTTGCTCTGTATAATGATTTGTCACGTTTATTATAATTTATGAACAAAAAAATATGAAAAAAATATGAAAAAAATTATCACCTTATTTGTCTTAGCAGCAAGCATCTTAACTTGTTCAGTTGCGCTAGCAGCGCCTATTAAAAATATTGAAATTCTAGGTCTTAATGTTATTTCTAGGGGGGCAGTTTTGAGCTACCTTCCAGTTGAAGCAGGTGATAATTACAACAATCAAATGTCAGGAGAAATTATTCGTGCCCTGTATAAAACTAATTTTTTTAAAGACATTGAAGTTTCTCAAGAGGCTCAAATCTTAAAAATTAAGCTAACAGAAAACCCGCACATTAAATATATTAATGTGACTAACTATTCAAATAAAGTCATTAAAGAAAAGTCATTAAATCAAATTTTAAAAACCATGGGGCTTTCTCAGGGAAAATTTTTCAATAAAAGACAACTTGATAAATTAATTGCCCAACTAAAAGCTGTATATACATCAAAAGGTTATTATGGCATTAGCATTGCCAAAACTATTAAGATTGACACACAAAATAGAGTGGATATTGAGCTTAATATTAGTGAAGGCAAAGTGGCAAAAATTAGTTCAATGAAAATTACTGGCAATCATGTTTTTGATGAAAGTGAGTTATTAAATTTGTTTGAAATTGGGCAAGCCGACTTTTTTATTATCAATTATTTCACTGAAAAAGATCATCACTCTAAAGTAGCATTAGATGCTGGTATTGAATCTATGAAGTCATTCTATATTAACGCCGGTTATCTTGATTTTAAAGTTAATGAAGTCAAAACAAATTTATCAGAAAATAAACAAAGTATTAGTATTAACATTCAGATTAGCGAAGGTGCTGAATACAAAATTGGCACCATTCAATTTACGGGCGACTTGCTTAGTCATTCCATTGAAGATCTTAGAAAATTATTGAGTTTTAAAAAAGGCGATGTGTTTAAACGTAAAGAAATGATACAGAGTTTGCAGTCCATTAATGACGTATTCGCTAATCAGGGTTATGCTTTTTCTGATGTCAAAGTTGCAACATTAGAAAATACAAATACGATTGATTTAAATATTGACATAACGCCCAATAAAAAAGTTTATATCAACCGCATCACTATTGTTGGCAACACTCGCACTCAAGATGGAGTTATTCGTCGTGAAATTGACATTCATGAGGGTGGCTTATACTCCAATACTGAACTTAATGAATCTATCGAAAAAATCAAACGCTTAGGCTTTTTCTCCGATGTAAAGATGCAAGTTTCAAAACTTAAAGGTTTTAAGGATAAAATTAACCTACATTTTAGTGTCGAAGAAACCCAAACTGGTACTTTCTCGATTGGCTTGTCACACTCTAGTAGCACGGGCGCATCGCTTAACTTAGGCGTACAAGAAAGAAACTTCTTAGGTACAGGCAATACACTAAATCTTTCTTTATCTAATTCTAAAGCAGCAAGAGATATTAGTTTTTATTTTTCTGATCCGTATTTCACTCAAGATGGGCACAGCATTAGTTACGGCGTATTTTCAAAAAAATTAGACGCATCTGAACTAGAACTAGATGAATATAAGATTGATGAAAACGGCTTTGGTTTAGGCTATAGCATACCAATAACAAAAAAAACAAGAATTGGAGCTGACTTAAGAGCTTCAAAACGTGATATTATTTGTGGAGAAACCTTTAAAAATAATGATCATGAACCAACACAATGTGCCAGTAAAGATGAAACTGAACTGAAATTAGACTTGAATTGGAGTAACAATACATTAAATGACTTTAGTTTTCCAACCAAAGGGCAAAAAAATAGTTTAAATCTTAGTCTGGCCTTGCCTGTGGCAGATTTTCGTTACTACAAATTAGACGCCTCTCATAAAAGTTACTACCCATTGAAAAATGATTTAACTCTCTCTTTAAAGGGTAATCTAGGCCTTGCTCAAGGTTATGATGGCAAAGAATTGCCTTTCTTTAAACGCTATTATGGTGGTGGCTCCTCATCAGTGCGTGGGTTTGACTTTAACTCCTTAGGTGCAAAATATACAGGTAGTGATAAAGCCAAAGGTGGTGAACTTTCCTTTCTAACTAGTGTTTCAGTCATCTCGCCAATCAAATTTATGGATGATAGTAAGAACATGCGCATTAGCGCCTTTGTTAATTTAGGGTCTATTAGTGAAAAAGCCTCTGGATTTGACGTAGATGAACTACGCCTTTCAATAGGTGTTGCATTTTCTTGGCTAACACCTATTGGACCATTAGGCTTTTATGCTGCCCAGCCTTTAATTAAAAAATCAGACGACAAGACCAAAACATTTGACTTTACATTAGGCACTAGTTTCTAAATCAAACGTAGATATAATCACCTTTTGGCTTAATTTAAATAATGTACACATTGGGGGAGATTGCTAAAACTATCAACGCCAAGCTTGTGGGTGATACTAATATTGAGATTACAGGCATTGCTACGAGTTTATCTGCCAATCAAGCGCAACTAACCTACATCAACAGTAACAAATACAAGCAAACATTAATAAACTCCAAGGCTGGCGCTGTTATTCTTAATAATGATTTGCTAAAAAACTGTCCTACCAATGCTTTAATAGTTGATGATGTCTACTTAGCATTTGCAAAAGCCACACACTTATTTAAAAAACAAGTTGTGCCTTATCAAGGTATTCATCCAAGCGTCAAAACTAATCATGCAAAAATAGCATCGAATTGCACTATCGGTAAAAATGTTGTTATTGGCAATCATTGCACCATTGCTTCAAATGTTGTTATTGAAGATAATGTTACTATTGGTAATGACGCTTTGATTCAGCCAAATGTAGGTATTCTACAAGGCTGTTCAATTGGCAACAACGTTGTTATATCTCCTGGTGCGGTAATTGGTTCAGAAGGGTTTGGCAATGCTCAGGATCAACAAAAACACTGGCATAGCATTGCACACCTTGGTTGTGTTGTTATTGGCAATAATGTGAGCATTGGCGCAAACACAACCATTGACCGAGGCACGATTGAAGATACTCAAATCCACAACGGTGTTCAAATTGACAACTTAGTACATATTGCACACAATGTTATTATTGGCCAAGACTCTGCCATTGCTGCTACAGTGACTATTGGTGGTAGTTGCATGATAGGAAAAAGATGCATGGTGGGTGGTGGTGCAACTATTGCCAGCCACATTAGTTTAGCAGACGACATTATTGTAACAGGTGCCAGTACTGTTGATAAAAATTTATCTGAGCAAGGGCATTACACAGGCTTCACTTCTATTAGCAAGCATCAAAAATGGAAGAGAATACAAGTATGGCTGTTAAATCTTGATAAAATCGCTCATTATTTAAACATTAAAATTAAAGAATTAAAAGAAAAATAACATGGAAATGAATATTCAAGACGTCAAAAACTACCTACCCCATCGTTATCCTTTTTTACTCATTGATAGAGTGTTAGAGTTAGAAGTTGGCAAGTCAATTGTGGCATTAAAAAACGTTACCTTTAATGAGCCTCAATTTACTGGACACTTCCCTGATCAGGCAATCATGCCTGGCGTTATGATTGTTGAAGCTTTAGCCCAAGCAACAGGAGTTTTGGCTTTTAAATCTGAAGTAGGCAAGCCAATTGATGGGCAAATATATATGCTTGTCGGTATTGATAAAGTCAGATTTAAACGTATAGTTGAACCTGGAGACCAATTGCGTTTAGAAGTAGAAGTTATGGTAGTTAAACACGATATTTGGAAGTTTAAATGCAAAGCAACTGTGGATAATCAAATTGTTACGAGTGCTGAACTTATGTGTACTCAAAAAGCAGCGGATTAATTAAAAAAAATTAAGGAGCGTAAAGTGGCTATAGATCCTAGTGCAATTATCGATCCTAGTGCAAAAATTCATAAAAATACTGAAATATACGCTTATGTCATTATTGGTGCTAATGTAGAAATTGATTCTGGCACAATTGTTGAAGCACACGTCGTTATTCAAGGTCCAACCAAAATTGGAAAAAACAATCATATTTATTCTTTCGCTTCAATAGGCGGAGATCCACAAGATATTACTTATACAGAAGGTCAAGAATCTAGTTTAATTATTAGCAATGACAATCTCATTCGTGAATTTTGCACCATTAATCGCGGTACAGAAAAAGAAAACTCCATCACTCGAGTAGGTTCAAATAATATGTTAATGGCTTATGTTCATATTGCGCATGATTGCCAAGTGGGTAATCATATTATTATGTCCAACAATGCCTCTCTTGCAGGTCATGTTAGAATTCATGACTGGGCAATCTTGGGTGGTTTTACCTTGGTTAAACAATTTTGCATGATTGGTATGCATACCTATGTTGGCATGGGCTGTCAAATCAACAAAGACATTCCTGCCTATATGCTCGCCTCTGGCGTGCAAACTCGGGTTAGAAGCATTAACGCCGAAGGCATGAGGCGGCGAGGTTTTAGCCTTAATGCGATTGCCGCTATTAAACGCGCCTTCAAAGCAGTTTATCGTGAATCTGGCCTGTTAGAACAATCTCTTAAAGAATTAGAACAATCAGAATCTGATCATCCAGAAGTGGTGCAATTTGTTAAATGTATTCGTAGTTCTAAAGTTGGTATCATGCGCGGCCCAACTGAAGAGTGATATTTTAGAGATGCCCCTTGGATAAGTCTTTTTTAAAGTCCAGCAGTATTATCGCTGCCATGACTCTTCTTTCACGCATACTAGGCTTGATGCGTGATTATTTTATTGCCCGATATTTTGGTGCCAACGGTCTGACTGATGCCTTTTTAATCGCTTTTAGAATCCCCAATTTTTTTAGGCGCTTATTTGGCGAAGGTGCTTTTTCACAAGCTTTTGTACCTATTTTAGCTGAGGCTAAAGCCAATAATACACAGGTCAAGGTTCAAAACATCATTAACCATATTGGCACAAAATTTCTTTTTGTGTTAATTGTAATCACACTCATTACAGTTATTATTGCACCCATCATCATTTTTATGTTCGCTTGGGGGTTTTATTTTTCACCTGATCCAATGCAATTTAATCTAGCATCAGATATGTTAAGAATCACCTTTCCTTATTTGTT
This sequence comes from Candidatus Ruthia sp. Cpac_8_S14, assembly GCA_021730205.1. Lineage (GTDB taxonomy): Bacteria > Pseudomonadota > Gammaproteobacteria > PS1 > Pseudothioglobaceae > Ruthia. The sequence goes on along the minus strand of CP072533.1, from coordinate 417,786 downwards.
ATTCATCTCTTTAACAGCTTTTTCTGGTGCTATTTTAAATACTTATGATCAATTTGCAGTGCCTGCATTTACGCCAGTCTTACTCAATATTTCTATGATTTTGAGTGCTATATATTTATCTGAACAGATGGACACCCCTATTATGGCACTGGCATGGGGGGTGTTTTTTGGTGGCATTGCACAACTTTTGTTTCAAATACCTTTCTTAATAAGAATAAAAAAACTACCCAAATTAACACTTGGCGACCATCAAGCGGTTAAAACCTTAAAAAAACGTATGTTACCTGCCCTATTTGGCGTATCAGTATCGCAAATCAATTTACTAATTGATACCATGATTGCTTCAATTCTTGTTAGTGGTAGTGTTTCATGGCTATACTATTCAGACAGACTATTAGAGCTACCCTTAGCACTTATTGGTATTGCTTTAGCCACTGTATCTTTAGCCAAATTAAGTCATCATTTTTCTGATAAAGATGATGAGAAATTTGTGCAAACAATCAATAATGCTTTAACAATTGGATTAATACTTGGACTACCAGCCTGTGCTGGTTTAGTGTTACTTGCTGAACCTTTAATTATCACCTTATTCCAATACGATCAATTTGATGCATTTGCTGCATTACAGTCATCATTGAGCCTGATGGCTTATGGCTCAGGGTTAATGGCTTTTATTTTTGTTAAGATTTTAGCCCCTATTTTTTTATCCAGAGGAGACACTAAAACACCAGTTAAAGTCGGGGTAATTGCTATGATATCTAATGTTTTCTTAAACATTATTTTAAGTTTTTATTTTGCTCATGTGGGTTTGGCAATAGCCACTTCTATTTCTGCTTTACTCAATGCTAGCTTGCTCTATTACTATTTAAACAAACAATCTATCTTTAATGTTTCTAGTAACTTATATCAAACTTTTTTTAAAGTCCTGATTGCAAGCTTTATAATGATTGTCTTTATTTTGATTTTTGGATCAGAAGTTAACATTTACTTAAAAGCTGATGTTAGTTCAAGAGTAACATTGCTAGGTACAACTATTATGCTTGCAATTGTTGTATATTTTGTCAGCTTAAAACTGCTAAACATGGGAATGAAAAAACAATGAATACTGTAAAATGCATTAAATTAGGCAAGCAACTTGAAGCCCTGGATAGAGCGCCCTATCCCGGTGAATTAGGTCAGAGAATACTAAGCAACGTATCCAAACAAGGCTGGCAACTCTGGCTCGAATATCAAACTATGTTGATCAATGAAAATAACTTAAATCTGATGGATTCAAACTCACAAAGTTATCTTAAAGAGCAAATGGGTAAGTTCTTCTTTTCAAAAGAAGGTATAGATAACATTCAAGGTTACATACCCAATGAGTAACAGTGTGTTGTTTGTTATTTCCGCCCCTTCAGGGTGTGGAAAAACTTCATTGCTTAAAGCGCTCATTAAAAAAATTGATTATTTGTGTGTTTCAGTTTCACACACTACAAGAGCGCCACGCTTAGGCGAAGTACAGGGCGAAAATTACTTTTTTGTCTCTAAAGGTGAGTTTAATAAAATAAAAAATAGCAATGGCTTTATTGAATCAGCACAAGTGTTTGATAATAATTATGGCAGTGCTAAACAATCGGTTCAAGATTTGTTAAATAATGGCTCTGATGTTATTTTAGAGATTGACTGGCAAGGTTTTAGACAAATTAAACAAACCTTTAATCGTTCAGTTGGTATTTTTATTCTCCCACCTTCTCAAACAGCATTAAAAGAGCGTCTAACTAACAGAGGAGAAGACAACCAGGGTATTATTGACAGAAGAATGCATGATGCAGTAAGTGAAATGCAACATTTTAATGAATTTGACTATTTGGTTATTAATGATAACTTTAACGTGGCTCTGAATGATTTATCAACCATTGTGCAAGCTGCACGCCTAACGCTAACACAACAATCAGATAAGTATCAAGATTTGCTTAAAACATTGATATAACCTATAATATCAATCCTTACTGATATTTATCGTTAGTTATTTAATAAAATGAGTCAAGAGTTTGCATTATTACCTACTAAAAAAACCTCAAGCCTGGAGGTTCAAAAATACCCACCAATTCTGAGCAGTGAACAAGAGCATGAATTAGCCGTTCAATTGTATGAAAATCACGATTTAAGTGCAGCTAGAAAATTGGTTTTATCCCATATGCGCTTTGTCGCCTTTGTTGCCCATGGTTATAAAGGCTATGGTCTTGAACAAGCCGATCTTGTGCAAGAAGGCACCATTGGGTTAATGAAGGCAGTTAAGCGTTTTAATCCAAATAGAGATGTACGTCTTGCCTCATTCGCAGTATATTGGATTCGTGCGGAAATTCACGAATTTATTTTCAAAAATTGGAAAATCGTTAAAGTTGCCACAACTAAGGCACAACGCAAATTATTTTTTAAACTTAAACAAGCTAAGGCACATATTTATAGCTCATTGAACGAAGAACAGGCGGATAAAATTGCCAACGATTTGGGCGTGCGTCGTAAGGATGTGTTGGAGATGGAATCGCGCTTGCAATTTAACGATGTAACGTTTGAAGTGTCTGATGATGAGAATTCTCATGCACCAGAACAATATTTAACCAATGAAAACGTCCAAACACCTGAGCAGCTATTACTAATAGACGATTCAAAACAAAACCAACAACAGCAACTTTACAAAGCCTTGTCGTCGTTAGATGAAAGAAGTTTGGATATTTTACAATCTAGATACTTGAAAGAAGAAAAAACAACCCTACATACTTTAGCAGACAAGTATGGCATTTCAAAAGAAAGAGTGCGTCAACTTGAAACTAAAGCCATGCAAAAGCTTAAATCAAATTTACAAGAGCAAGCTCTTTAAAGACCGACTTAAACTTAAGTATTAGCTTAAAAATTTATTTATTTATTAACTAGGAGAAAAAAAATGAATATTCACCCCCTTCGCGATCGTGTAATTGTCCGTAGAACACAAGAGGAAAAAGCCACTGAAAGTGGATTAATTATTCCAGATTCAGCCACAGAAAAACCTTCAAAGGGTGAAATTTTGGCGGTTGGTCATGGCAGAATTAACGACAATGGTGATGTTATTGCGTTGGATGTTAAAGTTGGAGACCAAGTATTATTTGGACAATATGCGGGTAACGAAATTAAAGCAGATGGCGAAACATTGCTAGTTATGCGTGAAGACGATATTGTCGCAGTTATTAAATAAAGGAGATTAAAAATGTCAGCAAAAGATATAAAATTTAGCTCAGAAGCTAGAAACTTAATGTTAGATGGTGTTAATATACTTGCTAACGCAGTTAAAGTAACACTAGGACCCAAGGGTAGAAATGTTGTACTAGATAAATCATTTGGCGGTCCAACAATTACCAAAGATGGTGTTTCTGTTGCTCAAGAAATCACCTTAGAAGGTAAATTTGAAAACATGGGTGCACAAATGGTCAAAGAAGTGGCATCAAAAACCAATGACATTGCTGGTGATGGCACCACAACAGCAACTGTGCTTGCACAAGCCCTTGTTATTGAAGGTGTTAAATCAGTGGCAGCAGGTATGAACCCTATGGATCTTAAACGAGGCATTGATAAAGCAACAGAAGCTGCTGTTAATGCATTGCGTGACATCTCACAACCTTGCAATGACACAAAAGCCATTGCCCAAGTGGGTACTATTTCTGCAAACTCTGACACTTCTGTGGGTGATATTATTGCCGATGCCATGAAAAAAGTGGGTCAAGCTGGTGTCATTACGGTTGAAGAAGGTTCTGGTTTTGAAAATGAACTTGATGTAGTCGAAGGTATGCAATTTGATCGTGGCTATTTATCGCCTTACTTTGTTAACAATCAAGAATCAATGACTGCTGATCTTGAGACGCCTTTTGTATTATTACATGACGGTAAAATTTCAAATATTCGTGACTTATTACCCGCACTAGAAGCAGTCCAAAAATCAGGCAAAGCCTTGTTAATCATCGCTGAAGATATTGATGGCGAAGCGTTGGCTACTTTAGTAGTTAACAATATGCGTGGTATTGTTAAAGTTGCAGCAGTTAAAGCACCTGGTTTTGGCGATCGTCGTAAGGCAATTTTGGAAGACATTGCTGTACTAACAGGTAGTGTGGTTATTTCAGAAGAAGTTGGCTTGTCTTTAGAAAAAGTAACTGATGAACACCTTGGTACCGCTAAGCGCATTGAAATCGGTAAGGAAAATACTGTTATTGTTGATGGTGCAGGTAAAAAAGTTGATATTGATGGTCGTATTGCACAAATTAAAGCACAAATTGAAACTACAACGAGCGATTATGATAAAGAAAAATTACTTGAACGCTTGGCTAAATTATCAGGCGGTGTTGCTGTGATTAAAGTAGGTGCTGCAACTGAAGTTGAAATGAAAGAAAAGAAAAACCGTGTTGATGATGCACTACATGCTACTCGCGCCGCTGTTGAAGAAGGTGTCGTTCCTGGTGGTGGTGTTGCCTTGGTTCGTGCCATTAAAGCCTTAGACGGATTAACGGGTGATAATCATGATCAAAGCATTGGTGTTGACATTGCTAAACGAGCCATGGAAGCACCACTACGCCAAATTGTAACAAATGGTGGTGGTGAGGCCTCTGTTATTCTTAATGAAGTCGCTAAGAATAAGGGTAATTTTGGCTACAATGCAGCAACAGAAGAATATGGTGATATGCTTAAGATGGGCATTTTAGACCCAACAAAAGTTGTTCGTGCGGCATTACAACATGCTGCCAGTATTTCAGGCCTTATGATTACAACTGAGGCGATGATTACTGATACTCCTCAAGACGACGCACCTGCTGTTGCGCCTGATATGGGTGGTATGGGTGGTATGATGTAACCGTTATATCTTTAAGTAAGTAAAAAAACCCCATTTTATGGGGTTTTTTTATTATGATAGAAAACAATATATAAGTTATTTTATATGCTGAAATAATGTTTTATAATAGCATTTTCTTAACACCAAATAAGAGGCTTTAAGGTGAAAATAATAACACAACGTTTATTAATTATTTTAACAATATTTTTGCTGGGATTACAAACACAAGCAAAAATACAATCTTTCATAAATTCAAAAACTGATATCATGATGAATTTTACTAGAAGTGGCAATAATTCACATTCAAGCATTGACAACCTATCTTCAAAGAAATGTAGTAGATGTCATAGTAATATTTATGAACAATGGGAAGGTTCAATGCATGCTAAAAGTACAGCATTAAAAGACCCTATTCATGGTCTTTTTTATGGTGCAGTTGTAGGCAATCCTAGAGTTAAAGGTGTTAGAATAGGAAAAAATAAAGATAGGTACCCAGTTTGTTTAGAGTGTCACTCACCCGCAGCTGCAAAAGAAGGAAAAACCCAACTTAATGCCAAAAAATCATTCTCTGAAGGGGTTAATTGTATCGCTTGTCATTCTTTAACTAAATTCAAAGGAATAAAGAAAAAAAGTGGTGGACTAAAATTAGGCATGAAAGCTTATGAATATTCATCCAATCAAATACAGGGTCCTAATGGTACTAGTAGAAAACATAAAAATTTTGGCAAAGGCGGTGTTGCAAACAATCCAGGTTTATTTAAAACTTCCAAGGTGTGCTTAGGTTGTCATGAACAGCGTAACAATTCTAAAAAAGTACCACTTTGCCAAACTGGTGGAGAAATTATATCTACAGGAGGTTCTACCACTTGTCAGTCTTGTCATATGCCAGTAATTGAAGGTATTAGCAACCATACAATGGTAGGTGGGCATTCTGCTGAAATGGTAAGTAAAGGTTTGATTATGACAATTAATGCCAAAAAAGTTCCCGATATGTTGCAAATTGAAGTAAATGCAACTAACTTATTGCCACATAATTTCCCAACAGGCGCACCATTTAGAAATTTCTATATTACTCTCACTGCACAAAATTCTCATGGTGACGTCTTGTGGCAAAGTTCTAAAACCCACCCTATGAAGGATGACAAGCAAGCTATGTTTATGTACATTATTGGTGATGATAATAACAAGCCAACATCACCATCTAAAGCAACCAAAATTTTGGGAGATACTCGTTTAAAACCAAACGAAACTCGCATATTAAATTATAAGATTCCATCAAATGGCGTTGCCATAGTTACAGCAAAAGCTTATTATGATTTGCTACTAATACCAATTAAAGATAAATTTGGCTCAAAATTACCTAAGCGCTTATTAGAGCCTAAAGAAATAGCAAAAGCTATCGTAGTTATTGAATAGTCTTTATTAAAAGAAAGCCTCGTTTTTTCGAGGCTCTCTTTTGGTATGATACTTGTTGCCAAATTATCATATTCAAGCATCATGAGTAGCTACGATTCATCCTCTATTGAGGTTCTAACAGGCCTTGATCCAGTACGCAAACGTCCAGGAATGTACACTGAAACTGAGCGCCCAAACCATCTTGCCCAAGAGGTTATTGACAATAGTGTTGATGAAGTAATTTCAGGATATGCTTCTAAAATTAGCGTTGTTTTATACAAGGATGGCTCCTTATCCGTTGAAGATAATGGCCGAGGCATACCTGTGGATATTCACCCTAAGGAAGGTAAGTCAGGTGTTGAAGTTATTTTAACCAAACTCCATACAGGTGGGAAATTTTCCAATGATTCATATCAATTTTCAGGTGGCTTACATGGCGTTGGTATTTCACTGGTTAACGCCCTATCCACTTTGGTAGAAATTTGGATTAAAAGAGATGCTAAGGAACATTACATCACTTTTTCAAACGGTTTTAAGCAAACAGAACTTGAAATAACTCGCGCTGTTGGTAAGCGAAACACGGGCACTATCGTTAAATTTAGACCTGATGCACAATTTTTTGACACTATTAAATTCTCCGCAACTAAATTACGCCACAACCTACGTTCTAAAGCAATTTTATGCCCAGGTTTAGAGGTTCATTTTTATAATGAAATAGATGAAACAATAGAGAAGTGGGTTTACAAAGAAGGATTAAAAGACTATCTATTCATGTCTTTAGATGGCCTAGATTGCCTACCGCCCGCCCCCTTTGTTGTTGATTATAAAACTGACGAACAGCAACTTAATTGTTCACTCGCATGGGCACAATACAACACTAATGTTGTGACTGAAAGCTATGTTAATCTTATCCCAACCATTGGTGGTGGCACGCATGTTAACGGGCTAAGATCAGGACTTACTGAAGCCTTAAAAGAGTTTTGCAAATTTAGAAATTTAATCCCAAGAAACATCAAACTCACACCTGATGATATCTGGCAAAAAATTGCCTATGTATTATCCATAAGAATATTAGACCCGCAATTTTCTGGGCAAACCAAAGAAAGACTCTCTTCCAGAGAGTGTGCTAGTTTTGTTGCCAATGTTGTTAAAGATGCCTTTAGTCTTTGGCTAAATCAACATATCAACATTGCGGAGCAAATCGCTCAACTGGCTATTGTCAATGCGCAAGCAAGACTTAAGATCAACAAAAAAGTCATTCGCAAGAAAATAGTTAGTGGTCCTGCCCTGCCTGGAAAATTATCAGATTGCACCAGCACTGACCTTAATCAAACAGAAGTATTTTTAGTTGAAGGTGACTCCGCAGGAGGCTCTGCCAAACAAGCAAGAGACAAAGAGTATCAAGCCATTTTGCCACTGCGCGGTAAAATTTTAAACACTTGGGAGGTGGATTCTGAGCAAGTATTGGCCAATAACGAAATTCATGACATTAGCATTGCTATTGGTCTTGAGCCTAATAGTGAAGATTTATCTGGTTTGAGGTATGGCAAAATTTGTATTCTTGCTGATGCCGATTCAGATGGTGCGCATATTGCCACGCTCATTTGCACTTTGTTCGTGAAACATTTCCCAAAACTTATTCAAGAAGGTCATATTTTTATTGCAATGCCACCTTTATATCGTGTGGACGCAGGAAAACAAGTTCACTACGCCCTTAATGACAATGAACGAGACGCCATTATTAGAAAAATAGAAAATGAAAACAAGCGTGTTAAAATTCAAGTTCAGCGCTTTAAAGGTTTGGGTGAAATGAACCCTTCTCAATTAAGAGAAACTACTATGCTACCTGATACTAGGCGCTTAATTCAACTCACATTAGATAATCCATTACAAGTTTTTCAAACCATGGACATGTTATTAAGTAAAAAACGTGCAGCTAATCGAAAAAAATGGTTGGAAGAAAAAGGTAATTTGGCCAATCTCTAATGTTAAACGTAAAATCAAAGCTAAAGATTTAAATGTATAGTCTGAGTTTTGATTATGGGCAAAAGCAGAAGTCAGAGTTAAAATCTGCTGAAAATATTGCCAAAATTTTTGCCACTACTGAACATAGAGTTATGAAAATATCTTTATCTGATATTGCTGATTCTGCCTTAACAGATAATAAGATTGAAATACCCAAATTTTCTCAAAGCAATGATATTCCGATTATTTACGTACCTGCTCGAAATGCCATCTCTTTATCCTATGCGCTAGCATGGTCAGAGGTGCTAAATTTGCTAGCATGCGTTTATTGGCGTTAATGCACGGTATCCTGATTGAGAGTCTTATATCAGGCATTTGAAGTGATGGCTAATCTTGCCAGAAAATAAGGTGTTGAAGGGAAAAAACTAACCGTTCACACACCATTAATTCATTTAAATAAAGCACAAATTATTCAAAAAGGGTCTTTTTTTTCTCTTGGTATTGACTATTCACTGACAGCAACGTGTTATCAGACGGATAAAAATGGAAAAGCTTGTGATATTTATGATGCATTTGAATATAGAGAATTAGGCTTTAAAAAGGCGAAAGTAACAGACCCAACCCAATATCAAATCTAGCGTTATTTATATAAAATACTTTAATAAAAAAAATTAAATTTAGTCTTGTATAACCCCTTTTTGACGATAAAATAATGATTTTGAAATAGTTAAGGAAATAGACAGATGAGTATTGAACAAAGAGTAAAAAAAGTTGTAGCTGAACAATTAGACGTAAGCGGTGATATTGATAACAATGCTTCTTTTATTGATGATTTAGGTGCAGATTCTTTGGATACTGTTGAATTGGTCATGTCTCTTGAAGAAGAATTTGACTGTGAAATTCCTGACAATCAAGCCGAAAACATTACCACAGTTCAACAAGCAATTGATTACATTAACAATAATTTGTAATTTCCGTTTATCAACTTAACGCAAGAAGGCGCTTCTTTCTTTGAATTAAGCGCCTTATTTATATTAAATTTTAAAACATTATGAGCAAAAGAAGGGTTGTTATTACAGGCGTGGGTATGGTTTGTCCAGTGGGTTTAAGTGTAGACGAATCTTGGGATAATATTCTTAAAGGTTATTCTGGCATTGCCCCACTCACTAATATTGATACCAAAGGCCAGTCAGTCACATTTGGTGGTTCGGTTAAAGGTTTTGAAATTACTGACTACTTAAAACCTAAAGATACCAAAAAAATGGACACCTTTCTCCATTACGGCATGGCCGCTGGCATTCAAGCTATTGAAGACAGTGGTATTGAGATTACTGAGCAAAATGCTCACCGCGCCGGTGTTGCCATCGGTGCTGGCATTGGCGGTCTTGGCACAATTGAAAAAACTGCAGATCTATTCAGAGAAAAAGGTGCAAAGCGCATTTCACCTTTTTTCGTTCCTTCGTCAATCATCAATATGATTTCAGGCAATCTTTCTATCAAATATGGCTTAAAAGGTCCTAATTTTTCCATTGTTACCGCTTGTGCCACAGGCACTCATAACATTGGCGATGCTTCTCGCTTGATTGAATACGACGATGCTGATGTGATGATTGCTGGTGGCGCTGAAATGTCAACCACTAATTGTGGGCTAGGCGGTTTTGCTGCAGCACGTGCATTATCCACTCGTAATGATGACCCGACAAGCGCTTCTTGCCCTTGGGATAAAGACAGAGATGGTTTTGTACTTGGCGACGGTGCGGGTGTTATGGTATTAGAAGAATTTGAACACGCTAAAGCACGTGGTGCAAAAATTTATGCACAAGTGTCGGGCTACGGTATGAGTGGAGATGCTTATCACATGACACTACCTTCAAAAAAGGGGGAAGGGGCAGCCAGATGTATGCAAAATGCACTGAGAAACTCAGGTATTGACGTTGATCAAATTGATTACATTAATGCTCATGGCACCTCTACGCCAGCAGGCGACCAAGCAGAAACAGATGCTGCAAAATTAGCCCTTGGCAAGCATGCTTATAACATTGTCATGAGTTCAACCAAATCTATGACTGGGCACTTATTGGGCGCTGCCGGTGGTATTGAAGCCATTTTTACTGCGCTTGCCATTCAAAATCAAATAGCGCCACCTACCATTAATATTATCAATCAAGACCCAAATTGTGATTTAGATTATTGTGCTAATGAAGCACGGGAAATGACAATCAATCATGCTATTTCTAACTCATTTGGGTTTGGTGGTGCTAATGGCTCAATTGTATTGAGTAAGATTTAAAAAATCTTACTCATGAAAACAACTTAAAATATCAACTATTTTGTTGTTGTTAAATCAACGCCTTTAATTTTATCAGCATCAAAAATTAACGCTTCAATAAACTCATAAATTGCAATTACACCATTTTGAACACTACTAAGTGCAACTTCCTTATTCATAACCAAAGACCAGCTTTCATCAGTTGCAACAAACTGTACAGCACCGCCAATTAATGCCAAAATAATAATAATACTGAGAATAAATCTAATCATGTTTTTTTCCTTAGTTGAATGAGAATGTGCCATTTGCTTTTAATAAGGCACTAATTGAGGGTTTTTCACCTCTAAATTTTATATATTGTTGCATAAAATCTAGACTGCCACCTATTTGCAGAATATTATACAAGAAATCTTGAGAGGCATTAGAACCAATACCACCCTTCTCTTGTACATAATAATAAGCATCAGCTGCTAAAACTTCTGCCCATTTGTAGCTAAAATATCCCGCGCCATAACCGCCTGAAAAAATATGCTCAAAAGTGTTTAGAAATCGATTTTCATCAATACCGTCCATCAGAGCTGTTTCTAATCGAACTTGGGCTAATACTTCATAAGTGTCTGAATTGGACATGTGTGTTTTAAGATCCCACAATGAAAACTCACACTGTCGTAACATACTTAGTGCTGAGTGAAAATTTTTAGAAGCGATGAGCCTGTCAAACAAATCATTGGGCAAAGATTTTCCAGTTTTATAATGCTTTGAAATAAGCGCAACCACTTGTTTTTCAAATGCATAAAACTCCATGTACTGACTGGGCAGTTCCACGCCATCCCATGGCACACCAGATATGCCTGCAGCACAGGGATATTTAACTTTAGTCAATAGATGGTGTAGCGCATGTCCAAACTCATGAAATAAAGTAATAATTTCATCAAATTCAAACAAAGCTGGTTTGTCTTTAGTAGGGGAATTAAGATTACAAACCACAAAAGCAACTGGTTTTTTCTTATTAATCAAAGGCTGATAATCTGCCATCCATGCACCAGAACGCTTGTTTTCTCTGGCATATAAATCAAGATAAACTCTACCAATGAGTCCATTTTTATCACTAACATTTAAAACTTTAACATCGACGTGATAGCTGTCTTGCTGTATTTGCTTAATTTTAATCTGGTATAAGTTTTCAATGGTTGAAAACAACCCGCCTAACACACTCTCTGCTGGAAAGTATGGCGTTAAATCAGATTTTTTAAATCCAAATTTTTGTTCTTTAAGTTTTTCACTATAAAACCCTAAATCCCACGGTTTTAAATCAATGCCTGAAAATTTTTCTAATTCTTCTAGCTCTAATCGCGCCCGAGGCTTTGAACGCTTCACCAAATTAGACAAAAACTGAAGTACTTCATCAACTGTATTAACCATTTTAGACGCAATAGACAACTGCGCATAATGCTCAAAACCTAAGATATTAGCCATCTCAGCACGTAATGATAAAATCTCATCCATAATTGGCTTGTTGTTATAATCAGTTGAAGTAATGCCCAATTCTGAGGCTCTTGATAAATAAGCTCTGTACACTTCTTCTCTTAAATCTCGGTTGTCTAAATAAGTCATAACATCCATATAAACAGGCGTTTGCAAACTTAACTCATACCCCTTATCACTTCTAATTTTTGCCAATTCATTATCACTATAGCCTTTTAACTCATTTTTACCTACAATTTTTTTCCACTCGTTAGTGGACTTTAAAGCGTTTTTAGAAAACTCATTGCTCAGTAAACTGAGTTTTTCCTTGATGGTTTTAAATCTATTTGCAGTCTTGCCTTCCAAGCCCACCCCTGAAAGCTCAAAGCCCTCTATGGCGTCTTTAACGATGTGTTGTTGTTGCTTATTAAGGTTGGTCTCTTTGAGTGCTTTATAAGCTTGATATAAAGCTTTATTGGTAGATATATCAGAATAAAAATTAGTAATGATTGGCAGCGTTTGTTCATATTGCTGATTAAATTCATCACTAAACATCACTGCATTTAAATGTGAATTAACACTGGTGAACTTACCCAACTTAAACTCCATTTGGTCAATAGGTGCAACCACACTATCCCAACTGCTACCAAGGCTTGCCTGTTCTACTACCTTAAGCCCGTCTTGGGTTAATTTTTCAATGGCTTTAACAATATTTTTAGGTTGAAAATTTGGTTTCATAAGAAATTAATATGGTGGAAGGAGTGGGATTCGAACCCACGGTACTCGCCCTATAACCCCTACTGCTACAACATCGTAAAATAAAAAGGGGCGGTAAAGGGGCGAAATACACGCAATTTATGGTGGAGAGTGTGGAATTCGAATCCACGGTTCCGTGAGGAACACTACCTTTCCAAGGTAGCAAAATAAGCCACTCTGACAACTCTCCAAAAGAAAAGATTATACATAATTATTTAATAATTAGTATTATTGCAAATATAGGCTATCAAGATATATTTGCATGGAACCCATTATTTTTATTACTGTAATTGTTTTTACTTATATTGGTGTTCGTATATACAAAAACAATCAATATAAGAAGACAGCATATTATCAAGCAACAAAGAAACCATATTCATCTCTTGACGCAGGAGAATATGGCGAATATTTAACTTATAAACAATTGCAAAATATTGAAAATCTAGGTGGAAAATTTATATTCAATGCCTACATCCCAAAACCTAACAACAAAACAACAGAAATAGATGTTCTCTTAATATCTCCTAAAGGTATTTTTGTGTTTGAGAGTAAAAACTACAATGGCTGGATTTTCAGACACCAACAACAAGAATATTGGACACAAACACTTCCAACTGGCAGGGGTCGCAGCAGTCATAAAATAAAATTTTATAATCCAATTTGGCAGAATGCAGGCCATAAGAAACATCTAGAAAGAATTATTGAACAAAAAGTCTATATACATTCTATCATTGTCTTTTCAGATGAGTGCACACTTAGAGATATTACAATAACAACTGATGACGTTAATGTTTTATACCAATCAAATCTTAAGTCTTCTTTATCTGATGTTTATAAATATATAGAAGTCGATGTTCTATCTCAGGATGAAATAAACAATATATACGATAAGTTATACCCCTATACTTAGATAAGTAACGAAACAAAAGAACTACATATATCAAATATAAAAAATATATAAATATTACCGAGGGTTTTTGTCCCACGGTAACTTTTTTAACAAGAATAAATATATTAAAAAAAACAGTGATTTGATTGCCAAATAAAAAGGGGCAGAAAAGGGGCGGTGCTAGTCCAATACAGCCCCACACAGCCCAAAAAGGGGCGGTTCACTAAATCATAAGTCTTTGATTTTACAAGGTATTTATGGTGTATCGGTCAGAATTCGAACCCACGGTACCCAAGGTACACACACTTTCCAAGTGTGCTCATTCGGCCGCTCTGACATCCTTCCGAAAAAAATATTTTAATCAATAATGGTTAAAATTTCAAGGTTAACTAATTCTCATACCTGGCTTAGCAGTAGAATCAACTAACAAAATATGCAACGACTCACCATCACCTGCTGCAAGTACCATGCCTTGTGAGATGCCAAAGCGTATTTTTCTAGAGGCTAAGTTTATAACCATAACGATGAGTTCGCCCTTTCAAATCCTTTGTTGTGTAATGGGCTTTAATACCTGAAAACACATTGCGCGTTTCTTGTTCGTCGATGTCTAATGTTAGTTGTAATAATTTATTAGCACCTTCTACATTTTGGGCTTTGATAATTTTGGCAACCCGTAAATCAATTTTGCTAAAGTCGTTAATCTGAGTTTTTTCTTACTTGGTTGGTTGTTGCATGCTTTGCTTTGAATCCTTAATAACTTGCTCAATTTGTTCATCTTCAATACGTGACATTAACGGCTTAAACGAGTTAATTTGGTGCTTGGTTAAGGGGCGTTTTAAATCCTGCCAATTAAGCGTATCTATATTTAAAAGCACCTCAACCTGCTCTGCCATAACGGGTAACACTGGTTTAAGATAAGTCATCAACACTCTAAATAAATTAATAGCGAGTGAAGTTACATCATGCACTTGTGCTTGCTTGTCTTGTTCTTTTACTAATTGCCACGGCTTATGCTCATCGATATATTGATTGGCTTTATCAGCTAATTCCATAATCTCACGCATAGCTTGATTATAATTACGCGCCTCATAGTGTTTTTTAATAACATCACTACAAGCAATAAACTCATGATAAAGCTCAGGTTCAATAACATAGGCAGATAAAGTTTTGTTAAATTTTTTAACAATAAATCCCGCACTACGTGAAGCAATATTAACCACTTTTCCCACCAAATCTGAATTTACACGTTGTTTAAAATCGGTCAAATTAAGGTCTATATCATCAATTTTAGCAGACAGTTTATAAGCATAATAATAACGCAAACATTCAGAATTAAGATGATTAAGATAAGTTCTAGCCTGAATAAACGTACCGCGAGATTTGCTCATTTTTTGACCATTCACAGTTAAAAAACCATGTGCAAAAATTGCACTTGGCGTACGATAATTCGCACCCATCAACATCGCTGGCCAAAAAAGCGCGTGAAAATAAACAATGTCTTTACCGATAAAATGATAAAGCTCGGTACTTGAGTCTTTGTTAAAGTACTCATCAAAATCTAACCCCTGCTCGTCGCAAAGCTTTTTAAAACTCGCCATATAGCCAATCGGTGCATCTAACCAAACATAGAAATATTTACCTTCCATCCCAGGAATTTGGAAACCAAAATACGGTGCATCACGAGAAATATCCCATTGTTGAAGGCCTTGTTCAAACCACTCAGATAATTTATTGCTAACTTCATCTTGTAAATGCCCTGCTTTGGTCCACGCCTTAAGTTGCACTTCAAATTGAGGCAAGTCAAAAAAATAGTGCTCTGAGTCTTTAGTGATTGGGGTTGTATCTGAAATGGCAGATTTGGCATTTTTCAGCTCTGTTGGCGAATAGGTTGCGCCACAAACTTCACAATTATCACCATATTGGTCATTAGCACCACACTTAGGGCAATCACCTTTAATGAAGCGATCGGGTAAAAACATTTGCTTCTCAGGGTCAAATACCTGGGAGATGGTACGTGTTTTAATAAAACCAGCGTCATTTATCTTGTTATAAATATTGGCAGAAATGTCTTTATTTTCCTGACTATGGGTTGAGTGATATTGGCTAAAACCAATGGAGAATTCTTTAAAATCTGCCTGATGGCGCTCACTCACATCTTCAATTAACACCTCAGGCTTAATACCAAGCTCATCAGCCTTAAGCATAATGGGTGTGCCATGTGCATCATCTGCACAAACATAATGACACTCATTACCCATCATTTTTTGAAAACGCACCCAGATATCAGTTTGAATGTATTCCAATAAATGCCCCAGATGAATTTCACCATTGGCATAAGGCAGTGCTGAGGTAACGAGAATTTTTCGCGATGTCATAATAGACCTGTTAATATTAAGGATGGCTTATATCGTTATACGATAAAATATCGCTATTTTACTTAATTGGATACAACAGAAATGGCAGATTTAACGAACAAGCAAATTGAAGATACTTTATCCAAAGTTATTGATGTTTATACCGAACAAGATATTGTTTCTTCAAATGTCATTAATGATATTAACTTTGATGGTGACAAAGTGCAAATTGACATTGAACTTAATTACCCTTCCAATAGTTATCACACTATTTTATCTAGTGCCATTACTGATGTATTAGCAAAAGCCAATATTAACAATGTTAACGTTGATATTAAAACCAAAATTGTTAAATACACCACTCAAAAAGGAGTTGATGTCCTACCAGAAGTTAAAAACATTATTGCAATTGCCTCAGGCAAAGGCGGTGTTGGCAAATCAACCACTGCGGTTAATTTAGCATTAGCATTACAAGCAGAAGGCGCCAAAGTTGCTATTTTAGATGCCGATATTTATGGCCCTTCTCAACCTAGAATGCTAGGCGTTAGCAAAGCAAAGCCAGAATCCACCGCTGAGGGTAAATTATTACCTATTTTGGGTCATGATATGCAAAGCATGTCAATTGGCTATTTAGTTGATGAAGACAATCCTATGATCTGGCGTGGCCCTATGGTCACCCAAGCTTTAGAGCAAATGCTAAGAGACACCTTATGGCGTGGTATTGATTATATGGTGATTGACTTACCACCAGGCACAGGCGATACACAATTGACACTATCACAAAAAATACCAGTTAGTGGCTCTGTGATTGTAACAACCCCACAAGACATTGCACTAATTGATGCTAAAAAAGGCTTAAAAATGTTTGAAAAAGTCAATATTCCTATTTTAGGTATTGTTGAAAACATGTCGTTACATATTTGCTCTAAGTGCGGGCACGAAGAAGCTATTTTTGGCACAGGTGGCGGTGAAACCATGGCAGTTGATGCAGGTGTTGAGTTTTTAGGTGCACTCCCTTTAGAAATGAGCATTCGAACTGACCTTGACGAAGGCACACCAACCGTTGCCAAAGACCCGGAAGGCAGAGTAGCTAAGATTTATAAAGAAATCGCTAAAAAAGTCAGTGCCAAACTCACCCAACAATCTCGTGCAACTAGTGCTTTCCCAAGTATTACCATTGAATAGCGCTAAATAGGGAAATATGGATTATATAGAGCAGCTTAAAGGTAGGTTTATTAGCATCATGCAATGGGATGATTGCCATGCACTGTTTGACAAACTTAACAGAAATCCAAGCGATTGGTATCTGTATGATACCTTAAAAGTTGCGCCAAAAGTAGTTACTAATGCCAATCAATTTATTAACACATTAAGTGATATTAAAAAAAGTCATTAAGAATGAACACCAAGAAAGATATTGCGGTGTTGTTTTTAGACAACCCTGACTTTGTCAAAATATAAACAATCTAGGTAAAGTTTATGGTAGTAGTGAAAATCCGTCAATACCACGATGGTTATTATCTAAAGAGAAACCAATGGAGATAGAAACAGAATTCGAGTCCAAAAAAGCATAAGGCATTGTTTCTAGAATGAATATATTGAGTTAAATCAATATACTTTTAAACATTAAAAATTCATTTTTATATTCACACTTCTCGCCCGGTTTATACCTTTACTTTTTTATCATTGTATAAAACCAAGTGAGTAAGTTCACAGCACATGAAAACTCACTTGGTTTCTGCTATTTAAGCGTCATTAGTTATACTTTTAATCCTTAATGCAACGAATACTCAAGTGTTAGTACGAGTGCTCTTGCCGGTGAGTGAAAGTATTGGTATAAATCACCATAACAGGCAATGTCTGTCGATGAGTTACAAACTTGAGTTGCGCCTAGATTTTTATCAAGCCAGATTTTATCCGTGTCAAGAGAGAGTGCGGTTTTGTAAGTTACCGAGTTAAATATAATTGTTTCAACCTCAAACACATCAATCATATTAACGGTAATATTAGCAGTTTGTGGTATGGGTGTCACTCTTGATAATCCGTACTTTAGGATGTAACTTTCGGTGTCTTCAAAATCAAGTTTGTCGGCAACGCCAATTTCTCCACTAGTCTTGCCTAAAAAAAATAAGGTCTTAGTGGTTCTCAGAGACTTGATTGATGGTGTATTTTGGGATTTCAATCACCAAGTCAGTGTCATCTACAATTGTTTGACAAGATAGGCGCGATTCTGGATCTAAACCCCAAGCCTTATCCAATAAATCATCTTCGGTTTCATCTGACTCCTCTACTGAATTAAACCCTTCGCGCAGGTAAATATGGCAAGTTGTGCAAGCATTTGACATTTCGCAGGCATGTTCGATTTCAACGTCATTGGCAAGTAGTGCATCACAAACACTAATGCCTGATTGGGTTTCAATAACAATACCTTCTGGGCATAATTCATGATTGGGTAGTACAATAATTTGTGGCATATAGACTTTCTAAATATTTTTGTTAAAATTCATCAATATTATGGCCTTGCATGGCTTTCATAACGGCGTTGTTCATGCGCATCTCAACAAATTTTGAACAGCTGTTCTCAAGATTGTTAATGGCGGCTTTAATGGCTTTTTTATCATCAGAATGAGCAATGTCAAACAGTCTGGTTCTTACACTTAAGATGTTATTAAGCATTTTATCATCAAGCATGTGATTGTCTTTTTTAAGTGCCGAATCTATGGCTTGAATACTTCTGTCTGCCTCTACTTGTGTTTCATGAAGCTGTCTGGTTTGAATGTCAGTCTTGGTAAATAAAACAGAATCTTTAAGCATCTTTTCCATTTGCACACCTGTTAATCCATAAGATGGCTTGATGGTGATATTTGCTTTAACGCCTGATATTTGCTCAACAGCACTCACAGATAATAAGCCATCAGCATCCACTTGAAACTCTATACGAATACGAGCACTACCTGCTACCATTGGCGGAATACCTTGCAAATCGAATTTAGCCAATGAGCGACAATCTTTAACCAATTCCCTTTCACCTTGGAGTATATGAACACTCATGGCAGTTTGTCCGTCTTTAAAAGTGGTAAATTCTTGTACACGAATAATGGGAATTGTGGTGTTGCGATGAATGACTTTTTCCACCAATCCACCCATGGTTTCAAGCCCAAGTGATAAGGGCAAGACATCTAATAAAAGCATATCGTTTTGTGATTCATTGCCAGCCAAAATATTGGCTTGTATCGCCGCCCCTTTAGCAACCACTTCATCTGGGTTAATAGAGCATAAAACAGGTTTGTTAAATAAATTACTCACCATAGAACGAAGCAAAGGTATGCGTGTAGAGCCACCTACCATAATAATATCTTTAATGTTTTCAGTCTCAACTTGCGCATCTCTAATGGCTCGTTTGGTTAAAAGCAAAGTGCGTTTAATAAGTGCTTTGGCCAGCATTTCAAATTTTTTCTTAGTAATGCGATAAGGCTTTTCAATACAGTCAAACTCTGCAAACTCATGATTACTCAAAGTTTCTTTGGCGGTGCGTGAAAATTGCTTAATCTTTTGCATTTGAGTAAGTGTCAGTTCATTAATACCTAGTTGCTCAATGCAATCATCAATAATCAGTGCATCAAAATCATCACCACCTAAAGTAGCATCACCGCCTGTTGCTAATACCTTGAATACACCTTTACTAAAATTTAAAATCGAAATATCAAACGTACCGCCACCTAAATCATAAATTGCATGCACACCTTCTTCACCCGACTCCAAACCATAAGCAACTGCTGCTGCTGTTGGTTCGTTAAGCAAACGTAAAGTTTTAAGGCCAGCCAAGGTCGCTGCATCTTTAGTTGCTTGGCGCTGTGCATCGTTAAAATAAGCAGGCACTGTAATTACTGCACCAGATAACGCACCACCTAGTGATTTTTCAGCGCGTTGCTTAAGTGAAGATAAAATACCAGCAGAAATTTCAACCGCAGATAAATCTCCCATAGCAGTGTGAAACAATACATTATTATCATTTTCAAGCAATTGGTAAGGACAATTTTTAAATGTACTAACTTCTTTATAGCTTATACCCATAAAGCGTTTGACTGAAATAATGGTATTGGTCGGATCAGTGTTTGCATAAGGACAAGCATCACAACCAACCGTTAATTTATTATCCTTACCACAATGCACAACTGAGGGCAGAATTGCCTTGTTATTCTCATCCATGAGAATTTTGCTTTGACCACTCATTACAGATGCAACCAATGAATTAGTCGTGCCTAAATCAATACCAATCGCTAATTTATGCTGATGTGGTTCAGATGTTTGACCGGGTTCTGATATTTGTAGTAAAGCCATTATTTTGTAGAAGGGGCTAGAATTAAAAGTATTGTTAAATATAATTTAAGGGTTATGGTCTTTGTAGAGTTTGATCTTATGCTTGTTTTAATTTTTAATTGTTCTAAATAATAACCCGGAGTCTTTTCCATCAACAGAATTGTCATAAATATATACCCACCTTTTAACAATCTCAACGCAACTCTTTTTGCGTTAATTGCAGGGTTTTCAGTGGCAATAATATCTGAATTGATATAAGTTGTATTATCAAGCCATAAATGAGTTAATAACTGCTCAGTAATAGTTATTTTCCTAGCATCGTTCGGACCTGAAATAATAATTAAAACTGGTTTTGACTGCATTTCTTATTTGTTTTTTTAAGGTTCTGACTATATTTTTTCTATCGCTTGTTTATTGAAAATCTCAGCATTTTTACCAATACCCTTGAACAATCTATCCAATTCAAGAATAGATTTTTCTTTTTTATCAAATTTCTTTTTCATAGCCATTCATCCATTAATTGATTTGTTTGCATGCTTAACTGCTTATAAAATTTCAGCTCTCTAACCAGATTCTTAATTTGTACAAGATTATTTTCCTCGAAAAAAATCTGAATTTGTTTAATATTTTGACTAATTTTTAGATTTATATTGTCAATAAAATTATCCAATTTCAACTCATCTTTACTAGCTTGAATTGTCTCTAAAGCCTCTCTTAATTCAATTTGAGCCATTAAAAAATTAACATCCATTTGAGTATCTGTTTCATCAAATGCGTTAATACCATTTAGTTCTAATAAATAATTAGCACGATTAAGTGGAGATTTTAAAATGTCAAATGCTGTGTTAATTAACGAGGTATTTTGTAATGCTAAAACCCTTTCTTTATCACTACCAGAGGCAAATTTATCAGGGTGAAATTTTGTGACTTGTTGTTGGTATTCAGTGTTAAGCTTAGTGATATTTATATCAAAGTCAACTGCTAATGAAAACAACTCAAAATAGTTTTCCATTTTTTAAACAACTAAACCGTAAAAGATTCGCCACAGCCGCATTCAGCTTTAGCATTTGGGTTGTTAAACTCAAAACCCTCATTTAAACCTTCTTTAACATGATCAATTTGCGTACCATCTAAATAAATCAAACTCTTTGCATCAACAATAACTTTAACACCATTGCCTTCAAACACAGTGTCATCATCGTTAGTATTATCAACAAATTCTATGTTGTAACCAAGACCAGAACAACCTGTGGTTTGTACACTAATGCGAATACCCATACCAGAACCGCGACTGCTTAAAAAATCAACAATACGCCCTGCTGCACGGTCGGTTAAAGTAATTGCCATTATTAAACTTTACTTTTAATGTTATTAATAGCTGCTTTAATAGCATCTTCAGCCAAGACTGAACAATGTATTTTAACGGGTGGTAAAGATAACTCTTCTGCAATGTCAGAATTTTTAATTTCTGCCGCTTCATCTAGTGTTTTTCCTTTAACCCATTCTGTTAATAATGAACTTGATGCAATGGCAGAGCCACAACCATAAGTTTTAAACTTGGCATCTTCAATTATGCCATTATCATCAATCTGAATTTGCAAACGCATCACATCACCACATGCGGGCGCACCCACCATGCCTGTTCCAACATTTTTAGCATCTTTATCTAACACACCCACGTTACGTGGATTTTCATAATGATCCATTACTTTTTCGCCATATGCCATCTCTTTTCTCCTTTTAAGTGCTTATTGTTATTCTAGTCTTGTTGTGAACCCTTACAACCCGTGTATTTGTTACGCTTATTTAATGTGCTGCCCACTCAACTTTACTAATATCAATGCCGTCTTTAAACATATCCCAAAGTGGTGATAAATCACGTAATTTATTAACTTTAGAGCGTACCAAATCAATGGCTTTATCAATTTGTGCTTCAGTTGTATAACGTCCAATAGTAAATCTAATTGATGAGTGTGCCAATTCATCACTCAAGCCCAGTGCGCGCAAAACATACGACGGCTCAAGGCTTGAACTGGTACAAGCCGAACCTGAAGACACGGCAATATCATTAATAGCCATCATCAGCGATTCACCTTCAACATAGTTAAAACTGATGTTTAAATTGCCTGAAATACGATTTTCCATGTCACCATTAACCACAACTTCTTCCATGTCAACAAAACCTGCCAACAAGCGATCACGTAATTGTCTAATTTTTGCATTTTCTTCAACCATTTCGGCTTGCGCAATCGCAAAAGCCTCGCCCATACCAACAATTTGATGTGTAGCTAAAGTACCTGAACGCATACCCCGTTCATGACCACCGCCATGCATTTGCGCCTCAATACGTACACGCGGCTTACGACACACATAAAGTGCACCCATACCTTTGGGTCCATAAATTTTATGGGCTGAAAAGCTCATCAAATCAACGGGTAATTTTGATAAATCAATCGTTACTTTACCTGCTGATTGTGCTGCATCAACATGGAAAAAAATCTTATTCTCACGACATAGATTGCCAATGGCTTCAATATCTTGAATCACGCCAATTTCGTTATTAACATGCATAATTGATACCAATATGGTATCTTCACGTATCGCATCTTTTAAAACATTTAAATCTAACAAGCCATTTGGCATTGGGTCTAAATATGTCACCTCAAAGTCTTCACGCTCTAGTTGTCGACAAGTATCCAATACCGCCTTGTGTTCAGTTTTTAATGTAATAATATGCTTGCTTTTTTTATGATAAAAATGCGCAATACCTTTAATGGCTAAATTATCAGATTCGGTTGCACCCGAAGTCCAAACAATTTCTTTTGGATTGGCACCTACCAAATCAGCCACTTGCTGTCTGGCTTTTTTAACAGCCTCATCAGCTTGCCAGCCGTAATAATGAGAATTTGATGCTGGGTTACCAAAATCACCATCCATGGTTAAGTGTTGCATCATTTTTTGAGCAACACGCTCGTCAACGGGTGTTGTTGCTGAATAATCCATATAAGTAGGTGTTGACATATTTATATTCCTTTATTTGAGTTATGATCGTCAATCACCATTTGCAAGGTTTTGCCGTTCAAAAATGTTCTAATTTGTTCACTAACTTCACACCACAACTGGTGGGAAATACATTGACGCCCATTGTTACACCCTCTAATGCCTTTACAACGACGCAAATCAATATTTTCATCCACCGCCTCAATGATTTGAGTTAAATTAATATCACAAGCTTTAGCATCAAGCAAGTAACCACCACCTGGGCCACGCACACTTTTAACCAATTCAGCGCAACGCAACTTGGCGAATAATTGCTCCAAGTAAGACAATGAAATATTCTGTCTTTGTGAGATAATGTCCAAGGTAATAGGCTTTCCAGTATCGTTAGATGCTAAATCTAACATTGCAGTTATTGCATAACGACCCTTGGTTGTTAATTGCATATCAGCCCTAATTCTAGTTAATAATGAGAGATGATTATACACTTAACCAAGTTATTTAGTCAAGTAAATAACCTTTAATATTAGTTGGTTATTTACTTTCAATTTCCAAATCATTCACAGAGGTGTCTTTCTGGTCTTTGATGTTCAATTCTTTTGAAACTTTGTGTAATTGCGAATCCACATCGTGTAAATGTACCAAGATAGAATTGATAGCTTTAACAGTAGGATCATCAACATCACCGCCCACAGCGTAAGAATCAAAATGGTCTGATTTAATTTGGTTGTTCTTCAGAACACGACCAGGCACACCAACAACCGTTTGAAATTCATCAATAGATTTAACCACAACAGAATTTGAGCCTACTCTAACGTTATCAGCAAGTATAATCGGACCTAGTATCTTTGCACCAGCGCCAATCACAACATTATTACCCAGAGTAGGGTGGCGTTTACCTTTTTGCCAAGTTGTGCCACCAAGTGTCACTCCGTGATATAAAGTACAATCATCCCCAATTTTAGCAGTTTCACCAATCACCACACCTATGCCGTGGTCAATAAAAAAACGCCGACCGATAACAGCGCCTGGATGAATTTCAACACCTGTGAACCATCTTGCTAATGATGATATAAATCTTGCCAACCATTTAAATTTTAAACGCCATAATCGATGTGCTAAACGATAAAACAACATAGCTTGCACGCCTGAGTAGCAAGTTATAATTTCAAAGGTGTTTCTAGCAGCAGGGTCACGATCAAAAATACTTTGAATATCTTCAATAAATTTCATGGCTATGATTATATCATACAGTGCTAATGTCTTAAATTACGTTTATACGCAAAAATCCTTAGTAATTAATAACCGATTTAAAACGCTTATAATTCCATAAATATTGCTCTGGCTGGGTTGTAATCAAATCTTCAATGACTTTATTCATCAGCAATGCGTCATCTTCAAGTGCGTTGGTACTAGACAGCACCTTTATTGGTTTGAGGTTAAGCTCGTAACCTTTAGCATTTGGCAAGCGTTTTGTCCATGCCATAATCACTTGAGCATCATTCTTCCTAGCAAGTCTTACCAATAAAGTCATCGTGTGTGCATTTTGTGAAAAGAATGGCACTAAAACACTCCCCACTTCACCCGGATCTTGGTCGGGTAATATGGCAATGAGCTGTTTGTTGTTAATTGCTCTTTGCAATTTGATAACGCCTTTTTTATTGGCTGGCGCCATTAATAAATCGCCCTGCTGTCGTTTTGAGAGTAATAATGCGTTTTGCTGTTTGTTTTTTAGCTCCTTGTACATAAATACGACTGGCTCAGATAATGATACCATTCTAGCCACCAATTCCCAACAACCAAAATGAGGTACTAATAAAATAACGGCTTTATCGCTTTTAAGATGCTCCATGCCTATTCTTTTTGTCACATATTTGGCATTATCATCAAAATTCCTAAACCAAATAAACCCAGACTCACTTAAACCCTTGCCTGATTCTATGAGTGATTTTTTAATCAATGTTTGTTGTTGCTCTGGGTTTAATTTTGGAAAACAAAGTTGAATATTTTTACTCACCACAGCCTTGGAGTTAGACTTTATTAAATACAAATATTGGCCAATCAATGTGCCAATAAAATGGTTTAACCTCAATGGCATAATTGAAAAAATCCAAAGAATAAATCTAATCATTCAAGCCTTTCTTGGTTTCATCTAGTATGGGCTTCATAGCGCTTAGTAGGTTTTTATACAAATTAGGCGTGCGCTTTTCTTCAGTTAACAACCACTGTTTGAAATGTGCTCGTTCGGTGGGCATTTGATAACAAGCTGGACAGGAATCTTTAATCACGGGCAAGTGTATTGTTTTGGCAAAATCAGCCACTTGTCTTTCTCGAACATACACTAGTGGTCGAATAATACGTAAATCTTTTTTGTCGTTAATGTAATGTGCTTTCATAGTTTGAATTTTGCCATTATGACACATTGACATCATTAGTGATTCAGCTAAGTCGTCTAAATGCTGCCCCAATGCTAAAACATTGTAGCCTTCACGCCGTGCCACTTGGTATATTAGTCCTCGCTTAATGCGTGCGCAAAAAGAACAATATGAATTACCCTTCATACTTTTTTCGGCTTGCTTCACAATTGGAAAGGTTTTAAAAAAATAAGGCGTGTCAAATTTTTTAAAAAAACTTTCCAAGACTTGTGGCTCAAAACCATTCACTTGAGGGTCAATCGTCACCACGCCAAGTTCAAAACGAATTGGAGCAGAGATAAGAAAATGGCGCAAGATATGGAATAAGCTCAACGAGTCTTTACCCCCAGACACTGCCAAAAGTATCTTATCATCCTCTTTAATCATTTTAAAATCACTCATTGCACGCCCGACTGGCTTGACCAGTAATTTTGGCAAAACCATTCTAGGCTTAACAGTGCGTATTTTTTTAGGGTTATTTATTTTAGTTTTGAAAACCATTTCCTTTGCCTTTCTAAGGTTTTTGCATTCAAATTATTTTGAATGCTTAGCATACAAAAAGTCTTTTCGCTGTCAGTTATATTAACGGATATTTCAAGTAATAATTCATCTCTAACCCCCATTTTAATTGCCTTATTAATAGCATACTGCTAGCAGGCTTAATGCTGATAATATTTTTAGCAAAAATCACGAATCAGATAACTACAGTTGGGTAATGAAAATATTTGTCCTAATAAATTAGGGTTGTTTAGTGTTAATATAACCTTGAAAATATGAGCATGGAGATCTTTAATAGCAACTGTGTGTTTAATATTCATAAGGCGTTTTTTTGTTCTTTTTAATGCCTTAAAGAATAAAATGCTGGTATCGCTCATACCACCCAAAGCAAAATTTATCATGGCAATAATTGGTCAATAGTTGCCTTAAAATCAAGCACTGATTGTTGATAGTTTTTCGCCACTTGAATGTGGTTAAGACTTGCGCTTTGCTCATTATTTTGTGCTGAAATAACAAAACTTGCTTGAGAGTTAGCATTGTTGTATCTTCGTTTTTCCTCTTTGGTGCGTGCCTTGGCAATTTCGATTTGCGTTTTATTGGATTCAAGTATTTCCACTAAATATTGAATTTTTTGCTTTAATGCGTTCGCCTTGGCGTGGATGTTTAATAATTGCTCTTGCTTTTGTTCTTTAGCTCTAGCAAGTTTTATTTGTGTTTTTTCAATGGCTGACTTGGCTTGCGTACCGCCAATAGGATAACTCAAATCCAAGCCAATATTCCACGATGGGCCCTGATTAGAAATAGAGTCTGTATAGCGACCATTCTCACCTTCGTTGCTAATACCAAGTTTTAAGTCAAGCTGTATTTTTGAATTATTTTTGTCACTCTTTAACTGGCGTTCTAACAAATCTTGATTTAAATTAGCTATTCTTAATACTCTAGAATTACTCAATAAGTATTGTTTAAGATTATCATCATTGGTTGTATAGCCTCGATATAAATCAAATTCAGCCCTAATATTAGAAAAATCAATATCTAAAATAATGGCCATTTCATGACGCAAAAAATTTAAATCTTGTTGGGTTTGAAGTTGTTGTTGCTTAGCACTTTGATAAGCATCTTCTTGCAGCAATACATCAACTTTATCAACCACTGACATGGTAAATCTTTGTTTAACTAAAGTCAATTCCTGGGTGGCTAAATCTAGGCGTTGATTATTAATCATTAAGCGCTCTTGAGCGTAAGCCAAATCAATAAATTTCTTCAATTGAGTAAGTATAAAAACCTCTTGTTGTTCAGCAATCTCAAGCCTAGATATTTGCACGTCAATATTAGATAAATCTGTATTTAGTTGATTATTAATGCCACCTGCATTTTTCAATAATGGATGAAGATAATCAATAGAAAATTTATTTCTATTGGTATTTAAACTGGTGATTTCAGCCTTGCTTTTGTTTTTCCAATTGTGTTTGACAATAATATTAGCGCCTGAGCTTACTATTTTTTTAGTTGCTGAAAAATCAACTGAAGTGGTATTTAAATCATTATAAGTCGTTATGGATGAAATATCGCTATCTTCATTCTTAAAATTAGTTTTTACGCCAACGATCCAATCTTGGTTAGCTGTGGTTGCTTGTTGATCAATTTGCTTAATTTGTACAGATAAATCAAGTTGTGTAAAAAAAGGATGTGTATTTTTTAAGCGTTCAATAAACTTATTTTGTGTCATTGCTTGAGCATCAAGACAAATGGCAAAAATCAACACAGTGGTTAGATTTTTTTTCATACTGGAATGGCTTTTTTAATCTCGTTAATAATAGCGTATAACTTCTTATCTGTGGTATCAATCACCACATCTGCCACTTCTTGATATAAAAATTCGCGCTTTGATACCAAGTCACGAATGGTTTTCTCTCGATTGCTTGATTGTTCAAGTAGTGGCCTAGATCTAGAATTCATGGTGCGTTTAAGTAACTGTTCAACCGTTGACGATAGATATACCGAAAAACTATTGTACTTAAGCATTTCTCGATTTTCAGCCTTAATAACAACACCGCCACCAGTAGCGATGACAATATTCTTAATCTCGCACAAATCAGCCAACATTTGTGTTTCACGCTTACGAAAGCCTTGTTCGCCCTCTACATCAAAAATATGATCAATAGCCACACCCGTACGCGCTACTATTTCGAAATCTGAATCAAAGAAATCACGCTTAAGAACACAGGCCAAACGGCGACCAACTGATGTCTTGCCAGAGCCCATTGGTCCAATTAAAACAACATTTAGTGAGTTACTACTCATCAAGTTTATTCCAATTCATAACTGGCACTACAGTACGGACAAGATGATTTACCATTTTTGTCGAATTTTAAAAATACCTTGGGGTGTATAATTCCACTTTTGCGCCTCTGGTGGTGGACAAATGAAATGGCAAATCTTTTTCTTCCACAACGCTAAAACTAACATGCTTCTTTTTGAAAATCATCTACGGATAAATTCATTGGTAATCCAGTGTTGGTATTGCTCATTCCTGCCATAAACACAATCAAAATATAAGATTTGTAACTGCTCAGTCACTGGACCACGCGTACCTAAACCGATTGTACGATTATCAAGTTCGCGAATGGGAGTTATCTCCGCTGCTGTACCTGTAAAAAATGCTTCATCTGCAATGCACACTTCATCACGAGTGATGCATTTCTCAATCACTTTATAACCCAAATCAGTTGCCAACTTAAATACGGTATCACGAGTAATGCCTGCTAGTGCTGAGGTCAAATCAGGTGTGTAAATAATACCATCTCGCACAATAAAAATATTTTCACCGCTACCCTCAGCCACAAAACCATCAACATCTAACATTAACGCCTCATCATAACCATCAGTTAACGCTTCTTGTAAGGCTAACATTGAATTAATATAGTTGCCATTGGCCTTAGCTTTAGTCATGGTAATATTAACATGGTGGCGTGCATAACTTGAAGTGCGAATGCGAATACCGTTTTTCATATTGTCCTCGCCTAAATACGACCCCCACTCCCAAGCAGCAATAATGGTATGCACCTTAAGTCCATCAGCACGTAATCCCATGCCTTCTGAACCGTAAAAGCACATGGGGCGAATGTAGGCGCTATCAAGATTATTTTTAGCAACTGCATCTTCTTGGGCTTGGTTAAGCTCATCTTTGGAAAAGCCAATACTCATGTTCATAATCTTGGCAGAATTAAACAGCCTGTTAGTGTGCTCTTCAAGACGAAAAATTGCGGGTCCTTTTTTGGTTTCGTACGCACGAACCCCTTCAAATACGCCCATGCCATAATGCAAAGTATGAGTCAATACATGAACTTTGGCCTCACGCCAATCTACCCACTTACCATCAAACCAAATTAAACCATCTCTATCGTCAAATGTATGCATTTTTATTCCTTATCCAATTCAAACACAGCGTGTAATGAACGCACTGCTAATTCTAAATACTTTTCATCAATCACCACTGAAATTTTAATTTCGTTAGTGGAAATCATCTGAATATTAATACCCTCATTATGCAACACCTCAAACATCTGTGTGGCAATACCTGCATGAGAGCGCATACCAATACCTACCAATGATACTTTAACCACTTTGTTGTCACTTTGGACAATCATTGCGCTTAATTCTTGACACAAACAATCTAGGATTTTACTAGCAGTTTTAAAGTCATTCCTATGCACAGTAAAAGCAAAGTTAGTCAGACCCTCACGTGCAGATACACTTTGCACAATCATATCAACTTCGATATTGGCTATACTAATTGGGCTTAGAATTTTAAATGCAATACCAGGCTCATCTGGCACACCGATTAAACTTAGCTTTGCTTCATCTTTATTATGAACGATGCCTGAAATAAGGGCTTGTTCCACAATATTCTCCTCACTGGTAATTAATGTGCCTACCGGGTTGTCAATCAAAGATGACAGCACTCTTAACGGCACTTTATATTTTGATGCAAACTCCACAGAACGAATTTGCAAAACTTTTGAGCCAAGTGATGCCATTTCTAACATCTCTTCATAACTCACAACATTCATTTTTCTAGCATTTGGCTCAATACGAGGGTCGGTTGTGAATACCCCATCTACATCAGTATAAATTTGGCATTCGTCAGCCTTAAGTGCAGCCGCAAGCGCCATAGCAGTAGTATCAGAACCACCACGACCTAACGTGGTAATGTGCCCATCTTCATCCACACCTTGAAACCCTGCCACAACCACAATTTTACCTTGTGTCAAACTTTGGCGAATGCGATGATCATCAATTGACTTGATGCGCGCTTTACCGTGCTCAGAATCAGTCATAATGCGCACTTGCGAACCCGTATAAGAAATCGCATCACAACCTAATTGTTGCAACGCCATAGTAAGCAAAGCAATCGTCACTTGCTCACCAGTCGTTAGTAAAACATCCATCTCTCTTAAAGAGGGTGTATCTTGAATAGTTTGTGCAAGTGCAGTCATTCGATTAGTTTCACCACTCATAGCAGATACACTCACCACCAGTTGATCACCAGTCTCTTTAAATGCTTTAATTTTTTGTGCAACCGCCCGAATACGCTCAGCCGAAGCGACTGAAGTACCGCCGTATTTTTGTACAATTAATGCCATTAACTATATTCAATTAATATTCATCAGAATTATACATTAATAACTGCACTTTCAGTAATAAAAAAGCACCCTATCCATTGTTAAAATAAGTTTTGTTTGTTAATCAAAAAAAAGGCCTGTCAAAGCAAGGTTTTTTAATAACGTTTAATTACTGCTCATTATTAAAAACATATTTTGGCTTGAAAGCATAAATCAGCAATGGGATGATTGTTAGCGCAATCACCGCATCAATAATTAATACCTCAGAGATAAAAAAATAGCCAATGCTCAAGTATTTGCTAATTGTGTCATCAATAGTGGAACAAAGCTTGCTAATAATACTAGAATAGATTCAAATACCGTGGCATCTGTTATTTCTAACGTATTTTTAAGAGAATCAACCCACACATTATCCATCAGTAGCGAATATCTCTTCTTTAAGATGAGATATCATATAAATACCATAATCACACCTTCATTCCAACAAATGAATCCAAAATCCCCCTGGCTGATATTGGCCTCTAACAAGCCATTAAAGCTTGTGACAACTTCTCATTAGCATTTGGCATCCAACTTTTATCATTTACATCACTATACACATCTATATTTTTAGAAAAAAATTTAGTATTTGGCACGTGAAAATATTTAAGATTTGGGTTTGACTCTTGCCCTTCAGGTGTTATCATTAACATATTGACAAAATTGTGCCGTCATACGCACAAAGTCGGCAACATTAGAAAATACTCTGGTTTACCTTTAATTGGAATGTTGACTGATATTACAACCTCATTCAGACGACGTAAATCAATATTAGCATCATCACGTACAGACTGGACAAAACAACAAACTTTACGAAATAGAAATTTCAGTTTTAGGATTAATACCCTGACGAGCCTTTACGACTGCGATTTATTTTAACTTTCAAAATCAGTAATCAGTATGCTCGTACTTTAAGCTTGCCTGAACAGAAAATTGCCAAGTCTTGTGCATTAACATTGGCAGATTTTGGTTTATTATTTAAATAACGTCTAATGTTAGTATTAGTGGGTTTGAGTCTTTGACCTTAAAATAAGTGCAGTAATATCCCTCCCTTGCCTGATGATGGTATAATTATCAAAGTCGTAAAAATGGTTAACGAAATAAGTTTGTGCCACTATATCACCAGCCTGACAATGATTAGACGAATATACCAAGTCTTTATTAACACTTGCTTGGGGCGCGACCCCTGCCATTAAAACAATTGCTAAAACAAAATGCTTTATACCTTTCTCCTTATTAATAATACTTAACAATATGTTTAAAAAGCAATTTTATAAAAATATCGTAATATTCTAATATTTATCAACACCTATTTATCCAGGTAAAATAATAATTTTTTTAAAAAAAAATATGGCATTTAATCTATTCACTTTAATTTTTCTAATAGCTACTTTTAGCTATGTTATCACCTTGTTGTGGCTAAACGTCAGACAAAGCAAAGTGATTATTCAATCGTTTGATAAAATACCTAGCGAATTTAACAAAAAAATTACGCTAAAAGAACACCAAAAAGCGGCTAAATACACACAAGCTAAACTCAAATTAAATCATTTTGAAGTTATATTTTCGACTACCATATTGCTACTATGGACACTTGGTGGTGGATTGGACTACTTAGACAACACTTGGCAAGCGCAAACTGACAACGCTTTATATATAGGTGTGGGTTTTGTAGTGAGCTTGATGGTGTTAGGTAGTTTGATTGATTTACCATTTGGTGTGTATCGGACTTTTGTATTAGAACAAAAATTTGGGTTTAATCAAACCGATGTGAAAACCTTTATCATGGATTTACTCAAAGGCACGTTACTTATGCTGATTATTGGTTTGCCACTGATTTATGCCATTCTTTATTTAATGAGTGTCATGGGTGAATATTGGTGGATTTATGTTTGGCTGGTTCTCACTGGATTTTCACTATTGATGTTTTGGCTTTATCCCACTTATATTGCACCCATTTTTAATCAATTTAAGCCGCTAGATAATACTGAGTTAAAAACTAAAATTAACAATCTGATTAAACGTACAGGGTTTAAAAGTGACGGCGTATTTGTGATGAACGGGTCTAAAAGGTCATCGCATGGCAATGCCTACTTTACAGGCATTGGTAAAAATAAACGCATTGTGTTTTTTGATACATTACTCAAAGGCATGAATGATGATGAAGTTCAAGCAATTCTTGCTCATGAACTGGGGCATTTTTATCACAAACATATTCGCAAATACATGTTCAATTCGTTTGCAATTTCCTTATTTGGTTTGATGTTACTTGGCTACTTGATTAATCAGGACTGGTTTTTTCATGGACTTGGCATTAGTCATCCTTCAAATCATACGGCTCTTATTTTGTTTACACTAACTATACCAGTGTTTAGTTTTTTTATTGCACCTATTAATAATTATCTATCACGAAAGCATGAGTTTGAAGCCGATGCCTTCGCCGCTAAACATACCAATGCAGATGATTTAGTATCTTCGCTGGTGAAGTTATATAAAGATAATGCCACAACCCTCACACCAGATTATTTATACTCTGCTTTTCATGATTCTCATCCAAGTGCGTCAATTCGCATTAATCAGCTTAAGGCTTATAAGCAATAAACGGCATACTTAAAACTAACTAGAGAAAAAATTTATGAATCAATTATTACTAACCACAATGCTAATCGCATCAAGCGCCACATTTGCCAATGAAGAGGGTAAGGAATTACACGAAGAATCTTGTATTGCTTGTCATATTATTGAGCATGATGATGCTTTTTATACACGGGATAACTCACGTTTGCACAATCACTTTGATTTATCTCGCCAAGTGAATAATTGTGTCAGTACGTTCAACATTGATTGGCTTCCTGATGAGGAAAAGTCAGTTGTAAACTACTTAAACAATGAATATTATAAGTTCAAAAAATAGCATATAGCTTTGCCTTTAACGCATCGCCAAAAATGGCGACTTGAAAAAATTCAAGCTGAGCGTATTGCTAGAGCAAATAAAGCCTCAGACAATTTTGAAAAATCACTCCTTAACTCTGACAAAGCACAAATAGGCTTGGTAATTACTCGCTATGGACAGCGTTTATTAGTTAAAGCAAAATCAGGCGAGTTATATCAATGCACTGCTAGGCGTAATATTGACTTATCTGTTGCTGGTGATCAAGTCATCTTTCAAATAACGCAATCCAATCAAGATGTTGTTACTGCCTTACTTGAGCGTCATAATCAACTTCATCGCGCACACAAACTCATTGCTGCTAATATCGACCAACTGTGGTTGGTGGTTGCCATTGAGCCACATTACCAGTTTGAATTAATCGATCGTTATTTGGTGGTAGCTGAAAATGCCAAACTACCTATTAATATTGTGGTTAATAAAATTGAATTAGCGGGTGATATTGAACATATTAAGTCTGATTTTTCTATGTATGAAAATATTGGTTATTCAGTGAACTATTTAAGCATTAAAGAGCAAATCAATATTGATCAATTAAAAACTCAACTTAATAACAAGGCTCATATCCTTCTAGGTCAATCTGGCGTGGGAAAATCTTCGCTTATTAATGAACTAATACCTAATTTAAATTTGCGCATTAATGAAATATCCAAAAAAAGTAAGCTTGGTAAACACACGACAACCAATACCACACTGTACCACATTCCTTCAGGTGGTAATTTAATTGATTCCCCAGGTGTTCGTGAATTTCAGTTAGATGAGCTTACTAACCAAGAAATCTTGAGTGGGTTTAAAGAGTTTAAACCTCTCATTAATGCTTGTAAATTTCGAAACTGTGTTCATATTAACGAACCAAAATGTGCAATTAAATCGGCAGTCAAATCAGGAGAAATTCACAAAAAACGCTACCAATCTTATTTGACCCTAGTTTCGGCATAAACAAGATTAATTATTCAAATTCCATTTGTTTAAGAATATGCTCAGCATTTTGCTTGTGCAGTCAGTATTATAAATACCCCAATTTTGGTAAGAAGATTGATCAATATGATAAGCATCAAGTAAATCATCTCATCATAATACCTTTTCAACTTGAGTGCGCATATAAACCAAATAACCTTTAGTGAATTTAGTAATGATCGCTAAGTCTGTTGAGCACACCATGCTCTGGAATAATAATTTCAGGCTTTAAAGCTTCAAGTTTGCCCCAAGCTTTAATTCAAACAACCGTATGCGCTCATTAAATGCCATATCACTACTAATTAACAATTTCTGCTTGGGCAGAGCTAAAAGTTGGATGTCATCAAGCGAATGAGAGGCGCTAAGGCGCGCAAAAATTCAATCGTGATGCCCCTTTTTCCCCATATTCAAAATCATTTTATCTTTTTGTATTCTCAATACACGTGCGTAGATATCCTCAGACCGATGTTGAATTTCTTTGTAGGCTTTTTGGTATGTGCAATTAAAGTCAGCCCCTTATTTTTTCCAGTAATTTGAGTCCAAAATAGCATACCCTTGTGGATTTTCTAGCCACGTATTTAACAGATTGAGAGATAATTTTTTTAATCTGCTCATGCATAACCTTTGCAATTAAGTAGCTACCACTTGCATTAAACACAAAAACATCGTCTGTTGTTACAATGAATGATAAATTGTTATTATAGTTTGAGTTCTCGCGAGTAGGTGGCTGAGTAGCACCATCACAGAATAAATATTTTTAGCAATTTGAATAGATTTCCTATATAAGATATTCTCTGTTTCATAATCACTAATTTTGACAGGGTCAGATGCCCCCTTTCCATGTAGAATAGTCATCAGTATAATTCTTAACATTATATTCCCTAAGGTATTTTCGGCTAATGGCGAGCGTAGATTCTTGCCACAATAAACAATAATTGGCGTGTCCTTTGACTTGACATGATTACCCACTTGAAACTCTAACCAGCCCCTAATAATATTCACATTCTGACCACGCTTAATTGTGCCTAATTTAGCCAATTCAGAAGGTGTGCGTACGTCTCCCTTAAAATCACATTGAGTTCAGTATCAGGAATGGCTTTTAATTCATCTGTGTCAATATTGACTATTTTCTTGTTAACCGATTCTAGCATTTGATTGCCACTAATAATGCCAATATTAGCATAAGTGTTAACCAATATAATGTAGCTAATTGCTAAAAAAATAACGACGCATTCACCCTCTCTATCCTTGAGTGAAAAAATATCTAACGATTATGACAGATAAGAACTTAACATACTAGGATTATCTTTTTTTTCAAGATAAGGCCTCTCTCTAGATAAGTGTTATTTTGGTTTGATAAAAACAAAAGTAAGTCTTGCCACACTTAACCAGCCAAGCATTAATAGCACACCACCTACTGGTGTAACAAAAACAAAACCATGTAGTTTGGTCAAAGTGTATAAATACAAACTACCTGAAAATAGTACAATACCTACTATAAAAAGCCAAATACTTTGCTCGATAGACTTAAACGAAACACGCTGCGAACACATAGCTAATATTGCAATCATTAAAGTGTGGTACATTTGGTAAGTAGCTGCTG
This sequence comes from Candidatus Ruthia sp. Cpac_8_S14, assembly GCA_021730205.1. Taxonomy (GTDB): domain Bacteria; phylum Pseudomonadota; class Gammaproteobacteria; order PS1; family Pseudothioglobaceae; genus Ruthia. The sequence continues at coordinate 381,454 of CP072533.1, read as the reverse complement.
TATGTATGCGTGTAATATCTTCTGCTTGCATAATATCCTTTAAAACATGTGTTGACATTGCGCCCATTATTACTGCTAAAACACCGCTTAATGCTATAAATATCCAAAAAAAATTCATCAGTCGTTTTCTTGTTTATATAAAATATTTATAACTATACGCTCAAATTAAATAGATTGGCTACTTGAATTTCATTTAAAGAACAAAACAACAACATCATAAAACTTAACTCACACCCTATTTATTGGCAATATAGTTCATAGTTATTTGGCTAAAAATCAGATATGCGTTGGATCATCCTTATAATACTAGTATTCAAAATTAGGATTTGAAAACTTTAGATAGAAGTTATTGATAATGTAAATCCTGGGGATTGCTCTGATGTAGATTATACCTAGATTTTTCTTGAATACCACTTAAATGATATTCAACAGGTGTGAAAAGCAACTCGTATTGGATGCAAATAAAATAATCTGAATCTTTGTTCTCAAAATAGCGCTTTAAATCACATGAACCATGTTCCAGCTCATCCTTGCTTGTGGGCCTCTCTTATGCTTTCAATACTCACATTAAAATGTAATGTTTTTCATCCACTAAAGGATGATTAGTGTCAACCGTTACCCGTTATTGTTTCCTTATTAATGGTTTTAACACGAACAATAAATGGATTTCCTTGCTCATCTTGAGATTGCAATTCCATGCCCACTGTCAAATTATCAATACCTTGCAAGACTCTCATAGGAATGTCTTGAATGGCTTCTGAGTGATGAACACCATAAGCATCTCTTCTGATCTCACTGACACTTCACAAGAATCATCCGTTTTCACCCCCCTATGTGTATTTAAATTTTTATTAATGCGAAAAAAGACTCAATAATCTTGAATCCCTTTAATAGTATGGTGGGGCGTGAGCGATTTGAACGCTCGACCAGCGGATTAAAAGTCCGATGCTCTACCAACTGAGCTAACGCCCCTATTTATTTAACGTTCTAAGGTTTTAACACTTCGCGTAAAAAAATGAAATTATACATTAATCACACTTTGTAAATCAATCAAAAACTAGGCTTTATTAACGATCTCTTTAAGTAATTTACCTGGTTTAAAAAATGGTACAAACTTTTCACCTACTTGTGTTCTTTCGCTAGTCTTAGGGTTAATACCCTGACGAGCCTTACGGTGTTTCTTGTAAAAACCACCAAAACCTCTTATTTCAACACCTTGACCAGAAATAATGCCTTGCATTAATTCTTGCAAAATCACTTCAACCACTATTTTGGCATCAATTTTAGATAAATCAGAACTGTCTGATAAATTTAAAATAAGGTCGGTCTTTTTCATAATAAACAAAGAAAATAATCACATATCACTACATGATTGTTTTTTTTAAGTGTTATTTATTCTCTTTGATTCTTTTAGCAAATCGCCCAATGTAGAGCTAGTTGCTGCATCAGAAGATTGTTTGTTGTAATCTTCCATTGCTGCTTTTTCTTTTACTGAGTTTTTAGCTTTAATACTGACTGAGATATTACGAGTTCTTCTATCAATATTCACAATTACAACTTCTACTTCTTCGCCAGTTTTTAATACCAAGGTTGCATCATCAACACGATTTTCTGAAATTTCCCCTGCTTTCAAATAGCCTGTAATATCTTCACCTAAACTAATGGCTGCACCACGTGGATCAACTTCCATAACCACGCCTTTAACAATTGAATCCTTTCTATTGGCAGATGCATACTGCATAAAGTCATCTTCTAAAAGCTGCTTAATACCTAAAGAAATACGCTCTTTTTCAGCATCAATATTCAAAATAATCACTTCCAATTCTTGTCCCTTAGAATAACTAGATACCAACTGGTCTGAGGATTGTTTTTCCCATGAAATATCAGCTAAGTGAATCAAACCATCAATACCGCCTGGAAGACCGACAAACAAGCCAAAGTCAGTGATTGATTTAACACTAACAGGGATTTTATCCCCTTTATTATGTGTTACCTCAAACGCTTCCCAAGGGTTTTCTTGAGCTTGCTTCATGGATAATGAAATACGGTGCTTGGACTCTTGAATATCTAATACAACCACTTCAACCTCTTGACCTAATTTAACAATTTTAGAAGGACGAACATTGGCATTTGTCCAATCCATTTCACTCACGTGAACCAAGCCTTCAACACCCTCTTCAATACGCACAAAAGCACCATAGTCTGTTAAGTTAGAAACTGTACCTGATACTTTCTTGCCGATAGGTAGACGGTCTGAAATGTTGTCCCAAGGGCTAGCAGTTAACTGTTTAAGTCCTAATGATACACGCATTTTTTCTTTATTGTAATTAAGCACTTTAACAGTAATTTTATCGCCAATTGTTAATTTTTCAGATGGATGATTAACACGTTGCCAAGAAATATCTGTAATGTGCAACAAGCCATCAACACCACCAAGATCAACAAACGCACCATAATCTGCAAGATTTTTAACAATACCTTCAATTTCCTTACCCTCTTCAAGACCTTCAAGTAGCGCCTCTCTATCAGCAGAGTTGGCTTCTTGTAATACAGCTTTCCTAGAAATCACAATATTGTTTCTAACTTCATCCATCTTAATAACAATAACTTCAATTTCTTGACCTGTTAGGTATGAGAAATCTTTCACAGGACGTATATCCACTAATGAACCAGGTAAGAATGCTTTAACTATACCAATATCAACCGTCAAACCACCCTTAACAGCGCCAGTTACAACGCCTGTTACGACTTCCTTAGAGTTCATTGCCAATTCAAGTGATTGCCATAGCTTAATACGCTTAGCATCTGTATGTGACAACAAGGTATTGCCCAAGCCATCATCAATTGATTTAAGTGCAACTTCAACAATGTCGCCCTCTTCAATTTCTAATTCTTTTTGTGGATTTTTAAATTCGTCTAGAGAGATAAAACCCTCTGATTTAAGTCCAACATTAATAATCGCTTTTTCACGATTAATACTAACAATGGTTCCCATTAAAAGAGCACCAACTTTTACGTTTTGTTGTTCTATGCTATTTTCAAATAGCTCAGCAAATGATTCTGACATATTTTTTTTGGTATTGACCGGTAATTCTTAAGCTATTTACGGTATACGCCTAGTACAATTATCGGATTAATTTATTTAAGAGGTTAACCGCTTAAGCCTCAATTAATGCTACCACCTGAGTGACAACCTCATCAATAGATAACTCAGTGGTATCAATGATGAGTGCATCTTTAGCAGGTTTAAGTGGAGAGTGTTTACGTGAACTATCACACTCATCTCTTGCTTTCACCTTTGTTAAGATTTGCAAAATTATACCCTTACTACCTTGCGCTTGCAATTGTTTTAAGCGCCTATTAGCTCGCTCATCAGCACTTGCAGTTAGATATACTTTAAATGGTGCATCAGGAAAAACAATTGTGCCCATATCCCTGCCATCTGCCACCAATCCTGGTGGTTTTGCAAAGTCTTTCTGACGCTTTAGAAGAGCGGCACGAACCACACCAATAGAAGCAATTTTTGAAGCCACCTCGCCTGTTTTCTCTGTGCGTAAAATCGTAGACACGTCTTTACCATCAAGATAAACACTCACAAGTTCATTGCCTAATTGGGTTTTAAATTCTAAATCAAGAGTTTGTGCAATTTTTCCTAAGGCTTTTTCATCAGTAATATTAACCTCTCTAGCATTAACCGCCAAAGCAAAAGCACGATAAATCGCACCAGAATCTAGCAAATGCCAGTTTTGTTTTTGCGCTACAATTCTTGCCACAGTACCTTTTCCAACCCCACTTGGGCCATCAATGGTTAAAACTGACATTGTATTTTGACTCATTTATCCACACCTCGAAATTCAGACACCCTAATTTTTCCATCAACCATTCTTGATTGACGTTTGTTAAGTTTTTCCATTTTTTTCCAGAAGGCTTGATTAAGATCAAAATTAGCACTAATCGCCGTACCTATCAATAAAATCAATAAATCTGCTGATTCTTCCGCCAAATCTTCATTAGATTTTCCCTTGGTCACACAAGCAGATATTTCACCCAACTCTTCTGCCATTAATGCCACACGATAAGCCAAATCTTCGCCGCCATGATTTCTAAAATCATGCTTATCGTGAAATGATTGCACAATTGCCAGCATAGACTGATAAGAATCTTGATTCATTTACTGACGCCAATAAACCTAAATAATTAGTATTTTTTTCACTTTACCTCGGGGCGCATATGTGGAAATAAAAGCACATCACGAATTGATGGTGAATCAGTAAATAGCATCACCAATCTATCAATGCCAATGCCCTCACCTGCTGTGGGTGGCATGCCATATTCTAGGGCGCGAATATAGTCAGCATCATAGTGCATGGCTTCATCGTCACCTGCGTCTCTTTCTGCAACTTGTTTTTTAAAGCGTTCAGCTTGATCTTGTGCATCATTAAGTTCAGAAAATCCATTGGCAATTTCACAACCACCAATGAACAGTTCGAATCGATCGGTAATAAACGGGTTGTCGTCATTACACCGTGCTAGTGATGATACTTCAGTTGGATACTGCGTGATAAAAGTGGGCTGAATGAGTTTTTCTTCAACAGTGGCTTCGAAAATTTCAATTTGAATTTTACCTAAACCCCAATTTTCTTTGACTTGAATGCCTAATTTTTCTGCTGTTTTTTTAGCGTTATTCTGATTTAAATCAGTTACTGCTAGGTCTAGATTATATTGTAAAATTGAATCAAACACACTAATACGCCCAAATGGTTTTGAAAAATCAAAATCATCACCTTGGTAGTGAGTATTAGCACTGCCACAGACATCAAGTGCAATATCGCGAAATAATTTTTCTGTCAAATCCATTAAATCATGATATGTAGCGTAGGCTTGGTAAAACTCAATCATGGTGAATTCTGGATTGTGCCTTGTGGAAAGCCCTTCGTTTCTAAAGTTACGATTAATTTCAAACACTCTGTCCATGCCGCCAACAATTAAACGCTTCAAATAAAGCTCAGGCGCAATACGCAAATATATAGGCATGTCTAATGCATTATGATGAGTCTCGAATGGTTTGGCTGTTGCGCCGCCTGAAATGGTTTGCAACATAGGTGTTTCTACCTCGATAAAATCATGATTGTTAAAAAAATTGCGAATATAGTCTACAATTCGACTGCGACGCTTAAACGTATTACGCGAATTTTCACTCATAATTAAATCAATATAACGCTGACGGTAACGAGTTTCTTGATTGCTTAATCCATGAAATTTTTCAGGCAGTGGACGTAATGATTTAGTCAGCAACTTAATATCACTAACACGAATTGATAATTCATCCACATTGGTTTTGAACAAAACACCTGTAGCACCAATAATATCACCAATATCCCATTTTTTAAATTGCTCATTATAAAAACTTTCGGGCAACTTACCACGAGTGATAAAAAGCTGAATTTGTCCACTAGAATCTTGCACATGCGCAAAACTAGCTTTGCCCATCACACGCTTGAGCATCATCCGTCCTGCTATAGATACTTGCACGTTTTTTTGCACCAGTGCTTCTTTAGAAAAACCATCGAATTCTTGAATAATATCTTGTGCTAAATTTTCAGGCTTAAAATTATTAACAAATGGATTGCCAGCTTCTCTTAATAAAGCCAATTTTGATTTTCTTTCAATCATTAATTTGTTGTTATCTTGGTTGCTCATTGGACTCCTTAATGTATTTTTTGTTTTAGTTCTGCTTGTGCCAATGCCAAATCTTGTTTGGATTACTCCAAGCGCCCTAATTGGGCTAATAAAGTGCCACGATTATAATAAGCTTGATAAAAATTTGCGTCTAATTCAAGCACCAAAGTTAAATCTTTATCAGAAAATTGATGATTGAGCAAATTATTCCAAACTGTAATTGCCTTTGATGATTCACCATTTTTTTGATGTGCATAAGCTTTTAATGATTAAATCACTTGATTCGGTTTTACTACTCACGATAGCGTTATAATCAATTTTCTAATATTTTCACCGAATCGATGTTCGTATAAAAACAACCCTTGAAATTGACCCAAACCTAATTTGTTGTCAATAATAGGAATGGTTTTAACTTCACCAGTCAAAATTGTGCGAATATGCCCTGACATATCAAAATCATCTTCGTTGTGTCGATATTTAGGGTTTGCATCCAACACTATTTTTTGCAAATAATCTTCAATATCCAACAATATATCTGAATCTTCACTGCCAGCAATCATGAGTGATGCTGAACTGTGAGCAACAAACACGTGACACAACTCAACTAAATGACCTTGTGTAACAATAATATTATTCACTTTTTGTGTAATTTCAACAGCGCCACGTTGGTAGGTTTTAATAAATAGTTGCTGTTGACTCATTTTAATAAATCTTTAGCCTTGGTTGTATCTACAGTACTTTTAACATTAAATTTTTGAGTTGATAAAGAACGCACTAAAAATAACAAACCTAAAGCTAAAAATACAAAAGGTGCAAACCACAACAAATAGGTATTTTTGTTAATCGGTGGTTTAAACACGACAAAATCGCCATATCGATCAGTCATAAATTTTCGAATGCTATCATTGGTGTTTTGCTTTAATATTAATTCTCTGACTTTCTCGCGTAAATCTTTAGCCAATCCCGCATTTGAACCGCCAATGCTTTGACCTAGACAAACTGGACAGCGAATTTCGTTAATTAACGTCTGATAGCGTTGTTGTTGCTGATTATTAACAAAACTTTTAGCTTCAATACTCTCAGCATAAGCAGGGTTAATAAGCTCTAATAGAAATAAAAATTGAATAAAATAGCGCATAATAAAATTTTATTTAAAAAAAATAATTTTAACCCATGCCACTTATTACGCTTGACAATATTTCTCTTAGTTTTTCTGACAAACCTATCTTAAACAAGGTAAGTTCAACTATCCATAAAGGCGATAAAATCGCACTTATTGGTAAAAACGGCGAAGGAAAATCTACTTTTATGCGCATTCTTGCTGGCACAATTGAGCCAGATGATGGTAAATTAAAAATTAAAAAAGGCACCAGAATTAGCTACTTAGAGCAAACACTACCACAAGGTAATGACAAAAATCTATTTGATATTGTGGCAGAAGGTCTGGGAGAAATTGGTATTATTCTCAAACAGTACCAGCATTTAATTAACGATGGAAAACTAGAGCAAGCTAGTGAAGTGCAAGAGAAAATTGATCAGTTGAATGGTTGGCAATATTTGCATAAAATTCAAGCCATTCTTAATCGTTTTACACTCAATACTGATACAATTCTATCCACGCTTTCTGGTGGTTGGAGAAGGCGAGTAATGCTGGCTCAAGCGTTAATCCAAGAACCAAATGTGTTATTGCTTGATGAGCCAACTAATCACATGGACATTACTGCTATTCTTGACCTTGAGCGTATGCTAAAAGATTATCATGGCACTTTGATGCTTATTAGTCATGATCGTTCATTTATTAAAGGTATTGTTAATTGCATATTTGACCTTGATCGTGGCAATTTATCAGTATTTGATTGTGGTTATGTTGATTACGTCAAACGTAAAGATGAACAATTGCACGCTGAAGAAATCGCCAATGCACAATTTGACAAAAAACTTGCGCAAGAAGAAACTTGGATTAGGCAAGGTATTAAAGCCAGACGTACTCGCAACGAAGGGCGTGTTCGTGCTTTACAATCTATGCGTGAATCGTTTATAAATCGCCGTGCAAAAAAAGGCCAAGTTAAAATCCACATACTGGATGATGAAAACTGCGTTTCCAAATTGGTTTTTGAAATTAAAAAAATTAACTACCAAATTGCTGACATTAAGCTGATTGAAAAATTTTCTATGTTGGTTTTAAAAGGTGAAAAAATCGGCATTATTGGTGGTAATGGCACAGGAAAATCTACTTTCATTAAACTTCTGCTTGATGAATTGCAACCTGATAGTGGCTCTATTCGCAGGTCAAGAACCATTAAATTAGCCTACTTTGACCAAATGCGTGAGTATCTTGATCCTAACATGAAATCCATGGATTTCGTCTCTGAAGGTCGTGAACGTATTGATATTGGTGGAAAGAGTAAGCACATTATTGGTTACTTGCGTCAATTCTTATTTACTGGAAAGCAAGCCATGGCACCGATTAGAATGCTTTCTGGTGGTGAAAAAAATCGCCTCATGTTGGCCAAAATTTTATCCCAGCCCACTAATTTATTGGTGCTTGATGAGCCAACCAATGACCTTGATGTTGAAACGCTTGAATTATTAGAAGAAATGCTGGTAGATTACACTGGCACTTTAATTTTAATCTCGCATGATAGAACTTTTTTAAATAATATTGTTAGCTCTACAGTTGTTATGGATGGTGATGGCGTTATCAACCAATATGCTGGTGGTTATGATGATTACTTGATTCAAAAACAAGACAAATTAAGCCAACAAAAAGACAAATTCAAAGTTAAAACAACTAAAAAACCAACAACAAACACTAAAAAATTAAGCTACAAACAACAGCAAACACTTAAAGATTTGCCAAAAAAAATCGCTCAAATTGAAATAAAAGTCGCTCAAATTCAATTACAATTATCAGGCCCTGAGTTTTTTCAACAAGAAAAATCTCAAGATGCCTTAATCACACTTGCCAGATTAGAGGCTGACCTTGAAAGATATTATGAAAAATGGGAGGCCTTAGAATGACACCATTAATCGTTGACTTAGACCATACATTAATTAATACAGATTTATTGTATGAGTCTTCAATGGGTGCATTAAAAAAAAATCCACTGCTTATTTTTATTTATCCCTTTTGGTTCTTGCATGGAAAAGGATACTTAAAAGAACAATTAACTAAGCGATTTTCTATTGATATCAGTACCTTGCCTTACAATCAAATCGTCATTGATTATATCAAGAAACGTAAAAAACAAGGTGGCAAAATCATCCTTGCTACCGCTTCACACAAACTATACGCTTTTGCCGTTAGCAATTATCTTAAAATAGAAAAAACTCAGGCAAAAAACAAGCAACAAGATTTTGATTTTTTTACCCACAGCGGCCAACAAACAACCGTTAAAAAAGTTAATTTATTTGATGACGTCATGGCAAGCAACAAAAACTTTAATCTATCTTCACGCAATAAAGCAGGAAAACTAATCGAACGCTTTGGCAATAAAGGCTTTGATTATATGGGTGATCATATGCGTGATTTACCTATTTGGGAAGCGTCCAATCTGTCAATTTTAGTTAATGTTTCAAAAAAAGTAATTAATAAAACTAAGCATCTTAATGTGTTAGTTTTATCAAAAAAAGCGTACTATCATCTTAAAGAATGACTATTTTTAGTGTAATTCTACAAGATAACGTGTTAATTTATAGATAAAAAAATTCAAATTATTATATCTTTAGACCCTTTCAATTAAATATGACAAACTACCCAAAAATAAGTATATCACGCTTGTAACAATAAGTGTGGCAGCAATTACTTTGGCTATTTTTAAATTTTTTCCCAAAACTCGATTGTTAACCCACCACACAAAGTAGCCAATAACAAAAGCAATGATAAGTATTCTAATAAACATATTAATCTTTTAGTTTTTCAACTATTTTAATCGCTAATGTTAAATTAATACCACTGACTTTTTGAATTTCATGAATCGATGCTTTTTTCACTTCTTGCAAACCACCAAAGTAATTCAGCAATGCCATTCTACGTAATCTTCCTACACCTATAATAGATTCTAGTGTTGAGATTGTGCGTCTTGACGCACGTTTTTTTCGATGATTTTTAATCGCAAAACGGTGTGATTCGTCTCGAATACGGTTGACTAACATAAGCACAGGGTCGTAAGGTGGTAGATCAATTTTATTGATCTTATCATCTTTAACCGTAATTAAAGTCTCAAGCCCTGCCTTTCGATTCTCTCCCTTGGCAATGCCTACCAATTGTACATCATCCATGCCGATTGAATCCATCACCATAATAGCCTGATTAAACTGCCCTAGTCCGCCATCAATAAAAATAATATCTGGTAAAGGCTTTTTATCCTTTAGTAGTTTAGAGTAACGCCGATACACGACTTGATTCATTGCAGCATAGTCATCACCAGGGATAATATTTTTAATGTCAAATTGGCGATATTGACTCACTTTTGGCATGCCTTTTTCAAACACTACGCACGAGGCAACTGTTGCTTCGCCCATCATATGGCTAATATCAAAGCATTCAATATAATTAGGTAATTTGTCTAATCCTAAAATAACTTGCAAGTGAACAAGTGTTGATTTTTTTCTAAATTTTGATAATAAATTTTGATTAAGATTTTCCTTGGCGGTTAAATTAGCAACATTTAGATAATGCTGTTTGTCCTTATTTAGCGTATCAATAATGTGCGTATTTAAAGCCGAAGCAATTGTTTTCTTATCACTCAACTTGTGGCTAATTAATATTTGTTTTGGGATATTTTTACCCAAATAATATAAAGGCAAAAAAGCAGATAAAACTTGTTTAATGTCTTGGTTATTTGAGTTTTTAGGCAAAATAAACACTTGTCCAATTTGCTTGCCAGAGCGTATAAATAACACCTCAACACCACTTACCCCATCTTGTTGAGTGATACTAACCACATCCAAGTCATTACTGGCACTTGAAGTGTGTTGTTCTTGAATGGTGCGCAAATCAATTAATTGATCGCGCAAGCGTGCTGCCAATTCAAACTCTAAATTTTGAGAGGCAAGTTGCATTTTCTTTGACATCTTTTCTAGGGTTTTTTTACCTTTGCCAGATAAAAACAAAGACATCATTAATACATCTGATTGATAATTTTCATCGCTAATTTTGCCAACACAAGGTGCGCTACACAGCCCTATTTGATATTCTAAACAAGGTCTGGAGCGTGATCGGTAAGTAGTATTAGTACACTGCCTAACTTTAAAGATTTTTTTAAGTAAATTAAGCGAATCTCTGACCACATGAGCCGAAGGGTAGGGGCCAAAATATTGAGCATTCTGATGCCTTCTGCCTCGATAAAAATCCACTCTAGGATGTTTGTCGTGACTGATAAAGATATAGGGGTAACTTTTTGAATCTTTTAACAAGATGTTATATCTTGGCATGTGCTGCTTAATTAGTTCAGATTCTAATAACAAAGCCTGAGTTTCCGTTGCAGTAACGATTACTTTAAAGTCTTTAGTATTTGCAACTAAAACTCTAGCCTTCTTTTGCTCATGTGTTTTAACAAAATAGCTTGATACTCTATTTTTTAAGTTTCTAGCCTTACCTACATAAATCACTTGATCTTGCTTATTAAACATTTGATAAACGCCAGGATTAGTGGTTAAATTCTTTAGCTTTTCTTTAATTGGCATCTATACAAAGAACACTTACAAAGGTAAAATCAAAGGTAAAATTTTATCTAAATTGATTTCTCTTTTAAAGACTGTGATTAAAACACTACTCATTATATTGTCTATTTTGCCTATAAATTTTGCTTTAGCAAAAGATAAAACGTCCAATACAACTCATCAAGCAATTGTGGATATTATTGACCCGCCTAATTCGGCTGCGCTTAACATTATGGTTAGCGCTCTAAGCTCTTTAAAAGAATTAAAAAAACAAAAAAAAGCCACCAAACAAAATATTGAAGCTTTAATTCGATTAAAACTCCTGCCCAATATTGCTGTGAGTGTATCCACTAAAATTGCATTAAGCAAACATTGGAATGGCTTGAATATTCAACAAAAACAGTTTTTTCAATACTATATCTTAGAGTCTTTAATTCAAGATTATGTAGGTATTTTATCTAGTTATGATAAACTTGACAGTGTTCACATTTCAGTAGGCCCTGACGTTAAACGTAAAGGTGATAGAGCCATTGTAAAGTTAATTATTAACGTTAATGATGACCCAAAATCCAGTATTATTTCTCTAAAAATGATACATCTTGACACTTGGTATGTATATGACATCGTATTTTCTGGTGTAAGTATTATTAAAAATTATCGCGCTCAATTTAACTCATATATTAGACGTGAAGATGTTGATAGCTTGATTTTAAGATCAAAAAAGAAACTTGAAAGATTGGCTAAATAATGTATAAGCTTATTATTAATGGTGGTATTGTATTAAATGGCCATGTTAAGGCTGCAGGATCAAAAAACTCATCTTTACCTATTTTGTTTGTCTCAATATTGGCCAATGGTCCCATTACTTTAATCAATACACCACATTTAAGTGATGTTTCAACCACACTTAGGTTGTTAATGGATATGGGCGCAGAATTTATACTAGAATCAGATAATTCTTTGTTTATAGATAGCTCAAAGTTAACTAACTTGGTTGCTCAGTACAATTTAGTTAAAACTATGCGTGCTTCAATTTTAGCACTTGGGCCAATGCTTGTTAAATATGGTAAAGCAAAAATATCCCTGCCTGGTGGCTGTGCAATTGGCTCACGCCCTGTTAATTTACACTTAAAGGCATTAGAAGATTTAGGTGCTTTTATTAAAGTTGAAAATGGCTATATTTACGCCACAGCTAAAAAACTCATTGGCACTGAAATACATTTTGATCAAATCTCAGTGACTGCCACTGAAAACATCATCATGGCAGCAACTCTGGCAACAGGCACAACCACAATTCATAATGCTGCACAAGAACCTGAAATTGTAGATTTGGTTAATTGCTTGATTAAAATGGGTGCTAAAATTTCTGGTGCTGGCACTTCAATTATCACCATTGAAGGGGTTGATAAGTTATCAGGCGTGACTTATACAGTTTGCCCTGATCGAATTGAAGCAGGTACTTATCTTGTTGCTGCAGCCATCACAGGTGGCAAAATTACAATTAAAAATGTACGCTATCAATCAATGCGCGCCATTCTTGCAAAATTACTTGAAACCGGTGCAGACATTAAAACTGAAAAAAATTCAATCACACTTGATATGCAAGGAAAACGACCCAAGGCTGTTAATATTAGAACCAGTACTTATCCAAATTTTCCCACAGACATGCAAGCACAATTTACAGCCCTCAATACTATTGCTGATGGGCATAGCACTATCACCGAAACTATTTTTGAAAATAGGTTTATGCATATCCCTGAATTATCACGCATGGGTGCAAGCCTCACTTTAGAAGGTAACACCGTTGTTTGCAAAGGGGTAAAATCTCTGGCGGGTGCGCATTTAATGGCAACTGATTTAAGAGCTTCGGCATCTTTGGTATTGGCAGGACTAGTAGCAACAGGCACCACAACGATTGAACGTGTTTATCACCTAGATCGTGGTTACGAAACCATTGAAGAAAAATTAAAACTATTAGGCGCCCAAATTGAACGTGTACAGGATTAAAAACTTATGCTAACAATTGCATTATCGAAAGGTAGAATTTTAGAACAAACACTGCCTTTACTTGAAAAAGCAGGTTTAACCATTGCTAAAAAAGAGCTAAACTCACGTAAATTAATTCTTGATACCAATCTTGCTGATGTTCAGATTATTATCATTCGTGCAACTGATGTACCTGTATTTGTACAACACGGTGCTGCTGATGTGGGCATTGCTGGCAAAGATGTCTTGCTTGAGCATGGCGCTAATAATTTATTCGAAGTATTGGATTTAGGCATTGCTAAATGCAAACTGATGGTGGCTGCCGAATCAAAAGATAAACTCAAACAAAATACACTTAAAATCGCCACTAAATATATCAATTTAGCCAAATGTTATTTTCAAAACAAAGATCAATCTTGTGAAATAATCAAACTTTATGGTGCAGTGGAATTAGCACCTAAAGTTGGTTTGGCACATTGTATTGTTGATCTAGTTGATACTGGTAATACTTTAAAAGCCAATGGCCTTATTCCACTTAAACACATTGAAGAGATTAGCTCGCGCTTGGTGGTAAATGCCGCCTCATTTAAAACCAAAAATGCACAAATTAAGTTTTGGATTCAAAATATTGAGCATAACTTGTGATTACTAAATTAACCTCCACACAATCTGATTTCCAAGAAAAACTTGCTTCATTGCTTGCATGGGATAACGTTTCTAACAAAGAGGTTGCCCAAATGGTTGATGATATTATTGCCAATGTTCGTAATAGTGGCGATAGCGCTTTAATTGACTACACAAATAAATTTGATGGTGTTAATACCTCTAGCATGAAAGATTTAACCATTAAACTGCCTGCACTTAAACAAGCATTTGACACCCTTAATGAAAAGCAGAAATCTGCACTAACCATAGCGGCAGACCGTATACGCTTTTACCACGAAAAGCAAAAACAAAACACTTGGAGCTATACAGAAGATGATAGCACAATGTTGGGGCAAAAAATCACACCACTTGATCACGTCGGCTTGTATGTTCCTGGTGGCAGAGCAGCTTACCCCTCCTCTGTTTTAATGAACGCCATTCCAGCCAAAATTGCTGGTGTAGAGTCATTAATTATGGTTGTGCCAACGCCCAATGGTATTAGCAATCCATTGGTATTAGCAGCAGCATATATTTCAGGCATCACTCAAGTATTTACAGTAGGTGGCGCACAAGCAATAGCAGCACTTGCCTATGGTACAAAAACCATACCAAAAGTAGATAAAATTGTAGGTCCTGGTAATATTTATGTGGCAACAGCCAAGCGTGCAGTGTTTGGCCAAGTTGGCATTGATATGATTGCTGGTCCTAGTGAGATTTTAATTATTTGTGATGGAAAAACCAATCCTGATTGGATTGCCATGGATTTATTCTCCCAAGCAGAGCACGATGAAGACGCACAGTCAATTTTGCTGTGTCCAGACTCAAACTTTATTAACCAAGTTGAGATAAGTATTAAAAAATTACTGCCAACCATGGATAGGCAAGCCATCATTAAAATTGCACTCAAAGAACGTGGCGCACTTATTCAAACTAAAGACATGAATGAAGCCATTGCTTTATCTAATCAAATTGCTCCTGAACATTTGGAGCTATCTGTTGAAAACCCACTAGCCCTGCTAGATAATATTAAACATGCAGGCGCAATTTTTATGGGTCGTCACACTTGTGAATCCTTAGGGGATTATTGTGCAGGTCCAAATCACGTACTACCCACCTCAGGTACAGCGCGTTTTTCATCCCCTTTGGGTGTGTACGATTTTCAAAAGAAATCAAGCTTAATTATGGTATCACACCAAGGTGCAAATACATTAGGCAAAGTGGCTGCTATCTTGGCAGATGGTGAGGGTTTGCAGGCGCATGCTCAATCTGCCAAATATCGAATAAGTCACTAATTCATCAACGCAAAATATGGTATTAACCATCTATCAAATTAATCTCTTTACAGACAAACTATTTGAAGATAATCCTGCAGCAGTTTGTCCACTTGAAAAATGGCTGTCTGATGAACTTATGCAATCAATAGCAAGTGAAAATAATCTTTCTGAAACAACATCTTTTGTCCCCACTGGATAATTTATCAAATTAGGTGGTTAATCACCTATCTAAGAGGTTAACTTATTCGCTCATACCACACTTGCCGCTACATTTGTATTATTCAATATTTCTGAATATGAGCAAAATAAATCGATGAAGACCCTGTTATAGGTTCTGCTATTCACCCAGCTTGTTCCGTATTGATAAAAATCACTTAATTGTAAAACAATTCTCAAAATGAGGTGGCGAAGTTAAATATCAACACTTAGGTCAAAGAATAAGAATCTCTGGCAAAGCCATCAAATACATGACAGGCATTATTGAAGTTTAGCAAATCTTAAAAAGGGAACTTATTATCGCCACCCGTATTAGGTAATTCCATTTTAGAAAAATCAGGCATGCCATCAGCGCCTGCCATTTTAGCCATCATTCTTTGCATCTTCCCGCCACCCATTTTTTTCATTTGTTTTTGCATTTTTTCAAACTGTTTGATGAGTTTGTTAACAGCTTGAACGTTCGTACCAGAACCATTAGCAATGCGTGCCTTACGCGAGCCTTTAATTAGCTTAATGTGGCTACGCTCTTTAGGTGTCATAGAATTAATGATGGCGACCATTCTCTTAATTTCAACCTCGCCCATCATTTGGTTTTTAACATTTTGTGGAATTTGACCCATGCCTGGAAGTTTATCCATCAAGGCTTCCATGCCGCCCATTTGCTCCATTTGCAAAAGTTGATTGCGCATATCGGATAAATCAAATTGACCTTTGAGCATTTTTTGGACGGGCTTTTGTACTTTTTTATGATCAGCTTTGCGTGAAATTTCCTCCACCAATGAAAGCACATCCCCCATGCCCAAAAGCCTTGAAACCACACGCTCTGGATGAAACGGCTCTAAGGTATCAATTTTCTCACCAACACCTAAAAACTTAATTGGCTTACCGGTAATATGACGTACAGATAATGCTGCACCACCTCTAGCGTCACCATCAGTTTTGGTAAGAATAATGCCTGTTAATGGTAATGCATCAGCAAATGCTTTGGCAGTATGCGCCGCATCTTGACCCGTCATAGAATCAACCACAAACAAGGTTTCAATTGGATTGACTTTCTTCTGTAAGGTTTTAATTTCATCCATCATTTGCTCATCTATATGCAAACGACCTGCGGTATCAATCAATAAAACATCAAAAAACTGTTTCTGTGCGTGCTTTTTAGCGCTAGTGACAATATCTGAAGGCTTGTCATCAGCTGTTGACGGGAAAAAATCCACCTCAACTTGCTTGGCTAATACTTCTAATTGCTCAATGGCAGCAGGACGATAAACATCAGCACTGACTACTAATACTTTTTTATTTTCACGCTGTTTTAAATAAAGCGCAAGCTTAGCAATTGAGGTGGTTTTACCCGCACCTTGCAAACCTGCCACCATAACAACTGCCGGTGGCTGAGTTTTTAAATCAAGCGATTCGCTCTTACCACCAATAATCTTAGTTAATTCAGTTTCAACCAGTTTAATAAATGCTTGTGACGGTGTTAACCCTTGTCCAACCTTAAGCCCTAATGCCTTGGTTTGAACTTGGTCCAAAAACACCTTAATCACTCCAAGTGCAACATCAGCCTCAAGCAGTGCACGACGCACTTCACGAATTGCCTCTTTAATATTGGATTCAGATAGTTTGTTTTTTCCTTGTAAAACTTTAAAACTATTTTGTAGACGCTCAGTTAAATTAACAAACATTTTTAAATAAATATAACGAAAGTATCGTATTATAGTGTTTTATATTAATTCAAAAGTTGATTATGCTTTTATCTTACTTTGCAATAGCTTTATATTTGGCTGTAGCCTTCTTGCTAATGCGTTATTTTGTAAAAAATAAAACTCAACACCAATACCAAAAAACCATTTTTTTATTGATCAGTTTTGCCATAATTGCACAAGCGCTCACCTTTAGCCATTTTTGGAGTGACAAAGGTGTTATTTTTGGCTTGGCAAATAGCGCTTCATTTGTTGCTTGGTTGATTGCTGTTTTGTTATTTTTATCCTCATTATCCAAACCTGTGCACGCATTGGGCATATTGGTTTATCCATTAGTGGCATTCACACTAGTCTTTAGTATCATCTTTCCAGATACAACAAACAAAGTCATCCCATTAAACATTACTTCGCATGTATTTTTATCAATCACTGCCTATGCCCTGTTAGCCCTAGCAGTATGTCAATCTGTATTGTTAAAAATCCAAGAAAAGCGCTTACACGCAAGAAAGGTTAATGGCTTTATCAACAAACTGCCAGCACTACAAACCATGGAGGCGCTGCTATTTCAAAACCTTAGAATTGGTTTTTATTTATTAACCTTATCACTACTTTCTGGCTTTATTTTTATACAAGATATATTTGCCCAACATTTGATGCATAAAACCATCCTTTCAATTATCGCATGGATTATTTTTGCCACACTTGTGTTTGGTAGAAAAACCTTTGGCTGGCGTGGAAAACAAGCCATCACTGCCACACAAATTGGCTTTGGTATCTTGATTATTGCTTATTTTGGCTCTAAATTCGTCTTAGAAAGGCTTCTGAATTAGAATAATTCGCTGTGACTACCAATTCTAATAAGTTTAAGCTTAACAAAACTAGTCTGATAAATAAGTAATAAATCAGGTTTGATATGGCATTCTCGAAAATCAATATAATGACCACTGAGACAATGGTCATTATATTCTTCCTGTAACCTTTGTTGCTTTTCTAAAGCTTGAATCACTTCAAAAAAATAGCCTTTGAATCAGGCAATAGTAATTTCTTAACTCTTTTTAAAATCCTTTTTAAATTGTGTTGAATAAACAATTTCCAACATTACATCTCAACCTCAAGCTCTTTAAATAATGCTTTAACTCCGCCAGCTTTAATGCCATTATCACTTTTTAATTCTTGCATAGCCTTTATAGTTTCTTGATTGGGCTGTTTAGCAATTAATTTAAATGGAATTGAGCCAGAATTAATAACTGCCATGGCGAATAGTTTAATAGCTTGAGAAGGGTTAAGCCCAATTTATTCACAAGTTTGAACAAATTTGATTTTTGTATCATTGTCAATTCTTTCACTGAGTAAAGTCGTCATAACAACACCTGTTAGTTACAGAATGATACCAATTGTAATATTATTGTATATCTTTTTGTAAACTATTGTAAGTGATATTATCAATCAATATGCAAAACTGCTAAAAATGCCTCCTGAGGAATGTTCACTCTACCCACGCTACGCATACGTTTTTTACCTTTCTTCTGTTTATCAAGTAGTTTTCGTTTACGTGAAACGTCGCCACCATAACATTTAGCGGTTACATTTTTTCTAAGTGCTTTTACGTTTGAACGTGAAATAATTTTAGAACCGATACAAGCCTGAATGGCAACATCAAACATTTGCCTTGGAATAAGTTCTTTCATTTTTTCGACTAGCTCTCGTCCTTTACGCACAGAATCGTCTCGGTGAATAATCAGTGCTAACGCATCTACTGGCTCTTGGTTAATCATGATATCTAGGCGAATTAAATCAGATTCTTGATAACGCTCAAAATGATAATCCATGGAGGCAAAACCACGTGATATAGATTTTAATCGATTAAAAAAATCCAGCACAACTTCATTGAGTGGTAATTCATAAATAAGGGACACTTGCCTACCCATATAAGTGATGTTCTTTTGCACGCCACGTTTTTCAACACATAAGCTAATTACTGCACCCACATATTCGTCAGTTACTAGAATGTTTGCTGTAATAATTGGCTCTCTAAATTCAGCAATACCTTGATTAGTTGGCATTTTTGAGGGGCTATCCACCCTGTGAATATTACCCTTTGTGTCAAGAATTTCATAAATTACAGTGGGTGCTGTAGTGATAAGATCAAGATCATATTCACGCTCTAGACGTTCTTGAACAATCTCCATGTGCAACAAGCCTAAAAATCCAATGCGAAAACCAAAACCCAGTGCATCTGAATTTTCAGGCTCATATTGCAACGCCGCATCGTTTAGGCGAAGTTTTGCTAGTGCATCGCGCAACTTCTCATAATCTTCGCCAGAAATAGGAAAAATACCTGCAAATACAGGAGGTTGTACTGGTTTAAAGCCCTCCAAAGCTTCTGATGCAGAGTTTTTGGCACTGGTAATAGTATCTCCTACTGGTGCACCATCAATGTTTTTAATACTGGCAATTAAAAACCCAACTTCTCCTACTTTTAAACTGTCTGTTTTTTTACGTTTTGGAGTAAACACACCAACTTCATCTACCAAATGTTCTTTTCCATTTGAGAAAATTTTGATTTTTGTTTTGGCTTTAATTTCACCATCAATCACACGAATTAGAGACACCACGCCTAAATAATTATCAAACCAAGAGTCAATAATTAAAGCTTTAATGGGTGCGTCAATCTCACCTTTTGGTGCAGGGATTTTTTCTACAATTTGTTCTAAAATATCCTCAATACCAATGCCTGATTTAGCACTGGAATGAACCGCATCATGCGCCTCAACGCCAATTACATCTTCAATTTCATCCACCACACGCTCAGGGTCTGCTGCTGGCAAGTCAATTTTGTTAAGTACAGGTACTACTTCTAAGCCTTGGTCTAGCGCCGTATAGCAATTTGCAACCGTTTGCGCTTCAACCCCTTGTGATGCATCAACAATCAGTAGTGCACCCTCGCAAGCAGAAAGCGAGCGAGATACTTCATAAGAAAAATCCACATGACCCGGTGTATCAATAAAATTTAATTGATAAGTTTCACCATTTTTAGCCTGATAATCAAGCGTAACACTTTGCGATTTAATAGTAATGCCTCGTTCTTTTTCAATGTCCATAGAATCCAGTACTTGTGCTGACATTTCCCGATCACTTAAACCACCACAAAACTGAATAAAGCGATCAGCAATGGTTGATTTACCGTGGTCAATATGAGCAATAATTGAAAAATTACGAATGTTTTTCATGTGATAAAATAGATTTTTTTAAGCATATTATTATACAGTTATGAACAAAGTTCAACCAACTACCTGCATTGCTACAAGCGACTTAGAAATAAGCATTCCCGATACTCAAGGACGTAACATCGTGTTGTATTTTTACCCCAAAGACGCCACCCCAGGATGCACTACCGAAGGGCAAGATTTTAGAGACAATTACCAAGCCTTTGTAGATGCTAATACAGTGATCTATGGCGTTTCAAAAGATGATTTAACCAAACATGGAAAATTTAAAGCCAAGCAAAATTTTCCTTTTGAACTGATTGCTGATGTTGATGGCAATTTGTGCGAATTCTTTAACGTTTGGCAGTTAAAAAAGTTTATGGGGCGTGAATATATGGGTATCGTAAGATCAACTTTCTTAATTGATGCTGATGGTAATATCCTCAAACATTGGGATAAGGTTAAGGTCAAAGGTCATGCTGAAGCAGTTTTAGCTTATTCTCAAGCACTATGAGCAACGTAGATTTTAACGAAATTGATAAATTTGCTGCCCTAGCATCACGCTGGTGGGATAAAGACTCTGAATTTAAACCCTTGCACGACATTAATCCACTTAGACTAAATTACATCAAACAGCAATGTGGCGGCTCACTCAAAAATAAAAGAATCCTTGATGTTGGCTGTGGTGGTGGCATCTTAGCAGAATCCCTTGCTTTAGAAGGCGCAATTGTGACAGGTATTGACATGGCAAAAGCTTCTCTTGAAGTTGCCAAATTACACTTGCTTGAATCAGGCTTGGAAGTGGACTATCAAAAAATCCTTGTGGAAGAATTTGCCGAGCAATACCCTGAAAAATTTGACATTATTATCTGTTTAGAAATGCTAGAACACGTACCTGACTTTAACTCAATTATCAAAGCTTGTAGCAAATTAGTCAAACCTAGCGGACAAGCCTTCTTTTCAACCATCAATCGTAATGCAAAGTCCTATTTATTCGCCATCATCGGTGCAGAATACATCCTAAAACTCCTACCCCAAGGCACTCACGACTGGGATAAATTCATCCAACCTAGCGAAATGGACAAATGGGCAAGACACTCAAATTTAACTCTAAAAGGCATGATTGGTATGACTTATAACCCATTTACAAAAACCTACAAACTTGAAGATGATGTGAGTGTGAATTATTTGTCTTATTATCAAAAATAACAACGATAAACCATAAAAACAACTACAGGTAAATAAAATGAAAAAAAATACTATTATTAGCACGCTTGCTAATGACATTGATATTTACAAAGAGCTTGTGGTTTAGATGATGGCAAGGGTTGTGTTAATCTTGGACTAATATATCAAAAAGGTACAGCTCTAAAGCATTAAGTAAGCCAGTGGCTGAATGGCATAATATTAAAAAATCATCCGTCTGATTATTGCCTAAGAGTTGGAAATTATCGAGTTATATTTGACTTTCAAAAAGTAAACATTATTAGTATTGAAAAGTAGGAGTTCGAGATGAGAGAACATATTGACGAACAAATTATTAAATGCAATGGCGTCCCTAGCTTTGTAATTGTATCTTATGAAGCATATCAGGCACTTAAAATCAAAAAGAATCCAAACTTTTTAGTGGAGGGGTGTGTGATACGCCACACGAAGTTGTGAGTAGTGTTATTGAGGGAATGTCGCCGATTAAAGCTTGGCGATTGTTTTTAAAATTGACACAAAAACAAGTAGCACTTAAGGTGGGTATGCAACAAAGTGTTTATGCTAAAATCGAGAATAATGCAAAACCTCCTAGAGCTTCAACATTGAAAAAAATAGCTTAGAGTTTAGAGCAGTTAAAATTTTAACAATATCAAAAAATGAAAAAAATACTCACTTTTCTATTACTTACTGCTAATTTTAGTACGTTAGCTCTCTCACCTAATGAAATGCTGGCAATTGTTGGTGCAGTAAAATATTACAATGAAAACTGTGGTGGGTTAAATCCAGCAGGGTTTCAACGAATGAACAAAGGCTTAAAGCGCTTTAAAATGCATAAAATCCCTATACCTGTATTGGAACAATACTCTCTAGCCATATCTAGTTATCAAACCGCAGAAAAATTTGGTTGTGTTGGTACTAAGAATGAGGCTTATAAAGCAGGGTTTGGTCAATATATCAATTAGTTTTCTGTTTCTAAAACAACAAACGCCACAGCGTTAAATTTTTCATCTGACAAACTAAGATGCGCTTGTTTAACGTTCTTATTCATAAGGTATAAACGTAATTTTTCGCTAGGAATAAAATACGGCTTGCCATTTTCATTATTATGCACGGTTAAATCTTGAAAACTAACAATCTTACCAATACCCTTACCCAAGGCTTTTGCAAAAGCTTCTTTGGCGGCAAAACGCTTGGCACAATAAGCAGCACTGTCGCCTTTATTGGCGAATAAGGCTTGTTCGTGCTCAGACAATACACGCTTGACAAAGCCTTGTTTGTTTTTGTTTAATATCTGTTCAACACGTTTGATGTTGATAATATCAGTGCCTACGCCATAAATCATTCTCTTGCCTCTAGTATTAGTGTTTTCATCTCACAAGTGGCAGCTTCAAGCCCGATAAACATAGCTCTGGCAATAATTGAATGCCCGATATTAAGCTCAACAATTTCAGGTAATTTAGCAATAGCAGTTGTATTTTCCAAAGTCAATCCATGGCCTGCATTGACTTGCAAACCAATTGAATGTGCATAAGTGGTCATGGTTTTAATTTTTTCAAGTTCTGTTAGTTGCGCCTCATTAGTTGCATTGGCATAATGCCCAGTATGTAGCTCAATCACAGGTGAGCCACACTCACGTGCTGCATCAATTTGATTCTTTTGTGCGTCAACAAACAAAGAAACAATAATATGTGATTCGCCCAAACACAGACAAACGTCTTTCATTCTGGGTATTTGCGATACTACATCAAGCCCACCTTCGGTAGTTAACTCCTCACGCTTTTCAGGCACTAGGCAACAATCTTGAGGTTTGATTTTTCTAGCAATGGCAATCATTTCATCTGTTGCTGCCATTTCTAAATTCATTTTTGTGGTGAGTTGGTTGCGTAGAATTTTCACATCGGCATCTTGAATGTGGCGTCTGTCTTCACGCAAATGTAGTGTAATGCTGTCCGCGCCTGATTTTTCACACAATAAAGCTGCCTCTATTGGTGAAGGATAGTTTGCATCTCTAGCTTGCCTGATGGTGGCAATGTGATCAATATTAATACCTAAATAAATACTCATTGTTTGTTATTGTTTAATAAAAAATAAAGACCGACTTTTTAAAGGTCTGTCGCCCAAAAGCGCACTTAGGCGCTGTCTGTTTAAATCTCGGCAAACTTTTAATTGTTGCGCATCTAGTACATCTTCAACCGTTTCTATGAGTAATTGGTTGATTAATTTTCCTGATATTTTACCCAAAGAATTGGGCATAAATCCTGCTTGGGGTTGATATTCATAATGACTGTTTTGGTCAATTTCATTACCATTAATATCTTCTGTAAAACTAATACCATAACCCAACTCAGTTAATAAGTTATTTTCAAATATTCTTAAATGCCAATATTTAGCACTTTGCTTTAAACGCCCCATTTGGCTTACAAATTTTTGATACTCTACAAACAACTTAGAATATGGGTCTTGCTCATGCAATAGCCTTGATACAAGCTCATTCACATACATACCCAATATCAATTCTTCGCCTTTAAAATTCCTAGGCACATCATCAATTTCCCAATAATTTAGTGCTTTTAGCTCACCTCTACCTGCAAATGAAATGCTCAAATTCTGGAACATCCGAATGTTGGTTTTTGATCCTCTAAACCCTCTACCAACTAGACGAATTTTGCCAAAATCACGGGTAAAAAAATCAAGTAGTAGTGATGAATTTTTAAAAGCCCGACGATGGATTAAAAAAGCAGGGGTTAGCTCAACTCTAGTCATACCCTAATGAAACCAACGTGCGCTTATCATCAGACCAGCCTTGTTTGACTTTGACCCAAAGCTTTAAGAATACTTTTCTGTCTAAAAAGCTTTCGATACTTTTTCGTGCTTCAATGCCAATTAGTTTGAGCATGTCGCCTTTATTACCAATCACGATATTTTTTTGTGAAGCTTTGTCAACAAAAATACGGGCAGAAATTCGCTGCAGATTACCATCTTGTTCAGATTGTTCAATTTCAACGGTTAAATCATAAGGCAACTCATCTTCTAAATGGCGCATGAGTTTTTCTCGAATGAATTCAGCAATAATAAATTTTTCACTTCTATCGGTTATATAATCAGCATCAAAAATAAGGGTTTGTTTTGGTAGGTATTGCAAAACTAACTCACGTAATGCACAAATATCTTTCTTTTTAAATACCGATAAAGGGAACAAGTCTGTTGGCTGGTATTTTTGAGAAACTTTATCCAAAAATGGCAATACCTCTTGCGCAGATTTTAATTTATCAATTTTGTTAATACATAAAATAACAGGCACCTTAACTTGGCTGATGTGTTCCAAAACCCTTGAATCTTCTTTGGTCCATTTGCCCACTTCTGTTAGCCATAAAATAATATTCACATCCGTTATGGTTGAACTGGCCGCTCTGTTCATATAAGAATTAATGGCTTTGGAATTACCCATATGAATGCCTGGTGTATCCACAAATACCATTTGATAATCATCAGTTGTATCAATAACGTGGATGCGGTGGCGCGTGGTTTGTGGACGATGCGAAGTGATGGATAATTTCTGCCCAATTAATTCATTAATAAGTGTAGATTTACCAACATTAGGCCGCCCAACAACTGCAATAAAGCCTGACTTAAAATTTGGCTTGATGATTTTATTGCTTGTTGTAAGTTGTTTGGGGTTCATGATTTTTTTAGTTTTTTTAATAAGGTTTGTGCACAAGATTGTTCTGCTTTTTTAATACTTTTGGCAGATTCGCTAACTTGCAAATTTTGCTCCTTTAAAAGACAATTTATTGTAAATATTGCATTATGATCTTTGCCTGTTGTATCAGTAAGTTCATATTTTGGCAAAACGTTGCCACGCTTTTGTAAGTATTCTTGTAATTGTGTTTTTGGGTCTTTTAGCGAATTATCTGAACTGATATTGCTTAATAACGTCTCAAAAAGACCTAAAATAACTGTGCTCGTGGTTTCAAAATTAGAATCCAATAACACCGCACCAAATATTGCCTCAACAGCATCTGCTTGAATAGATTCACGTCTATAACCACCGCTTTTAAATTCACCAGAGCCTAAAATCAAATTGTTTGACAATTCTAATGCTACGCTTAGTTGTGCCAAAGTTTGTCCTCTAACCAAGTGTGATCTTAATCGAGAAAGCTTACCCTCGTCAATATGAGCAAAGTGCTGATAAAGCTCTTTTGAAATAACCACACCTAAAATACTATCGCCTAAAAATTCTAAACGTTCGTTATTATTTTTACCCATAGAACGGTGCGTCAAAGCAAGCTTTAATAAAGATAAATCTTTAAATTGATAATTAATTTTTTTTTGTAATTTTTCCATTACTTTTTATTGGATTTTATAACGATTAATAAGTTTATAATATGTGCCTATTATAACTTAAGCTGATAATTTACTATTTTATGTTTTGGCAAGAAGACGCTAGAAAAGAACATTTTACGTTGCCTGAAACCATACAAAATGTAGTGTTCAATATCTATGCTAGAATTTTACCTATTGATCATGGCTTTCTACTAGCACAAGCACTACTTAAACAATTGCCATGGCTTGATAAGGTGGATGCTGGCATATTTAACATCAGTGTCGCAGATGGTAACGGCTGGATGCAGAACCACGAAGATGGATTTTATTACCCCTCTAAACGCTCAAAACTAACCATTAGAGTACCAAAAAATAAGCTTAACAAGATCCAGCAATTACTTGGAAAAACACTAGATTTAGGCGAATATCAAATAGACGTTATTAAATCTTTAAAGCCAAAATTACTTAGCGATATGCCTGTATTGTTTGCAAAAAGTATTGCTTGTGACAAGGAAATGAGTGAGGAGGATTTTTTGCAAGTTGCTTTTGAAGGCCTAAAAATGCTTGGTATTTCTGTTAAAAAAATAATGGCTGGTCTTGAGAATAACATTAAAACTGACATTAGTACTATTCACACCCGCTCGCTAATGGTGGCTAATTTAAAAAAAGATGAATCGGTATTATTACAAGAAAAGGGTCTTGGTGATTATCGGTTATTAGGTTGTGGTTTGTTTATTCCACACAAAGACATCATAGGCATCTAAACAACTTCTAAAGATACATTGTGTATACTTTGATACTATTATTTTCTTTACTTATCTCATTTTCATCTGTTGCACAATTGGACCCTCGAAAGAAGGTGAATTTTTAGGTGCCAAGGTTATTGATGAGGTGCCTAATTGGTTCAAAGCTTCTTTTATGGATTTTTCTGAAGATTTAGAAGAGGCAACAAACAATAACAAACATGTGATAATTTACTTTCATCAAAATAGTTGTCCTTATTGCGCTAAATTACAAAAAGATTTTGACGTTATTGAAACGAATATGTAGGGCGATAGAGATTTGACCGACTGGTAAGGCAGAGAATTAACAGATAAAAGAATCTTCAGTTTTGATGAAAGTACAATTCACCCCTACCCTACCCCCCCTTGTATTTCTAAATTCAAAAGGCGATAGTATGCTTAGGCTTAATCAAGACCTATTATTTGAAACGCCACCACACATGCTATCTCGCAATAAAACCTTGCCTGCGCAAAATTATTTGACTGTTTTTTTGAAAAACCTAATTGTCAAGAATGTAACACCCTTCATCAATCACTCATGCAACTAGAGCCCCAAACCCAAAGCCCTTATTAAAAACCATGCAAGTAGTACAGCTTAATGCCCTATCAGAGACTAAAATTATTGCCCCATCAGGCAAACGAACTACTGCTAAAAAATGGTATGAGGATTTGAAACTTACTTTAAGTCAGCCATTATGTTTTACAAGGCGGGAAAGTTATCAGGAAAGATGCTTTTTTTAAAACTTATCACTTCCATAGTATTATGACTTACGTCACTTCAGGGGGTTACAAACATCAGTCAAACTTTCAGCGTTACTTAGAAGATAAGTCAGATAAGCTCCGTACTCAAGGCATTACAGTGGATATTTAGAAATAATTTAAGTCGAAACTGGTGCTTTAATGGATGCGTCAAATACGTAATTTATAAACTCAAAATATTCAAAACTATAATCAAAAATACTCTCAGGTTTCCGCTTGATTTTAAGAGTTGCTAATGCTTTTGGGCTACGAGCTAATTGTATTTCTACTTGCTCGGTATGATTGGAATAAATATGACAATCACCACCACTCCAAATAAAATCACCCACTTCCAAATTACACTGTTGCGCCATCATATGCGTTAATAATGCATATGATGCAATATTAAATGGCACACCAAGAAAAATATCTGCACTTCTTTGGTACAATTGGCAAGACAGCTTTCCATTAGCCACGTAAAACTGAAAAAATGCATGACAAGGTGGTAATGCCATATTTTCTAATTCACCAACATTCCAAGCTGAAACAATAGTTCTACGAGAGTCTGGTGTGCTTTTGATTTGCGCTACCACTTGCGCGATTTGATCAATACTTTCGCCTCTAGCATTTTGCCAATTTCGCCACTGTGCGCCGTAGACTGGACCCAAATCTCCATTTTCATCTGCCCATTCATTCCAAATTCGCACTCCATTTTCTTGCAAATATTTAATGTTAGTGTCACCACTAAGAAACCACAACAACTCGTGCACGACCGAAAGCAAATGTACACGCTTGGTAGTAACAAGTGGAAAACCCTTAGATAAATCAAAACGCATTTGGTGTCCAAACAAGCTGGTTGTTCCTGTGCCTGTTCTGTCAGTTTTGTTGATACCAGTATTTTTAACCAGTTTTAAAAAATCTAAGTATTGTTTCACATTACCTCCTTTTTTTAAAATATGCTTTTCGCAATAGCACAATGCCAAATGCTACCATTGGTAAGCTTAATAATTGCCCCATAGTAAGCCAACCAAAAGCCAAATAACCCAGTCGCACATCTGGTACTCGAACAAACTCAATTATAAATCTAAACAAACCATAGAAAATCAAAAATAATGCTGAAATTGACATGGACGGACGCAATTTGTTACTAAACATCCAAAGAATAATAAATAAAATTAAGCCCTCTAAAAATGCTTCAAACAGTTGTGATGGATATCGGCTTACCCCTTGTTGTTCAATATACATACCAAATGGGCTGGTGGTTATTTTACCCCAAAGTTCACTATTAATAAAATTACCCATTCTACCAAAACCTAATCCTAAAGGCACAAGTGGTGCAATAAAATCCATTGTGGTAAAAAAAGTTTTGTTATATTTTCGATTAAATAAAACCATTGCCAACAACACACCCAAGAAACCACCGTGGAATGACATGCCACCATCTTGAATGGCAAAAATTAACAAAAGATCGGATAAAAAATTTGGCAAATTATAAAATAACATATAGCCCAAACGACCACCAGCAACCACACCAATTGCACCATAAAAAATTAAATCTTCAATTTGTTGCGTATGCCAGTTTTTGAGTTGCTTGGCACGATAATTCGCCAATAAATAAGCCGCTAAAAAAGCCATCAAATACATCAACCCATACCAATAGATTTGTACAAAACCTAAATCTATTGCAATTGGATTAATGATTGGATAAGTCATGCTTAATGTTCCTAATGGTGCGCTCGAGGTGATTCGAACACCCGACATTTAGCTTCGGAGGCTAACACTCTATCCAACTGAGCTACGAGCGCATAGACAAAAGTTGTTAAAATTAACCTTATTCAGAGCAGAACACTGTTTGTATATTAGACACCAATTTTAGAACCTTTGCGTCTTTAACTTTGCATAATATTTTATTACCATCACGCCGAGATTCGACAATATTCTTGGTTCTAAGAATGTCAATATGTTGTGAAATATTAGATTGTGAAGAGCCAACTTTTTTTACAATCTCTAATACGGGTAATTCGTTATTTTTTAGTGCGCATAAAATCTTTAAACGCAGCGGATGTGCCATTGCTTTTAAAGCTCTTGTTGCTTTTTCAATATCTTCTTCTTTTTCTAATAATGCTATTTCGCTCATAATTAACCCTCTATTTCTTTAAAATTAATTAAAGTCTGCCCAACATACCATAAATGCCATATCGCCTAACTTTGATTAATACCATCTTTTGATAATAGTTAATCAGGCTGTCATTATTAAGCACAATATCAAAAATTTGCCACTGTTTATCTTCGTTTTGATGAAATAATAAATCAAGATAAATACCGCCAAATGAGGTATACCCATTGACTTTAAGTTGTACTGCAATTAAACTGCCCATCATTGGCCTAGCAGATATAAATTGAAACGAGGTAGAGTTTACTTGAGACAACCTTGCCAATAAAGTGCTCATCATATTGTTTTTCAGTCTGTTAACAAAAAACTTGGTTTCTCCTTCGCCCAAGCGATTATTGCTCACTAGCAAAACTTCACTGGCAATATGCTTAAAGTCAAATAATGGTGCAATTTCTTTTTCGATAAAAGAATTAATCATTTTTGGTGAATATGCCATGGTTGTTAACTGATTAAGCTTTACAATCGCTGTTTGTATTGCCTGAACCGGACCATTGTCTTGTGCTACTCTTTCCGCAAAAGCACTTAATGAGGTAAACATCATTAAAGCCAACAAAATTACATTTAATCTTCTCATTTTCTTTCTCCATTTTTTTTAAAAAAACCAAGTAAAATTCAAAACTGATATTGGTTTCATAGTATTATATTTAAACTTTCTATAAACAAATTATTATATTATGACTTTTTTAAATTTTTTTAAATATTCACTATTTTTAACGCTTTTTTATACGCTTTTTGGCATTTATACACCCGTATTAGCTAAAAGCGATGCTGAAAAACAAAAAATAGAAGCTTTTTTCAAAGATCTTGAGATGTTTACGGCTGTTTTTAGCAATATTAAACAATTGTACGTTGATGTTGATGATGTCGATAATAAAAAACTATTTAACCATGCTATTAAAGGTATGGTCAGTGGATTAGACCCGCATTCAGGCTATCTTGAGCCCAAAGAACAGAAAAACCTACTTGAAAGCGCCTTGGGTAAATTTGGCGGTCTTGGTATTGTTATTGGCATGAAAGATGAGGTCATTCAAGTTATTTCTCCTATTGATGATACGCCCGCCTATAGGGCCGGCATCCAAGCGGGCGATTTAATCGTGAAAATTGCTGATAAGCCAGTACGTGGCATGACCTTGGAAGATGGTGTTGAGTTAATGCGTGGTAAAGCAGGTACTGATATCCAAATTACCATTGTGCGTAAAAATAAGAAACCATTTGTTGTTAATATTACTAGAGAAATTATTACCATTATCTCGGTTAAAGGCTACTTACTGGAAAAAAATATTGGCTATATACGTATCTCTAGCTTTCAAGATCCAACAGCAAAACTATTCAAACAGACTTTTAATGATTTGGTTGAAGAAAACAATGCCCAGCTTAGCTCATTAATTCTTGATTTGAGAAACAATCCAGGCGGTGTTTTGAATGGCGCAGTTGATGTATCAAATTTATTTCTTGACAAGAAAGGACTGGTGGTTTACACCAAAGGTAGAATTCCAAGCTCAAATCTTAAATTCAAAATAAAATCAGGTGACATCATGCAAGGATTGCCTATTGTTGTACTAATCAATGAAGGCTCAGCTTCTGCATCAGAAATTGTTGCAGGCGCATTGCAAGACCACAAACGCGCCATTATTATGGGCAGTACTTCGTTTGGAAAAGGTTCGGTGCAAACCATTCTTGAGCTTCAAAAAGGCTATGGACTTAAACTTACAACTGCCAGATATTACACACCAAATGGACGCTCTATTCAAGCCAAAGGCATTGTGCCTGATATTGAGCTAAAGAACATTAGTCTAGAAAATGAAGCAGAAAAATCAGTGATTGAGACCAAAGAAAAAGACCTTGATGGTCACTTGGAAGTTGAGGGTCCTTTTAAACTCTCTTCTAAAGAAATACTAAGCGCCCAAGAAAAAAACAAAGAAAAACAAAACAAAATAAGCATTGAAAAATTAAAAAAAGATTATTTTGTGCACGAGGCCACAATTTTATTAAAAGCTTTAACGGTTTTAAACAGCCAATAATGGCAATTACATTTTCTGTTGCAAACCAAAAAGGTAGCGTCGGTAATAAGACAACAACTAGTCAAATCTAAGTGTAGTATTAAAAGCCATTAAAAAGCACGTATTGCTTGTTGATATCGATCCTCAGTGCCATTGATACAAACGGGAGGTTACAAGTTCTCAATACGCACAATATTTGACACAAGGAATAATAACTCATCCAATGAAACGCCTATTCAGTTGGTTCAATATTTTTCACACAAAATCTTTAAAACAAATCACCCCTAAAAATGTAAAATTAGCAGAAATGCCGAGTTTTGGAGAAAATGTAATTAACTATGTAAGATTATCCAGAGAGCAACTTCTTATATCTCCTTAGCTGTGGAGTGCTAAAGAAAACGTTAATTAATATGGAAAAAATTTCAAAACTAGGGCGTGGATTGGATATATTATTAGGACAAGTACTTTCTTCTAAAAGCAAGCAAACTGATTCCGAAAACAACTTAAAAATGTTAAATATTGGCTGATTGTAACAAAGAAAATTCCAACCTAGAAACGACATTGACCTCGATACGCTAAATGAATTGGCCAATTCTATTGTTTC
This sequence comes from Candidatus Ruthia sp. Cpac_8_S14, assembly GCA_021730205.1. GTDB lineage: Bacteria > Pseudomonadota > Gammaproteobacteria > PS1 > Pseudothioglobaceae > Ruthia. The sequence goes on along the minus strand of CP072533.1, from coordinate 349,255 downwards.
GCAAAGTGTCATGCAGCCATTGGTTGTACGTAAAGTAGACTATGATAAATATGGAATCATTACTAATGAGCGAAAAAAATTGCTGGTTTAAATGAAGTATTAGTTATCATTCGTAAAATTTAAGGTTTCAAAATGACCCATGAAGAAGTTTCCAATGTCGCTGGCCGCTCTCTTCTCGTCCTACAGTAATTTAGTTTACCTATTGCAACTTAACGATACTCTGTTAAACAACTGTTTAGCAGTGGTGATATAGAAATGGGTCATGCGCAAGCTCTCTTATCACTGACAAAAAAGCAACAATTTGATGTGGCTAATCAAGTTATTAAAAAATCTTTATCTGTCCGTCCGAACTGAAGAATTAGCTAAAAAAAAGTGCTTAATCCAGTCCCTAAAAATCAGCCTCAATTGAGCCACGTATTTTAGAGCTAATACAAACTTTAAGTAAAAGCTAGCCTCAAAACTGAAATTAAATCAAATGACAATCAAGGAAAAATTATTATTCATTATCAATCAATAGGTGAGTTGGATAATATTCTAAATCACATTAACTAATCAAAGCCACCGATTCTATCAAGCTTTAAAGATTTATCCCAATGCATCCAAATACCAAACGCTTTACCAATAATGTATGATTCTGGCACAAAACCCCAAAAACGAGAATCACTACTACGAGCACGATTATCACCCATCACAAAGTAATGCCTTTCTGGTACAGTTAATTTTACACTCTTAGAGTGTTGATTTGGATCTAGCAAAATATGATGCGGGTTATTGTCTAATAATTCACGCTTATGCTTAAAGCCCGTCATGGTTAAGCCCGACTCAACGCCTTGATACGCACCAATATTTTTATTGTTAATTTTTACACCATTCACATACAAACTATCTGCACGGTAAGTTATCTTATCACCCGGAATGCCAATGACACGCTTAATAAAATCAGCACCCTGGTATTTTGATTTTTTTTCATAATTAGGATACCTAAATACAACAACATCACCCCTTTCAGGCTTTGAAAATTCGATTATCTTTTTATTTAAAATTGGAATACTAACGCCATAATCAAACTTTGATACCAAAATAAAATCGCCTGTTAATAAGGTTGGCATCATTGAATTTGAAGGAATTCTAAAAGGCTCAATAACAAAACCTCGAAGTGCAAACACTAATAGCAATATTGGAAAAAATTCAGCCGACCATTGTACTATTTTAGGGCGATTTAGGTATTTTTCAGATTTGTTAAAACGTAAAAATAAGGCAAAATAGACAAACCTCCCCAAAGTTGATTTTTGTGTTTTATCTGCAACTAGCGTTTGCGTATGACTAAAGAATAATTGATCAATCATCACAATAACAAAAGCCAGTACTAAAAATAAAGCCAAGAATGAAGAAACATCCCATGCAAAAAAAGGTGAAGCGTTTTCAATTGTCATAATAAAAATAGGCGAATTCAAAAAGGGTATTATTATATAATAATTATTTTTTAATTGATGGAGAAAAAAATGGCATTAGTAGATTTAGAAAGAGATGATTATGGTTATCTAAAAGATTTTAATGAGTGGAATGAAAAGATTGCTCGTGAGTTAGCAGAAGAAGAAGGTATCAACTTAACAAATAACAGCTTTAAATTAATTAATTTTTTACGTGATGAATACATCAATAACAACGCCAACCAGCCTAACGAGCGCAACATGCTCAAAGGCTTAAAAGATGACTGGGAAGGTAAATTAAGCACTAAAGAGTTATACGCATTATTTCCAAAAGGCCCTGCCAAGCAAGCAGGTAAAATTGCTGGGCTGCCTGAAACTAAACGCAAAGGTGGCTACTAAGTTTTAACCTCCTTTGTTAAAAAACGCCTATTTAAGCGTCTTTTTTTATAATTAAATTTCTGTAATGTTCATGCCCGAAAAATTAGCCAATTCAACAAAATTGGGAAACGAGGTTTTAACATTATCCACACCTTCAATTTCAATGTCGTGATGACACCTTAAAGAGGCAATGGCAAATGACATAGAAATGCGGTGGTCATGGTGAGATTTAATCGCAACATTAGGCTTTAAAAAAACACCACCTTGAATTTTAATACCATCCTCAAGTACTTCATTTTCAATACTAAGAATGCTTAAACCATCTGCCATCACTTGAATACGATCAGATTCCTTAACTCTTAGTTCTTTGGCACCAGTCAGTACGGTTTCACCCTTGGCACAGCTGGCTGCAATAAAAATAACGGGAAGTTCATCAATGGCTAGCGGCACTAAATTTTCAGGAATGCGGATACCTTTTAGTCGCGCTGATTGAATGCGAATATCGGCTAACAACTCTCCACCAATCTCACGTTTATTTGATAAGCTTAAATTAGCGCCCATTAACTTCAAAATATCAATAACACCTGTTCGTGTTGGGTTAATATTAACACCAGTAAGAGTTATATCTGCTTTTGGTGCAATTGATGCAGCTACCATAAAAAATGCAGCTGATGATATATCGCTTGGCACTTGTATTGCAAAAGCACTTAATTGAGCACCACCTGTTAAACATATTTTATTTCTATTAACACCTACCTTGTAACCCAAGCCTTTTAACATGCGCTCAGTGTGATCTCGTGTGGATGCTGGCTCTTTAATACAAGTTTCACCTTGTGCATATAAACCCGCTAAAAGCACACAAGACTTTACTTGCGCTGAAGCCACTGGCAAATCATAATGAATGCCTTTTAGTATTTGCCCGCCTTTAATTTTAAGGGGTAATTTGCCATCATTACTTTCAATCACCGCACCCATTTTGGTTAAAGGGTTAATAACCCTACTCATCGGACGCTTTGATAGTGACTCATCGCCACACAATTCACTAGCAAACGTTTGTGCCGCTAATATGCCAGATATTAAACGAATGGAAGTGCCAGAATTACCTAAATCAAGTGGTGCTAAAGGTTTTTTTAGCCCATTAAGACCCACACCATAAATAATAACATTATCACCATTACGCTCAATTTTAACCCCCATAGCTTGAAAAGCTTTTAACGTTGACAATGCATCCTCTCCTTCTAAAAAGCCACTGATTTTAGTAATGCCATTAGCCAAAGAGCCTAGCATAATGCTTCGATGGGAAATCGACTTATCACCAGGCACTTTTAAATGACCAGAGAATGAATTGGCTGGCTTTGCAACAAATTTACTCATATCTTTTTAACCATCCAACCAGTTGTCTCGTGCAGATTTAGCCTCTTGAAAGAGATTTTCTAGTGCTTGTGCTTGATTATTTTTAATTAAGTTGGATATTTTTTCTAATGTTTGTTGATAACCCTCAATGTGCTTCACAATTTCCTTAGGGTTGTTAATGCAAATATCGCGCCACATAAGCGCATCTGATGAGGCAATGCGTGAAAAATCCTTAAATCCACCTGCCGCATAACAACAAGCATCTGGATTGTTGCTGATTAAATAATCCATCAATCCATATGCTAACATATGTGGCAAATGAGAGGTCATGGCTAGTAAATCATCATGCTTTTTATCACTCATAATCTCTACTTTAGCGCCGAGTGAACGCCACAGACTACTTAATATATCCACCGCCTGAGCATCTGCATTTTTTTCTGGAGTTAAAATAACACGCTTATGATTAAACAATTGAGCATCAACCGCCTCAATACCACTTTTTTCCTTGCCAGCAATTGGATGAGCTGGAATAAACCTTACTGGCATTTGACCAAATACTAGTTTGGCAATTTTTATCACACTACTCTTGGTGCTACCCACATCAGAAATAATAACCGATTCATGAATATAGGGCTTAATCAATTCTAAAATAGCTTGAAAGCTATTCACTGGCGTTGCAATAATAACCATTTGCACTTGTTTTAAAACCTGAGCAATATCCAAACTATACGCATCAATAACGCCCATTTTTTGTGCTTTTTTAAGGTGCGACTCCTGCCTAGAAAAACCAACAATAGTTTTCACTTGACCCATCTGCTTTAATCCAATTGCAAAGGAGCCGCCAATCAATCCAACCCCAATAATACAAATTTTATCTATCATAAGACTGATTTTAATGCCTCTAAGAAATCATTGTTTTCTTTTAATGTACCAACAGACACTCTTAAATAATTCTCCATTTCCACTGATCGTACAATAAAACCCTTTGTCAATAATTTTTGATAAGTATCGGTCGCATTATCAACTTTTAGTGCAATAAAATTTGCAAAAGACTTGATATAAGAAAGTTTCAATTCATCCAATCCTTTTGATAACTGAATTAAGCCACTTTTATTAGCAAGTATTGACCTTGTTAAAAAAGAATCATCAGCCAATGCTGATACGGCGGCTATTTGCGCAATGTGATTGACATTAAATGGCTGACGAATACGGTTTAAATAATCAGCTATCTTAGCACTTGATACGCTATAGCCTACTCTCAATCCTGCTAAAGCATAAGCTTTAGAAAAAGTGCGAGTAATGATTAAATTATCAAATTCTTTTAGCCATTCAATCGCCCTATCTTCAACATCTAAATATTCAAAATAAGCCTGGTCTAATACCACAACAACTGATTTTGGCACTTGCTTTAAAAACTGAAAAATGGCTTCATTGCTTAGAAGTGTACCTGTTGGATTGTTTGGATTGGCAATGAAAACAAGTTTGGTTTTGTCACTGGTTGCCGCAAACATTGCATCCAAATCATGTCCAAAATTTTTAGATTTTGTTACCACTGCCTTTGCACCAAGCGCTTGGGTCACTAAAGGGTAAACCACAAATGCATATTCTGAAAACACTACTTCATCATCAAAGTGGCAAACATAAGCCTTAGCCACCAGTTCTAAGATATCATTTGAGCCGTTACCCAATGTAATACAACTAATGTCAACATTCAAATGTTCACCAATTGCTTGTTTTAGTTCAAAGCCATTACCATCAGGATATCTGTTAATCTCAGTAATGGCTTGTTGCATGGCTTTTTGAACTCTAGGCCCAATACCCAAAGGGTTTTCATTACTAGCAAGCTTAACAATATGTTCTAGCTCTAGTTCACGATATAATTCAGAAACGGGTTTACCGCCTTGATAAGGTTTTAAAGACTTTATCGCTGGACAAACACTCATAGTGAAAATTTTCCAAACAAACAAGAGTTTTGCAAATGTGCAAAAGAGAAAATCACCCTCTTAAAAATTGATACTTTCATAACGATCAATACGAAAAATTACCTTACAAAACAGCAACAGGATACGAGCCAAGTACATTAACTTTAAGTACTCTGCTAGTCACTTCTGCTAATGCTAATTTTACTTTTTTATCGTCTTTGTGCCCTTCAATATCAATTAAAAATAGATATCCCCATTTAACGCCAGGCATGGGATGTTTTGCCAGTTGTATCATGTTAATATTTTGCTGTTTAAATGGCTCTAACAAATCAAACAGTGCGCCAGACTCGCACTTGGTCACGACCAGGAGTGAAGTTTTATCTTCACCAGAGACAGGAATATCCTCTTTGCCAAGAATTAAAAAACGAGTGACATTGCCAGCCTTGTCTTCAATATTTTTGGCAATTCTTTCTAAGCCATACAAACTTAATGCCACCTCTGAAGCAATGGCTGCAGCGCCCACTTCATCTTTAACAATACGAGCAGCCAATGCATTTGATGCCACTGATTTTAACTCGGTGTTTGGATAGTGATTGCTTAGCCAGCGCTGGCATTGATCCAATGCTTGAGAGTGAGCATAAATAACTTTAATTTCTTGTGATTGATTTGCACTCATTAGCTGATGTTGAATTGAAATTTCCACCTCGCCACAAATTTTCAAATTTTGAGAATAAAGCATATCAACTGTAGCGCCAATCACGCCATTAGATGAATTCTCAATAGGCACAACGCCATAATGTGCATTACCTTTCTCAACTTGATGAAAAATTTCATCAATACTCGCACAATCAAGTGTGGATACGCTGTGTCCAAAATTTTTAAGTGCTGCCTCTTGTGTAAAGGTACCCTCAGGACCTAAGTAAGCAATACTTAAAGGTTGTTCAAGTGCAAGACAGGCTGACATAATTTGACGAAAAATATACGCCATATCTTTGTCTTTTAATAGAGTGTCGTTTCTTTTAGTAATTGAATGTAGCACTTGTGCTTCACGCTCAGGTCGATAAAAAACACTATTATCATCTGAGGCTTTTTTCACTTGTGCAACTTCAACAGCTAATTGCGCACGATCACCAATTAATAATTGGATTCTTTTATCTAATATATCAATCCCATCACGCAGTTCTAATAGTGTTTTTTTGCTCATACTTCATCTCTTATATGATTTTTCTTATCATCAATTGGAAAATCAGTCACGTAATACTTAACTTTACCACTATCAAGCGCAACCATCAAAACTTTTTCATCAACAATACTATCACAGACAAAATTAAGGCCGCATTAGCATTTGCACTCGGTACATTAAAAACCACCACACCCCTCTCGCTCATCTTATCCAGTAAAATGCTGTTAACCGGTTAACGGCTTTAAGGTTGTTATTAATTTCCATATCATACATTTTTTGCACTGCGCACTAAAATTACACCAAAATTACTCATTTTTGAGGCAATTCCATAATCTTTTCTTGGTAATTTTTCCAAGCCAATTGGCGAAATATTATTAAGTGTAAACACCTTAATCATTTAGGTATTTTCTTTTTCAAACGCTTTCATAAAACTCACCAATTCATTAATCCCCTCTTGTGGCATGGCGTTATAAATACTAGCACGCATACCGCCCACACTACGATGACCCTTTAAAGTAGTTAAATTATTAGCAGCTGCTTTTTCCAAAAAAAACCCATTGAGACTTTCATCAGCTAACAAAAACGGCACATTCATCCAAGAGCGATATTTTACTGCCACTGGGTTTGAGTAAAAATCAGAGTCATCAATAACATCATAAAGTGTTTTTGCCTTGGTTTGATTAATCTTAGCCATAGCGTTCAATCCGCCTTGTTGTTTAAGCCATTCAAACACGCGAGATGCCACGTACCAAGGATAAGTTGATGGTGTGTTATACATCGAATCATTATTCGCTTGCGTTGTATAGTCAAACAATACAGGTTGATTGGCTACCACGTTGCCTATCAAATTCTCTCTAACAATCACAATAGTAAGCCCTGCAATGCCAATATTTTTTTGTGCACCCGCATAAATAACACCATACTTTGACACATCAACCTCACGCGACAAAATACTTGATGACATATCAGCCACAAGCGGCATGTCCACCTCTGGCACATAGTCAAATTCTAAGCCTGCGATGGTTTCATTAGGCGTGTAGTGCAAATAAGCACCATCAGGATCAATCTCCCAATTTTCAAAGGCATCAATATCGGTATATTTATTGTCTGAGCTGTCGGTGCAAATGTTTACTTCACAATAACGCTTACCTTCAGCAATTGCCTTTTTAGACCAATGGCCCGTATGTGCATAATTAGCCTTAGTTTTTCCCCGAAGTAAGTTAATCGGCACCATTGAAAATTGAGCTGATGCGCCGCCTTGCAAAAACAAAACTTTGTAATGATTAGGAATACCCATCAAGCCTCTTAAATCTTGTTCTGATTTTTGTGCCATCGCCATAAAATCAGCACCACGATGCGAAATTTCCATCACTGATGTTTTAGCATCACCATATTCTAATAATTCATCTTTCATTTGTTTTAGCACTTGTGTTGGCAACATAGCAGGACCAGCACTAAAATTATAAATTTGGCTCATTTTTACGAACTCCTTAATAAAACTAAAAGTCAGATAATTTTATCAGAACTCAGATATTTAAGCCTATTTAATAGCCTATTACAATCTGCACCTAGTTTTGGCTATGAAAGTAGGTGTAAATCCTACATTGTCCTTATAACGATATTTTTCGACATTCGAAATCAGTCCGATACATCACTGAAATTTTTTTTAACTTCACAAAGGATGATATTATGCAAAAAATCTTACCTTATAGTAACGCTTATACCACTACTCCTACCAGGGCATAAACGATTAGGCAATAGAGATTTAACTAAAATAATAGTTCAATATTAATAAGCAATTTAACAATAACTGGAATAGTAAGCTCTTCCTTGTCCAAACTAAAAGCATAAGACACAGGTGAAGATATGTTCTTAGCCACCTAACGTACAAACTGCATATATGAAAACAGGTTTTACTTGGGACACACAAGATAAGGCCTTTGATACAGCTATGGCACAAAAAAAACTTGGAGTAAAGCCAAGCAATACTTAAACGATGATTCAATTAATCTACTTGTGCTTGACGAACTCACTTATATGATTAGTTACAAACATCTTGATGAAGCACAAATCATCAACATTTTAAACAACCGCCCTAAAGAGCAACATGTGGTGATTACTGACAGGTCTACCTCTAAAAATTTAATCGGGCTTGCCGATACAGCAGGTGAAATTAAAGATATTAAACATGCTTTTAGAGCAAATATTAAAGTCCAAAAAGGCATCGACCTTTAATCAAGAAACTTTGTTTGTGTTTTCAATCATAAATTGCAAAGCTTGGTGTAAATACTCTACTGGCATAATTTTTAACCCTTTAAGTGCTTTTTTTGGCGCATTTCCCTTGGGTATGATGGCCACCTTAAAACCATGTTTTTGCGCTTCTGACAAACGCTCAATGCCGTTATAAACTGGACGTATTTCGCCCGTTAAACCCACCTCGCCAAAAGCAACCCAATCTTTGGGAATAACCTTATCCCGCAAGCTGGACATAATTGCTAACATAACTACCAAATCTGAAGCAGTCTCATTCATCTTAATACCACCAACCACATTAACAAACACATCTTGATTGTGGGTTGCAATGCCACTATGCTTATGTAGTACTGCAAGTTGTAAAGCTAAACGATTTTGCTCCAAACCAACACACACACGCTTAGGATTAGCACTGGCAGTATCCACCAATGCTTGTATTTCAATCATTAGTGGTCGAGTTGCCTCACGCGTTACCATTACCATAGAGCCTGGTGAAGGCTTAGCTGAGTTTGATAAAAATATTGCTGATGGGTTCTCAACCTGTTGCAAACCTATTTCACTCATCACAAAAATGCTAATTTCATTCACTGCGCCAAAGCGATTTTTTACCGCGCGGATAATGCGATAACGTCCACCCGCACCCCCTTCAAAATAAAGCACCGTGTCTACCATGTGCTCAAGAATTCTTGGACCTGCTAATGTACCATCTTTAGTAACATGACCAATCATTAAAAGAATGGTATTGGTTTGCTTGGCAAATTGAGTTAGTTGTGCAGCGCAATCACGAACTTGTGTCACTGAACCTGGTACCGAAGTAGAGCCATCTGTTACCATGGTTTGAATAGAGTCAATCACAATAACTTTAGGTTGCACTGTTTTGGCAAGTTTGATAATTTTTTCTAGATGTGTTTCACTCAGTAAAAAAATGTCTTCTTTAATACCAAGACGTAACGCCCTATCGCTGATTTGGTCAGCTGATTCTTCACCACTCACATACAAAGTTGTATGTCTTTGATTAATCGACGCTACAACTTGCAAAATCAAAGTTGATTTACCAATACCAGGGTCGCCACCAATCAGTACCATCGAGCCATCGACCAAGCCACCGCCCAAAGTACGGTCAAGCTCACTTAGCCCTGTTGAAAGCCTAACTCTATTTTCTGATTTGATATCAGATAAATTTTGAACTTTAGAGGCAGGCAGGTCTTGCAAAATTGTAGATCTTGATGGCGCGGTTTGCAACAACAAAATCTCTTCTAGTGTGTTCCAAGATTTACAATCTAGGCACTGCCCTGCCCATTGATGATGTGAAGATCCGCATTCACGACAGACGAATTCAACTTTTGTTTTTGCCATTATTCTAACACGCCCTTGTCAAAAAATAACTGATAAATTTGCTGTGCCATTAACTCATAGCCTAATTGATTAAAATGAATCAAATCTGACTTATATCTTTGGTCAGACAATAAATTTTTAATTAAGTCTTTTGCAAAAACCAATTGATATTCATCAATCAATTGCTGATAAAAATCAGTCGTTCTTAATGAGGGTTGATGCTTTGCCAAAATTTTACCTAATCGCAGAGTAATTGTTATTTTTACTAACACCTTTACCAAAAGTCAAACTATCGCCAAATACTAAAATAACACATAAATTATTTCATTAACCCATCAATCTCTTTTTTAAACGCCTCAATATCTTGAAACTGGCGATAAACCGACACAAAACGAATATATGCCACTTCATCTAATGCTTTAAGCTCTTCCATCACCCATTCGCCAATCTTAGTACAAGGTACTTCACGATCAGCTTGGGTCATTAATTTGTGCTCAATACGTGCAATGGAGGTTTCAATTTGCGAGGTTTTAACAGGGCGTTTTTCTAAAGCTTTTAGCAAGCCAGAACGTAGCTTTTCTTCATCAAAAGCCTCTCTGGAGTCATCACTTTTAATCAAACGTGGCAGGTTAAAATCAATCGTTTCACGAGTTGAATAACGCTCACCACAAGAGGTACATTCACGACGACGACGCACTTGAGAGCCATCATCAGTTAAACGTGTGTCTAATACTTTAGTATCATCAGATTGACAAAATGGACAATGCATACAGGCTTAATCTAGTTATAAACTGGGTATTTAGCACAAAGATTGGTAACTTTTTCTCTAACTTTGTTAATCATAGCCTTATCCTCTAAATCATCACAAATATCACACATCCATGTGGCTAAATCGGCACAATCAGCTTCATTAAAACCACGCGTTGTCACCGCTGGCGTACCCACGCGAATACCACTGGTTATAAAAGGAGACTGTGGGTCATTCGGCACAGCATTCATATTAACCGTAATATGCGCACTACCTAAGGCAGCATCTACTGCTTTACCTGTTAACCCTTGGTCAATAAAACTTACTAAAAATAAATGGTCATCCGTACCACCTGACACCACATCAAACCTACGCTCAATAAATGTATTGGCCATCACTTGTGCATTAATCTTTACTTGTTTCTGATAAGCCTTATATTCATCACTCATTGCCTCTTCAAAACTCACCGCCTTAGCAGCAATAATATGCATTAGTGGCCCACCTTGAATACCAGGGAAAATAGCAGAATTAAGTTTCTTCTCAATTGCCTCATTAGTCTTAGCCAAAATTAAACCACCGCGAGGACCGCGAAGTGTTTTATGTGTGGTTGTTGTGGTTACATCTGCAATTGCCACTGGTGATGGATACTCACCCGTTGCTATCAAACCTGCAACATGTGCCATATCAACCATCAAATAAGCGCCAACAGCATCTGCAATTTCTCTAAAACGCTGCCAATCAACCACACATGAATATGCCGAAAAGCCGGCAATAATCATTTTAGGCTTATGCTCTTTTGCTAAAGCCTCAACTTGCTCATAATCAATTTCACCCGTTTTTTCATTCAAACCATACTGAATAGCATTAAAGTTTTTACCCGAAAACGAAGGCGCAGCACCATGCGTTAAATGCCCGCCATGTGCCAAACTCATGCCTAAAATTGTATCTCCGGGCACTAACAATGCCTGAAAAACCGCAGCATTCGCCTGAGAACCAGAATGCGGCTGAACATTCGCATAATCCGCACCAAATAATGTCTTAGCACGGTCAATCGCTAATTGCTCAACTGTGTCAACATGCTCACAACCCCCATAATAGCGCTTACGAGGATAACCCTCAGCATACTTATTCGTCAATTGCGAGCCTTGCGCCTCCATCACTGCAGGTGAGGTGTAGTTTTCACTGGCAATTAATTCAATATGCGCCTCCTGGCGAGCTTCTTCCAGTGCAATCGCTTGATGAATTTCAGCATCTACTTTAGCTAACGTTTGAGATTTATCGAACATACTTCTCCTTGTAATATGATGTTTAAAAATTGAGTTATTTATTTTAACGCACAAACGCAAATAAAGAATAAGTTATGGCTCAAAAGCTTTAATTGTTGAAATTGCGTTTTCATCTCAAGATGTTCTCTGTATAGATGAGGTTTTACTTTCATGTTCCTTGCATATTAAGGTGTATATCAGCACTTGTTAACGGCTGCTGGACAAGATTACAAAATATCCCCCATCTACTTTACTATTGTAACGACACAAACTACACACGCCAAAAGTTTTCATGTTGTTTACTTGCAATAAAGCAACAAGTAATTGCTTGAGTGAATCTATCATGTCTGATTGCTCCTCATCAGACAAAACACCCCACACGCTTTAACAAACATAACAGTTGGAGTTGTTTTATTAAGCATTTGTCGCCCTTCTAGAAGATATTTTTAAATGATAAATACGTTTATCACTATCATCAACCCATTTCAATAACAACTTTTTTCTAAAACTTTCAAAGTTTGAAAAACAGTGCCTTTAGTTTGCCCCAAATACTCTGTCACTGCCATTGGCGTATCTGAGTATCGTTGGCTTCATGGTTATATATTATCAACTAAAAATCATGTTGGCAAGCAAAATAACGTTCGTTATAACTCATAATGTATCGAGTCGATATTATAAAAAAATAACCATGAATAAGACTATTTATTACCGTGCAACTGTTGAGCAAGCACTTGAAGTATTAACGAAAAGTCATTTTGATAAAGGGGTTGTACAATGTTAAAACTGTCACTTATTGCAACATTCGTAACCGCAAGCATGTCCCTCTAACAACTAACACACAAAAAGCATTCAAACGCTAAAAAGCAAAGCAACTTTAGCATCGTTTGATATTACCCATACAAGAATTATCACTTAAGGTAATATTGCTACTTTTCACATGGCTGTTTCAGGCAAAGCAAATGCAAACGAACCGACACCAACAGGTCAATTAGCAGGTAGCAACGTGTTTTCTTATGTATGGCCAACTTCAATTGATAGCGTAAGGTAGGGTTTGAAGGCAAAATAGGTATTTTGTCACTAGCCGTCACCTCACATCCTGGTTTTAACGACACGCCACTTTATGATGAAAATAACGAGAGCGATACCACAAACGATGGCGACATATGGCACAGTCATTAGGTTGTATTACAACCTAATGGGCAATCTGGAAAGGATGCATTAGGGGTTGTTAACATACCAAAAGGCACAAAACCACGCCTACCAAAACTTGGCCAGGCTTGCCTATTCTATTAGACAGTCCAGAATGGAACCCAACCTTTAATGCTGAAACGGTGGAAGTGCGCATACTATTTGATGAAATTGGCATTGTAAAGAATGCTACCTTTGATGGTGTTACCGCTGGACTTCGCGTCAATCAGAGTGCCCACACGCCTTTACTATCTATCGTAGATGTTATGAATATTGTCTCTGGTGATTTAAGCTTAACGGGCAAGGTCGATAAATAGGGGGTTTTAAAAACCGAAAATTTCTACATTAAACTTCAATCTATAGTAGGGGCTTGTCTTCTAACACTTAAAACCCCCTTCTCAAAGTTTTTAAACTAATAACACTCTTATGTTTAGTCTTTTTTTTAATTAACCAAATGACTTAATTTTATCCTTACAAAGCTGCTTGGTTAGAATTTGCAAGTGGGTCATCACTCTTTCACCTAAATAGTTTAATCTTTTTCGGTGATTTTATAATGTCTGGAATAGTGTGCCTTAACATAGGCTTGTTTGAGTAATTGAAAACAACGGCGTTATTAACCTCTATGACATAGCCATCAATATTCCCAAATATTTTTAACGGACGAACTCTTTGTATTTGTATTTTATTTTCATCTAATATTTCTTTAATTGCATAAAAAATAATTATTAAACGTCCTGCTATGGGGGGTTTACACTATATAGTGTAAACACATCTGATAAACTACTGGGAAGCAATCTTAGAACCCATTACTAATATAATGTTTTCATTAGTAGAGGCTTCAGCATCCACTTAAAACCCATATGGAACATATCTTACAGGGAATTACAAATCATGGTAATACTATTGATAAGATTTTCATTTATCTGATTTTACTCACGCTAAAAATATAAAGCGCAAGCATAAAGGGGTTGGTGTTACTAGCCTTTTTTTATATTCTATTTTTAACCTTTGGTTGATTAAGGGCTTAATTCTATTAAAATAAATCTTAGTCACCAAAAATTTTACTAAAATCAAAGGTAGTAAAATCTACGCTCTTAGATTTAATCATTTGCCATTTTGTTTGTTGCTTTTTAGAAATTTCAAAACTAAAAATTGGCATGGTTGTTATTCCCATGTGTATATCACTTAAAAATTAGTTTGTCATTCTGCTCATCTAAGCGATAAAATCCATGGGAAAAATTCTTGTAGTTTTGGATAATGCTATCTCTAATAAGTTAAATTTATGTTGTTGATAAGTGGTCTTAACCCACGATCCGGCGCCTTTATAAAGATGATAAAAATTCTCACACACCATATTTACCTATCACCACGACTCGCCACAATACTAAATTAAACACAAAAGTATTGGTTACCTCAGCCTTATGAATGAATAATTTGACAATATCCAAGTATTTAGTAAATATCCAGCAACAGTTGGCGAACGCTTTTTGATCATTAAAATAATAAAACCAAACAATAATGGTGCAGTATACAATAAACATTGAGCCAATCATAACTCTGGGTACCTCTATAAAGGCCAAAACAATTATGTGCCAAAATACTTAACGAATCCAACATGGAATGGGTTATAAAACGCCTAGGCTAATCGCCAAGCCCAACACTTGCGTCTAAAACAAACTGACTCACTAAATCCATACCTATTCACACTACTTTTAATTGGTCGGGACGACAGGATTTGAACCTGTGACCACCACACCCCCAGTGTGGTACGCTACCAGACTGCGCTACGCCCCGTGAGCACAGATTTTACAAGACTCGTCTTTATTTATTTTAATTTTTCTAAAAGAAAGATCTAGTACATCAATTAGCATTAATTTTCCCACTAATTGCTCGCCTAAATTTAAAAGAACTTTGATGGCTTGCAAGGCTTGTAATGAACCCATCATACCTGCAACGGGTGATAGTATGCCATTGTCAACGCAATTCTCATCAGAATTTCCCTTGACTGAATACAAACATTGATAACAAGGCTGTGTTTGCTCGTAACCTTTAAATACAGATAATTGCCCTTCAAAGCGGATAACTGCTGCTGATACTAGCAGTGTTTCTTGCACAACGCAAGCCTTATTAACTTTAAAACGAGTGTCAAAATTATCAGTACCATCTAAAACCACATCGACTTTAGCCACCCAATCATTTAAATTGCTTTGGTTAAGTGTTGTAATCGTCGTGACTTTGATATTAGGATTAATGGCAAGCATTTTGTCTTTGGCAGAGTCGACTTTTTTCCTACCAATATCATCCGTAAAATGGATGATTTGTCGTTGTAAGTTTGACAATTCAACTTCATCAAAATCAGCAATGATTAAATGTCCAATGCCAGCAGAGGCTAAATATAAGGCACTAGGTGAGCCTAAGCCACCCATGCCAATTAAGAGTAACTTAGTGTTTTTAAGGGCTTTTTGCCCTTCTACGCCGATTTGGGGTAATAGTATTTGGCGAGAATATCTAAGCAGTTCTTGCTCGTTCATTGTTTAAAGTATTTGGCTAGTTTTGATGCGATTACTATTTGGCAATAAGATTGTGATGAGTTATCATTAAAGTAGTTTTGATGGTAATTTTCAGCGGGATAAAACATATCCAGTTTTGTAACCTGCGTTACAACCTTGTCACTCATTTGATTAATCAAATCAATTGCTTGAGATTGCTGTTCGTCATTGATATAAAAAATAGCAGAACGATACTGCGCGCCACGATCATTACCTTGTTGATTTAGTGTGGTTGGGTCGTGCATTTCAAAAAAAACGTTTAGTAATATCTTAAAAGATACTTTTGACTCATCAAACTCAATCTTAACCACCTCAGCATGCTCAGTTGTGCCTGTACAAATATCTTGATAAGTAGGGTCAACAGTCTTGCCATTGCAATAACCAGAGGTGAGCTTAGTAACCCCTTCAATGCGTTGAAAAATTGCCTCAACACACCAAAAACATCCACCAGCAAAGTAGGCTATTTGCATGTATGATTGTCCACTAATAGATTAAAGTATTAGTATAACTGATGAGCAGTGATAAGATTGTCTCGCAACTAAAATCTTTTGCAACTGAACAAAAGCGACAAACCAATGAGTGGTTTTTTAAAACTGGCAAGGATGAGTATTTTAAGTTTGAGCAATTTATAGGTAGTGTGTATGTCTCAAATTAGGCAAATTGCTAAGCAGCATTTTAAGGATATTACTTATGATGGAATAGACAAGTTTATTCATCATCCTATTCATGAAGTGCGCCACTGTGGTTTGATTATATTAGTGAATAAATATCAATAGGTGATGAGGCCTCTATTTTTAAGCATTATCTAAAAAAACATTAACTCAGTTAATAATGGGATTTGGTTAATACCACCACGCCTCATATTGTGGGGGATTATATTTACCATCATCAAAACCAATAGTATTGTTGTTTGAGCTTTAAAAATCTAATAATTTATGGAAAAAAAACGTATTGCCATTATCACTACCTTTGCCTTTATTAAACAAGGTGAATTTTAATGTTTCAAATCAGTTTCTATATCCCTGAAACAAAACTAGAACTTGTAAAAAATGCCATATTTAAAGCGGGGTGCTGGCAGGTTTGATGATTATGAGAATTGCGCTTGGTAAACAATTAGCATGGGTCAATTTAGACCCATTAAAAACGCTAGTCCCGTGATTGGGCGCTTGGATAAACTTGAAACTATTAAAGAATACAAAGTGGAGGTGATATCAAATAATCATTTTAACTCGGTTATTAGCGCCATGAAATCCGCACACTCTTACGGACAAGTGGGTTACACTGTAATTAAAATGGAAAACCAATGAATACTAGCAGATAAAAACCTTTTGAAGATAGATTTATGCTGAGCTTATTACTTTTATATTAATGGCAAAAAAAGTTGTAAAACGCATCAAAAACTTATCGCCATTTGAGGCGCATTTAAACGATATTTTGCTCAATCAGTTTGAAAATTTATCTATTACATAATGGGCAATGTGTTTTTGATTGCACCATTACAAGGCGTAATATTTTCAATCACGATTATGATCATTGAATTACCTATCCTATATTTTGGTATTGCAATGGCATTGGCTAGTTTTAAACCCTTGTTGGGTGGTTTAATTATTTGGTTGCTGTTGTGATTGGTTTTATTGTTGATAATTTGGCTCGATCTAGCATCATCAACCTCTTATCTAAAAAATCCAGTGGCGCAAACACACTAGACCATGCTCTAATCACGGAGTTATCCACTTTGGCATTTTAGGCTTGTTTATTGGCTCTATTATTGCTGCGATAGCCATTAGTATTTTTGATATTTATAGCATAAGATATAATAAAGATAGGTTTAACTCATAAGCACGCTTACCAAGAATGGCTCATTATATTTGATTATAATAGTGGATTTTAACTAAACGTCATAACCATGCTAAAAAGACTTGTTGAATTTTTAAAAAACAATTATCCCAATGCCAATATTAATGAACATTTAGATGCAAAATATATTCAGCTTAACAATCCTCAACTTAAGCAAATTGCTAATGCACTTCAAAGTGGCGAATTAAACATAAAGCCTGCATCAAATTGTAGTGCAAGTCACTTTATTTTTCATTTTGGTTCAACCCTTGTTTTGCTACAAAAAGATACAACAAATTCAGATATAGCCTATCAGGCAGAACTTGCGTGGGAAACTGACTTTTTATCGATTAGGTCTATTAGAGACAAAGCCAAAGGTTTTTATTTTATTAATTTTGAATTTGATGATGATTACAACACAACCTTACAAAAGACAAAAAAAACCATCGAAGGTCATGTGAGCAACACTGCTAAAGATCAAGAAATTATTGACAAGATAATACCGGTATTAAAAGGTTTTATGTCAGCCATTACAGATTAACAAGCAGTTCTAATAATATTGGTGGGATTTTAGCACTGCAACTTGCACTCTTTAAGATATGTTTATGATTATTTGCCTTTTTGGGTGGCTGATTTAAGCTTTGGTCCTGATTTAAATACCACCACTTTTCTGGCTGAAATTTCAACCACTTCACCAGTTTTAGGATTTCTGCCCGGTCTGGCAGATTTCTCTTTAATCACAAAGTTACCAAAACTAGACAACTTTACCGACTCTCCAGAGGCTAGCGTTTGTTTAATTTGGTCAAAAAAATCATGTGTAATTGCCAATGCCTGAACATAGGTTATGTCCATGCTTTTTGCTAATGCGCTGGCAATGTCTTTTTTAGTAATTGACATTATCTAAGTGTGGCTGAATATTGAGCTTGCATTAACACCAGTACTTCATCAACCTTAGCATTAAGCTGAACCTCTGTTAATGTGTCTTCTAGTGACTGATAAGTTAAACTAAGTGCAACACTTTTTTTACCTAGCTCAACACCCTCACCTATGTAAACATCAAACAAGTAAACATCAACAAAATATTGCTGCTGCATAGCCTTAACGCTTTGAATTAACTCAGCCACAGGCACGGCCTCATCAAGCACTAAAGCAATATCACGCCCAGATTGTTGGTACACTGAAAGTGCTTTATATTGAGCAATATTGCGCGATTTCATACTGGCCAAGTCAATTTCAAACAAATAACATTTAGGCAATGATAATTGTTTTTGCACTATTGGTGATAACGCACCTATCCAACCTACTTGTTCACTATTTAATACAATTTTGGCTGTTTGTCCTTTTTGTAAGACTGTGTGTTGTGCTGCTTCAAAGGAAAATTCAGCATTTGTTAATGCCAGTAATGATTCCAAATCAGCCTTAATGTCAAAAAAATCCAAGGGTTGTAAATCAGCTGACCATTGTGCATCAAAGCGATTACCTGTGACAATAGCGGCTAATTTATTAGATTGTTCATCTGCCTTAATGCCGTCAAAACACAGGCCAATTTCAAAGAACCTAGCATCTGTATGTCCGCGCCTTTGGTTAGATTCTACTGTTTGTAACAAGCCTGATATGAGCGAGGAGCGCATGATTGACATATCGACTGAAATTGGGTTTGAAAGCCTGATTTTTTTTGCATCTGGACTGATTAAATTTTGGTACTTCTCAGAAATAAAACTATAAGTAATAACCTCTTGATAACCACGATTAACCAAGCTTTTCATAATATCATACTGGTCAATATTAGCTTCAGAAGTAGTGCTAATATTGGCTTCTAAAGACAGTTTTTGTACGGGTAATCTATCATAACCATATAGCCTTGCCAATTCTTCAATCAAATCAACAGGAATGCGAATATCAAATCTAGCACTTGGTGGAATAATAGTCCATGAATTATTGGTTTGTTGTGATATTTCAAACCCGAGATTAATAAATTTTTGCTCAATCCATTTTGCATCTAACTCAAAGCCTAAAACCTTTTGAATTTTTTCTTGACTAATGGTAATTGGCTTTAATTCTGGCAATGTGCTTTTGTCAATACAGGCATTATTAACTTTACTTGCTTGACCGCCACAAATATCAATAATAAGTTGTGTGGCACGATCCATTGCCAATTCAGTCATCTTAAAATCCACACCACGTTCAAAACGCAAGGATGATTCGGTATGTAGGCCATAACTTCTAGCTTTTCCTGCAATGGATACTGGTTCAAAAAAAGCACTTTCTAGTAATATATTACTAGAACTATTTTGAGTAGAAGTATCCATACCGCCCATAACACCTGCAATAGCAAGCACTGAGTTACTATCAGCAATGACTAAGGTATCTGCTTTTAATTTTAGTGTAGTTTCGTTCAACAGCTCAAGTTGTTCACCAGATTTTGCCATTCTAACTTTGATATCACCTGTTAACTTTGACAAATCAAACGCGTGCATTGGCTGACCCAATTCTAGCAAAACAAAATTGGTAATATCGACCACAGGGGAATAGAGTTGTTGACCAGAGCGCACTAGCTTATCAGCCATCCACTTGGGTGTTTTAACTGTATTGTCAATATCTGTGATGGTTCTTATTAAATACTTTGGACAAGCTTGTGTATTGCTAACACTAGCACCAATGGCGCAATCGCCTTGTGCAAATACTTCAAATTTTGGCAAATCAAAAGCCAAATTATAATGAGCACTCACTTCACGAGCAACACCTAAAACTGAAAAACAATCACCACGATTAGGTGTGATGTCTAATTCAATAACACAATCATCAAGATCTAAATACACTCTAATATCCTGCCCAATAGGTGCATCATCTTCAAGCTCAGCAATGCCTCGTGATAAATCAGCCATGCCTAATTCAGATTCTGAGCAAATCATACCAAACGATCCAACACCTCTCAATTTAGCTTTTTTAATCCTTAAACTATCTGGCAATTGAGCACCAACCGTAGCAACAATCACTTTCAAACCTGAGCGGATGTTTTTAGCGCCACAAATAATTTGTAAATTTTCAGCCTCACCCACATCAACTTGGCACAAATTTAGCTTGTCAGCATTAGGATGTTGATTACAAGAAACAACATAACCCACAACAACACCTTTAAAAGCTGGTGCAATAGGCGAAATACCGTCAACCTCAAGCCCTGCCATGGTTAATTGTTCTGTTAATATTTCATCAGTTACATTAGGATTGACCCACTCACGCAACCAACTTAATAAAATATTCATCTAAACTGCCTCAAGAAACGACTATCATTTTCAAAGAAAAGACGCAAATCATTCACACCATAACGCAACATTGCCAAACGCTCAATTCCTATCCCAAATGCCAACCCAGTATAAATCTCTGAGTCAATATTGACTGATGACAACACATTAGGATGAACAATGCCACAACCCAACACTTCAAGCCAACCCGTTTTTTTACACACTCGACAGCCTTTGCCGCTACAAATAACACATTCAATATCAGCTTCTGCAGATGGTTCGGTGAATGGAAAATACGAAGGACGAAAACGCACTTTCAACGCTTCTTTTTCAAAGTAAGCACGCAAGAAATCAATCAACAAACCCTTAAGTTGTGCAAAATTTGCATGTTTATCAACAATTAAACCTTCGACTTGGTGAAACATGGGGGTGTGTGTAATATCTGAATCGCAACGATAAACTCGCCCAGGCGCAATGATACGCACTGGTGGTCTTTGTTTTTTCAACGTGCGAATTTGCACAGGGGATGTGTGCGTTCTTAGTACCGTATTTTTATCAAAATAAAACGTATCATGCATAGCACGCGCTGGATGATGCTCAGGGATGTTAAGCGCGGTAAAATTATGAAAATCGTCTTCTATTTCAGGGCCTAGTGCCACTTCAAAACCATTTTTTGCAAATAAGGATTGAATGCGATTAAGCGTTATTGTGATTGGATGCAACCCACCCATCTCAGCATGTCGCCCCGGCAGAGATACATCAATTCTTTCTGCCAATAGACGCTTTTCTAATACAATAAGTTCTAAGTGATTTTTTTTATCAATTAGTAATGTCTGTATGCTAGTTTTAGCCTGATTAATGGCTTCACCCATTGTAGGACGTTGCTCTTTTGAGAGCTTACCTAAGCCTTTTAATAAAGCGGTTAATTCACCTCTTTTACCTAAAAGACTGACTCTTAAATCTTCAAGCTCTTGTAAGTTTTGTGTTTTTGTAATAGAGGTCTTAGCTCTATCAAGAATAGCGCCTATCACAATCAAACTATTGACGTGTCAGACGCGCTGTTTGTCCACCTTGAATAACATGAACCTGATCACTAACTCTTAGCCCTTGTTGAAACTTTTGCACAAAAGCTTTGGTTTGTCCATTACTTAACTTAAATAAAAATTCAAACCCAGTTTCAGCAGTTGCATTTTCTTCAACAGCCCGATCCGCCATAGTACCAAGCAAACCACCTACAATATCAGTTTCGTCAGAAGAATATGTATTTGCATCTCTTTCATTTTGAGTAAATCGATTCATTGACGATTGACAAGATGAAAGAAATATAACGAATAACGCTAAAAGAACAATTCTATTCTTCATACCTAGCTCCTACTATTATTTATTATACAATCAGAGCCTGTTTTGCTTGATCTGCAATTTTTGAAAATGCCGCTTTATCAAAAATAGCAATGTCTGATAAAATCTTACGATCAATTTCAATATCTGCTTTGCCCATGCCATCAATCATTCTTGAATAGCTTAAACCATTATTACGTGCCTCAGCATTAATACGCACAACCCAAAGCCGGCGAAATTGACGACGTCTTTGACGACGATCACGATACGCATACTGTCCTGCTTTAATAACCGCTTGTTTAGCAACGCGATATACCTTAGACCTTGCGCCATAGTAACCCTTGACTTTTTTTAAAATTTTCTTATGTTTTGCGTGCGCTTGCACACCTCTTGATACTCTTGCCATTTTCTTATACCCCTAAATTAACTATACGGTAACATTTTACGAACCATTGGTACATCGGCTTTCTCAACCGTATCTGGTGCGCGCAAACTGCGTTTCCTAGAAGTACTCTTCTTGGTCAGAATATGACGTAGGTGAGAGTGTTTACATTTATAACTGCCACTGGCAGTTTTTTTGAAGCGCTTTGCAGCCCCTCTATTGGTTTTTAACTTTGGCATTATTTATTCCTTTTATTTGCCCCTATTAGGCTTTTTTTCATATTTTCAGATTTTTTTAAGTCTTACTTTTTCTTTGATTTAGGTGCCAGTATCATGCCTAGCTGACGACC
This sequence comes from Candidatus Ruthia sp. Cpac_8_S14, assembly GCA_021730205.1. Lineage (GTDB taxonomy): Bacteria > Pseudomonadota > Gammaproteobacteria > PS1 > Pseudothioglobaceae > Ruthia. The sequence goes on along the minus strand of CP072533.1, from coordinate 326,504 downwards.
CTCTAATCTTGCCTTTTGTTCTACATTGGCAAATTCTTCTGTATCCTTTTCAATTCTGTCTAGCACTTCCATGCCCAGTTCCTTGTGTTGCATTTCACGACCGCGGAACCAAATACTCACCTTAACCTTGTCACCATTATCTAAGAACTTTACCAAGTTCTTAAATTTAATTTGGTAATCACCCTCTTCGGTGCCTGGGCGATACTTAATAGTTTTAACTGTGTTTCTTTTTTGTTTCTTTTTAGCTTCTTTCTTTTGCTGTTTTAATTCATAAAGAAACTTGCCAAAATCCATAATCTTACAAACAGGTGGCTGAGCATTGGGAGAGACCTCTACTAAATCTAGCCCAGCCTGCGTTGCCTTTTGCTTTGCAATATCGGTATCAACAATACCAAGCTGCTCGCCTTTGGCGTCAATCAACCGAACTTCTGCTACTCTAATGGTGTTATTAATTTGAGTTTTTACTTTATTTGTTTTTTTAATAATGTCTCCTGGTTTACCTTTTCTACAAATGCTTCAATACTCATTGCACCTAAATCTTCACCACCACGTTCTCGCACTGAAATTTGACCTTTTTTCATCTCACAATCACCCACTATTAAAATATAAGGATAACGTTGTAATGAATGCTCGCGTATTTTAAAGCCTATCTTCTCATTTCGCAAGTCCGAAATGACCCTAAGTCCTTGTTTTTTTAACTTTTTAGTCATATCAACAACAAAATCTACTTGTTTTTCAGAAATATTAATAATAACTGACTGAATAGGCGCTAACCAACAAGGGTACGCACCCTCGTAATGTTCAATCAAAATACCCACAAATCGTTCTAGTGAACCCACAATTGCACGATGCAACATGACGGGGGTTTGCTTTATACTATCTTCATCAACAAATTGCGCACCTAAGCGTTCTGGCATAGAAAAATCAACCTGCAATGTACCACACTGCCACTGCCGATCCAGACAATCTTTTAATACAAACTCAATTTTAGGTCCGTAGAACGCACCCTCACCCTCCTGCAACTCCCATTTAATGTTCTTAGTGTCAAGAGCCTCTTCTAACGCTGCCTCGGCTTTGTCCCATATCTCGTCTGAACCCAAATAATTTTCTGGACGGGTTGAAAGTTTAATATCAACCTTGTCAAAGCCAAAATGCTTATACACAGCAAAAGTCAAATCAATAAAGGTTGAAACCTCATCTTGAATTTGCTCAGACGTACAAAAAATATGACCATCATCCTGTACAAAATTACGCACACGCATAATACCGTACAACGTACCTGAAGGCTCATTACGATGGCACGAGCCAAACTCTGCTAAACGTAGTGGCAAATCACGATAAGATTTTAGACCTTGGTTATAAATTTGGATATGTGCAGGGCAATTCATGGGTTTTACAGCATAATCACGATTTTCAGAACTGGTGGTAAACATAGCATCGCCAAATTTATCCCAATGACCTGATTTTTCCCAAAGGCTTTTATCAATTAATTGTGGTGTATGTACCTCTTGATAGCCATTATTTTTGAAAATATCACGCATATATTGCTCAACCAATTGGTACAACGTCCAACCTTTAGCGTGCCAAAACACCATACCAGGTGCCTCTTCTTGCATGTGGAATAAATCTTGAATTTTGCCAATTTTACGATGGTCACGTTTTGAAGCCTCTTCCAATCTGTGCAAATGTGTTTCTAAATCTTGTTTAGTTGCCCAAGCCGTGCCGTACACACGTTGTAACATTTCATTATTAGAATCACCACGCCAGTAAGCACCTGCCAATTTCATTAATTTAAAGGCTTTTAGCTTGGCGGTTGAAGGCACATGTGGCCCACGACAAAGGTCAATAAAATCTCCCTGCTTATATAAAAACAGCGTTTGATCAGCGGAAATTGATTCAATAATTTCAGCCTTGTAGTACTCGCCCTTATCTTTAAGAAACTCTACCGCTTCATCACGACCCATTTCAAATCTTTCAATCTTAAGGTTTTGTTTGACCAGCTTGTGCATATTTTTTTCAATTTTAGCTAAATCACCTTCTGAAAAGCCATCTGAATATGCAAAATCATAATAAAAACCATTATCAATCACAGGACCAATTGTCACTTGTACATCTGGATAAAGCATTTGCGTGGCTTGTGCTAATAAGTGCGCTGTAGAATGGCGAATAACCTCAAGCCCTTTGTCATCACTCGCTGTAATAATCGCAAGATCAGCATCCGCCTTAATTAAAAACGATGTATCAACCAACTCACCATCAACCTCACCAGCCAATGCCGCTTTAGCCAAACCCGAGCCAATAGACTTTGCTACTTGCGCAACACTAACAGCTTGCTCAAATGTTTTTTGGGTTCCGTCTGGCAAGGTGATAATCGGCATGAAAAAAATTATAAAAATAAAGGGTAAATATTTTACTTTATTGAATCGCTTGAATAATACTTTTTAAAATTTTCAGCCTGCTCAAAAATATCCTTGTAAATTTCGTCCCGCTTTACAGGTGGGTGGATAGCCATATTTATCTAACAATAATACCAGCCCCGTCTTTAAAGTAGATTTAATATCATCTCGTTTATTCCAATCTGAAAATTTGACTTGTTCATTGACTAAATTACTGATTTTGCCAATTCAATGAGCTTGTCCTCAGGGTATTTAAAATCATATTTAATGCACAAGTCTTTTAAAATATCGTAAAACGTTTTTTGCTCAAAATCAATCCCCAGTGCAGCACCACCTGCTGAAAACTCTTGTTTAATTTGACAAATTAAATCAGTGAGTTGATTAGCCGTTTCCTCGTAAATTCACTACGCAACACGTCATCTTCTTTTCTTTCATTATAACGCTCAATCAAAGATTGAATTTTTTTAGGAAAATCAACCCCTTTAACTTTATTAGTTTCTGCAATGACTTGCGCTAAGAGTTGCTGTAGTAACTTTATCTTTGTATTGGATAATTTTACCTTATCAATTTTCATCAAAAATATCTTGCTCAGTTTCTACCTCATTACCAAGTTTAAAAATTTCTTCAACATCATCATTTTTTAAAGCATTTCTTATTATTTTACGAACTTTGGTATTCATTTGAGCAGTGTCAGGCGTATTGCCTTTTGTTAGCTTAAAAAAACGATTGAACGAATGGCTAAATAAAAATGCACAAAATCCCTTTCTACCTGCACAAATATCATAAACAGCTTAGACGTTTTACCAACCCTATAAAACGAATTTCAAGCACTTTAGTTAATTAGGCGTATTCAACCGTCCCGTTCAAAGTATCTAATTATTCTAATGCAGTGCCATTAAAATAGTTTGAGCTATCAAATTGATGAAAAACTTTAGCCAACAAATCCAAATGATTTCTAACGATGATTAAAGGTTCTTCTAAGTTTTCAAAGCTTTCTCTTTCGCCTTGATTGTATTTAACCAAAGAAAGGCTTATTTGCTTTTTAATACCAATATAATCAACCACCAAGCCTTTCCAGAAACGGCACATCAAACCCTATCAACCACAATGGCTATTTTAAAATTAGATCTTTTATTTTTAAATTGCTTATTCAACTCTTTGCGATACTCTTTTGTACCTAGCAAATCATACATTCCTTTAGAATCATCCTTACCTCTGGTCATAACCATTTTGATGCGTTCTATTGGCTTGATATCACTTTTTTCCTTATCATTTAGACTGGCATCCTTTTTTGCCATTTGTATATTACACTACGCTAGTCTTAGTGCTAATGATTTTCTTGTAAAAATTGTAAGCAATTTCACGACCATTATAAACAAATATCGCCTTTGCTTTGACAGTTGCACCTTATTGATACTTTTTTTTTCATAATGCGTTACAAAATCTTGTGCTAATACTTGCAAGCGGGTCTGGGTTGCCAAGAATAATATTCATACTGGCAATTGCTTTTTTGCTAGCTTCTATTTTCTCTAATTCGCTATTGTGCAATGCAACTTTAGCTGCTCACTCTTCATAAACAATTCGCACTGTTTATTTCACTTTTAACCGATTGTGTCATGGTGTAGGCATCGACAACCTTACCAAACACCTCTAAAGTTATTTCTATTGGCGTGCCTGTAAATCCTACAAAAGTTGCATTGGGCAAAGAGTTATGAAAATATTTAGCAAAGCCATAAGTCTTTTTTTACCTCGTTAGGCGTGATGGTAATTTTTTGCTCTAAATTGGTTTGGTTTCTGTGGGCTTGAAATGCAAATTACATTTGTTCTTTTGGTTAATAGTTCTATGTCTTGTGTAAATTTATGAATTGTGGTTAAGAACACACCGCCGTTTTTTCGTCCTTGAAGTAGCGTTCTTAATTCGGCTCTGCTTTCAACACTCTTGACATTACTATCACCAATAAACGAGTGAGATAAAGCATGGCAAAACTCTTACCACTACTCGTTGTCAAAAAATAACTACCGCCCTTGCCATCTCCCTCCCTGTACCGTCAAGTTGTTTTTTTAATATTTTCATACAACGCACGTGCTGCATAATATTGAGGATAGCGGCACACTATTTTCTCACATTGATTGGAAAGTATTAGGCAGATAGATAAAAATTTGAATAATATCCCTTAACCTATTTTGGTGTAGTAGCATCCCTTGAGCAAAGGTAATAAGCTATCAATCTCATCAACATCTTTTATCAAACTTGCCACACGCCGTCAAGCGTGATAGGATGGTGGGCTGTTTTTATGCACATGGTCAATCATCGAACCTAGATTTCTAGCATCAATAAATAAAGTTTTTCCTGTGCGATTGCGATAGCTGCCTCGCTCATCAACAAGGGTTTGCTTGGTTTTATTACGGGTCAAAAACCATAGGCACACAGGGATTTGCGCAATCTAGAAAAGTTGCCCCGGCAAGGCAATCATGCAATCAACCAAATCATTATTGATGATTTGTTGTCTAATATCGCCTTCGCCTGAAGTGTTAGAACTCATTGACTCATTTACCAACATAAACCCTGCCGTGCCCGCCACTGACCGAAAGTTTGCTTAACATATACAAATATCCAAGCGGGATTGTTTCTTTCCAATCCGTGCTGAGTACGGTATCAATTTCTAAAGGAGTGTCATTTTTGATGATAAAGTCCCAACATGTATGCTCTTTCTGCATTTTGCAAATTTATCACTGGCGAATTTTAAACTCAGCACCACATGCTTATACTCTGATGATTCAACCGAGCCAGGTAATTTATCGCACGATTACCAAAGGGTTTCTTCAATTAATTTTGATTTTTATTTCATGGTTTGATTATATATTGTGAATTTGTTCAATCATAAGTTGTAATGAAGTGTTACCTCGCCATTTATTAATGGATAGTTTGTAGGCAATTTGAGCTTTTGTGTTTTTAATAGGTGCTTGAAAAAATGCAATACCATCATATACAGTGTTATTGTTTGTAAGTTTTAAGCGGCATTTTAAGTGTTTTTCGCCAACCACTTTCTGCTCAACTAGCTCAAACTCACCATAAAAAATTGGTTCATCAAACCCTTGACCCCAAGGTCCAGCATCAACTAATAATTGTGCGTTGTCTAAAGACAATTCAAATGCCTCTAATTCGCCATCAGTTAACAGTTCAACTTTGGGTACTTGATTGCCTAAATGAGTCTGAATGGCATTTGCAAAAGTTTGCTTAAAACCAGTGAAATTTTCAGGCTTGATGCTTAACCCTGCTGCCATAGCATGACCACCAAATTTTAAAATTAAATCGGGATTTTGCCTATCTACTAAATCTAATAAATCTTTAATATGTACACTAGGAATAGAGCGAATAGAGCCTTTTAAACTATTACCCGACTGAGAGAATACCGCAACTGGACAATGATAATCCTCTTTAAGTTTGCCAGCGACAATACCGACAATACCTTCATGCCAAGATGCATCAAACAAGCTGATAGCAAATTTATCCTCTGTTGCTTCTTGCGTGTCCACAATGGCTTGCGCTTCATCTTGCATACGGGTTTGCTCTTGTTTGCGCTTTTGATTAAAGACTTCTAACTCTTGGGCGTAACGCCTAGCATCATTCATATTTTCAGTTAGCAAGCATTTAATGCCACGAGAAATATCACTCAAACGTCCTGCTGCATTTAGGCGTGGTGCAACTGAAAAACCTAAATCACTGGCACATAGGGTTGCACTGGGTCGATTTGAGATTTCCAGTAATGCCAAAATACCAGGGGCGCATTTTTTTTGTTGGATACGCTTAATACCTTGGTCAATCAAAATTCTATTATTTTGGTCAAGTTTTACCACATCAGCAACTGTGCCAAGTGCAACTAAATCTAGTACATTTCGCAAATCTGGCGGGGTGATTTTATGATTGGTAAAATAATCACACTTAATCAAATGAGTTTTAAAAGCTGAAAACAAGTAAAAACACACGCCAACGCCTGCTAAATTTTTGCTTAAAAATTCACAACCCTTAAGATTGGGGTTGATAATGGCATCTGCTTGTGGCAGGGTTTTACTGGGTAAGTGATGATCAGTAATAATCACCCGAATACTTGATGATTTTGCCAGTTTTACCCCGTCAAAACTTGAAATGCCATTGTCAACTGTGATGATCAAATCGGGTTGTTTTTCTTGAATAGCTAATTTTACAATTTCCTCGCTCAAACCATAACCATGCTCAAAACGATTAGGCACTAAGAAATCAACAAATTTTACCCCCATCATGCGCAATGACTTAACTGCTACAACAGATGCGGTTGCCCCATCACAATCAAAATCGCCAACAATTAAAATACGTTTTTGATTAAGTAAGGCTTGCTCAAGTAAAGTAAGTGCGACATCTAGTTGGAGGAAATTAGGTTTTAAAAGATGGCTAAGATTCAAAGATAAATGCGACTCATTAATACCACGAGCAGCATAAATTTTCTTTAAAAAAGTATGAATGTCATCTGAATATGAATCAAATAAATTTTGGTCTATTATTCTAGTAAGCATCACTCACTGCTCGAATATGAGCATCAAAAGATTTGTCAGAACCTTTGCTACCACCATAGAAGAATGGCACATCAATTGCGATATCAACATCTTGCTCATCCCTACTCCAGTAAGATTTGCGCTTGGTATTTGGAAAAAAATCTGAATTGATAAGCAAGTCATTATCGCCATAAATCAATAAAGTTCTCAATTCTGACTCACTGGGTAAGCGCCAAGCGCTTTGTTCACATAATTTAATTGTATTTAACGTATTGATAAACGCTTGAGTATTACAATTTTTACCCCAGTGGCAATAATGGCTATAATCGCCATTATCAACTCCTGATTTACCATCAAACCAAGTATAGGTGTTGTTCATATCTTGTAATCCTTTATCACTTAATTTGACCTCCCATACCAACTTAGATTGCTGGTCAAGTACACACTGATGATTTCTAGATTCGTTTTCAAGAATATTCTCTTGCGCTGAAACCTTAATTAACTGCGCATTGACAATTAAAGTACAAGCAAAGAATGACAAAAAAGCGATTATTTTATACATTGATAATCAGCTGTTTAATTTTGTCTGCACTGGCGGATGCCATATTTAAGCCATTTCGAAAATGCCCAGTATTTATTAATAAATGCTCAAATTGCTCATGCTTACCCAGTATAACCTTACCAGAAAGGCTTGCCGGTCTAAAGCCAGACCAATGGTGCTCAATTTTCGCATTAAGTAAAGCTGGAAATCTTTGATAGGCAAATTCATGGAGTAATTTTTGCACACTAATATCAGTACGACCATCAAAACCAACATTTTCCATGGTAGAGCCCACCAGTATTCGCCCGTCTGCCCTTGGAATAATATACCTACCTTGATCTAATACAATGTTTTCTACTACGCCCTTGGTTGATTGTAGAACAATCATTTGTCCTTTCATTGGAAAAACCTCATCAGTAAGTCTTAGCCACTTAGAGCTCCATGCGCCAGAACAAACAACAACGTCCTGTGCAAAATAATTTTTATTCTTGGTTTTCACGCCAATTACTTGGTTGTCTTTTATCAATAAATCATTTGCCTGAACATGTTCAATGATATTCACCCCTTTATTCAAAATATCAACCTTCAAGGCTTGTAATAATCTTGGATTTCGAACCTGAGCAATGTTGGCAAACAAGGCGCCATTAACACGAGGCTGATAACTAACCTGATATTTATCCATCCATTGTGTCGCTAATAACGAGTCATATTCATCCATCATTAACAAGCCAGATTGAATATATTGCGGGTCAATACCTGTATCTTCAAAAATTTGCAGACATAAATCTGCATAAACTGCTTGTGAGGCAAAACTTAATTCATTGGTCAAATCATCATAACGCCAAGGGTACAGCGGGCTAATAATGCCACCACCCGCCCAAGAGGACTCTTTGCCACACTCACGCTGGTCTAGTAAGGTAACACTAGCACCTGCCATTGCTAATGTCCTCGCACTCATCATACCGATAATACCACCACCAATCACCAAACAATCACTCATTTTTTCCAATCCACTATGATTAATAATATCACACCAATACTGATAAAAATATCAGCAAAATTAAAAATTGGATAATTAAATCCAGCATAATGAAAATCAATAAAATCAACAACAAACCCGTTAGTAATTCGGTCAATCATATTGCCAAGTGCGCCTGATAAAATAAGTGCTAAACTGATAAGTTTGAACTTATGTTTCAAAGGTGTTCTTAGCATCCAAACACTAATAATAATACTGGCAATAGCAGAAACACTTGATAAAGAATAACGTTGCCAGCCGCCACTATCAGCCAAAAAACTAAACGCTGCACCGTAGTTATGAACAAAAGTTAATGATAAAAATTCATTAATAGCAAGCGAATAACCAATACCTAAATATTCATAAGCCAGTAATTTTGTTAGTTGGTCAAGCGCGACCAGTAGTGCAACTAATAAAGAATAACGTCTTGTTTTCATGTTTTATTTGGGTTAAACTTTAATATAACAACAATTGGTATTACAAATCCCACACCAATAACAATCCAAAGCAAACTACCAAGTTCTGTATAATTTTGTGTACTAGTTACAACACCATCTGTCATAACTTCTCGACTGACAACAAAAACTTTGTTTAAATATTTGGTAAGTAAACCAGCAGCAGCAAGTGCAATGTTCATTAAACTTGCCATTAAGGCAAACCAAGTGCCTTTTTTGCCTTCTGGTGCATGAATAGCCACTAATGTTAGCATTAACACTTGAGAGATATAATTAAAAGGCGAGGAAATAGCTGTGTCAACCAATGCCACAGTGCGCGCATCAACACCTAGCCAAATGTGCACATCGTAATACATCGCCACAATAGGCATTGATAACAGAGTACCTATAATGGTTAAAAAGATTAATACTTCAGCAATGCTCCTTTTAATGATAAATTTAGCAGAAAACCACATACCAGCAAGCGCAATAGCACCAGCAATAGCAGATAATTTAGCAAAAAAAGCCTCATCAAAACCAAGTACATCAATTTGCCACCAATTAAGACCTGCACCTACTGATGGCATTGCTCGATAAACAAAAATAACAATCATTGCCATTTTAATGTGCATAATAGTACGAACATCCAAATCAGTAATTAATCCTCGAAGAAAATACAACACTACGCCAAAAGAAACAATAAAAACAATTTCTTGCGAATAAGGCACGTCGCTATATCCCATCAATACAATAAAAACAGCAAATGTCAAACCACCAAACAATACTTGCTTGTTAATAGGTGATACAGCTACTATATTTAACTTAACCAAACTGACGCCTAAGATTGACAATAAAGGCACAAACAACGAAATCATAAACACCACTTCACGATTATTTTTAAAAACACTAGCCAATTCACCACCAATCCAGCTTGTTAAAAAGATAGCCAAACCTAATGAAAGTCTTGACAAAACCTGAATGGTGGCAAGTTCTTGGTTAATTTCATCCTTACCTTGGGATTTATCAACAACCTCTGTTGTCATAGTGTCAGCAACTACATCTTGTATCACAAACCCTACCACAGCGATGATACTGGCAATAATATAAATAAACTTTTTAGAAAAATCCTGCACAATAACGTAATCACCAATAACAGCAATCATTAATACAGAACTTAATGTAATTAAAGCAGCGCCAATATAAACATAAGACTTGCGATTAGAGCCAAAAATTTGAATACTATCAACCATTTGCCCAAAAATCATCTTAACAGTCCAAGGAGTGATTAACCATACAGAAAGCTCGGCTAAGTCAGAAGCTGACATGTCTAACGCCTCTTTCACCCAAAAATTCTCAGCAATGGCAGTAAAAACACTACTACCATAGGAGAAATAAATCAGCAATAAAGGAATGTAGCGTATTCTAAGCGCTCGAATGGGGATTAAGAAAATATCCAGCATTTATAAAATAATAATAGCAAGAAACGGTTAATCATTATAGGTGCTGTGTAGGTTATAATCTACTTTTTATTAATAACAAAATTGGAGATTTATGGGCTTCTTAACTGGAAAAAAAGCGCTCGTTGTTGGTGTGGCATCAAATCGCTCTATTGCTTGGGGAATCGTTAAGGCTATGGCTAAACAGGGCTGTGAAATTGCACTCACCTACCAAAATGAAAAACTCAAAAAGAGAGTTGATAAATGCGCCGTAGTTTGTCACTCAAATATTGTCATTGAATGTGACGTTGCTAGTGATGAGGGTATTGAGAAAACCTTTAAAGAATTAAAAAATCATTGGGATAATTTTGATATTATCGTTCATTCGGTCGCCTTTGCACCGCGTGAAGCACTAGATGGTAACTATATTCAAGCAACCACTCGTGAGAATTTTGCCACGGCGCATGATATTAGCTCATACAGCTTTACTGCACTTGCAAAAGCTGCTTATTCCATGCTTAATGGCAATGGCGCTTTATTAACAGTTAGTTATTTAGGTAGTATTCGTGCTATCCCAAATTACAACATAATGGGTGTAGCCAAAGCCTCACTTGAAGCTAATGTTCGTTATATGGCGGCAGCTCTAGGACCTGAAAGAGGTATTCGCGTTAATGCAGTCTCAGCAGGGCCAATTAGAACTTTAGCAGCATCTGGTATTAAAGATTTTGGCAAACTGCTTGATTATGCCGCAGACAGTTCTGCACTTAAACGCAACGTAACTACTGAAGAAGTGGGTAATACCGCTGCATTCTTGTGTTCTGATTTAGCCTCAGGCATCACTGGTGAAGTAACCTATATTGATTCTGGTTATAACTTTTATGACAAGGGGCCAAATTAATAGAAATAAAGATAATTAGCAATCAAACAAGCTCTGACTTTAAAAAAAGAGTACAGGGCTTGTTTGATTGCCTGCTGAATATTCCTAAAAATCTATAGCGACTAACAAAGGATTTTTTAATTATTAATACTGGCTTTTAACTTATTTTAAGACACGCTTTATATTTTCTTGCTAGTGAAAAATGCTCATACGTTCTTCATTTGTTTGAACCAATGGCAAAAATGTTATAATATAATTATGTTTAAAATAAACAATTTATTTAAAGTAAGAACTAATTCTAGATTATAAATTTCTACTGAAAACTTTAATTTTTGCTTGAGATTTAAGTGTTTCAAGGATATTTGCAAATATCTCACTTGATTCAAAACTTAATAAAGAGCTTTCAAGAGTAGCATTAATCGTCTTTATGTCTGTCGTTTTAACGCCTGATAATTTGATTACAACCGCATTATTCTCATCCAAATTTTGAACGCCATAGCTAGAATTACCATTAGTTGGCTTGGCCAATGCAAACACTTTATTGATAATAGCTATCTCAACTTTGTTGGAACCTCGTTTCACCCAATCAACATGATGCCATTTAAGTTTATTCTTATTCATTAGTTTTTTGAGTGTGTTTTTATCGTTGTACGTCAATAAATCAACAATACTCTTGGCAAGATTATCAACAAAAGTTTTAGCCAGTAGTGTCATTAAATGTACATTAATTTCATCTTTAACTTCAATAAAGGATTTTTGTCTTTGTGCTAATTTTTCTCGTGCGCGGATAACCATTAATTTATCTTTTGATAATTCCAAGATTTCTGAGTTTTCGCCCTTGTTAAAAACTACGTCACTAAATGCAGTAGTAACAATTTTTTGGTTTAATTGAGTATTACTCCTATCAAAAAAATCACTTACCTGAAGCTTTAAATCCATTTGATCAACAATTTTCTCTAAACTTGTCTCGTAAGCCAAGTTGGTCAATTGTTCAGTTAAGCTGTAAAACAGTTTTTGTGCTTGTGCTTGAGTGTATAAATCAAGTAATTCAGATTTAACTGCATCAAACGGTTTAAGTATTTTGGCCTTAATATTGTTAAGTTTAATAATATGATAGCCAAACTTAGATTTAACCAAACCACTAACTTCAGCAAGCTTCATTGCAAATACTTTTTTCTCAAATTCTGGCATCATAACACCACGAGTAAAAAAGCCTAAATCTCCTGCGTCAGATTTAGAGCCTGTGTCTTGAGAGTATTGCCCAGCAAGTTTAGCAAAGTCGCCACCGCTGTTTAATAGAGCAATAACTTTTTGCGCAGTTGGTTCATCTTCAAGCAAAATATGTTGTACTTGCCTTTCTTCTTCTATGGTAAAGCGTTCTTGCTCATCTTCATAAAAATTAAATAATTCATCCTCACTTATTTTAATATTCTTTAAAATTTCATTTAATGACAATTCAACAAATTCTATTTTTACTTGCTCTGGTGCGAAAAATAACGCCTTTTTATTATTATAAAAATCTTTGACACTTTGCGCATCAACCTTAACTTCTTTAACGTAATCATTAGCGTGAATAGCAATATAACTGAATTGTCGTTGCTGATCATTCAATTTTTGTAATCTTACAAGTTGTGTTGGTATTACGAAAGCAGAATCTAATAAATTGTATTTGATTTGAGTTTGGGTTAATTCTTGTAACTTTATCGCCTCATATTTTGTTGTCGTATAACCATTAAGCCTTAATAATTGCTTATATTTTTCTAATGAAAATCGTCCCTCTTCTTTGAATAAATTATTGGCTTGAATAATAGTATTAAGTTCATTGACAGTTGTTTCATACAACAATTCGCTAGATAATTGCTCAAGCAAGTATTTGTCAATCATTTGATTAAGAATGGATTGTTTTAACATGGCATCAAACTCTGTGTCATATTTTTTGTCCAGTTTTTGTTGCAAGCGTCTTTTTTGCGGATTGAATTCTGTAAGAAATTCTGCTTTTGAGATGTCAGTACCATTAACAGAAGCAATAATAATATTTGAAGTACCAGTGAAGTATTCACTAATGCCGAATAAAGCAAAAGGAATGGTAATCAAACCAACGACTAAATAAGCGAACCAGCCCTTGGTTTTGTTTCTAATTGAACCTAGCATAATGATGTGTGTTAACGACTAATTGATTAATAATCTAAAAAAACCATTTATTTAATAAGAAACGGGGATTATAAACGAAAACCTTTGTATGCTTACATGGGTTTTGTTATGTTTCGAAAATTTGGATGTTAGGCAAATCGGAAGCCATAACAAAGAAAAGTTATGGCGGAGCGGACGGGATTCGAACCCGCGACGTCCTGCGTGACAGGCAGACACTCTAACCAGCTGAGCTACCGCTCCGAAAATTTTTGGTGGGCGCTACAAGATTTGAACTTGTGACCCTCGCCTTGTAAAAGCGATGCTCTACCAACTGAGCTAAGCGCCCAAAAAAATATGCCCAGTACTGTGGAAAGCGCTGGGCAAATTATACTTAAAAGATTCTAAGAATTGACTGATTCTTTAAGTAATTTACCTGCTTTAAATGCAGGCACTTTAGAGGCCTTAATTTGAATTGCTTCGCCCGTTTGAGGATTGCGACCAGTACGTGCTGCACGATCACGGACAACAAAACTGCCAAAACCTGTAATGGCTACATTATCATCACTGGCTAATGCTGAGGTAATTGCGCCTGTCATTGCGTCCAATGCACGAGCTGCATCTGCTTTTGTTAAGTTGGAAGTTTGTGCAATTGCTGCAACTAAATCTGATTTATTCATTGACTTTATTCTCCTGTGTGTAAATCTTGTTTTGATTAAAAAAATATCAAGCTTTAAATTAAACTTTAGTTGAATTATCCATTAAATATCAGCACTGTCAATGGACTTTGATAAAAAATATACCAAATTTTATCTTGCACTATTTCATTTTATCTTGCACTATTTTTTAGCTGGCTAATGAGTGGCAAAATTTGCCTTTCCCAAATCCGTGGCGTTAATTCACCAATACGCTTAAAACGAATAATGCCTTGCTGGTCGATGATAAAAGTTTCAGGTGTTGCATAGACACCTAATTCAAGTCCAAGCTTGCCTGATTGGTCAAATACAATCAAATCATATGGATTGCCAAATCTAGTTAAGAACATATTGCCATCCTTTTTGGTGTCTTTATAATTAATGCCTAATATTTGTAATGAGTCAGTTTTGGCTATTTGCATTAATATTTCATGTTCTACTCTACAAGTAACGCACCAAGAGGCCCAAACATTAACCAAAGATATTTTTCCCTGTAACTTATCTTGGATGGCGTAAATTTCAGCAGTATTAAAGTCTTCAACTTCTAAATTTGGAAATATTTTACTAATTAAAGGCGAGGGTAATTTTTTAGGATCAAGCCCAAGACCTATATATAAAAAGCCAGCCAATACAATAAATAAAACCAAGGGTAAAAATTTTTTCATTGTTTGTTTTTGGCTTTTTCCAGTGCATCAGCCACTTCTGGTGGCATATAGTTTTCATCATGTTTGGCAAGTACTTCAGTTGCCATGAAAACACCGTTAACTAAAGAACCAGTCGTAATAATACCCTGACCCTCTTTAAATAAATCAGGCAAAATTCCCGAATAACTAATACGAAAAGTGTTGGCATAATCAGTGATGTCAAACATAACTTTAATACCATCACGCTTAACACTGCCCTTAGCAACCATACCACCTAGACGAAAACCTTTACCTTTTGGGATCTTGCCTTCGGTGACATCAGTAGGAGAAAAAAAGTATAGTAAATTTTCGTTAAAGGCTTTTAAGCCTAAATAACCTGCCAAGCTCACACCTATTACCAGTAAAGCAACTAGTGTCATTCTATTTTGTCGTTTTGTCACGATCATCTCTCTCTTAAATATTTAACGTGCAACTGTTTGATTGCATTTTTATGGATAGAACGAGTGCGTATAAATAAAGTTGCAATCACAATTAAGGTCGTCAAATAAGAAAACCAAATATAAAAAGCATACTTTCCATACGGAAGAAAAGAAAAATATTCTGCTAAGGTCACTGTCTATTGCTCCATAATTATTTTTTTAACCCAGCTAGAGTTTTGCTCTGTCACCAACACCTCATCTCTAGCCCTCATTAACATAAGTGTGCCATATAAAAACTTAAATGCCATGCCCATTAATAATAGTGCAATCAACATATCAGCATCTTGAATGGCTACTTTATTGACACTGACTGACGCACCTTGGTGTAAGGTATTCCACCACTTAACCGAATAATGAATAATGGGCAAATTAACCAAACCCACAATAGCCAACACTGAAGAGGCCTTAGATGCAGTTTTAGGATTATCAAATGCATTGTTGAGTGACATATAAGCCAAATATAAAAACAGCAAAATTAACTCTGAGGTTAAACGTGCGTCCCACACCCACCAAGTGCCCCACATCGGTTTGCCCCAAACTGCACCAGTAACCAAAGCTAGAAAGGTAAACGCCGCCCCAATGGGTGCTGATACCTTAGCAACCACATATGCTAATTTAATTTGCCAAATCAGACCAATACCGCCTGAAATCGCCAACACCAAATAAATAAACATACTCATCCATGCAGCAGGTAGATGAATAAACATAATGCGATAACTCTCACCTTGCTGGTAATCAATGGGCGCAACAATCAATCCCCAGTATAAACCCACCAATGTTAAAACAATAAAAGGAAATAAAAACCAAGGAATAATTTTTTGACTAATTTGGTAAAAGTTTTTAGGCGAAGCAAACGCTTGAATCCATTTCCACATAGACCAGTCCTGTTAATATATTTAAACTTGAGACCTTTGTATAAATAGGTAGGGATGATTATGATAATTTTCACTAACTTGATTATTTTTCATATTTATACAAATATCTTAACTTATAAAACGCATTATTTTAGCAACTTATGTGCAACATTATTACGTAAATAAGTTGGCAATGCTAACTTTTTGCTAAAATTGATGTTTTTGTTAACATGGGTTAAGTAAAGCGCTATAAGGTTTTCAGCCTTTGGATAAAAATCAGCAATATAAGTATCAATGCCCGTTTGTTGAATAAGTTCATTTTCATAAGCACCCCATCCACTACCCACACCAATAAAACCTTTTTCAAGTGTGTCCACCTCATTAGGCTTTTGTAAACTTTCTTTAGATAAAACTTGGTTTTGATAAATACCCCAATATACCTCACTCATACGCGCGTCAAGCGCAATGGCAATCTTGTTGGTATTGTATTTTTTAAACGCACCAAATCCAAGCAGCTCAAGTGTTGAAAGACCCATTGTAGGAATATTATGTGCCAATGATATACCCTGAACCACACTAATGCACATCCTAACCCCTGTAAAAGCACCAGGGCCTTTGGTGTAAATAATACCACTCAAAGTAGATGGTGATAATTGACTGGTTTTAAAAACCTCATCACAAAGTGACAATATTAAACCTGAATTTTTCTCCACACCTTGAACAAAACGAGAAAATATTTTACCTTGAGTATGAAGACTCACTGAGCACGTATCAGTACACGTATCAATTGCTAATAAATTCATCATTTTACAATTTTACAATTTTCTCAAACTTATGGTAGATAGATAAAACCAATTACTTACATTTAAGTAGTCTTAACGAATGTCTAACTGAATGGGTAATAATCAGGACCTTTAACCAAAGCCACAAGCGTAGCCATTTCTTTTAATGATAACAATGCCAGCTCTTTATTAAAATAAAACCGAGTAACATTGGTAAGAGCATTAATACTCGTATTGCCTTTTTTGACCTAAATACAGAGTATTCATGTAACAATGTAAGTATGGATTTTTTTATCAAATAAATGCTTCAATAATAATGCCATTAATGCTTCTTTGACTTTTCGCCCAAAACTTTTCTCTCTAGTTTAACAAGATATTCTTAATTAACTGCATCGTTATGGCACTTGTCCCGCGAAGTGGCTTATCATAAAATGTGTAATCACGAGCAACTCTGATGATTTCTTTGAAATCTGCATCAGAATGTTCAAAAAATGATTAGCCCCTCCACCAGTAAAAACATATTAACCATCACTTTAGATTATTGCTCAAAACTTAAAGCATCTACGGCTTGCCTTGTAAGAAAATACATCATCAAGTAACTGACTTAAATGGTTTAAATACACAGCAAAAATCACCACACTTAGCAAAGTTAAAGTGATGAAAAATTTAACAATGGTTAGCTGCTTAAAAAAAATAAGGTAATAAAATTTTAACTGAATTTAAACAAAATCCATCCGTAAAAGATTTTTTTCATACAATACATACCACCGTTAAACAATTGTTAAAAACAAATAACTAGTATAAAATATCCCGTTCCTTGCTTGAGAACGCGACGTTCCAAGCTACTATAATAACCATAAGGAGGTACAACTCATGAGACATTATGAGATTACACTGATTGTCCATCCTGACCAGTCAGCTCAGGTAGGCACAATGATGGACAACTACAAAGAAATCGTCACCGCTGGTGGTGGTAAAATTCACAGAAAAGAAGACTGGGGGCGTAAACATTTAGCTTATCCAATCAAAAAAATTTATAAAGCACATTACTTAATGATGAACATTGAGTGCGACCAAGAGGTGCTTGATAAGCTTAATTATAATTTCCGTTTTAACGATGCTATTCTTCGAAATTTAATAATTTCTGAAGATAAAGCAATCACCACACCCTCAATCATGATGGTTAATAAAGACAAAGAAAAGGGGAGATCATAATGGCCAAGCAAGTAAAAAGAAAACGCAGACCTCAAATTAAAATCAACACTTTTTGTCGTTTTACGGCAGCAGGCATTAAAAGAATTGATTATAAAGATGTTAATACACTACTTAAAAATATTAATGAAAGTGGAAAAATCACACCATCAAGAATGACAGGCACCAGTGCTAAATTTCAACGTCAACTAACAACCGCCATTAAAAGAGCTAGATTTTTAGCCCTTATTCCTTACACTGACAAACACAAGAAATAGGAGTCTACCATGCAAGTAATTTTATTAGAAAAAATCCAAAAATTAGGCAACTTAGGTGATTTATCCAATGTTAAAGCGGGTTATGCTCGTAACTTTTTAATTCCTAAAAATAAAGTTAAGCCTGCAACTAAAACAAACTTGGCTGAATTTGAATTAATTAAGTCCGAACTTCAAGCTAAAGCAGCTGAAACACTTAAAAATGCACAAGCAGTTGAGGCTAAGATGACAGGTACTGTTTGTATCATTCAAGCCCATGCAGATGAAGAGGGCAAATTGTTTGGCTCTATCAATACCGCCAATATTCAAATAAGCCTGGCATCAAGTGGTTTTGAAATTGAAAGACGCAATATCAATATGTCTGAGGCAATTCGCTATACAGGTGAATATGAAATCAGTGTTGATTTGCATACAGATATTACAGTGAATATTAAAGTTGCTATTAATGCCTCTTAAGAAGCACAAAAAGCCAACTCATTGTTCATTGTGCGTTAAAATCAAAAAAACCCTTTAACGAGGGTTCTTAATTCTCTAAAAAGTGCTTTTAAAAGCCAATGGATATCAAAAACACCAAAATACCGCCCAATTCAATCGAATCAGAACAATCTGTTTTAGGTGGCTTATTGCTACACAATGAGGCATGGGATCGCATTGCAGATATTTTAACCGAGGCAGACTTTTACAATGCCCCGCATAGAATGATTTTTAATGCCATTACCATCCTATTGCAACACAACCAACCTGCTGACATTCTCACAGTTAAAGAGCAAGTTAAAAAAACAGGCTCTGAAAAAACCATTGGTGGCTTTATCTATTTAGCTCAAATTGCTGAAAACACTCCTAGCATTTCTAACATTGAAGCCTATGCTAAACACGTACGTGAGTTATCTGTTTATCGTCAACTAATTGTTGTTAGTCACGAAATTGCTGACACTGCCTATCATCCAAAAGAAATTGAAGTTCAAGAGCTTATTGACCTTTCTGAGAAAAAAATATTTGAAATTGCCGAGCAAGTGACTCGTGGAAGACAAGACATTACCAATGTAAAAGACATTATTAAAGATGTTGTCAGTCACGTACACGAAATGCAAGAATCTAGCGGCATAAGTGGTTTAGAGACTGGCTTTAGCGGATTAGATAAATTAACTTCTGGCTTGCAAAATGGCGATTTAATTATCATTGCTGGACGCCCCTCTATGGGTAAAACTGCTCTTTCAATGAACATTATTGAGCACGTTGCTATTACTGCTAAAAAGCCTAAACCAGTTGCAATATTTAGTTTAGAGATGCCAACCGAACAGTTAGTAATGCGTGTAATTTCATCATTTGGCCATATTGAAGGCTCAAAACTACGCAATACCATGACTGAAACTGACTGGAGTAGCTTTAATCATGCCGTATTAGCCTTGGAAAAATCCACGGTTCTTATTGATGAAACCCCTTCCATTACACCAACAGAAATTCGCGCAAAATGTCGGCGACTAAAACGCCAATATCCTGACTTGGCACTAATTATGGTAGATTACTTACAACTGATGACCGTACATGGAAAGAGTGAAAATAGGGTGCAAGAAATTTCTGAAATTTCCCGCTCTCTTAAAGCCTTAGCCAAAGAAATTAACGTACCCGTACTTGCTTTGTCACAACTTAACCGCGCTGTTGAATCACGCCCTAAGGCTGGTAAAGGTCGTATGCCACAGATGTCTGATTTACGCGAATCAGGTTCAATTGAACAAGATGCTGATATTATTGGTTTTATCTATCGCGACCAACAATATCATGATGACACCTATTCCAATCCAGAAGAGGTCGGTAAAGCAGATTTAAAAATTGTCAAGCATAGGAACGGTGCTACTGGTACAATCAATTTAGCTTTTATTGGCGAATATGCACGATTTGAAGATTTAGCCAACGAAGACCAATTTCACGGCATAGTTGATGAGCAGATAGACACAGTTTATGCACATAATATAGCTAATTTTGAGCAAGAGCCTTTTTAATGAAAAATATTACCCATGCACGCCATTGCCTCAATTTCTCAATCAGCATTAAAACACAATCTTTCAGTTGTAAAAAAGAATGCGCCTAATGCTAGGGTAGTTTCCATGGTGAAAGCCAATGCTTATGGCCATCATATTGATTTAGTTGATCCAATTATTAATCATTCTGATTTGTTAGGTGTTAGCGAAATCTTGGAAGCAGAAGAATTACGCAAAACAACAAATCGGCCAATTTTACTTCTATCAGGCGTCATTAAAGACCAAGAACTACAACAAGCCATTAAACTAAATTGCCAAGTTGTTATACACCATAAAACCCAACTGTCCATTATTAATAACACCAAACAAGCTATAGATATTTGGATAAAAATTAACACAGGTATGAATCGATTGGGCTTGTCTACCAATGAATACAAACACTGTATAAAGTTACTAGAAAACAACCCGCTGATCAATATCCAATGTGTCATGAGCCATTTCGCTTGTGCTGATGAAATTAACCACCCAATGAATCAATCCCAGCTCTTTGAGTTTAAAAAATCAACGCACGCCGCCGTCAAACGTTCAATAGCAAATTCTGCTGCAATTTTGTCAAATTCAACCTCACATTTTGACTATGTTCGCCCTGGCATTATGTTGTATGGTGTTTCTCCTTTTGACATTATTAATCACAATCTTAAACCAGTTATGCAACTATCAGCGCCAATTATGTCAATTAAAACCATCAAAACTGGTGATTCAGTTGGCTATAGTGCTACTTGGACAGCCGACAAACCAACAACCATAGCAACTATCGGCATTGGCTATGGTGATGGCTACCCGCGCCATGCTAAAAATGGTACACCTGTACTAATTAATAACACCTTATGTCCACTTATTGGTCGCGTATCGATGGATTTAATTTGCGTTGATATAAGCAATATTAATGCCAGTATTGGAGATAATGCGATTCTTTGGGGTAATCAGCAATTACGCATCGAAACCATTGCAAAATGCAGTGCTACTATTGCTTATGAACTACTAACAAGTGTTAGCTCCCGAGTTACCTTTATCAAAACCATATGAGCCATAGCTTTGTTCAAATTAGTGATTGCCATATTGATGATTTTAAAAATACTATGGGTGTTAATACCCATGTCAATTTAAAAAAAATTATCAGTAGAATCATCAACATCAACATTGATGTTTTATTAATTAGTGGCGATCTTACCCACAATGGTACAATTACTTCTTACAAAACTTTACAACAAATACTTTCTCCTGTCCAAACAAGGCTATTAGTTATATCTGGCAATCATGATATTGATAACAATCTAAATGCTATTTTTTCTAAAAATTTATCCAACCAATTCACACTGGGAAAATGGGAAATTATCACTACAAATTCCGTGCAAAAATCAAAAACCAGTGGATTTTTAACAAAAGATGAACTCATAAAACTGGACTTTAGTTTAACACAATCAACTGCTAAATATATACTCATTGTCTTACATCACCCTATCGTACCAATGAACAGCACTTGGGACGATTTATTATCTTTAGAAAACCCAAAAGCATTGTTTAACGTGCTTGATAAATACCCCAAGATACAAGCCATACTATTTGGTCATGCTCATCAAGCAGCTGAATTTAGTAGATTGGGGGTAAAAATTATTTCATGCCCATCAACTGCTTTACAATTTAACAATGAAGTTAGGATTGGCTTTAATCATTACACGCTGCATGATAATGGACAACTAACAATTGACACACAATGGATATAGAACAACATTTTTTAAAATCTTTATACAATCAGCAAGAGCCAAAACTTACACCCAAGTTTCGCAGTTGTTTGAATTGAACTATCAAGAAATTTTAAAACTTATGCCACTATTAAAGCAAACCTCTGATGATTGTGTCATTAAGCACAATAGCAAAAACGACTTACACCTTATTGTAGAAGATAGGTTTGCCCACACAGGTGTTTTCACACTAATGCACAATCTTCGGTGCATTTGAGGCAGCTTTATTCTTATCAAGTAATTATCAAGATGTGCAAAAAGCCTTGGAATCAGGTTTTTCAGCAACATCAATCGTCGGCTTTGGCTCACAAAAACCACACAAAACTCAATTGCATATCGTTTTTGATGGCGATGCCGTTATTTTTTCAGACGAATTAGAGTGAATTTTTCAAGAAAAGGGCTTGGAAGCCTTTTCAGAAAACGAAAAAACTCAGCTAGTATTGCACTCAAAGCTGGACCATTCAAACACTTTTTAATGTCATTACATAAAAATACAGTCTGTCTTTCCAGCAGCAAACAATCCAATCAGAACCCGCCCTAGTAACCGCACGCTCAGCACCATCACACAAGCGTGTTATTCACACCATGCGTAAATGGGGTATTCGTATTGACGAATCTTTCTTTCTAGGCGGGCTAGACAGAGGTATATCCCTAATGGTATTAGCAATCAATAGGCTTAAATTCAACTGCAAGTTGAATTTAAGTGCTAACCCTTCTCTAGGTCTGACCAAGCATCTATCAAAACTTGCAATTCCCTCACTAGCTTCTTTGGCTTTTTTTAGTGAATATACCAGCAGTAATAAACACTTCATAAGTGCTAAATAACATCATTGATAATTTAACTCCAAAGCTTCGCAAAATAGACAGGACAACCACATCAAACCCATGCTAAAACTTTAATAGCAATATAGTACCATACAAAATCCAAATTGATATTGATCTAATGCAATAAAATGAAAAAGATAAATAGCGTATTTTATTTTTCTAATCCGCAAGATAGAAATTGGTAAAATGTTCAAAACTCCTAACACTTATCAACAAATGAGTAAAAAAATCCAAGCTATTCGTGGCATGAACGACTTATTACCTAAAGATTCTGCCCTTTGGCTGTCGTTAGAAAAAACAATTTTTGATTTGTTTATCAGTTATAGTTATCAAAATATTCGCACGCCAATCGTTGAAAAAACGGGTACCTTTTGTCGTGCGATTGGCGAGGCTACGGATATTGTTGAAAAGGAAATGTATTCGTGGATAGAGTCAGGTGGTGAATCATTAAGCTTAAGGCCTGAAGGCACAGCGGGTTGTGTGCGTATGATGATTGAGCATAATTTGCCCAGAGAAGGGATTCAAAAAGTTTTTTATCAAGGGGCGATGTTTCGACACGAGCGTCCGCAAAAGGGGCGTTATCGTCAGTTCCACCAAGCGGGGCTTGAGGTGTTTGGTGCAACTAATGCCAAGGCGGATGCTGAACTTATAATGGTGATACGTGCTTTGTGGCAAGCTTTGGGTTTGAAAAATATTGTGTTAGAGATTAATACTTTAGGCTCTAGTAAAGCTAGAGCTGCTTATAAAAAAGTATTGGTTGCATATTTTAATCAGAACAAAGACCGACTTGATGAAGACAGCTTAAGACGATTAAAAACCAATCCCTTGCGCATCTTGGATAGTAAGAGTAAAGCGATGCACTCTTTAATTAGCAATGCACCTAAGCTAATGGATTGTTTAGACAAAGAGTCTGCACAACATTTTGAACAATTTAAGACTTATTTAGACGCCTTGGACATTGCTTATGTAATTAATACTTGCTTGGCTCGTGGGTTGGATTATTACAACCGCACTGTGTTTGAGTGGACAACAACTGATTTGGGTGCACAAGGTACAATTTGCGCTGGTGGCAGATATGATGACTTGGTTGAAAAAATGGGCGGTATACCGACACCAGCAGTTGGTTTAGCGATTGGTTTAGAGCGCTTGGTATTGCTATTAGAGGCACAGAATTTAATGACAGTTGAGTCTACTTTGTCTATTTATTTGGTTGCATTGGGTGAAAAAGCGCAGATTAAATCGATGCAAATAGCAAGTATTTTGCATGATACATTACCTAATGTAATCCTTTATAATGACATAGCTTTGGATAATTCTAAAAATCAGTTTAAAAGGGCAGATAAGGCCAAAGCACATTTTGCATTAATCTTGGGCGAAGAAGAGTTAAACAATAATCAAGTTAGTATCAAGCCCCTAAAGGGTCAAGGGGCACAACAAACCATGGATTTAGAAGAGGCAATTAAATATTTTAAGGAAAGCAAATGAAAAAATTTATTGAAGTAGATAAGACTGAAGAAGAACAGGTCGAACAAGTTAAACGCTGGATTAAAGAAAATACGCTACAAATTGTTGTTGGTGTTAGCTTGGGTTTAGGTGGCATTTGGGGGTTTGATGCTTATAAAAATTATCAACACTCACAATTGATTGAAGCGCGAAGTATTTATTTAACACTTAGCTCAAATCCTAGCGACACACAAGCTTATGAACAACTAAAAAACAACCATGCAAATAGCGGTTATCTTGACCTAGCAACCTTGATCTTAGCTAAAAATGCAGTGGCTAATAAAGATTATACACAGGCGCTTGAATACCTTACTCCGTTGAGTGATGCAAGCAATGTCTCTATTGCTAAAGTTGTCAATATGAGAATAGCCAACCTACATTTAGAAATGGGCAGTTATAAACAAGCACTTGATGCGCTAAATACTGCGCCTAATAGTGCATTTGACGGCTTGTATAATCAACTTAAAGGAGATATTTATTTAGCTGATAATCAAATTGAGAATGCTAAAAAACATTATAAATTAGCATTTAATCAAATTTCTAAAGATTCTGGATTGCAAAATTTGATTAAAATTAAGTTAAGCGACCTTAACTAATCAGCCATGGGTTTGCCTATTATTTGCCTTGTTGGACGGCCTAATGTTGGAAAATCCACGCTGTTTAACCGTCTAAGCCATTCATGTCAAGCATTGGTGTCTGATTTTGAAGGGTTAACTCGCGATCGTCAATACGTAGAAGTACTTTTAGATGATGACACGCAAACTTTTGCCACAATTATTGACACAGGCGGACTTACCAATAAAAACAATCTAGTTGACAGTGGTATCCAAAGTCAAGTGCTGAACGCATTAGAAGAATCAGATGTTATTTATTTTATGGTCAGTAGTCGAGATGGTGTGATTGGTCTTGATTTAGAAATTGCAGCACGCCTTAGAAAACTTAAAAAAGAAATCATCTTAGTTTGCAACAAAGCTGAGAGTTTAAACCCAACTTTAGCTGCTGAATTCTTTGAGCTTGGACTGGGTGAGCCTATGCTGATTTCAGCCGAACATGGCCAAGGCATTGCTGATTTAATTGACGCTACCTTGCCTCTACTTCCTCAGATCGCTGTTGAGGAAGTAGAGGAAGTAGAAGGTATTGCTGTAGCCGTACTTGGCAGACCTAATGTGGGTAAATCAACATTAATTAACCATATTTTAGGGCAAGAGCGCGTACTAGTAATTGATTTACCAGGTACCACACGTGATAGTATTTATATCCCTTTTGAACGCAAAGGACAAAAATATACACTCATTGACACGGCAGGCATTCGTCGTAAACGCTCAACCCATGAAAAAGTTGAAATATTCTCTATTATTAAGGCTATTGACGCCTTAGAAAGAGCTCATGTTGTCATTCTTGTATTAGATGCAAAAACTGGGGTGACTGAACAAGATGCAACCCTATTAGGCATGATTTCAGATAAAGGTAGAGCGCTATTCATTGTCATTAATAAATGGGATGGTTTGGATGGTTATCAAAAACAAGAGGTTAAACGAAAACTAGAAGTTAAACTTTCTTTTGTAAATTATGCCAGTGTCCATTATATTTCTGCTCTACACGGCTCTGGTGTGGGTAAGTTATTTGCACCCATTAACCAATCTTATCAAAATGCTGGTGAACAATATCCAACCTCAGTATTGAATAAAATTTTAGAAAAGGCCAATCAAGGTCATCAACCGCCACCTGTTAAAGGCAGAAGGCTAAAAATCAAATACGTCAATCAAACTGGTGTGTTTCCGCCAACGTTTACTTTTCATGGTAATCATCTAAAAAACGTGCCAAATGCCTATGAGCGTTATTTAAAGAACTTTTTTATTAATGCTTTAAAGTTAACTAATACGCCTATCAAAATTGAATATAAAAGTGGCAACAATCCTTTTAAAGATAGAAAAAATATATTGAATGCTAGACAAATTGCTAAAAAACGTCGTTTAATGAAATTTGTTAAAAAGCGTTAAGGGTATTCTTGATATTAGTATTGCACTAAAGACTACGCTTGCGTTGCTCTTTCTTGGCTTTTTTCTATCTCAATATAAGCGTTACCCAAAATTTCAAATAAGGATAAAAACTCATCATCAGAGTGCACTGCCAATTTGCCTTTAAACAACCCCATGTAAACAAAAACTTTGCCACCACCAATGGTAAAAGCATTCCACTGCTGGTTGTCAATTAGATGCGCTTCTCAAGGTAAGTTTGTTTTGTGTGTGACTTTTTTTAAGCTTATTAAACACATGTTGAGCACGAGAAAAAAATATTGACTTTGATTATCAATTTTTATCTTCTTTCGCTTTAAATCAGCAAGAATTTCTTTACTTTGTGTATTTGCACGTTTAATCTCTTACGCTTGAGATTCAAAATTTATTTCATGTTTTCCTGTCACGATCAACAAAGCTAATGGCATTGCTAGCTGATATAAGCCCTTTGTCAATCGTTGATAAGCATGAAGATAATAATAATGTGAAAAATAAAAGAAACAGTCGGGTTAATATTTTTATAAATAGATTAGGACAAAATAAGGTCATACGCTTTATTGGCAGCTTTAATAAAACTTTCAAATAGTGGATGCCCATCACGCGGATTTGAAGTGAATTCTGGATGAAACTGACAAGCCACAAACCAAGGGTGGTTTTTAATTTCGACTATTTCGACCAAAGTACCATCGATGGAACGCCCAGAAACGCTCAAACCTGCTATTTCCAACTGTTTAATTAATGAATTATTAACCTCATAACGGTGGCGGTGGCGCTCAGTAATAACCGACTTGGTGTAAATCTCTTGTGAATTAGTACCCTCAACCAAAGCGCATTCTTGCCCTCCAAGGCGCATTGTGCCACCCAAATCTGAGTCTTTATTTCGAGTTTGTTTGTATCCATCAATATTTTGCCACTTTGTTATTAAATCAATAACAGGGTAAGGCGTGTTTTCATTAAATTCTGTACTATTAGCATCAGTCATATTCGCCATATTGCGCGCATATTCAATCACAGCAACCTGCATACCAAGGCAAATGCCTAAATAAGGCACATTGTTTTCACGGGCAAATTTAACTGTGGCAATTTTACCTTCAATGCCACGATTACCAAAACCGCCTGGCACTAAAATCGCACTCATCTCGGATAAACAATCAGTGCCACTTTTTTCAATTTCTTCAGAATCAAAATAATGGGTGTTAACTTTTGTTTGCGTGTGTGTACTGGCGTGAATTAAAGCTTCAGATAAAGACTTGTAAGACTCCGTCAAATCCATATATTTTCCCACCATGGCAATATCAACACTAGATTTAGGATCTTGTAATTTCTCAATCACATTGTCCCAATCGCTCAAATCGGTTGGCTTGCAATCTAATGATAGCTTTTTCACCACCACATCATCCAAACCTTGCTCATGCAAGGCTCTTGGTACTTTATAAATCGTATCAACATCTAGTGATGTAAACACAGAATCTTGAGGCACATTGGTAAATAGTGCAATCTTGGCACGTTCAGCGTCTGATAATGGATGCTCAGACCGACAAATTAAAATATCGGGCTGAATGCCAATGCCTCTTAGTTCTTTAACAGAATGTTGGGTTGGCTTGGTTTTTAACTCACCTGCGACTTTAATATAAGGCAACAAGGTTAAATGAATAAACAACACATTACCACGACCCAACTCAAAACCCATTTGCCTAATTACTTCCATAAATGGTAGCGACTCAATATCACCTGCGGTACCACCAATTTCAACCAAAGCAACATCAGCTCCTTGTGCGCCTGCCTGAGTCAAACGCTTAATTTCATTGGTAATATGTGGAATGACCTGAACAGTATCGCCCAAATACTCACCGCGACGTTCTCGCTCAATGACATTTTCATACACACGACCTGCGGTAAAATTATTTTTCTTGCCCAATTGAGCGCGAATAAAACGCTCATAATGACCCAAATCAAGATCTGTTTCAGCGCCATCGTTGGTTACAAAAACCTCACCATGCTGAAATGGGCTCATAGTACCAGGATCGACGTTAATATAAGGATCAAGTTTAAGCATGGTAATGTTCAAACCACGTGATTCTAAAATTGAAGCTAATGACGCACTTGCAATGCCCTTTCCTAAGGAGGAAACCACACCACCAGTAATAAAAATGTATTTTGTTGGCACAAGAAAAGTAGCAAAGTTGAAAGGGTCATGATACCCAAAACTGTGTAGAATGTGGAGCTGTTAAGATTAATTATTCACAAATGCAATACAAACAATTCATTTCTTATTTATTTATTTATTTAAGGCCACACGTTGGTAAACTTGTCTTTACTTCAGTCGTAATGATGTTGGCAACAGTGCTTGAGAGTTCGGTGCCAGAAATCACAGGCAAAATTGTTGATGAGTTGTTTGCAACTGAACGTGAATCAAAAACTGCGTTTATTTATGCTTTTGCTCTGTTTGGTATTGTTGTTCTTAGTTCACTGTTTACACTTACTTCTACTGCGGTTAGTTCTTGGGTGTCAAACAAAGTGATTATGGATTTACGCGTCACCATGTTTGCTAAATTGTTGAAATTGTCTAAATCGTATTTTGATCAACGTCCTATGGGGAAAACATTATCTAAACTCACTTTTGATGTTGAACAAATTGCAGCCAGTGCCTCAACCATTTGGCTGGATTTTATTAAATCATCAATGATTGTTGTTATCCTAATTGGCTATTTATTTTATAAAAACTGGCAATTGAGTTTAACGCTTTTAGTGCTCTTACCACTGGTGTATTTAGCCGTTAAACTCTCCTCTAATCGTATGCGTCGTTCGAGTGTTAATGTACAAAAATCAATGAGTGATATGACGCACTTACTTAATGAGAATATTTCTGGTAACACCTTGATTAAGATTTATCACGCTCAATCTCAAATAAGTGAAAAATTTAACAGCTTGATTAAAAATATCCGTCAACAACGTTTTAAAGTTGATATGACTAGTAGTTCTAATACCGCTTTTGTTAATGTTTTAATTGGGCTATCTTTAAGTAGTGTGGTGTATTTTTCCTCTACTTCACTACAAATGAGTGCAGGTGAGTTTTTGTCTTTTTTCACTGCCATGGGTATGCTACTTAAACCTGCCAAAAGTTTGATCAATATTAACAAACCTTTACAAAATGCAATGGCAGCAGGTGAAAGTGTGTTTGGGCTTATTAACGAAAAAGAAGAATCTAATGTTGGCACTAAGAAACTAAAAAAACCTAAAGGTGCTATTCAATTTAACGACGTATCATTTGCTTATAACAATAATACGACCGTGCTTAAACGTATTAATCTAGACATCAAACCAGGTGAAACAATTGCATTTGTTGGTGCAACAGGCAGTGGCAAAACCACTATTATTCAATTATTGATGCGCTTTTATTTGCCAAAACAAGGCTCTATCACTATTGATGGTGTCGATATTAACCAGTTTGAAATTGATTCATTGCGCTCAAATGTTGCCTTTGTTGATCAAAATGTGCAACTATTTAATGACTCTATTAGAGGCAATATTGCCTTGGGACAACTAGGCACCATGCCAGATAAACAAATCAAACGCTCAGCAATTTCTGCCAATGCTGATGAATTTATTCAACAACTAGAACATGGGTTTGATACACAAATTGGAGAAAATGGCGTATCACTTTCAGGCGGACAACGCCAACGACTTGCTATTGCAAGAGCGATTGCTAAAGACAGCCTTATTTTAATTTTAGACGAAGCTACTTCGGCATTAGACAGCACTACCGAAAAACAAGTGAAAAATGCAATTCATGAAATGCAAAAAGACAGAACCACTATCATTATTGCCCATCGACTAAGCACCATTCAAAAGGCCGACCGAATTATTGTACTGCGCCATGGTAGTATCGTTGAACAAGGCACTCATCAAGAACTATTAGACCATCAAGGTGAATATGCTCAACTGTACAAGCATCAATTTGAGGATTAATGTTTAATAACAATCATTTTATACATAGTATGGTTAATGCCGCCAAAATGCTATAGCCTGAAATGTTTGCGTCCTGAAAATGGCATCCAATCAACCCTAAGAGTGGTGTAATCATTAATCATAACGGCTGAAGCAGATAGTGCTTTTACACTGTTCATGGCAATGATAATATCATCTACTAAAGATTGATGCTTGGAAGACACCTCTAAGTTGTTAGCAGTTTCAATCACTTCACTAATATAAAAATAACTACATACGCAAACTACAGGGCTAAATATTTCTTGATTAGAAGCTTTAGAATGATTACTAGGATTTAAAGCACAGTCGGTTCATAACTCATCGAATTAATGAAGTAATTAGCTTGAAACTACCAACAATATAAGCGCCATATTGAGTGAACAATTCACCCATCGCACATTGTCTAAAAATCCATTCACCCATGCATTTAAAATAGAAAAGATATATAAGTAGCCCCTGGCTGCACCATTAAATTTATACGGCAATGAGCCTAGAAAAACATACGATGCCCATAAAGCAATTAACCAACTAACAATAACTTTAATATTTATGATGATTTTTAAAGTTTAGTTATAAACGGTTCAATGCTTTACCGGAATTTAAGGCTATTCTTGTTATGTCGGCAGCTTCAACTAATGAACTGGTTTTTTTAGTGTGCCAAAGAATCAAACTAGCAGCCAAAACCAAACCATCATAAAACAGCCCTTTTTCACCCGATAAGGCAGATTTTCCTAATTTAACTGTGTAATCTGCCAAGACTTTAATGTCACTATGTACATCTAGTTCACTAGGAAATGAAATAGTACGTATATCTTGATTAATGCCCAACGACTTAGGGTCAATATCTACTCTACCTTGCTCAACCAAGCCTTGATAAGAAATCATTAAACCTTTTTGTCGAAGTGAAGGAATTACACCACCCTCAACACCACGAACTAACAACGATGTATCCATACCCGAAACAGTTACCAAGTGTGCATAAATAGGGGGGTAAGGCTTATGCACATAACCCAAAATAGAATGCGTTTTTTTGCCACGCAATGCTCCAATTAAAGTTTCTACTGTGTTAATCACACTGCGTTTAATGATTTGATTGCGCAAAGGCACAAGGCTGTGCAAGCTTTGGCAGTAGTTTGCTTGATCAATATATGACCAACCAATATTGTTATCTTCAAGCCGAGCTTTTGCTTGTGCAGTTGAGCGGTCAACCTCTAAACCCAAAGCTTCATTAATATGTCGATGAGTGAGTCCATATTTTGGTGATACACTGTCCAAGCCATGAATAACAGTAGGCAAACCAAGCTCAGCCAACAATGGCGGTAAAAATGATGAAATTGGAACAGAGCGATTATAACCACTGTAAGGATCGCCTAAATCTACTAAATCATCAACCATAACTTGCTGTTGATCAGATTCGCTAAGAATGGCAGCAAGAATGCCCTCATTCTCTTCACGTGTTTCGTGCTTCATGCGAAGTGCAATTAAAAATATAGCTGATTGTACCTCATTAATCTCGCCACGCAATATGCCTTGCATGCCTGCTTTAGCTTCTTCAAAATCAATATTTTTACTCAAATCAGGGCCTGTCGCTATGCGTTGAATAATTGAGTGCATGAGTGTTTTAGATGTTTCCATGATTTTAAATATTAATATAAATTCTATTATTTTCTTGCTTGATAGGATAAACGCATAAATTATCAACATCTATTTGTGCGCTATCCCCTGTGGTCAAATCAAAGCTAAACCCATGTAGTGAACACTTAATTCGATTGCCTTTTAAACAGCCTAACGTCAATTTAATATTTTCATGTGGACAACGGTTATCTGCACAATACAACTCACCTTGATTAAGTGTAATCAATAAATCTCTGCCCTCTACAATAACTTCAACCATTATGCCTTCTTTTGGCGCTTGGTCTAGAACTTTTACCCACATAAAATCTAGAAGAGTCTCCAAACATTATTATCATCTAATTGAGAAGCACATTGTTTAAGTTGGTGTTTATAACGCTGTGCATTGTCATCAACACCACGTGCTATTTTTATCAGCCATGGCTTAGCAGAATAAGTTTTTTTATTAAAACCAGCATGTCCTTCATGATAAGCAAGGTACTGATTGTGAGTATCTGATTTATCAATACCAGAACGCTTACTGGACTGATTAATGTACCAGCCAATAAAATCTATAGCATCGTCAAAATCATCACGATTGGCGTTTTGATTACTCGTTTTTAGCTGATACCATTCCCAAGTTGTGTCTTTAACTTGTGCAAAACCGTAGGCACTACTTGATCTAAACCATGGCACGACACCAAATAACTTATTTCTTGGCGGTCTTGCATCTGATGCAAAATGCGATTCTTGATACATAATAGCTAACTGCACATGCATAGGTGAGCCATACTTTTTCTCGCTAGCTTTAACCGCTTGATACCAACTCACCTGTTCATCCATTAGATGGCAAATATTGTTCACTTGCACGGCAGGTGTTGAAAAACACCCGCCAAGCGTTAATGAAATTAACGCAATGAGTAAATATTTTTTTATCATACAAATATTTTATAAACAACAATCGCTTGAATGACAAACAAAATGACAAACATACCTTTAACAGCATTATTCGATAACGATCTAGACTCAGGATTAGGCACCTTAGCATTTTTTTCTAGATTAACATCCATTGCCACCCAACCCTTCTCAGAGTTTTGTACGCTAAACACAACGCGTGTATTAACTTTTAGACGAGATTTATTAAAAATATTTTTTTGATGAATAAAATATTTTTCACCATCATCACCTGTAATAAAACCATATCCCTTAGTGCCAAATTGCGTCACCATTCCTTTTATTTTCTTTGCCATTTCTCTCTTATCTTTTACGCAAACAATACGTTGCTTCTTCAATAAAATCAACATTTACACGTTGAAACTTGGGCTCATTTTTAATGTCATCAGAACATTGTAACTGCCGACATTCAAACCCTTTAAAAAGTAAAACTACCTCCGCCTTATTAACCGCATAAGGCGGTCCACTTATTTGTGATTGAGGATAATTTAAGGTTAATAATAGCATCCTGCAATCAGCAGGTATTATAGCGTATAAGTGAGATGCATATTTCGCTCTTAAAGCCAAAGGTAGTGCGATTAAAGACGCTCTATCATACACAGCACTAATATGATTCAAAATACTGGTATCAAGATCAAAATAATCACCACAGTAAATATCAATATTTTTTGAAGAATAAATCACAAATTTGCCACTTTTCTTAGTTGAAAAACGCAACTCATTTTCTACAAAAAACTGCTGAGTAGCAAGCTCACTTAGCTCAACACCCACTACCTTAAAACCTTTTTCTAAAACATACAACATATCAACGCTTTTTCCACATAATGGCACAAATACACAAGCATTAGTACTTGGTTTTAAACAATCAATAAATTCAATTAGTCTTGAGTTAGGTTGATTTTTATGCCAACCTATTTTCCCTTCTTGCCAGCGCGTTATCCAATCAGTCATATATAATAGTAATTCATGAAAAAAAGAAAAATAATTTTACAATGGTTGCTGATTATTATTGCTATTTTTAGTTTTCGTGCTTATCAGCAACACAACTTGAGTAGTGGTATTGTACCAAGCTTTAATAGCAAGACTTTAAGCGGAGCGATTGTTTCATCATACTCAAGTGAGCCAATTTTAATACATTTTTGGGCGACTTGGTGTGGCATTTGCCAACTCGAAAATGACAATATTCAGAGTATAAGTCGTGATTATAGAGTGCTTAATATTGCCATGCAATCTGGCTCTGATGCTGATTTGCAAGCATACGCACAAAAGCATGATATGAAAACAGACAATATCATTAATGATAATTCTGGCTCTTTAGCAAGGCTACTTGGCGTTAAAGCTACGCCAACAAGTTTTTTCATCTCAAAAGATAATCAAATTAAATTTAGCGAGGTGGGTTATGTGAGTACACTGGGTTATCGCTTAAGATTATGGTGGATAAGTTTATGAACATACAAAACTGGCATTCAAGCATCAAAACATTGCTTGAAACACATTCAATGATTGATCTAAAACAATTTTTACAACAACAAAAACAAGCCAAAATAGTTATTTTCCCCCATTCTAAAAACTGGTTTAAAGCGTTTGAGTTAACTGCGTTTGATAAAGTTAAGGTTATTATTCTTGGACAAGACCCTTATCATGGATTAGGGCAAGCTCATGGTTTGAGTTTTTCAGTCCTCCAAGGCATAAAAAAACCACCATCGCTTGGCAATATCTTTAAAGAATTGTATCATGATTTAAATATTGAGCCCAATCGAAGTGGTGATTTAACACACTGGGCAACACAAGGTGTTTTACTACTTAATAGTGTTTTAACTGTCGAAGCTCATCAAGCAACTTCCCATGCTAATCAAGGTTGGGAGGTATTTACTGATGGTATTATTAAAACTTTAAGCGAAGAAAGGCAACATTTAGTGTTCATGCTTTGGGGTGCTTATGCACAAAAGAAAGCGGTACTTGTTGATAAAGATAAACACTTAATTCTTACTACTACGCATCCCTCTCCTTTATCAGCACATCGTGGTTTTTTAGGGTGTCGGCATTTTTCAAAAGCCAATGATTATCTTAAAATACGCAATCAACAAGTAATTAATTGGTCATAATGAAATTAGTTATTGACGACGCTTGTTATGCCTATAAGGAAATTTTTGACTGTTTTGGTGAAATTACTGCCATTGCTGGTAGAAATATTAACGCCAGCTCGGTTAAAGATGCAGATGTATTAATTGTACGTTCGCGTACCCAAGTTAATCAGGCGTTATTGAGCGGTAGTCAGGTGAAGTTTGTCGGTTCAACAGTTGCTGGGCTGGATCATGTTGATCAAGACTATTTAAAGGCCAGGGGTGCTCAATTTTTCTCAGCCCAAGGTTGCAACTCAATGGCAGTAGCTGAGTTTGTGATAAGCACTATTGTTAATTTAGCAGATGAGTTGAATTTTAACTATCAAAAGAAAACTTTGGGTATTATTGGTGTCGGTAATGTGGGTACAAGATTGGCAGAAAAATCCAAATTGATGGGCATTAAAACCTTGCTGAATGATCCACCACGCCAAATGCATGAAAATCTAGACAACTTTGTTGATTTAAATACAGCATTAAGCGCTGATATTGTCACTTTCCATACACCATTGACCGTTGATGGTAAGCATCCATCCTATCAACTACTTAATGAAAATAATTTTCATCACATCACAAACAAAACCATTCTTTTTAATGCAGCACGTGGTGGTGTGATAAAAGAAGTAATATGGCAAAAGCATAAAACACTTGCTAATATTATTGACTGTTGGGAAGACGAGCCTAATATCAACCCAAGTTTACAAAATACTGCCTATTTAGCTACGCCACACATCGCCGGACACTCAGTTGATGCAAAATTTATGGGTAGTTTTATAGTATATAAAGCATTATGTGCTTTCTTAGGCAAGAAACAAGATAAAAATATCAGAGATTTAATTAATCCTGGTGAATTATCCATAAATAGAGATAATCTAAAAGACATTTTAAATGAAATTTATGATTTTCAACAAGATGCAAACGCCATTAAAAATATCAACAACTTTGAAGACTATCGTAGAAACTACCCCATCCGTTATGAATGGCGCCATTTTAAAAGCAAAACTACCCTTCCGATTGCTTAACCTTTAAAACAAGGTTGTTTAGAATATTTATCCAGTTCAACGGTTTTGTTTTTAAATAATTCAGAATTGCTTACATGATGCATAGAAATAACTTCATTAGAAACTTTTGTCATTTTATTAAGTGTTTTGCTTTTTCCTGTCCGTGACATTGAGTGCCACTGTGTCAAAAGTCTAACATTGTTAACTGAATCATTATCGGCACGGTGAGTAACTTTAATATCTACCAACTCTTCTTTAACTTGAATTCTAGGCTGCCAAGATTCATCAATATCCATTTGTTGCCAAATATCATCTGCTGATTGATAATCAAATCCATCAAGTTCTAATTCTTTAGCAAGTAAGCAAATAATGTCCCAATCAGGTTTTGAGTCGCCAGCGGGCGGTAAGAAGGCATTTTGCTTTAAATATCTACGTTCTGAGTTTCTTATGTGCCCTATTTTTTCTGACCAACTGCATGCTGGCAAAACGATGTCTGCATCATCAGTAGTTAGGGTTCTTGTAAAATCAGACACAATTAATGTCTCAAATTGTCGATAGTTAATCATACTATGTGCAGGATTTGTTGCCATTACCCATAAGGTTTTAATTTGATTGTTGGAGAAAAATTCAGTGGCAGTTAAATCATTGGTTCGTATGCCAATTTCACGACCGCCCATGGCGTTACATTGTCCTGTTAAAGACAATACGCCACAACCAGGTTTATTGATATTTCCAGTGATAATATGTGCATTAATCAAGGCATTGACCTTATCAGTTGCATCGGTTGATTGGGTTAATCCTTGTGAGTAAACACTGAGTACTTTTTTGTCTTTAAACCAAGACTGGTGTGGCAGATTATTAATAATACCCATGTCCTTGCCAGGCTCAACTTGAATAAATAAATCAGATTTTTTGGCTGTGGTACTTTCATAGACATCAACACAAACCACAAAAGCCTTGGATTTTTTAATATGGTTAAACACAATAGGGTGACAATCCGCAGTATTACTGCCAATAATAAAAATAGTTTGTGCTTGATAAATATCATCAAATGACACAGGTACAATATCAGCACCATAGGCTCTTTTATTGGCCTCAACAGTAGAGTACATGCACAACCTTGAATTACTTTCAATATTGTCAATGCCGTAAGCTTCTGAAAATTGTTTAGCAACATAAAAATCTTCCATTAACATTTGCCCGGACAAGTACAAAGCTATTTGATGTTTTGGTGTTGATCTAAACGCTTTGGCCACGGCTTTAATGGCCTTGTCCCAACTACCTAATGATGGATTAATTAATCTCACATTATCTGTGCCTACTGTTTCTAATAAAGTCTGCCCTTTAATACAAAGCATGCCTTGATTAACAGGAGAGTCTTTATCTCCTGTTAATTTTAATACAGACCCCGTTCGGGTAATTTCAATGCCGCATCCCACACCGCAGTAGGGGCAAGTTGTCTTAAGATTCATCATTTTTTTCTTTTATTTAAAAGCCAATATTAACAACAAAATAAAATTTAATGCAAGCAACAGTGTATTTAATAGTCGGTATTTCGTTAACTTTGATTTTGATTGTTTGTTCTTTTGAGGTAATAAAAATACTGAATTTGGATGTTCCAAGTCATATAAAAATTCTGATAAAGCCTCATACCTTTGCGTATAATCTAGGCAGCACGCCTTGCGTATAGCACCATCAATCCACACAGGTAAACTTGAGTTGTATGTCAACACTGGCTCATAAATTAATTTAGATAATTTCTTAATATTCAGACTCTTATCTAATTTATTTTGATAAGGCAGATGAGATGAAAACATCTCATACACAATTACACCTAAACTAAATTGATCAGAGGCTTGTGAAACACTTTCATTTAGAATTACCTCTGGTGCAGTATAACCTTGCGTGCCCTGATTACCTATGAAATTAATAGGGCTAACCAATTCTGACACACCTGCAATTCTGGCTGAGCCAAAATCAATAATCTTAATTTGACCAATTTCATCAATCATAATATTTTCTGGCTTTAAATCACAATGCAACATTTCTTGACGGTGAAATGCTCGAAGCCCTTGAATAATTTGCTTCACAAAACTAACCACCATTTCAATATCAGAATGCTTATTTTCATCCATCCATGCTCGCAAAGTTTGTCCTTTAACATACACCATGGCATAAGCCAAAAAGTTAGCCTTTTTATGACTGTTATAAATTTTAACGACATTCGAGCTGTGTACTCGTTGTCCTACCCACTTTTCATACATAAAATGTTGTAAGTATTCTAGATCATCTTCAAAATTAACAGAAGGGGTTTTAAGGGCAACTAACTGCTCAGTACTAATGTCTTTAGCTAGATAAAGTTGCATTTTTGCACTTGAAATAATTAAAGATTCTATCTCAAAGCCATTGATTTTCATTCCCTTGGTTAACTCAGGTGGTACAGGTTTTTGGGTTAATTCATCAAATACTTCACTTAGATTTTTTTCTGGCAATTGCTCAATCGTTATGATCATAGCCGAGGCATTATCTTGAGAGTCTTGCTTAATTGCTCGCTCAACAATCTTATCAGCAGACGAGGCTTTGTTCATTAATGTTGCTAGCAGTGCATGTTGCAAATAATCATGCACACCATCAGTTGTCATTAAAAATTGATCACGCAGTTCAAGACCAAAAGTTTGATAGTCAACATTAATGCTTAAATCAAAACCCATCGCCCTTGATAGATAGGTTCTTTCCTTGTTAAGGCTTAAAATATGGTCTTTAGTCAGTTGTGTTAACACTCCTTTTCTATAACGATAGATTCGTGAATCTCCTACATGAAAAATATGTGCTATATTTGATTTAATAATAACTACACTAAGTGTAGATAACATGGATGAAATTTCACCAAAACGCATTGATTGAGAATATAGCCAATTATTAAGTGCTGAAATAACTTGACCAGCTGAATGTTCAACACTCCAAGATTCAGGGGTTGAATAATAATCACTTAAAAACCCCTTAACACAACAGCTACTTGCTTCTTTGGCTCGCTCGCAAGCACTCACACCATCGGCAATAACGCCTACAATCCCTTTGTATTCTAGTACTTGAGGATTGGGCACATAATAGGCACAGGCATCTTGATTTTCCTCTTTAACACCTCTCATGCAATGTGAATTAACAATAACTTTTAATTGTTCCATAACTAATTTAGCTTGATTATTTCAACCGTGCCATCGTCTAAAATCTCAGTCATATGTCCTTTCGGCTCTTCTAAAAAAAGAACAATCAGTGCTAATACTACCGCACTAACCATTCCAATTAGTATAAAAAACTTATCATAATCTACCAAAGAATTTACAGTTAGAAATAACACTGCACCCACATTGCCAAATGCACCTGCCATGCCTGCAATCTGACCTGTTAGCCTTCTTTGAATCAGTGGTACCATGGCAAATATTGCACCTGAGCCTGCTTTGGAAAAAATACCACCAACAATTGTCAACACTACCACTAAATAGATAGACCAGCTTTGATCCACGTTACCTAATGCTAAAAAACTTAAAGTAATGCCAGAGAAAAGGACAACTAATGTTATCTTTCGGCCGTATTTATCGCTCAAATAACCACCACCCGGTCTGGCAAATAAATTAATAAATGGATACACACCTGCCAACAAGGCCGCTGTAATTTTAGGCAACTCAAACCAATCAACGTAAAACATGGCTAGAACTGAAACCACAGCCAATTCAGTACCGAAAGTAACCAAATAAGCCCAATCCAAAATCGCCACCTGTTTAAATTTATATTGATGTTGCTTAGGCACAGAATTCTTTAAATGCTGTACATTAACACTCCAAGTTTTAAACATTTGAAAAACAAACATCAATACTAAAACAATATACACGCTAAATTCCACACTTGATGAAATCATATTTATTTTTTTAGGCGATAATTTCCAAGTGAGTAGCGACAAAGCAAGGTATAAGGGTATGTTCATTAAAATATATAACACCAAATCCGAATAGCTACTCACTTCCATTGCGCCCATTTTTTTAGGCTTAAAATAAGTTGATCCTTTGGGCGTATTGGTAACATTAAAGTAATAAAAAATTCCATAACCTATTGCCAACACACTAGCAATGGTAATCGCATAACGCCAACCATCAATTTCGCCAAAACTACTTGCGATAAAAGGTAATGACAGGGCTGCACCCGCCGAACCAAAATTACCCCAACCGCCATAAATACCTTGTGTAGTACCCGTTTGTTTTGCTGGAAACCACTCAGAAATCATACGAATACCGACCACAAATCCAGCGCCAATAAAACCTGACAAGAATCTAAGCAGAGCAAGTTGTTCATAAGACTGCATCCAACTAAATGTAATTGAAACAAGCCCACCTAAAACTAAAATAGAGGAGAACATAATTTTAGGCCCGAATTTATCAACCAGCATACCAACCACAATTCTTGCTGGAATAGTCATTGTAACATTAAGGATCAACAGTACTTTTGCCTGTTGATCGCTCAATGATAAGGCTTGTTGTATAAATGGCATCATTGGCCCGAGGCTAAGCCATACAACAAAGGTCATAAAAAAAGCAAACCAAGTTAAATGTAAAATGCGATACTTACCCTTAAATGAGAATAGATTGAATTTATCTTCCATCATTAACTCCTTATATTATGCTGAACGCCTGTGGTCTGTTGTTTCCCATGGGTTTTTAATAGTTTTTGGTAGCAAATCTGCGTAATGTTTGATCATTGAAGGTGTCTCTAATTTGGATTGAATATAATCTAGACCCACACGCTCTTCAAAATGCATCACACGTTCAAGATAATTAGCTTCAATACGATATAATTGCACAAAAGCCTTAAGATATTCAATCACTTCTTCTTCAGTTTCAAAAAATCTATCTTTCAAACAGGTCTTAGTTCGAATCCCGCAAGCGCCTGCCATATGAATTTCATAACCTTTTTCAGTACAAATCACACCAAAATCTTTAATCGTAACTTCGGCACAATTACGGGGACAACCGCTCACCCCCATTTTAAATTTGTGTGGCATAAAGTGTGACCAAACAGCGTTTTCCATTTTAATAGAAAGCCCCATAGAATTTTGCGTACCCATCATACAATGATCTATGCCAACACAAGATTTACACGTTCTAGTGGCCTTGCCATAAGCATAACCAGCTTCCATGCCTGCCTCGGTCATTTCATCCCACATATCGTTTAAATTTTCCTTGGGAATACCTAATAAATCAATGCGCTGTCCACCAGTTACTTTAATCGTGGGAACATCATATTTAACAGCAATATCAGCCAAGGCCTTAAGTTCTTTAGGTGTTGTCAATCCACCTTGTATTTGTGGCACAATAGAATAAGTACCATCTCTCTGCTTATTGGCATGCATTTTTTCATTATGCGGTCGTTCATCATCATTATGGACATACGCTTCATTAAACTGTGAAGATAAATAATAATTAATGGCAGCACCACAAGCCTCGCAAGTGTTGTCAAAATCAAGTGCACTTCGAACGTCATTAACACTAACAACTTTATCTAAAACTCTAATATATTGACGTACTTCTTCTGTTGAGTGTTTTGTACAACCACACAAGGCGTCTTTACTTAATATTTCAGAACCAGTAATAAAGCTAAATACTTGTTTAGCTACTGAAGTACAACCACCACAACCTGTCGCACAATCTGTTTCTTCTTGTAATACCTCGAAAGTATCACAACCACCTATCACTGCACTTACAATGTCGCCTTTAGTAACACCCATGCAACCACATACTTGTTCATCCTCGGCCATTTCCTCAACACCTTTGGCACCTGTGCTTGAGTCGTCAATATTGATATCACCAAATAGTAAAGTTTTTCGAATGCTACTAATGTCTGTTGCTTTTTTGATTAAGTCAAAATAAAACAACCCATCTGTTGAATCGCCAAATAAAACTGCACCAACCAATTTGTTATCTCTAATAGACAATCTTTTACGAGTATTAAGTGCATGGTCCTTTGAACACATGACCTCATCTTCAGGATTATCAAACTCCCCTGCTGAGAAAACATCCACACCTGAAATTTTTAGCTTGGTAGAAATATCTGAGCCTGTGTATATATGATGAGACACCTCACACACCTGCTCAGCACACACACGCGCTTGTTCAAACAGTGGTGCTACCAAACCATACGACATACCTCGGTGCTTAATACACTCACCCACTGAATAAATAGCGGGGTCGGAAGTCATCATTGTATCACCCACAATAATACCTCTGTCTGTCTGTAACCCTGCAGCTTTGGCTAAAGAATCTTCAGGAATGATGCCTACCGACATAACAACCATATCAACATCCATTGCCGTTCCATCCTCGAATTCTAAGGCTTTAACTGTATTTATTCCAATAATTTTATTGGTTATCGCACCTAGCTTGAATTTAATATTTTTCTGTTCTAATACTTTTTGCAACAAACCACCAGATGAAGCATCTAGTTGAATATTCATAATAGAATCCATGTTACCAATCACAGTGACATCAAACTTTAACTCATTGAGCCCATTAGCAGCTTCAAGCCCTAATAAACCCGTGCCAATTACTGCTACTTTTTTAGCTTGACCAACTTTTGATTGCATATACTCAACATCATAAATATCTCTAAACGATACCACGCCTTCTAACGTTTTACCTGGCAATGGCAAAATAAAAGGCCTTGATCCTGTGCAAATCACCAATCGATCGTATGCTACTGAATATGACGTTCTCTCATTGGTTAATAAAATACTTTTATTTAATCTATCAATAGATGACACCAAGCAACCTGGCTTAAAGGTGATGTTATTTTGAGAGAAATAAGACTCATCATGCGTCTTTATATCTTCAAAATCTTTCTCTCCTGCCAAAACAGATGAGAGCATAATTCTGTTATATGGTAATACTTTTTCCTCACCAATAATGGTAATTTGATACATCAGTGGGTCAATTTTTAACACCTCATCAACCACCTTCATGGCACTCATTCCCGACCCAACTATGATTAAGTTTTTCATGCTATTCTCCTGCCTTGTTTTAATGTTTTATAAAGCAAAAAAAAGCCGGTTATCATATTTATATACATAGACAGAAAAATACAATGACCGGCTTCAATACCTAACTACCAACTCTACTTTGAAATTGACGAAAAAAAACGTTTATTTAATAATCCCATCAAGAAAAATTAAGTAAACGCCTGTGTTTATTGTTGCCCTTCATCAGGTAACTGCGTGAGATTATATCAAAAAATTAAGTTCAAGTGACTTAATTTATTATAATATTTTTATTATTAGGGAGTTTTTTTAACATGGATAGAATAATCATACAACAACAAGATTTTGACTTAACAACAGAGATAGCACTGGTCAAAAACAACGGTTCTGATATTGGCGCAGTGGTCAGTTTTATTGGTTTTGTACGTGATTTAGATGACACTCCAATTCAAAAAATGACGTTAGAGTATTACCCTGGGATGACTAAAAAAGTACTAAAATCCATTGTTGATGAAGCCAAAAAACGCTGGTCTATTGGTAATGTAACTATTATTCATCGTGTGGGTGATTTAAATATTAATGATCAAATCGTATTGATTATTACCAGTAGCAAACATCGTCAATCTGCTTTTGAATCTTGTGAACTCATCATGGACTATTTAAAAACTCAAGCACCCTTTTGGAAAAAAGAATACACTCAAAACAAAAATAAATGGGTTAAAGCTAAAAGTAGTGACAAAAGCCAAAAAAACCGTTGGGAATAATCTTACTATTTAATCTTAAAATCTTCAGGTGAATTTAGGTTAATAAACATGTCTACTTGGTCTGAAAAATCAACTTCTTGTGCATGGTTACTCTTAAACCACATGCTCATCTTGCGATTACCTTGTACTAAAAATTCGCTCAAATTATCTTTTAAACTGACACTAATTAATGAAAAAGTAGGGTGCATTTTTTGCCCCTGTATTGCCACGCAAATACTTACATCAGACTGTTGCATATTTTTTAATAATCTAGCCACAAGACTTTGATTAATAAACGGTCCATCACACGGCACGACCAATAAATATTTTGTCTTGATTTTAATCAAAGCCGATAAAATACCAGCAAGTGGCCCCTGAAATTCAGGCAAACTATCAGCGATAACCTTACCAAATTTTTGATATGCATCAAGGTTTCTATTGGCACTCACTA
Organism: Candidatus Ruthia sp. Cpac_8_S14; assembly: GCA_021730205.1. Lineage (GTDB taxonomy): Bacteria > Pseudomonadota > Gammaproteobacteria > PS1 > Pseudothioglobaceae > Ruthia. Next base: position 282,213 of record CP072533.1, on the reverse strand, counting down.
ATATACTATGTACATCTTGATAGATAATATCAACCACATAACTAATCAAAGGCTTGTTCTTAAATAAAATTAAACCCTTATCCTGATGGTTCATACGCATGGCCTGACCACCTGAAAGTATGACAGCAGTGATGTCACTTTTAATAATGTTCTTCATATGGGTATGTTGTTGTCGAATGTATAGGCTGTATGATACAATCAAACAATTAACTTTAATATATAAACCGTAAAATTTACCATGGACAACCAACAAGTTGAACCACAACCCTTACTTTCTACTGATGAAGCCTTAGAAATATTAACAAGTTCTGCTAAGGTTACTAATAGCACTCAATTAATAGAACTTGATAATACATTAAACAGAATGCTGGCTGTTGATATACATGCCAATATTTCTGTCCCTAGTTTTGATAATTCTGCCATGGATGGCTACGTCATTAATCTTAAAGAAAATCAAATAAATACATCAGGCGGATTTGCATTTAAAATTAATAACCGTATTCCTGCAGGCAGCACTGGAGGTACACTAGCATCAGGTTGTGCAGCACGTATATTTACAGGTGCTCCCATACCAAAAGGTGCTAATACAGTGCTCATGCAAGAGGAATGCGAGTTGATTGAAAACAAATCAAAAATTGAAGTTTATCGACCCATTTCACTAGGTGAAAACATCAGGCCTATGGGTAATGACATCCAATCAGGTGATGTCATCTTACCCAAAGGAAGACAACTACAACCACAAGATATTGCGCTGGCTGCCTCTGTGGGCATAAGTAAACTTAAAGTGTTTCATAAAATTAAAGTCGGTGTATTTTTCACAGGTGATGAGTTGGCCAAGCCTGGAAATGCGTTACAACAAGGGCAAATTTTTAACTCTAATCGCTATTCATTAGTAGCATTACTAAACAAGCTTGGTTGCGAAGTTATCAACTTGGGCAATATTAAAGACACCTTTAATGCCACTTGTGATGCGCTAGAGGCATTAAAATCTGACTGTGATTTAATCATAACCACAGGTGGCGTGTCTGTTGGTGAAGAGGATTATATTAAGCCTGCTATAGAAGAGTTAGGCCAATTAAACTTGTGGCGTATCAAGATAAAGCCAGGCAAACCACTTGCTTTTGGCAATCTAGGACATTGTGCCTTTATTGGGCTGCCAGGCAATCCAGTTTCTGCCATGGTGACTTTTTTACTCTTTGCTCGACCTTTTATTAAAAGAATGCAAGGTGCAAGTCACTATCTAAATACTGCTTTTAAAACTCAAGCAAACTTTGATTGGCATAGGCCAAAACCTAGACGTGAATTTGTGCGTGTGCGCCTTGACCATGCAACCTTCCCCACTAAGGCCAATTTGTATCCAAAACAAGGCTCTGACGTGCTTAGTTCCATGGTGTGGGCAGATGGATTGATAGAAATTCCAGAAAAAACCACTGTTAAACGAGGTGAAGTTCTAAATTTTTACCCACTAAATGAAATGTTATCATGAGTAATAAATTAACCCATATTAACCAAAAAGGTCATGCACAAATGGTTGATGTGTCTGATAAACAAGTTGCCATACGTGAAGCCACCGCCATGGCTGTGGTTAGTATGAAACAATCAACCCTTGAACTGATATTATCTGGCTCAAATGCTAAAGGAGATGTACTCGCTGTAGCGCGTATTGCTGGCATCTGCGCTGCTAAAAAATGCTGGGATTTAATTCCACTTTGCCACCCCTTAATGCTGTCAAAAATAACGATTGAGCTTACGCCTAATGAAAAAGATGGCACGATTGAGATTAAAACGCTTGTTAAACTTGACGGCAAAACTGGCGTAGAAATGGAAGCACTCACCGCAGCAAGTGTAGCAGCACTAACTATTTATGATATGTGCAAAGCAGTAGATCGTTTTATCAAAATTGGAGAAATTCAATTACTAGAAAAAAAGGGCGGAAAATCTGGCCATTGGATAAGTGATACACAGCAATCCAAGCGAAATGCCTAAGTTAGTTGACAAATTTGGTAGAGAGATTAACTACCTAAGACTCTCGGTAACTGAACACTGCAACTACCGATGTTTTTATTGTCGTGATGATGAACACACACCAAATTGCAAATGTGAAGACATTCTAAATTATGAAGATATTGAAAAAATCGTTCAACTTTTTGCACAGTTGGGCATTACCAAAGTTAGATTAACAGGGGGTGAACCGCTACTACGAATAGATGTTTTTAAAATTGCTAAACTCATCAGTCGTATTGATGGTATTAATGATGTGCCTTTATCAACCAATGCACATCTATTAGAAAAATTTGCTGGGAAGCTTTATCAAAATGGCATTAATAGAGTGAATATTTCTATTGATTCATTGATTCCTGGAAGGTTCGAGAAGATTACTCGTGGTGGCGATTTAACACAAGTTATTAAAGGCATTGATGCGGCAGTACAAGCAGGCATGAGTCCAATTAAAATTAATGTGGTGGCAATGCGTGGCGTCAATGATGATGAAATTGGATCAATGATTGATTTTGCCATTAATAAAGGCATTGATATCCGCTTTATTGAGACCATGCCAATTGGATTATCAGGCATAGAAGCATTTGCTCAACACATTAGTGAAAAAAACATTTTTGCTAAAATCAACAAACACCTAAACAATCAATTAACCCCTATTGCATCTAATAAAAATTCCGGTCCTGCTCATAATTTTAAAATTAAATACACAAACTCTACAGTAGGTATAATTAGTGCCGTATCAAATCATTTTTGCCAAGCCTGTAATCGTGTTAGACTGACTGCCAAAGGAGATTTAATCTTATGCCTAGGACAAGAAGATTCAATTCCTTTAAAAGATATTGTACGTTCAAATTTAACGGATGATGAAATTAAACGCATGATTCTAAATGCAATTAATAAAAAACCTGAAAAGCATGGGTTTAACTCTGTTATTGACAATATTAGTAACCGACAAATGGTAGAAATTGGTGGATAAAATAGTACTTAAAGAAATAAATTATGAAAATTTTATATTTTGCTTCACTTAAAGAGTCCCTTAAACTTTCTAGTGAAGAGATTACTCTCGCTACCAACAGCACAACAGCACAATTAAAAGAACAACTTATTGACAGACACGGCGAGCATCATTTTCCAAATAATATTCTTTGTGCAGTTAATCAAGAAATTGCCAATGATGCGGTTATTATCAGTGAAACAGATGAAGTGGCCTTCTATCCGCCAGTAACTGGCGGATAGAACAATACCCTTAGTTTCTTACGAACAACCTGATTACAAAAAATCTTCAAATGGATTTTTATCTCTAAAACTGCCTTGCCTCTTGCCTACTGCAGCAGAAACTAAGTTCCACGGACGAGAAACTAAAGCGTGTGACCAAGCCAAATACCAACGCCAGTTGAGGCAATAATTAAAGGGGAGTCGGTGCTTTGTAGAATAATATTAGAAAAAAATCCAGCCGTAGCAACTTCTATGGACGCATCTATGGCTATTAATAATTCTTTATTGTTCACCACTTCCCCCTTAGTAGTTCAACAGATAATCATGAATACACTTTATCTATATATATGTATTTTAAAACACCTTCAATAAGGTGAATGATAAAAATTTAATCAACCAAACTCAGTAAAGAAAAAGCAATTTTAGAACTTTTATCCTGTACTCAACCCCTTGGGCGTCTCATGCCAATATTTTATAAGCTTGCTTTTACATAGCGAAACAAGTTAAATAACTTGGCTTCGACAGACTTTTTATCCACATCAAAATCAATTACCATACATAAAACAAATTACCACCCTACAACATACCTTCTTTTCGTAAAACACGCATAAGGTTACGCATTGCAACCATTCTCTTTAAAGCAAATATAATAGGTTTATCATCGCCTGTTGTGAGCATATTCGCCAAATAATGAATTGAAATACACAACTTCCTCGATATTTAGAGTAGGGCCTCGATTGTTAATCACACTCTTTTCAATTGCATTTTGCATTGGAGATAATAGTGGTACATACCAAACCATAGACAGTATTCTATACTCAGGATATAGTGGAAAAGCCACTTTCCAGTCAATTGTCATTTTATAAATGAATGAATGAATTTTGAGCAGCTTCAATCCAACTGGGTACACCATCTTTTTTTAGCTTGTGTTTGAACAGCTTTATCGTCTGGATCTAAGAATATTTTTAACTGAGCTTCATACAAATCTTTTTCTATGGTTTTGAAATTGTAATCTTTTGAACGTTTTTCAAATTTACTACCTAAAATCTCTTCCCAATTAGGCCCCATTCTGGTTTTTCTATCACTTCGCTAGTAACCATAGAATGTGGCCTTACCACAGGTGGTGTAACCATCTCAGGTGCATTTTGCAAATACGCATAATTGTTTTAGTGCCATTGTAACGAGATTCTGTAAAAAAGTGAGCATCTGGGGTACGAGTTTGAGGTACATTAGAATCCCATACCATAATATAATAGTAAGATGAGTTATACCAATCAGCACCCTATCTAGTACGTCAGTTTGCTCACCCCAAATTTGAAGAGATGAATACTGGTAAATCACAATACCAATCGTAAAAATTTAAACAAGTGCCACCGATAAGTAATAAATAACAAGAATCCACCGCATAAGGTATCGTTGAGATTGCAGGAATAGGCGAAAAGCCAACAACCCTATCTGGACCATAAGTTTTGGTAGTATAGATATTGGTAGCTGCAATAATCTTATTAACTTCATCCCAATCAGCACGAGCCATACTATCTAAGCCATGAACTTGTTTGTATTCTTTCGTTTTAGCCTTGTCGTCCATAATGGATTTCTACGCACCAACAGGATCAATATTTTGCTTTTTAGCATCACGCTAAACTTTTAATAATCTAGAACGAATTAAAGGATATTTAAGGCCGAGTGACACTATACAAATACCATGAGTATATTGCATCTCTTTGGCAACCCTAGGTTCATGGTCTAGTAAATCTAAACGAATCCTTGGGTAATTAGTTTGTTGCGTTTTTCAAGTTACCAAGCCATTTTTTACATAAATTTTCCAACTACATGAGCCCATGCAGTTAACACCATGCGTTGAACGAACAACTTTATCATCCCCCAGCGATTGCGATAAGTCCCTTCCCAATCTCTATTTTCATGTACCAATCTCCCGTGGCCATTAGAAAAATCTTCAAGCTTTGATTGGGTAAAAAATGTTGTTCTATCTAGTGAATGACTCGTTCTTACCTCCTATTTCTATCTTACTCTTTTGTTAGTTACTAAATATCTTAATCATTGAAATATTATTACTCAGCACTTTTGATAAAATCTTGATGTAGATCAATAAATCAAATATTTTAGGAAAAATAAACACACCATACGCCGCTACTGCGGATGTCTAGCCCAGTACAGGGCCTGCTTGTTCTTTGTTAAACATTTGTGAAATAGTTCTAAAAGTAGAGCCATTACCCAAGCCAGTCATTGCAAATAACACCAAAGATAATTTGTGTTACTTTAGCACCGCTAATCTTATCAGCAATCACCCTATAGCAAGAGGTCGAGAATAGGGGTGCCAACAAAAACACCCATCCAAGCATAAGTGAGTGCTGATGGAGTATCTGGATTAGGAACATCGTGAACCTAACCGCCGTTATTTAAAGTAGCAATAGCTACCGCATAAATCTCAGGTTTCATTAATGCCTCCGCACCTTCTAAGGCAACCAAACCATCAGACTCAGAAAGATGTTGAAAACCAAAAATAACTTTAATTGATAAAGCTAGCGTTGCTGCATAACCAATAAAAGAGCTAAATATCATCACATAAATAATACTCATCGTCCAAGTATGCTTGTTTTCAACAATCTTATACTGACGCTTCAGGCCTTCTTTATAGCTAGTATCCAAAGGTAAAACTTTAATAAAAACACGCTTAAAGCAATAATAATAGGCAATGCTGCCCATTTACTTACCATTAATCCTAACCCATATGCCAACTTTAGGCAACATCAACCACAAGCCAAAGGCTGCAGTCGCAAGACCTAAAATCAACATTACAATAATTTTAATAGATACACCTAAAACTGATCCAGCCTTAGGAAAGGCATGGTCCTCGGTAATATTGTTCTTGCCTAACTAAGAAGCAATAGAAAGTGAAATTAAAATAACCAACCAAATATAATCCGCATTTTGTAAATAGGTACCAGTATCAGCAAGAATTTTTCTAATCAAAGCGCCTGAAGCAATTTTCAATTCTGCTGGATTATCCATCATTGCAAGAGTCACCACCACCAATCTAATTAAAAAACCTTGACTTAGATTAAGAAAATACAAGTTTTTTATATTTATATCAAAGTAAAGTAAGAAAACAATTTGAATTTGGTTAAAATTGACTAATTAGGTTATTTTTTAATAACCTCTTGAATGGTAGAATTAATCAAAAAATTAACTAACTGGTCTTTGAATATATGAGCAAAACAAACATTAAAATTGGCTTTATTAGTATATCTGATCGCGCTGCTCGCGGTGAATATGAGGATATTGGTGGTCCTGCTATGCAAGATTGGATTAAAAATGCCGTGCTTTCTCCTTATGAGATAGAAGCCGTCATTATTGAAGATGAGCAATCTTTAATTGAAAAAACCATGATTGATTTTGCTGATAATAAGTGTTGCAACCTAATTTTAACCACTGGTGGCACTGGACCTACAATACGTGATGTGACGCCCGAAGCAACACACACTGTATGTGAACGTATCTTTGATGGCTTTGCGCAGCAAATGCGTAACGTATCATTGTGTACGGTTCCTACGGCTATTTTATCCCGCCAAACGGCAGGTACACGTGGCAGTAGCTTAATTATCAACCTACCAGGTAAGCCAGCTGCAATTTCGGTATGTTTAGGTGCGGTATTTTTGGCAGTGCCTAAATGTTTAGAATTGCTTGATCAGTCTAATATTCAGATTGATTTGGATTTTGTAGAACAAGAGTTTAAATAAAAACTAACTGGCACTTTTTCCTAAAATATAGGCATCTACCAACGCCTTAGTGATATTGTCACTATGCTCTAGTTTGGGAATGTGCTGCTGGATAATACGCTCAATGACTGGTAAACATTCTACTTTTTGGTATGCTTCTTTTAATAATACTAAATCCAAAATACCTTGACTAACACATCCTTGAACACATCCTTTTTCATTGGAAAAAACAATAGTTTGGTCCATCATTATTTCTAATTGATAAGAGTGTAAATCAATATTGTTGGATTGTGCAATGGATAAATAAACGCAATGATAAAAATTTTCATGGTAAATAATATGGTCAATGTTTATCACATCTTTTAATGCGTAATGCTGACCTTGATAATCAAAATCAATATTAACAGCAACCGTATTAATAAACATTACTTAGTCAATGATAAAAACAATTTTGGCAACTCTTGAGGCAAAGACTCAATACGGTCAATCACTGAGTAATGCGAGCCAAAAATATCAGCAATATATTCATCTGCTTTTTTATCCAAACTAATACAATAAGGATACATGCCTTTTTGTTGGGCTTCTTGCACAGCTTTGTGTGTATCTTGAATTAGGATTTTTGAATCATGAACATCAATATCAGCAGGTTCTCCATCGGTCAAAATTAACATTAATTTTTTATCGCTCTGCTGTAAATCTAAGTAATGTGCACCGTGGCGAATAGCAGCACCCATTCTAGTAGAAAATTCGGCTTTCAAATCAGCCAAACGTGCTTTAACTGCATCATCCCAATGTTCATTATAGCCTTTGATATGATAGTACATAACCTTTTTCCGAGTGTCAGAATTAAAACCAGCAATGGCAAAATTATCACCCAACTGCTCCACTGCCCAAGCCAACAAAGAGACTGCCTCTTGTGAGAGTTCTAAAATAGTTTGTCCAGATTGCTCTACAACTTCATTTAACGACTCTGATAAATCTAACAACAACAACACTGACACGCTGCGAGAATCGTGTTCAAAATCAACATTTATTCTGGTATCGGGTTGAGGAGAGCCATTTTTAATATCAATCACGCTACGCAATGCAATATCAAGGTCTAGCTCAGCACCCTCTTCTTGATAACGTAGGCGTTTTTTATTTTGTGGTTTAAGCAAATCTAGCACTTTTTTAAGTTGCTTAACCAAAGTTGAATGTTTGTCTAAAATTTGCTCAATTTTTGAAGCATTAGTATGTGAATGTAATCTCTCATACACAGCCGCCCAATCAGGCTTATAAGACTCATAGGCATAATCCCATTCGTCATAATAATGTGGCGGTATTACTTCAATGCCTTCTTCATCATCTTCAGATCTTTTTTGATGTTCAAAGATGTTATCCTCTTCATCAAACTCTTCGATAAACAACCACATTGAACGATTATCATCTCGATAAGTCACCTCTGTATTTTCAAAATAAATACTGGCTAATGTATCTGAAGCACTTCTTGTTTTAATTAAATACCCCAAACCAAGGCTTAAACTATCTAATGTTCTTGTTTCCTCTGCACTCATTAACGCCTTAAATTTTTCAACATAATCTAGGATAATTTGATTTTTATAAGGATGATTCTTATCAAGTAGCGCACGTGTGAGCATAATAGCGCGGTGTCTCAAGCAAGATTGATGCTTATCGTCACAATCAAACTCATCAACAATTGGAATTAGGCTTAACCATAGATTTTTCAAACCAGGGTAAATTTGAATGGCCAAATACTCAACCCGAGCATCTTCAAAAATCTCGGTAAAAAATCGTTGCTGTGGCGAAACATTATCGGCCACAATCTTGGTGGTAAATTGATGATGTACAATCAAGTGTGCCACTAAAGCCATATAACGCTTACAAGCATCAATACCGTTTAATGGCTCATAAATATCAGGCAAACGAATAACACTGTCTTCTAAATAAGGGTGCAAATGTTCTAACTTTTCAAAATTTGGAGAGTATGGTGCGTACATGAAGTCCGTTTTCCAAAGTGCACGCTGAAATAAATTAATCTCTCGCTCAACATCACTAAACAACAAACCTTTTCTTTGGCGTTGAAATACAGCTTTTGAATCCGCACTTGATAATGAAAAGTATTCCTCTTGCCGTTCAGGATGGTCTTGAAAATATTTTAAACCGTAATTAATCCACTCATAAATACCTTCAAATTCTAGTTGCTCCAACAACAAATGCATATTGGTAAGTATGGCTATTAATGATGGGGAGGTGTGCGTATCATGAATGCCATGTACTGAAAATGTGGTTTTGCTTAAATGATATTCAATTAAATCCAGATACTCATCAAGTTGAGCATTGTTTGTATGTTCAACAACATCAATAAAACTGTTTAAAAATGGCTCAACCGCTCCTTTATTGGGCGTTCTAGATATCTTTTGATAGGTAAAATCCACAATTTTTTGAATACTACCATCACCATAAAATTCACCTACCCAAGGCATGATTTTCAAAAAAGCAATAGACAAAGCATCGCCTTGCCCAATTTTTGCTAAAAATTCAGCGCCTTTGTAGTACTCGATTAAACTTTGTTCTGAGAGTTTTTGAGTGGCTTGCTCAATATTTGCAGCAAACACTCTTTGAACCGTATTAAAAGAACAATTTAAAGATTGATGTTGATCAGCCATACTATCTAAAGAGCTCTTAATCAAAGATTGCATCGATTGCACCACTCATGGTGGTGCGAATTTCTGCGTCATCAGTAATTGGGCATATCAGTGCCATGTTACAGGCATCTTTCACGCCAACGCCTAAGGCAATTAGTGTGCCCGCATAATTAAGTAGTCGCGTTGATGCGCCTTCATCAAGCCCGTGACCAACCAAATTACGAGTTGCATGAGCAAGCTTGACTAATTTAGTTGCAATATTAGTATCAACACCTGACTCTTTAACAACAATACTGGCTTCTAATTCAGCGTTAGCATAATCAAAATCCATGCCAGTAAAACGTTGCTTAGTTGATTGTTTAAGATCCTTCATCAATGATTGATAACCTGGGTTATATGAAATCACCAATTGGAAGTCTGAATGTGCTTTGACAAGTTCACCTTTTTTATCCAACATTAACTCACGCCTATGGTCAGTCAGGGAATGAATAACCACCATTGTATCTTGGCGTGCTTCTACAATTTCATCCAAATAACAAATTGCACCATGACGTGCTGCTAGTGTTAGTGGACCATCTACCCAGCGAGTACCGTTAGTGTCTAACAAAAAACGACCAATCAAGTCCGAAGCGGTAATATCTTCGTTACAAGATACAGTGATAATAGGCTTGTCTAGTTTATGAGCCATGTGTTCAATAAAACGAGATTTGCCACAACCTGTCGGCCCTTTGACCATCACTGGTAATTTTGCATTATATGCTGCAGTGTATAGCTCTACTTCGTTTGATTGAGTTTCATAAAGAGGCTCTAATTTAATCTTAAATTGATTGATATCGAAATCTGACATAGCTCCATCCTAAATTTATAATGTTTATATTTTGATGCTTTATATAAAAAGAACCTCTGCATGTGGCAGAGGCTTTTTATGAACTATTTGCTACAAGTTTTACTTGTGAACGCCTAGCCTGTCTCTCCAACCAGGATATAAAGAATCAGCATCGCTCGGGAATGATTCAAATGCACGAGCAAATTCATTATGATCTTTAGCAAACTCGATTGGATCTGCTTTCGCCATCCAACACTCATAAGCTTGACGTAGTGACTTAGCACCTGCCGAAGGAGAATCGATATGGCCATAAGAACCACCGCCAGAAGTGTTGATTACATTGCCGTGACCTAGGTTTTCAAAGAAACCTGGCAAACGTAGCGCGTTCATACCGCCAGAAATAATTGGTGTTGTTGGCTTCATACCAAACCACTCTTGATGATAGACCGGACCATCAACACTATCACGCTCAATCATGTATGCGGTGTTTCTATCATCAGCACCGCCTTCCATCTTACCATAGCCCATTGTACCCACATGGATACCAGACGCACCCATAAGGCGAGAAAGTTTAGCCAAAACAAAAGCAGTGTAACCACGAACTGAAGATGGCGATGTAATCGCACCATGACCCGCTCTATGATAATGCAAGTACTGACTAGGGAAGTTACGACGTGCAGTTGTTACCATGCCACAACCACCCACATAACCATCAACTAGAAAAGCAACATGATGCGCATTTTCACCAAAAGTCTCTAAAATATATTCACCACGAGCAATCATTTCATGATGATCATCAGCGGTAATATTAGCAGAGAAAATCTTAGCTTCGCCAGTCTCATCTTGAGCACGCTTCATAGCATCAGAAACTAAAGGTGTTACATCCTTCATACGAGCATAAACTTGGTTACCTTGAGGCTCATCATTCTTAATAAAGTCGCCACCTAACCAAAATTGGTATGCCGCTTCAGAAAAAGGCTTAGGGCGCAAGCCCAACTTAGGTTTAATAATTGTACCAGCAATATAACCACCTTCAGTACGTGAACGACCTAAAATATTCCATAAATCTCTAATATCAACAGAAGGACCGTCAAAAATATCTAACATAGCTTTAGGCACATGAAAGTCGATCATTTGTGCACACTGAACATCACCCATGCCTTGATTATTACCAATAGCAAGCGTCAAGAAAGACACAACCATTGCACGGCCGTCAATTAAATTACGGTCAAACAACTCATTAGGGTATGCAAGCTTCATAATGCCTTTGGCTTCATCAATTTCATACACCATACAATCCAAGTCTTTAGTAAAATCATCTGTGGTCGATACTTCAACATTTGTACCTGTGGATGATTCTGCTGCAAAATGAGCAGCAATTTCTAAATAACCACCAAAACCAGGCATGGGGGTCATGGTATAGGCAACAAGAATATGTTTGCCTTCAGCTAATAGCGTGTCTTCGTCTAATGACAAATCCGCGTATCTATTCGATTGATCCATGATGAACTCCTATTCTATTAAAAAATGTTTATGATACAAGACACTATCAATAATGTAAAACAATATTTGCTTATGATTATTTCAGAAATAAATCTTATCAATATGGTTAACTACACATTGAAACAGTTATACAGTTTTGAAGCGGTAATACGTCTATCCAGTTTTACCAAAGCTAGCAAAGAGCTTAATATTACACAACCTGCTGTGTGTGTATAAATTCAACAACTACAAAAAAATATTGATTCTAATTTGATCAATATTAAAGGCAAAAGTATCCATTCTACTTTTATTGGAAATAAACTATATCAAACCTGTTTGGAAGTGATTAACAGACTAGAACAAAGCAAATCTGATATTGAGCAAACACTAGATCCTAACTCTGGACATCTGCAAATTGCAGTTGCCACTACAACCAACTTATTCATTAGCTATATCTTGGCAAGATTTAAACAGCAACATCCAAAAATGACTTTTCATTTAGAAGTAGCTAATCGCAAATTTTTATTTGAAAACTAAGTAACAATGAAACCGATTTAGTTGTCATGGGAGAACCACCATCAGACATGCCACTAATAACACAACCCTTAGTTTTATTATGGCAAGCTAACACTCGGTCTTCCAAATGGCATTGCAAGCCTTTTGCTAGCGTAATTTTCTCAATATCTTGTCCTATTTTCTTCATATCATCTGCACTACCACCATGATTCACTCTGGTGACATCTTGTTCAATAATCGAGCCTCATCTAATACACCACTAACATAATGACAAGTTGCACCAATTAACTTAACACCACGCTGTGCAGCACGAGAATATGGAGGTTTGTACCTGTAAATGATGGCAAGAAGCTATGATGAATATTAATAATTTTATTTTTGTATTGATTGCATAGATTTTTAGGAATAATTTGCATACAATATACACTAAAACAATCACATCAGGATTAAATGGTATTTACCCCTTTGCTCATTTTGGCAAAATTATCATTTTTAGTTGCTTGATGAGTACTCACTTGCTTAAATGGGCACTCCATACCAACTGGCCAATTTAGAAAGCTTATTATGGTTTGAAAGCACACCAATAACCTCACCTTCTAACTCGAACTCGTGTCCACGGTGCAATAAATCTACCACACAATGAGAAGGATTAGAACCCATGGTTAATACTCTCTTTAACTGAGCCGCATTGCTTAATCGCTAAACCATATTGTATTGATTGTCAACTAAGATAAAAACATTTTTAAATTCACTTAAGGAACAAGACAAAGAACTTGATTCAATTTCAATGCGCATAAAAAAAATGTTGGTTTTGTTCATCAAGATGATGGTGAGCCTCCTTAATATTAACCCTGATGCTTAAAAATAGATTGACTGACTAACAAGCCCAGCCATGCGCATCTAGACATGAAATTAAAAGTCTATAAACGTTCATGATGGTTAAGTCCTATATTCTGCATTAATTCTTATATAGTCATAAGAAAGATCAGTTGTCCATACACTTTCTTTTGACGCACCCTTGCCAATTTCAATTGTGATAACAATTTCAGATTTTGCCATTTGCACCTCACCTTGCACTTCAGTGTAGTGGGTATTCAACTCCCCTGCTTTAATCAAACATACGTCACCTAAATAAATACTCACTTCCTCAACTTTTAAATGCGCAATATTGGCACGCCCTACTGCTGCTAAAATTCTCCCCCAATTTGCATCGGAAGCAAATAAAGCGGTTTTAACCAAAAGTGAATGCGCAACCGTATAGGCCACTTCAAGACAGTCCTTGGTGCTTACTCCACCCTTAACGCACACTTCGACAAACTTAGTTGCACCTTCACCATCTTTAATAATTTTATGTGCTAACGTTTTGGTGACAATATTTAGTGATTGTTGAAACTCATCCATACAATCATTAATTTTAACGCCAGATGTGCCAGTCGCACTTAACGTGCAAGCATCATTAGTAGAAGTGTCACCATCAACAGTAATGCGATTAAAGGATTGATTAACGGCTTGAGTTAAACAATTTTGTAGTTCAGATTGAGTGGCTTCAATATCGGTAAAAATAAAACCAAGCATGGTTGCCATGTCAGGGCGAATCATGCCTGAGCCTTTAGCAATACCAGTGATGGTAATCAAATCACTACCTATTTTAAATTGTTCAGAATGCACTTTATCGACCAAATCAGTGGTCATAATGGCTTGCGCCACTTGGGATAAATTGTCTATTACTAAACTAGAAATCAATGTAGATACATTGTCCTCAAAACAAGCCATGGGCAATACTTGCCCAATCACGCCTGTTGAAAATGGCAATACTTCTTCAGTCTTAATACCCAACTCTTTTGCCACCAATTCACAAACCTTATAAGAGTTCCTAAGCCCTACGCTAGCACTACTCAAGCCCGTGCCTGCATTGGCGTTACCACTATTAATGACCAAGGCTTTAATAGTATGATTAAGATGATTTTTAGCCACCAATACAGGTGCAGCACAAAATACATTTTGCGTAAAAACAGCTGCGGTTTGTGTACCTTCTTTCAAGCTAACAATAGATAAATCTAGTTTTTTAGTGTCCTGAGTGCTTGAGTTTGCCGATGAATTTTGTGCACATTTAATTCCAGCATTGATTGCTGCACAAGTAACGCCATTAATGTTTAATAAATTATTCATGTCGTATAAAGGTTATAGCCAATTAAGACTTATTTTTTGAATGCTATTATAAATGTATAGACAAATAGCATCATGAATTATTGTTTATAACTTTATTTTAGAGATTTTTTGAAGATTTTTGATCCAATAACTGAAATATCAACATTAGCACTGCACCAAATAGTACCATTATAAGTGCCGGTATAGCGGCTCGTTCAAATAAACCTTCAGCACTTAATTCATACACCTGAACTGCTAATGTATCCCAGCCAAATGGGCGCAATAAATAAGTGGCTGGCAATTCTTTCATCACATCAACAGCAACCAACAGACCACCTGCCAAAACTCCTGGCATCATCATGGGTAAGTATATTTTCCAAATAAGCCGTAAGTATGACGCACCAAGCAGACGTGCGCTTTGGGTAAACACGGGCTTAATTTGCTCAGCACTGGCTTTAATGGAACTATAACCAATTGCCATAAAACGAGATACATAAGCAAATAATAACAAAGCAATGGAGCCAAAAATAATATGATTAATACTTTGACCGCCAAAATATACACTGATTGCTGACACTTGATTAATGCCATATAATAACCCAACAGCCATAATTGAGCCTGGTAATGCATATCCTAACGTTGCCATGCTAATCAAACTTTTAAGCCAGGGACTGTTCCTTTTACAACGACTGGGTAATGCCAATATAGTAGCAATACTCACCGTTATTAAAGCGGCTAATGTGGTTAACACCGAAGTTGAAATAATCAAATCAACATACTTAACACTCCATTCCTCACCCATAGACGCCCAACCCCAAATGATTAATTGCAACATAGGCATAGCAAAAGAAAGCATAAACACACAAAACACAAACAAACTAATCAGCCAGCCAACAAAGCCTAAAACATAGTAAGGCTTTTTATTAGACACATCATTTGAATAATATTTCGCTTGACCACGTGCTTTTTTTTCAAAAAAAATTAAGAAGAATGCCACTAACACTAATAATGATGCTAATTGTGCTGCCACTTCAATGGAACGAAAATCACCCCAAGCCGAATAAATTGCCGTAGTAAAAGTATCAAAATTAAACAAACTAACTACGCCAAAATCAGCCAGTGTTTCCATTAACGTTACTAGTAATCCAGCAGCGACAGCTGGGCGTGCCATGGGCAGAGATATTTTAAAAAACACACGTAAAGGACTAGCACCTAATAATTGACCAGCTTCGATTATATTAATTTTTTGACGCTTAAATGAAGCGCGTACCATCATGTATACATAAGGGTAAAACACCAATACAAAAGTAAGAATAATCGCCCACGGCCCGGTGCGAATATCAAATCCTGGCAAGCCCAACACTTCGCGCATCCAGACTTGTACATAACCAGAATAATCAAACACACCTAAGTATACAAAAGCCAATACGTATGCAGGAATGGCAAAAGGCAAAAACAACGCCCATTCTAGCCATCGTCTACCGGGAAATTCTACCATCACCACCAAATATGCCAAAAGTGTACCCAAAAGTGTAACACCCAACCCTACACCAATAAGCAAAACCATAGTAGCACTGATTAAATTTGGCAATAAAACAGTGGAAAAATGTGCCCACAATTCACGCTCTGTAAACAACCACGACAAAGCCACAACAAAAATTGGCATAGCCACTAATAGTGCTAAAACACTAACCCAAATTTTGGATTTAAAACAGTTTTTTTTCAAAATAATTCTTTTTAATTTCTAGTAATACTATTTTAAGACAGAAAAACCTAAAACTTTCCCAAACCTTAGGTTTTTAACATATAAAAAGAGCCTACCTGTAACCTTTTATTTGCATTAACTTCACTGCATCGGCTTGCAATATACCCGTTTGTGCCAAATTCATTTTATCTTGTTTGAACAAGCCCCAACTTGATACCACTTCATCTGAAGCAACATTTTGATTGGCCGGATATTCTTTATTAAGCGACGCGTAAATGGCTTGTGCTTTAGCACTTGACAACCACTCTAATAATTTAATAGCGCCCTTGGTATTGGGGGCATATTTTATCACACCAGCACCTGATACATTTACATGCACTCCTGTGGTATCCTGATTTGCCCAAAATAGCTTCAATGGTACATTAGGATTTTGAGCAATTAAACGAGCAAAATAATAAGTATTTACCAAGCCAACATCACATTGACCTGAAACAATTGCATTCATAATATGAGAATCTTTAGCGTTGGGTATGGCTGCCAAATTATTCACCCAACCACTAATAATATCACCCGCTCTATTTTTGCTATGATGATAAATCATTGATGCCACCAGTGATTTAGTGTAAATCTTTTTACTGGTTCTTAGACACAATCTACCTGCCCATTTAGAGTCTGCTAAATTCTCATAGGTTGACAAGTCAGTTGGATTGACGCGCTCAGTGCTATAAACAATAGTTCTTGCACGCACTGACAAACCTGTCCATAAACCTTTAGGATCTCTCAAGTGGCTTGGAATATTACTTTCTAATGTTTGCGTTTGTACTGCTTGAAATAAACCTTGTGTAGCTGCATACCAAAGGTTGCCTGCATCTACAGTCATGAACATATCAGCTTTGGTATTTTTACCTTCCAATTTCAAGCGTTCAATCAATGCACCACTCTTACCCGTTAAATACATAACTTTAATACCTGTGTCTTTTGTAAAAGACACAAATAATGGTTTAATTAAATGCTCTTTTCTGGAGCTATACACAGTAACTGAATCTTCACTTTTTGCTTGTGCAATGCCAATACTACTTACTGTCAATGCCAATGCCAATGTTGATGGCGCCCATGTTTTTATATTCATTTTTATTTTTCTCCTTATGAAAAACTGACTACGTTATGCAATTGATAATCATTATTAATTAATAGTCAGCTGCTTATTCTCAATCATCCCTACTTTGTCAGCAAAAATAGTTGCTTCACGTTTGTCATGTGTTACTAAAATTGAAGTGACATTGGTTTTCTTTAAAATATCCCTGACCTGTAATACCAGTTGTTCTTGAAGGCTCTTATCTAAACTAGAAAACGGCTCATCTAATAATAACAATTTTGGTGAAGGTGCTAATGCACGAGCCAAGGCAACACGTTGTTGCTCGCCACCTGAAAGCTGGTGTGGATACTTTTTCTCGACGCCTTCCAAACCAATCATCAAAAGCAATTCTTCAATCCTTGCTTTTTGTTTATTGTTTGATAAATAGTGAATACCAAAAGCAATATTTTTTTTAATATTCATATGTGGGAATAACGCATAATCTTGAAACACCATGCCTATTTCTCTTAATTCTGGCGCTATATTATGTACACCATTATTAGATAATTGCTTGCCATCTAGAATAACCCGTCCACTTTGCGCCTCATCAAGACCTGCAATAAACCTAAGTGCTGAACTTTTGCCACTGCCACTATCACCTGTCAATGCAAAAATATCACCTGTGGCAAGACTTAAGTCAAATTCACTTAAAACTTGAGTGGTTTGATAAACAATTGATAAATGATTAACTGATAGCATTTAATAATAAAAATGATAATGATTCGTATCATTATATAATGATAACCAAAGAGAACGCCATGATTAACTAACTTTGCAAAAAGACTTTAATAGGATTCTTTTATTGTCGTCAATATTAGCCATGACAGTGTCAAAATTCTCTGATTTTACTACCAAAATCCCCATCATGTCCGCATCTTCATGCTCTAATATGTGGAATGATACATAAGGGGTATTGAGTATCAGCGTAGTGGTCAAATTTAACAATCATCCTAACGATTTCTTCTGGCATAAGTAGCACAGTGTCTTTCCAATCAGACTCGTTTTCATTGGATGGCGCTGGGTCTGAGCCATCGCCTTGCTCTCTGTCAAGAGTTTAAAACTGAATATCATGAATATGGAAAGGACGTACAGTGTGTGTGCCGTTGGCAATTCACCAAATTTCAACATCGCTTTTTTTACCACTTCATTAATCACTTGGGCATGAGTATTTAAAATAGGTACAGCTCTGCCACCGACCAAAATTGTATGATCCTTCATGCCACTTGATTTATCAAAACCAGCCTTGTTTAAATAAAGCAATTAGGTGTTTTCATCAAACCGCCTATCTTGAATCACTACGGGTAAATCACCAATACCAAAGATGAGGCTAGCCAGTACAACCAATTTATCCATTGAGTTTGAGAGATTTAATGATAAACTCGTCATACATTCTTAGTTTGCCCCACATTTAAACCAAGAACATGAGGCAGTATGAAATGATTGCTATCGGAGATAATTAGCAAAGAAAGATAAGCAATACATTTCTAATCCATGTTGATTAATTAGCCAACTTATCAAAATAAGCCAAATAATCTTTCAATTCTTTTTGTGACAATATTAAATATTCTTTTTGCATTGCACACTTCTCCGTCGGGTTATATTTTTTTGTTAGTAAGCATCTTCTCTTAGAGAACTTAAACACAAATGATGCTCATTATTATTTTGAATAATAAGTCATTTATGCAAAAAATATATTTTTAGTGAGATAACATAAAAAAATATTACGAAAAAATCGTGCTATTAAAACATTTTGAGAAAACTAGGCTTACATTTGTGATTGGATATAATTTTGCAAACTCAATTTTTCAATCAAGCCTAATTGTTTTTCTAAGCAGTAAGTGTATACTCTTGTTTTGTTCGGTATCTTCTAACTGACTTGTCAGCATCGTGCGTGTAACAAAGTCTTGCTCTTGTTCGCACAGCTTAATAGCAGCCTTTATTAAATCACTTACCACTTTATACTCAAGTTTAAGGTCATTTTCAATGCATGATTCCACATCACAACCAATACTCAAATCTTCTTGAATTGATAAATCTGGTGTGGCTCCTAAAAACAGCAAACGCTTGATAATTTAATCAGCATGGTCAGTTTCTTCTTCCGTTTCATGATTCAAACGCTCAAATAACTTTGATAAACCTCAATCATCATACATGCGCGAATATTAGTTACAAGCCGCTAGCTCACCTTTTAATAAATTTTGCATTAAAAAGGATTTAATTTCAACACTAAGAGCTAATCACAAGAAGAACCTATCTGATATTTCTCCTAAACAAGTAGAATAAATCATTTAGCAACTAAAAGATACTTATCAACTTATTACCTATTTATTATATGGTTGCGGTTTAAGATTAAGTGAGACGCTTGATCTTAAAATCAAAGATATCAATTTTGATGCCAATCAACTCACCATTTCCAATCCTAAATATTTTAGAACTCTACCCATTTCTACTAAAATTATTGGCAACCTAAACCGCCAAATTAAAGCGGTTAAAAGGCAATTTGAAAAAGACTTAAAAAGTAAATATTTTTATCAAATCAAACAAGATGAATGCTATTTATTCCTCATGAAACAATTATGCAACAACACAGATGGGCTATTAATTAAATTACCCATTATTAGCAATACATTTAATTATAACCCTTCCTTGGCAGCAAAAAGGCAAAAATAACCATTAAAATCAGCATGCAAACATTCAGGCATCCCTATGTAGTGCATTTATTACAAAATCAAATTGATCTTAAAACTGTGCAAAAACTTTTGGGTTACAAATTACATAGGTTCTATTTTGCACAAAAAGAAATCTCTAATAAGCTACTATCACCATTAGATATAGCTTAATAATTGCATCTTTGAACAAAGATAACATAAAATGAGGCGATCGTCATTCATGATTTTTACCACTTTGGATTTAGCTAAACGCATACAAGTCAGTCAAAAAGTCACCCTTGTGGGTGCTGTTGTTGATTTTTTATTGGCGGTATTTAAAATTATTGCAGGTTTTATTGGCAATTCTGGTGCTTTAATTGCGGATGGCGTTCATTCGTTTTCTGACTTATTGTCCGATGGCTTGGTTTTATATGCCACCAAACATTCAGCCCTTGATGCTGATGAAGAACACCCTTATGGACATAAGCGCTTTGAAACGGTTGCCACGCTAGGTCTTGCGGTTATTTTAGCCATTGTTGGCTTGGGTATTATCTTTGATGCTATGACTAAATTGGCCAACCCTGCCTCACTTTCACATAGTGCACTGCTTTTAAACATTGCCACCTTGTCAATTTTTTCTAAAGAGGCTTTATATTGGTATACCTTGAAGGTAGCTAATGCTTATAAATCTGACTTGTTAAAAGCCAATGCT
The DNA here is from genome assembly GCA_021730205.1 of Candidatus Ruthia sp. Cpac_8_S14. Lineage (GTDB taxonomy): Bacteria > Pseudomonadota > Gammaproteobacteria > PS1 > Pseudothioglobaceae > Ruthia. The sequence goes on along the minus strand of CP072533.1, from coordinate 261,443 downwards.
TGGCATCACCGTTCAGATGCATTATCTTCAATTGTAGTGCTAATTGGTATTTTTGGTAGTTTAAATGGCTATCCATATTTAGATAGCATTGCAGCTATTATTGTGGGTTTGATGGTTATCTACATTGCTTGGGAGTTGGGTTTAGATGCAACCAAAGAACTGGTAGACACTTCCATTGATGCGCAACAGGTGACGCAATTAAAACATGCACTAGGACAAATTAGTGGTGTTAATAATGTTCATTCTCTACGCACTCGAAAAATTGGACACATCATTTCTTGTGATGTACACGTACAGGTTGATCCATTCTTAAGTGTTAGTGAGGGGCATATTATTAGTGTTAGTGTTGAACGTGTGGCCAAAAAATGCTTAAAAGATTTAGGAGATGTAACGGTACATATTGACGTAGAAAATGATGAAATTAATACGCCTTATGAAGCCTTGCCAGAACGTGCGCAAGCATTGGGAATTTTAAACAAGGCCTTATTTAATAACGAGTGCGATAGTGAAATTAACCGTATTCAATTACACTATTTAGAGGGTAAAATTCATGTGGATTTTTACCTGCCACTTAAATGCCTTCAGCCTGATAATAGTGCCGATAAAATACTAAAAAAATTACAAAGAACCGTTAACGAACTTAAGAGTTTTGGCAAAATTAAGATTTATTTTAGCCAAGATTAAAGACAATGATAAGCATGGCAAATAGCTCCTGCTAGCGCATCTGCTGCATCTGTCTGAGGCGCTTTGTTAAGTTTTAATAGCTCCTGCACCATGAACGATACTTGTTTTTTAGCGGCGTGCCCCTTCCCAACAACAGCTTTTTTGATCTGATTAGGACTGTACTCAACCATCAACCTGTGATTTGAACCTGCTGCTGAAATAATAGCACCTCGCGCATGTCCAAGTTTAATTGCTGCGTCAGGATTTGGACGATCAGGGCGCATAAAAGCACGCTCAATCACCACAACATCAGGCTGATATTTTTGAATGATTTGCTCAATTTCTATAAAAATAGTCGTAATGCGCTCAGGCAACGCACCTTGAGTACGGATACAACCACTAGATAAATAATTAAATTTAAGCTTATTAGCCTCAATTAAGCCAAAACCTGTTACTCTTGATCCAGAATCAATCCCTAAAATTTTCATAAAAATATTTTATCAAAATCTTAAGGGGTTGTTCAGCACATATTACACCCTTATGATATACTTTTATTTTCTAATGTTTTAGGGATTGAACAAATAGCAGTATTAGAATTAAACCAAAGTAATTTTGACGAAATCATGTTGTGCTAGATTTTAGGCACCATAGTGTGCTCCTTGTAAGCAATTTACACCTACTTATGATGAAATATCTGACAAGGTCAATGATATGATTTTTGCTAAAGTGAACACTGAAAGTGAGCAAGAATCAGCAGGTAATTTTTAAATCCACTTCATTCCTACTTTGATGATTTTTAGAGAAAAGATTGCAACCTTCTCTCAATCAAGTGCACAATGTCAGGCGCTGATTTAGAAGCCGTTATTGACAAAGCCAAAGCACTTGATATGGATAAAGTGCGTGAAAAGATTAAAGAGCAAAAAAATAATAATTAGCATAACTTTAGATAAGATTTTTCACTAAATCCAACCATAATATCATTATTTATTACCAGCACTGGGCGTTTGATAAGGGTTAGATTTTTTAATACCAATTCTAAGGTAATATTATTTTTTTCTTTATCATTTAAGTTTCGATAAGTAGTAGAACGCTTGTTGATTAGTTCTTTCCAAGTGAGCTTATCTACAAATGTTTGTAACTTAGTTTTATCAATCGAATTGTCACGTAAATCAATGAATTCAAAATCAACTTGATGATTAATCAAGAATTTTTGTGCTTTTTTAATGGTGTCGCAGTTTTTAATACCGTACATTTTAATCATTGAATTTCCTCATTATAAAACTCTAAAATTTCTTTATTTTCATCATCAACAATAATGCGCAAACCCTTGGTTGGATAATACCAATACGATACGCCCTGACTAGCCAACTCCACTCTACTAGGCTCACCAAATAGATTAATAATCGTCTCTTTTGATAAATCTGCTTTGGGTATAAAGGTTAATGACTTAATTTTTAAACCAAACATTGAAGCCTCAGCAGTTAAATTAAACGTTATTTTTCTAACACCTAAAGGTATAACCATTGACTCTTTAATATTGTTGTTTAAAGATTCAATGCTTTTTTGATCAAGTATTAAATTTAAAATAACATCAGCACTAATGCCGCCCACTTTGGTGCTGGAAAAAAACGCTTCTAGCTCTGGTATTTTGCCCTTACTTTCAAACAAAGAAGCATCAATCTCAGAGCCGAATAAATGCATTGCATCGGTAAGATTGCTACTGCCCATGGTTAAATTAAACGCAACTGTATTGCCTTGCTTATTGATAAAACTTTGCCATGGCATAGATTGGTTTTGTGGCATTTGTATGTCACGAATCAGTAGGTAAAACAGTGTAAACATTGCCATTGCTGTTAATAATACTATTGATATTATTTTGCTTTCTTTCATGAATTATCGCTTAAATGGAGGTTTGCTAGCTTTAGAGCGTAGCCAGTTGAGTGTTTTAAAGGTTGGGTTGTGATTGATTAATTTAAGCTCCAATTGTCGCTTGCCTGGAAATTTCATTAAAAATAAACCTAATAAAATTGATACCAATCCTTGACCTGGCGTTACCAGCATAATAATGCCAGCAATCAGTAATATAAAACCAATCAATGTTTTAAGTATCAATTTTATTAGGTTTATTTTTAACTGATTTTCTGAATCTTTTAGAAAGTAATTTGATGGTATTAGCCCTAATAAATAAGGCATCAATAATAAACTAATAATAAAAACCACGCCAGAAACGATACCAATCATCATTAACGCATCTTCAAATTGACTTAGGATTGCTATGATGTTATCTAACATGATAATAAAAATGTCACAGGCCCGTCATTAGTTAAAGATATCTGCATATCAGCACCAAAAACACCACTAACAACTTTATGATAGCCAGTCCTCTCATTTTTTGGATCAAAAAAATAATCAAACAACATTTTGGCTTGTTCTGGTAGCTTGGCGGTAGAAAAACCAGCTCTTGTGCCTGAATTGGTATCCAGCTGCTAAGGTAAATTGAGAAACAACCAATATACCATCCAATATCTCTTTAACTGATAAATTCATTTTTTTTGCTTGTCAGAAAATACTCGATAAGCTAATAACTTCTTAATCATTTTATCAACTTGTGGTTTTTCATCATTTTTCTCAAACCCTAAAAAAACTAAAATCCCTTGCTTAACTTTACCTGTTGTTTTTCCATCTACTTCAACTTTAGCATTAGACACTCGTTGGATTAGGGAGGGTCTTCATTTAGATAAATAAGTAAAATCAGCAATAAATTGAAACTGATGCAATACTAGGTTAGTTAAAGCTATCCTATGTCTTCTAACTTCTAAATTATCATCAAGAATCATTACATTATCAAAAAAATCATCAATTACAGGCTTGAGTTGTAAGAGCCCTTTTACAATAGACAAATAACCCTCTTCGTCTTTTTGTATTGTTTTGTTAATTCTAATAAGTGCTGCTAAAAGTTTCTCATCAAATTTATTGGAAAAATTTACACTTTTATCATTAATTGTTATTTTGCCTTCTGAGTACAAATAACCACCAAGTATGTCCTCAGACTTAAAGTCTTTATGTACATTTCTAAGACGCTTATTAGCTTCAATTAAGGGTTTAGCATCATCACTTTGCATAAAAGTATTTAATGCTTTAACACGTAAATGCCAATCATAAACAATAGAATCACTACTTTTTATTGCTAACACCGCTTTTACCAGCATTTTATCAATATCTTGTTCTTGGTAGTACATCTCTAAACGACTAACAGTAAAATCATAAACTTCTTGAATAATTTCTTCGTCAAATTCATACAACTTAACTGATTGCCCAATCAATTTAAATAGATCTAGCTGTGATTCTGACTCAATCATCATGCGTAACAAGCCCAATGCTGCACGTTTTAGTGCATAAGGGTCTTTTGAACCAGTTGGTTTGTGTCCAATACCGTAAATACCCACAATACTATCAACTTTATCGGCAATTGCAACACACAAACCCTCTTTTGTAGAGGGCAATGTATCGCCTGAAAACCTTGGATGGTAATGCTCACTGATAGCACTTGCAACTACTGGGTCTTCGCCATCATTAAGTGCATAGTATCCACCCATCACTCCTTGTAGATCAGCAAACTCGCCCACCATATCAGTGATTAAATCCGTTTTCGATAGTAGTCCTGCGCGTGTACTGTGTTCTCTATTTGCACCAATAATATCAGTAATATAGCCCGATAATGTTTCAATGCGCCTGGCTTTCTCACCCATTGAACCAAGTCCATCCATGAATAACACGCTGTCTAATTTTGGAATTTTAGATTCTAAAGTAGTTGATTTATCTTGCTCCCAGAAAAATTCTGAATCGCTTAAACGTGGGCGAATAACGCGCTCATTGCCATCAATAATAACTGATAAATCGCTAGACTCAATATTGGCAACTGAAATAAATGCTGGCATCAAATTGCTATTCATATCCAACATATGAAAATACTTTTGATGCGATTTCATCGCAGAAATAAGCGCCTCTTCTGGCACATCTAAAAATTTAGATGAAAAACTACCCGAAAACGCACGTGGGTATTCAACCAATGCACAAACTTCATCAAGCAAAGATTCATCAATAACTGCCGTGGCATTATTATTATTTGCCACCTGAATCACTTGCTTGCGAATCATCTCTTTGCGTGTATCAAAATCAGCCTCAATTTGTGCTTTTTCAAGAAGAGTTTTTTGATAATCCTTGGCACAAGTAATATCGAATGTGCGCTCACCCGTAAAGCGTAAGCCTCTGGTTGTACTACCAGAAGTCAACCCCATAATTGAAGCTGGCACAACATCAAAACCTAGCATCATAATCAACCAATGTGTTGGACGTACAAAATACGTATCCAAACTATTCCAGCGCATGGGCTTAGCAATAGGGATGTTTTGAATAGCAGTGTCAACAACAGATTCAAGTAAATCTATCGTTTTTAAACCACTTTGTTGCTTGATAAAAAAATAGTATTCCGTATTGCCAAATGCTTTTTGAACTAACATATTCTTAGCAACACCACAAGATTTAGCAAAACCTTCAATAGCTTGGTTAGGCACACTAATTGATGGGCCTTTGCGCTCAATAGTTTGATCATTTTGTTGCAATTGAAGATTGCTCACTAGCACTGCTAAACGACGAGGCGTGGCAAAAGATTCAACGCTTGAATAAGACAGTTTAAGCTTATCCAGTTCAATGGTTAAATTGTGCGTAAGTGCTTTGGATAATTGTTGTAAATGCTTTGATGGAAGCTCTTCGCATCCAAGTTCTAATAAAAAATCTTGTGTATTCATAAGGGTGTATTTTATCTTAGATAATTTAAAGTCTTAACTTACCATCTGATAAATCAATCATCACTTGACATGCATATAATTTGATTGGTACCACATCAAATCGTTTATAAATACCGGCAATGGATATTAATTGCGCATTAAAAGATTGCATAAAAATAGTGGTTTTTTTCATCACCATTAATATCCGAAAACAAATGTCCTTGCACTTCTTTATAGACTAAGATACTGCCAAATGACATAATTTCAGAACCCGATTTAATCTTATCCAAAAGAATCAAATCACTATTCTTTGCAATAATTTGTTCAAACGAATTAACCTCATTAATGACAACTTTAGGCGCTTGATAGGCTTTATCCTGAAGTAAGCTTGATGCGGTTTTGGTTGTTTTTTCTTGAATTGAGTCGGGTTTACCAAACACAGCTATACCAGAAAACTTAGCAAAATCAACTAACTCTTTCTTATCTGAACGAATGCCCACTGCCACCATATCATTTTGGATCAAAATTTCAACCCTGTTCAATTTCTCAATACCTTCTAAATGCTAATTCCCTAAGATTTGAGACAATTGAAAAGTAAGCTTTGACTGAGCCCTTATCATCTAACTTGAAAATATCCATTAATTGACCTTAAAGTGAAACAAGACTTGCGCATCAAATACACTCTTATCAGGTGCATGTGGTAATGGCGAAGCTTTATAAACAGCACGCTCAATTGAGTCTTTAAATGATTGCGTCTTAGCGTCGTTATCAACATTACAAGATTTAAGGTTGATACTTTTTACTTGTCCATTCAAATCTTGCAAAATTTCAACGTCACAACCCCAACTATCTTTAGCGCCTTGATAGCGCCATCTTTCTTTTATTCTTGAAGCAATTTGATTGATATAGTTAAGTTTTAGCTCATTTAAAATATCCTCTTGAGCGAGTTGTCTATCTTGATCTTCTTCAGCCTGAATTTCTTTTTTCAATGAACGCTTGTCTTGTTCTTTTTTGAATTTTTTAGCTTCGACTTGGCGTAATTTTTCAATTATTTGTTTTTTCTTTTCAGCATCAAGGGCTTTCTTTTCAGCCAATTTCTTTTTCTTTAAGGCTTGTTTGCTTTTGCTTTCAGCTTGCTTTCTTTTGGCTTGTGCAATGGCTTTAGCTTTTTTCTCCTGTTTAACTTTAGCTTTGAGTTTTTTCAAGTGTTGCTGTTCTTTATAACGTTCATTCTCAACTTTTTTTTCTGCACGTTGTAACGCTTCAAAGCGCTTTTCTCGTTTTTGCTTAATATTAATTAATCGCTGTTTTTCTTTTTTAATCTCAGTCAAATCAATCGTTACTGCTTTGGGTGTTGCGTTTGATTTAGCAATCTGTTTTGGAATTTCCCAACGTTGAATATTTGAAAATAACAAGCCAATAACCAACCCAACATGAAGCGCAATTGCCACCCAAAAAGCAAAAGGGTGTTGTCTGGTAATTTTAGGCAATTTAATTTTTTTTAAAAAATCAATGTTCATTATTTTGCATCTGGAGATTTAGTCACAATACCAACTTTATCAACCCCGTTTTTTTGTAAAAAAGACATTAGTGATATAATAGAACCATAGGCCACTTGTCTATCACCACGAACAAACACTTTCATTTGTGGATAAATTTCAAGCCGGGCGCTAACGCGCCCTGCAATAATACCTAATGGTAATTTTTCACCTTTAGTAACATCAGAATCATCCTCATTAAGTGAATTAATGAAATATTTACCTTGTTTATCAACGGTAATAATTGTAGGTTGTTGTTGCGTGAAATCTACCATTTTCGCCTCGGCAGAAGGTAAATCAACTTCAATACCTTGCTCAATAATAGGCGTAGTCATCATAAAAATTACTAATAACACTAACATCACATCAATATATGGCACAATATTAATTTGCGCATCTATGATAGGTCTGTGGCGTTTTGGTAGTTCAATCATTGTCTATTTTTGTCTTTGGAACATAACAAATAATTGTTCAACAAAGGCTGTATATTTATTATTAATCACTCCTACTTGAGAAATTAAACGATTGTAAGCAATGCTAGCAGGAATAGCAGCAAATAAACCAAATGCTGTTGCAATAAGTGCCTCAGCAATACCGGGAGCAACAATAGCAATAGTTGCTTGCTTAACCGATGCTAAACCAATAAACGAGTGCATAATTCCCCAAACCGTACCAAATAAGCCAATATACGGGCTAGATGAAGCAATCATAGCTAGAATGCTCAAACCGCCATCTAGGCGATTAACTTCGTTATTAGCTATAGTATTCATAACGCGATAAGCGCGCTCAGCGTCTATTATTAATGTTTGGTTAGAATCTGAGGTAGTGTGGGTAAATTCTTGATAGCCTGTGCTAAAAATACGCTCTATTGAGCTTTGATTAGTGGCTTTTTGAAGCGTTTGGTGTGCTAATTTTTCTAAATCAACATCGGCTGAAAACTTTTGATGAAATAATTTGATATCCTTGTTAGCATCAATCAAGATTTTCTTTTTTGACAAGATAAGCGTCCAAGAATAAATGCTCATCAATACTAAAATAAACATCACCACTTGTGCCACAAAGCCGGCACTAAGAATTAAACTAAAAATTGATAAACTATTATCCATTTATTTTCTCCAAAATTGCACTGGGAATATAGCACAAGGCTTAAAACTAATTGCATTCAGACAAGCCACGATTATTTGCGCTTTAAATAATATCTTATTTTGCTTTAAATCCACTATTTTTTGTGAAAAAATAAGACGGGCGCGCCGTGATTTTTCTATTTCAGTGTGGGCAGTTATTAATAAATCATTAAATTTGGCTGGAAGAGAATACTCGGTACCCAGTGATTTGACAGCAAAAATAATTGCTTGATGATGTATTAATTGATCTTGTTCAAAACCCAACTCTCGTAAAAATTCACTACGTCCTCTTTCGATAAATTTAAGGTAATTAGCATAATAAATCACACCACTACTATTAGTCTCCTCGTAATAAACAGGAATGTTTAATTGACTCATTGATTAAATAAATCATTCGATTTTGAACCATTGGTTAAATCCAAATGTGCATAAGCTAAGTCTGTAGCACTACGCCCACGTGGCGTGCGCATAATAAAACCTTGCTGAATCAGATACGGCTCTACCATGTCTTCTAAGGTGCCACGCTCTTCACTAATAGCGCTTGCCAACGTGTCCAAACCCACAGGACCACCAGAAAATTTATTCATCATAATAGCAAGATAATCACGATCTAATTGCTCAAGCCCTGCTTCATCTACTTTAAGTGTTGTTAGTGCCTCTTTGGCAATGGCTTGATGAATCACACTATTAGTCTTTACATCAGCAAAATCACGAACACGGCGTAATAATCGATTGGCAATTCTAGGCGTTCCACGAGATCGCTTGGCAATTTCTAATGCACCTTTTAATTCAATTTGAATGCCTAAAATACCTGCTGAACGCTTAACAATCGTTTTTAAATCTCTAACATTGTAGAACTGCAAACGCTGGACAATGCCAAAACGATCTCTAAGTGGTGAAGTTAGCATGCCAGCACGAGTAGTAGCGCCAATTAACGTAAAAGGTGGTAATTCAAGTTGCACGGAATGCGCAGCCACACCCTCACCAACCATAATATCTAATTTAAAATCTTCTAAAGCTGGATAAAGAATTTCCTCAACCACAGGATTAAGGCGATGAATTTCATCAATAAATAGAATATCATGCGGCTCAAGTTTTGTCAAAATTGCTGCCAAATCTCCTGAACGCTCTAATACTGGACCAGAGGTTTGCTTAATACCTGTGGACATTTGATTAGCAATCACATTTGCTAGTGTGGTTTTGCCCAAACCAGAAGGGCCATAAATTAAACAGTGATCCAGTGCATCTTTGCGTTTTTTTGCCGCTTTAATAAACAATGCCATTTGCGACTTAACATCGTCTTGCCCAATATAACTCTCTAAAGAATTCGGACGTACTGAAGTCATTACCAAATCTTCATTGTCTTGGTCTTGCCCACCTACTAAAGAATCTTCTTCTATCATGCTAAATTACTTAATTTCCATGCTATTTTAACTGATTAATTTCATTAATCAGTAGTTTGATTCTAATGGGTTTGGTCAGATGATTAAAACGAATCACTTTTGGATATTTAATACCATCAATTAATTGATAACGGCTAATTTTAATTAGCCAATGATGGGCGCTATTTATCTCATTTTTAAACAATATCTTTGCCAAAGTATCAATGGGCAAGTACCACCCCATCTCTCTCGTCATCCATTGATTAAACGTTAGATTGATTGACTCATCATTAACCAACAATTTTTGTTGATTAGACTCAATCGAAATTTGACCAAAACCAAAGGCTGTGCTTAATATGAGTTTATAGTCATGGTGATTAAAACTCACCTCAAAACCTGATGTTTTTGTGTCATTATTAACACTCACACTTAATCTGCCATGTGCTTCCCAAGCACTCAGCAAAGTTTGTTGATACGCTAACTTTGTAGGCTGGATGTTAAGTGTTGAGCAACTTGATAAAAACAAAGCAAAGCACGCAATTATTATTCGTTTCATATAAGTTGCTCATTGTAGCGTGAAATTTGTCCTTTGGGTATAATCAAACGTTTATTTGAGTTGACTTTACTGGATTTATGTCACGAATTGCAATTTTAAGTGTCAATCATCAACTCGCACCTGTTGAAGTGCGAGAAAAAGTTGCTTTTGCACCAGATAAATTAACTCAAGCACTAAGCAATCTTTATCATATTGATGGCATTGATGCTTGTATTATTCTTTCCACTTGCAATCGCGTAGAGATTTATGTCGCCTCTAATCATAAAAACCCTAAAGAGCTGTTGAGTGATTATCTTGCCAAAACACACGACATTAAACGTGACACAATCGATTCTTATTTGAATTATTTTGAAGACAATGAGGCACTTACACACCTATGCAACGTTGCCACAGGTCTTGATTCATTAGTGCTGGGCGAGCCGCAAATTCTAGGTCAATTAAAAGATGCCTATCACGTAGCAAAAGAAGCCAAAACCCTAAATAAGCTATTAGAAAAATTATCCCAACATGCATTCTCAACTGCCAAAAAAGTACGTACTGATACCCAAATTGGCGCTTCACCCGTCTCAATTGCCTATTGCGCGGTTAAACTTAGTGAAAAGATTTTTGAACAGTTATCCGAACAAACTGTTTTGCTCGTCGGTGCAGGGGAAATGATTGAACTGTGTGCACAATATCTTAGCCAGAAAGGGGCTAATAAGATGATTGTTGCCAACAGAACCATTGAAAATGCACAAAAAATTGCCCATTTATATCAAGCACAATCTGTTAGTTTAAAACAATTTTCATCCATTGTATACAAAGCAGATATTATCATTTCTTCAACAGCAGCTTCAGTGCCCATTATCGGCAAAGGCTTAATTGAAAGTGCTCTAAAAAAGCGCAAACACAAACCAATATTTATGCTTGATATTTCTATCCCTAGAGACATTGAGCCTGAAGTAGGTCAATTAGATGATGTGTATTTATATACCATTGATGACTTGAAGCAAGTGGTTAATGACAATATCGGCAACAGAGAAAAAGAAAAAAGTTTGGCACAAAAAATTATCATTAAACAAAATCAAATCTTTAATCAGTGGTTGAATACTATGCCTAACGAGCAAATGGTACAGTCCTACCAATTTGGTGCAAGCTCAATTAAAAACGAACTCTTAAAGAAAGCCATCAAACAACTAAAAAATGGTGCTGATTCTGAAGATATTATTCGTAAGCTTGCTGACCAATTAGCCAACAAACTATTACACTTACCCTTTAAAAATATCAAACAAACTTCCATTGAAAATTTATCCCAATGTGAAGGTTGTATACCTCGTATTAAAAAATAATGAATGCATCTATCCTTGCTAAATTAGAGCAACTATCAATGCGCCTTGAAGAAGTGGGCACTATGTTATCCGAGCCAGAAATTGCTAGTGACGTTAAAAAATTCACAAAACTGTCTATTGAGCATGCTCAATTAACCCCAGTTAATCAACAATTTCAGGCCTATTTATCACATCAGAAAAATCTAGAGGATGCACAGTCAGTGCTGCTTGAAGACGACATGGATATAAAAGCCATGGCCAAAGAGGAAATACTGGATGCTAAAAAAAATCTAGACCATCTTGATTTAGAGCTTAAAAAATCTCTCTTACCAAAAGACCCTAACGATTCTCGAAACATTATTATTGAAATTAGAGCAGGCATAGGTGGTGATGAGGCCAGTATTTTTTCAGGCGATTTATTCAAAATGTACAGTCGCTACACCGAAAAACAGAAATGGCGAATAGAAGCTATAAACGCTAGCCTTAGCGAGTATGGTGGTTTTAAAGAAATCATTGCGCGCATTAGTGGTATGAATGTTTACTCAAAATTAAAATTTGAATCTGGCGCACACCGCGTACAACGTGTACCAGAAACTGAAAGCCAAGGTCGAATACACACTTCAGCATGTACAGTTGCTATCATGCCTGAGGTTGAAAATATTGAACAAGTCAATATTAATATGAGTGATGTCCGCGTTGATACCTTTAGAGCCAGTGGTGCAGGTGGTCAACATGTTAATAAAACTGATTCTGCTGTGCGCGTAACGCATATGCCAACTGGCACTGTGGTTGAATGCCAAGATGGTCGTTCGCAACATAAAAATAAAGCCCAAGCCTTGTCAGTATTAGCATCACGTATTCTTGACGCACAACAACAAGAGCAACATAAACAACAAGCATCAACTCGTAAGGAATTGATAGGTAGTGGCGATCGTTCACAGCGTATTCGTACCTATAATTACCCACAAGGACGTATTACCGACCATCGCATTAATTTAACCTTATACAAACTTTCAGAAATTATGGAAGGCGATTTAAGTGCAATTATTGAGCCATTAATTGTTGAGCAACAAACCAATCAATTAACAGAATTGAATAATGCTCTAAGCTGATCTTTTATACACAAGTTGTGACAATATAAACAATCCGCCCAACGCAATCACAATTGCTGGTCCTGTGGCTAAATCATAAACCATTGAAGCACTAAGACCAATACCAACTGCAACCATGGAAACAATAACTGACTGGAATACCATACCACTGGGGGTATTAGCAAATACTCTAGCAACAGCTGGTGGAATAATCAGCAAGGAAGTAATCAAAAGTACGCCCACAATTTGCACTGAAACAGAGACAGCTAACGCAATCATTAACATAAATAACAACTGATAAAAATCTCGATTAAGCCCTTGTGCAACTGCCAACTCTTCATTTAAGGTTAGTAATAATAAACGTTGCCAAAAAATAATAAGCAATGAGCCAATCACCATTAAAATTACATACACCCAAACAATATTAAGGTTAGTAATAGATAAAATATCACCAAATAAGAGTGAGAAATAATTCGTATTAGCGCCACCAATAAAACTTAAAACAACAATACCTAATGATAAAGCAATGTGTGAAAAAATACCTAAAATAGCATCATTAGACAAAAACTGCCTTCGTTGTAAGATAACAATAAGTATTGCAAATATTGCACCCACTATTACCAAACCAAAATGAATACCTAGACCACTAGCAAGCCCCAAAGATACCCCCAAAAGTGCTGAATGCGAAATCGATTCTGAAAAATAACTCATGCGTTTCCAGATAACAAAACAACCCAATGAGCCTGCAATAATTGAAATACCAATGGCCGCTAGAACAGCCCTAAAAATAAAATCTTCCACAATGGGGGTTAGTGGCAGTCTTTACAAAGTCCGTATAAATACAAACAATGATCGGTAAGTTGATAGCTATATTTGTTAGCGATATCATGTTGATGTTGCTCAATAATCTCATCAGAAAATTCATCAATTTTGCCGCATTTGACGCAAACTAAATGATCATGATGATCCACATTGGACAACTCAAACACACTTTGGCTATTGTCAAAATTAAGTTTATTGACCATACCCGCTTCTTCAAATTGAGTGAGTACTCGATAAATCGTTGCCACACCCACTTCTTCACCTTGCATGATTAAAGTACGATAGATGTCTTCAGCACTCATGTGATGATTTTCACTGGTTTCTAAGATTTCCAAAATCTTCAATCTTGGTAGTGTGACTTTAAGCCCTGCACTTTTTAAATCTTGAGCGTCCATATTTAATACCCTTAATGTAAAATTAGCCAATCATTTTAAATCAAAAAACCAGCAAATGAACAAATTAACTTTGATTGTATTCTTATTACTATTCTTATCTGCATGTTTGTCTAAAATACCAGATATGTCATTACTAACACTATATAAAGATGACATCCACCAAGGCTCGGTACTGGAAAGGTTTAAAATTAACCAATTGAAATTAGGCATGTCTAAAATACAGGTGCAAGATTTAATTGGATCGCCAAGCATTATTGACCCCTTTCACAATAACCAATGGGACTACATTAACCACTCTACTTTGCATAAAAAGGATGATATTCACTATCGCTTAATATTAAAATTTAACGATGACGTACTGATACATATCAACACAACTGGTATCGGCTCATTATCACAACTCACTAACAAAGAAAAAGAAGCAAAAAACAAACGTATTGGCGATGAAAAGATGGTTAATACAAAAACACCTTAATATAAATTTAAATAGAAAATCTTTATATAATTACTTACTGTAAAGAGCCAATGAGATTTTGAAATGTTAACTTGTCGTCAATAGCCAATGCAGCGCCTTTAATACCTGCTTCGGTTAACTGCTCTAATAGAGTTTTTTCTTTTTCAAATAAAATTCTTGAATCAATACCAATAATATGCTTAGCGATATAATTCGCATCTGCAATGCCATCTATTAATCCTAGTTTATTAGCATCTTCTCCAAGCCAGATCAAACCTGTAAATAAGTCTTTATGTTTTGACAATCTGTCACCCCTACCCGCTTTAACGGCATCAATAAAGTTTTGATGTGATTTATCTAAGATATTGGTTTGAATGTGTATTAATGTTTTTTCATCTTCTGGAGAAAAAGAATCTAACAAGCCCTTATACTTTCCTGCGGTATAAAGTCGTCTTTTAATGCCTAGTTTTTTAATAGCATCAACCGCACCAAAACTAGACATAACCACGCCAATACTACCAATAATTGAAGATTCATCAGCATATATTTCATCAGCAGCTGAGACAATATAATAACAACCTGAAGCGCAAACATCTTCAACCACCACATAGATTTTTTTATCAAAGTGCTTTTTAAAACGCACAATGGCTTTGTAAATTCTACTAGATTGTACGGGTGAGCCACCTGGTGAATTAATTCTTAGAATAACGGCTTCTGCATTTTCTGATTCAAATGCACTACGTAGTAATTCAATAGCTTCATCAGCATCAATTGAACCCGAACTTTGGATGGTGCCACTTAATATCACTTCAGCAACAAAAGGGGATTCTTTTTTGAGTACTATCTCTAGTATTCCACTTTCACTCACATTAACATAAGATATAAAAGAAAGATAACCAACAAATAATAGGCCAAATATAATACGCCAACGACGTTTGGATTTATTTTGGCGTACAAATTCCTGTGCAATATCGGCTAGTTGTTCATCAGTGGTGCGTTTCATATATAATCTTCATTCATGTTAAAAATAGATAATCTTAGTTGTCAAAAAGGCTACAACCTTTTATTCAAGCATCTTTCTTTCGAAGTCAACCCGGGTGATATTTTACGTATTACTGGCACTAATGGTAGCGGCAAAACTTCACTGCTCAAAATTTTATCAGGTCTTGATACGCGAGAACAAAGCTGTATTTCTTTAGATAGTCATACAGTCAAATCAGAAGCCTACCAAGAAGAAATTTTTTATTTAGGTCACTTATCAGCACTTAGTGGAGAGTTAAGTGCACTTGAAAATCTTGAATTTTTAACTGGGCTTAATAAACCTACCAATCAAATACAATTAATTAAAGCATTAAGTAACATCGGTTTAAAAGGTTATGAAGATGAATATTGCGCCAAACTATCAGCAGGACAAAAGCGCCGTGTTATTTTAGCAGGATTGTTCATATCCAATGCTAAAGTTTGGCTACTAGATGAGCCTTTTACTGCACTTGATCCTGATGGTGTAGCTATTATTGAGCGTAGAATTAATAAACACTGCGAACAAGGCGGCTTGTGCCTATTTACTACGCATCAAAGTTCAACTTTACCTAATCAAAAGGCGTTGGCACTATGAATATTTATCTGCAAGCCTTAAAGCGCGACTTACGTATTGCTATTCGTAATCCTTCTAGCATATTAAACCCGCTGTTATTCTTTATTATATCAGTATCATTATTTCCCCTAGCCATCAGTCCTGGAGCTGCCACACTTGCTCAAATTGCAGCGGGTATTGTCTGGGTTGCTTCAATGCTTTCAGTACTACTTTCACTTAACGCTTTATTCCATCACGATTTTGAAAATGGCGTTTTAGAACAAATGGTAATTTCTCACCATTCATTATCTTTGCTTATTTTATCAAAAATTACCGCTCATTGGATTTTAACTGGTATTCCCATTATTCTACTATCACCTCTATTGGGGTTGTTTTTATTTCTTGATGGTAATGGCATCTGGATGCTAATGCTAACACTATTATTAGCCACACCGAGCTTGAGTCTTATTGGTGCCATTGGCGCTTCACTGATTGTTGGTATTAGAAATTCTGGCATGTTATTATCTTTATTGATACTGCCTTTGTATATTCCCATTCTTATTTTTGCCTCAAGTGCAGTATCTCAAGTACAATTTGACTTAGAGATTACCGGTCAATTGTATTTTTTAGCCACAATTCTCATGGTAAGTTTAATGACTGCGCCATTTCTCAGTGGCATTGCCTTAAAAATAAGCCTAGAATAATTAATTACCTCTGTTATAATTCCAATCACACGCTGATTTGCCCCGATTGCTAGCGTTGTTACTTAAAAGGTAGCTAAAACAAGCTAAAGTAGGTGTTCTTCTTTATTGAAAACCCGCTTTAAGCGGTTTTATTTTGTTTTACAAGGAGAATAAACAATGATATTC
This sequence comes from Candidatus Ruthia sp. Cpac_8_S14, assembly GCA_021730205.1. Lineage (GTDB taxonomy): Bacteria > Pseudomonadota > Gammaproteobacteria > PS1 > Pseudothioglobaceae > Ruthia. The sequence goes on along the minus strand of CP072533.1, from coordinate 244,882 downwards.
ACTTCTGAATCTGTCTCTGCCGGTCACCCTGATAAAGTTTGTGATCAAATTTCTGATGCCATCTTAGATGCAGCATTAAGACAAGATAAAAATTCACGTGTTGCTGTTGAAACTTTAGTTAAAGACAATTATGTCATACTGGCAGGTGAAATTACCACAGGCGCCAACATTAACTTTGAGCAAATTGTGCGCAACACTATTATTGATATTGGCTACAATTGTGATGAATATGGCTTTAATGGTCACACTTGCGACATTACTAATTTATTAGGTGAACAATCTCAAGATATCGCCTTAGGCGTTGATGAATCATCCAATCACGACCAAGGTGCAGGCGACCAAGGTTTAATGTTTGGTTATGCTTGTAATGCCACTGACGTATTGATGCCAGCACCTATTTTATATGCACACCTTTTAGTTGCACGCCAAGCAAAACTAATGAAAGACAGTACATTACCTTGGCTGCGCCCTGATGCAAAATCTCAAGTATCCATGATTTATGATGGTCATAAAATTAAAGGTATTGATGCTGTTGTTTTATCAACCCAACATGGTAATGATATTTCGCTTGCAGATTTGCGAGAGGCTATTTTAGAGGAAATCATAAAGCCCGTACTACCTAGTGAATGGCTAAGTAATAAAACCCAGTATCACATCAACCCAACAGGTCATTTTGTCATTGGTGGTCCGGTAGGCGATGCAGGCCTTACAGGTCGTAAAATTATTGTTGACACTTATGGTGGTATGGCTCGCCACGGTGGCGGTGCATTTTCTGGCAAAGATCCATCAAAGGTTGACCGCTCTGCAGCTTATGCAACGCGTTATGTGGCTAAAAATATTGTTGCTGCTGGCTTGGCTGACAGGTGTGAGATTCAAGTTTCTTATGCCATTGGTGTGGCAGAACCCACCTCAATTAATGTAGAAACCTTTGGTACAGGAAAAATCAGCAACCAGACAATTAAGCGCTTAATACACGAACATTTTGACTTACGCCCTAAAGGCTTAATTGCGATGCTTGATCTTAAACGCCCTATTTATCAAAAAACTGCCAGTTATGGTCACTTTGGACGTACAGAAGATGACATTAGTTGGGAAAAAACTAACCGTACTCACTTACTGAAATAAATCATTGTTGGTATAATAACCAACATGCCAAGGAGCGTTGCATTGAAAAACTCTTTTCAATCAGGCTTGGCAAACCAAAACGGCGCTCATTTTTTTAAACCCTTTCTAGGAAAACAAAAAAATGAGTAATCCAACCTTAAATAACCAAGATTACAAAGTTGCTGATATGGCGCTAGCCAATTATGGTCGTAAAGAAATAGAACTTGCAGAAGCAGAAATGCCAGCATTAATGACACTTCGGGAAAAATATCAAAGCACAGAGCCTTTAAAGAATGCTAAAATCCTTGGTTGTATTCATATGACCATTCAAACTGCTGTTTTAATGGAAACATTAATCGATTTAGGTGCACAAGTGCGTTGGTCAAGCTGTAACATCTTTTCAACTCAAGACCACGCCGCTAGCGCTATGGTAGCAGCCAATATTCCAACTTTTGCTTGGAAAGGCGAGACTGAAGAGGAATTTTTATGGTGTATTGAACAAACTATTCTAAAAAATGGTAAGCCTTGGGCGGCCAACATGGTGCTTGATGATGGTGGTGATTTAACCCAAATGCTGCACGAAAAATATCCAGAAATATTAGCTAACATTCATGGTATTTCTGAAGAAACCACAACAGGTGTTCATCGTTTATTAGAAATGATGGAAGAGGGCTCGCTTAAAGTACCTGCTATTAATGTAAACGACTCAATCACCAAATCAAAAAACGACAATAAATACGGTTGCCGTCACTCGTTAAATGACGCTATTAAGCGTGGCACTGATATGCTCATGTCGGGTAAGAAAGCACTGGTCATTGGCTATGGCGATGTCGGCAAAGGCTCTGCACAATCATTACGCCAAGAAGGCATGATTATTAAAATTAGCGAAATTGACCCAATCTGTGCAATGCAAGCTTGTATGGATGGTTTTGAAATTGTTTCTCCTTATATTAATGGTATCAATACAGGTTCGGTTGATGGTATTAATAAAGATTTACTAAGCACAACTGATTTGATTGTCACCGCTACAGGTAATATTAATGTTTGCGACGATGCTATGCTACAAACTCTTAAATCAGGCTCAGTAGTTTGCAATATTGGGCATTTTGATAATGAAATTGATACTCAATATATGCGTGATAATTGGTGTTGGGACGAGGTTAAACCTCAAGTTCATCGTATCTTTAGAACAAATAATAAAAATGACTATTTGATTTTATTATCCGAAGGTCGCTTGGTTAACTTAGGTAATGCAACAGGACATCCAAGTCGCATCATGGATGGCTCATTTGCCAATCAAGTCTTAGCACAAATACATTTATTTGATGCAAAATTTGCCGATAAAGGTGGTGATATTTATGTTGAGGTGCTACCTAAAAAGCTAGATGAAGAAGTGGCTTCAGGCATGGTTAGTGGTTTTGGCGGAGTACTTACGGTTATGACAACTACTCAAGCTGACTACATCAACGTCCCTAAAAATGGCCCATTCAAGCCTGAGAGTTATAAGTATTAAGTAATGATATTAGATGTTTAAAGAACGCCCTGATACAAGACTTTTTTTATAACAATTTGCGGTAAAATTTTGTTATTTTTAATTGAATTAATATGTCAATTTCAGACTTGGATGCCTGCACTTCATTCCAAAATTTAATCTTAAAACTGCAAACTTTTTGGGCCTCAAAAGGGTGTGCTTTACTGCAGCCCTTTGATATGGAAATGGGTGCTGGTACCTTTCACCCCGCTACGTTTCTAAGGGCCATTGGTCCCGAACCTTGGAAGGCGGCTTATGTGCAACCTTCTCGTCGCCCCACCGATGGTCGCTATGGCAAAAATCCAAATCGTTTACAATACTATTATCAGTTTCAAGTATTGCTAAAACCTTCACCTATAGACATTCAAGATTTGTATTTAGAGTCTTTAACTGAAATTGGTATTGATTTAACCAAACATGATATACGCTTTGTGGAAGACAATTGGGAGTCGCCAACTTTAGGGGCTTGGGGCTTGGGTTGGGAAGTTTGGTTAAATGGCATGGAGGTTTCTCAATTTACCTATTTTCAGCAAGTGGGTGGCTTGGCTTGCAAACCTGTATCAGGTGAGCTTACTTACGGCCTAGAACGTTTAGCCATGTACTTACAAGGCCTTGATAGTGTGTTTGATTTGGTTTGGGTTGAAGGTGTTAGTTATTTTGATGTGTTTCATCAAAACGAAGTTGAACAATCAAAGTATAACTTTAAAATTGCCAATACCGAGGTACTATTTAGGCAATTTGATGAAGCAGAGGCCATGCATGAAAAACTAATTGAGGCTTCCTTACCTTTCCCCGCCTACGAACAAGTAATAAAAGCATCACATTTATTTAATTTACTTGATGCGCGCCACGCTATTAGTGTGACAGATCGTGCACGGTTTATCCGTAAAGTGCGTGCTATGAGCCAAAAAGTAGCGCAAACTTACTATAATTCGCGCAAGGCTTTGGGCTTTCCAATAATTAGGCAACCTGCAACTCAGTTAAATAAAAAATAATATGGATATATTTTCCCAAATTTATTTAAGAATTCTTAACTGGGCTGAAAGCAAATATGCCATTTATTATTTGTCAGCGGTTAGTTTTTTAGAATCTAGCATTTTGCCTTATCCCCCACCTGATGTAATATTAGCACCTATGGTACTCAAGCGTCCTGACAAAGCCTATTATTTTGCTTTTATTTGTACTATTTTTTCAGTGTTTGGTGGCTTGGCTGGGTATTTTCTAGGCAAAGTATTATTGCAATTTTTATTGGGTTTTGAACTCATTAAGCCAGAATCAGTCGCAAACATTAAAATATTTTTTGATACTTATGGCATCTGGGTAGTTGGCATTGCAGCATTTAGTCCTATTCCATACAAACTAGCCACCATTACTGCTGGCACTATGTCTACGGCATTATTGCCATTTATTATTATCTCACTCATTGCGCGTGCAGCCAGATATTACTTAGTTGCCTTACTAGTCAAGGCTTATAGTCAACAATGTGATCAGTGGCTACAAAAATACATTGACCGTTTGGGTTATGTTCTAATTGTGGTTATTGCACTAGGTATTTGGTATGCCAGTTAAATTTTTAGCCCTTGGGTTTATCTTGCTATTAATGACAGGTTGTTTTTCTTCTCAACAAGAAGTTATTATTGTCGAAAAATCCATCAACTCGCAAAATATTAGTCAATACAAGTTGATTAACACTAAGAGAACAAAACAAAGAATTGTTAGAAAGATAAATAGAAAAACCAATAAATGGTCTATTCCAGTTAAAGGTAATATCAGAGATACTTTCTCAACAAAAAACAAGCACTTAGGCTTAACTTTTGACACCAGAACCGGGCAAAATGTACGCGCTATTCGTGATGGCGAAGTGGTATATGTTGGTAATAAAATGAAAAATCATGGTAAAATGATTGCCATTCGCCACCCATTTGGCTTTTACAGTTTATACACACAAAATAAAGACTTAATAGTGAAAAATGGTGATGCTGTTGTCGAAGGGCAAATAATTGCCATCACTAGCAAAGTGCCGTTTTACTTTGAAATGAAAAAGTTTAAACAACCGATTAATCCGCTTAAGTATCTGAAATAACAAACCAAAAGTTAGTTAAAATAAAACTCATGAATGACTTTTTACAGAACATAACTCCCTATCAATCCATTGGTGTTTTATTTATTATTGCATTCACTGCGCACATGACACTTGGCTTTATTTTAAACAGCATTGCCAAACATGCCAGAAAAACGAAAAACCAATTAGATGACTATTTAATCAAAGCAGTATCATCGCCACTTAAAGTGTTAATTTGGTTTGGTTTGGTATTTTTATCAATTAGTGTATTTAAAGACCAAGTTAAAATCTTGATCAGTGTTATTACCTATATTGATATCATGCCTATCTTTATCATTACCTGGGGTGTTGTTCGAATGGTGTCAGGCGTTGAGGTTTACTTAATTGAAAAAGGTACACAAATTGATAATGACTCAATCAGATTATTTTCAAGATTGGCTAAAATTTTAATTATCATTGCCATTGCCTTAAGTGTAGCACAATACTTAGGCTTTTCAGTTTCTGGCTTGCTTACGTTTGGTGGTGTTGGCGGTATTGTAATGGGTTTTGCTGCTAAAGACATGTTGTCAAATATTTTTGGTGGATTAATGATTCAAATGGACAAGCCTTTTTCAACAGGCGATTGGATTCGCTCTGATAAATTTGAAGGCACGGTTGAAAAAATTGGCTGGCGTATGACACGCATCCGCACTTTTAGCAAAAATCCTGTTTATATCCCCAATTTAATTTTTACCACCATTCCCATTGAAAACCCATCACGTATGACCAATCGTCGTATCAAAGAAGTGATTGGCATTCGCTATGATGATATTGAACAACTTCCTATTATTATGAGCGAAATAGAACAAATACTCAAAAACCATGTAGACATTGACCATTCTCAATCACTAAGGGTTTATTTTAATCATTTTAATGCCTCCTCGCTCGATTTCAATGTGTATGCCTTTACCAATACCGTTAATAAAACCACCTATCAAAAAGTAAAAGAAAAAATTCTATTAAGCATTGCACAAATTATTACCAAACATAAAGCTGAGATTGCCTATCCCACCCAAACCTTGTATATTCAGAAATAAAAATTTATGCAAAAATTATACATTCGCACTTTTGGATGCCAGATGAATGAATACGATTCTAATAAAATGGCCGATGTGCTTAAACACTCCCATGGTTTAGTGCTAACTGATGATGCAACTAGTGCTGATGTACTGTTACTTAACACTTGCTCAATTCGTAAAAAAGCCCAAGAAAAACTATTCCATCAACTCGGTCGTTGGTTCAAATTAAAAGACAAAGATCCTAATTTAATCATTGGCGTAGGTGGCTGTGTTGCCTCACAAGAAGGTGAGTTAATTCTCAAACGAGCTCCTTATGTGGATATCATTTTTGGTCCACAAACTTTACATAGATTGCCAAATATGCTCAATGATACACTCAATAAGAAGCAAACCAGTATTGATATTTCATTTCCAGAAATTGAAAAATTTGATTATCTACCAAAGCCAAAAACCAACGCCGTTACCGCTTTTGTCTCAATTATGGAAGGTTGTAGCAAATATTGTACATTTTGTGTTGTGCCTTATACGCGTGGTGAAGAAGTATCACGCCCATTTAATGATGTCATCAATGAAGTTAAAATTTTAGCCAACCAAGGTGTTAGGGAGGTTAACTTACTTGGACAAAATGTCAATGCCTATCAAGGTTTGATGGATGATAGGGAGATTGCTGATTTGGCACTATTAATTAACATTGTAGCTCAAATTGATGGTATTAAACGCATTCGCTATACCACCTCACACCCAGCCCAATTTAACGACAGTTTAATTGAGGCTTACATGGAGGTACCAGAATTGGTTTCGCACTTACACTTGCCCATTCAAAGCGGTTCTGACAAAATTCTCAGACTGATGAAACGCGGACATACGACGATCATTGAATACAAATCAAAAATTAGAAAATTACGTAAAATTCGCCCAAATATCTCTATATCAAGTGATTTTATTATCGGTTTCCCGGGTGAAAATGAGCAAGATTTTCTTGACACCATGACACTGATTGATGACATTGGTTTTGATAAATCATTTAGTTTTATCTATTCTGCTCGCCCTGGAACACCCGCTTCAAGTTATCCTGATGATGTTGATATGGATGTTAAAAAACAACGCCTAACCTTAATACAAAAAGCAATAGACAAAAATACTGAAACCATCTCTAAATTAATGGTTGGTAGTGTGCAAAAAGTACTGGTAGAAAATGTAGCCAAAAAAGGAGATCACTTATTTGGACGTACAGAAAATATGCGTAATATGCACTTCAAAGGTGACAAGTCCCTGATTGGTCAAATTGTCAATATAAAAATTACCCAAGGTCGTGGTAATTCTTTAATGGGTGATTTGTTCACCTAGATTTCGACTGATTTCAAAAGGAAATAAAACTTCTCAAGTTTCTTTCCTTGTAACCACTGCTACATTAGCAATCCAATACATTTTACTAAGCGAACACAAGGTGAGAAGCCCTCTTGCTTTTGTAAGTGATAGGATGGTAAATGATAATTAATTTCAATCTCTTCAAAATTAACCAGTACCTCATCTACATCCTCTATATAAACATCAATAACAAATGGCCTGGCTTCTAGAATACCTCCTGGCGATATATTAAGTGCTAATATTTATTCTTCGCCCAATTGCCACTCGACGTAATAACCTTTCAATTTGACAATGCTCAGCTTTAATCACATGAGCGATAGGATTTTGTACTAATTCATTGATAAACGTAACCAGTAAAAATTACCAGGGTTAATAGCAGTAAACTAATGCTAAAAACTTTATTTTTCAATAATTTTTGATAAGCAGTTCAATGTCATCTGCCATTTTAATCGGGTTATGCGGAGGAGGAAAGCCCGCAAAAATTTGTCCATCTGGGTTGAGTAGATAAATCCAAGCGGTATGATTAATCAAGTAGCCAAATTCTAGAACACCTTTTGGCAATGGCTCATCATTTTTAAGCACTGCTGGCTTGCCATTTTTTGCATAAACCACTCGTTCATAATACGCACCAAAGGGTTTGATAAGCTGATTAATTTGTATTTGCTCACCAGATACACCTAAAAAGTCTTTATCAAAATAAGTCACATAAGTTTTTAACACGCTCGGCGTGTCTCTAACTGGGTCAAAGGTAATAGTAACAAGGTTTGGTACAATATTTATATCTCTTTTAATCAAAGTGGATTTGAGTATTGACATATTCATTAACCCAGTGGGGCATACGTCTGGACAATGTGTATAAATAAAAGATAACAACGTCCATTTTCCTTTAAAGTTATTGTTATCGAATTTATTGTTGTTATGGTCAACCAGCGAAAAAAAAGGCAATTCCTTATCAGGATTGTGAAGAAGGTAAGAGACTTTAAGCTGTTTTGCTAAGTCTTTGTAATTTTTATTAGGACTGATAAAATAAAATGTCGCAATGATCAGTGCAACCACACCAATACCACTAAGTAATTTATTATTCATAAGACTAAATATATGTTGATTACTCATCATATTTCCTTAATATGTAAGATTTTGACTTTGCTGGCGTAATTATCAAGAAAGGGTTTTAACTATCAAAATTAAACAATAGCCCTGAAATAGGTTCTAGATTTCCCGTTTTCACGTCATCAATAAAATCAGCTTGCTGTGTTATTTTTAGACCTTTACTAAAGTACGCAAAAGTCTTATTTAAATGTTTTTACTAATGCATCATACGATGGTAATTGCCTGTCATTTCCTTTCCTTTTCTAACTTGAGCATGCACGGTTTTTGTTAAGCCATTGTCAAAAACCAAGTCAATCACTACTGTGTCGCCCTTACGTAGCACTGACTTAGGGCCAATCAACATAATATGCCAGCTACCTGGTTTTAAATGTAGCTTGCCTTTAGTTGGAATTGGCATAAATTCCTGTTTAACCATTTTCATCATATCGCCTTGCGCCACAGTTCTGTGCAATTCAATACGTTTATAGCCGCTAGCATTGACAGAAAGCAATTTAATATCATGATCAGTGTTGTTATTAATTTTCATAAAAAAACCTAATGCTGGCGCGTTAGGCGGTGATAAACGCACCCATGGATCGTTTATCACAATTTCAGTTGTGATACAGTTCGTGTGATGATGCTCCATTGCAGTGGATACATTCAAAATTGTTAGCGTAATAAATGCTAACATAAATTTCTTTGTTTTATTAAACATGATTTTCTTCCTTTTCTTAAGAATTAAAGCTGTCGCTATTATTCTGTTTTCAAATTAGAAACAGAATAACAAAATCTTCACACTTTTGTTTATTAAGACACAAAATGCAAAAATTTTATTATGACATTAACTTAAAATAAGGCGGGGCACGAATAGCCAGAAACTTTAACAGTGTTTTTGACTGAACATTGCTTTGAATGACTATAGAACTATATACATATTCATCTAAAAAATTAAAATAATATTTAACATTGGTATCTATAATGTCCAACACGCTAATATTTAATAAACAATACGGACAACTTAAGTCAACAGAATTTGTATCCTGCTGCTCATCATCCGAATTAATCCAAACTTGCTTATAGCTCTGCATCGTACAAATTGTGAAAAACTTGCCACTTTGTTTAAAATCAGCAGTTAAGGCAAAAATTGTTGGAGAGAATAATTGAAACAGTGCAGCTAATATTAGCACATAGATAGTACACGCTCTATTTTCATTAGTATTAATCATCACGTTTCATTCTACACTGCAATTTAATAAAAAATTAAATATGTTTTTAATTATGCAAAGCTTTCTATTTAATTAATGTCCATCTATACATCTACAAAGATGATGGTTTTGAATGATAAAATATACATTATGAATCTCACTTTTGAAATTAACAACACAAAACAATTAGCCAATATTTGTGGCTCCTTCGCGATCAGCACTTAGATACCATTGCAAACAGTTTAGATGTTAATATTAGCAACCAAAGGCGGGAGCTTTAGTATTACGGAAGATAACCAACATATAGCTACTCGTGTGTTGCAAAATTTGGTGTATTTATCAAAAGATAATACCATTGGGATGCACGAAGTAGAAATAGCCATTAAAACCCATACACATAATGACTTGCCAGATAAGATTGTTCATATTAAAATCAAGCGTAAATTGATTCATGTGCGTAGTAAAAACCAGCAAAACTATCTGAATACCATTTAAAGATAAAGACTGTACTTTTGGTATTAGTCCTGCAGGCACTGGCAAGACCTATCTTGTAGTAGTAGGTGTCGTTGAAGCGTTAGAAAGGTCTGATGTGCATCGACTAGTTTAGTACATCCTGTAGTTGAAGCGAGGGAAAAATTGGGGTTGTGGCCTGGCGATATGAATGAAAAAGTTGATCCTTATTTACGACCTATTTATGATGCACTATATGAAGTGATGGGCTTTGAAAAAGTCACTAAATTACTAGATAAAAACGTGATTGAAGTCGCGCCATTAGCGTTTATGCGAGGCAGAACTTTGAATGAAGCGTTTATTATTTTAGATGAGGTGCAAAACACCACAATGTTTTTAACCCGATTGGTGTTTTGCTCAAAAATGGTCATTACTGGTGATGTAACTTAAATTGATTTACATAAGCCTAACTAGTCAGATTTGTTACACGCAATAAAAGTTCTAAAAGATGAGTATAAAATTTCATTTTGTTATTTTGAATCAAAAGATATTGTCAGGCATAGATTAGTACAACATATTATTTTAGCGTATGAAAAACTTGAATAAAAATACTAAAATTATAGTTGGCCTATCAGGCGGGGTTGATTCCTCAGTAGCCACACTATTATTACTTAAACAAGGCTATCAGGTTGAAGCGTTGTTTATGAAAAATTGGGAAGAAGATGATAAAGGCGAGCATTGTAGCGCCGAACAAGACTTATCTGATACACAAAAAGTTGCTGATAAACTTGACGTAAAATTGCACACTGTTAACTTTTCAGCAGACTATTGGGATGATGTGTTTGCCCATTTTCTCAAAGAGTATAAAAAAGGTCGTACGTCCAATCCTGATGTTTTATGCAATCAAAAAATCAAATTTAGAACATTTTTAGAACATGCGCTATCATTAGGTGCAGATAAAATTGCCACGGGGCATTATGCTCGTATTGCTGAAAAAAATGGCACTTATCAACTCAAAACGGGTTTGGATAATAGCAAAGATCAAAGTTATTTTTTGCATCTCTTAAACCAGTATCAACTCTCAAAAAGCCTTTTTCCCTTAGGTGAAATTAATAAAATTGATGTACGCAACATTGCCACAAAAAATGGCCTTATCACTGCTGACAAGAAAGACTCAACAGGTATTTGTTTTATTGGTGAGCGCAATTTTTCTGAGTTCTTAGCGACCTATCTACCAAAACAACAAGGTGATATTGTGGATGAACAAGGACAGTTTATCAAACACCATCAAGGTTTAGCTTTTTATACAATGGGCCAACGTAGAGGTTTAGAAATTGGTGGTGGTTTTGGCAACTCAGGTGAACCTTGGTTTGTGGCAAATAAGTGTATTGAGCGTAATGAACTGATGGTTGTGCAAGGTGACCATGCGTTGTTATATCACCAAACCTTAAATGCTTCCAGTCCCCATTGGATTAACACACTGCCAACATTACCACTGACGTGTAGCGCTAAAATACGCTACCGCCAACAATCACAATCTTGTATGATTAGCCAACATGATAACAAGCAATTAAAGGTTGTTTTTAAGCAACCTCAACGTGCAATTACCCCAGGGCAATCTATTGTTTTTTATGATTATGAAACTTGTCTTGGTGGTGCAATTATTGAGTGCAGACTATAAATGAATAAATTACGCAACCAAACCTTGGCACTGGCCAGTATATTACAAACCACAACACTAGTTGACCAGCTTGCTTCAACGGGTACTTGTGATGCAAATAGCAACCAGGCTAGCTTAAAAAGTATTATTACCAGTAGCACCAAACTTGAAGAGGTGTTTAATCCAAAGCAAGATTTATTAGTTGGCATTGCTGCGTTAAAAGTTGTATTAGGCAATAAAACCAAACGCATACAACAAATCATCCTTTATGCATTGGCTTTAATTAACCTTGAAAAGAAATTGATGAAAAATCAAGCACTACTCAATCAAATCACTTTAGAAATTGACTTGATTAAAAATCAAGACTTCTTTGAAATTTCTCATGCAAACTCAGTAGCACGCTTGGCTCAACTTTATAAGTCAACCTTGGGTGGTTTAAATCCCAGAATCATGGTCAATGGCGAACAAATCTATTTATCTAATAAACATACTGCAAACCATATTAGAGCGTTATTACTAGCAGGTATTCGGGCGGTGTCTTTATGGAAGTCCCAAGGTGGTAAAACTTGGCATTTACTATTTAATAAGAAAAAGATACTTAATTTGATTAACTCATTAGAAGGGTTGAATAAATAATCCTAATACTCTATAGACTTTTGGCGTCTAAGACTTTATAATCACGCCTTTGATTATTTTATACTTCTTTCATAATGGCTAATTCAGCAGGTTCTAAAAAACGCGCAAGACAAACAGTTAAACGCAACAAACAAAATTCACAAATTCGCGCTAAAGTTCGTACTTTTATTAAAAAAGTTACTTATGCTTTAGAAGCAGGCGACAAAGAACAAGTACGAGGTGGTTTTACCATCATGCAAAAGATGATTGACCAAGCAGTTAGCAAAGGCTTAATGCATAAAAACCAAGCGGCTAGAAAAAAATCTCGCTTAAATGCACAAATTAAGGCATTATAAAATTAGCACTTAAATTATTAAACTTTTTTTGAGGGTTTTTTTGTATTCACACCTTTATAACAATTCAAGGGTTTCTTAAAAAGAACGTGCTTTTTCACTAGATTAGTTATACTAACCTCTCATAATCATTAATTTTCTTAAGTAGCGGCATGATAAGCGAGTCTGACAAAGCATTATTTAGAAGTGTTGTTGAAAATAGTACCTTTGTTAATAAAGACAAAGCCACGTTTCAAAAGCCGACCAAGAAAAAAGCCTTTAAAGCTTATACCTACGTTACTCACGGTAGTTTGTCTGGCTCAGATATAATCAGTTATGCCCGAAATGGGATTTCACTAAAAATTATCAAAAAAATGAGACAAGGTAATATTAGTCGCGCGCCCACCTTAGATTTACACGGCCAAACCACCATTGAAGCTTGCCGGTTATTGTCCGAGTTTATGCATTACCATCAACATCAGCAATTTATCCATATTATCCATGGCAAAGGTTACAATTCCGATCAGGATAATAGTATTTTAAAAAGTCAAGTGGCTAGTTTTTTGCGTCAACATCCTGAAGTGTTAGCCTTTAATTCCTGTCCGCCCAAAGATGGCGGTACAGGTGCGGTATTTGCTCTCTTAAAGCAAAACTAGATCATGTTCAATATTGATGAAATTTACACCATTTCTAGTTTTTTGTCCTTGTGTAATAAGACCATTGAGAATAAGATTCCTACTTGTTGGCTACAAGGGGAAATATCCAATTTAATACGCCCAGCATCAGGTCATTGGTATTTTTCCCTTAAAGACAGTAAAACCCAAGTGCGTTGCGCTTTATTTCGGTTCAATCAGCGCTATATTAAGTTTAACCCTGAAAATGGCATGGAGGTTTTGGTTCAAGCCGCACCTACCTTATACGAGGCACGGGGTGATTTTCAACTCATCATCCAACATTTTGAACCCATAGGTGTTGGCAATTTAAATCTTGCCTTTGAACAACTAAAAAACAAACTTGCTAGCGAGGGTTTGTTTGATAATGCCCACAAAAAACCATTGCCTAATACTATTAATGCCATTGGTGTTATTTCTTCATCAACAGGTGCGGTTATTCGAGATATTATTAAAGTATTGAACAAACGCTATCCTTTTGCTGATATTTTATTATTTGATTCAATGACTCAAGGTCAAGGTTCAGTACAAAAACTCACAAATGCTTTAAATGCGGCTGACCAATCAGGCAAGTGTGACGTTATTATTATTGCCAGAGGTGGTGGCTCATTAGAAGACTTATGGGCGTTTAATGAAGAAGTATTGGCAAGAGCAATCTTTAAAGCAAGCACGCCAATTATTAGCGCAATTGGTCATGAAACGGATACCACAATTGCTGATTTTATTGCTGATATTCGCGCACCTACACCAAGTGTTGCTGCCATGTTGGTCGTACCTGATCGGCTAGAATTACTCACCAATACGGATAAGTTATACACACAACTACATCAATCTTATCAGCAAACTTTGCATGATTATCAATCTGGCCTTAATCAGCTTAAATTAAGAATACCAAGCCCAAATAGACAAATTGCTTTTTTTAGTCAAAAACTTGACCATGCAAGCATCAATCTTAACAGTCATGCAAAATCAATACTGACTTTAAATAATGCCAAACTTACTTCACTATTTGCTGCCTTAAAGCAACACTCACCCATTGAAACCATCAAATATGCCAAGATTTTGAACCAAGTTTCTTTTACTCAGCTTAAACATAAAATTAAACAAATAATTAACGGTAATAATAACGTGCTACATTTAGCAAATGAAAAACTTCAAAAGGTAATTACTGCTTTGACTGATAAACACAAAACCACATTATCTATCCAAGCCAACTCGCTTCACCACTTATCACTAGTTAATACGCTTTCACGGGGTTTTAGTATTACCACTAATGCAAAAAATCAAGTATTATCCTCAACAACTAACATTAAAACCAACCAAACTATTACCACTCAATTAGCCGATGGAAAACTATATTCTAATATTGAAAAAATTGAAAAAAATTAACCTCATCATTTTGTTATTGTTACCCAATATTACATTGGCTAATATCAACATTGAAGACACACCCATACCTGGTGGCATTGCTGTGGTTGATTTTCAAAGTAACCATTCAAACCCAAAGGCTTTTTATGGCATTGTTCCTGTCTATATTCAGCATATCAAAGACCAACACTGGCAAGCGTTGATAGGCATACCACTACTTGCAAAAGTAGGGGAAGAATATATCACTATTAAAGGTTTTTCCACCCAAAAAATCACTTTTAGAGTGCATGAACACCACTATAAAGAACAGCACATCGCTCTCACTGGCAAGAAAAAAAAATACATCAATCCAGACCTTAAACACATGGATCGAATTAAGCGTGAACGCCCTATTTTGTCAAAAGCTAGAAAGCTATTTTCTGAGAAATCTTTATTTAACGGTCAATTTATTCGACCTGTTAAAGGTGTTATTAGCAGTCCCTTTGGGCTTAAACGCTTTTATAATGGGCAACCACGCCGAGCACATACAGGGCTAGATTTTGCAGGCAATATAGGCACGCCAATACACGCACCAGCAGATGGAAAAGTGATACTCATAGGACATTTTTTCTTTAATGGCAATACCATATTCATTGACCACGGACAAGGGTTAATCAGTGTTTATATTCACATGAATAAATACTTAGTTAAACAAGGTCAGCTGGTTAAGAAAGGGGATAAAATTGGCACTATTGGTCAAGCTGGACGTGTCACAGGCCCTCATCTACACTGGGGTGTTTATCTTAATCAGATCACGATTAATCCAAATTTATTACTCGGTGTGTCTGATGAAATCTGATGTGTCTTTATTGCGTAGGCTTGGTGCTATATCGTATGATATTTTCTTAGCATTTTCTTTGGTTTTTTTTGTTACTGGTATTGTTATTATTGTTTTTTTCAACGAAGAGGTGCCAAATAGTGATGCTTTCTTTTATGTAATAACAATACCAATGACTTATCTATATTTTGCCTGGTCGTGGGTTAAAGGTAAGCAAACATTAGGCATGAAGGCTTGGAAGTTTCAAATTAAACAAATAAATAATAATAATATTACTCACAAGCAAGCATTTATTCGACTCATTAGCGTAATATTCTCTTTTGCCTTTTTTGGCTTGGGGTTTTTATATCAACTACTTGATAAAGACAATAGAGCAATACACGATAAAATTTCTAACACTATTTTAATAAAAAATTGATTTGTATCAATTTTACCAATAAAAGACCTGTGCTATAATGTTGCCATTTATTATTTAAAAGTATTGGGGATAAGAAAATGAGTTCAGCACTTGATAACAGCGGCATAAGAGGCAATATTCTTATGCTAAGCATTTTGGTTGTAACTCTGGTATTACCACTGACATTAATCGTCTTATCCTACATTGGGATTATCTCTGGTACGGCTAAATATGTTTCAGCATTTGCAGTTATTGCATCTATGATTTACATTGTTGGTGGTACCATTTGGATGTTTATCCAAGATTCAAAAGATGGCGGACAACTCTCTGATGGCTAACACCATCACTCATTAACTTGAACATCAAAGCATTTATACAGTCTGCCAAAAGGCAGAAAAAAAAGCCAAATAACTTATTTGGCTTTTTTTATAACTATCAAATAACAATTATTCTTTTAGTGTTGTTAATCACTCTTATTCGTCAAAGCTTTTTAGCTAATAATTTTCCTTTCATACTGTATGATAAACAGCAAATCATTAATCAAAATATTTCAGTCAATCAAACACTTGATGAAAAAAATAAACAACTGTCAATTGAGCTTAAAGCTAAATCAGAAGCTAATATGGAAATTTTAGAGTCTATTGCTAGATACAAATTTGGATTGCTTAAAGAAGGTGAAAGATACTATCGAATTAGCCAATCAAAATAAGCCTTAGTTAAGAGGAATGCCTAACCATTATTATTTAATCATTCCTGCTAGTGGTATAGGTGTACGTATGCACTCTGAAAAGGATGGTCTTGATTGGCAAGCCAAAATTCCAAAACAATATCTAAAATTAGATAACGGATTAACCATACTTGACCAAACATTAAAAACCTTACTTAGTATTGATCAAATCAAGGGTTGCGTCATTGCTATTGCAAAAGAAGATCGTTTATTTGCTAAATCAACATTTAACAACCACCCCAAATTATTAACTACAGTCATCGGTGGTAAAGAGCGCATGAGTTCTGTTATCAATGCGCTTAAAGCACTCACAAGTTTCGCCAAAAACGATGATTGGGTATTGGTTCACGACAGTGTCCGCCCCTGTGTGAAGACATCAGAAATAATCAATTTAATGAACCAACTAAAACACCACGCAACTGGTGGATTGCTTGCAACTAAGGTTATTGACACCATTAAACAAGCTAACAATAATATTGTCAACACCACCATTGACAGGTCAAATCTTTGGCAAGCCCAAACGCCACAAATGTATCGCTTTGGTATATTATTAAGAGCCTTAAATACTGCCATCAAGGATGGTATTAACATCACCGATGAGGCCAGTGCCATTGAGCATTTAGGGCTTGAGCCAATTTTAGTTAAGTCTAGCAGAAGCAATATCAAAACTACCAATTCAGAAGATTTGGCACTAGCAAATTTTTACTTAACTCGGCATCAAAAAAACTTTTAATCCTAGGATACCGAATACTCAAGCTGAAGTTCCTTACTACGCGAATTACGAAGCACTTGAGCATTGCCACTAAACACTCAAGTAGCAAACAGCAAATCAGAAATGTGTCATTCAAATTAGCACAGATGATGCTAGAACAAAAAAATTACTTTAAATAATGCCGCTAATTTACAAAAACACTACGGGTATTGACAATGTTGAGATTGTGGCTTATGGCTCTGATTTAGATCTATTAATCCAAAGAGCAAAAAATATTAATTGTCTTGAATCTATCACACTATCACAATACAATGAAAGCTGTTAAACGCAAAAAAAGGTAAATTTCCAACCCTAGCAGATGGAGTTAACATCGTGCTTTCTGGCGTGGTTCGTATTGGGGAATTGCAACAACAGAGCTATTCCTATATTCGCCCTTAAATAAAGCACTCGATGAGTGCTTTATTTATAGATTAAATATTATTTTTCTAAAGCAATATCCAGCACTTCATCAATCCATTTCACTTGAATAACCTTAAGGTTATCTTTGATTTTCTCAGGCACTTCGGACAATTCACGCTCGTTATCATCAGGGATAATCACCGTTTTAATACCGCCACGCAATGCGGCTAACATTTTCTCCTTTAGTCCACCAATTGGGGTGACTTCACCTCGAAGGGTAATCTCGCCTGTCATAGCAACATCGGCTTTAACTTTTCTACCTGTGAGCACTGATACCAGTGCCGTAGTCATCGCTGCACCTGCACTAGGCCCATCTTTTGGTGTTGCGCCATCAGGCACATGGATATGGATATCCAGTTTCTCGTCAAAATTCTCATCAATACCAAATTTCTTGGCTCTGCTTTTAACCACAGATTTTGCTGCTTGGATTGATTCTTGCATGACATCACCTAACTGACCTGTGTAGTTAAGCTTGCCCTTACCTTTATAAGCAGTGGCTTCAATGGTGAATAAATCCCCACCCACCGGAGTCCAAGCAAGTCCTGTTACTTCGCCCACTTGATTATTTTGTTCAGCCAGTCCAAAACGAAACTTCCTCACGCCTAAATATTTTACCAAACTCTTGACATCAATATTGGCTTTGGTTTTACGTTTTTTTAACACCACTTCTTTAACCACCTTTCGACAAATGGTGCTAACCTTTCTACTCAAACCGCGTACACCTGCTTCACGCGTGTAATAACGAATAATATCTAAAATAGCACCATCTTGAAACTTAATTTCATTATCCTTAATGCCATTGCCACCCATTGCCTTTTTAATTAAATGGCGCTTGGCAATCTCAACTTTTTCATCTTCGGTATAGCCAGACAGTTCAATAATTTCCATTCTATCTAAAAGTGGCTGTGGCAAATCAAGTGAGTTAGCAGTTGCTACAAACATGACTTGTGATAAGTCATAATCGACTTCTAAATAATGGTCATTAAAGGTATGGTTTTGCTCTGGGTCTAATACTTCTAACATCGCCGAAGAAGGATCGCTACGATAGTCACTTGCCATTTTTTCAATTTCATCTAACAAGAAAAGTGGATTTTTGACTTTCACTTTTTGCATTTTTTGTATGATTGAGCCTGGCATAGCACCAATATAAGTACGCCTATGGCCACGAATTTCTGCCTCATCTCGAACACCGCCAAGTGCCATGCGAACGTATTTACGATTAACTGCTCCAGCAATAGATTCACCTAAAGAGGTTTTACCCACACCTGGAGGGCCCACTAAGCACAAAATATTAGCCTTGTTATGAGTCATACGTGTTTGTACTGCTAAATGCTCTAAGATGCGCTCTTTAACTTTGTTTAAGCCATAATGGTCATCATCAAGAATTTTTTGCGCCTTATTAAGGTCTTTGTTAATAACGGTTTTCTTTTTCCATGGTGTATCGCACAAGTTTTCAATATAAGTGCGAATAATAGAGGCATCAGATGAGTGTGATGACATGCGTGAAAGTTTTTTTAACTCGCTTTGTGCTTTTTCCTTAGCCTCTTTTGACATCTTAGCCTTGTTGATACTGGTTTGCAATTCCTCAATTTCATTTTCATCTTCAGCCTGACCCAGCTCCTTTTGAATGGACTTCATTTGTTCATTCAAATAATAATCACGTTGATTGGATTCCATTTGCTTACGAACGCGTGATTGAATTTTCTTTTCAGTGCCTAATACATCAATCTCGCTTTGAATGACCGATAAGATTTTATTAAGCCTATCTTGGGCATTATCATCACCTAACAAGGCTTGTTTCTCAGACACCTTAAGGTTTAGATTGGCAATAATCACATCACTAAAACGCTCAACATCGCTCACTTCTTGTAACACTTTGAGCACCTCTTCTGGCACTCTCTTATTTAACTTAATATAATTCTCGAAACCATCTAACGCCAAACGCATCATCGCTTTTATTTCAGTATCATCATTTGACTTTAAGCTAAATTCACTTAAATTCACCTCAGAAAAACCATCAACTTGTACAATTTGTTCAATCTTAGCACGCCTGATTCCTTCAACCAAAATCTTGATGGTGCCATCGGGTAATTTTAACATTTGTAGAATAATCGCTAACGTGCCCACTTGATGTAAATCATCATTCAAAGGCTCTTCTACTTTATCATCTTTTTGAGTCACTAAAAAAATGTATTTATTGGTATCCATCGCTTGAGTAATTGCATTAACAGAGGTTTTTCTGCCAACAAATAATGGCATAACAGTATGGGGGAAAACCACCACATCCCTTAAGGGCAATAGTGGAATATTACCTTTGCTTAAATCAATTTGTTCGTTGGTGAGCTCTGTTCCCATAGCAATGTAACACCTTTGAAGTTTAGTAATCTAGATAGATAGTGCTTAGTAACAAAAATTTCAAGTAGCCAAGTCCCAGAATCATCCACTTTTTCATGATAGATATATCCAATATCATGAATATTACTACGAATATAGGCACTATTAACATCCAAGTGAATCTTTGCACGAGTCATCATGCCACTAAGCTGTTCGGCTAGGGCTTGATGAAGAAAATCAACGCCTTTTCCTGTTTGTGCTGAAAGCCAAACTCGATAAATATGCCCATGTTCATTACGATCCATACGTGGTGCAAAATTATCCAAACAATCAATTTTGTTCATCACCAATATACTTGGGATGTTGTTTGCACCAATCTCAAAAATAATGTCTTCAACTTGGGCAATTTTCTCGATATTGTATTCATCAGCCGCGTTAACAATATGCAATAAAACATTAGCGCGCTTAGTTTCCTCTAATGTGGATTTGAACGCATCAACAAGGTCGTGAGGCAAATCTTGAATAAAACCTACGGTATCAGCAATCATTGCCTCTCCAGATGCAGGCAGTATCACACGTCTAATAGTTGAATCAAGGGTTGTAAAAAGCTGATCATTGGCAAATACTTGCGCATTGGTTAGGGTATTGAACAAAGTTGATTTACCTGCATTGGTATAACCCGCTAAAGCAATCATGGGTAATTCATTTTTAGTACGCGATTTTCTGCCCAAATCACGTTGCTTGTGCACTTTGCCTAATCGCTTAGTAATATTTTTAATACGCACAGCAACCAATCGCTTATCAGTTTCTAGCTGAGTTTCGCCAGGACCACGCAGCCCAATACCGCCTTTTTGGCGTTCAAGATGCGCCCAACCACGAACCAAGCGTGTTGATAAATGTCTAAGTTGTGCCAATTCTACTTGCAACTTACCTTCAAAGGAGTTGGCACGCAAGGCAAAAATATCTAAAATTAGTCCTGTTCTATCCATCACTTGGCACTTTAGAGATTTTTCTAAATTGCGCTCTTGCGAAGGTGATAATTCAGGAGAAAAAATCACCAAATCCAATGCCAGACTCAATGTCATTATTGCAATCTCTTCAACCTTGCCTGTGCCAATAAAAAACCGAGCTAAGGCTGAATTACGACTTACTTTAATGGTCTTAACGATATCTAGACCTGATGACTTGGCCAATTCTTTAAATTCAGCTTGGGCATTGTGCGATTGTCTATTACTTGGTAATTCAACATACACCAAAAGTGTTCTTTCGCCTTTGCCAACGGCGTCTTTTTGTTGTTCAAATAATGCCAATTAAAACCTTCGTGTTAGCCAACTTTTTTGGACTTGTTGGGGCGTTTTTGGGATTGATAAACAATCAGTGGTGCTTTTTTCTTCTCCACCATTGCTTTGTCAATAATCACTTCTGTAACATCTTTAAGAGATGGTAATTCAAACATCGCATCTAATAACAAATCTTCTAAAATAGAACGCAAGCCTCTAGCGCCTGTTTTGCGTTTAATGGCCAATTTTGCAATTGCCAGTAAGGATGGCTTTCTAAAAATAAGTTTAACACCTTCCATGGAAAATATTTCTTGAAACTGCTTAGTCACCGAATTTTTGGGCTGCGTTAAAATTTGCACCAAAGCAGTTTCGTTTAATTCACCTAGTGCTGTTTGTACTGGCAAACGACCAACAAGCTCTGGAATTAAACCAAATTTAATTAAATCTTCTGGTTGAATCAGTGCAAATAAATCGCTCAATGTTTTTTCTTCTTTTTGGTCTTTTACATTCATAGCAAAACCAATGCCTGTTACTTTTTCAACACGTCTGTTAATAATTTTATCCAAACCATCAAAAGCACCACCACAAATAAATAAAATCTTCGAAGTATCCACATTAATGGTTTCTTGATTAGGGTGCTTGCGCCCACCTTGAGGTGGCACACTTGCCACGGTGCCTTCAATCAGCTTAAGCATAGCTTGCTGTACACCCTCGCCTGAGACGTCACGAGTAATAGAAGGTGAGTCAGAACGACGAGAAATTTTATCAATTTCATCAATAAAAATAATGCCGCGTTGAGCACGTTTTAGATCAAAATCACATTTTGATAATAAATTTTTAATCACATTCTCAACATCATCGCCCACATAACCCGCCTCAGTTAATGTTGTTGCATCAGCTACTGTGAAAGGAACATTTAAGATACGTGCTAATGTTTGTGCTAATAGCGTCTTGCCTGAACCTGTAGGGCCAATCATTAAAATATTGGACTTATCCAGTTCTACTTTATTAGATACATAATCGCTTCGAAGACGCTTGTAATGATTGTAAACTGCAACAGACAGTACTTTCTTAGCATGGTCTTGACCAATCACATAATCATTTAGAAAGTTGTTTAACTGTTTAGGTGTGTAATTCCAATTCTTAAACTCATTAACCTCTTCTTGTGAAGCTTGTTCTTCAATTAAATCATGGCACGATTCAATACATTCATTGCAAATATAAACACCAGGGCCTTTAATTAAACGTTCAACCCCAGATTTACCTTTACCACAAAATGAACAAACCAATTCTTGATTATCGTCTTTCATAAATCTAACGTTTTGTCAATACTTTGTCAATTAAGCCGTATTTAGTGGCCTCATCTGCTGACATAAAATTATCTCTATCGGTGTCCTTTTGGATGGTTTTAATCATTTGACCTGTATGAAGTTTTAAAATTTGATTGAGTTTTTCCCTCACCTTTAAAATTTCTTGTGCATGGATATCAATATCACTCGCCTGACCAGAAAACCCGCCCAAAGGCTGATGAATCATACACCGAACATTAGGCAGTGCAAAGCGCTTACCTTTAGCCCCTGCTGTTAATAGCAAAGCACCCATACTTGCCGCCTGACCAGTACACAAGGTGGACACATCAGGTTTGATAAATTGCATGGTGTCATAAATCGCCAAACCAGCAGAAACCAACCCACCAGGAGAGTTAATATATAAGTGAATATCTTTATCAGAATTTTCTGATTCCAAAAAAAGTAATTGCGCCACAACCACATTTGCCATGTAGTCTTCAACGGGGCCCACTAAAAAAATAATACGTTCTTTTAAAAGACGCGAATAAATATCATAAGCTCTTTCACCTCGAGCAGATTGCTCCACCACCATCGGAACTTGATTTAAATTTTCAATATCCATTTAACTATTGTGTAATTTCTTGAAATCTTTTCTGCTTGAAAGTTACTTTAGCCTTGTCTAAGATTAAATCTTGTACCATTTTTTCGACTACTAATAACTCAATACTTGATTTTCTCGTTGGATCTTGATTGTAAAAATCAATCATTCTCTGAGCGTCTTCACCATATGTCTGAGACATTTCTTGTAGTTTTGCATCAATTTGTTTCATGCTGGCACTTAATTTGTTATCACTAGAAATTTGATTAACCAATAAACCTAATTTAACACGACGTTGCGCTTCATCATTAAAGGCAGAAGCAGGTATCTCGCCTTGTGCTGGTAAGCCTTGCTGTTGCATGCGCTCTTTCATCTCTTTAAGTAAATTTTGAGCTTCATTGTCGATGCTAGACTGTGGCACGTCAAATTGATTAGCTCCAGAAAGTGCGTCAAAAATAGCATTTTTATTTAAATGACCAATACGACCATCAATTTCGACCTTCATTTGCGCTTTCATGCTCACTTTTAAAGCCTCCATGTCTTTTTCGCCAAACTTTTTAGCAAATGCTTCGTCTAATTTTGGCTCTTTGGGTGAGGCCACTTCATTAATATTAATCTCAAAAGTAACAGCTTTGCCTGCTAATTTATCCATATGATAATCTTTAGGAAATGTCAAATCTAATACCAGCTCACTGCTAGGAGTTGTATCCATTAAACCTTCTTCGAAGCCTTTAATCATTAAGCCTTTGCCAAGTACTATTTTGGAGTCTTTGGCTTCACCACCCTCAAAGGTTTTTCCATCAACCAAGCCTTTGAAGTCAATCGATAATCTATCGCCCATTCTAGAGTTACGTTTAACGGCTTTATATTCAGTTAATTGTTCTTTTAATCCATCCAGTGTTTTTTGCTCGTCAGCTCTGGTAATCTCTACTTTGGTTTGCCCAATAGCAAGTTCTGAAAAATCAGCCACTTTAATCTCAGGAAACACTTCAAACTCCACCGTATAAGAAAAATTCTTCTCATCTTCTGAGTCAACTTTGCTAATAACTGGCTGTGCAACAGGCGTTGCTTTGACTTGTGTCAATGCATTAGTTAAGGTTTCGTTCACAATCTCATTAATGGCGTCTGAACTGGCATTACCACCAAAGCGCTTACGCACAACAGGAACGGGAACTTTGCCTTTTCTAAAGCCGTCAATATTCACTTGCGATGCCATTTTTTGCAAAATTTTATCCGTTTTTTGGTTAAAAGTATCAATAGGTAGGTCTACTGTTAACGATCTGGCTAGACCTTTTAATGTTTCTAGTGAAGTTTTCATTGCGTTCAAATCCGTTTTAATACTTGAAAAGAAGAGCCAATTATACCTAAAACACAGATAATAAAAAAGGCAGTATAACTGCCTCTTATATTAATTAAGGCTGTTCCAGTCTTGACTCATCTTTTAATTTAATGCAACCCAGCAATATACTGAGAAACCGCCTCAATCTCTTTATTGCTTAAATATTTGGTGATGTTTCTCATCATGCCTTCATAGTCATTATTACGCTCAGCCACATTGGCATCCATTTGTGCATTATGCGTATTTTGACGGAAAGCGATGAGTTGTTTGGTTATATAAGTCGCGTGCTGAGAGGCTAAAGCTGGAAACTTAGCAGAAGGAATACCAGCTCCTATAGGGCCATGACAGGCAATACAAGCCGTTACGCCTTTCTCCTTATTACCACCTCTATAAAGCTGCTCACCCAAAGCAATATTGGCACTCTTACTGGCAACGCCTTGAGTGATGGTTTGCTTGGAAAAATAAGCGGCTAGATTCTCCATATCGCTCTTAGTTAATGGTGCAACAGTGCCTTTCATAATCGCATCTTGACGAACGTTTGATTTAAAATCTTGCAACTGTTTTAGTAAATAGCCTTCGCCTTGCCCGGCTAATTTAGGAAATGTAGCTACTACCGAATTACCCTGAACACCATGACAAGCAACACAAGTTATCGCAATAACTTTGCCTTTGGCGACATCACCAGATGCAAAAACATTGATCGAAGTAAAAACGATTGCAATAATAAAAATTGAGGCTAATTTATTCATAAGATATGCGTTTTTTTTAAAAAAATAAGCCAACATTATACATTAACCTTAGTCTATTAAAATAGTGAAATAAAGAGTGGTTTTTATTGTTTGGATAAATAATCAGCAATTAACCATTCTATTGGCGCCATTGCATTCATAGTTGGGTCTTTGCGCACGCCAGATTGGAAATTTTTTAACTGCTTAACAGGTCACGTCGTATCTTTACCAGCCAAAGTGGGATAGGCAGGTGTGGCGGATTTGCCATCAATACCATGACAAGACCCGAATAGCCTAATGAATCATACACAGATTTGCTAAAGGCTTGTGCGTCTAAAGTAGTATTTAGCGCCATCATGGTTATGTGTAGTGTTTTTTCATTAATTATGTTGTTAAAAAAATCCCTAATAAATTAGGGATTTTTCAGTTCAAAAACAAGGGTTATTTTTGTGCTGCCAAGAAATCAGCAATTGATTGTTCTTTGCCAGCAATTATTGCCGCCATTGCATTCATAGTTGGGTCTTTACGTGCGCCTGTTTGAAAATCTTTTAGTTGCTTAACGGTATAAACCGCATTTTGTCCAGCAAGGTTAGGATAAGTTGGAATGGTTGATACACCTGTGACACCATGACAACTAGCACAACCACTGCCAGTATAATCTGCTGCGCCATCTGCTTGAGCAAAACCCATTGTAAATGTAGCGACAGTTGCTACTAATAGAATTCTCTTCATTACTCTCTCTCCTTATCATTAAAATTAACGGTCAATGGAATGACCACGAGTTTTTGATTATACACCGTTTTTAACAATGCGCAAACACTACCACCAAGCCAAATTTCTACTCTCTTGTCCCTCTTTAAAAGGCTGTCCGCCAGACGAGGGATATGAAATTATTTTTGCTGGTCGGTCAAATTCGGGCAAGTCAAGTGCCATTAATACACTTACACTACAAAACAAACTTGCCAAAGTATCACGCACTCCTGGTAGAACTCAATACTTGATTTTCTTTGAGCTTGACAAAGACCGTCGCCTGGTTGATTTGCCTGGCTATGGCTACGCCAAAGTGCCAGAACGTGTCAAAGCTAAATGGCATAAAGACATGAACGAATACTTTAACAAGCGCGATTGCCTTCGCGGTGCAGTGCTGGCTATGGATGTTCGCCATCCACTTAAACCTTTCGACCAAATGATGCTTGACTGGTGCCATAGTATTAATTTACCCACACAAATCATACTCACTAAATCTGACAAACTAAAAAAAGGTGCTGCTAACAACACCTACCTTAAAGTCCGTAATCAAATTAAAAAATATCCTTATGTTGATGTGCAGTTATTCTCTAGCTTAAAAAAACAAGGTTTAGAAGCGTTGTGGGCTCGATTAGACACCTTTTTTGGCTATGTTGATTAATGCCAATCTAGCTAAGCTTAACGCTAAAGATACGGTTGTTTTAAGCAATAATCGACAAGTACTGGCTTTTAAAAAGACCTTTGCTATTCAACATAGCAATACCCAACTGCCAAAAGCCTTATCTTGGGGAGAATATTTGCGCCACACTTGGTACCGAATTAACCCTAATTCAAACTTGCGCTTTATTGACCAGATTGAGTCAAGAGAGCTTATCAAGCAATCCATGCAAAAACTGAAACAAAGCACAGACCAACGCCTGCTGGATGAAGTGGTTAAAAATAATAATTATTGTGCCAATCATTTAATTGATTTGAACGAGTTAACTCGCTCAAAAATACGCTCATCTGAATTATTTAGTACTTGGATTGACGCTTATAAGAACACCAAATCAACCTTAGGTTTGGTTGATTTACACGACCTGCCAAGTTTAATTATTAAAGCCAATGTATCAATCACTAAACCTCATATATACGGCTTTAAAACCCTAACTCCTCAACAACAACTTTTGTTCGATACAATTGGATATCAACAAATTAATGCCGTCAGCACTCACAATATATCAGCCCTCACTTTTGACACCAGCATAAATGAAATACTCAGAGCCGCTCAATGGGCAAAAGCACACTTTGATAATAATCCTGATAAATCAGTCGTCATCGTTAGCCCACAACTTAATGATATACAGCATCAGTTGAGTTCTATTTTTGATCAAGTGTTTGATGATTTTCTTACTGAAGTTGGGCAAAAATCCTACAACATATTCTTAGGGCTGCGCTTAAATCAATACCCTCTTATTCAAGATTTATTATCAATTTTGACACTATCCACGCAACTACAACGCGACAAAATCCAAAGCACATTATTTAACCAAGTCGTTACTTGTGTTTATATCTCTGGCTATCAACAAGAAAGATCAGCCAGAAGTTTGTTAATGAACCAGATTTTGTCTTTATCGGCTGATGAATTCAGTTTAGATAAAATTGATGAAGCTCTATCTAAATGCCCAGTCTTAGAAACTATTATTAACAATATTAAGTGTGAACAACCAACTGATAATACACTCGAATCACACCTTTTAGTCTTTAATAGTACGCTTAAAACTTGGGGCTTTGCTACTGATAGAAACCTAAGTAGCACCGAATATCAACTATTTAAGAAATACTTACAAACCAGTTTAGAGCTTAATCGGCTCTCACTTTATTTTGACAAAGTTAGCACTCAATCTGCCATAAAACACTTAAATAATTTAACCACGCAAGTTATTTTTCAAGCACAAGCAAGCAAAACCAACATTCAAATTCTGGACACTTTAGAAGCACAAAATTTATATTTTGACGAGGCTTGGGTGTTGGGTATGACCAACCAATTCCTACCCGCACGACTCAACTCAACTCGCTTTATTGCACATGATATCAGTGTAACACACCAAATCCCGCACACAGATTACGAACTGATTGCAACTGACGCTAAAAACACACTGGAAAGTTTAAGCTCACTTGCCAGCAAAGTTGTTTTCTCCTATGCATTAACACATCTTGAAAGCGAGCAATTACCCTCACCACTGGTAGAATTTGACCCAGCCATTAACACAAATTATATTCAAGAAATATTGCCCATTGCACTAGAGTCTATTGTTGACACTCACACAACCCATTTAGAAAAACCCCAAGTCAAATTAGGTGTTCGCATTTTAAAAGACCAAATGGCTTGTGCTTTTAAAGGCTTTGCACATCGACTCAATACCTCAAGTTTTGACGCACCACACATCGGTATCAATCGATTAGAACAAGGCAGTATTATCCACAACGCCTTGCAATATATTTATCAAGAAATTACCTCAAAAGAACAATTTCTAGCCCTTAATACTAAAGAACTTGGTAGCTTTATTCTTAACAAAATAAACGCCGCCCTTAAACGCTATCCAAACTCAGGTTTTAAAAAAATAGAGAAACTCAGGCTCTCTCGTCTTATTCACACCTTTATTGAAGCCGACAAACAAAGAGAAGATTTTTGTGTACTAGCAACTGAGCAAAACATCACCGCCAATATTGCCAATTTAGAATTCGAAACCCGACTGGATAGACTCGACCAAATGAACAATGGCGACCAAATCATCTTCGATTACAAAACAAGCACCACCTCAATCACCAGCTGGTGTAGCAACGCCATCAGTGAGCCACAACTCCCCATTTACGCCCTCACCAACAACGTTCAAGGCGCTGCTTTTATTGAACTAGTCTCAAACAAAATAAACTTCAAAGGCTTGTCAAAAGACCCAGACTCTCTACCCAAGCAGTCCAAATACAAAGGGAAATGCCAAGACTGGGACGCACAACTTAAAATCTGGCAACACACTCTAAACACCGCCAGTCTTGATTTTCAAAATGGCATCGCCACTGTCTTACCCAACAAAAATGCCTGTGATTATTGTGAGTTTGATTTGCTTTGTCGTATTAACTCTGTTTAGTGCCTTTAGGGAGTAAAAATAACCATCTAATCTTGTATTCTCCTTAATCACTTACCCGCCTAAATAACTGATTTTTTTATCTCTTATATTTGTCAAATTAAATTTAAATCATGTTTAGCTTTTTTACCTAAATATCAAGCATTAGGCGAAAATTATATTTTTTTATATGGCTTCATTTTGATATTATAATATAAGGAAACAATCCCCTCATATTAACAATTAGATGCGTCTCAGAGTGGTCGTATCTAATGAGCGACAAGAACAGATTGATTCATCATACAACAATTAAAAAAATTCACAATAAGATATTTGCAATATATTTTTAATTGTTTATATTTACTAACATAATAATTTTTTGGAGAAATCTATGAAGATAACTGACTCAAGTATAGAATTTGATAATGTTTCTTATGCAGCAACTAGCATTAATGATAATATCAGGTAAACTATTAAAGTGAAAAGTCATTTTTTTGCTAAGAAACTAACTCTAAAGGCGATTTTAAACAAGTAAATAGTATTGATAATTTAAAAGATTTACATAGTACTGATTTAAATTCTGCAAAGAATACTTTTGTTATGATGAATGATTAATATTTAAAATTATAGAAGCGCCTGTTTAGGTGCTTCTTTTGAGGCAAAGAATGATATTTTTAGATAATACAACCACAGACTATTTTTTCCATTATGGCATTAATTGATAGTTTTGTTCTAAGTAAATAGTGCAGATATTCTAGGTAATCAATGAGGATAAGTTACTCTATATGCTAAAAGGGATTAATCTACCCTGTATTAATGGCTCAGAAAATGCAAATGTTTTCAAAAAATCATCTACCTTTTTATGCGAATTTGTTGGTGAGCAAATTGTGGAGTCTTTTAAACGCAAGATCTCAGATAAACTTAAAAAAATACCCAACAATGGTAGTGCAATTATTGGTTTTTATATTTTTATCACAATGTTATACCGTGCGACAGTTCAAAACGGTGCAAAAAAACCATAAATAACCCTATAGAATTATCAGGGCATTCTTATAATGATATTATCAGGAAATTTTAAACTAGTTACTGTTTTACTAGAGCAATTAATATATAAATCAAACCCCAATCTGCAATACAACATCAAGAAAGGATAATTTGTATAACAAATAATTAGGATTAGAGAAATTCTTAGCAATACTAGGCAAAGA
This sequence comes from Candidatus Ruthia sp. Cpac_8_S14, assembly GCA_021730205.1. Classification (GTDB taxonomy): domain Bacteria; phylum Pseudomonadota; class Gammaproteobacteria; order PS1; family Pseudothioglobaceae; genus Ruthia. Next base: position 214,630 of record CP072533.1, on the reverse strand, counting down.
ATTATGTTTGATATTTAAGAAGGAGTTTACACAATCTGTGTTTACAGGGGAAATCTTAATATTATTTGCAACAATGTCTGTTTTATGGTTAGTGGCTTTATTTAGTATTTTGTGGTGTCAACACAAACACCATAGAACTACCTAACAAACCATTCCAGCCAACCGCCAATGCATCGGCTGAAATTCAAACGTTAGGATGCTTATAGTTATGTATAAAGGGTTAAAAGCCTTTCAAAATAAAGGACATAAATATTAATTAAAAACACCTAGTAAGACGTTGCGTCTTGTCACTTAAAATTAAAGAATAAAAAATCCAAGACTTATCCTCATCCTCTATCATTGTATTTGTATAATCCTTATTACACCCAAGACCTACTTAACTAACGAGCATTTTCAAGCAAACCAAATGTTGATATAAGCTCAGCTCTTCTTCACCCATTCTTAAAGCTTGTTTGATTTAGCGTGTCATTAATTTATATTCATCCATAGAGATGATGGCGTATTCAGTGTTGTTGTTATCTAGTGTCAATGTTTGCATAATATCTCCTTATTTATAAGCATCGCTTCTGGGTTTGATGGTATGAATAATGATGTGCGTACTAAACAACACTCAATATCTTGATTTTGCATTTTTTTAACATCGCTCTTTGGTAAGTCAATAATTGCTTGTTCTATTTGTTGCTTATAACGCCGATCAATTTTTCTTAAATTTTAAACCGTTATTTTGTTTTTTTACATGGCTATTAACTAATTCAAAATGAATTTAGTTTTCTTGATATTGCTTCTTTGTTGTTTTAAGGAACAAGTCAATGATTAATTTTTTCTCTATTTGAATAGCTTTGCCAATGTCTGACTTATTCAGTTTAGATATATCAATATTTTTAAGTAAATCTTTTAGATGTTTAATAGGTGCAATATCAATCGCTAGTAGTTGAAATACAGTGAGTAAATCTTCAAATCTATCTTTGCGCCTAAGGGCATCAGTTTTGGTAAAAAAATCAAATATTTCATTACTTGATTGATTAGTGAAACCCTGTGCAAATTGGCAAAACTGACTGGTAAGCTCAGATAGTTGCTGATATTGTTTAGGGCATTTAATAATGTTACATAAAGCTTTAATATTATATCTATTCTCATCTTTAAGCCAAATGGAGAATTTAATATGCGCCTTATTAGTATTAAGATTATCTAAAAACTCAAATGAATTGTTGTAATTTTGGTGTGCTTGATTATCAAGGCTGGGGAAAATTTTTTGATAGGCGCCACAAGCGGTTAATACTTTAAAAAAAGCTGATGGTGTTTCGTACGACAAGGCCTTGTTAAGTTCTTTAAACACACGTTCAGGGGTAAGGGCATCTACTTCACCTGAAGTAACCATTTGACTCATTAATTGGTGGGTTTGGTGCGCTACTTTAAAGCCAAACTTTTTAAAGCGTGCTGCAAATCGAGCCACGCGTAACGCCCGTACTGGATCTTCATTAAAGGCGTCAGATACGTGACGTAAAATGCCATTATTTAAGTCTTCTTGACCATTAAATGGGTCAAATAATTCATCCGCTTCTTGTGCGATTGCATTGATGGTTAAGTCACGGCGAGATAAGTCTTGTTCTAACGTAATTTGGCTTGATGTGTCAAACTCAAACCCTTTATACCCAACACTTATTTTGCGCTCTAATCTTGCCAAAGCATACTCTTCTTGTGTATCTGGATGTAAAAATACAGGGAAATCTTTACCAACTTGCCGATAGCCCAAATCCAGCATTTCAGCACTGGATGAACCAACCACAATCCAATCTTTCTCAGTGTTGTTATCTGCAATGCCTAATAACTGGTCTCGCACTGCACCACCGACTAAATAAACCTTCATACTTAATGGGAAAAATTTTATTAATTCTCATATAATACACGAATGGATTTAAATAAACTAACCCCAGAACAGTTTAGAATCACGCAACAAGCAGATACTGAAACACCGTTTACTGGCAAATATTACAACCATCATGAGCAAGGAGATTATCTTTGTGTGTGTTGCAATCAGATTTTATTTTCATCTAATACTAAATTTGACTCAGGCACGGGTTGGCCCAGTTTTTCTGATGTTTCAAATGCTGATAATGTTAAATTAATCACTGATAATTCACACAGCATGGGCCGAGTTGAAGCGAAGTGTGCTAATTGTAATGCCCACCTCGGGCATGTTTTCCCCGATGCTCCTACTTCAAGTGGCAACCGCTATTGCATTAACTCTGCCTCACTTGATTTTAAGCCCTCATAATGCACATTCATATTCTTGGTATTGCTGGTACGTTTATGGACTCACTTGCCTTGACTGCTAAACAAATGGGAGATCAAGTTATTGGGATGAATCAAGGTGTATATCCGCCAATGAGCGCCCGGCTTGACGAGCAAAATATTAGTTATACGTAAAACTACAAAGCTAAAGATTTATCCAAGGCTGAGACAAACGCTCTAAGTTTGTTCATTACCACCCAAGAATATTGGTGATTAACAATTTAGAATTTGACCACGTGAATATTTTTGACTCACTCAAAGACATTCAAAAACAATTCCACCATTTAATTCGCACTATACCTAGCAATAGCTTGGTTATTTATCTACAAAATAATGCAAATATTAAGGCGATGCTAAAACAAAGCATCTAGTCTGAGGAGCAAGCCTTGGTAACTCGAATGTTAACAAATACAAAAACAGGCACAAAATTTAACGTTGAAGGTAGTCAAGTATCATGGTACTTATTGGGCGAGCATAATATGGAAAATGGATTGTGCGCTATTTATAATGCGTATCACGTTCACCTTAACCATATTAATCATGGTCACTTTGTGGCGATGTCCAATGGTTATGCAGATAATCTTATGCACTGCGCTGCTGATGTGGTGATTAAAAAGCAGAAAAAACTCATTTTAGTGCCTAGGGAAAACACCCTATTCAGCCATCCATTTGGGGAATATGCTTAAACTTTCACGCCTTAATATGGTAATCCTGCATTTTATTAAGCCCCTAAATCTATTCAAGATTTAATGAATTCTGTTGTGACTAAAATACTTGACTATTTAGAAGTGGAACACAATCTAACACCACCATGGTAAGGTTAATTAACAATAAGGTTAAAAATCAATCACTAAGAACCCTAAAAAAAACCAGAAATAAAGCAAAGATTTTTTTAAGTTTTTTGCCGTCAACGCTGTGTGCAGCCTTAGCACCTAATGGTGCAAACAGGACACTGGTAATAACAATACTTAGTAGCGCTTTCATATGGATAAAATCTAAGCCACTAGTAACACTCTCACTCTCAATGCCTGTTATTATAAAACCCGCGCTACCTGCAATGGCAATTGGCATACCCACTGCAGCTGAAGTGGCAATGGCGTTTTTGATATTAATATTGTTATAAACTAAAAATGGGATTGTCATAGTACCGCCACCAATGCCAACGATGGCTGAAATCAAGCCAATAATATAGCCTGTTATTAGCCAAATCCACCTGCTTAAATTATCCACATGCCCAGAGGGGCTTATACCAAACCACATAATCATTGCTACAGTGATTTCAAAAATTGCAAAGAAAATTCGCAAAGAATCAAAACTCAAATACTTTGTAACAATCGCTCCACAAAATGCCCCTAATAAAATAGTAGGTGTGAGTTTTATAAAGTTATGCCAATGAATTGCCCTATAACGATGATGCGCCCAAACACTGGAAATAGAAGTAAAAACAATCACAAAAAGTGCAGTGCCAATTGCTGTGTGCATCAGAACTACTTCATGAACTTCGGTTTCTAATACATACAGCAGAGCTGGCACGATAATTAAACCGCCACCAATACCCAACAAACCTGCTGCAAAACCAGAAAATACTCCAAGTAATAATAGTTGAACTAATTCAACCAAGCGCTGACCGTATCAATTAACAAGCTATCTTTTTCATTAAAAAGTGATCTGCATTCACCATTTTTTGATGGTAATTCTTATTCTTACTTGATACATTAGCACGCACTTAACACCGGCTCAATATCATCCACACCATACAAATCAAGCATGGGAATATCAATCTTTGTCAAATATTCAACTATTAAACCTGGCATTACCTATGGTAGTAAATTTAAATGGATGTTGATTGTTAACCAAATAATGTGCACTCATGACACTACTAAACTATGTGCAATTAATGTATTTATCTCAAAACCTTGCACTTTTAAATAATTAATAGCAGCAATAATACGATTATCAGCTTTATTAAATAAAGGCTCATACTGGTCAGCATCAACCCCATTTTCCAACACAGGCACTTGGATAGGAAAAGTATTAAACCCTTTTTCAGTTAACACAATCCGAAACGGTTGAATGACTTGAACCCAGTCTGGATGTGCATCCAAACCATGGACAACAATCACTGTTTTTTTTAGTAATTGCCATTATAAAGCAAAAAAATAACAGTGGTACTTTTAAAAAAAAGTAAGGCGTAGTAAAATGTGATTAATATGCATTTATCACAACGTTTCAAAAATGCTACAACAAATGCAGTTACATCAAGATATTGTCTTGGGACAAAATATAATAAATGCAAGGTGCATTATATTAAGTTGGTTAGCTGATTAATATAGTGGTATTTTGTACTTATTGGCAAATTTGGTGTTGATATCTAAATCACACCATAATGGATTAAAGTCAATACTCAAAGGTCTTAGCATTGATAGCATCTTAATAAACATGGTAAGATCTTTTTCATCACTAAAGCTCTATGTTTTTCAACGCTTGATCGTGAAATATATAATTTTTCAGTCATTTTCTGATTAATAGCATTAAGTACAATACGAGCAAATATTTGTTTTTCTTCATCAATTAGTAATTTATAACGAATAATAGAATCAAGCGCTCCTAATTTAATCGCATCAACCATAATAGCGATTGAGCTAATATTGGCAATAAATACAACTGGGCTAGGATGTTTTACCTTATTAAGCCTGTTTAGGATAGCGGGGCATCCATACCAGGCATTGAAATATCTACAATCAAACGGCCTTGAGTATCATCAACTTGGCTAATACAGACTTCACATGAAGAAAAAGTTTTAACAGAAAATTTTTTAGAAATAAAACAAGAAGATATAAATTCTTGTTTTATTTATCTTCAACAACCACAAAGATTGTTTTACGAATAACCGAACTAGTCAGTTTCACTTTGCCCCCAAAATAATAATACTTAGAGAATATTGGCAACATCGCATTATTAATTATATAAACGCCAACACTACAGCAATTTTGAGAAGAACAAAGGCTTAGTTAAACATGGAGATTAAGATCAAACCCTTTGCTATATTAGTAACTCTAGTGATGAATTATAATGACAATGTGCGCCTGTCGATATAAAGGTATTCCTTATTTATTTAAAGTAATAATAATTTTATTATGTTCTAATATACCCATAAAGAGTAACAATGGGAATTATTAACAATGTGTATCAATTAGTTATTTTAATCACAAAAAAAGGTAATAATATCTTGCTTTAAGAAAATTTAGACCGAATTAAACCAGACACAACACCCATATCAGTTTTGCCATTCAATTGGCTTTTTAGCAAACCCATTAACTTGCCCATGTCTTGCATAGAAGACGCGCCGGTATCAACAATTGCTTTATTAATGGCAGCATTCACTTCAACATCTGATAATTGTTCTGGCATATAATTATTAATAACAACCAACGCTGCCTCTTCAACATCAACTAAATCGATACGGCCTGCTTCTTTAAATTGTGAAATTGAATCTTTACGCTGTTTGACCATTTTTTGTACAACGCTAAGCACCTGCATATCATCCAATTCAACGCGTTCGTCAACTTCTCTTTGCTTGATTGCCCCTAAAATCATGCGTATTTCTTTAAGGGTGGCTTTGTTTCTAGCTTTCATTGCTGATCTCATATCAGCAGTAATGCGCGCCTTTAACTCAGACATAATAGCGAATTATAATACTTAAAATGTAGTCTAGTACATACGCTTACGATGAACGCGATTTTTAGCCATTTCTTTGTGTGTTCTTTTAACAGCAGCTGCTTTCATACGCTTATTAACCCAAGTTGGTTTTTCATAGAATTCTTTCTTTCTTACATCAGTGATAATATCAGCTCTGTCACAGGTGCGACGAAAGCGTCTAAGTGCGATGTCAAAAGGTTCGTTTTCTCTTACTTTAATTGAAGGCATATATTTTTCCTTTATGAGGCGGTAGTTTCAGCAACTACATCTATCGTGGTTTCAAAGTCAACCAATTGAACAATTGCCATTGGGGCTTTATCGCCAACACGAAAACCAGCCTTTAAAATACGAATGTAACCACCAGGACAATCTTTATAAAATGGTGCTAATTCAGTGAATAATTTAGCAACCATTGCATCGTCACGCAATTTTGAAAATGCATTACGACGATTGGCAACACTATCAACTTTAGCTTTAGTAATTAAAGGCTCAACAACACGTCTAAGCTCTCTTGCTTTTGGCAAAGTTGTACGAATAGTCTCATGTAAAAATAATGAGTTTGCCATATTCTTAAACATAGCCTTACGATGAGATGAGTTACGATTTAATTGTCTACCTGATTTTCTATGTCTCATGTCTTATATTTCCTTATTCACTCATTAAATCAACTGGCGGCCAATTTTCAATACTGGTACCTAAGTCAAGCTCTTTCTCAGTTAACACTTCTTTAATTTCATTAAGTGATTTACGACCTAAATTAGGGGTTCTTAGTAAATCTTGCTCAGATTTTTGAATTAAATCACCAATATAATAGATTTGTTCTGCCTTTAAGCAGTTTGCACTACGCACGGTTAACTCTAACTCATCCACTGCTGCTAACAACTGTGGATCAAAATCTTCTGATGTTGGTAATGCCATTTCTTCTTCTACTAGCTCTAACTCAACAAATGAAGACAATTGCTCTTGTAGGATTGTTGCTGCACGTTTAATGGCAACCTCTGCATTGACTGAACCATTAGTCTCAATCGTAATGTTTAATTTGTCAAGATTAACTTTCTGCTTAACGCGCGCCGCATCCACCGTGAAACTAACACGTCTAATGGGTGAAAAACTTGCATCTAACTGCATACCACCAATACTTGGCGCTTCGTCAGTGCGTGACGTGGCAGTATCATAGCCAATACCAGTACTAATTTTAAGTGTCATACGCATATGACCTTCATCATTAATTGTTGCGATCACTTTATCAGGGTTAAATGCCGTAATATCAACACCATTAGCCTCAATATCAGCCACTGTAATTTCACACGGGCCTTTTTTGTCAATAACAACTTGTGCAGTTTCAGCTGTATTTAATGCAACCGACACTTCTTTAAGGTTAAGTAAGATATCTAATACATCTTCTTGCACACCATCAATTGTAGAAAACTCATGCATAACTCCATCAATGGCAACTTCGGTCACAGCAGAGCCTGTCATAGAAGATAAGAGCGTTCTTCTTAGGGCATTGCCCAAAGTATGACCAAAACCTCGTTCAAGAGGCTCAAGGATTACCTTGAATTCATTAACACCAGTTTGAGAAGACTCAACCAGCTTTGGCTTTAAAAAATCTCTTGCACTACCTTGCATAATTAATTCCTTATTTAGAATACAGTTCAACGATTAAATGTTCTTGAATATCTGATGGTAACTCATCACGAGCAGGAACATTTTTAAACACACCCTTAAGTGCTTTGTTATCAATATCAAGCCATTGTGGTTGAGTTGATTGTTCAGCCAATTCAAGTGCCAATTGAATACGGCTTTGCTTTTTAGCTTTTTCTCTAATTGAAATTTCATCATTAATACTCACTTGGTAAGAAGGAATGTTAACAACTAAACCATTCACTAAAATAGATTTATGCGAAACCAGTTGTCTTGCCTCAGCACGTGTAGAACCAAAACCCATGCGATAAACAATATTATCCAAACGACACTCAAGTAGTGATAATAAATTTTCACCTGTAGAGCCTTTCTTTTGCGAAGCTTTTTTATAATATAGACGAAATTGCTTTTCTAAAATGCCATAGATACGTCTTACTTTTTGTTTTTCACGTAATTGTAACCCATACTCTGTACCCTTTTGACGACGTGCATTAGCACCGTGCATACCAGGAAATTGGGTCACCTTACATTTAGAATCCAGTGATCTAATACCACTCTTAAGAAATAAGTCCGTGCCCTCGCGACGTGCTAATTTACAAGTAGGTCCAGTATATCTAGCCATAATTTATCCTTATACTCTACGTTTCTTAGAAGGACGACAACCGTTATGAGGGAGTGGTGTCACATCTGTGATTGATTGAATTTTTAAACCTTGTGCGTTAAGACCGCGAATTGCTGAATCTCTGCCAGGACCTGGGCCTTTAACACGAACCTCTAAGTTCCTCATACCAAAAGCCAATGCTTTCTCACCACAACTGCCTGCAGCTACTTGTGCAGCAAACGGTGTGGACTTTCTTGAGCCTCTAAAACCAGAACCGCCTGAGGTCGCCCAACAAATTGCATTACCATGACGATCTGTAATCATCACAATGGTGTTATTGAACGTTGCATGAATATGTGCAATACCATCAGTAATTACTTGTTTGGACTTTTTTGTTGTGGGTGTTTTAGCCATAATATCTACCTATGATTATTTAATTAAACGACGAGGGCCCTTGCGAGTTCTTGCGTTTGTTTTTGTTCTTTGACCACGTAGTGGCAGTGATTTTCTATGACGAACACCACGATAACAACCTAAGTCTCTAAGACGTTTAATATCCATAGCAACTTGACGACGAAGATCGCCTTCAACTTCATACTTAGCAACTTCTGCACGAATTAATTCCAATTGATCTTCAGAAATATCAATAGCTTTGGTAGCTGGGTCTAACTTAAGAGCCATGCAAATCGCTTTTGCTCTTGTATCACCAATACCAAAAATTGACTGTAAACCAATCACAATATGTTTATGTGTCGGAATGTTTATTCCTGCTATTCTAGCCATTATATCTTATACCTCTAACATGTGTCTGTTTCATGGACTTATTTCCTTATATTCTTGTTTTTTTTATCTCTTATTATGCAACTTTTATCTTAGTAAAAAGTCGCATAATACTAAATTTGAAAAACCCGCAATTTTACACTTACAGCTCTCCAACGTCAATCCTAATTAACCTTGTCTTTGCTTATGACGAGGCTCTTTACAAATAACACGAACCACGCCATGGCGCTTGATAATTTTACAATTGTTACAAATTTTCTTAACCGATGCTCTTACTTTCATAATAATGACCTTTTTTTAGTTTAAACCTGCCTTTTTCATTAATGACTCATACTGGCTAGACATTAAGTGAGATTGGGCTTGTGCAATAAAATCCATCACCACAACAACGATGATTAACAAACTGGTACCGCCAAAGTAAAATGGCACATTCCAATATAAAATTAAAAACTCTGGCAACAAGCAAACAGCAGTAATATAAACTGCGCCCGATGCTGTTAGCCTAGACATAACCGAACTAATATAATCTGCTGAGTGCTTGCCTGGTCGAATACCTGGAATAAAACCACCTGATTTACGTAAATTATCAGCTGTGTCTTTTGAATCAAATGTTAGTGCCGTGTAGAAGAAGGTAAAAAACACAATGGCAAGCCCATAAAACAACACATATAAAGGCTGTCCTGGGGAAATGCTAGCAGTTACATCTGCCAACCAGCCCATACCCTCACTTTGCGAAAACCAGCCTCCCAAGGTTACTGGAAATAAAATGATTGATGAGGCAAAAATTGGTGGAATGACACCTGCCATATTGATTTTTAATGGTAAATATGAACTTTGACCACCAACCATTTTACGACCTTGTTGATGCTTGGCATAATTAACCGTGATACGGCGTTGTCCTCGTTCCATAAAGACTACAAAAGCTGTTACTAGTAGTGTCATAATTAATAAAATTGCCGCCAAAATAATAGTTAACTCTCCTGTAGATACCAATGATAAAGTTGAGCCTAATGCCGAAGGCAAGCCTGAAACGATACCAGCAAAAATAATCATTGAAATGCCATTGCCAATGCCTTTTTCTGTAATTTGCTCACCCAGCCACATTAAAAATAAAGTACCTGTGGTTAATGTCACTACAGTCACCATGCTAAAAGTAAAGCCGCCTTGAGTAATCAAAGCAACACCACCAGCACTTTGTGATTGCAAAGCAATAGAAATACCATAGGATTGAAACACTGCTAATGCCACTGTACCTATACGTGTGTATTGTGTAATTTTACGTTTTCCTGTTTCGCCTTCTTTCTTTAACTGTTCTAACTTTGGCACAACAGAGGTCATCAACTGAATAATAATTGATGCCGAAATATAAGGCATAATACCCAAAGTAAAAATAGATAATCTTTCTAATGCACCACCTGAAAACATATTAAACATATCCAAAATCGTACCTTGTTGATCTTGTACGAGTGAGGCAAGTGCTGCACTTGAGATAAATGGAATGGTAATATGCGTACCCAACCTGAAAACGATTAACGCACCCAATAAAAAAAGGATGCGCTTTAATAAATCTTGAGAGAGGCCTAAGGGTTGGTTCATAACTTACTTGTTCACTGAGCCTTTAACAGCTTCAATCGCCAACTTTGCGCCTTTAGTTGCTTTGATGCCAGTTAATGTAACTGCTCTGGTAATTTCACCAGAAAGCATGACTTTAACACGCTTGATATTTTTAGTCACTAAATTGTGTACTTTTAAAACGTCAATGGTAATGTCAGTCTCAGTCAGTTTATCAACTTCAGATAATGTTACTTGTGAGGTAATAATGGACACTCTTGATGAGAATCCAACCTTCGGAAGACGGCGTTGTAAAGGCATTTGACCACCTTCAAAACCAATCTTTCTGAAACCGCCAGAACGTGCTTTTTGGCCCTTATGACCACGACCACAAGTCTTACCAAAGCCACTGCCAATGCCACGACCCACACGTTTTCTTGATTGCTTCTCACCTTCGACGGGTGACAATGTGTTTAATTGCATAACATTCATTTTCTTAATCCTCTACTTTTAGTAAGTAAGCTACTTTATTAATCATACCTCTGATTTCAGGCGTATCTTTAAACTCTTTTGTGTGGTTAATGCGCTTTAAGCTAAGTCCTGCAATGGTTGCACGGTGAGATGGCAAGCGACCATGAAAACTTTTAATCAGAGTAACACTCACTGTATTATGCTTAATAGATGCTTGTGTATTTTTAGTTATTGTCGGTTTTTTAGTTGTTGCTATTCTTTTAACTACTTTGTTCTCTTCAACCATTATCCTTCCCCAATAATTTGATCAGCAGTCTTACCACGCTTGGCAGCAACCAGTTGTGGAGATGACATAGAAGTCAAACCTTCAACTGTTGCACGCACCACACTAATTGGATTACGAGTACCGTTACATTTCGCCAAAATATTATGCACACCTACCGCTTCCAATACACTACGCATTGGACCGCCAGCAATAACACCTGTGCCTTCTGAAGCTGGCTGCATATAAACTTTAGCTGCGCCAACACTTAAGGTAATTGGATAATGAAGTGTGCCATTCACCAGTGGTACAGACTTCATTGCCTTGCGTGCTTTATTCATTGCTTTTTGAATAGCGGCAGGCACTTCACGTGCTTTTCCTGTGCCATAGCCAACCTTACCATTACCATCACCAACAACAACCAGTGCTGAAAAACCAAAGATGCGACCACCTTTAACTACTTTTACAACACGACGGATATTAACCAATTTTTCAATATAATCATTATCATTGTTGTTATTTTTCTTATATTCAGCCATTATTTACGCCTTTTTAATTTTTTTAATTAATCTTATTAACAACTTAGAAGTCTAAACCACCTTCTCTTGCTGCATCAGCCAATGCCTTGACACGACCATGATATTTAAATCCAGAGCGATCAAAAGCCACCTTTGTTATTTTTGCACTGGTAGCAGCTTTAGCAATTGCCTCGCCAACCTTAGTTGCTGCATCTAGATTACCACCATTTTTAAGTTTGGCTGCCAATGTTGAAGCAGAAGCCAAGATTTTAGTGCCACAAGGACTAATAATCTGAGCATAAATATGCTGTGCAGTTTTGTGAACACACAAGCGTTCAACACTTCTTTGTACATGCTTGGCCCTAAATTTGGTTGCTCTTCTTAAACGAGCTTGTTTTTTAGAAAGTTTCATATTAATCCTTGGTCAATTATTTCTTCTTAGCTTCTTTGCGAACCACTTGTTCATCAGCATAACGAACACCCTTGCCCTTGTAAGGCTCTGGTGGACGATAAGCTCTAATTTCAGCGGCCACTTGACCTACTTTCTGCTTGTTCATGCCTTTGATAACAATTTCAGTTTGAGAAGGTGTTTCAACTGTAATGCCTTCTGGGAGTTTGTAATTAATTGGGTGCGAAAAACCCAACGTCAAATCCAACACTTTCCCCATTATTTTGGCACGATAACCAACCCCAGTTAGAGTTAACTTCTTTTCCCAGCCTTCTGTTACACCCTGAATAAGGTTTGCAGTATTAGTTCTTGCTGTACCGGCTTGAGCCCAAGCTTTCTTTTGCTCTTTCTTTTCAGTAATAGTAATATCAAAACTAAGTTCATTATCAGTGTTTTTAATTACTACACAAGAATGAATATTCATACTCAACTGACCCAATTTACCCTTGGCAGACATTAAATTACCAATAATGCTAACTTCAACACCAGTTGGTATGGTAATGGGTGATTTTGCAACTCTAGACATTCTAACTCTCCAATATTAGTAAATGCCGCACAAAACTTCGCCGCCAACATTTTGGGTGTGCGCTGCTTGTCCAGTCATCACACCCTTGGGCGTGGAAACAATCACAATACCTAAACCATTCATCACACTTGGCATTTGCGAACTGCCAGCATAAACTCTTAAACTTGGCTTTGATATGCGCTGTAATTTTTCAATAACTGGCTTGTTGCCATAATATTTTAATTTGATGTTTAATGTTTTGCTAGCAGCAATACCATCAACACTAAAAGATTCAATATAGCCTTCTTGTTGCATCACACTTGCAATGGCAGATTTTAGATTTGATGCCGGAACATTAACTTCTTTTTTCTCAACCATTTGTGCGTTGCGAATGCGCGTTAACATGTCAGCAATAGGATCAGACATACTCATATTATTTCTCCTTACCAGCTTGCTTTAGATAAACCTGACACTTCACCATTCATAGTGCGCTCTCTAAGTTTGGTTCTAGCAAGACCAAACTTACGGTAAAAACCATGTGGGCGACCTGTCAAAGCGCAACGACTACGTTGACGTGTTGGCGAAGCATCACGTGGCAGAGCTTGCAATTTAATGGTTGCTTGAAAACGCTCTTCATCAGACGCGTTAATACTCTTAATAATTTTCTTAAGCTCAAGGCGTTTTGCTTTGTATTTTTCAACCAACTTTGTACGCTTGATATCTCTATTTATCATAGACTTTTTAGCCATTTTTTCTATCCTTTAAATGGAAATTTAAACATTGCCAATAGCTTCTTAGCATCTTCGTCACTTTTTGCAGTGGTGGTAATAGCAATATTCATCCCACGCACTCTTATTACTTTTTCAAAATCAATTTCAGCAAATGTAATCTGTTCAGTAATGCCCATATTATAATTACCACGACCATCAAACGCAGTGGCTTTTAAACCACGAAAATCACGAATACGAGGAATAGCAACATTGAGCAAGCGATCAAGGAATTCATACATTCTTTCCTTGCGTAAAGTGACTTTACAACCAATTGGGTTTCCTTCTCTTAGCTTAAAACTTGCCACTGATTTACGCGCATTACAAGTGAGTGGCTTCTGACCAGAAATAAGACTCATTTCTTCTAAAGCGCTTTGCAGTAGCTTTTTATCACCCAATGCACTACCCAATCCCATATTGATTGTAATCTTTTCAATTTTAGGTACTTGCATAGGGTTAAACATACCTAACTTTTCTTGCAAAGTTGGTAAAATTTCATTTTTGAATTGTTCTTGTAATCTAGACACGCTTATATTTCCTTATACTTAATCAAACGATTGCTTCATCATTTGATTTAAAAAATCTTTCTTTAATGCCATCTTTATTAGTGCGGATCCCCACTCTATCAGCCTTTTTAGTTACTGGATTATAAATAGCAATATTAGAAATCGCCAAAGGCATTTCTATCTCTGTAATACCACCCGTAACACCTGCATTTGGGTTGGGTTTCGTATGCTTCTTGGCAAGATTTAAACCTTCAAGCAGCACCTTGGCATTTAATACTTTGGTTACTGTACCCGTAGAACCTTTGTTTTTACCAGCAATAACAATAACCTCATCATTCAATTTAATCTTTTGCATTATAAAACCTCTGGTGCAAGTGAAACAATTTTCATAAATTGTGCATTGCGTAATTCGCGAGTGACTGGGCCAAAAATACGAGTACCGATTGGCTCAAGCTTTGTATTTAGAAGTACAATTGCATTATTATCAAAACGAATACGAGACCCATCGCTACGACGAACACCGTGAGCAGTACGCACAACAACTGCATCATACACATCGCCCTTTTTAACTTTGCCACGCGGTATGGCTTCTTTAACACTAACCTTGATGACATCGCCGATATTAGCATAACGACGCTTAGAGCCACCCAGCACTTTAATACACATTGCTTTAACGCCGCCACTATTATCTGCGACCTTAAGTTTTGTTTGCATTTGAATCATGACTTACTCTCTTTAAATAAACTTAATATTAATCAACAGAAGCTGATTTTTCAACTACTTTCAATAATGCCCAATGCTTAGTTTTTGAAAATGGTTTTGTTTCAACCACTCGAACTAAATCACCAGGTGTGCATTCATTCTTTTTATCATGTACATGCACCTTGGTACTGCGTTTGATGTATTTTTTATAAATAGGATGTCTCACTTTGCGTTCAATTAAAACAGCAATGGTCTTGTCACGATTATTACTCACAACCGTGCCTGTTAATACGCGTTCTACTTTCTTATCACTCATACTTGTTTCTGCCTAATAATAGTTTTAACTTGTGCAATGGATCTTTTAGTTTTGCTTAACTTTGAAGCATCATCCAATTGTGCGCTTTTATATTGCATGCGCAACTCAAAATGCTCCTTTAGAAGTTTAATCAGCGTTTCATTAAGTGTTGAAACATTCTGACCTCTTAATTCTTTAACATCCATTACATTACCGTCCGTTTAATTACTGTCGTTTTAACTGGCAACTTTGCTGCCGCTAACGCAAATGCCTCTCTAGCAATTGTCTCTTCAACGCCTTGCATTTCAAATAACATTTGACCAGGTTTAATTTGTACAACCCAATATTCAACACTACCTTTGCCTTTACCCATTCTAACTTCTAGTGGTTTTTTAGTAATAGGCTTGTCTGGAAATACACGAATCCAAATTTTTCCTTGACGCTTAACATGGCGTGTCATTGCACGACGTGCAGATTCAATTTGTCTAGCAGTCATACGACATCTGCCTGTTGCTTGAAGTCCGATTTCACCAAAACTAACCTTATGACTCGTTGCAAGACCGCGATTGTGGCCTTTCATCATTTTTCTAAATTTTGTTCTTTTAGGTTGTAACATTTATCAATCCTTCGCTTTATTTTTTGGCAATTTGATTCGTTGCACCACGACGAGCAACCTCATCTAGTGTGCCTTTTTTGTGATCTAAAATCTCACCCTTGAAAATCCAAACCTTAATACCAATAACACCGTATTGTGTATTTGCACCATAAGAGGAGTAATCAACATCAGCTCTAAAAGTATGCAAGGGCACTCGACCTTCACGATACCACTCAGAACGCGCAATTTCTGCACCATTTAAACGGCCACTGACCATTACTTTAATACCTTGGGCACCCAAACGAATTGCATTACTTAGCACACGTTTAACAGCACGACGATACATCACACGTTTTTCTAATTGTTGAGCAATATTTTCAGCCACCAAACGCGCATCAAGCTCAGGTTTTTTAATTTCTTCAATATTAATATGAACAGGAATGCCCATCATTCTTGAAACAATTGACTTTAACTGCTCAATATCAGCACCTTTTTTGCCAATAACAATGCCTGGACGTGCCGTATGAATAGTAACCTTGGCATTATTTATCAAACGCTCGATTTGAATACGACTAACAGAAGCATTTGTTAATTTATCGAACAGATAACCTCTAACTCCAATATCAGATAATAAATACTTAGAATAATCTTGACTATTGGCATACCATTTAGAATCCCAGTCTTTGACAATACCTAATCTAATACCTTTTGGATTTACTTTTTGACCCATATTAAACCTACTTGCTTACGCCAACTGTAATGTGGCTTGTTCTTTTTAAAATTCTATTCGCTCTACCTTTTGCTCTTGGGCGAATTCTTTTCATAGTTGAACCTTCGTCAATATAAATACTAGTAACGAATAATTCATCAATATCTAGTCCATCATTGTGCTCAGCATTAGAAATGGCTGAGTTCAACACTTTTTTGACTAAAATCGCTGCCTTTTTATTACTGAATGATAAAATATTTAAGGCCTCTTCTACTGATTTAAGACGAACTTGATTCACCACCAATCTTGCCTTAAAAGCGGATATTTTTGCATATTTATGTATTGCTTTAACTTCTTTCATTGTCATCTACCTATTTAAGCTTTGCGATCACCAGAGTGACCCTTGAAAGTTCTAGTAATGGCAAACTCACCCAATTTATGACCAATCATATTTTCATTGATAGACACAGGAACATGCGCTCTGCCATTATGAACTGCAATCGTAAGACCAATCATTTCAGGTACGACAACACTGCGACGCGACCATGTTTTAATTGGTTTTCTGTCATTTTTTTCTTGAGCCGCTAATACTTTTCTAATTAAGTGCTCGTCTACAAATGGTCCTTTTCTTAATGATCTAGCCATGATTAACCCTTATTCCTATGACGCACGATAAGCTTATCTGTGCATTTATTACTACGTGTTTTATAACCCTTGGTTGGTGTGCCCCAAGGAGAAACTGGGTGTCTACCACCACTGGTTTTACCTTCACCACCACCATGCGGGTGATCAACTGGATTCATAACAACACCACGAACAGTTGGACGAACACCTCGCCAACGAGTAGCACCCGCTTTACCTAATTTTCTTAAACTGTGTTCAGATCTAGAAACTTCACCAATCGTTGCGCGACAATCTGCTAAAACCTTGCGCACCTCACCAGAGCGAAGTCTCAAAGTAACATAGTTGCCCTCTTTAGCAATCAACTGGGCAGAAGTACCAGCACTACGGGCAATTTGTGCGCCCTTCATGGGTTTTAATTCAATACAATGAACCACACTACCTAATGGTATGTTGCTTAATGGCATTACATTGCCCGCTTGAATGGCAACGGAATTACCTGACACAATTGTATCGCCAGCACTCAAACCACGAGGTGCAATAATATAACGACGCTCACCATCAGCATATAAAACTAAGGCAATGTTAGCACTACGATTTGGATCATATTCTAAACGTTCAACACGTGCAGTAATATCATCTTTATTACGTTTAAAATCAATAATACGATAACGACGCTTATGCCCACCGCCCTTATGGCGTGTGGTAATATGACCTGCGTTATTACGACCACTAATTCTATTTTTGCTCTGTGTTAATAGCGTATAAGGCGCACCTTTATGTAGCTCTTTATCTACAACACTAACAACAAATCTTCTACCTGGTGAGGTTGGTTTTCTTTTAATTACTTGTGCCATAATAGTCTCTTTAAGTGCTGTTCACATCAATCATTTGGCCTTCAGACACTTTTACCATTGCCTTTTTCCAATTTGAACGCGATCCAACTCTGCCTTTAAATATTTTTTTCTTACCTTTGACAATTGAGGTTGTTACATTTTCAACATTAACGCCGAATAACATTTCAACTGCCGCTTTAATCTCTCTTTTAGTACTGTCAACGCGAACCTTGAATGCATATTGATTATATGCTGATAGCATAATCGTTTTCTCAGAAACGATTGATGCCAATAAAGTTTTTAATACTTTCTCTTGATTCATAACATTGCCTCAATTTTTTTGAGTGCCGCCTCAGTTACCACAACATTGTCATAGCCAATCAAACTAACTGGGTTAATACTTTGTGTATCACAAACACCAACATGATGTAAATTACGAGAAGATAAATATAAATTCTCATCTAATTTATCAGTGATTAATAAAGCATCTTTAACATTAAGTGCTTTGAGTAATGCTGTGACATTTTTAGTTTTAATCTCCTTAATGTCAAACTCTGACACCACCTTTAAACGTTCAGATTGAGCAAGTTCAGAAAAAATAACACTGATTGCACCCTTGTACATTTTCTTATTAACCTTTTGCGCATAACTTCTTGGCGTGGCTGCAAATGTCACACCACCTGAACGCCAAATAGGAGCACGAGTAGTACCAGCACGGGCACGACCTGTGCCCTTTTGCGCCCAAGGTCTCTTGCCGCCACCACTAACAGCAGAACGATTTTTTTGTGCTTTGGAGCCTTGACGACCACCAGACATATAGGCTGTGGTCACTTGGTGAACCAATGATTGGTTAAAATCTCTTGCAAAAATAGTATCAGCCACCTCAATTGTGCTTGACTTATTTGTACTTATATTTAATACTTTTAATTTCATCTTAAACCTTTACGTTTGTTCAGTTTAGGGCAACTTCATCAGTTACTTGATTTTGAATACTTTTGCTAACTTCTTGATTAATCTTATCTTTCTTAGGTGATAAAGAAACTTTAACAAAGCCCTTGGTTGCACCAGGAATTGAGCCTTTAACAAAAATGATGTTTCTTTCACTGTCCACTTTAACAACCTTGAGACATTCTTGAGTTACTTGTTCATCACCCATATGTCCAGCCATTTTTTTGCCTTTAAATACACGACCTGGCTCTTGACATTGTCCTGTAGAGCCAATAGCACGATGAGAAATTGAGTTACCATGAGTGGCGTCTTGCATTTGGAAATTATAGCGCTTTACACCACCTTGAAACCCTTTACCTTTAGATCTGCCGATAACATCAATATAATGACCAGCACCAAATAATGAAATATCAACACTTGTTGCATCGGTTATTTCATCAGCCTTTAGTCTAAATTCCCAAAGCCCCAGGCCAATTTCTTGAGAGGCTTTAGCATAATGACCTTTAATCGCAGCGGGTATGCGACGCACTTTGGCTTCGCCTTTTTTATTTACTTTCATCCCTGTCGTTACTTGAATAGCACTATAGCCATCTGTATCAATCGTTCTTGTTTGAACAATACGATTGGGCTCAATTTTAATTACACTCACTGGTGTGATAGAGTCATCGCTTATCAAGCGTGTCATTCCTATTTTTTGTCCTACTAAACCCATTGCCATAGTCTTATTCCTAAATTATTTACTTGCTTTTGTTGCTTAATTAAGCTTAATTGCAACATCAACACCTGCTGCCAAATCTAACTTCATCAACGCATCTACTGTTTTGTCTGTTGGGCTAATAATATCCATTAACCTAGCGTAAGTTCTTAATTCGTATTGATCTCTTGCCTTCTTGTTAACATGAGGAGAAGTCAATACAGTGAAACGCTCTTTCTTGGTGGGTAGAGGAATTGGACCTCTAACACTGGCACCTGTGCGCTTAGCTGTTTCCACAATTTCAAGCGTTGATTTATCGATCAAACGATGATCAAATGCTTTTAATTTAATTCTAATATTTTGATTGCTCATGTGCCTTTATATCCTATCTATTTGCATTGCAAATTTCTCAAACAAAAAACGCAAAATTATACAATAAACTTTGCGCCTTAATCAACTAATCTAACCCGTCACCTTAGAAACCACACCCGCACCCACCGTACGACCACCCTCTCTAATAGCAAATCTTAAACCATCTTCCATAGCGACTGGTGACAATAATTCTACTTGCATTTTCACGTTGTCACCTGGCATCACCATCTCTACACCATCAGGTAGCTGACAAGCACCTGTCACATCTGTTGTTCTAAAATAGAACTGTGGACGATAGTTGCTAAAGAATGGGGTATGACGACCACCCTCATCTTTGTTTAAAATATAAACTTCAGCTTCAAACTTTGAATGTGGCTTGATTGAACCTGGCTTAGCCAATACTTGACCACGCTCAACTTCTTCACGCTTGGTACCACGAAGTAACACACCAACGTTGTCACCTGCCTCGCCTGAATCAAGTAACTTTCTAAATATTTCAACACCTGTACAAGTGGTGGTTTGAGTGTCTTTAATGCCAACGATCTCTAACTCGTCACCGACATTAACAATGCCTGCTTCAATACGACCTGTTACCACAGTACCACGACCTGAAATTGAGAATACATCCTCAATTGGCATGATGAAGGATTTATCTGTGTCACGCTTAGGGGTTGGAATGTAGGTGTCTAGTGCTTCTACTAATTTAATAATGGAAGGCACGCCAATATCTGAGGTGTCGCCTTCTAAAGCTTTCAGTGCTGAACCGAAGATAACCGGGGTGTCATCACCTGAGAAATCGTATTCGTCTAATAGCTCACGGATTTCCATTTCAACCAATTCAACTAATTCTTCATCATCAACCATATCGGCTTTGTTCATGTAAACAACGATGTAAGGTACGCCTACTTGCTTAGATAATAGAATGTGCTCACGGGTTTGAGCCATTGGACCGTCTGTGGCGGCAATGACAATAATAGCGCCGTCCATTTGAGCAGCACCTGTAATCATGTTTTTAACGTAATCAGCGTGTCCTGGACAGTCAACGTGTGCGTAGTGACGAACTTCAGACTCATACTCTACATGAGCTGTTGAGATGGTAATACCGCGTTCTCTTTCTTCAGGAGCATTATCAATATCTGCATAATCTTTGAATTCGCCACCGCGCGCTTCCGCCATAACTTTAGTGATGGCGGCTGTGAGTGTGGTTTTGCCGTGGTCAACGTGACCGATTGTGCCGACGTTGACGTGTGGTTTGGTTCTTTCGAATTTTTCTTTTGACATTTTATTCCCCTTACTTATTTAATTTTTCAATCACTTTATCAACCACGTTTTTGGGCGCTGCTGTATATTTTACAAATTCCATTGAATAGCTTGCTCGGCCTTGTGTCATTGAGCGCAAATCATTGGCATAACCAAACATTTCTGCTAAAGGGACTTCTGCCTTAACTTGCTTACCTGCAGGTGTATCTTCCATCGCACCGACAATACCACGACGCCTATTAATATCGCCCATCACATCGCCCATATAGCCTTCAGGCGTTGAAACTTCAACCGTCATCATTGGCTCAAGTAATTGAGGGTTAGCCATTCTAACACCTTCACTCAAGCACTTACTGGCTGCAATTTTAAATGCCATCTCATTTGAGTCAACATCATGATAAGAACCATCGTAAACAGTTACTTTAATATCAACTAAAGGAAAGCCAGCCAATACGCCATTTTCCATTTGCTCTTGAATACCTTTATTTACTGCAGGTACATACTCTTTAGGGATAACACCACCCTTAATTTCATCAACAAACTCATAACCAGCACCACCCGGCTCTTGAGGCTCAATTCGTAAATATACATGGCCATATTGACCACGACCACCAGATTGCTTAGCAAATTTATACTGATGCTCAACCATGGTTGTAATGGTCTCACGATAAGAAACTTGTGGTGCACCAACGTTACATTCAACATCAAATTCGCGAACCATACGATCAACAATAATATCCAAGTGGAGCTCGCCCATACCTGCAATAATAGTTTGACCTGACTCTTCATCAGTCGACACACGAAAAGAAGGATCTTCAGCAGCCAATTTACCAAGCACAATGCCCATTTTTTCTTGATCTGCCTTAGTTTTAGGCTCTACCGCTAAGGCAATCACTGATTCAGGGAATTCCATTCTTTCTAAAACAATCTTCTGTTTAAAGTCACACAAAGTATCACCTGTCGTGACATCTTTAAGACCGATTGCTGCGGCAATGTCACCTGCACGCACTTCTTTAATTTCTTCACGCTCATTGGCGTGCATTTGCACCATACGACCAATGCGTTCTTTTTTGCCTTTAGATGAGTTATATACAAAATCACCTGCTTTTAATACGCCCGAATATACACGGAAAAAAGTCAAATTACCCACAAATGGATCGGTTGCAATTTTAAATGCTAGTGCGGCAAATGGTTCATCATCATCCGATTTTCTAAGAGCAAGTGTCTCATCTTTGTCATCCAATATGCCTGTAATAGCATCCACATCTAATGGTGATGGCATATACATAATCATGGCATCTAACACAGCTTGTACACCTTTATTTTTAAAGGCAGAACCGCAAAACATTGGAATAATTTCACTCTTAATGGTTTGTGAGCGAATGCCTTCTCTAATTTCATCATGACTCAGTTCACCTTCTTCAAGGTATTTTTCCATTAACTCATCATTCGCCTCAGCAGCAGATTCAATCATGAGCTCACGTTTTTCCTCTGCCAACTCTTGTAATTCTGCAGGAATACCTCTTGTTTCGTAAGTTGCACCTTGATCAGCTTCGTTCCAAAAAATAGCTTTCATGCTGATTAAGTCTATCACGCCTTCAAAATTTTCCTCAGCACCAATGACAATTTGCATGGGTACTGGATTGCCACCTAAGCGTGTTTTAATTTGCTCGCAAACACGCAAAAAGTCCGCGCCAGCGCGATCCATTTTATTAACAAAACCAATTCTTGGTACGTTGTATTTATTCGCTTGACGCCAAACCGTTTCTGACTGAGGCTCTACACCACCAACTGCGCAGAATACAGCACAAGCACCATCTAATACTTTTAATGAACGCTCAACCTCAATGGTAAAGTCAACATGTCCCGGTGTGTCAATAATATTAATACGATGGTCTTCAAACTGCTTATCCATGCCCTGCCAAAAACAAGTGGTTGCTGCAGAAGTAATGGTAATACCACGCTCTTGCTCTTGCTCCATCCAGTCCATGGTTGCACCACCATCATGCACCTCACCAATTTTATGAGTACGGCCTGTGTACAATAAAATGCGTTCTGTCGTGGTTGTTTTTCCGGCATCAATATGTGCCATAATACCAACATTACGATAACGATCAAGTGGGGTTGTTCTTGCCATTCTTCTTGTGTCCTGTGTGTTTACCAGCGAAAGTGAGCAAATGCTTTGTTTGCTTCTGCCATTCTATGGGTGTCTTCTTTCTTTTTAAATGCGCTACCACGATTTTGCACAGCATCCAAAACTTCACCTGCCAGTCTAAGTTTCATGCCTTTTTCACCACGCTTGCGTGATGCTTCAATAATCCAACGCATTGCTAAGGCAATTTTGCGTTCAGACCTAACTTCAATTGGCACTTGATAAGTAGAACCACCAACACGACGAGATTTAATTTCAACTTGAGGGCTAATATTATCTAATGCTTGTTTAAACACTTCAATTGGTTGTGTATTGCCCTTAGCTTCAATAATATTTAAGGCTTTGTACACAATCTTTTCTGCCACTGATTTTTTACCATCAAACATTAAAATATTAACAAACTTAGCCAATACCAAATCACCAAATTTAGGATCTGGCAAAATTTCTCTTTTAGGTGCGGATCTTCTTCTCATTGTACTTCCCTTGTTTTAATTATTGTCATTGCTTATTTCTTTGGTCTTTTAGTACCATATTTAGAGCGGCCTTGCATTCTGCCATCAACGCCTGTTGTATCTAATGCACCACGAACTGTGTGGTAACGAACACCAGGTAAATCTTTCACACGACCACCACGAATAAGAATCACTGAGTGTTCTTGTAAGTTGTGGCCTTCACCAGCAATATAGGTCGTTACTTCGTTGGCATTAGTGAGTCGAACACGAGCAACTTTTCTAAGTGCTGAGTTAGGCTTTTTAGGAGTTGTGGTATACACACGAGTACAAACACCACGTTTTTGAGGGCAGCTGTCTAACGCTGGCACACCACTTTTGATGACTTTCTTCTTACGTGGATTACGTACCAATTGATTAATCGTTGACATATTGCAATTTCTCCAAAATTTATAATGCATTTAAGTTAATGTATTTAAGTTATTAAATCGTCTTTTGGTTTTTTCTTTAAAGACAATAAAGCGAGGCATTATACTTTGCTAGGCGTGCCTATGTCAATAAGATTTACAGAGATTCTTTTAACAAACTTTGCAATAAAAAACTACTGACACAATCTAGCATTTCCCTCATCAAAACGCCCTTCAAAGTAAGGGTCGGGCACACTTTCGCCTTAATTATTGAAAATGTTATCTAACATTAATGGAAGTTTAGTTCGGTACTCGTATTGGACAAATAGAGTATAAGACGCTCAAGTTTGAAGTGTCCATAGCAAAAAATAATCATAGTGATAAAAGTCGTTCTCATGCACTTTTTTTACCCGTTGATAGGATAAAAAATCAACGTGACATTTATTAGCGGCTAATTGCTAGCGTGAGTGCCTTCAGAGCTTATTTCAAACAAGTATTTAACACCACGTTTTTCCATTTTCGCTCTTAAATATCCTCCTCTATTGGTGAGCGACAAATATTACCTATACAAATAAATTTTTTGTTTTTTCTTTACTCACCTGTCTTATGTGTTGATAAAATTAACACTCGTTACGTCAATGTGTTATTAACCATGTCCAACTCACTATTACGGTCTGCAAAAAAAGTCATTTTAACTGAAGCACAAGCCGTAACAATGCTGGCTGATGGCCTTAATCAAAACTTTCTTGATGCTTGTCAATTAATCCAAAATTGCACTGGCAAAGTGGTGTTAATTGGCATGGGAAAATCTGGACATATTGCAGGTAAAATTGCTGCCACACTTGCCTCTACTGGCACACCTGCCTTTGCTATTCACCCTGGTGAAGCTGGGCATGGCGACCTGGGCATGATTACACAAGAAGATGTGGTAATTGCTATTTCTTACTCTGGCGAATCTGACGAAATTATGATCTTAATACCGATTATTAAACGTCTCAGTGTATTAATCATTAGCATGACAAAAAGTGCAAACTCCTCAATTGGTAAGATTAGCGATGTACATCTTGATGTCAACGTTGAAAAAGAAGCTTGCCCGTATAATTTAGCTCCAACTTCTTCAACCACAGTGGCCTTAGTCATGGGTGATGCACTAGCAATCAGTTTATTAATCAATAAAGGATTTAGTGTGGATGACTTTGCCCGTTCACACCCATCAGGTGCGCTAGGTCGTCGCTTGCTAACCTTTGTCAGTACCATTATGAAAACAGGGGATGATATACCCATTGTCAGTGCTGATGTTAAATTGCTAGACACCTTATTGGTAATGAGTCAAAAAACCTTAGGCATGGTATTAATTACTGATAACAACATTTTAAAGGGTATTTTTACAGATGGTGATCTAAGACGTGTACTTGAAACACACCCCAATATTCGAAATCTAACTATTGGCGAAGTTATGACGCCTAATTGCCAATCAATCTCAAAGGACAAGCCTGCTATGGCAGCAGTGCAAATGATGGATGAATTTAACTTAAACTCATTACCCGTCGTTGATGATAACAACCAAGTCCTTGGTGCGATTAATACCCACACCCTGATGCAAGCAAAAATTATTTAAAAATCTTTAGCCTATTAATCGATTTATACCCCACCAAGTTCCAATTAAAGCAATAACAATTGAGGTTGGAATGATGGCTATTTTTTTATAATCTAAATTCAGTGATTTTATAAAAAATAAGATTAGCACCACACTTGATACAATCACAATTTGCGCCAACTCAACACCGACATTGAAACTGATTAGTGTGGTTAAAAAATTGTCTGATGACATTTTAAAACTTTTTAACATACTGGCAAAACCTAGGCCATGCACAAGTCCAAATAAGAATACGATGATGTTCTTTCGCTTGATGGATTGATTGGGCAATAAATTTTCAATCGCTACATAAGCAATTGAAAAAGCAATTAGTGGTTCAATAATTCGCCCTGATATTTCCACAACGCCAAGCATTGCTAAGCCCAATGTTAAAGTATGTGCTAGCGTAAAAGCGCTGATTAATAATAATAATCGTCGCCATGCCAATGAAGACAATGCCATGCCAATAATAAATAAAATATGATCCCAACCTAATGGAATAACGTGATCAAAACCAATGCTTACAAATTGCAACATCCTTTGCATGGTTGTCATTGATTCTGGATAGTTAATATCAATCACACCGCTTGGTACGCCATTACGCAACCAACGCCACTGACTCCAATTATATTCACCCTCTTTATATACTTGATAACGCAATGCACTATCTCCATAGGCTTTATTGTATTGCCATGACAGAGTCTTTGGCCATTTGCTCAGTTGGGTTGAATAAGTTAACAGGGTTTTTCTGGGTCTTTTCTTATAACCCACAATATCAACCTTTGCCGAAATAAGTGTTAGCTGCCGAGGCATTCCATTGATTGTTAATAAAATATGACTCAAAAACTCAGCTTCAAAAATCTTGAATTGTTTTCTCAAATCATCCGCTGTTAATGAACGAAGTGTGTCGTATTGCGCTGAATTTGGTGCGTCTGCAGTTTTTTTGTATTGGGTGCCAATATCAGTCATGGCTGCTTCAAGAGTTAAATCAATCACAACTGTGACTTTTTTATCAGAATAAATTGAGATTTCCACCAAAGCAGGCTTGACCACATCTGCTATTGACACACCAATCAACAGCCAAAATAAGGCGATAATCTTGATCAAATATGGCATTTATTTTTTATTCTTCTTATCTAAACGCTGTTGTTTTTTACGCTTAACCTCATTCCAATCAGTTTCAAAAGTGTCCACTGAAATTATATTGAGCACCACACCCCAAGTTGGGCCATACACCAACATCAATCAAAGTGAAAATCATATAAAATTGGGATAATCAACAAAATACCTGCACGAATACATACAGCAGTATCATTAATATGTATAGGGTTTTCGCCTAAATCACGAAACTAAAATAATATTTATTAAAAAATCTAAATCAGCTCACCATCATAGTTTTCAATACCAGAATTATTGTTCACGCCCTTAATGGTTGGATGATTAACTTTAGTCAGATTAAGATGCTTTTTTTTGCGCAAATAATCTGCTGCCACATCCCACATTAAACGACCATTACCAACACTACTTACCTGCGCCCAACCTGATACTTTATAAGATTTATTCGAATCAATAGGCGTACCTTCATCATCTTTCATATTACTAATACGCTGACCAAGGCCTAAAGCTGGGTCAATCGTATAATTCATACCACCCATACGCACCATATCGCCGCCTGACTGTAAATATGGATCTTGTACAAATAAGTTTTCAGCAATACCTTCTAAGATTTCTTTAAGGTGCGCACCTTTTAACTCACTCACGTAAGTTTCGCCATAGGTCATTGAGGTGTTGGTCATTAAATCTTCCATCGTTACGTCGTACCCTGCTGGCACGCTTGTACCCCAACGTACACCCGCTGACATGGCAAAGTCTGCATTGTGCTCCTCACGTAATGAGTTAACCAATACTTGATCCCAAGTGCCCATAAAATTACCACGACGATAAAGTGTTTGTTCGGTCGTGCACAGTTTTTCTGTCAAAATTGCATCATAGGTTTTACCAACACGGTCAGGATTGTTTGACATCTCAGTACTACGCGCTTCCACCACATTTTTATCATATTTAGTAGTGCGCATTTTATTAATAAACGACACCATAGCCGCATTAGGCTTAATAAAGTCAGTCAAGATAGGTAGCATCTTGTATTCATAACCCATGACTTTGTGGTCTTTAATGTTCAAATCCATCACACCAATATACTTACCTGAACAGCCTGCATTAGTAACAACAGTAACGCCGCCTGCATTTTTAACTTCAACAGGCTTAGGCATGCCATCATGTGTATGACCACCAAAAATTGCATCAATACCAATAATACGTGATGCCATTTTGATATCAACATCCATACCATTATGCGAAATTATAATAACGGCGTCTGGTTTTTCATTTTTACGAATATCAACAACTAACTCACTCATTTCATCCTCACGTAAACCAAACGACCAGTCTGGAAAAAAATATTTTTGCGGATTCGTGTTTGATGTTCTTGGAAAGGCCTGACCAATCACTGCAATACGATAACCACCAACATTTTTGATTACATAAGGCTTGAATGGCAGCCCTTTATCTTCATCAAACAGACCATTGCTACCATACTTTTCAGTCATGGTGATGTACTCATCAGCCATTAATGCATCTTCTATAATGCGTACATTTTGACCTAAAAAATCACCTTTAAAAAAGCCAATGTTTTTTAGTGTTTCTTCTTCTCTATAAGTAAACTCCCAATGGCCAACCATGACATCTACTCCTAGAATATTACAAGCTTCAACCATGTCAGCACCACGCGTCCAAAGTGAAGTGCCTGAGCCTTGCCAAGTATCGCCACCATCTAAGGTTAGTGTGTTTTGTACGCCACCTGCGCTTTCACGCAATGAGTCTAGCACGGTTTTAATTTGACCAAAACCACCTGTCTTACCGTATTTAGCGGCTAAATCTTCAAAGTTGTTGTAAGTAAAAGCATAAGCATCAGCTGAACCTGCCTTAACGCCAATTTTCTTAAGTAACTTGTTGCCCACAACATGTGGTAATTGCCCAAAGGTAGCGCCAAAACCTAGATTAACATTGGGCTCACGAAAATAATTAGGGAGTAAGTTGCCATGCGTATCAGTGATGTGCAAAATACGGGCATTGCCTGTTTTTGCTACCTCGTATCTATTGTCTTGAGAAGATAACTTATCTGCATTGTTTCCACAACCACTAATTAAACCTGCTGCCGAACCAGCACCCAATACTTTAATAAAATCTCTACGTGTTAACGCCATACTCTATCCCCAGAAAACTATTTGTTAAACAAAATAACTAATAATTTTAACCGATTTCTTCATCCAAAAAGATGTACTAAAAAAAATAACAGCTTTTCTCAAAATCAAGAAAAAAATACTAAATTAGTGTGGAGTATAACGAAAAGTAGACAATTTAAAGATAATTTTATAAAAGAATATTTACAGTGTCGCTATATAATTTGTAAGAAACCTTATAATACCGACATGAATGTTTCTCAACTTTTAACCAATATTGTACAAACTAAAATAGACATAGAGATAAAAGGCCTGTGTCTTAATACTCAAAACGCACAACCTGGCGATTTGTTTATCGCCCTTCAAGGAGAATCGGTACACGGCGCTGATTATATCAACCAAGCGATTGACAAAGACTGCGTTGCTATATTAGTTGATTCAAAAGAGATAGAATGTGCTATCCCATCTATTTGCATTGACAACTTATCTCAATATTTACAAACACTGGCAAGCACTTTTTATAGTAATGCCACAAAAGTTAATATTGTTGGTATCACAGGCACAAATGGCAAAACTTCTGTCGCCTACTTTATCTCGCAATTACTAACCAAACTTGGAGTTAAGAATGGTTTAATTGGCACTTTGGATATTGCTCATAGTGGGCAGCCACCCTTTAATACAACACCAGATATTTTGACACTTTACCGAGTGTTGAATGATTATTACCAAAACGATATCAAGTACGCTGTACTTGAAGTCTCTTCACACGCACTCGCTCAAGATAGAATTGCTGGACTGAACATTAAACAAGCAATATTTACCAATCTTACTCAAGATCATCTTGACTATCATCACACACTTGATGAATATCAAGCAACCAAACAAAAACTATTCGCTCTTGATTGTGTTGAATCCGTTATTCTTAACCAAGAGGATAGTCATTACAAACATTTTCTAAATACTGCCAAAGGCAAAAAACAAACCAGCTACTCTCTAAGTGATCTTGATTCAGTCAAAACCATTGAACAAGGCTTTTTAGTGCAATTAGACCATTATGTTTTCGAAATCCCATTTTTAGGTACATTTAATTTACTGAACGTTTTAGCAGCATTAAGCAGTGTTGAAGCGCTTGGATTTAAACGCGATGACATTATTCCGCTACTTTATCAACTATCGCCACCACCTGGCAGAATGCAGAAAATCAACCCTCATCTTGCTTGGATAGACTACGCCCACACACCTGATGCCATTGAGAACGCTATCACTACTTTGCAAAAACACTATTCAAACTTTAAAATTCGCATTGTCTTTGGTTGTGGTGGTAATCGAGACAAAGACAAACGTGCAAAAATGGGAAAAATTGCCTCAAAACTAGCAGATACCGTTATCTTAACCAATGATAACCCCAGATCTGAAGATCCAAAGAGTATTATTAATAATATTTTAAGTGGCATTGACGATAGTTATAAATTAGACATTATTGAAGACAGGCAGCTCGCTATCGAAACAGCAATGACAACACTCAAAGAAAATGAATGCTTACTAATTGCTGGTAAAGGACATGAAACTACGCAACAATTCTCTGATAAAGTAATTTATCTAAATGACTTAGAAATTGCCCAAAATAGTATTAAAGTTGCTTAACTTCTAGCTTTATAATATTCTAATTAATGCATACCAAACTTGACAAATGGCGAAAATGCTGCATTCCGGTTAAAATGATATAATCCTGCTACACTAACTACTCCTGCCAGACTGTGTCGATGACCACTGGGTTCCGTTTATTGTTATTGTCTTTTTATCGTTGAAGGTTATACGCCTGTAGAAAAATCAGCCTATTGTGTGTCAATAGACATTCTGGCAGAAAGACGATTACCGATTAATAACTTGTAATTGTTTTCAGCATATAATATTTTTATCTTATTGTTTCAGAAAAATAAACTTACTGTAGCAAGTTATTGAGCAGAATTATATCCTAAAAAATAAACTACTTTAGTAAATATTACGATAGGAATTTATTTTTGAATATAAACATTAATCAAGCCTATTTAATTATTGGTAAAATGTCAAGAAACAGCGCCTGAAAAAGGCATGTCGCAACTAGCATTGGCATTGGAAATGGGTTATAAATCAGTAAGTATCGTATCTATGAGCGAAATTGAAATAAACAGCAAGCATTTCAACGTTGAGCACTTATTAAAAATTGCAAAAATTCTTCAAATAGATGTTTGTTGTTTCTTTGAAGACGTTTTATAATGGAACAAACTAATCATAAACCCTTATGCTACAAAACTACCACAAGTACTATTGCCCAAGTATTAAAAATAGATTGTACTACCGATGTTGAATTTAAAGGCATTTGCACCGACACTCGTAAACGCATGGATGGTGCGCTGTTTTTAGCTTTAGTTGGTGATAACTTTGATGCGCATGACTACGTTGACCAAGCACAACAAATGGGCGCAGTGGCAATTGTTGCTAGCAAACCTGTAGATAGTCAACTGCCAGCATTAGTGGTGGATGACACACAAATTGCACTGAGTACAATTGCCAGTTGGCATCTTAAAAAGATCAAACCTATTGTGGTTGCTATTACAGGTAGTAACGGCAAAACCACCACCAAAAACATGCTGGCAAGTATCTTAAATTTGCAAGCACCGACGCTAAAAACTCAGGGTAATTTGAATAACCATCTGGGCGTACCAATGACCTTGTTAACACTGGAAGAGCAGCACCAATATGCAGTAATTGAAATGGGGGCTAACCATTTAGGTGAAATTGCACATCTGTGTGAGATGGTTAATCCTGATATTGCCATTGTGACCAACACACTTGATGCACATATTGGTGAATTTGGTGGGTTTGATAATTTAGTCAAGGCCAAAGGTGAAATCTACTCAAATAACTCGCAAAATATTGTTAATACTCAAAGCACTTTTACGGGTGATGTTAGTTTTGGTAAAGGTGGTGATATTTTTGCTAGCAAACTTATTAATAGTAAGTTTGATTTAAATATTCATCAGCAAAAAATATCAGTCACACTTAACTTAATTGGTGCGCACAATATTGAAAACGCTTTGGCAGCTAGTGCTTGTGCTTACGCCCTAGGAATTAATATCAATCTAATCAAGCAAGGCTTGGAGACAACGAAGGCAGAACATGGCAGATTAGAGATTATCAACACCAAAGAATTTAGAATCATTGATGACACTTACAATGCTAATCCACGTTCTACGACTGCCGCCCTTAGAGCGTTACAAAACTTTTCTGGGGAAAAAATTGTCGTACTTGGCGCTATGGAAGGATTAGACAATGATTCAAAAGAACACCATCTTAAAATCGGTCAATTAGCCAAGAAATCTGCCGATACTTTTTATAGCTATGGCAAGCTAGCACAACATTACTGTGGCATTCACTTTGACAGAAAACAGCAATTAGCCGACCACCTGTTAACCAACCATGCCAATGCTACTGTGCTTATAAAAGGTTCTAGAACGGCAAAATTAGATGAGTTAGTTGGTTTGCTAAAAAAATAAACCCAATTAACCTTGACCTTTAATGCAAATATAGCGATAATGACGCCCTTGATGCGCTCGTGGCTCAATTGGATAGAGTACTCGGCTACGAACCGAGCGGTTGCAGGTTCGACTCCCGCCGAGCGCACCATATATTTTTTTCAACACTTGTCATAACAACCAATCTATGGCCACAATTCCAAACATTCTAACCCTGTCAAGAATTCTTCTAATTCCAATGTTTGTAAGTTTGTATTATTTTCAGCCTGCTTACTCTATAACGCCTGCGTTTACTTGGATTAATTTCCTACTTACAGGCACTTATGCACTCATTAGTGCCACGGATTATTTTGATGGCTATCTAGCAAGAAAGCTTAATATGGCCTCTCAACTTGGTGCTTTTTTAGATCCTGTTGCGGATAAACTCATGGTCTCCACTGCGCTCATCCTCTTGGTAGACTTCTACCCGACTGATACACATTGGTATATTAGCGTTTGTGCACTTATTATTATTTCGCGTGAAATTTTAGTCTCAGCGCTTAGAGAATGGATGGGGACTATTGGACAAAGATCAAATGTCAATGTTTCTTGGATAGGTAAAGTGAAAACCTTTGTACAAATATTCGCTATTCTGTTTTTATTATATCAGCAACCTTTCTTTGGACTGCCAAGTTTTGAAATCGGTGTTGTTTTATTATTAATAGCAACTTTTTTAACCTTATGGTCTGGGTTTATCTATCTAAAAGAAGGGCGCAAAACTTTTAATAATTAATGCCAAATCTGACTTGACTATTATCTAAGAAAACACTATAATTCATCGCCTATGCGGGAATAGCTCAGCTGGTAGAGCATCACGTTGCCAACGTGAATGTCGCGAGTTCGAATCTCGTTTTCCGCTCCAAATTCAAAGACCTGTTTTTTTCCAAAAAAAAAACAACACAGGTCTTTTTATTATCGCTTTTGCAAGTGTGTTAAACATGACTGGGTAGCAAAGCGGTTATGCAGAGGCCTGCAAAGCCTTACAGACCGGTTCGACTCCGGTCCCAGTCTCCATAAAAAAAGTCCGATTAAATGTTTTTGTAAATACTTATCTCGGCGGTTAACTTCAACAGCTAATACAATGCATTTATCATCAGTTACTTTATAAATTAAACGATAACCAATTGAATTGAATTTTATAATGCCCCTTGGTAACCACTATGCAAGCGGTGTTTTTCTATCTTTGGGTTGTTTAATCGATTTTTTAACTGCTTTGTGAATTTCTTCTCTAATACTTGGATTAAGCTTCTTAAATGCCTTTATTTACATCTACCACTTGGGATAAGCCCATATTTTTAATACGATTTGAAGACTCTTTATCAGCTTTCATCTCAAGTTAGTTCATCTAATACCTTATAGGTGGCACAAGATAAGGCCCCACCAAGTTCCCCATGGTTAAAAATAACGGTCACTTCTTATTCTGCTTCTTTAATGATACGGCTAGGATGCTTTCTCAAATCAGAAATATTACTATACAAAAATGCGTGATTAGTGTTCATATAATCAAATAGTACATAATTTTGTACTATATTACAATAGGAATTCACCAGACCTTTCCCAATACAAGAAAATACAAAAGCTACTTTAACGCCTTAAGGCGCAAACGCAACGCATTGAGTTTGATAAATCCAGCAGCATCTTTTTGATTGTATACACCTTCATCGTCCTCAAAAGTAGCAACTTTTTCACTAAATAAACTATCCTTAGATTGACGACCTACAATAGTAATATTGCCCTTGTAAAATTTAAGGCGAACAATACCATTAACAGTTTTTTGAGTTTTATCAATAGCGGCTTGTAGCATTTCACGTTCTGGCGCAAACCAAAAACCGTTATAAACTATCTCAGCATATTTAGGCATGAGTTCATCTTTAAGATGTGCAGCAACACGATCAAGTGTGAGTGACTCCATAGCTCGATGTGCCTTCAGCATAACAGTACCTGCAGGTGTTTCATAACAGCCACGAGACTTCATGCCCACAAAACGATTCTCCACAATATCATCACGACCAATGCCGTGCGCACCTGCGCGTTTGTTTAAATCTTCCATCACCGAAGCGGGGCTCATTAATTTGCCATTAATGGCGGTAATGTCGCCTTCTTCAAAAGTAATTTCAACGTATTCTACCTTATCAGGTGCATTTTCAGGTGAAACTGTCCAACGCCACATGTCTTCTTCAGGCTCTGCCCAAGGATCTTCTAAAATATCGCCTTCATAAGAAATATGAAGTAAGTTTGCATCCATTGAGTAGGGGGGTTTTTTTGATTGCTTTTTGTAATCAATCTCAATGCCGTGTTTTTGTGCATAATCCATTAAACTTTCACGCGAGGATAAATCCCATTCACGCCACGGCGCAATCACTTGGATATTTGCGTCCAACGCATAAGCATTTAACTCAAAACGAACTTGATCATTACCTTTACCTGTTGCGCCGTGACTGATTGCATCTGCACCTACCTGATGGGCGATTTCTACTAAACGCTTAGAAATCAACGGACGGGCAATGGAAGTACCTAATAAATATTCACCCTCATAAATGGCATTTGCACGACACATTGGGAAAACAAAATCACGTGCAAACTCTTCACGCAAATCTTCAATATAAATCTCTTTAACGCCTGCAACCTTTGCTTTAGCGCGTGCAGGTTCTACTTCTTCGCCTTGACCAATATCAGCGGTAAAAGTCACCACTTCGCATTGATAAGTATCTTGTAACCATTTAACAATAATACTTGTATCCAGTCCGCCTGAATAGGCAAGAACCACCTTGTTTATATTTGTTTTGTTCATTCTTCTCTTAAGACGAATATAATCTTATTCGCCTTTCTTTTTATATATGAATGTTTTGGTTAATAAAATTTCGTTTTGTTGGTTTAACACTTCAACTTTCCACTCCCCTGTCCATGTGTGCCAAATATTTTTACTCGACCACACACGCCAACGCTTTCCTTTAAGCTTAAAACTAATTTCAGCTTTAACCTTACCCCTATAGCTCCAACGATGCGTAACTTTACCACCCGTTAAATCACGAATATTGGTAGAATAGCAAATTTTACCTACAGAACGCTATCAGCTTTCTGTAATTATCTCAATGGGCGTTCTATCTTCAACTGATTTGGCAAAAACAACCGTTGATATATGCTCATGTGGCCAATTTGCTAAAACAACATTAACCAAGAGTTCTAATAGAAATAGAGTATATTTTTTTCATTATTTCACCCAGTTAATTATATGTAAATCAATTTCCTCTTCGTTCACTTCGTCATCTGAAAAGATACGCCCACGTACAGAAACACCCGCCAAATACACAGTTTCTACA
The DNA here is from genome assembly GCA_021730205.1 of Candidatus Ruthia sp. Cpac_8_S14. Classification (GTDB taxonomy): domain Bacteria; phylum Pseudomonadota; class Gammaproteobacteria; order PS1; family Pseudothioglobaceae; genus Ruthia. The sequence goes on along the minus strand of CP072533.1, from coordinate 178,797 downwards.
TCACCACTAATCAGTGAATGCTAGTCAAACAATGGCTTTTTTTCATGCAGAAGTCGATAAGCGCATGTAACTGGGTAGCCAATTAAATTTATCACCCCAATTCGAATCGAATGTTAAACAGTCTGGCATCAGTTGTTGGCGCGTCTCATAATGTGGACATTGACAACTTTGTTCATCTATATAGTGACAAACCATATCAGTAAAATAAATATCACCCATGTTTTCGTCCTCAAGCCTACGCAAACAACAACGCCCATAATTATCGCATAAAGATTCCCACTGCACACGTGTCATGTCTTCTAACGCTGTATTTTTCCAGAAGTTTAAAACATCAACTGTCATAAATTAACAATTAAATATAGCAAAATGCGTTTACCCTGTTGACTGCCCTTACGCGTTGTTATGCTTGCCCAATAATAAGCCTTATTGTAATCTGTCTGACTGCCAATACCATTTATATACATTATGGCCAAAGTATTTTGCGACTGAGTAATACCTTGATTAGCAGACTGACGCATTAATATAAATGCTGCTCTATTATCCTTACGCACAACTTCACCCTTATAATAGAGTGCACTTAAATTATATTGAGCAATAGGATTACCCTGCTCAACATTGGCAAGTAATGTTTCCAAATTAATATTTGATTTAATATGGTGACTAAGCGATTTAGCAATCTCATCCTGATCGGGAATAAGGCTAGTTGTATTGTCAAATAATTGCTCATCTAGATTAGGATCAATAGCAGAAGCAACAGACTGCTGAAGCGTCTCTGCCATGACTGGCTTAATAGCAACTACTGGCTTGGCAGTATTGGTAACATTTTGAATAATGCTTTGTTTCTGTTTAGATTGCAATTTTTTTAACAATTTAACCGCTGATGCGTTGTTTTGATTTGCTGCTAATTCTAAATAATGAGCAGCCTCTCTAACCATATCTTGATTAAAGAAACTTTTGCCTAACTGGTATTGAGCTTCAACATACCCCGCCTTTGCAGCTTTAAGCAAATAAGTTTTGGCCAGCATTTCATTCTTAACCATAACATCGCCTTTGTTATAAATCAAATACAATTGATACTGTGATACTTGATGGCCCTTAGATGACAAATCAAGTAACGTGGCTAAGGCTTGCTTAACATCTTTATCAATACCATTTCCCTTCAGTTGCAATAATGCCAAATGATAGCGCGCCTCCGGATGTTCTTGTTCAGCTGCTTTTTTATACCAAGCAATTGCACTAGGTAAATTGCGTTTAACTTTGGCGCTTTTTTGATAAATTACTCCTACTAAGAACTGTGACTGTGCATCATCTTGATTAGCTGCCATTAACGCCCAATACAAGGCTTTGACATCATCTTGTTTAACCAAATAGCCAATTCGATACAACATTGATAATCTAGCCTGAGCATCAACAAAACCCTGATTTGCGGACTCTTTATAACAATCTAATGCTTTATTGGAATCTCCCTCACGCTCATAGAAATCAGCCAAGTAAAATTGTGCTTCAGGGTCGAATTGATTGACTGCTGCTTCATACCACTGCTGTGCTAACGTTAGGTCTCTATCGACACCAATACCCGCCTCGTATAACTTAGCAAGATTAAGTTGTGCTGCCTCATATCCCAATAATGCTGCCTTTTCATACCAAGATAATGCCTGTTCTAAATCTTTACCAACTCCTAGGCCGTAATAATAACTATTAGCCACATTAAATTGCGCACTTGCATAGTCCTGTTCAGCCACCTGCAAGTACCAATAAAAAGCCAATTTATCGTCTTTTGTTACATTAATACCGTTATAGTACATATTGGCTAAACTAAATTGCGATCTAGCATCGCCACGCTTGGCTGATGTTTTTAATTTGGTCAGTAACAGTTCAGCAGACAATGGCGTATTTAATTGAGGTGTGTCTAATTGCTGTTGAATAACTTGGTTGTCATTAGTAGGCTGTAAAATTTGCAATGCCTGTATTGGTAAAGAAAATAAAAGAACAAGGTGGATAAATTTAATCATGAGTTTCTGTTCTATTGACTAATTAAAATTAGCCCTATTCTAACCTGAGTTTAACTAATTTGTGTTAATAATCGATTAATACCTATTGCCACACCCGCACATTGAGGCAAAGAATTGTCAAGTTTGGATAAAAACGATACATCAACTGGCGGTATAAACTTACCAAGCTGTTCTCGCTTAGCAGTTTCATGCATAAAAACTTGCTCATATTCACTCTTAGTTTGCAACTCATCATAACCATTTGCCACCTCAACACCATCTAAATACAATTCAAAACGGTGTGCTACTTGACCTTCTACTTTAGCAAGTGCAGATTGTGATTTAGGGTAATCATAAATAAAACACAAAGGCAACTCTTTTAACTTCGGCTCAATCAAGTGCACAAAAAGCAACATTTGCAACCCCTCAATCCAAGCAAAATCAGCAGTCAAGCCTAATTTTTCAGCAATAATTTTAAGCGAATCAATATCAGCATTTAAAATATCAATATCAGCATATTGACTAAAAACTTGAGCATAAGAGAACCGTTGCACCTCGTCTTTAATACCCAATACTTGCAACAAACTAACCATGTCATCCATTAATTGATAAATATCAAAGCCCAGGCGATAATATTCAAGCAGGGTAAATTCATTAGAATTGTGTTCACCGTATTCATTATCACGAAATACTTGGCAAATTTGGTAAATATCTCCGCTGCCTTGTGCTAGAAGTTCTTTCATTCCCAACTCTGGAGAGGCATGCAAATATTGGGTATTTTGCATGCCAATATCAACATTAACAGTTGATGAAATACTGTCAATATAAACATCACTCGTTGGCGTGTTTAGCAGTGTTAGCGTTTGAACTTCTAAGACTTTTTGTTGCTCAAAGAACTGTCTAATTTTTTGAATAACTCGCTGTCTCTTAATAAGTGCATTTCGCATCATAAGCAAAAAAAACGAGTAAGGTTCATTCCAAAAAACAGGTAGTGAATAACTAAGACAATACTATACACGCCCTGTATATTCATTAGTGCGCGTATCTACTTTAATCTTATCACCAATACTAACAAAAAGAGGTACTTGCACCACAACACCTGTATTCATGGTTGCTGGTTTACCACCTGTACCCGTCGTATCACCTTTTAAACCTGGATCAGTATCAAACACTTCAAGAATAACATGATTAGGCGGGATAACTGAAATGGGGTTATCGTTCCAAAGTGTCACTGTACACATGTCCTGTTCAACTAAATAACCCTTGGTATCACTCATAGCAGTGCCATCAATAGCATATTGCTCAAATGAGTCTGGATCCATAAAATTCCACGCACTACTATCGTTATAAAGATATTGTAAATCCAACTCCATCACATCAGCATTCTCTAGAGACTCACCAGACTTAAAGGTTTTAATCAGTGTTTTCCCAGTAATTAAATCTTTAAACTTCACTCGATTAAACACCTGACCTTTGCCAGGTTTGACAATTTCGTTATTCACAATCGAACAAGGGTTGCCATCTAACATGAGCTTTAAGCCGTTTTTGAATTGGTTGGTAGAATAGTTTGCCATTTTTTAAAAACCACAAAAATAAAGCATCTCATTTTACGCAAATATCAAACTACACCAAATTTTTTTTGTAAAATAACCCCATACCAAAAATCAAAGACACTGCTGATTAATGACACAGGAAATATGGGAATGGGTGGACATAATGTTCCAATTGTTCATAAGGCGGCTTAATGAAAAATAATAAACATAAGAATTTTGAATTTGATAGGATACGGTTTATCTAAATTCAATAACGATTTCATAGAGCAATTTGAGTTTTCATCTAAAAACAGTTTTTATCAATTTTGTGTTGATAATAGAATTGCTAATACAATCAAAAGATGTATCTAAAAAAAATGATTTTTCTGTTGAAAATATGAACTATCAGGAAAGACCTATTGTTAAAAGTAGATTTAAAAAGCTACAAGAAACTGGATTAAAAGCAGAATTATTTTTGATGCTCGATTATATGTCGGCAGCGATGACTATGAATCAGCGTCAATAAACATTCGTATTTAGCAGAAAAAAATACAAAAAGGCACTAAATTATAAAGATGATTATATTGTTAATTTAATTCTTAATCTTAACCAAACCTCAAAAATTCTTGCAATAGAAAATCCCGTTAAGAATTTATCCTTTGATGAAAAAATTATTAATTCTAAGCCAACTAAAGAATATCACTTGAGCAATGCAATATGTTAGGTTTTAAAATTAAATTAAGAACCTTTATTTCAATACTAAGGCAAGATGAAAAATCTTACTCAGATAGTTCTAATGGATTAATTTTTCTGTACTCAGAAAATATAAATTTTAGTTTTTAAATAATTTACACTCAAAAGTAGAATTATAATGCACGAGAACAACGTCCCAATAGATGATATTCTTGATGAATATATATTATGCGAATAAAAAACTTTTTTCTACTAAAACTGCTAAATAACAAAACAATGCAAAGTAAAATTTGCCAAGATAATGGTAAAGCTTTAATGTCATACTCTAATAGAGAATTAGAGCAATGCTTCTTAAGAAATATTTTAGGGTTGGGTGAAGGTGTGAATTGTTAACTTACACAAAATTACAAATTTTAGACATAGGCTCTGTGCAAATTGACAAAATAAATAACTTAAAATTTGAGATAAATTTTTCTAAAATCGGTAGTTACGAAACATTCAAAGAAATATATTTATAAAATGTATAACGAAAAATAAACTGATGCAGATACACGAATACCAAGCTAAAATATTATTTAGCCACAGACACATTCAAATTCCCAAAGGCATTCTTATTGATAGTGTTGCCAAGGCTAGTGATGCTTGCAAGGCTTTGGGGGGTGATGTTTGGATTGTTAAAGCTCAAGTTCATGCAGGGGGGCGTGGCAAGGGAGGTGGTGTTATTTTGTGTCGTAGTGTTGAAGAGGTTGGGCGTGTGTGTGGTCAATTATTAGGCTCACAACTGATTACGCCACAAACAGATGCTAAAGGGTTACCAGTGGGTCAATTATTAATTGAAGTAGAACAAAATATTGAGCTTGAATTATATCTTGGCTTGTTGATTGATAGGCAAACGCAAAAAATCACTGTTTTAGCCTCTACTAAAGGTGGCATGGATATTGAAAAAGTTGCCAGTGAAACGCCTGATAAAATCATTAAATTTGGTATTAATCCATTAGGCGATTTGTCTGTACAAGATTGCACCTTGGTAGCGAAAAAACTAGGGCTTAATGCTGAACTTACCAAGCAATTTAACAATACTCTTTTAGGTTTGTACGAGATCTTTACTCAAAAAAATGTTAATCTGATTGAAATTAATCCACTTATTGTTACTAAAGAAAACCAGCTATTAGCGCTTGATGGGAAGATTGATTTTGACGATAATGCACTGTATCACCATGAGGATATTGCTGCATTGCGTGATATTTCACAAGAAGATGAAAAAGAAAGACTTGCCAGTGAATATCAACTTAACTATATTTCACTTGATGGCACAATTGGCTGCATGGTGAATGGCGCGGGACTGGCAATGGCAACGATGGATTTAATTGAGCATTTTGGCGGCTTGCCTGCTAATTTTTTAGATGTTGGTGGTGGGGCAACTGCTGATAAGGTTGCCAAAGCCTTTGAACTGATTCAAACTGAAGCGAGTGTTAAAGGAATTTTAGTAAATATTTTTGGTGGTATTGTACGCTGTGATTTAATCGCACAAGGCATATTACAAGCCATCAAAACAGTCGGCTTAACCCTACCAATTGTGGTGCGATTGGGAGGTACTAACGCCCCAGCAGGGTTAAACTTGCTTGGTGAATCTGAATTTAATATCCATGTAGAATCTGACTTAACCAAAGCCGCTATAAAAATTGTGGAGCTGGCTAAATGAGTGTTCTAATTGACAAAAATACACGTGTAATCACCCAAGGCTTTACAGGCAAACAAGGCACGTTCCACTCCAAACAATCCATCGCCTATGGCACGCAATTTGTTGGCGGGGTAACGCCAAATAAAGGCGGGCAAAAACACCTAGATTTGCCTGTTTTTAATACAGTAGTACAAGCAATGCGTGAAACAGGTGCTAATGCAAGCATGATTTATGTGCCGCCTCAATTTGCTTACGCCTCAATACTTGAATCCATTGAGGCACAAATGCCCGTGATTGCTTGTATCACTGAAGGCATTCCCGTGCAAGATATGCTTAAAATTAAAGCCATTTTAAAAACATCAAACTCAATTTTGATTGGTCCTAACTGCCCGGGTGTCATTACACCTGATGAATGCAAATTAGGCATTATGTCCGGCAATATTCACCAAGCTGGTAGTGTTGGCGTCATATCACGCTCAGGCACACTTACTTATGAAGCTGTGCATCAAACCACCCAAGTAGACTTAGGACAAAGCACCTGCATTGGCATTGGTGGCGACCCCATTCAAGGCATGAGTTTTATTGATTGCCTCGCCCTATTTGAAGCAGATCCACAAACCCAGTCCATCATTATGGTGGGTGAAATTGGCGGCTCAGCCGAAGAGGAGGCGGCAGAATACATTCAGTCTCACGTGTCTAAACCTGTGGTATCTTATATTGCAGGGCTGAGCGCACCAGAAGGCAAGCGTATGGGGCATGCGGGTGCAGTTATTACTGCTGGCACTGGCAAAGCAATCGATAAAATCAATGCCTTAAAAAAAGTCGGCGTAGTAATTGCACCCACACCCACAACCATGGGTGAAACCTTACTTGAGGTGTTGGCATGAAAAAACCCATTATTGTATTAGGCATTGGTGAATTAGGCAGTGTTTTTTCTCGTGCTTTTTTAAAGAATAATTACCCTGTTTACCCCATCACCCGACAAACTAATATTGATGAGTTGGCAAATACCATCAATCCAGAGTTTATCTTGGTTTGCACAGCAGAAGCCGATTTACAAAATACCCTTCAATCTATTCCTAAGCGGTGGAAAGATAGAGTTGTCATGATGCAAAATGCACTTCTGCCTCGTGATTGGCAAACGTACAACTTTATAAATGCCACTGTGATTTCAGTTTGGTTTGAAAAAAAGAAAGGCATAGATTCTAAAGTATTAACCTCATCCCCTACCTATGGTAAAAAAGCACAAATTCTAGTTGACTCTTTGGCATTGATTGACATCCCTGTCCACATGCTTAACTCTAAAGAGGAGTTATTATTTGAGTTGGTGTTAAAAAATATCTACATTTTAACCACCAATATTGCAGGTCTAGCCATTGAAAAAGGCGCAACAGTTGATGACTTGCGCAACCAACACCCAGACTTAATGCGTCATGTATCAAATGATATCTTAGCCCTACAGGCCCAACTCACTGGACAAACTTTTGATGCAAAAAAATTAGAACAAGGCATGATAAAAGCCTTCCAAGGCGACTTAAAGCACAAATGCATGGGCAGATCCGCACCTGCAAGACTAAAGCGTGCACTTGAATTAGCAAAAGCGTTTAACTTATCTGTACCGACACTAAAAAAAATTGAAAGCAAATATTTTTAACTATTCATCTTGGTAAGGATCTTCCCAATCTTTTGCTCTTAAAGCTAGCAAACTAAAATTTCGAACTTCTTCGATAAATTTTTACTCCATAAAGAATGTTTGAACCACGAGTAGGGAAAATACACCATGTTGGACACAGACTTCTTGCAACTGCTCGCAACTAATATAAGCTATGACTAAATTTGAGAATTTAGCCGAAAATTTTGTCTCAATCTGTGGCTTAATGGTTTTGATATATGCCACAACTTGCACCACTAAATAATACCAATACTGCTTCTTTTTCATGCTTTAAGGTAATCCCCTTAATGTTAATCATAGCCTTTCTTTTAGCTGGGTAAATTTAGTTGAGATTGCCTCTGTTTTTTTGCCTCATATTTGGCCCAGGAAATAACTGTCTGTTTTAAAACGCGCCATGGTGTACCAGTGAACTTGTGGAAATACGTTGCCAAAAGAGGCGATATTAATTCTATCTGTGTTGAAATATCTTAACAATAACTTCTCGGTAATGTCAATAATTCTAAAAATCTCAGTTTTCTCATCTATTGTACAGTCGCTAAACTCTTTAATATTACGTTTGGTAAATATCTTAACCCAAGGAATTTCACTAGGTTCAGCCTCTAAGGCGACTAATGCATTTTCATAAATCATTATTTTTCTCCAAAAGCATGGGGCATCGCCATAAGAAAAAAATCGATATTTTTTGATTAATGACGTGTTGGTAAAATATCCATCATTTATGTGCGTCCAATAAAGACACTCACTAACATTAATAGTGAGGATTTTGGCAAATGGAAATTAGTAATTAAGCTATCAACAATTTGAAATTGATAGCCAGAATAAATAAAAATATCAGTTTCGCCTTGCTGGACAATGGGTTTGTTATTTTTAATACTAGACTCCAAAACACGCACAGCGGTTGTGCCAACGGCGATATTAAATTGTGTATTTATAATCTCTGATTGTGCAATTAAAAGCCGTGAATCTGTTCTATTTTTTGGTAGATTTTAGGCGATTAAGTCCTTTGGTAAATCAAAATCAAGACCCTTTAATGCATGATTTTTTGCTAAATAAGCAAGGTTTGTTTAGTAGTTCTAGAACTTGATAAGTAGCCGTTACAATAGCACGGGGGGTAATGGTTGCACCAGTAAAGCCGTCAAATATGCCACCATCTCGTTTAACCTTCCAATTTTTTAGGGTTGGATTTAAGAGTGAAAGTCCAAGGAATTGTTCAATCCAGTTTGATTTTTTGAGCTCGATTTTATCGCCCAAACCTGGGGTTTCTTTATGTGTGATAACACGAACGCCTAGAAGTTTTTTATCAACACAAACGCCTGTTAATAGGCGGATATCGCCATTATAACCATTCGGATAGACGTGTTCAACCAAATAAGCAAATACTTGATGATTCTTTTTTGCTGGATAAATGCTAATGGTTTGTGTAATACCGTGTAGTACAAGGGTTTTGGTGTATTTATCTGCCAATATATCATTGCTATAACCACTAACCAATTCACTTAGGCGTTGGATTAATAATTGCTTTTCATTATAAGTAATTGCGTCTTTGGTACTGGTTTTCGTGAGTGAAACAAAAGATATACTCACTACTGTGAATACGAACAACAAAATCCCTGGTTTTAAAATAGCACGTAACATTATTGCCCAAATACCTTAGGCTGTGTGTAAGCATCAATAAGTGGCACAGTCATGTTCATTAACAGCACTGCAAAGGCAATACCATCAGGATAACCACCAAAAGTACGGATAATAACAATTAACACGCCTATCAAAAAACCATAAATTATTCTACCTTTAGGTGTGGTGCTGGCAGAAACTGGGTCGGTTGCAATAAAAAATGCACCTAACATTGTGCCACCCAACATAAGATGGTTTTGTGTGGGCAGATATAAATCAACATTACTCATCCACAATAACATTGAGCTTATGACAATACCTATTAAAAACGAGGCAGGAATATGCCAAGAGATAACTTTTCTAAATAATAAATATAAACCACCCAATAAAAACCCTGCATTAATCCATGCTTGTGAAGGTGATTGTATTTCCAATTGTTGGATTGAGCCTACCAATGATAAGCCATTCTTTACCTCGTCCAATTTTGTTGCACCACTAATCACATCAATATTGCCCAAATTAAACACCGCTTCTAAAGCGTGATTAAGACTTAAGAAATCAACCTGCCAAGTGCTCATTTGTAATGGATAAGAAATCAGTAAAAACACATAGCCTAACATAGCAGGGTTAAATGGATTGTTGCCCAAACCACCGTACAATTGCTTGCCAAAAATAATCGAAAAACTCACACCTACTATAACCACCCACCACAGCGCAATACTGGGAATAGAGATAGCTAATAAAGTTGCTGTGAGTATTGCTGAACTATCACTAATTGAGCTAATAATATCACGTCCTCTGAAAGCCAAAAATGCTGATTCAATCACAATGGCTGTTATTACACCCAGCACTATTTGCAACAAAACACCCCAACCAAAGAAATAATAAGCCGCCATCACACCTAATGATAGGGCATAAATCACTTGACGCATCATCCATGAAGTTGAGCTAAATATTGGTGTTGTCATCTTTTATCCTTTGCTTGTTTCACTCGTTGCGTCGCCTCATCAATTTTTTGCTTTTGAGATTGTTCTTTTGCCATTTTTTCTTTTAAGACTTTTTTCTTATCTGCCATCATTTGTGCACGTTCAAGCTTGCTACGCTCAAGACGATGTTCTCTATATTCAAACCTTTCTCTAGCAATATTGATTTTATCCTGTTCGCGAGTTTGTTGCTTGCCAAGCGCCTTAGCAAAAGAAAAATAGCTCGCCAATGGTATGTGGCTTGGACAGACATAATCACAACAAGCACATTCAATACAATCAGGCAAATTATAATTCAAGGCCTTTTCAATATTCTTACTTTTGGCATGCCAATAAAGTTGTTGTGGCAGTAGCCCAACAGGGCAAACCTCTGAACACTGCCCGCAGCGAATACACTCCTGAATCACAGGCTTTTGTACTTGATTATTAACAAAAATAGCACTGGTTGTTTTGCCAATAGGTGCGTTAATATCAGCAACATCAATGCCCATCATCATACCGCCCATGCGATAATTATGCATTCTCTTATTAGGACTAGCCAACGAAATAAGATGCTCAAATGATGCTCCTAAGCGCACTTCAAAATTATTAGGCCTAACACCATCTCCTGTTACCGTAACAATACGTGATACCAGCGGTCTATGGCTAATAACTGCATCAAACACCGCTTTAGCAGTCGCTATGTTTTGGCAAATAATGCCTTTATCCACCGCAAAACCTCCTGATGGAATTTCAACATCAAGTAATGCTTTGATGAGCAGTTTTTCTGCACCAGAAGTATATTTAGTTGGAATCTGATTAATGCTAATTCTATCATTATGATTAAACATTAATAACGCATGATAAGCTGCTTGCTTATCATCTTCAATGGCAATAATTACACGCTTTGCACCACAAATATGTAGCAAAATTTCTACGCCACGAATAATTTCCCTTGGATGGAATTGCATCAAAGCATCATCGCACATAACCCCTGGCTCACATTCGGTACCATTGATAATCAAAGTGTGGCAATCTATAACCTTATCAATCTTAACATGGGTTGGAAATCCAGCACCGCCCAATCCGACAATGCCTGATTTTTGAATGGTCTCAATCAAAACTTCTGTTGAATAATGCAAAAAATCAACATGATTATTCTTTCTATCTATCCACTTATCTTTACCATCAGATTCAATAGTAATGCACTCAGATTTCAGCCCTGATTGATGCGCTATGATTTGCTTGTCAATGCTCAAAACCACACCAGAAATTGAGGCGTGAATTGAAACACCAAAACTATCCTTAGCACTGGCAATGACCTGCCCAACGAGCACATAACCACCAATACTTACACAAGGTTTAACTTGTCCGCCAAGTTGTTGTAAAGGCAAAACTACTTTTGTTGGTAATGACGCTTGAATAATCCCAACCTTATCTACCAGATAAGGATTTTTAATAACAATGCCGCCATTAAATGAATAATCAGCCATGTTTAACCTTGGCGATATTTGGCACAAATGTAGTTAATGTAGGTTTAACCTCTTGCACATGAATACAATCAGCTGGGCACACAGGAATGCACAAATCACACCCTGTGCATTCATCAATAATGACTTGGGTCATCACCTTAGAAGCACCCACGAATGCATCCACAGGACAAGCTTGAATACACAAAGTACAGCCAATACAAACTTGCTCATCCACAAATACCACGTGACTAGGTTTGATCTCACCATGCTCGGCATTTAATTTTAAAGCTTCAACACCTAAAAGTTCTGCCAAAGCATCAGCCCCTTCTTGCCCGCCCGGTGGACACTGGTTAATTTTCGCCTCACCACTAGCAATCGCTTGCGCATAAGGACGACACCCAGGATAATCACATTGACCGCATTGGGTTTGTGGTAAAATAGCATCTATTTGGTCAACCAAAGGATTGCCTTTTAACTTAAATTTAACTCCAGCGTATCCTAGCACTAAGCCCAATGTTAACGTCAAAATAGAGAAAATTAAGACTGAATCAAACAAGTCCAATAAAACCCATAAACGCCATTGACATCAGCCCAGCAGTAATCAAAGCAATAGGTGCACCTTTAAATGCGATTGGTACATCGGCTGTGTCAATGCGTTCACGCATGGCTGAAAACAACACCAACACAAATGAAAATCCAATGGCAGCACCAAAACCATAAACGCCCGATGCTAAAAATCCATGGTCTTGATTAACATTTAACAATGCCACACCTAACATGGCGCAGTTAGTGGTAATAAGTGGTAAAAATACACCTAGAGATTGGTGCAAAACAGGCGAGGTCTTATTAACCACCAATTCCGTAAAGCCAACCACACCTGCAATGGTCACGATAAAAGCAATGGTTCTTAGATATTCCATTTCAAATGGAAGCAAAATATAGGTGTTAATTAAATAACTAGAAATACTCGCCAAGGTCAGTACAAAAGTCGTAGCAAAGCTCATACCAATCGCAGTATCAATCTTTTTTGACACTCCCATAAACGGGCACAATCCTAAGAACTTAACCAGTACAAAGTTATTGACCAAAATCGTACTAACCAATATTAAGACGTATTCATTCATAGCGATGATTTTAACCTAATTTTAATTGGCGTTTAACACATAGCAACCCCCTGATATTAGCCTATTAATCTGACAGATAAATATCGTGCACTCAAATTCTTAAGAAGAGAAGTTTGTTTAATCCTTCAAGCGCACGGTATTTAACTACCAAGTTAACAATCTGAAAAATCGCATTAAAGAGGTTTTAATGGTTGCGTATGAATACCACATTCACCGCCACACTTACTTAATCCAACCCATCTACTATTTCTTTCATCACCAATTGCAATTGCAGTACAAAGTGTACATCCTAAGGATCTGTAACCCTCTTAATATAACGGATTGACTTTGATTACATTCATCGTTAAATATTGCCAAATTTCTCTTTCTTTCCAAGTTAAAAAATAAGATTAGGCTCTGGGGCTAAGTCCTTATCTCGATATTCAAGCTCCCGATAGTCTGTTCGAGTTCTACCCTCCATACAACGTAACCCCGTAACTCAGCACTCAACCTGAAGTTTTTCTAATGCCGTTCTTGTCGGCTCTACCTTATATATTTCACAACATCCGTCTGGGTCTATTGCGTACAGCTTGTCAACAGTGCTGTTGCTCTCAAATATTTCAGTTCCAGGATAATCCCTAACAAAATCTCTCATATACGCTTTTGTTTCAAGTGGTTCATAAGGTGTTTTTACAATAAAACCCTTTATTTTTGGTGATACTTTCTTGGCCAAATGCCAAACAACACAAGAATTTTTGCCTAAACTAATTAGCAATTACTAAGTACTCATGATAAGCATCACTAATCAAATCTAGTGTACTTTGTACTTTTTGTGGCAACGTCAACCCATTAAGCAATTCAAAAACGTCAATAATAAACTAGGCTTTACTATCACCAAAGGTCCAATCACATTACCAAATGAAAAAATAATATTTTTTATTCGAGATCAGGATAAAAATGTAATTGAATTTCACCAAAATAGCTAAATCAGTGGCTAACAGGATGCCTTACCTAATTGTCCTTCCATTAGCTCTTGCACCCTCCGTTCTAAGTTATCAGGTGATAATTAGATGTTAGAGTAAGTCACTACTAAATTAATACATTTAGGAGAAACATGGTAAAATCAATCATTCGTATGAAACCCCAGTCCTCCTACTCCTAGTGCCTGACACTGGAGAAATAGAATATTCGCAGATATCAATAGTTGAACCAGTGAATGAATATTGTTTCGTTAAATGTAAAAGCTGCGCTAGATGCTGTTGGGACCAAACCAGATGATGTCGTCATTGCGCGTATCTACATAACTAACAGCCTCACATCTAAAAAATTAGAAGAAGTTATGCCCCCGTTTTTAGACGCTTTTGAAGGTGCTCAGCCCTGTGTAACTGGTGTTGGTGTAGAGGCACTTGCTGCACCTGATTTGCAAGTTAAGATGGAGCTTGTTATATGATTCCCAGATTAATTCTTGTTGAGCGGTAATTTTTCCTAACAAATCAATTTAACAAACTGGCTGCCACCAAGTTCTAGATCATTTCCAAATGATATGCAAATGAATTGTATTTTTTACTCTATTTGAAAATATTTGATAGTCTTTCAGCGCCTTGCTGAGCAATCATTTTATCTTTGGCTTCAACCATCACTCTGATAAGTAGCTCTGTGCCTGAAACGCGGATTAATACTCGGCCCTCACGAGCAAGCGTTTTCTCAACCTCAAGCTGAGTTTGTCGTAGTTTGGTGTGATTTTCAAGGTTAATTTTTGTTTGGGTTTTGACATTAATTAAAACTTGTGGATATTTGCTCATTGATTGCTTTAATTTAGCAAGGCTGGATTGGCTTTTTGCCAGTACTTCTAATACTTGTAAGGCAGAAATAATGCCATCGCCAGAAGTGGTTTTATTCAGGCATATGATATGTCCTGAGCTTTCGCCACCTAGTATTGAGCCGCTTTTTTGCATTTGTTCCATCACAAAGCGATCGCCCACGTCAGCTTCGATAAATTTAATATCTAAATCTTTTAGTGCATGGCGCATGCCTAAGTTGCTCATTTTTGTGCCAACCACTGTCTTATTAACCAGCCTACCTTGAGATTGCCAAACTTTGGCGATAATAAATACCAGCTCGTCACCATCAACCAACTCGCCATTTTCATCCACCATCATTAAGCGATCGCCATCGCCATCAAAGGCAATGCCCAAATCTGCTTTTGACTCTAATACAACTTGTTGCAGGTGTTTGGTGTCAGTTGCACCACAATGCTCATTAATATTAAAGCCATCTGGTGTGTTGTTGATGATATTAATATTTGCACCCAGTTCTGAGAACACACTTTGGGCAATGTGGTAAGTGGCGCCGTTTGCACAATCAATGACAATATTAAGCCCTAGAAGACTTTGCGTTCGGTCAAATGTTGATTTGCAAAATTCGATATAACGCCCAAGTGGTTGTTCGTGTCTATGGGCTTTGCCAATCTTATCAGCGCCCACACTGACCATAGGCTCGGCTAATTTTTTCTCAATTTCGCTTTGGTCTTGGCTGTTTAATTTAAGACCTTTGGCAGAAAAAAACTTAACACCATTATCTTGGAAATGATTATGTGAGGCACTAATGACCACGCCAGCACTAACATTATAAGTTTGTGTTAAATAAGCAACTGCAGGCGTTGGCATCGGGCCTAGCAAGCCAACATCAACACCAGCAGATAAAAAACCCGCTTCAAGTGCAGATTCGAATAAATAGCCAGATACACGAGTATCTTTGCCAATAATAACACTGGCTTTGCCTTGCTTGGCTAATACTGAACCAACTGCCCAGCCTAATTTTAAGAAAAAATCAGCGGTAATAGGCTCAACACCTACCTTACCACGTATGCCATCAGTACCAAAATAATTACCCAACTTGTTTTCCTGCTACGCTTTGTAAGATCTTAAACGCATCTTTAGTTTCTAGAACGTCGTGTACACGCACAATATTTGCACCGTTTTGAGATGCTATCATAGCGGTTGTTACGCTACCAACCATTCTTCCATCCGTATTTCTATTATTAAGCATACTACCAATCATTGACTTACGTGACATGCCAACCAAAATCCTCAAACCAAAGCTTTTAAATTCGTCAAGACGACGTAGGATTTCAAGGTTGTGATTGAGTGTTTTACCAAAACCAAAACCTGGGTCTAGAATAATCTTATTTTGGCTAATGCCAGCACCAATGCAAGCCTCAATTCTTTGATCAAAAAAATGTTTTATTTCATCAATGACATCTGTATAAACAGGGTTATTTTGCATGTGCATAAGGCACACATCCTTACCAGTTGATGCTGTCACTTCAAGGGATGATTTGGCTTGCAAAGCACGTACATCATTAATCATGCTTGCCCCTGCCTCAATGGCAAGTTGCATGATTTGTGCTTTTGAAGTGTCAATGGAAATTGGCACATTGATTAATTTGGATAACGCTTTAATAACGGGAATAACACGGCCGGCTTCATTATTAATTGATATTTGTAACGCATCTGGTCTGGTTGATTCGCCACCAATATCAATCATATCAGCGCCTTGGTTGATCATTAGTTGAGCCTGATTAATGGCTTTATCAATAGTAAGGTATTGACCGCCATCTGAAAAAGAATCGGGTGTAATATTAAGCACGCCCATAATCACTGTATTAGAAGATTGCATCGTTATGTGGCGAGGTACAAATATTCAAAAAATAGGAAGAGCAAACTAAGCGACTTGTTCGGTAGAATCTCCACTTAATGGTTTTTCATCAGAATCTTGGTTGTTATTATCCAACTCAACACCCGAGCCTAATTCAGTAGAGGCAACATCAGAATCAACAATCACAGCCGCTTCACGTATTGGTCTTCTGTTCATCAAATCGTCAATTTGCTCTTTATCAATGGTTTCAAACTCCATTAAAGCTTTGCTCATTTCAATTAAGATGTCTTTATTGTCTTTCAAAATTTTTGTAGCTATTTGATAATTGCTATCAATAATTTTACGAATTTCAATATCAATGGTTTTAAAGGTGTCTTCTGAAATATGCTTATGCTTAGTAACTTGTCGACCTAAAAACACTTCTCCCTCATCTTCGCCGTATGCCAAAGGTCCTAACGTCTCAGACATGCCCCATTGTTTGACCATTTTATGTGCAATCTCTGTTGCACGCTCAATATCATTACTCGCACCAGTGGTTACGCTATCTGCGTCATAAATCAACTCTTCTGCAATACGCCCACCAAAAAGTGAGGCCACTTGAGAATTTAACTTACTCTTAGAAATGCTATAACTGTCTTTTTCTGGCAAGAACATCGTCACACCTAATGCTCTACCTCTTGGAATGATGCTTACTTTATATACAGGATCATGCTCAGGCACTAACCGGCCTACAATGGCATGCCCTGCTTCATGGTAAGCGGTCATTTCTTTTTCGGCTTCATCCATTGCCATAGATTTGCGTTCAGAACCCATCATAATTTTATCTTTGGCTTTTTCAAATTCTTGCATACCAACTAATTTTTTATCTTTACCTGCTGCAATTAGAGCGGCTTCATTGGTTAAATTAGCAAGGTCTGCGCCAGAAAACCCTGGTGTGCCCTTGGCAATATTGATAGATTTAACATTTTTTGCAATGGGCAATTTACGCATGTGGATTTTTAAAATCGCATCACGGCCATTAATATCAGACAAACCTACGGTAACTTGACGATCAAAACGCCCTGGTCTTAATAAAGCAGGGTCTAACACGTCTGGTCTGTTAGTGGCAGCAATCACAATAACGCCTTCAGAACCTTCAAAACCATCCATTTCGACCAACATTTGGTTGAGTGTTTGCTCGCGTTCATCATGACCGCCACCCATACCAGCACCACGTTGGCGACCCACAGCATCAATTTCATCGATAAAGATAATACAAGGTGCATTTTTCTTTGCTTGTTCAAACATATCACGAACACGTGATGCGCCGACACCGACAAACATTTCTACAAAATCAGAACCTGAAATAAAGAAAAATGGCACATCGGCTTCACCCGCAATCGCTTTAGCTAATAAGGTTTTTCCTGTACCTGGAGGGCCCACCAAAAGCACACCTTTGGGAATTTTTCCGCCTACTTTAGTGAATTTGCCAGGGTCGGATAAGAAATCTACCAATTCACTCACATCATCTTTAGCCTCATCAACACCGGCCACATCATCAAAAGTAGTCTCAGATTCGTCCTTAGTAATTAGACGTGCTTTGGATCTACCAAAACTCATTGGGGTTTTTCCGCCCATTGCGCCACCAGCGCCCTTCATGGTGTAAAGAACGACACCAATTAATAATAAAATTGGCGCTAAAGAAATGATTAATTGCTTGAAAAATCCGTCTTTTTCAGGCGGTTTAGCAACCACGTTAACGCCGTTATTCAATAAGTCGCCCATCAAGCCTAAATCACCCGGACTATAGGTTGAAAACTGCTCACCACCAGCACCTACGCCAATAATATTACTACCAGCAATTGTTACTTGTGATACATCACCCTGCTTAACGCTTTGAATAAACTGAGAATAAGTAATGTCGTTTTTCTGATCGCCCACTTGGAACTGACTAAAGATCGAAGTAAGGACACTACCTAAAACTAACCAAAGTAATAAATTCTTAAACATAGTGTAAAAAATATTATAAAAAAATAAGAGGAGTAACTATACCCTATTGCATACCTGTATATGGTCTGATGGCGTTTTTTCAAGATTTATCTACAAATAAATTCAAATTCTGTCATAATTCTTAACTTAATTAATAGATACTTTAGAATCATGTCAAAAATCAACTTATTAGCTGCTACTATTATCATGGTACTCCTTAGTTCTTGCGGGTTTCATACACCATATAAAAACTCAGCAATAAATGCCTCTATTGCCAGTAGCCATCATAATGCTTTTGCTGATGAACTACAAAAGCGCTTTAATCAAGACATGCCTCAAACTCTAGTTGTTCAAGTAGGTGCTGAAAATCAAAACCAACGCACCGCTTCATACACTTCAAGCAATGAAGTTAGTAGTTACACACTAAGCCTAAGCGTGCCTATTGAGGTCTTTAATCAACGAAAAAAACTGCTGCTGTCTCAAACCTTCAGTGCTAATACATACCTGAGTAAAATGAATGCATCTCAAGCAGACAGGTTGCAAATTAAAGAAGGTTATCAGCAATTGCGCCATTTAATTATCAGACAATTATTAAGAAAACTATCCAAACTTGATGAAAATTAAACCACGGCAACTTGATGCTCAATTTAGCCAACAAACTTGATGTTATTTATTTATTTTTTGGTGCAGAAATATTACTTATTGAGCAAAGTTTAGCGCAAATAAATAAGACGGCAAAACAAGCTGGATTTGACGAAAAAATAAGCTTTGAGGTTGATGCTAATTTTGATTGGAATCAGGTCTTTAGGGAAATTTCAGCCGCCTCGCTTTTTTCACCAAAACGCATCATTAAATGTCAATTAAAAACAGGAAAAATCGGCATTAAAGGTGCTAAAGCATTGAGCGAAATTGCTAGCACCCTGCCTGATGATATTTTGTTAATTATTTCCGCTGGCAAGCTGGACATGACGCAACAAAAAAGCAAATGGTTCAAAACACTAGAACAATTGGGTAGTGTTGTTCAGCATTTTGAAGTGCAAAGCAATCATTTGGTTAATTGGATTGAAAATCACATGGCAGAATTAGAGCTTGAAGTCAATACAGAAATTGCACAAAGTATTGCTTTTTGCACAGAAGGCAATTTAACTGCCTCTATGCAGGAAATCCAAAAACTAAAAATGGCTTATCCAAATGGTAAAATCAACACACAAGAATATCTTGAACAAGTCAACCAACAATCTAAATACACCGTTTATGGTTTAATTGATGCGGCTTTATTTGGCAATAGCAACCAGGTTAATAAAATTTATCAAACCTTAATCTCTGATATGGCTATGCCAATTCAGCTAAGTAATTCCTTGTACCGAGAAATTAAATCAGTGATTGGAATGTCAATTGAGCTTAGACAAGTGAAAGATATTAACACAGTCTTACAAAATCATCGAGTTTGGAACAAAAGAAAACCTATTATTACCAATGCACTAAAACGCCATCCTTATCAACGTTTGCAAAAATTATTATTATCACTAGGACACATTGACCGTTCGATCAAAGGCATGGATAATCTTAATGTTATTGATGAATTACATGTATTATTACTAAACTTAGCTGGGGAAGCACAATGGGTTCAATAAAAAATTTAATCATCACACTGGGTGAAAATGCGAAAAACGCTGCAAAAACGCTACGTAGTGCTACAACAGTAGCTAAAAACAGTGCGCTAATTAATATTGCCAATCAAATTGACCAAAATAGAACGAACATACTTAAAGCTAACAAGCAAGACCTTGCCAATGGCAAAGATAAAGGACTGGAAGTGGCGCTACTTGATAGACTCATGCTTGATGATGAGCGTCTTAACGGCATTATTGAAAGTCTGAATCAAATTATCAATTTGCCAGACCCTATTGGTGAAATTACAGATTTAAAATACCAACCAAGCAGTATTCAAGTGGGTAAGATGCGCGTGCCGCTCGGCGTATTGGGAATTATTTACGAATCTCGTCCTAATGTCACTATTGATGCAGCAGCACTTTGTTTAAAATCAGGCAATAGTGTTATTTTACGTGGCGGGTCAGAGGCCATACACTCTAATCATACGCTTTATGCTTGTGTCAAGCAAGGCACAAAGCAGGCAGGCCTTAATGAAAATTACGCACAGCTCATTGACACTCAAAATCGTGAAGCTGTGATTGAGTTGGTTCAAGCAAGTGATTATGTTGATGCTATTATTCCTAGAGGCGGTAAAGGCCTGGTTGAAGCCATTAGTAACAGCGCCAAAGTACCTGTTATCAAGCATTTAGATGGCATTTGCCACACTTATATTGATAAAGATGCCGACACACAAAAAGCCATCAGTATTGCCTTTAACGCTAAAACGCGCCGTTATGGTGTGTGTAATGCCACTGAAACCTTGCTAGTCCACGCCTATGCAGTAGGCAGAATATTGCCCGAACTGATTGCACAATACTTAGCAAAAGGGGTGGAATTACGTGGCTGTGAAGAAACTCTAAAACTATCAAATAAAATCACTGCGGCCACTGAAAAAGATTGGAATACAGAATATTTAGATGCGATTTTATCTATCCGTATTGTTAGCTCAATGAGTGATGCCATTAAACATATTGATAAATATAGCTCAGGTCACACTGAATCAATCGTAAGTGAAAACTACACTCGTTCACGCCGTTTTATTACCGAAGTAGATTCTGCCTCAGTCATGATTAACGCTTCCACTGGCTTTGCCGATGGCTTTGAATATGGCTTGGGTGCAGAAATCGGTATCAGTACTGACAAACTCCACGTGCGTGGCCCTGTTGGCTTGGAAGGATTAACCTCACAAAAATTTATTGTCCTAGGTGACGGACACATCAGGCAATAGGAAAACATGGACATAGAACAAGCACTGGCTATTTTTGCGCGTGGTGCTGATGAGATATTGCCACTTGATGAGCTCAAGAAAAAACTTAAAAAAGATAAACCACTACGCATCAAAGCAGGTTTTGACCCAACTGCGCCTGATTTACATTTAGGACATACAATTTTAATCAACAAACTCAAGCAATTACAAGATTTAGGGCATGAAATATTGTTTTTAATTGGCGATTTCACCGCCATGATTGGAGACCCAACAGGCAAGAGTAAAACTCGCCCGCCACTTTCACGGGAAAAGATTCAAGAAAACGCCAAAAGCTACACTAAACAAGTATTCAAAATCTTGGATAAAGACAAAACCACGGTTATGTTTAATTCACAGTGGATGGATAAAATGACATCGATGGCATTTATCCAACTCGCCAGTAAACAAACGGTCGCTAGAATGTTAGAACGCGATGATTTTTCCAAGCGTTACAAATCAGGGCAAGCCATTTCTACCCACGAATTCTTATACCCTTTGGTTCAAGGCAATGATTCTGTTGAATTAGAAAGCGATGTAGAAATCGGCGGTACGGATCAAAAATTTAACTTACTAGTGGGCAGAGAACTACAAAAACAAGCAGGACAAGAGCAACAAGTTACCCTCACTATGCCGATTTTAGAAGGATTGGATGGCGTACAAAAAATGTCAAAATCCTTGGACAACTACATCGGTATTGATGATACACCTGATGAGATGTTTGGCAAAATTATGTCAATTTCTGATGCGTTAATGTGGCGTTATTTTGAGTTGTTAAGTTTCCAAAGTTTAGAGGCGATTACTGATTTAAAACAGGCAATGGCGCAGGGAAAAAATCCGAGAGATATTAAATTTATCTTAGCTGATGAAATCATCACTCGCTTTCATAATATTGATGCCGCCAAACAAGCACAGCAAAACTTTATTGATCGCTTTAGTAAAAATCAAATACCTGATGAAATGGATGAGTTCAGCTTTAAAGTTGGCATAAAAATTACTAAATTGTTCAAAGATGCTGAACTTTGTCCCAGCACCTCAAATGCCTACCAAATGATTAAACAAGGTGGCGCTAAAATCAATGGCGAAAAAGTCACAGACAAAGACTTTGAACCAAAAACTGGCACAAACGTTTATCAAGTAGGCAAACGCAAATTTGCAAGAGTGACAATTCAATAAAAAAGTGTTATAATGTCTCCCTCTGGGGATGACATGGCTTCGACGAGGAGTTGGATCTCAAGAACGCATGTCGAGGATAAAGACAACTCGTAAAATATGCTTTAAAAAGATAGTTGCAAACGAAAACAACTACGCTCTAGCTGCATAGCTAGCCGTCGTTTAGGAGTTGTCTGTACTTTTAGAATGACGGTCGCTCACAGACTCGCTAGGATTATTTTTTCACATAATTCGGTTAAAACTTGTTGGAAATCGCTACTTACATCCCTGATGGTCGGGTGGTAGGCGGCTAACTACAATAGACCAAGCTAAGCATGTAGACTTCTTGTTTGAAAGTTTTCGGACGCGGGTTCAATTCCCGCCATCTCCACCAAGTTAGAATATATTTAACGCTTTAAATACACACTTAAGGCCCCTTATAGCAAAATATGTTATCATAAGCTTTAAGTGCCCCCTACAAGTATCATAACATATTTACATATACTCACACCAAGTGAGTAGAAACACACAAACACACGTGTTGACAGATATGCAAGTTAAGAAGTTGATAATATATTTTCTAAAATATTCATTTTAGAAAATAACACTCAAGCAGTTTATTTAGGTGTCACAATTAGAATTGTGTATACAAAATAATTATTTATTTGTAATTAAATCAGTTAGTCAAGTGCTGACCTCAAATCCAACTACCTCACCAAGGCCAATATATACTAGATTAATGGCAATTTAAAGCATGAGGTTAATGAGTATTTTTTTTCTGCCAAATATTAGTCCAAATTAAATAAAAAATAATCCGACGGTTTATCGATTAAATACAATCACTGATTTAGTTTGGCGTAGTTTTTGCAGCCACCTTGATTAAGTGTTTTAAGATCATTTTGTTTAACGCTCATTGCCTTCAAAGCAGAAAAATTAAATAGCAATTACAAAATATCCAAGCATTAACAAACGCCTTTTACATACCGTCGCCCCCATCTATGCTATAAACCAATGACAGTAAATAATCTAATTTTATTTTCACATTTTTTTATATACTTTACACAAGATTACGATTTCAATCTTAATGATTGATATAATCAACATTTGAGAATTAGAGACTTGTTTGTCCATGACAAGTATTAGACATGGACAAATAATCACCAAAAGCCACATTTCCAGAAATTCTTAGAGAGTCTGTATGGTGTACAACCACCATAGTAAGGTATAAGTCAATAATCGAGAAAGGAGCATATATTTACCAGAGACTGATTTACCTGACTCTAAGCGCTGGGGCACGCGCTCTGTTCTCTGGAATATCTATTATCCGTATGTTCGACATATTGATGGCATTAGTCTTTTTGATTTTCGTAACTTTAATGAAGGGCAGTACTGTAAAAATACCCTTTATCAATGTGGGAAAATTTTGCTCCTTCTGTTAAAAAGCACGCCGTATGGATTAAAATCAATTTTTCATTAATAAAAGAAAATTTAATTTTTTGGTAAAGAATTGCTTGAGGGATGGAAACGGTCTGAGAGGTTCCGGCATAAAGTTATACCCTTAATTGAGATTGAGCATATTGGCGCCTTGCTTACCTCAGCATTTAAACGCATTTTTATCTACAGTAAAGATAAACGTACCCTCTAGTTATACGCCTATTACAATTAGTTAGGTTATTGTGCTAATTTAGGCCATTACAAACTTACCTTTGCGACTTTTTTCTGATTGTTCGGCCAACCCAATGTAGTATTGGTATTATCATCCATTAACAATTTTTGCGCTCTAGCAAAGCAACTTTGAAACAACCATCGATTTGCACCCTTGTTTTCACTCCCTGATTGTATAATGTAGACTCATATGGTTATCGTGTTTTAGATTAAAAATACTCAACTTACGCTCCTCTTTTAAGACTTGAAGAACAAAACCCTATCAATCGAAAATAGTGCTATGATATATATACTTTGTATCAATAAGAGGACGCAAAAATACAAATAGAAAGTAGAATACAAAAATGGGATAATGGGTTAGCACTTAGAATATCTGGTGCATTAAGAATTGTTCCGAATCTCAAAGAGGGTGATTTATTAACTATAACTATCAATGAAAATGGTTTTAGTACTATCAAGCCAAGCAAAAGAAAATTTATCGAATAAGGATTATTATCAGGTATGACGCCGAGTAATGCACATATTGAATTAGTGCCTAATTTGTTAAGCAGCGAATATGAGTAACTATATTCCAAATAGGGGTGATATTGTTTGGCTAGATTTTGAATCTACAAAAGATAGAGAAATTGGTAAATATCGCCCAACACTTATTTTGTCATCAAAGCAATATGCCAAAAAGATTGGTATGGTTATTTGTTCACCAATTAGTACTAGTATTCGTGGCGGACTTACAGAAGTAAAAAATGACGAACTAGACAAGCCTAGTGTGATTGCTAGTGCCATTGTAAATACGTTTAGTTTTAGAGATAGAAAAGTAAAATTAATCATCAAAACTAACAAATGCGTTATTGATGAAGTATTAAATAAATTACTACTCCTCTTTATTAGACACTCAAAAAATGACGACATTTTGACAACATTCTTCCCAAATAGGGTCAAAAACACACTAATTAATCGTTAATCGAATAACAAGCCACACCACCTTTTTGTGAGCCCGCCGCAAATAGGCAACGTGTATTGGGATTATCAGCAGGTATCCATTCGTATACTCGAATATTCCAGCCTGGTGTTTCAATTAAATATTCTGAGGTTGGTGTGACTATTTTAACGCCCATTGTGGTTATTTTCTCCCATAATCCAGCATGAACCGGGGTTAAAGGTAGTGCAGCAATGAATGCAATTAACTTAATTCTCATGTTGTTTTCCTTGTGGATTTCTTATTGAGTTTACTGTCCAAAAAGCCTTTTTTATTGTTTGATTTATTTTCTTGAGAATTGCTATTTTTGCCGCATCTAAGCTTATTACGACTCTTGTTCTTTTTTGGTCTTTTGATCTTTGGCGGCAAGATTTTTTTACCCGATTCTGGCAAATAGTGCTCTGGCACAAAATTATCTACCATAATGCGTTCTAATTTCTCTTGGGTTAAACGCTCAATATCAAATAATTGCTTAGTCTCATCAGCACTAACCAATGAAATCGCCTCTCCCTTTGAGCCGGCGCGACCCGTACGACCAATACGATGTACGTAATCTTCTGGCACGTGTGGCAAATCAAAATTGACAACATGTGGCAATTGATCAATATCAATACCTCTTGCTGCAATGTCGGTTGCTACTAGCACATTAACCTTACCTGCTTTAAAATCTGCCAAGGCTCTTGTGCGTGCACCTTGGCCTTTATTGCTATGAATGGCAGTTGCGCTAATTTTTTTCTTTTCTAATTGAGTTGCAATGCGATTCGCACCATGCTTGGTGCGACTAAATACTAATACTTGGTACCAGCCATGTTCTTGAATAAGGTGCGTTAGTAATGCCTGTTTTTTAGATTTATCAACGGGATGAATCCGCTGTTTTACTGCTTTAACGGTAGAGTTCCTCGGGGTAACTGATATTTCCACAGGGTTACTGACTAGACTTTTTGCCAATGTTCGAATGTCATTAGAAAAAGTGGCCGAAAACATGAGTGTTTGTTTCTTTGACGGCAAAATTTTTAAAATTCTCTTAATATCGTGAATAAATCCCATGTCTAGCATTCTATCTGCCTCGTCAAATACAACGATTTCTAGTGTGTCAAATTTCACTGCATTTTGAGAATATAAATCTAACAATCGCCCTGGCGTGGCGACTAAGATATCAACGCCACCACGTAACTTTCGCATTTGTGGATTAACTTTTACACCGCCAAACACCACGCTTGATTTAAGCGGCAAATGCTTGCCATAAGTCGTTACACTATCGCTAACTTGTGTGGCTAATTCACGCGTAGGAGTTAAGATTAACGTACGAATCTGATTGGACTTTGTGGGATTGCCTTTTGATAATATTTCAAGAATAGGTAAAATGAATCCTGCTGTTTTACCCGTGCCAGTTTGAGCGGCAGCCATGACATCTTTGCCTTTTAAAATAGTTGGAATAGCTTGAGCTTGTATTGGTGATGGCTCGCTGTATCCTTGCTGCTCGACGGCTTTAAGAATTGAATCAGACAAGCCTAATTTTGGAAAACCCATAAGAGAATGTTTTAAATAAAAACAGGCATTTTACATTAGCATTCTATAATAGATTTATGAATAAATATCAGACTGTTAAAAATCCGTCTGAGGCGCTATATATCGTCAGCCCCTGTGTGAGGATTTGCAAATACAATCAAGCTAACTATTGTGTTAATTGTAAACGCCATAGTGATGAAATTACGCATTGGGTTAATTATTCAGCTGTGAAAATGCGGAGAGTTATTATAAGAGATCTTAAAGAGTGAAATATCGATGAATGAACGCCAACAATAAAGCGTCCAATACCCTTATTGTGGCGAGTTAATTGAGATGAATATTGATTGTTCGGTGTCTAATCAAAGCTATATAAAAGATTGTTCAGTTTGTTGTCATCCAATTAACATTATGATTGATATAGACTTTGATCAACAAGTGCATTTACAAGTGACAGATGAAAACGAACAAGTTTTAAAAGTTTTTAGGCGTCTTCTTCTGGTGTACGTGTTTTGATACTGAGTGCATGAAGTGTACCGTTGGTAATTTCTTCATTCATAACAGCAAGTATCATTTTTTGCCTAGCCAATAGTGATACCCCCTCAAAAATTGGTGAAACTACCTTTGTTGAACAACTACAACCATCGCCCTCCATGGTAACTATTGAATCTTCTATACCTGCTTGAATCTTTACTTGGATTTCTTCTAACGTCATTATCTATGCTCCAAACGCACCCTTAAGTGCAAAAAAAAATAAAATAGATATGATTGCACCTGCTGGTAAGGTAATTAACCAAGATAAGAAAATCGTATTAATAACCCGCATGTTAAGTGCCGCCACACCTCTAGCAATACCAACACCCAATACTGCCCCTACCAAAACCTGCGTGGTTGACACAGGAATGCCTGTTGATGAGGCCAAAACTACCGTTGTTGCAGCAGCCAATTCAGCAGCAAAGCCACGAGAAGGAGTAAGTTCTGTAATACCTTTACCAATGGTCTTCATCACTTTAAATCCATAAGTCACTAAACCAAATACAATGCCACCGCCACCAATCAGCAAAACCCACGAAGGTACGGCACTTCTTGAGGCAATATCGCCACCGGCCTCCACAATACTATAAACTGCAGCCAGTGGACCAATGGCATTGGCAACATCGTTAGAGCCGTGTGCAAATGCCATGGCAGATGCAGTAATCACCATCAACACAGCAAAAAGCTTTTCCATATTAGCATAATGAAAATCTTTGTCGTCCTTAGGGTCTATCTTGATACGCCTCATAATGAATGCAGCAATCACAGCTGCCAAGATACCAACTACAACTGCAATCATCGCACTTAAAGAGGCATCTTTAGAGATATATTTTAAAGACTCGACATGTTTAAGGCCTTTAAATAACGTAACTAATGCAATGATAAAACCAACAAAGAATACATAAAATGGCAAATATTTTTTAGCATTGGCCAAAGGATCTTTGGTGTCAATCACTAAAGATTGTAAGCCCTTAAAGATAATAACAGCAAGTGTACCGGCAAGCACTGGAGATGCCACCCAACTCATCACGATTTTAATCACCTTATCCCAAGCGATCACATCAACACCCACACCTACTGCGCCAAAACCAACAATAGCACCAACAATTGAATGTGTTGTAGAAACTGGCCAACCTAAAGATGAGGCAATCAATAACCATGTGCCTGCCGCTAAAAGCGAAGCAAGCATACCATATACTAATAAATGCGGGTTATCGGTGAATAATGCTGCATCCAAAATACCTTTACGAATAGTGGCGGTCACCTCTCCGCCCGCAAGAATTGCACCAGAAAATTCGAAAATAACCGCAATAACAACTGCCTGCCTAAAGGTGATAGCGCCAGAACCCGCCGAAGTGCCCATGGCATTGGCAACATCATTAGCACCAATACCCCAAGCCATAAACAGTCCAAACCCAATCGCCAACATAATAAAAATATCAGCATAATTTGCAATAATATCCATGACAGCCTCCTTATCTTGCTAGTAGTATTTCTAGTCTTGAGCCAACTTTTTGCGCAGCATCTGCAAGCTCACCCAACCATTCCACGGCACGATAATAAAACATAACATCAACAGGTGGCAAACTAGACTCTAATGGAAATAATTTAACACGAATTTCATGCTGAATTTTGTCAGATCTGCTTTCAAGCTCATTCACATCTTTAATAATAGAGCCAACAACTTTTCGCTCACGACTACCAAATGCAGTCTCTAGCAACTCATCCAATTCATTAACGGCTTTAAGCGCCATGGATGATGTTTTGATACAGACCTTGGTTAATTCTATCACACCATCAAAAATCTCATCTGGTAGGGTCATCTTGCGATTAATCATCAAACCCGAAACGTCCTTAGTGATGTTGGCAATAGAGTCTTGAATCAGTAATAAATCAAGCAAATCTCTACGTGAGAAAGGCATCATAAATGTTGAAGGTAGGCTCAAACGCAGCTTCTTCTTAAGAATGTCTGCTTCTCCTTCTTTGGTACCAATGTCGCTTCTAATTCTTTCAGCTTGTACCCAATTTTGGGCATGGATGGCAACCATAAAGCCGTTGAGTTCTGAAATACATGAATGCACTTGTGTCATGTGTTTTTGTAATGGACTAATGGGTGATTTACCAAATAGACCGTCAATTATATTTTTAGCCATCTTTTTTTATTTACCTTATTTTTTCTAATATCTTTAAATGCGAATTTTCTATCAAAAAGATGAATTGTCAACTTTATTTTTCATATCTTTTTAAAGTTTTAAGTTTATCTGCTCCTCATCAAATAAAATGCGTTGTCCTTCTCCCTCTAAATCATCAAACTGACCATTTTTAACGCTTATCATTAAAAGAACAACAAGAACAACACCAACAAAAATCATACTGGGAATTAGCCAATAAATTACATCCATTTTCCTTCCTCTTTTTTTATTAAAAAAACAACATTAATGCCTTTTATTTTTTTTAACCATGTAGTAAGAGCCTTGCATTAATTCCCTCATAATTAACAAAAACATATCAAACCTTACTCATTTAAATTGCACAAAATACCTATAAAGATTTTACAAAACTAACTTAAATACATTCAAACAACAAGTATAAAAATGGCAAAAGCTAAAAATGCCAGTGTTTCTGCTATAATTTTAAACATTGATATATGAACGAATTTTAAACCAGAGTATGAACTTAGATTATCTTGATTTTGAACAACCCATTGCCGAGCTAGAGGAAAAAATACAAGCGCTTGACAATATTAAAAACAAAGCAGACATTGTTAATGAAATGAAAGCGCTTAAAGTCAAGAGCGGTGCTTTAACCAAAAAAATATTTTCCTCTTTAAACGACTGGCAAATATCTCAACTAGCACGCCACCCTAAACGCCTTTATACACTTGATTATATTTCTCATGTGTTTGATGAATTTACTGAATTACACGGCGATCGTACCTATGGTGATGATCATGCTATTATTGGTGGCATTGCAACATTAGATGCCCAGCCAGTGATGTTTATTGGTCAGCAAAAAGGGCGAACCACTCAAGAAAAACTCAAATACAATTTTGGCATGCCTAGGCCTGAAGGCTATCGCAAAGCCTTACGTTTAATGAAACTGGCTGAAAAATTCTCAATGCCTGTTGTTACTTTTATTGACACGCCTGGTGCTTACCCTGGTATTGGCGCTGAAGAGCGAGGTCAAAGTGAGGCCATTGCTAAAAACTTATTTGAAATGTCAACACTTGCAACGCCCATTATCTCGGTAGTCATTGGCGAAGGCGGTTCTGGTGGTGCATTAGCAATTGGTGTGGCAGATACAATCATGATGTTTAAATACAGTATTTACTCCGTGATTTCCCCAGAAGGTTGTGCTTCCATTTTGTATAAAGATACAACCAAGGCCAACCTTGCAGCAGAATCTTTAAAGCTAACCTCAGCCCATCTTAAAGAAAAAGGGCTGATTGACACCATTATTGATGAGCCGCTAGGTGGCATCCACCGCAACCCCTTCCAAGCAAAAATGCTACTAAAAGAGGCGTTAACACAACAACTCAATGAAGTTAAACAACTGCCAATAGAACGGTTGTTACAAAACAGACAAGAAAAACTCTTAAGTTTTGGAAGATTTAAAGAGTAAAGATTTATTTCTTGAGGACAAGAAAATTGTCCTCGGTCTTAGTGGCGGCATTGACTCTATCGTACTGTTGCATTATTTAAACACGCACTATCCCAATAAAACAAGCGTCATTCATTACAATCATCATTTGTCTCAATATTGTAACGAATGGGATAAGTTTTGTGAAAAACTATGCTTAAGCCTTAATATCACCTATTTAAGTATTAATTTATCCTTCGATAGTACATCTAATATCGAAGAAAATGCACGAAAAAAACGCTACCATTCGTTATCTAACTCATTAAAGGAAAGTGAGGTGTTTTGCACAGCGCACCATCAGAATGACCAAGCAGAAACCCTGCTTCTACAACTGTTCCGTGGTGGTGGCATCAAAGGATTAGCCTCCATGCCTAAAGAAAAACCTTTAGGCAAAGGTATTCACTATCGTCCTTTTTTAACAATTAATAAGTCTCAAATTATTGATTATGCTAAAAATAACAAGTTAAGCTGGATAGAAGATGATAGCAACAAAAACACTAATTTTAGGCGTAATTTCTTGCGATTAGAGATTCTACCTAAACTATCTGACGTGTATAAAAATTTAACAAGAACACTTGCCAGAAGCGCAAAACACCAATCAGAAGCCTTAAAACTTATACGCGAATTGGCTGATATTGATATCAAGATGCATCATATTATCAATAGTACTAATCGTATCGATACAAGCAAACTTACCAAACTTGGAACCCATAGAATTAAAAATGTTCTTCGTCATCATTTAAACTTTCTTAACTTCTTAATACCTAGCGATAAAATAATGCACCAAATTATTGAACTGCTACACACAAAAGAAGATGCCGACCCTTTGGTGTGTTGGGATAAGTATGAGGTTAGACGCTACCAAAATGAACTATATTTCATCAATAAAGCTCTACCAAGAAAAAACGAATCTTGTCCATTTTATGAAGAGTTTAAAGATTTAAAAAAAATTTCAATTCGTTATCGACAAGAAGGCCAGCGCATTAAATTACTAGGAAAAACGCACACTCAATCACTAAAAAAAGTCTTACAAGAGGCCAGTATTCCGCCTTGGGAAAGAAGCCAGTTAAAAATGTATTACATTGATAATAAATTATGTGCTATTGAGCGTATTGGTAAAATGTCTAGCACTTAAAGCGGGTGAACACCTTTGCTTACCCCAAAT
Source organism: Candidatus Ruthia sp. Cpac_8_S14 (assembly GCA_021730205.1). Classification (GTDB taxonomy): domain Bacteria; phylum Pseudomonadota; class Gammaproteobacteria; order PS1; family Pseudothioglobaceae; genus Ruthia. The sequence goes on along the minus strand of CP072533.1, from coordinate 146,919 downwards.
GAATGGTGGCATTTCTTGCTAACTTAATAAGGGTTGTTAGCCCCAATTTTTGCTAAGATTTTTATCTCCAGACTTTCCATCTTCTGCGCATCTTTAGTATCAATATGGTCATAGCCCAATAAATGCAACGTGCCGTGAATTGCCATATGAGTTAAGTGATCATTAAAAGATTTATGCTGTTCAATAGACTCTTTTAAGACGACCTGTGTACAAATCACCACATCGCCTAAAATCGCCTCATTAATTTCAATCGGTAAATCACTTGGAAATGACAATACATTAGTAGATTTATCTTGATGGCGATAAGTTTTATTAAGGTTTTGAATTTCCGTTTCATTGACCAATCGAATCAATAACTCGCTTTCACCCTTGCCTAGCACTTTAAGCACTTTTTGCAAAGTGCTGCTTAAATCATGCTCATTAACAGATGAATCATGAATACTATTTTGAATAACCACCATATTTACCTTGGGCTTAATGATATTTATTGATAAAATAGCTGATTTTATCAGAAGTCTATTATCTTGTCATCAATCGTTGAAGTTGCTATACCCGTACCATTAAATAAAACTTTTGACTACCTATGTGATAATGAGGTGCTTGTTGGTATGCGTGTTAAAGTGCCTTTTGTGCGTAAGAAAGTAATCGGCATTGTACTAGCTATTAAGGATAAAAGTGATTTTGATAAACTTAGATCTGTTGAAGAAGTGTTAGACAAAACGCCAATTTTAGACAAGCCAACCTTGAATTTCTTGTTTTGGTCGGCCAATTATTATCATCATCCAATTGGCGAAGTGATTTCAACTGCACTACCTAAGAACTTACGTTTAGGTAAAGAAGCAAACATTAAAAAAATTACTGGCTTGCCAAATAAAACACAGCAACCAGACTTTAAACCAACAGATGAACAAAACATTGCTATCGCACAAATCTTAAAATCAACCCACCAATATCACGCTTTTTTACTCCACGGCGTGACTGGCAGCGGCAAAACTGAGGTGTATTTACACACCGCTCAAGCAATGCTTGACCAAGGAAAACAAGTGTTGGTATTGGTGCCAGAAATTGGGCTAACGCCACAAATGATTATCCGCTTTGAATCACGCCTAAAAACACGCGTAGTGGCAATTCATTCGCAACTCAATGAAACTCAAAAACTAGATGCCTATCTCATGGCTAAAAATGGTGAGGCTGGCGTGGTACTTGGCACACGAAGTGCCATTTTTGTACCAATGCCAAACCTAGGCTTAATCATTATTGATGAGGAGCATGACAACTCATTTAAGCAGCAATCAAATTTTCGGTATTGTGCTAGAGACTTAAGCCTTATCCGCGCTAAACAAGCCAATATCCCACTGGTCTTAGGCACAGCAACGCCCTCATTAGAATTATTAAAAAATGTAATGGATAAGAAAATCACACGTATCACACTCACCAAACGCGCAGGTGGTGCCACCCTGCCAAAGGTCAGTTTGATTGATATGCGCAGTAATAGTGATGGCGCCTTGTCTAAAGTATTGGTTGAAAAAACCAAACAATATTTATCCGCCGGAAAGCAAGTCATGTTGTTTATTAATCGTCGAGGTTATGCACCTGTTTATTATTGCACGCAGTGTAGCTGGAAAGCGCAATGCGACCATTGCGATTCAACTATGGTTTATCACCGCCATATCAATCGTCTTAAATGCCATCATTGTGGTGATGAGAAAATGCTAGAACACACCTGTCCAGATTGCTGTGAGCAGAGTCTTGAAGTACTAGGCTATGGCACAGAAAGACTAGAAGAAACACTGTCTTCACACTTTGCAAACACGCCTATTATCCGCATTGATCGTGACACCACACGATGCAAAAAGGCCTTTGCACAACACTTAGAGCAAATTAACGCTGGTGAACCTTGTATTATTATTGGTACGCAAATGCTAGCCAAAGGGCATGATTTTTTCAATCTTGCAATGGTTGGTATTTTGGATATTGATGCTGGATTCTTATCTCTTAATTTTCGAGCAACTGAATATTTAGCCCAACTACTAATTCAAGTATCAGGCCGTGCTGGCAGACATAAAGAAAAAGGCGAGGTTGTTATTCAGACCCGCTATCCCGAGCATCCAATTTTTAACTTTGTTTTATCATCTCGCTACACACAATTTGCCAGCCAACTCCTCAAACAACGTCTAAGCGCAATGATGCCGCCTTTTTCACACCAAGCATTATTATGTGCCAATGCAAAAAACAAACAAAATGCTGAGGATTTCTTACATGAAGCAGCCGTTTTATTAAAAAGCATACAAATGGACTCAGTAGAGATTTGGGGGCCAGTAGTCAACACCATTGAAAAAAAATCAGACTACTATTACTTCAACCTATACCTACAATCTAACAACCGAGCAACGCTCCATCAAATACTATCCACCTTTAATCAGCACATCAGCACACTCAAACTCAAAAACAAAGTGCGTTGGTATTTAGATATTGATCCAATTGAATAACAGGTCAGATGGCTTGTTTATAACCTAACATCACCTATACGTTTTGAAGTATCAATATATCAATGACTTAATTTAGAATTTTTAGACCAGTCTGATACCTCTTACCATTGTTGTCCAATCGACTACAAGTTAAGGCGTCTTATAAATACCAGTCTTTAACGCACTTGTGAGGAATACCTGTCATGTCGACATATTTTGCAGATGAAATTCCAATTATTGGAGATACTGCCATAGTGATAAATATATCAACATGATGTCTAACGATCGTCTCTATATGTTCTTGGGTAGATTCATCTACTAACATGCTAAAATCAGGTGCATTTCTTGGTTTAATTTGATTTTAAACAGACTAAGCAGCCATACCAGCACAGGTACGATCTTATGAAATTTAACGAAAGATTAAAATTAGCGAGGAAAATAGAGGGCTATACACAAGCTAAAATGGCAGGCTTACTAAAGATAAAAATGAGAAGCGTGCAAAGGTTCGAGAAAGGTGAGCAAGAACCAAGACATGAAACTATAAAGAAACTGTGTAATGCCCATCCTAAATATGCATATTGGCTCATGGCTAATGAGGTAGATTCAGCAAATCATATTAGCCCATATATTGCAAATAACAAATCCTTTCACAACCTCCCTACAATCGTTTTAATGGCATTAGTAATTGTTAAAAGCTCATCATCAGTAATTATAAACGATGGTATGGTATAGAGTAATTTTCCATAAGGTCTAAGCCAAACATCCAATTCAATTAAATGTTTTTGAGTTGCTTGTATGTCAATTTCATGTGTGAGTTCTATCGCACCAACAGCGCCCAAAATTCTCACATCTTTAACTTGTGCATGCCTTTGAAGAGGCAATAATTCTGTACTCAATATTTTTTCGATATTAGCAATGTTATTTTGCCAAGGGGAATTGAGTAATAATTCAATACTGGCATTGGCTACAGCGCAAGCCAAAGGGTTTGCCATAAAGGTAGGGCCATGCATAAGCGTGCCGACTACGTTTGAAACATCATCGGTGGTTAGTGTGGCTGCTAAGGTCATATAGCCACTTGTTAATGCCTTACCTAAGCATAAAATATCGGGCTTAACATTGACATGTTCAAGTGCAAATAAGTGTCCAGTTCGTCCAAAACCGGTGGCAATTTCATCTAAGATGAATAAAACATGATATTGCTTGCAAAGTGCTTTGGCTTTAAGTAAATATCGGGGATTATATGTTTTCATACCACCTGCATTTTGTATAACAGGCTCTAAAATCATAGCTGCAATTGAACTTGCGTTTTTCTTTAATGTCGCCCTCAAGTCTGCTAATGCCTCATCCGTGGATACAATAGACGGGCTCTTAACAAAAAAGTGTTGTGGCAATACGTCTGAAAATAAGTGGTGCATGCCATCATCTGGATCGCACACACCCATAGCGCCAAATGTATCGCCATGATAGCCACCCCGAATGGTGATACATTTTTGCTTATTGGTTTGATGCTTATTATGCCAATATTGGAGTGCCATCTTGAGAGCAACTTCTACTGATACTGAGCCAGAATCGGTAAAAAATACCTTGGTTAAATGATCAGGTGTGATACTCAATAACGTCTTAGTAAGCTCAATCGCAGGCTGGTGGGTTAGTCCGCCAAACATGACGTGAGACATTTTCCCTAACTGCGTTTCAATCGCTTTATTAAGCACTGGGTGATTATAACCATGAATGGCTGACCACCATGAACTCATACCATCAATAACGCGCTTGCCGCCTTCTAAAGTTAAATAAACACCCTTGGCCGATTCAACCAAATAGGTGGGAATCTCGTTAGGAATTTTGGCATATGGGTGCCAAATATGTTGGTTATCAAATGTATTCATGTGAATACATTTTACTGGTACTAATTATAAATAATCTTTAAGTTCAACCATTGAATCAATCACTAAATCTGGGTTGGCATCTTGAATATCCTCGCCATGATTGTACCCATATGACATACAAATAACTTCAAATCCAGCAGCGCGTGAAGCGGCTACATCGCTGATTGAATCGCCAAGCATTAGGCAATCTTTCGGATTAACGTTAAAAAATTCAGCGCTGTGTAATAGCGGCAATGGATCCGGCTTTTTCTTTGCCAAGGTATCGCCAGAAACCACCAACCCAAAATAATCAAGAATACCCAAATCTTTCAAAATTGGCAAGGTGAATTGCTCGGCCTTATTGGTCACACAGCCTAGTATATAACCTTGTTGTTTTAGATAATCCAAACTCTCTTCTACACCACTATATAAACATGAACGCACGGAGGTATTAATACTATATAGCTCTAAGAAAGTTGGGTAGGCTTTGTCAAAATCTTGCTTATTAACGCTCGCCTCAAGCTCACCAGTTAGTGACCTTTCTACCAGCTTTGGCACACCATTACCAACCCAGTGGCGCACCTTGGCCTCGCCCCATGGCGCTCTATTCATCGCTTTCATCAATTCATCAACACAATAGGCTAAATCTGGGACGCTATCAATCAAGGTTCCGTCTACATCAATCATAATTAATTTTGGGTTAAAAAATTTCATTGTCATCCTTGTATTTTTTAGCAACACTATTTTGGTAGAATACACATTATATTATTTCTTCAAACATTCGTTATGCAAAACTCATTCATCGGTTTTATCGGCGCTGGCAATATGGCACATGCCATCATTTCTGGGCTGATTAACAATGGCACTAAACACAATCAAATCAAAATTAGTGACACCAATGAGGCGTTATTATCCCTTCGGAAGGCTGAATTTAACCTTGAGATTTTTACGGATAATACTAAACTTGCAGCTCAGTGTAACGTTATTGTTCTTGCTGTTAAACCACAGGTATTATCTAGTGTTTGTAAAGTCTTAAAAGAGAAACTTACAACTAATACGCTCATTATATCTATTGCTGCAGGGGTTAGATCACGTGATATTGAGCGCTGGCTAGGTGGCAATCAAGCCATTGTACGTACCATGCCTAACACGCCTGCTCTACTCAACCAAGGTATTACAGGTTTATTTGCTAATGAGCAAGTATCAAGCAAACAAAAATCCTTAGCAGAAAATATACTCAACTCTGTATGCGAATGTTTATGGGTAGACGATGAAAGTTTGTTGGATGCAATTACGGCAGTCTCTGGTAGTGGTCCTGCATATTTTTTCTTAATGCTTGAATCAATGACTAAAGCTGGTGCGGCATTAGGATTAGATGAAAGAATGGCGCAAAAATTAAGCATTCAAACTGCGCTGGGTGCAAGTATGATGGCAAGCAGCTCTAAGGATTCACCCCAACAACTTCGCAATAAAGTCACCTCAAAAAATGGCACAACTCAAACAGCAATTGAATCTTTCCAAGACCAGAATTTTGAAGTGATTATTGCCCATGCAATACGTGCTGCCTTTGATAGGGCAAATGAGATAGGTATAGAACTGGGTAATGATGAGTGAATCATTAAACATCAAACTTAAACCCTCAAAAAGTTATTTTATCAACGCTATTACACTTATTAACTTTGTACGCACTTAATTTATATACTAGTCTTGTTATTTATTAACAAGCAATGCCATTAAAGAAATTAATCTTATCAAAGACTTAATTAGAACAATAAATAATCACCATCAAACTCATGAATACCCTCACCTCAAGCTTACTATACATATCAATCTAGATTCTTGGTGATAATCACTCATTATCACAACTCAATAGGCTTTTAAATGCTAAGCACTGAAGACACCCTTAAACTGAATGTTCTTATTACCACCTCAATTGCAATTCGTATTGATACTTATAAATTGGTCGTAGTTGGACTCAATGCACAATTCAAAGAACAGGTGATTGATTTAAACCCAACAGATGATGTTGTAGCGGTGTCAAATGCAACCAGTCTTGATAAGGATTTGCTAAAACTGGCTTGGTGATTGTGCTACTAATACTGACAATCAAGCCGAAATTGCTCGGTTTCCTGCTTACTAAAGATTTGTGTATTAATACCAAAGTTGGCAAAGATATTGCTCACTATTTACTAGAATTTTTGCCATTTACACAGGGTTTAGAACAATTAATCAATACCACCAATTTGATTTTACAAAAAGACCTAATTAGCAAACAAGAAAAGGCTAAATTATGGAAATAAGGTCAAAGAAAAACAGCACTTTTAGTTGGCTTTATTGAACGTATACAAAGCAGCCTACCCAGCGAAGTTGATGTAGCTCCACTTGATTTCAAGCATCAGGACTTGCAAGTCGTTTCTAGCAAACAAGTACAGTTATTATTAACCTTGATTCATATTTTAAAAAATCAACCAAGAAACTATTTTGTATCGTACATTAGACGTGCTTGGATAGTATTTATCTCATCCTTCAATCACCTGTAGTCGTTAGCACCATTTAACAGGCTCTGCTATTCGTAAAAAACTTATCAACATATTAGAGTCCATTCAAAAAAAGCCCTAAACATATTAACCACCCCATAACAACTGCATATTAGCAATGGCTGCTAATGAGGCAGTTTCAGTTCTTAATACTCTTGAGCCTAATAGCAGACTTTGTGCGTCTTGTGCGTTTGCATTTGCAATTTCTTGGTCGCTCAATCCACCTTCTGGCCCGATAATAATAGTTGCTTAATTAACCTTGTTCATTTCTAATAATGAGTATTTAGCACGATGATGAAGCACAAACCCATTGCCAAACTCAGTGTTAACAAAGTCCTTAAAATTCATTGCTGGTGCTAAACTTGGCACGATAGACCTGCCTGATTGTTCACAAGCACCAATGATGACTTTTTGCCAATGGGTCATACGTTTTTGTAATTTTTCGCCTTTGAGTCGAACCACGCAGCGCTCACTAAAAATAGGCATGATTCTATTCACCCCTAATTCAACCGATTTTTGCATTAAGAAATCCATTTTTTCACCTTTGGCAATGCCTTGAATCAAAGTGATGTCCAGTCTAGACTCAGACGTATTTTGAGCGCAAGTATGCACCATAACTTCACAATATTTTTTTACCTGCACAAGTGTGGCTAGGTAGTTCTTACCATCACCATTAAATAAAGTAATTTCTTGGCCTTGTGGAAAACGCAATACTTTTGCCAAGTGGCGTGATGCGTATTCATCAAGCATTAATTTCTCATTAATTTGCAAGGGGATATTCTGATACAATCGCACATGTTTCATGGTATCTTTATGCGTAATAAATGTTCATATAATAAGCTATATTTGACAAAAAATGATACATCAAAAAAGAAGACACACACTGCTAAATCAGCTTGACGGCAATGCAATTGTTGTTATTAGCACCAATCCTGAACAGAATCGTTCTGGTGATGTTAATTACCCTTTCCGCGCACATAGTGATTTTTACTATCTAACTGGCTTCCAAGAACCTGAGGCTCTGGCAGTTTTTTCTAAAGACAACTACACAATATTTTTACGCCCTAAAGACAAAGCACGTGAAATTTGGGATGGAAAACGTTTAGGAATTGATGATGCTCCCAATGTCTTAAAATCAAATCATGCTTTCTCTATAGATTTATTAAAAGAAAAATTACCCCAAATAATCCTTAATAATCAAGTTTACTTTGATGCTAAAACTTGCCAATTAGACAACAACATTGCACGCCTTTTATCAAGTCATCAATTGAAATCACTTATCCCAACCTTACATGAGATGCGCCTTATTAAAGACACGCTTGAGATAAACACCATGCAAAAAGCTGCTAATATTTCAATCAAAGCACACCAATTAGCAATGCAAGCAGTCCAGCCTAATATGTTTGAATTTGAAGTGCAAAGTATTTTTGACGGATACTTTACTAAGAATAATGCTCAACATGCTTACACAGCTATTGTTGCAGGGGGTGAAAATGCTTGCGTACTACACTACATAGAAAATAACAAAAAACTCAATAAAGGCGACTTGGTTTTGATTGACGCTGGCGCTGAAGTGGATTGTTATGCCTCAGATATCACCCGAACTTTTCCAGTTAGTGGTCAATTTTCCCGTGCACAGAAACAAATTTATCAAATCGTGCTTGATGCTCAAATCAATGCCATTAATGTCATCAAACCTGGTGTAAAAATTAACAAACCTCATAAAGTTGCCACTAATACAATCGAACAAGATTTGATTAACCTTGGTATATTAAAGACTGGTGATGACTTATCACAGTTTTATATGCATGGCACAGGACACTGGCTTGGTCTTGATGTACATGATGCGGGGCAATACAAAAAGAATGCTAATCACAGAAAATTTGTAGCTGGTATGATAACCACTGTCGAACCTGGTATTTATATCCATAAGGATGATAAAATTAATCCAATTTATCACAATATTGGCATTAGAATTGAAGATGATGTATTAGTAACAACATCAGGAAATACAGTACTAACCAAATCCCTCGCTAAAGAAATCAACGACATTGAGTCACTTATGAGCCAATAACACCATGAACATACAGCAAGCAATTAAGAAAATTATTGAAAAAAAAGACCTTAGCGAAGGTGAAATGCATGAGGTAATGAATGACATTATGACAGGCAAAACCACCGATGCACAAATTGGTGGTTTTTTAGTTGGCCTTGCGATAAAAGGTGAAAGTGTTGATGAAATTACTGCCGCTGCCAAAATAATGCGTTCTCTAGTCAAGGGTGTCACCATTAAGAATACCAAACACCTGGTAGATACTTGTGGCACAGGCGGTGATGGACTGGGATTGTTTAATATTTCAACCGCATGTGCCTTTGTTGTGGCAGCCGCTGGCGGGTCAGTTGCTAAGCATGGCAATAGTAGCGTTTCTTCAAAATCAGGTAGCGCTGATGTTTTAAAGGCAGCGGGTACTAATCTTGATATGAGTGTTGAAAAAATTAGTAAATGTGTTGAAAAAATTGGTATCGGGTTTATGTTTTCACCCTTTCATCACATTGCCATGAAATACGCCATTGGCGCGCGCAAAGATCTTGCTATTAGAACTATTTTTAATGTCTTAGGTCCATTAACCAATCCTGCTAAAACACCTAACCAAGTCACGGGTGTATATACTCAATCTTTAGTTGAACCGATTGCTTATGTTTTAAAAAATTTAGGTGCCAAACATATTATGGTTGTGCATTCTAAAGATGGCTTAGATGAAATTTCAATTGCTGATGACACGTTTGTGGCTGAATTGAAAGATGGTCAAGTTAGCACTTATACCATCAATCCTGCTGATTTTAGTTTGCCACTGGGTGACTTGGATGATATTAAAACCAACAATGCGGATGACTCATTAGTATTGATTCAACAAGCGCTTGATGGCAAAGATGGAGCAGCTAAAAATATCATTGCCCTTAACTCAGGCGCGGCTATTTATGTGTGTGGGCTTGAAAATTCACTACAAAAGGGTGTTGATAAAGCACTTAATGTTTTAAACAACGGCGCGGCTCATCAAAAATTAGATGATTTTGTTCGCGAATCAACGGGTTGTTAATATAGGTTTTTATGATGAATAAAGAAACCAATCTTATTTGGATTGACTTAGAAATGACAGGGCTTACGCCTGAAAAGAGTGTCATTATCGAAATTGCCACCATTGTTACTGATGCGCAACTTCATATCCTTGCACAAGGTCCTTCTTTGGCCATCCATCAAAATGATGAAATTCTAAATAACATGGACCAATGGAATACCGAACATCACACCAATTCTGGGCTGCTTAGACGCGTTAGAGAAAGTAACATTTCTTACAAACAAGCAGAAGTCCAAACCTTAGAATTTTTAGAAAAATATGTTAACAAAGGAGCCTCCCCAATGTGTGGCAATACCATTTGTCAAGATAGGCGTTTTTTGTATAATTATATGCCAACACTGGAGCAATTTTTTCACTACCGTCATATTGATGTTTCTACCCTTAAAGAGTTAGTTGCGCGCTGGAAACCTAATGCAAAAATGGTATTTGAAAAAGACTCCGCACATTTGGCACTTTCTGATATTCAAGACTCAATTGATGAGTTAAAATACTATCGAAACGTTTTTATTAATGTCTAGCACTTGGCTTGCCCCTGCAAAAATTAACCTATTTTTGCACATTAACAGCAAAAGAGAGGATGGTTATCATAATTTGCAAACCATTTTTCAGCTGCTTAATTATTATGATAAACTAACTTACGAAGTAAACAATAATGGAGTCATTAAACGCGTTAGTGGTAATGGAAATGTAGAACAAAATCAAGACTTAATCGTTAAAGCGGCCAAAGCACTTCAACAATATACTGGCACAACGTTGGGCGTTAATCTCTCAATTGTTAAACATATTCCAATTGGTAGTGGCTTAGGAGGTGGCTCTTCAGATGCAGCAACCACATTAGTGGCACTTAATCAACTTTGGGATACAAAATTAACCCAAGTACAATTAATGAAATTGGGTTTAAGTCTAGGTGCAGATGTACCCGTATTTATCTTTGCTCAAAGCGCTTGGGCAGAAGGTGTGGGAGAAATTCTAAGCCCTATTAGAACGCCTAATCATTATTTTTTGGTAATCTTTATTAACAAACATATTTCAACTAGAGAAATTTTTTCTCATTATGCATTGACAATGAGCAAACCTCAAGGGAAAATAGCCAACTTCCTTGAACTTGCAGACACTCACAATGATTGCTTGCAAGCGGCTCTAGAATTAGAAGCAGAAATTGCTATTGCACTGGAATATCTTAACACACGCGCTAATTATATTGGTCAAGCTAGAATGAGTGGCACAGGTAGTTGTGTTTTTAATGAATTCTTAACCGAGAAAGATGCCTTGGTAGCGGCTAAAAAAGTGCCAAAAAAATGGATGAGTTTTGTGTCGCATGCAATCAATACTTCTCCGATTCACAGTTGGGCTGTCGCCAAGCGGTAAGGCAACGGGTTTTGATCCCGTCATGCGCAGGTTCAAATCCTGCCAGCCCAGCCAAACTTTTTTTTATGCTTTGTCTCCTTGTCGGCGTATAATTTGACCGCTTTAATAATATTGATTAATCCTCTATGTCTCTTGACAAAATTAAAATCTTTAGCGGCAATGCTAATCCTGAACTTTCTGGCGAAATTATCTCTAGTTTAAATATTGTACAAGGCAAGGCACTTGTGGGTAGATTTAGTGATGGCGAATCCCAAGTTGAAATATTAGAGAATATACGTGGTTGTGATGTGTTTATCATTCAGCCTACTTGTGGGCCTTCTCCGGCTGAAACCCTAATGGAGCTTTTGGTTATTGTTGATGCGCTTAAACGCTCATCAGCAACACGAATTACCGCTGTTGTGCCTTATTTTGGCTATTCAAGACAAGACCGAAGATCACGCTTAACGCGTGTACCCATCACAGCAAAACTTGCTGCAAAAATGGTTGAATCTGCAGGCGTTGATCGGATATTAACCGTTGATTTGCACGCAGACCAAATTCAAGGCTTCTTCAACATCCCAATTGATAATATTTACGCCCAACCCGTTCTAATTGAAGACATCCTATCTAAGAATTACCAAGACATCGTTGTCGTATCTCCTGATGTAGGCGGCGTAGTAAGGGCACGTGCCGCTGCAAAACGATTAAATGATGCAGACCTTGCCATTATTGACAAACGACGCCCAGCACCCAATATGGTTAAAATCATGAATGTTATTGGCGATGTTGAAGGTAGAACTTGCACTCTGATTGATGACATGGTTGATACCGCTGGCACACTTTGCCAAGCCGCTAGTGTTTTGAAACAACGGGACGCTAAAGAAGTAGTGGCCTATGCGACCCATGCAGTACTTTCTGGTGATGCAATTAATAATATTAACAATTCTGAACTGAATGAATTAGTAACAACCAATACCATTCCACTTAATGTTGATGCTGCCAACTGCTCTAAAATTAGGCAATTATCTATTGCACCAACGATAGCTGAGGTTATCAAACGAATTAGCGAAGAGCAATCTATTAGTACTATTTTTACATAATAATCGGGTAAGAAAACACCACAGAACAAGGCTATGATTTTTAACTGATAACTTTGGGTATAATCCATCCCTCGGTTTGTCAGACACATTAACTTTAATTTATGAAATCCACAACTAAAGCACACAAGCAAGCATTACAAAAACTAATCATGGTTGGTAAAGAGAAAGGCTATTTAACCTACTCTGAAATTAATGACATTCTACCAGAAGACTTATTAACCCAAGAGCAAGTAGAACCCATTGTTACGATTCTTGAAGAGTTGGATATTACCGTTTCTGATACCGTGCCGGATGCAGATACCCTAGTGGTTGAATCTGGTGCTAAAGCACAATCAACGTCAGCAGAGGCTGCAATAGCAGCGTTTGCAGCATTGGATTCAGAATTTGGCAGAACAACAGACCCAGTTAGAATGTACATGCGTGAAATGGGTGTTGTCGATTTACTAGAACAAGAAGATGAAATCTGCATTGCTAAAGAAATTGAAGCTGGCGTATTTGAAATCATGCAAAGCATTACTTTATATCCTGTGATTACTGACTTTTTCTTCAAAGCACATACCCGCCTAGAAGAAGGAAAATGCAAGATGACCGATGTTATTATTGGCTATCAAGGTGACGCAGAAGACTTTACTGCAAAAAAAGCCGCCTTTGATGCAGGCGAGTTTAGCGACGATGAAGAATATGAAGAAATGGAAGAAATGGAATATACAGGGCCCGATGAAAATCAGGTGTATAACCGTTTCGAAACCGTATCAAAATATTCCGAAACTTACAACAAGACCAACAAGAAACTTGGCTTTCGTCATAAAAAAACAATTGAAGCGCGTCAACAATTATCCAGAAGCTTGTCAGACTTACGCCTAGCACCCAAACTGGTTAACACCATGATAGAGGTTATTTGTAGTCGCGTGAATCAAGTCAAAAAACAAGAAAAAGCTATTCAGAATGCTTGCTTAGATGCAGGCATGGATCGATTACATTTTTTCGAATCATTTTCTAATAATGAAACCAATTTTGATTGGCTTAGCACCGTTAAACTAGATAAGAAAACTAAGGAAAAATTAAAGACTAGTAGAGATGAGATTTATTATGCACAAAGAAACCTTCAACAATTTGAAGAGGAGATGCAACTCACTATTGCTGAACTCAAAGCATTAAACAAAATTTATCGCCGTGGCGATTATCGTGCTAAAAAAGCCAAATCACAAATGATTGAAGCAAACCTTAGGCTGGTGATTTCAATTGCAAAAAAATATGCCAACCGCGGACTACAATTCTTAGATTTAATCCAAGAAGGTAATGTTGGCTTAATGAAAGCGGTTGATAAATTTGAATATCGTCGCGGTTACAAGTTTTCTACTTACGCCACTTGGTGGATTCGTCAGGCTATTACTCGCTCTATTGCAGACCAAGCACGAACTATTCGTATTCCGGTTCATATGATTGAGACCATTAATAAACTTAATCGTGTACGCCGCCAACTCTTGCAAAAGTTTGGCCGCGAGGCTTTTCCTGAAGAATTAGCAATTGAAATGGAACTGCCAGAGTACAAAATCATCAAAATTCTAAAAATTGCTAAAGAGCCGCTATCAATGGAAACCCCAGTTGGTGATGATGAGGACTCTAATATCGGTGATTTTATTGAAGACACCAATCTATCTTCACCTGTTGAGATAACCACCAAGGAAAGCTTAAGAGAAGCTACAAGTGAATTACTGTCTAACTTGTCGCCTCGCGAAGCCAAAGTATTAAAAATGCGTTTTGGTATTGATATGAATACTGATCATACTTTAGAAGAAGTTGGTCGTCAATTTGATGTCACTCGTGAGCGCATTCGTCAGATTGAGGCCAAAGCACTACGCAAGCTAAGACATCCTTCTCGTGCGCATAAATTACAAAGCTTCCTAGAATAGTCCTTTAGGGCCTATAGCTCAGTTGGTTAGAGCAATCGACTCATAATCGATTGGTCCTTGGTTCAAGTCCAAGTAGGCCCACCATTTTCATCAATACTTATCATATCCAATGAGGTATGATAATATAACCATGTTTGATTTGCTCATACCACCACTAATTAGGCTAACCACTCAAGTTGGTGGTATGATTATGTCACTTTATAAAAATGAGCTTGATATTAAAATCAAATCAGATGAAACGCCGCTGACCATTGCTGATAAAAACGCACATGAACTGATTATTGAAGCACTCTCAAAACTCACACCAAATACGCCCATACTTTCAGAAGAATCTAAAATAATTGAATTTTCTGAACGCTCTAAATGGCATGAATACTGGTTAATTGACCCGCTTGACGGCACACGTGACTTTCTTGAGCAGACGGGTGAGTTTTGTATTTGTATTGCCTATATTAAACAACACAGGCCAATATTTGGCATGATTTATGCACCACTAAGCAAAACACACTACTATACAACAGATGCAAACAAAGCGTTCAAACAACAAGAAGATATTATCCAACCATTAAATGTATGCACTAACCATCGCCCTTTAAAAATTGTCATTGGCCATTGGTCGTCACACAACGAACAATTGCAAAACCATTTAGGAAAATGCGGTACTTATAAAGTATCTCAACTGGGTAGCGCCCTAAAATTTTGCACTATTGCAGAAGGTAGATATGACTACTACCCAAGATTTGGTCCTTGTTCCGAATGGGACACCGCTGCTGGCGTATGTATTTTACAAGGTGCAGGCGGCAGTGTTATTAGCCAAGATGGAAAGCCTCTAAGTTACAATACTAAAGACGATTTAACCAGCCCAACCTTCTTCGCCTCAAACAAACCTTAAAGACAAATCTATTGCCTGAATATTCTTAGTGATACTGCCTGTAGAAATAAAATCAACGCCAGTATTAGCCACTTCCACAATGGTGTTTTCATTGATATTACCAGAAGCCTCTAAGGGTAATTTACCTTTAGTCACGTCAACTGCCTGTATTAAATCATTTATGGAAAAATTATCACACAATGCTCGGGTTACTACACTACTAAGTGTGAGCACTTCTTGTAATTGAATCAAGTTTTCCACTTCAACAATTAAAGGAAGATTTGAGTGTTGCTCTATTACTAATTTAACTGCCAAGGTGATTGAGCCTGAAACAATAATATGATTTTCTTTCAGCATAATACAATCATACAGGCCCATACGATGATTAACACCGCCGCCGCATTTTACTGCGTATTTTTGCGCCAATTTTAATCCGGGAATGGTTTTTCTAGTGTCTAGCAATTGTGCATTAGTATGACTAATTTTACTCACTAAATAGTGAGTTTTTGTCGCCACAGAGCTTAGCATCTGTAAAAAGTTAAGCGCCACTCTTTCAGCACTAATAATGGCCTTAGAAGCGCCTATTAAAACACACAGAACCTGCCCTGAACTAATACACTCGCCATCTTTAACTTTCCAATCTAGTTTGATTTTATCATCAAGTGATAAAAATGTACTTTGTGCATATTCTATGCCACAAATAACGCTGGGTTCTCTTGATATAATCTCTGCTGTGATTATTTTGTTTAATAAAAAATCAGCAGAAACATCGCCAGCACCAAAGTCCTCAGCCAATGCCAACGCCACACTGTTAAGAATGTGTTTATTCGTTAATAAATTCATAAATAATACGTGCTGACTCATCACTAGCATCTAAGTCTAACTGCTGATGGATTGCATTAAATTCTTTGATTAACACTTTATTATCACGACCCATGATTGCCATAGCATGTTTGGCGATATTGCTGCCACTTGCATTATTTTGAATCAACTCTGGCACTAAATTTTTATTGGCAATTATATTTGGCAGGCTAATATATTTACTTTTAACCAGTCTTGAAGCAATAAAATAACTAAAACTAGACAGCTTATAAATAACTACCATAGGCACACCAACCAACGCCAATTCTAACGTCGCAGTGCCTGATGCAACCAACGCTAAATCTGTATTTAACATATGTGCATGTGCATGTCCAAGCGAAATCTCAACTGGCATATTCCCCACCTGAGCAGTTGCCCAATCTAATAACTCGTCATTCGCTAAAACCAAGTGAAAGATTAGCGCTGGATCTTGTGTGGACATTATTTTAACTGCCAGTAATATCTCAGGCAGCAACAGCTTAATTTCACTTTGCCTAGAACCCGACATTAGAAGAATATTTTTTGTCTTAATGTACGGCTTTCTAGGTCGAAAGCTCTGTGCTAAAGGATGCCCAACAAATAACGCTCTTTGATTATGCGCTTGATAAAAATCCACCTCAAATGGAAATAAACACAGTACCAAATCTGTTGATTGTTTAATTTTTTTAATCCGAGATTGGCGCCAAGCCCAAATCGAAGGCGAAATAAAATGCACGGTTTTTACGCCTTGAGATTTAAGCTTTCTCTCAATTACAAAATTAAAATCTGGTGCATCAACACCAATGAAAATATCAGATTTTTGATTAGAAAAATAAGCAATAATAAGTCTTCGTAAGCGCAATAAAGACGGCAATTTCTTTAAGATCTCGCTAAAGCCCATCACATTAACTTGCTTTTGATCCCAATGTTGTATACATCCAGCAGCCGTCATTTTATCCCCAGCCAAGCCTTCAATAGTGACACTGGGGTTTTGTTTTTTTAAGGATCGAATTAACTTGGAAGCAATCAGGTCGCCTGAGGTTTCTGCCGCACTAATTGCAACCTTCATTAGATCCTTACTTTCTTGGAAGAATAATTTGTGGTTCTTCATCAAAACCACGGTAAATCACCACAATGTTGCCAATTACTTGTACCAAGTGAGCATTAGAAGTGTCAATAATTTTATCAATTATTTTTTGCTTTCTCTCTTTCTCGTCAATACGTATTTTAATTTTTAGCAATTCATGTCTTTCCATGATTATCTTAAGCTCTACCAAAACAGACTCACTTAATCCGTGTTGTCCTACTATTACGATAGGTTTTAGCCTATGACCTTTCGATCTAAGAAATTTTTTTTGATTGTTGGTTAATTTAATCATCAACCATATGCTCTTTGTTAAATAAATCTTGAATGGTTTCACGTTCTCGCACTAGTGTGTGTTGATTGCCTGATACCATTACTTCCGCTACTCTAGGACGAGAGTTATAATTTGAGCTCATGGAAAAACCATAAGCACCAGTAGACATAAGTGCTAAATAGTCCCCCTCAGATAAAAAAAGTTTTCTATTTCTAGCTAAAAAATCGCCTGTTTCACAAATTGGCCCCACCAAATCCCAATTAGCATCAACACCTTTAGCATTTTCATTAACAGGCAATACTTGATGATAAGTTTGATAAAGGGCAGGGGACAATAAATCATTCATTGCACCATCAATAATTGCAAATGACTTATGTGAATTTTGCTTTAAGAATTCAACTTTGGTAACAAATACGCCGGCATTGCCAACAATCGCCCGACCTGGTTCTAAAATAACTTTTAGACCACTCACTTTGTCAATAATTGAGACAATATAAGCATTAATATCAATCGTTTGTTCGTTGTCATACTTAATGCCAACACCACCACCTAAATCCAAATGAGTAATACGAATATTAATTTTATCAAGTTTAGCAACCAGTTCAAGCACCTTATCAAGTGCATCTAAAAAAGGAGATACCTCTATTAATTGTGAGCCAATATGGCAGTCCAATCCTTTAACGCTTAAATAAGGTGAATCATGTGCCACTTGATAAATAGGAATGGCATCATCAATATCAACACCAAATTTACTTTCTTTCAGTCCTGTTGAAATATACGGGTGTGTTTTTGCATCAACATTAGGATTAACGCGTAGCGAAATTGGTGCTTGCATACCCATATCTTTTGCCACTTGTTCAATACGATTCATCTCCGCCATAGACTCAACATTAAAACAAAAAATACCCACTTCTAAAGCGCGTTTAATTTCAGCCTTTGTTTTAGCCACACCTGAAAATACACAGCGGGACGCATCTGCTCCAGCAAATAAAACGCGCTCTAATTCACCAATGGATACAATATCAAAACCTGAACCCATTTTAGACAAAACATTAAGCACTGCTAAATTAGAGTTGGCTTTAACTGCGTAGCAAACTAAATGTGGATGTGTACCAAATGCTTGGTCAAATTCATGCCAGTTGTTCTCAATATCAATGCGAGAATAGACATAAAGTGGCGACCCATAAATCTCCATCAAATCTATAATATTGACGGATTCAGTATGTAGTATGTGGTTTTGATAAGAAAAACCCAAGGTTTATTATGTTGTTTGAGTGATGCTTGGCATGACCAATAATGATGATTTGACACGTTCCAATTCACCCATCTTGCCACAAGCAGAAATACCAACAACAATAAAGGTTAACATTATAAGTCTGGTTATTTTTTCCATATTGCTTCCTTACCTGTTTTTTTTTATTTAAATCAGCGACTATTTTACAGCAATTCTTTTAATAGTTTGATGAACACACAACGCCGTATATTAAAAGCACCTAGGTTTTTTAAATGCGGATTCTCAATTTGGCAATCAACTAATTTATAAGGCATATTCATAAGCAAATGTACAAAGGAAATTTTAGAAACATCTCGCACTAATGAAAACATAGACTTACCAAAAAAAACACCTAACCTAAAGCAACGCTATAAAGTCCACCTACCAATTGAAAATTTTTATACACTTCAACAAGATGTGCAAATCCTTGCAAGTGAAGTACAGATAAGCATGTATACCATATCATTATTAGTGCCATTTTGATTTTTACGCTGAATGATTTTACAATGATGAATCACACATTCAAAGTTTGTATCAACTTTAATCTCAGGTCTCAGGTCTGTCAGAACGAATCGTTTTATTGAGGCTTTTTGAAATATGAAGTCGCTTTAAAGTAATCACTACCAAGGGAAAATTCCCTGTTGATACGCTTCTAAAAGCCGATGGGTTTGTTAAGTTCACCACCTAATGCAATCAATCCGTTAGGTTCTTCTAACGCCAGTTCAACATCTACAAAAGCAGTATCAACAGATGACAAAACAAAATTCTTAGATATTTCAATCACTGACTATTGTGTCGCTGGTTGTTAATCACATCTCTTGCCATGTATAAGGCTGCAATACTCCTGGCTTCAGTTAAATCTTCATTGTAAACCAAGTTTTCTAAATCAGCCATCTTAAATGCTGCTACCTCTAATGGCTCCGGTTCATCACCTTGTGCTCTCGCTTTATATAAATCTTGTGCTAGTACAATATAAGTAATACTAGATTGATAGCCAGGTGCAATGGTCATTTCTTTGATAAAAGTTAATTTGTTAGCACCATAGCCAATTTCCTCAATTAACTCTCTATTAGCGGCTTCAATAGGCGTTTCACCATTATCAATTTTTCCTTTAGTTAATGCAAGTTCATATCGATCTGTACCGCCAGAATACTCATAAATCATTAACACAGTTTCAATATCTAACATCGGTATGACTAATACTGCATCATTACCTGATGGCTTTAAACGCTCATATACTCTCTTTGAACCATTTGAAAACTCAATATCCATTTCCTCAATATTGAAAAAACGGGTTGTGGCAATGATTTTAATATTTAAGACAATGGGGTTTTTACGCATGATTGGTATTATGCCATTGATTGGTATCAAACCATTAAATATAAAACTAAATCTTACGATTTGGAACTATTATTAAAACGCGCAACCCAAATAGAATCATAGCAACAGATGCTAATAAAAATGACCGCTGTTAATGCATTGGATCATTTGTACAGCCATACCTAGTGTTAATGCCACCACAGCATAACCAAAATCACGCCAGAATCGATAAATACCCAGTAGCGTTTCGTGTCTCTATCGGTGCAAAATTAGCCACAGCAGCGCTTAATGTTGGATATAACATTACCATACCGCCTATGTCCATTATTCCAGTTTCCAACATCCATAAAAATACATTATCTGTATATGGAATGCTTAACAAGCCAAGCCCGCATAGCCACATACCACTAACAATTAACACCTTACGTCCAACTTTATCAGATAAAGGCCCAGTAATCGGCTGAGAACCGCCCCATCAAGCGCATACACTGAAACAATAGCACCGCCTTCTGTCAGTGTTAATGCCTGAAAGATAAAAAAACACAGGCAAAAATATCTAAACCTGGTATTCGTAAATTTTTCCACCAGTCCTGCTTAGTTTAACGACAGAAAAACCTTATCATACCAACTCGCTTGAACAAACAACTTGTCAAAATTTAGCTATTCTATTAGAAAACTGTTTCTTTGGTGCAACTTAGTCCATGGCATGATTTCTTTGATATAAAAGATAGATGAAAACAATCCAAATACCGCCACAACACCAAATATGAACAAACCTTATCTTACGCCAATCAGGTTAACAATATAAGCTGTTACCACGCCAGCAATAGCAACAGCAGCATAACCAGAAAATTCATTAATGTCATTGACCAGTCCTTTTTGGTCTAATCGCACTAAATCTAGCTTGCTATTAATGGCGACCAACACAAGCCTTGTTAATACATTGAAAACAATTTATCTTTTATTTGCTTTAACCCTTTATCAAGCCTATCAAATGCCTGGACAATTGAAGGCATGGGCGAATTTCCGCCTGAAAAGCTTAGCCAATAACCTACTGATCATTCATGGCCCATCTGGTGAGTCAAGTATACAGAATCAAGGATTTATGAACAACCCTGGCATTATTATTGGCAAAAAAGGTGTTATTATTGTTGACTCAAGTAGTGCTTATAGTGTGGGTAAAAAAAGTGATTAAAGAAGTTGAAAAAATTACCAAAACCTATTATTGCCGTCTTTAAATACACACGCTCATAGCGAACCACTGGCTAGGCAACAATCAAGCGATTATCGAAAAATACCCCACCAATGCCAAGATTTATGTCCACCCACAAATGATTATTGAGGCTAAAAACGGCGGAGGCGATAACTGGATTAATTTAATGATAATCCTAACTGACAGTTTAACAAAAGACACAATTGGCACTTACCCAACTGACGCCATCCAGCAATGGCTTTGTTAATCGCATGGGTCATTTTGACAACAGTTCTAGTATGCATGGCAACATTAAAGTATTGCAATATGCAACAGATCTGAATCTAGATTATTACGTACCTGGACATGGCTCATCAGGCAATGCAAACCATGCTGTTACGCCATTTTTAAATTACCTGCTCATTATTCAAGATGAAACTAAAAAAAGGTTATGACTAAGATTTGGCTGACTATGAAATTAAGCCCATAAACAGCTGACTGCTTATAAAAATTGGCATGGGTCTGATGAGCAATTTAGCAAAATGTTACTTGAGATTGAAGCTAGGGATTTATAAATTTCTTCTATATTTCAATTTATGATTTTCCTCAACAAAATCATAAGCATCTCGTGCTGCATTTTTAAAATGCACTGCAAGATACATTCCTATCCCTAAAATTAAAGACCTAGAATATTATGGTTTTTTTCTTAAACAAGCGCACATTTTAGCCAAAAGAATCCCATCCCCCCATATGCAACTCAGTTAAATCGCTAAATCCACCGATATGCTCATCATCAATGACAATTTGTGGCACCATTCTAGCGCCGTTAGTCACTTTTGAAAACTCCGCCATAAGTACAGATCTTCATCAATCATTTTTTTGTTCAAATGGTAGATTCCACTTGTTTAACAATTTCTTAGTCTTGACACAAATTGGACAAGTGTTGGTTGAATAAACCACAATTTTTATACTAATACCTCTACCACCAAATCACCCATTTTATTTGTACCAACAAGCGTATCACTTTCTGTTGCAATGTCTTGCGTACGATAACCTTTGTCTAATACAGTATTAACTGCCGTTTCAATTTTACGTGCCAAGCCCGCCTGATTAAGCGAATAGCGCAACATCATAGCAACCGATAAAATAGTTGCCAAAGGATTGGCAATATCTTTGCCTGCAATATCAGGTGCTGAACCATGAATAGGCTCATACATACCAAACCCATCTTGATTAAGCGAAGCTGATGGCAGCATACCAATTGAACCAGTCAACATTGCTGCACAATCACTTAACACATCGCCAAATAAATTTGAAGTCACTATCACATCAAATTGTTTAGGTGCTCTGACTAATTGCATTGCAGCATTGTCCACATACATATGGGTAAGCTCAACATCTGGATAATCTTTAGCCACATCCGTCATCACTTCACGCCATAATTCACATACTTCTAACACATTTGCCTTATCTACCGAGCAAACACGCTTGTTACGCAGTTGTGCAATCTCAAAGGCTGAGTGCCCAATACGCCTGATTTCTGACTCACAATAAGTGGCTGTATTAAACCCATATTTTTGTCCATCACGCACTTCAACACCTCGTGGCTTGCCAAAATAAATACCCGCAACCAACTCACGAACAATCATCAAATCAAGCCCTGACACCGCTTCTTCTTTAAGCGTTGAAGCGCTAGCAAGTTGTGGATATAAAATCGCAGGACGTAAGTTAGAAAATAAATCCATTTCTGTACGCAGTTCTAACAATCCTCGCTCTGGTCGTAAATTACGTTCTAAAGATGCCCACTGATAGCCACCCACAGCACCTAATAAAATAGAATCGCACTGACGTGCAGCGTCTAATGTAGCTTGTGGCAAAGGTGAGCCGGTTCCATCATAAGCACTACCACCAATCAGGTCATGTTCAAATGTCATACCAAGATTAAAATCTGCATTCAAGCAGTTAATCACTTTAAGTGCTTGTGTTATAATTTCTCGGCCAATGCCATCGCCTGGTAATATTAATACTTTTGACATTGTTCTTCCTTTGCGTCAATTCAAAAAAAGGCTATTTTACTAGATTTCAACCATTTCAAACTCAGCTTTTTACTAGCACCACAACCCAGACATTCCCAATCCTCAGGAATATCTTCTCATTTTTTTGCCTGGCTCAATCCCCTCTTTATGTGCACTCTTAAGTATTAATCATACACCCAGTCGCACACAACACATCTATAGTTTTTTCATTTCCATTGCTAATTCTCCCCATATAAGCCATAAAAAGGGAACCTAAACTCCCCTTTTAGTTTAATTACAATTCATCGGCATGTTTTGACAAATAATCAGCCACACCTGCAGGCGTTTCTTTCATACCCTCATCACCTTTGTTCCAACCCGCAGGACAAACTTCGCCATGCTTGGTGTGAAAATCAAGTGCATCAACCATACGCAACATTTCATCAACATTTCTGCCCAATGGCAAATCATTCACCACTTGATGACGTACCTCAAAATTCTTATCAATTAGAAACGATGCACGCAGTGCAATACCTGCTGGATGCACAATACCATAAGCCTCCATAATAGAATGATCAGTATCAGCCACTAATGGGAAGTCAATAACACCCAAACCACCCTCTGCTGGTTGCGTGTTACGCCATGCATTATGCGTGAACTCTGAATCTATTGAAACACCAACCACTTCAACATCTTTGTCATTAAACTGCGTCATTCTGTGGTGATACGCTAAAATCTCTGAAGGGCAAACAAAAGTAAAGTCTAGTGGATAAAAGAACAACATAATTTTTTTACCTTTAAGGTTAGAAAGTTGAAAATTATCAACAATCGTACCATCTGCTAAAACAGCAGCAGCCGTAAAATCTGGGGCTTGTTGTGTGACTAAAACGCTCATACATCTTCTCCTGTATATAATTAATAAAACCCGTCAATTATACAACTGTTTATGCCGATAAATCATATAGAAAGCAAGGTTTGTTATTGACAAGACAAAATCAGATAAATACTCACGTAAAATATCGCTTATGCTTAAAATTTACAACACGCTAAGTAGACAAAAAGAAGTTTTTCGCCCAATTAATGCCGATAAAGTGGGCATATACGTTTGTGGCATGACGGTTTATGATTATTGCCATATGGGCCATGCACGAGTATTAGTGATGTTTGATGTTATCACTCGCCATCTTAGACGCTATTTCCCAAATGTTGAATATGTGCGTAATATTACCGACATTGACGACAAAATTATCAAACGCGCTGTTGAAAATAAAGAAGATATATATACATTAACTAATCGTTTTATTGATGCCATGCACGAAGATGAGCTCTCTCTTGGCATGTTACCGCCTGATGTTGAACCGCGTGCAACTAATGCGATGAATCAAATATTTTATATGATAAAGTCGCTGATTGAAAAAGGCTTTGCTTATCAAGCTCATAATGGCGATGTTTATTATTCAGTGCGCCGTTTTAAAAATTATGGAAAACTCTCAAGGAAAAACCTTGATGAACTTGAGGCAGGTGCTCGAATTGAGATAGAAAGTTCCAAAAAAGACCCGCTGGATTTTATTCTTTGGAAAATGTCCAAACCCGGCGAACCAAACTGGGACTCTCCTTGGGGGCAAGGTCGCCCTGGTTGGCATATTGAATGCTCTGCCATGTCCACACATTATCTGGGCAATCACTTTGACATTCATGGTGGTGGTATGGATTTGACCTTTCCACATCATGAAAACGAAATCGCCCAATCTGAAGGTGCGAATGATTACACTTTTGTTAACACTTGGATGCACGTAGGTTTTGTCAATATTGATAATGAAAAAATGAGTAAATCACTGAATAATTTTTTCACCATTCGTGGCGTATTAGAAAGCTATGATGGCGAAACTTTGCGTTATTTCATCATGAGTTCTCATTACCGCAGTCCACTTAATTTTTCAGATGATAATCTTAATAAAGCCAAGTCGTCACTATCTCGTTTGTATACTGCTATTCGTGGTCTCAATGCTTCTAGCGCAGCAACTGAGAAAATATCCATGCGTTTTGATTATTCAGTACGATTTAACAAAGCACTTGATGATGACTTTAATACACCCATCGCTTTGAGTGTTTTATTTGAATTAGCAAAGACAATCAATTCACAACGTGAAGAGGACATTGACCAAGCTAATACCTTGGCACAATTACTCAAAGAACTCGGTGGTTATATTGGTATTTTGCAGATGGATGCAGATAAATTTTTAAAACAAGGTGTTTCCTTATCGGACAGCGAAGTTGATGCAAAAATTACCAATAGAAATGAGGCTAGAGCTAATAAAGATTTTACACTCAGTGATCAAATCAGAGGCAAGTTAGCCGAGCTTGGCATTGTACTAGAGGATAATGCCAATGGCACAACTTGGCGTAGAAAATAACATTGATTGGTCTTCAATACACACCGTTTTATTAGACATGGATGGCACCCTGCTAGACCTGCATTTTGATTTACATTTTTGGATGGAGCATATGCCTTTGATCTTTGCCAATAAGCACAACCTGACACACCAACAATCAAAAGATAAAATCTATCTCATTCTTCGAGCACAAGAAGGAAAACTACATTGGTATTGTCTGGATTATTGGCAAAAAGTGTTCAAACTAAACATTGCTGAACTCAAAGAAGGCGTGGCTCATTTAATCCAAATACACCCATTAGTATTGGATTTTTTAGCACAAGCCAAACAGCACAAAAAGCGCATTTATTTAGTCACTAACGCCCATAGAAAAATCGTTCAATTAAAAATACGAATCGCTAATTTTATCACAGTATTTTAATGCCATTATTTCATCGCATGACTACAGCATAGCTAAAGAAGAGCAAGATTTTTGGCACCAGTTAAACAAAGCTATTCATTTGAACAAGCAAAAAAGCATCTTCTTTGACGATTCTTTATCGGTGCTAAATGCCGCCAAACAATACGGAATTGCTACCATTGTTGCCATTAATAAACCCAGCTCTAACATGGACATGAAATCAATAAAAGGATTTAATCAATATCGAAACCTTTGAACACACGCTACCCATCAGAGTGCATTTATAAAAATGAATACAAAAATTGGCATTCTTTCAGACACGCATGGCTTTATTCATCTAGGAATTATTAAGTTAATGAATCAATGCGATATTATCATCCATGCTGGTGACATTATTGATACACAAACCCTTCAAGCACTCAAACCCAAGCAAAAATTAGTTGCCATTCAAGGCAATAACGACGTACACATAACTCATCTAAATTTAGTAGAAAAACTAAACCTCCCAAATGGAGAAATCGTCATTGAGCATGGGCACGAACATGACGTTCATCAGCCTTCTCATGACTCACTAAGAGCTGCCTATCCAAATGCAAAAATTATCATTTATGGGCACACTCACAAACAAATTATCGATCAAGAAAAAACACCTTGGGTTATCAATCCAGGTGCTGCTGGACAAGTACGTAATCATGGTGCTGCAAAGTGCTTTGTTCTTGAGGTTAATCACCCTCAAGAATGGAAAATCATCCCTTACACGTTTGCTTGATTGCTAATAATACACATTTTTTTCCGACAAGCACCTTTTTTTATAATTTGCAAAGTTTCTAACTCTTCAGCACTAAATTCAGGCTCGTTAACAATATTCATAATTTTATCTTGGTTAGTATTGCTACCCGTTGTCGGTCATTCAAAACTCACCTTTAATAAGCTAGCAATTTGCAATAAATGCTGAGTGCTAGGCGATGAACCTTCGACCGACTCCCATTGACTAACCGCACTACGGCTAACGTTTAATAAATCTGTTAATTTTCCTCTAATCATGCGCTTTTAATGCGTTTATGCATAAATTAAATTATAATAGCATTATAAGCCTTTGTAATTAGATTTGACCTTACGCAGACAGAAATACAACCCCAAAGCAATTTTTTTTGAAAAAAATAGTTTTACTTTTTGTAGTTTAAAGATAAATTAAGGATAGAAAGAATGATGAATCAGCTTAATATTTTGTTAAAGATATTAAAATGGCATTGCTGTTCTCAATGTATTTAGGGTTAAGCAGTTGTGGCGGTAGCAGTGGCAGTTGATGGTTCACAATTAGTGGCGGTGGCGTTAAAGGGAGCCTTAGCAAATGCCAATTTAGATGGCGATGGTGTGTTTTAATGCTGCTGATGATGACACGCTAACTTGGACGCTTATCTCCAACGCCACAAATGGTACAACTTTAATCAGTGGCACAGGTGCCACATCAAATACCAAATACCAAATACCAAATACCAAATACCAAATACCATTCAGCAGTAAGCGCTTAAAATAGGGATAGAATTAACTAAATTATAATTATTCTTGACAAAGAGGATCTGTTGGTAAAAGACGTAGTTGGGCGCTTATTCTCTGAAGATAATTTAAATACCAAGTGGTTAGAAAACACCTTACAAGCGTCTGAAGACATTGACAGGTTAGAATCCTTTGTATCTAAATTTTCACGTATGCAAGACATGTTTGTGGATAAATTATTACCACTTTTCTTCAAATTAGTCTGGCGGAATCCCAAAAACGGCGATTGATAATTTAAATCGATTAGAGCAGCTTAACATTATTAATAATGCTGACAATTGGGTAGATATGCGTCTATTACATAATAAACTGGTACACGAATATGCAGATGACACCATGCAATTACTTAAACACTTGTTGTTGGCTAAAAAAATTTCCTTTGAGCTAAGCCAAGGTTTTACAAATCTTGAACACATTCTAGGAAAATCATAATTGGTTTATAAAGTATAATTATTAGCTTGTTATTTTAGGAAACTAATTATGAAAAATGCTTTTTATGCCCAATCAGGTGGTGTGACTGCTGTGATTAATGCATCAGCTTGTGGCGTGATTGAAACAACGCGCAAACATCCAGATAAGATCGGCACGATATATGCAGGTCAAAACGGTATTATCGGCGCACTCACTGAAAATTTAATTGACACATCAAAAGAATCTAGTGCTGATATTAAGGCCTTAAAACATACGCCTTCTGGTGGCTTTGGCTCTTGTCGTTATAAAATGAAATCTTTAGAGACTAACAAAGCAGAATATGAAAGACTAATTGAAGTATTCAAAGCGCATGATATTGCTTATTTTTTCTACAATGGCGGTGGCGATTCAGCAGATACCTGCCTAAAGGTCTCTCAATTATCTGAATCAATGGGCTACCCAATTCAAGCTATTCATGTGCCTAAAACAGTGGATAACGACTTACCAATTACAGACAACTGTCCAGGTTTCGGCTCAGTTGCTAAATATATTGCTGTTTCTACTATGGAAGCCAGTTTTGACGTGGCCTCAATGGCGGCAACCTCAACTAAAATTTTCGTCCTTGAAGTAATGGGTCGTCATGCAGGTTGGATTGCAGCAGCAGGTGGCTTGGTTGATGATTCAATCCCTGTGGTAATTTTATTCCCAGAGGTTGATTTTGATGAAAAGAAATTTTTAGCTAAAGTTGACAAAAACGTCAAAGAATTTGGCTATTGCACAATCGTTGTATCCGAAGGTACAAAATGGCCAGATGGTCGCTTCTTGGCAGAACAAGGCGCTCGCGATGACTTTGGCCATGCACAACTTGGTGGTGCAGCACCTGTGGTTGCTAACTTAATCAAAGATACCTTGGGTTATAAATACCACTGGGCAGTTGCAGATTACCTGCAACGTGCTGCTCGTCACTTAGCTTCAAAATCCGATGTTGAACAAGCTTATGCATTAGGTGAGGCGGCTGTTAATATGGCGCTTGAAGGTAAAAATTCAGTCATGCCTGCCATTATTCGCACCTCAAATAACCCCTACACTTGGAAGATTGGCTCAGGCGAGTTAAAAGATATCGCTAATGTTGAAAAGATGATGCCTACAAACTACATTTCCGACGATGGTTTTGGTATTACTGACACTTGTCATGAATATTTACAACCACTTATTGAAGGTGAAGATTATCCACCATACAAGAACGGCTTGCCTGATTATGTGGTGATGAAGAAGGTAATGGCAGATAAAAAATTAGTCCCATTTGAAGTTTAAGTATTACCTTCAAATGGCAAAACTTTCTGGTTTTTTAGTAAAAAATAAATAAAATAGGTAGGGAGAAAAAAATGAACATAATTTTATTAGGCCCTCCGGGCGCAGGCAAAGGTACTCAAGCAACTAACATTTGTCAAAAGTATTCAATTCCTCAAATCTCAACTGGTGATATGTTGCGCGGAGCTGTTAAAGCAGGCACGCCATTAGGCATTAAGGCTAAAAGAGCCATGGATGCGGGTGGTTTGGTTTCTGATGATATTATTATCGGCCTGGTTAAAGAAAGAATCCAGGCAGATGATTGCGAAAATGGCTTTTTATTTGATGGCTTTCCACGCACAATCGCTCAAGCAGAGGCGTTAAAAACAGATGGCGTTAAAATTGACTTCGTGGTTGAAATTCAAGTGCCAGATGAAGATATCATTGCTCGTATGTCAGGTCGTCGTGCTCATTTAGCGTCAGGTCGTACTTATCACATTGTTTACAACCCGCCTAAGGTTGAGGACATTGATGATATTACTGGTGAAGAGTTAGTACAACGTTCGGATGATACTGAAGATACGGTGCGTGCACGTCTAGACGTCTATCATGAACAAACCCAGCCACTGGTTGATTATTATCAATCTTGGATGAATAAAGATACTGATGCGCCTAAATATGGTGCGGCTGTTGGTGTAGGTACGCTTGACGAAGTTAAAGATCGTGTTTACGCACAATTAAGTTAAGCGATTTAATCTCTTATGACTAAATTTGGTCCAAGAGAAATTAACATTCCCTTTCACCCCCCCCTTTGGATGTGCCGCAGGGAGTGAAACCTAACGGAGTCTTCTAACTCGCCTGAAAATCTTCAATATTTAATCCAAAATAACGGCTTATTGAAAAATGTATGGAATCGCATGAACCAAATTATTATTGGCTTTATGTTAGAACATTACCCAGATCTAGACAAATATTTCATTCTTGCTGATGAGGCATCATTTGATGCCACTTGACCAATGACTAATGCAGGCGTATCCAGCATTAGAGATGCATAATCATTTTATCGTCTTTGACAAAGAAGCGGCTTACACACGCAAAACTAGCCGACACTAATAACCCCCTAACCTAACAGACGATGGTTAACCTTTCTTATTTACCGCTTATATGCAGGGTGTTTATACTGAATTTTTAATTGCCTAGTTGAAAAATTCAAAGTGGTACTGAAAGTTTAAAAAATATTGGAACGAAAATTAATACTTCTATCAATAGTTAACATAAGTTAGCTCTATTAAATTATTAGATTATCGTCTTACTATATAGGCAATTATTAACTATAATCAATCCTGAAGAAAATTTGCATACAACCAAAAAGGAGAAAATAAAGTAATGGATACAATTCTTACCCTTGCCATTTCGGCATCAATTATCGCTGTTTTATATGGTCTATTTACAATTACCTGGATTAACAAACAGCCTACAGGTAATGACAAGATGAAAGAAATTTCAAATGCAATTGCACAAGGCGCAAATGCTTACCTAAATCGTCAATACTCAACCATTGCTATGGTGGGTGTTGTTTTGCTTGTCATCATTACTTATTTTTTAGGTATCACCATTGGTTTCGGCTTTTTAGTTGGTGCAGTATTGTCAGGCGCAACAGGCTACATTGGTATGAATGTGTCAGTTAAGTCTAATTCTCGCACAGCACAAGCGGCTAATAACGGCATGAATGCCGCTTTCCAAGTTGCTTTTAAAGGTGGTGCTGTTACAGGTATATTGGTTGTTGGCTTGGCACTATTAGGTGTTTCTGGTTACTACGCCGGTATGATTGAATATGGCGTTGCACAAAAAGACGCATTGCACGCGCTTATTGGTCTTGCATTTGGTGGCTCGCTTATTTCAATTTTTGCACGTTTAGGCGGTGGCATCTTCACCAAAGGTGCTGACGTTGGTGCTGACATTGTTGGTAAAGTTGAGGCTGGCATTCCAGAAGACGACCCACGCAATCCTGCAGTGATTGCTGATAATGTTGGTGATAATGTTGGTGATTGTGCAGGTATGGCTGCTGACTTATTTGAAACTTATGCAGTTACTATTGTTGCAACCATGATGCTTGCGGGTGTTTTAGATTTAGGCGATAATGCTATTTTATATCCCTTGGCTTTAGGCTCAGCCTCAATTATTGCCTCTATTATAGGTACTTTTTTTGTTAAAGTCTCTGATGGTGGTTCTATCATGGGTGCTCTATATAAAGGCTTAATCGTTTCAGCGGGATTGGCTGCAACTGCTTTTTATTTTATTACCAATGACATGAATATGGGGATGAATTTATTCTACGCATCACTGATTGGCTTAGCGCTAACAGCTGTTATGGTCGTGGTAACAGAGTATTACACCTCAACTGAGCACAGCCCTGTGCAACATGTTGCCGAGGCATCACTCACAGGTGATGGTACTAACGTTATTGCCGGTATTGGCTTGAGCATGAAATCTACTGCTTTTCCTGTACTTGCAGTATGCGCGAGTATTTGGGGTGCGCATGAATTGGGTGGCTTATACGCCATTGCAATTGCAGCAACAGCTATGTTATCAATGACAGGCGTTATTGTCGCACTTGATGCCTACGGTCCAATTACGGACAATGCAGGTGGCATCGCAGAAATGGCTGAACTTCCAGAAAAAATTCGCAACATTACCGATCCTCTAGATGCCGTTGGTAATACAACCAAAGCGGTAACTAAAGGCTATGCAATTGGCTCTGCTGGTTTGGCAGCACTGGTATTATTTGCCGACTTTACTAATGAACTACGCACTATTGAACAATTTAAAGGCATTGCGTTTGACTTGTCTAACCATAAGGTAATCATTGGTTTATTCTTAGGTGGCTTAGTGCCTTATTTATTTGGAGCAATGGCAATGGAGGCTGTTGGTCGTGCTGCAGGTGGTATTGTCAATGAAGTACGTCGCCAGTTTAGAGAAATGCCAGGCATTATGGATTACACGCAAAAGCCTGATTATTCTAAAGCAGTTGACATGCTCACTAAATCTGCCATTAAAGAAATGATATTACCTTCTATTTTGCCAATTGCATTTCCAGTTATCGTTGGTTTGCTATTAGGCGCCGAGGCGCTAGGCGGGCTACTAATCGGCTCTATCGCAACGGGTATTTTTGTTGCAATCTCAATGACCACAGGTGGTGGTGCATGGGATAACGCTAAAAAATATATCGAAGATGGTCACTTTGGTGGTAAAGGCTCAGATGCTCATAAGGCTGCTGTTACTGGTGATACAGTGGGCGATCCATACAAAGATACAGCAGGGCCTGCTATTAATCCACTAATTAAGATTATTAACATTGTTGCAATTATGATTATTCCTCTTTTGTAATCATTAATCGATTCATTAAAAAGGGGATTGATAAGTTCACCCTTTTTTTTATATCTAAAACAATACAAACAATCAAAAGGTAAAAACTATTACACTTATATATAAGAACAACTTCATATTGTTAAAAACAAAAAAAGACATACATAGCATATCTTTTTTTAAAAACTTAAATCTTAAAACAAGGGTTATTTTTGCATATGTAGATCTAAGTCTTTCATGTTTTTACTCAGAATAAAATCCGCTTGCGCTTTTAACAACTTATCTGCACACTCATACAAATCGTTATACTCAGGAACACCGGTATCAAAGCGTTCATCAGACAAACAATAAAAGAAACTTTTATAAGAAAATGCGCCTATTTTTAAAATAATGAAAGTTGAATTCTTATCCTCCCAAACAGCTGCCGGAAAAAGCGTTGGTTCATCTTCACCTTCTTTTGTAATTTCAATATCAGCCAAATTAACTTCAATCTTTTCTTTTCTCCAACGATGATCAACCGCACTTTGAATGATCTTTATTTCTGATTCTGTAAAGTCAATATCCATAATTAATGCATTGTTAATAATTGCTCCATATTTGGTTGTTCATCTATCATACCACCTGCTTCCGTTTCTTCATCCGTTGCATCACGTACTAAAAGAATTTCGAGCGCAAATTTAACTTCACGGCCACAAAGTGGATTATTGCCATCAATGGTGACTGTCTTATCATCGGCTTTAGTGACCAAAAACTCCTTAGGATCTCCTTTGGAATTTTTCATAACAACCTTAGTACCAACTTTTTGATATTCTGGTGGAACATTTTCAATTTTATCAATAAAAACTAAAGATTCGTCACGAAATCCGTAGATTTTCTCTACATCAATGTTAATCTCAATGATATCGCCCTGCTTTCTGCCTTCTAATTCAGCAATAACCTCTTTGTCTAATGTATCGTTAACACCATGCACATAGCCGACTGGATGTTCAATTTCTGAAAAGATGTTACCGGTTTTTTTATCAAAAATCTTGTAGATAAGTTCAACATATTTAGAATCTTGAATAGTATTATTCACAGCTTTTAAAAGATTGTTGTGCCAAAAATCTTAACCGTATCATCTTCATAACCAAGCACGAGTCTGCCTAAGTACTCACCCTCTTTTTTAGAATGAGTTTGTTTATATAACACGGTTACATGTTGACCACGACGAATCATACCCAAATACCCTGCACCTTTTTCAAGACCTTTGGTTAGCTCGCTACGGGCAAACTGTTTACCCATTTCAATTTCATTGGCGCCACGCAAAAAATCCTCTGAAAAGTGACGACTAAAAGCACCATAATTACTATTATTAGAATATTTAACCAAGTCATCCCACATTGGATTTGCAATCGCTAAAATTTCCTCATCTGTTTTATCAATAATGTTCATTTATCCAATACTCCACCCAACAAAACGTTTTTTTTAAAATATACAGTAGATAAAAAATTTAAACTAAGCCTCTATTTTTCACCTTCCTCGCCAACTAAATGATAACAAGGTGCCTTCTCTAGTGTGTATTCACCAGTAACACAATCGCGATGAGAAACTGTCAGTACATGCCAATTTTTATCATCTAATTTCATAGCATCACCACGATAATAGTAACCAGGCCAGCGAGTTTCTTTACGGAACAAAGTATGCTGAGTCACACATTCAGAAGTACGGTGACGGTGTCTTAACTCCCACCCACGCATCAACTGATGAAGATCTTCTGCACCAATGTGCTCTAAATCTTCTTCTAAAATGGCTAGCTTCTTCAAACCTATATTTAGCAACTTGTCGTTGGTTACATAAGAAACAGTAACACCACCACAATACTCGTCCATAAGCTTTTGCAAACGTTGCAATCCACTCATCGGCAAAATGTAACTTGGCGATACTGTACCAGCAACAATTTCATTACGACCAATTGTATAATTCTCTAAAGGTTTAAAGATTTGCGTTTTACGATCAGCAATTTGCTTATCAGACACTTTAATCCCTTCTCCCTTACCATCATCAATGTACTTACATGCTGCCTTAGCAGCTAAACGACCTTCGGTAAATGAGCCTGATGAGAATGCATGTGGTGTACCGCCAACAGTATCACCCGCACCAAACAAACCATCTACTGTCGTCATGCGATTATAACCCCAGAAGTATTCATCAGGAGAGATGTCCTCAGGACCTGAACACCATGCGCCACAACCAGTAGCATGTGAACCCATTACATATGGCTCAGACGTTGTTAATTCAGGATTTTCGTATTTAGGATCAACGTCTGTTGCCGCCCAAAGTACTGCTTGACTAACTGTCATTCCTAAGAAGTTTTCCCAACCAACTTCTTCTAAATGAGGGTCTTGGAATGCTTCCATTGTTACCATGTGAATTGGACCACGACCGGCATTTACCTCGCTGATAAATGCATGATTACGCAAACAAGTTGGAATTGGCTTATGAGACAAATGTTGACCTTCTGTATCTAGATATTCTTTACCTACCATTTTCGACAGTGCTGGGAACCACTTAGATTCATACTCGTCACCATAACCATTTTGAGTGTAGGTTTTAAGATGTAAGAAGTATGCGCCAACAGGACCATAACCATCTTTAAACCTAGCAAGAACGATACGATTTTCCATTTGTGTCATCTTCGCACCAGCTTCAATTAGTAAGCCATATGCAGAGCCAGAAGACCATGGTGCGTACCATACACGACCCATGCCTTCACCCACTGAACGAGGCTTAAAGATATTAGACGCACCACCAGCACCAACAATAGTAGACTTAGACTTAAACACATGATAATTACCAGTACGTACGTTAAAACCGACAGCGCCAGCAACACGATTTTCTTGTGCGTCATCCATTAGCAAATGGGTAACCATAATACGATTGTAAACTTTGTCAACTTGCTTAGTTGCAGCTTCAGCAACGATAGGCTTATATGATTCACCGTGAATCATAATCTGCCAACGACCTTCGCGCATGTAAGCACCAATGTCTTCTCTTTTAGGATCCTTCATTAATGGAAGGCCCCATTCTTCAAACTTATGCACTGCAGAGTCAACATGACGAGCCATGTCAAACAGCAAGTCCTCACGAACCATACCCATTAAATCCATACGTGCATAACGCACGTGGTCTTCAGGATTGTTCTCACCAAAACGAGTTCCCATATAACAGTTAATCGCATATAAACCTTGAGCAACAGCGCCTGAACGGTTAATGTTTGCCTTTTCTGCAATGATGATCTTTTTATTACGACCCCAATATCTAGCCTCATAAGCAGCACCTGTACCGCCTAAACCAGCACCAACAACTAAAATATCAATGTTGTCTTCTACAATTGTTTTAATATCCATTAGTAGTACACTCCTTCTTTAAATTTCAAACCATTAGATTCTAACGTGTGAATATCGCTATCATCCATACGAATATATTTAGGCTCAAATGCTAATAACTGCGAGTTACGCATTTCATCACTAGGCTCAGGCTCATTTCTGAAATCAGGAATTTTAGTTCCCCATGGTTGAGTTGTAATTGGTGATAAGAAGTTCTTTACACGGCCGTCACGGAATTTAATTCTCCATGCAATAGTGCCTTTCTCTTCGTCACGAATAACGCGAACACTGTGCCCTAGTGGTGCAAAGTCTGCATAACCACGCACATCAATTGCTTGGTGTGGGCATGCTTTAACACATGAATAACACTCCCAACACATGTTTGGTTCAATGTTATAAGCACGACGATATTTATCATCAATGTGCATAATGTTAGATGGGCAGATATCTACACAATGTCCACAACCATCACAACGAGTCATATATACAAAAGTTGGCATATTATTTTCCTCTCTTCTTATTTAATTAATATTAGTAGTGCTTAGGCGCTTCACGCTTAATACCAAGGCCCATATTCATTGGTGCGTCTTTTAAAAGCTCCATTGAATGTCTGTTTTGTTGCCACACATCGTCTCTTGTCTCGTGAGGCAAGTTCTCGTTTGTGCCATTAGCTTTGATGATGCGCTTATTATATGCAGCAGCAGGCTTAAAGAACATATGAGAAAATTTAGACCAATATACACCACCAAATAGTGATGCAGTCGCAAAAAGAACTAAGATGAACCATATGCCAGTACCGCCGCCGTAGATGTTCCAACCTAGTGCGGTTACTGAAGTTGCCATTAGTGACAAACTAAACATGTCTCTTTTAATAACAATTCTTGTCCATGAATGACCTTCTGCTTGAGTGTCTACTTTAAAGCCAAACCAATACCAAAATGTACCAATAAATAACATGATTGCACCAATATTCCATACTTGTGCTAATATCTGAGTCTCTTGAGCACCAAAAATAATAATGGCAGTTGCGCTGTTAAAGAGAATAAAGCCCCACATGGTTAGGATATGTACCAACCTACGAAGTCCATTGCTAAATTCACCAGCTGTTGCAACATCTACTGCAATTGTACTTGCTAATATATTTACTTTATCGCCAGCGCTTAATACTTTAAGTCTACCTTCTTCTTTGCCCAATGAACATGGTGCATCACCTGCAGCTAAATCTTTTTCAGCTCTTACCGCTGCATTAAAAAAGTAAATTGCACTTTTCTTATGTAACAAATCTAGCACTGTCATAACAACCACTAGGGCAATCATAATGACTACGTACATTTGCATGTCTGCGTATGAAATACCCTCTGCTAATAGACTAGCAATTGGTGTTGAATTGATATCAATCATTGGTTTTTCTCCTTAAAGTTAAATCACTCTCATTCTAAATTTTGCCAATTCTTTTTCAATCAGCGCTCTTGCTCTTATTTGGTCTTTTTTTCCTCTTAACGTTCAATGACATTTTGTCAAAATCCGATCCATTATACTTATATAAAACTTTTGTTACAATCAAAAAAAACCTTTAATTTCTCAAGATGTCTTGATTATGGACATCGTTTATTATTCTGCTGAATGTCCACTCAACTTAATTTCTACTTTGTCTTCATCCTTAATACCTGCATAATAAGCTTGTAAAACTTTGGCTACTTCAGGACGAGAAAAAGTCTCTGGCAAATCTTCACCCTCAGAAAGCATCTTACGAACTTTGCTGCCTGAAAGTAATACACGATCTTCTGCATTATGAGGACAGGTTTTCATTGAAGACATACCGCCACATTTATGACACCAAAATGTCCAGTCAATCTTTAACGCTTTTGTCACCAATGCGTCATCAGCAATTTCATCAAAAATATTATGTGCATCAAATGGGCCGTAATAATCATCAACACCAGCATGATCACGACCAACAATCAGGTGCGAACAACCATAATTTTGTCTAAATAATGCGTGTAATAATGCCTCACGAGGACCTGCATAACGCATGTCTAGTGGGTAACCAGATTGTAGGATTGTATTATCTAAAAAATAGTTTTTGATTAATACCGAAATTGCTTCTGAACGCACATCAGCAGGAATATCACCAGCCTTAAGACCGCCTAATACTGAATGAATCATAACGCCATCACAAATCTCTACTGCAATCTTAGCTAAGTATTCATGTGAACGGTGCATTGGATTGCGTGTTTGGAATGCTGCAACTGTTTTCCAGTCTTTATCATCAAAATAAGCACGAGTTTCCATTGGAGTCATATATAAATTACTATACTTTTCAGGAAAACAACCGTCTGACAATACCTTAATAGGGCCAGCAAGATTGTATTTACCTTGAGCCATTACCATGACAACCCCCGGATGTTTCATTTCAGTTGTTTTATAAACGGTATTACACTCATGGGTTTTATCAATTGAATACTTTTCACTGATAACCATGGTTGCAATAATTTCATCCGTCTCACCATTGACCAAAGCAACTTCATCACCTTGGTTAACATCTTCACTATTAGTAGATAAGGTAATAGGAATTGGCCAAAATAAACCACTTTCTATGGCCATATTATCACAAACACCTTGCCAATCTGCCTTACCCATAAAGCCTTTTAACGGCGTGAAACCGCCAATGCCCATCATAATGATGTCGCCTACCTCTCTTGAAGAACAGTTAACTTTTGGTAGTGATTTTGCTTTTTCTAACTCAGCTGTTAAAGCGCTACCTTTTAGTGCTAATGGCTTTAGCGTGTCACTGCCATGCGGTGGGACCAATTTTGACATGTTACAATCCTATCTTAAATATAAAACCAAAAATTATACACACTGTCATTTTTGACTATGTTGCTCTATGGGGATATCCCCATATATCCCCATAGATATATGGGTTAAAAATATCTATGTAGAAGTAATGAAGAATAACCACGTTTGAAGAGAGCTTTGCATAAATAGAGATGATTAACAAAATGACAGATTTTATTAACTTGGGAATTTCTTAAATCCGCACCTAACAGGGCTAGGGCTAAAGGGTGTGTTTTTAAAAAGTTACCAAATTGGTGAAAGGTGGTGTTTTGATGGTTATTCGTATAATAGTAAAGGTCTCTTAAAGTTTGATCTTAAATCGAACTCTTTGTGTGCCATCTTTTGACATACTGGTGATTATCTTGTCATTCTTAATGTCATAATCAAGTGTACCGCCACTAAAAGAATCAAACCCTTGTACTAGATGCGCCTTACCCTTAAGATGTACGAGTTCTTGTTCGATTAAATAAGTTATATTAAGTGCTCGCGCCTTTATAAAGCGAGACTGGTTTGGCTGATTTTGTTGGTAATGCGCAAGTTGTTTGTGGGTGCCTTTGGCAATAATTTTAATAACACTTTGTTGATTACTAAACAATTGTATGGTTTCGGCGTTTAAAATAAGAGAACCTTGGGTAATACTGGCCTTGCCTATGTAAGTGCTTATATTTTTTCTCTCATCAATCACAACCATATTGGCGCTAATTTCTATAGGCTTAGAGCTGTCAATCACTAAAGCGATTGCATGGCTAGATAATATCAATAAACATATTAGAAGGGCTTTATTCATAGCGTCCCACCACGCCACCCGTCAACTTAATTTTTTGCTCAGTTACATCATAACTCATGCCAAAAGCATGAATATCAGCAATATTAGATTGATAATGTATTTTCTCCTTAGTTCGGTACACTTCTAAACCATTAGACTGATCAATGGTTAGGTTTTTAGTATTAATCTTAGAACCAGAATCTTGTACAATTTTCACCTTGCCTAGTAGTTGTATCACTTGTTTTTGTCTATCCATATCAACACCACTGGCATAGATTTTATTTTTCTTGGTTAAATAAGTGGTTTTATTGTTTGAATAATAATATTTTTGACCTTTGGATTGATTGATGTACAAATCTTTGGTTAAAATTTGTTGCCCACTGTCTTGGTTGATTTTGGTATAACCTGTCAGTTTCATTGTATCATCCTTAGCATGCATACGTATTCCTTGGGAAATAATTTTGATATTTCCACCCAAATAAGTCACTGGTTTTTTGCTCATCAAGTCACTAGTTTTAATGCCGACTAGTAACTCTTCCGTGTTTATTTTATGACTAAGTCCATTGTTAAATTGAAGACCCACTTCGCCTTTAAACTTAATTTCACCACTGTCGGTATAATAAGCGCGCTTAGAATTTAACACATAATCTTTAAGACCTTTTTCGTCATAAAATGTTACTTTTGGCTCGATTAACAATGCTGGAGCATTTTTAAAACTAAAATAGCTTTTGGCTTTAACAGAATGTGACAATTGCGCTTTAATATCAAATTCTTGCAAAGAAAAATTATCAATTTTTTCAAGGTAAGTCGCCCCTTTGGAAGTGACTTTATTTTGCATTAATGGTGTTTGTTTTTTATCCTCCGACGTGGAAAATGAAGACAATAATAACACCATCAAAAGCCATATAACACCAATAATCACTATAATAGAAATTGTACTTAATAAATTATGCCTTAACTGAGAACTAGCCATGGTGTTTAATAAAAAAATGTCAAATATTTATACCATAACACCCAATACCTCTCTTAATCCTACTTTAGAACGGGTCATTATCGAACACCAGGTCAGTATACTCCAATATCGACGTAAAATTAACGACGACAACGTTAAACTCAAGGAAGCATATGCATTGCGTCTTTTGTGCTTGAAGCATAATATTTTATTTATCATTAATGACGATATTAACCTAGCAGAAAGAATCCATGCTAATGGTGTGCATTTGGGCAAGAATGATGGCTCAATACAACAAGCAAGGCAGCAATTAGGCAACGCCGCTATCATTGGCATATCTTGCTATGATGATATCGATCTAGCACTTCAAGCCCAAAATCAAGGTGCTAATTATGTAGCCTTTGGCTCGCTATTTAATTCCAATACTAAACCCAATGCGCCACATTGCCCGCTTAGTTTAATCACAAAAGCCAAACAAATATTACACATACCCATTGTTGGCATTGGTGGCATTGACTTTCACAACCAACAACGAGCATTTGATGCTGGTTGCGATGCAGTGGCAATGATTAACACCTTGTTTAAAAAACATCATTAGAAATTACTACTTCTCTCGTATGCCTAGGTTGGTATATAATACTCAAACTTGAGGTTTGATTTAATTTTTATGCTGTCTCACTTCCTTAAATAAGCATTTACAAACAAAAGAATCTTTCAATTGACTTGGGCGTAGTTAATGCACTTATTTATTTAAAATAAGCCATCGGTCATAGCAATTCGTGATGACAAAGGGTCGTCAGAAACAAAAGTGATTGTTGTTGGCAGAAAAGCCAAATGCCTAGTTCTATTCATGCTATTCACTCAATGAGAGACGGTGTGATTGCTGATTTCACCATTACCAAGAAAATGTTGCAAGGTTTTATTCATCAAGTATTAGACGCTAAGACTTTCTCGCTCAATCCTAATGTTTTAATTTGTCTGCCTTGTGGTGCTACCCAAGTAGAACGTCACACAATTAAAGAAAGCGCTGTTGAAAGCTGGTGCAAAAAATGTATTTTTAATTGAAGAGCCTATCGCAGCAGCGCTTGGTGCTGGTATGGAAATTGAGCAACCACCTGGATATATGGTTATTGATATTGGCGCGGGGCCACAACCAAGGTTGCAATTATGTCTTTGAATGACATTGTTTATGCAGATCCATTACGCATTGCTGGCGATGCTCTTAATAACAGCATTATTAAATATGTACGCCATAAACACAAAGTTACCATCGAAGAAACAACAGTTGAAAAATTTATACAGGTCGTGATATCACCTCAGGGATTGCCAGTCGAATTCACAATGACTAGTGCTCAAGTTTTATCAGTATTAAAAGAGAGCCCTTCAGGGGCGCATTAGATAAAAACACTGCCAGAATTATCTGCTGATATTGCAAAAAATGGTGTTATGCTCACAGGTGGTGTGAAGCGCCACTACTAGAAAAGGACTAGATAAACTCATTAAAGACCAAATCAACGTATTGCGCAAGAATCATTAAATTGCGTTACTCGTGGTAGTACGCTTACATTGGATTTAATCGACCAACATAAAATGAGTTTAATATTTAGGCAATTTCAATCAATTCTTGTACTGCTGGACAATATAGAACACACTTTATTTCCATTGAATAACACGCTGATAAAACCACTTTATAGGATAATAATTGTTGAGTGTATTTGGCTTTTTGTCTTTGTATAAATTGTGCTATTGATTCATCATTCGCTTGTCTTGTGGTTTTAAAATCAATAATCCACAAAATATCTTCATCAATAAATAATCGATCAATAATAATGCTACGCTTGTCACTTATAAATTCTGCCTCAACTTGGGTTGATGTTCTTTGTTTAAACAGCCAAGAAAAATGTTTGTCTTGTTTCGTTAAATTAAGCATGTTGACAATAAAATCGATATAAGTGTCAATATCCATATTGCCAACACCGTATTCCACCAATCTTACTCTTATACTTTGTTTGTCTGGCGAGAACAATCCGTTTTCATAATATTGATACAACAAAGTGTCAAGCAGGCTTTTGTATTGTAAATCAATACCCAACTGAAAATCCATTTCCTCCATACTTTCATCAAGCAAATTACCATATTCTAAAGGCTTAACATAACGCACCAACTCTGGTGCTCGAATGGGTAGCTGATTATCCTCAATGGTTGATAGTGTAAGTTTGTCAAATTGATGCTGAAATATAGGTGCTAATAGTTTTAAAAAAGTATTGCTACTAGCTTGATTGCTTTGGTTTAGCGTTCCTAATAAATGGATTTCATACTTAGCACGTGTCATTGCCACGTACAATAAACGCATCGTTTCAAACTTATTTTGCTGTGATTCAACATGCTTTAAATAGGTATAAGTACGGCTGTCATCTAGTTGCGTATAAAGTCTTATCGGGGCTAATAATAACGACCGATTGCTAAACTCTTGCAAGTGAATGATGGGCAGTTTATTATTTTGTGGCACTCTGCCCAACCCAAGAATAACAACCAACTCAAACTCCAAACCTTTAG
Source organism: Candidatus Ruthia sp. Cpac_8_S14 (assembly GCA_021730205.1). Lineage (GTDB taxonomy): Bacteria > Pseudomonadota > Gammaproteobacteria > PS1 > Pseudothioglobaceae > Ruthia. The sequence goes on along the minus strand of CP072533.1, from coordinate 103,789 downwards.
CTTCATGGATGGTCATTAGCTTAATTCGTGCGTCTACACTGGGTGCATACAACTCATCTAACATTTGATTAATGGTTCCAATGTCAAGCTGTTGCGCAGACTCACAATCATGAATAATTTGCAAGAATTGGGTTTTAATCATAGACTGCTTAACGGATAAGGAATTCTGAGGTGCTAACTGATTAATGGCAAATTCAAGCACCCTCATGAAGCTAAACCTAGATTTCTGATTGATAATATCACGTACAGCATGGACAAAATTTCGCATGCGCGATTGTCCATCTTTGCTTAAATTTTGTAAAGTTTGCTTATCTTGAATTAAATCAAAAATAACACGCCCGTCTTGTTGTGACAATACAAGTAAATCTTCTAATAATAACCCACACCAAGGCGCTCTCAAGATGGCCAACCAAGCAAGTTTATCGCCTAAATGTTTAAGTGCTCGAGTCAAACTAAGCAAATCACGAGTAAATAAATCTTCCCTCAATGGGGTCGTTTTTAATGCTTCAAACTCAATATTAGCACACTTCAAAACGGGCACAATATCACCTAAATGCGAACGGTTTCTCACCAAAATAACAATCTCTCTTGTTGGATTATTTTGAATAATTTCAAGCACTTTTTGTGCCTCAAAATCATAACGTTTATGCGCAAATGGATAAAAGTTAATGGCGTTTTCATCTTCATCAACGGAATTAGCCTGTGAATATTCATACTTAATCGCGCCTTTATAAGCATCTTCATGTTGAGGAAATATTTTTGAAAATATTTTATTATTACCCTCGACCACAGATTTAGAGGAGCGAAAATTGGTACTCAGTTGTAAAAATTCAGGTTTAATATTAGCAATACCTCGTGCCCGAACCTGCAAAAACAAACCCACCTGAGATTGCCTAAACAAGTAAATAGATTGCATGGGATCACCCACTAAAAACAGTGTTTTACCGTCACCTATTTGCCAACTAGTAAGCAATTTTTCCAATAAAGCAAACTGAGTGGTTGACGTATCTTGAAACTCATCAATTAAAATATGCTGAACTTTATTATCTAAAAATAGTGCAATATCACTGACTTGATGTTCATCTAACGCTTGGTCTGCATCCAAAGCAACTTGGATAAAATCATGCGTTTGATTAACATCAAACAAAATATTTAATTGAGCAACAGCTAACTTTAATACTTGTGCAATGTCTTGAAGGACATTAATTTGATTAGTTGAAAAATCAACATCAGGCAATTGTTCAACCCCTGCTAATAATTCCTTTAATTGCTGTTGGCTAGACAAATCTTGAAAAATTTTAATAATGGATTGTTTTTGCGTTTTTAACTCTGTGGGAAAGCCGTTATTTTTATTCAACGATGTACGCCACTTGCCCTGAGTGGTTAAACACAGCTGACACAAGCTTTTCCAAGCCTCTAGCGATTCAATAGTGGCATCTGGCACACCTTGAATTTTCATAAGCTCTGGCTTAGTATTATCTTTTAACAGTTCAAAAAAAGTAGCATCAAAATAACAGTCTGCCTCATTTTTTAACAACAATAAGTGTTGAATGATAACCCTTTCAGAACTCAACTGCAAGGTTTCAATATTAAGTACACCATGTTGATACAATTTCAAAAGCCACTGATCACGCTTAGCCAGCATATCTGTAATCAACCGATAAAACTTATTAACATTATTATCCAAATATAGAAGCACCGACTCAATACTATTTTGATATTCAGACTCATCAATTGCCAATAATGTCTGCTTGGCAGCTTGAAGATAAATATCATTTCTTGCCCAATTTTGCGCTATGACTTGCTTGGGCACTAATTGATTCTTACTTGGATAACGACTGGTAATCAAACTTGACAAACCATCAATCGTTGAAATTTTAAGTCGCTCAGGCGTGTTTAATAATTGCCAATCAAATGCCTTAAATTTTTTTAATACTTTAGCCAAATCGTAAGTAATTTGCTTATGTGGCTCGTTTGGTCGATTGCCTTGAGCCGATTTTAAAGACTCAATCACTCGAGTGGTCAACTCACTTACTGCCTTTTTAGTAAAGGTCATTACAATTACACTCTCAGGTGAGGCGCCAACTGATAACAATTTTAAATAACGCTGAGTCAATAATTCCGTTTTGCCCGAGCCCGCAGGTGCTTGAACGATAAAAGACCGGCTAGTATCTAAGGCCTGTTGGCGTTGAGCTTGGTCATTCATTCAGACTTTCTAATTGCGTTAGCCAAGCGTTAAAACCTTGGCATTTTTCTCGTATTTTTAGCAACCTAATCTCTTGTAAGATCTTTGGCGCATGCTGAGTTTTGATGTGCTTTGTATTCTTTTCAATACGCTTGGATGGTGTGGTTTCTTTAGAATTACTGATCCCCTCTAAATCGTTAAATTCATTCAAAATATTATCAATCCAACTTTGTGAAGCATTAAGATTATTTGCCATAATTTCAACGTCACTAAAAAAGCAACGCTCCAAATTCATACATTATGGATATAAGGAATAATTTTATGTCGTTGCTTCCCCTTAATGCTATTTTTAATTCTAGGCTTTTTTTAGTTTCGCCTAATGATACTCCTTTAAATCCATAAAAATCATACAGGGTTGTTACGAAATCATAATTATGTATAAGGCTATTTAACTTTTCACTGACTCTAGTCGACAAATTTTCTTTCTGATTTACCCTTAACAGGAATGAGAAGTCTTGTTATTTTGGCATACCGCCGAGTAAGTTTTCTTCCCAAGTTGTACCCATCTGATAATTTTCAAGCCATTCTTTTGATCTATCATGAGAATGATATAACTTACATTGTTTTAGGAAGTAGTCTCTAGATTTAACAACTATTGGGCTCTCAGAAGATTTATTTAAAGATAATGATACATCAATTATTAATATTGCTAAAATACAAGAATTCCTCTGTTTTTCCATTTTTAGTAAAGTAAGTTTGTAGCTTTCTCTGATAAAGAACATCTAATAGTCTAAAAAAAACAGAAATGAAATTGCTCTTGCCAGGATCATTCGCACCAATCAAGACATTAATTGGTTTCATTTCTAAATCTAGCTCTTTAATAGGCTTAAAGCCTTTGATTTTAACGTGCGATAAATTATCCATAATTTACATTTTATCAGGTGCAGACATACCCAATAAGCCCAATCCATTGCGAAGTATTTGCTTTGTGGCAATGACAAGTTTCAAGCGAGAGGCTTGCAGAATTTTATCCTCAATCAAAAACTCGCTGTTGTTGTAATAACTGTGGAAATCGCCAGCCAAATCACACAAATAATAGGCTAAAACATGTGGCTCGTAATTGATGGCGGCGTTCTTAACTGTATCGGCATAACGACTAAGTTGCTTAATGAGTATTTGCTCGTGCTCATTATTAAGCAATGCCAAATCTGGTATTTGACTGCTCTGCGCTTTGTTCAGCACGGAGCAAATTCGAGCGTGAGCGTATTGGATGTAAAACACAGGATTTTCATTGCTCTTGGATTTGGCTAAATCCAAGTCAAAATCCATATGTTGCTCAGGCTTACGAAAAATATAGAAAAAACGCGCTGCATCATTGCTAACTTCCTTACACAATTCTTCCAAAGTAATAAACGAGCCGCTGCGAGTGGACATAGAAACTTTTTCACCCTTTCTGATTAGGTTAACAAACTGCACCAGTAAGATTTCCAATTTGTCAGGATTGTGACCAAGTGCCTTAATTGACGCTTTAACTCTTGCGATATAACCGTGGTGATCAGCACCCCAAATGTTAATAATTTTGTCATAGCCCCATTCAAACTTTTCAAGATGATAGGCAATATCAGAGGCAAAATAAGTGTGCATGCCATTATCACGCACCACAACACGGTCTAAATCATCGCCAAAATCGGTGGTTTTAAACCAAAGCGCCCCTTCCTTTTCATAAATGTATCCTGAGTCTTGTAATTTTTTTACGATTTTTTCGTTCAATCCACTGTCCACCAAAGACTGTTCAGAAAACCATTGCTGGTATTCAACACCAAACTCAGCCAAATCGATTTTAATACCACTCAAAATATGATTAATCGCCAAATCAAAGATTTTTTTGTAATCATGCCCCAATTGAGACTTGCAATTAGCAATTAAACCATCAATATGCTTTTCCTTGTTGCCGCCGTTTTTCTCATCTTTACAAGCGCCGTCAAAAATATTAAACTTTTTTACACCACTAATCTTTTTAGCAATGTCAAAGATGTAATCACCTTTGTAGCCGTTATCTGGAAATTGCTCAGTTTCAACATAACGTAAATAAACCGAAGTCGCCAAAATATCCATCTGCCGACCTGCATCATTCACATAATATTCACAATCTACCTCAAATCCAATCCCGCGTAAAAGATTAGCAACCGTTGCCCCATATGCCGCCCCACGACCGTGCCCTACATGGAGTGGACCAGTTGGATTGGCAGACACAAACTCCAACAATATACGCTGACCTTTGCCTATGTCCGCCTTTCCATAATGCTCTGCTTGATTAATAATCTGCTCAATTATTTGTATGCTTTCACCTTGGGAAATAAAAAAGTTAATAAACCCAGGAGCTGCAATTTGCACTTTATCAATCTGCGTGTTATCACCCAAGTTATCAACAATTTTTTGTGCTAATACTTTTGGAATCAGCCCTGCTCGCTTTGCCAGAACCATGGCAATGTTTGAGGCAAAATCTCCTTGAGTTTTATCTTTAGAATGATCGATACGAATATTCTCAGGCATACTCTCAAGTACGCCCTCATTCACTAATGAATTTAAAGCTTGCTTTAATATTTTTTGTAATTGTTTTTTCATAATAATTTAATGCGTTTCTTGCCAAGAGTTGCCGATGCCAACATCCACTTTAAGAGGAATGTCCAGTGGATAAGCACTTACCATTAAGTCTTGTGTTTTATGGGCAAATTCGTCAGCCTTTGATGCACTTACTTCAAGTACTAATTCATCGTGTACTTGCATAATCATTCTAATGTCTGAATTATCTTGCCCAATCCACGTGTGAATATCAAGCATGGCTCTTTTAATGATGTCTGCTGAAGAGCCTTGCATGGGTGCATTAATAGCAATTCTAAGCGCGTGTTGTTGTCGCATTTTATTCTTGGCATTAATTTGTGGCAAATACAGGCGTCTGCCCATGATGGTTTCAACATAGCCTTGTACTTTTGCGCTTTCTTTGATGTTGTTCATGTAGTTGAGCACACCGGGATAATTATCAAAGTAAGCATCAATATATTGTTTTGCTTCAGTTCTAGAAACATCAATTTGTTTTGCCAATCCGAATGCGCTCATGCCATAAATCAAGCCAAAATTGATCGCTTTAGCGCGCCTACGATGGTCTTTTGTTACTTCATCAATTGATACATTAAACATAGTTGATGCCGTTGCACTATGCACGTCTTTATTATGATTAAAAGCATCTAATAGACTTTTATCTTGGGATAATTGAGCCATAATTCGCAGCTCAATTTGTGAGTAATCAGCAGCAATGATAACGTTGCCTTTGCCAGCAACAAATGCACCACGAATACGTGCGCCTTGTTCAGAACGAATAGGGATATTTTGCAAATTTGGGTTGCTTGATGAAAGACGCCCTGTGGCAGTTACTGCTTGATGATAAGAAGTGTGAAGTCTGTGTGTATTTAAATCAATTTGCTTAGGTAGTGCTTCAAGATAAGTGGAGTTAAGCTTGGTTAATGTGCGATAACTTAATATTAAATCAACCAGTGGATGATCTAAAAGTTTTAGTGCTTCTTCGTTAGTAGAAGGTGCACCTTTGGGGGTTTTTTTCAAAGGTGTTAGTCCTAAACCTTCAGGCTCAAATAGAATTTGCTGGATTTGTTTGGGCGACTCAAGATTAAATACACCATCCGCTAATTCAAACGCTTGAGCCTGAATATTCTTCATTTGCTGAACAATATCTAATTGCTGAGTGCTTAGCGCATTCACATCTAACTCCACACCGTTACGTTCCATACGCAATAGCACCTTGATTAGTGGCAATTCTAGGTTTTGATACAACTTAACCAACTTGGGATATTGAGCAATTTCCCCGTTCAATACATGATTTAACAAATCCGTCACTATCACATCTTCACAAGCGTAAGGAAAGGCTGTTTCTAAATCTACTTGATTAAAAGTAATTTGCTTTTTACCTTTGCCTGTCACATCAGCAAAATGAATGGTTTGATGGTTCAAGTAATGTTCGCTCAAATCATCCATATTGTGCCTTGTGGCAACTGAATTTAAGCAATAAGATTTCACCATAGTGTCATCACTAATGCCTTGCAAATCAATTTGGTAATTGGCTAAGATATGTGCATCATATTTTATATTTTGTCCGACTTTCCCAATAGAGGTGTCCTCTAAAATTGGTTTTAGTTGATTAAGCACGCCCTTAAAATCCAACTGTTTTGGCGCATCTAAATAATCATGACCAACAGGCACATAAAAACTATCCTTATCAACTAAAAATACCCAACCAACAATGGTGGCATTCATATAATCTAGCGACGTAGTTTCTAAGTCAAATACAAATGTCTTTGAGGTTTTAAGCCGATGAACTATTGTATTGAATACATCCGAATCTAGTACCAGTGTCTGCGAATAGTCCTCAAGAACATCAACCGTATTGCTAGTACTTTTAGCTGTTTTAATAGCTTGGATATCCTCTTGCTCTAACATAGGCATATTACCCAACTGTTTTAACCACATAGAAAAGCCATACTGTTGATACAAATCAGCCAGTTTAGCAACATCTTGTCCTGATTCGTCATCCAAAATATTACAAGGCAAAGCAACATCAAATTTAAGCTTAACTAACCGGTGAGATAAATCCAACAAATCAAAATTATCACGTAACTTTTCGCCCACTTTACCCTTAATTTGTGTTGCATTTTCCTTAACACCCGCAATGTCGTTATAAGTTTGCAACCATTTAATGGCTGTTTTAGGACCAACACTAGGCACACCAGGAATGTTATCTGCACTATCACCAGTTAAAGCTAAAAGGTCTAAAATTTGCTCTGGTGCAACACCCATTTTTTCAACCACACCTTGGTAATCATACACAGTACCTTTCATATCTAATTGAGAAATATTAACATTCACTAATTGCATTAAGTCCTTGTCACTGCTAGCAATAATGGTTTTGATATTATTTTGATTTGCACAACAACTCAAGGTAGCAATCACATCATCCGCTTCAACCTCAGGCACACACATAAAATGAAACCCCATGGCTTTGATAATCTCATACAAAGGCTCAATTTGCATCACCAGTTCGCTATAAACTGGCTTTCTATGTGCCTTGTATTGCGGATAAATATCGTGTCTAAAATTTTCACCTTTGGCATCAAATATGGTGATTATTTTAGCCCCTGGGTACTGCTTCTGAAGGCGTTTAATAGCATTGATAACACCAAACATAGCACCTGTTGGAAAACCATCTTGATTGGTTAAGTTTTGCTTTAGTGTAGAAAAATAAGCCCGGAACAAAAAAGCCGAGCCATCCATTAAAATTAGTTTATGTGGCATGAACTAAATTTTACCAATTTTTGAATGTCCACACGAGTACAAGATAAAGCAAGATATATAAATTGTACGTATAAAATACAAGCTGGTCATTCATCATTGTTAGCCCATGTCAGAAGTCCTTATTAGTGCAAATCATGTTAGTCTTAGCCATCATGGCAAGAAGGTGCTTGATGATGTTAGCTTTGAATTAAAAACGGGTGAATTCATTACCTTAATTGGCCCAAATGGTGCTGGAAAGAGTTCATTAATTAAAATTCTGCTTGGGCTTATTACCCCTGACGATGGCAAGATTAAAAAATCTAAGTATATTAGGCCGGGCTACACACCACAAAAATTTATTCCCAATGAGTTTATTCCTATTTCAGTGATTGATTTTCTTAAACTTAATCAAAAAATTGATACCCAGTTTTTAACAACCACCACTGCGCTCACAGGCATTGAAACATTGCTACATTTATCATTAAAAAATTTATCTGGTGGTGAAATACAGCGTGTATTACTGACTCGCGCCTTACTTGCAAAACCCAATGTCTTAATCCTTGATGAGCCCACCCAAAACCTTGATGTAAATGGTCAAATGCACCTATATAAACTCATTCAGGATATTCATAAGCAACAAAATTGTGCTGTGTTCATGGTATCACACGACCTTCATAGAGTAATGAAGGGATCAACCCAAGTCTTATGCTTATACCATCATATTTGTTGTATGGGACAACCAGAAGCCATTTTAAAAGACGCTCAATTTAATGATTTATTTGCTGACCAAATGGATGAACTTATGGCCACTTATGAACACCGTCATAATCATGACCACAAGCATTAATATAGGCCCTTAAATAAAAAAATACACGGATATCAACCTCTAAAACTTTTGCGATTTTATATAAATAGTCTAGATTAAATTTTTTATTATTCTTATTGCTCTCATAATCTGAATAAGAGTCTGATGAGGTTGATGCCTATTCCAACAGTAAAATTTAATTGCGTAATACCTGCTTGCTTTCTAATTTAACAAAAAAAATAAATGAATTTGCTTAAGAATATTAAAAAAATAACATATTTTATCTTAATTTCAGCCGTTGGTCTTGCTGGCACAGCCTCAGTCGTTACTAAATAACGACTAACAATATAACCATATTCAATTCATTATTGTGTTATTAAAAGGCGGAAAGCCTTGTGATAGCTTCTATAAGAAACTAATAGCTATTGAGCAAATAGTTTTCTAGAAGTTCTTTGTACAAACTCCCCTTTAACCACTTCAATCACCATATCCCAGCGTCCTTTTAAGGGGAGTATTACTTGCGCCTGATATTGATTTATTTCTTTGTGAAATACCATATTGATAGAAAAATCGTATGCTTTTTCTAAAGGACGATAAAAATATACTGTAACCAAAGCATCTGTTAGAGCCTTACCGCGCTGTGCACTATTAATCGTGTAGGTTTGTTTAATATTATGAGTCACAATCTTAGGAGTGACAAGGTTTAATGTCCAGCCAAGCTGTGCTAATTGGTTCTTGTGGTTGAGTATTTCTGCGTAGCGTTTGCCACTCGAATACGCATCTTCAACCACCAATCCTGGGTGAGTTTCAAGTGCGGTAATAATTCGATAAACAGTCGCGCCCACTAAAATGATAAACAGTACTAACATAGACATCATTATTGGACTTTTGTGAATACTCATTACATGCTCTTAGGTGTGAAAAATGAAGTTTCATATTCTAAAGTAGCTTGTTCGCTTTTAACCACAAATGTAACATCGTTATCGGCACCTACATCACTTTCAAAGGCGGTTAAATAAACATAAATAGATTTAACATTGCCACTTGGAGTCATCACTGTTTTGAACGCTTTTTTAGATTTTAGGTTTTTAATTTTACTGCTAAAACTAATACTAATTGGCATGACTTTATCTGTCTTATTCATGACTTTGAGTTCGTATTTATTGCGAATTGAGCCATCAGAAAGCTGTACAAATAGTGGCTGTCTGTCATGCAGTACTTTTAAGTCCATTTGTGCAAGATTTAGAATTCCATAAGTCAATACTGATAATGCCGCTAATAATATTGACGCGTAAACAACAACCCTTGGGCGCTTATAAAGCGCCTTAACTGGTTTGTTAAATTTCATCTCAGCTAAGGAGGTATAACGGATTAAGCCTTTAAGTTTGCCAACTTTCTCCATCACTGAGTCACAAGCATCAATGCATAGCCCGCAAGTAATACAGCCATACTCTTGACCTTTGCGAATATCAACACCTGTTGGGCAAACAGCAACGCATTGATGGCAATCAATACAATCACCAAATCCTTCAACAAACTCACCTCTTTTAAGTCTACCACGTTGCTCGCCACGATAATGGTCATAAGTTGGCAAAATACTTTGATCATCAACCATTGCTCCTTGAATACGTGCATATGGGCAAATCCACAAGCAAGTTTGCTCTCTCATAAACCCAGCAAATACGTAAGCACCAAGTGCAATAGCGGCGGTGATGACTATCGTTGTAGAAGTAATGTCACCCTTAAAATAATCAGCCCAAGTCACCCCAAAATACAGCATCCAAGTAATGCCAGAAAGAAGTGCAATTGCTATCCAAATAGAGTGCTTGGCCAGTTTAAGTTTAAGTTTATTAGAACTCATTGGTGCCTTATCTAGCTTTCGGCGTTGGGCTGGCGTTCCCTCAATCCATTGTTCTATTTTGGTAAAGATATCCGTCCAAATCGTTTGAAAACAAAAATAACCACAAAACACTCGACCCAGAACAGTGGTCATTGCCGCTAGTAAAATCGCTAAAAATAGTAATACCATAGTAAGCATCCAAATATCTTGCGGGAAAATGGTAATATCAAATAAGTGATACTGTCTTTTATCTATATCAAACAAAATAGCTTGTTTATCATTCCAAGTAAGGTATGGGCCAATAAAAAATGGCGACCAAACAATAATGGCCAACCATTTGAAGTTACGAAATTTTCCCTTCATGTGTTTTGCATGAATGGTTTCATCTCCTAGGTTTTGTACCCATTGCTCACCCTCTTCATATAAGCTTTTTACTTGAGATTTTTTGTCTGTCATGCTTGCCTCTTACTCTTAATGAGAGATATTTTATATCTTGCGTATCATATCATCAATCATATTTTTTTCTCTTGATTTACATCAAAAAATACAACAATTTAAACCCACCACTTATCAACAAAACGCGCTTGCTGATATAATGCCTAATTTTTTGGACAGAATTTAACATGAAAGATATTATTGAGCAAGCCTTTGAAGATAGAGCCAATATCAACCCACAATCAGCCAGCATGGAAATCAAACAAGCCGTTGCTGAGGCTATCCGTTTGCTTGATTCAGGCCAAACACGTGTTGCACAGCAAAAAGGTGTGGGCGATTGGGTTGTTAATAAATGGTTGAAAAAAGCAGTTCTGCTGTCTTTTAGGTTAGAAGACAATGTCGTTATGCAAGGTGGTTTTACTCAATATTTTGACAAAGTACCTTCTAAATTTTCTGATATTTCAGCAGATGAATTTAATGCAGCAGGTGTTCGCGTGGTGCCGCCAGCAAGTGCGCGTCGTGGCTCTTTTATTGCTAAAGACACAGTACTGATGCCCAGTTATGTCAATATTGGCGCTTATGTGGACTCAGGCACGATGGTAGATACTTGGGCGACAGTTGGCTCATGCGCACAAATCGGTAAAAATGTTCATCTATCAGGTGGTGTTGGCATCGGCGGCGTACTAGAGCCATTACAGGCCAGTCCAACGATTATTGAAGACAACTGCTTTATTGGTGCTAGATCAGAAGTTGTGGAAGGCGTTATTGTTGAACAAGGCGCGGTTATCTCAATGGGTGTTTATATTGGACAATCCACCAAAATTTTCAATCGTGAAACAGGTGAAATCACGTATGGACGTATTCCTGCTGGTTCAGTAGTCGTACCTGGTAACTTACCAAGCAAGAATGGTACTTATTCGCTTTATTGTGCGGTGATTGTCAAACAAGTTGACACTAAGACACGCTCTAAAGTTGGTATCAACGAGCTTTTACGAAGCATTTGAATAACAAATGAGCTTTCTTTTCTTAGCAAAAAAAGCTCATTACTTTTTTTATTGAGTTATTAGGGATTTAACACTTGTTGGTTTATATTTCTTATATCGGTCTAGTTATATGAAGGCTAGGGGGGTGCTTCTAGGCGCCTCTGTCTTTTTGTTGCTATTTTTTAGCTACCTATCAGTTGCTAATAACTTAATAATACCACTAGAGAACACTTACCAAAAATACAATATTAACAATAACAACATTGGATATATCCATGTTTTGGATGCTGACTATTGTCTAGCCAAATTGGTAACGCCAGTTTAAAAAAGAACCATAGAAGGTACTCGCATCCTTAAGGCCACCAACAATCCTAAATCCTAAGATGATTTCTACTGGCTATGCAGGGTTTTTCACAGGCAATCTCATAATCAATGCAAAAATTGCCATTCACGAGTTCTTAGGCATTGCCGGGCATTATCTAATTCATTAAAAGAAGATAATGCCAAAATACTTATAAAGTAACAGATAATACAATGCCTGCAAAAATAACCATACCCACGTAATGATTATGTAAAAATCCCTTAAAACAGGCGTCCTTCTTGCGATTTCTAATGAGATGTTGGTGATAAATCATTAACAACGCAACCAGAACTAATGAAATATCATAAATGATAGTTAGATTAAAAACGTCTGATATTTTTATTAAAGTTAACAACAATCCAATTTGCAAAATTCCAATGATTAATCGGTCAAATTTAGCAAACAAAATGGCAGTTGATTTGACTCCAATTTTTAAATCTTCTTCTCGGTCAACCATGGCGTACATCGTGTCATAAATTACCGTCCAAATTACCGTTGCTACAAATACATACCAAACAGTAGCTGGCATAGTGTTAAGGGTTGCTGAAAAAGCCATTGGCACGCTCATGGCAAATGCCAAACCTAGCACAAGCTGTGGCAAGTGAGTCCAACGCTTAGCAAATGGATACAAAATTGCCAATAGTGCTGCAATCATCGCAAGTTGAATTGTTAAGTAGTTGGTTAATAGCACTAATACAAATGCTAACACGACTAATAATACAAATAATTTAAGCGCAGATTTATGATTAATTTCACCTGAGGTAATAGGTCTATATTTGGTGCGTTCTATAAGTTTATCAATGTGTCTGTCTGCATAGTCATTAATCACACAACCTGCTGATCGCATTAAGGTAACGCCTAAAACAAAAATCAACAACAATTTTAGGTCAGGCACACCTTCTGCTGCCAAGAACAACGCCCATAATGTTGGCCATAATAATAAATAAATACCAATTGGCTTGTCCAAACGCATTAGGCGAAAATACGTCCTAAAGGACGTGGTCTTGGACTGCAAACTCATAGTTTGGCTAAAAATTCTTCCAGTTCGACTGGCAAAGGTGCATTCACTTTCTGAATATCATTGGTTAATGGGTTGGTAAAAATAAGCTGATGTGCATGCAAAAATAATCTTTTTAAACCTTTGAATTTAACTTGCCTGTCAAATTCTTTATCCCCATATTTGTCATCACAAGCCAGTGCATGTCCAACATACTTTGCGTGTGCACGAATTTGGTGAGTGCGTCCAGTTTCAATACTAATTTCAACCAATGAAGCGGAAAAATCCCCAGCGGAAAAATTTTTAAGCGGTTGGAAATGACTAACTGCATATTTGCCCTTAGCATCTACCACGACATATCTTGAGTTTTGATAAAGTGGCGCATCAATAGTATGACGCTTTTTTGACCAAACGCCTTTAGTCAGAGCTGTATAGCGTTTTTCAACGGTGTGCTGACTTAGCTGTTCGTGCAAGTTTTTTAGTACATTACGCTTCTTGGCAATTAAAAGCACTCCAGAAGTGGCGCAATCTAATCGGTGCACCAATTCAATGGGCTCTTTATATATTTGCCTAAGCACTTCAATAACACCAACATCAACCCCAGAACCACTATGCACTGCCAAACCACTTGGTTTGGTGATAATAAGCAGACCTTTATCCTCATACAACTTAGCGTCAGTTAATAGTTTTTTTAAGCTATCTGAGGTATATACAGGCTTAGTAGCAGATACTTTAATAGGTGGAATGCGAACTATATCGTCTAAGTTTAATTTATAGTCTGCTTTTTTTCTGCCTTTATTGACACGCACCTCGCCTTTGCGAATGACTCGATAGATGTGTGATTTGGGAACGCCTTTAAGTGCTTTAAGTAAATAATTGTCCAGGCGTTGACCTTCTGAGGATTCATCAACGGTTTTAAAACTCACACTCATGCTAGAAAAAGTTGTTCAAAATTATTTGTGGTTGTGCTGGCAATATCATTAATACTCACACCGCGAATTTCAGCTAACTTTTCAGCAACATAATAGCTATAAGCTGGTGAATTAGGCTCGCCTCTGCAAGGTGCAGGCGTTAAATAGGGCGAATCAGTCTCAACTAACAATCTATCGCTAGATACTTTTTTTGCCACTTCACGCAAATCTTGAGCGTTTTTAAAGGTAATAATGCCAGAAAAAGAGATATAAAAACCTAAATCCAATGCCGCCTTAGCAGTTTCCCAATCTTCAGAAAAACAATGCATGACACCTCGTTCAGCTTTTTCGGCTTGCATAATTGCAATAGTGTCTTTTTTGGCATTACGTGTGTGAATAATCATCGGCTTACCTGATTGGTTTGAAGCTTTAATATGCCGTCTAAAACGATCTCTTTGCCAGTCAGCGGTGTCTTTTTCAACATGGAAATAATCCAAGCCAGTTTCACCAATAGCAATAATTTTGTCATGTTTTGCCAGAGTCAATAACTCTTCAACGCTTGGGTCTTTACCATCCAATTCACAAGGATGCACGCCAATTGAGGCGTAAATTTGTGGATGCTTTTTCGCCAAAGAAAACACCTCATCAAAATGCTCTAAATCAATACACACACATAAAAATTGAGTTACCGATAGTTCTTTGGCATGAACAAGCATACGTTCAACACTGCCACCAAAAGCGGATAAATCTATCCTATCAAGATGACAATGCGAGTCAACTATTTGCACAATTAATTAAAAACCAAGTTGCTTAAATAAATCTTTGGCTTTGTTTTGTAGTTCTTCCGTTCCACCAAAATCTAGCGAGTCTTTAATATTACCAACCCCCAATTTACGCATTAGGGTTCCTTTAATTTCTTTCTTGCCCAATTCAATGCCTTTTTTCTCTAAAGCGCCTTTTAGATTCTTAAGCACAACCGTCATCAATTCTTGACCCACTTGATTAAGTGCAATGCCACTGCCACCACCGAATTTTTCAAGGCTAATATTAGGCACTTTGATGGTTTCTTTAAGCCACTTTGTGTCAATTTCTAATGTGGTGTTAGTGACATTAAATTGATTAATCTTTATTCTTTTATTGCCAGTACTTTGGGTTTTTTCAGATGAAGATGAAGATGAAGTGGCATTACTACTATTTTTATCTAAGTTGTCAATCAATGTAACTAAATTCACATTGGCCTTATTTTGTTCCAAAACAAAATGCATACCATCAAAAAACAACTCATCAATAACAATCAAATCCAAGGTAGTTTCATCGCTTATTTTTAATACAAAATGGTCCAAAGAAAAGGCATCTTTATTGTTAAAATTTGGCGGGTTCTGCACCCCAATAAAATCAATATTTAAATCCTTATCTAGAAAACTGCTGCTAAATTGGCTAATGGTTACTGGCGTTTTGAGTAAATTTTGTGCGTATTGTTGTGCATATTTTTTACCCATTGGGTCAAATACAAACATCACAATAAGAATTAAAACAATAATTAAACCTAATAAAAAATACCCTATTTTTTTCATTTTTCCCTCTTAAGAATTAATAAATATCGCTTGCCCAAAACTTCTGGAACGCATAACGGCCGAACATCTATACCATGAGGCAATGTCTCTTGTTGAAAGCCCGCTCCTTTCATCAGCAAGTATTCGCCATTATCGCATAATAAATGTTGTGTCAATTTCAATATTTTTTCAACCTTTGAAAAGGCTCTCGAAATAATCTGTCCAAAACAAAATTCAATCTGATAGTTTTCTACTCTATGATTAATTATACTAAGGTTTTCTAATTGTAATTGGGTTTTGGTAAATTGCATAAAACGACATTTTTTACCAACTGTATCAAGCACAGTAACTGAAAGATCGGGCTTCATAATGCTAATCACAATGCCTGGCAGACCCGCGCCAGAACCGACATCTAATAAGGGCTTATCTTTAATGTGCACAATGATTGATAGACTGTCTAACAAATGTTTGTAAATGCCTTGTTCCATGGTCCTGATGGCGCTTAGGTTGTAAGTCTTATTCCACTTAATAATCAACTCAAGATAGTTCATCAACTTACTGACTTGCCCGCTTTCAAGTTTAATATCCATCAAACTGGCACCTTCTATTAACAACGCTTCAGAATTCATTTTGACTGATACGTTTTTAAATACACCAATAAAATAGAAATAGAGGCAGGGGTAACACCTTGAATCCGACTTGCTTGGCCAATGGTCTCTGGCTTGTGCAGTTCAAGTTTTTGTCTGACCTCAGCAGAAAGCGCTTTAATTGAGTCATAATCTATATCTGCAGATAATGCTGTATTTTCATTTTTGCGGTATTTTTCAATTTCCTCTAATTGACGCTTAATGTAACCGGCATATTTAATTTGATTTTCAACTGAATTAATTAAAGTAGTATCCGTTAAAAATGGCTTGCCAGATTCGATTTGGCTTAATATTTGATAATCAACTTTAGGTCGTTTAAGCAATTCAAACAAAGAATATTCATGGTTTAAACTTTGATTTAAAACCGCGCTAACTTGGGTGTCACTCGCCTGTACCCAAGTATTTTTAAGACGATTTTTTTCTTGAGCAACAGTCTCATATTTGACTTGAAAAGACTGCCAACGCGCCTCACTAATCAACCCAAGTTCTTTAGCCTTAGGTGTAAGACGCTCATCTGCATTATCCTCTCTTAATAATAAACGATATTCAGCACGCGAGGTAAACATTCGATAAGGCTCATTCGTGCCTTTGGTAATTAAATCATCCACCATAACACCAATATAGGATTCATCGCGTTTTGGTAACCAAGCATCTTTTTCTAGTGTGGCACATGCCGCATTAACACCTGCTAATAACCCTTGGACTGCTGCTTCTTCATAGCCCGTAGTGCCATTAATTTGCCCAGCAAAATACAGTCCTGAGATCTTCTTAACTTCTAGCGTTTGTTTTAATCCCTTGGGATTAAAAAAATCATATTCAATCGCATAACCTGGGCGTATGATATGTGCATTTTCAAAGCCCTTGATTGAATGAATAAAGTCTAGTTGCGCCTCATAAGGCAACGATGTAGATACCCCATTTGGATAAATCTCATTGGTGGTCAGCCCTTCAGGCTCAACAAAAATTTGATGTGAGTCACGCTCACCAAAACGCACCACCTTATCTTCAATTGATGGGCAATATCTAGGGCCAATGCCTTCGATATTGCCAGTAAACATGGGTGAATCTTTTAATCCAGTGCGAATAAAGTCATGGGTTTTTTCGTTGGTATACGTGATATAGCAAGGAATTTGCCTTGGATGGTCTTCTTTAACACCCATGAATGAAAACGCTGGCAGTGGCGTATCCTCTGGTTGTATTTGCATGAGAGAATAGTCTAACGTTCTACCATCTAGTCTTGGTGGTGTGCCCGTTTTTAGTCGACTAACACCTAAATCGTAAGAACGCAATTTTCTTGATAAAGCGTTTGATGATGCATCACCCGCGCGACCACCTTGAAAATTGCTTTGCCCAATATGGATAACACCGCCCAAAAAAGTACCCGATGTTAGAATGACTTTACTTGCCATAAAGGCAAGCCCCATCTGAGTCACTACACCTTTAATTTGATAATGCTCAATAATTAAATCATCAACTGCCTGTTGAAACAAAGACAGGTTGTCTTGATTTTCTAAAGCATAACGAATTTGTGCCTTATACAAAATACGATCAGCCTGCGCACGAGTCGCACGTACCGCAGGACCTTTTGAAGCATTCAGTGTGCGAAACTGTATTCCAGATTTGTCAATCGCACGCGCCATAATACCACCCATTGCATCAATTTCCTTAACCAAATGCCCCTTGCCAATCCCGCCAATTGCAGGATTGCAACTCATTTGTCCAAACGTTTCAATATTATGGGAAATAAGCAACGTACTAACACCCATACGAGCACTCGCAAGTGCCGCCTCTGTGCCAGCATGACCGCCACCAATGACAATCACTGAATAGTGTTTAGTTTGTCCCATGTTCGTGACTCAAAATAAAAAAGACCCGTTAGAACGAGCCTTTTTTGATTCTTAATTGCTAAGCGCCTACTTCACTTGAGCGTCCAATTCACCAGAGAGGTATCTTTGACCCATAGCGTCTAATGAAGAAACTTTGATTTTATCTGCATTACCCGCTGAGCCAAACGCTTCAAAACGTGCTGCACAAATATCACTCATTGCATTGGTCGCTTCTTTTAAAAATTTACGCGGATCAAAATTTGATGTATTTTCAATCAAGTGTCTGCGAACTGCCCCTGTTGACGCCATGCGTAAATCGGTATCAATATTAACTTTACGTACACCGTGTTTTATGCCTTCTTGAACCTCTTCTACAGGAACGCCATAAGTTTGACCCATGTCACCACCAAAATCGTTAATAATTTCTAACCAGTCTTGTGGTACTGAAGAAGAACCGTGCATCACTAGATGCGTATCTGGAATACGTGCATGGATTTCTTTAATTCTGTCAATGCGCAACACATCGCCTGTTGGCTCTTGGGTAAACTTATAAGCACCATGCGAGGTGCCAATAGCAATGGCCAATGCATCAACATTAGTTGCCTTAACAAAATCAGCGGCTTCTTCAACTGAAGTTAGTAACATATCTAAATCTAACTTGCCTTCAGCGCCATGGCCATCTTCTTCGCCCATCATGCCAGTTTCTAGTGAGCCTAAACAACCTAACTCACCTTCAACGGAAACGCCACCTGCGTGTGCCATTTTCACAACTTCAGCAGTCACATTAACATTATATTCAAATGAAGTCGGTGTTTTCATGTCTGCTTCTAATGAGCCATCCATCATCACTGATGAAAAACCCGATTGAATTGAGCGCAGACAGACAGATGGTTCAGAACCATGATCTTGATGCATAACCACTGGAATGTGTGGGTACATTTCAGTTGCTGCTAAAATTAAATGGCGTAAAAACGGCTCGCCTGCGTAGCCTCTTGCACCAGCAGAACCTTGCATAATAACAGGACTGTTGGTTTTATCTGCAGCCTGCATAATAGCATGGACTTGCTCCATATTATTAACATTGAATGCTGGCATGCCATAGTTGTTGGCTGCCGCGTGGTCTAATAATTCTCTTAATGAAATTAACATATTTTTCTCCTTTTTAAGTTCTTTCTTGATGGTTAAGATTTAGTGCTTTATTATTTAATAATTATGACTGTTTGTTTTTACTCTTATTTTAATACTCTGAATCACCCACTGTCAAAATTTTCATCAGGTTTGTACCGCCAGACTTATTGTTATACATACCCTTAGTTAATATAACAATATCGCCATCATAAACAAAATCGCCAACTTGTAAACGCTTGATGACAGCCTTGTTTATCTCTATCCAATCTCTTCTAGTTGACAAAAAACAAGGATGAACCCCCCTGTAAAGTGTAGCTTTTTGCAAAGTCGATACTTTATCAGACATCGCTACAATAGGAATACCTGAACTAATTCTTGACATCCATATGGCGGTTTTACCACTTTCTGTTAAGGTTGCAATCACCCTAGCACCGATATGATTAGCAGCATACATTGCACTCATAGCAATGGTTTCATCAATATAAGTAAAGGTTTCATCAAGACGATGATGAGATATTTTAGCAATGGGGTTTTTTTCAGCTTCAATACAAACATCGTGCATAGTTCTAACAGCATTTTCAGGAAAATCACCCACCGCTGTTTCAGCTGAAAGCATCACTGCATCAGTGCCATCTAATACTGCATTAGCAACATCAAAAACCTCAGCACGAGTTGGGATTGGACTGATAATCATTGATTCCAACATTTGTGTTGCAGTAATAACAATTCGATTGTTTGATCTAGCCAACTTAATTAAGCGTTTTTGTTGTGCAGGTAATTGTGCATCACCAATTTCAACACCTAAATCACCACGTGCTACCATAATGCCTGCCGACTCTTTAATAATATCTAAAACAACATCCTCTACCAAAGACTCAACACGCTCAATTTTTGAAATTACACCGGCATTACAACCCGCTTGTTTTAATAATTGCTTAGTTTCGCGCACATCATCACCACTAACTGGAAATGACAAGGCCACATAGTCTGCTTTAGCTTTTGCTGCAATTAGGATATCTTTTTTATCTTTTTCAGTCAATGCATTAGCAGACAAGCCACCGCCACGAAGGTTGATGCCTTTTTTATCTGACAAAATACCGCCTTGTGCCACAATGGTATTAATTTTATTGTCTTTAATGCTAGTAACCTCTAGTACTATTTTTCCGTCGTCCAATAATAAGACGTTACCAATCTGCACCTCTTGTGGTAGCTTTTTATACGCAATACCCACCGAATGTTGATTGCCTGAATTCTCATCCAAATCAGCATCAAGTGCAAAGGCGTCGCCATTATTCAATTGGATTTTCATGCCATCTTTGAAAGCAGCAATGCGGATTTTAGGGCCCTGAAGATCCATCAAAACACCCACATAAGTCTGGTTGGCTTGCGCCCAAGCGCCTACTGCCTTCACTCTGTTTAAATGTTCTTGTTCTGAACCGTGTGAGAAACTAATGCGCACAATATTAACACCTGCTCCAAGAATACGGGCTAATACACCCTCTTTATCTGTTGCAGGACCAAGTGTAGCTAATATTTTGGTTCTTCTAGGCAAAATCTACACCCGCAGCCCTTTGTTCTAAAATTTCTACTGCTGGCAATGTTTTACCCTCTAGAAACTCTAAAAATGCACCGCCACCTGTTGAAATATAGCTTATTTTGTCTTCAATACCGTATTTATCAACAGCTGCCAATGTATCGCCACCACCAGCAATTGAAAATGCATCAGATTCAGCAATTGCCTTACCCAGTGTCTTAGTACCACCAGCAAATTGATCAAATTCAAACACACCAACTGGGCCATTCCATACAATCGTGCCTGCATCTTTCATAATTTCTGCTAACTGCTTAGCAGACTCAGGTCCAATATCAAAAATCATATCATCATCAGCAACATCAGTAGATGCTTTGATCTGCGCCTCAGCAGTTTCTGAAAACTCCTTGCCACAAACTACATCTGTTGGTATTGGAATTTCACAATCTTCCATGAGTTTTTTAGCCGTTGGAATTAAACCATGTTCACACAAAGATTTGCCCACATTAAAACCCTGAACCGCAATAAAAGTATTGGCGATACCACCACCTACAACCAGCTGATCCACTATTTTGGATAAAGACTCAAGTACGGTCAACTTTGTTGAAACTTTAGAACCACCAACAATCGCAACCATTGGACGCTTAGGGTTATCTAATGCCTTACCAAGCGCATCAAGTTCACCCGATAATAATGGACCTGAACAAGCAATGGGTGCATATTTAGCAACACCATGAGTAGAGGCTTGAGCACGGTGCGCGGTACCAAATGCATCCATCGCAAAAATATCACACATCAAAGCCATGCGCTTAGATAGGCTATCGTCATTAGCCATTTCACCAGCATTAAAGCGTACGTTTTCACAAAGTACCGCTTCACCATCATTCATCTGAACACCGTCCAGCCAGTCCTTTTCTAAACGCACTGTGGTGTTTAATAATTCACTCAAACGATCAGAAACAGGTTGCAGACTAAATTCATCACTTGGCTCACCCTCAGTTGGACGACCACGGTGTGACATTAGCATGACTTTAGCACCTTGTTTCATTGCCATTTCAATGGTTGGTAGTGAAGCCTTGATGCGCTTATCACTAGTAACAACCCCGTTAGAAATTGGTACGTTAAGGTCTTGACGAATTAACACTCGTTTTGAACTTAAATCCAAATCTGATAGATTAATAACTAACATAATAATTCTCCTACTTATTTATGCAATAGACTGATCAACAATTTTAATCAGACTTTTTTCAACAGGCTCAACTAATGGCAACAGCCCATTAATATTTGACAGTTGGACAATTTGCCTAGAGGGCAATGCCAATCCAACTTTGGTAACATTATCTTGAGTGTATACCGAAATTCGACACGGCAACATTATGGCTAAATTAACATTCTTTTCAAGAATATCTTTTGCGACTTTTGGATTACAAACTTCGAATATGTGGCATTCCTCTGCCAATTCTTGGCCCTTATCAGCCAATGTTTGTTTAATATCAAAAACATGTAAAATTCCAAACTGATTGTCTGTGACGGCCTGCTTGAGTTTTTCAATTACTTCACTAACACTAAGTTGTGAGTTTTTAATATACAAATCTGACATAAAAGCACGGCTCATGACACGAACCGTATTTTTAATAGTTTAAGCAACGTGCTCAACTAAACGAAGCATATTACAAGTATAACCATACTCGTTGTCATACCAAGACACAACTTTAACAAATGTATCATCCAGTGCAATACCTGCGCCAGAGTCAAAAATTGAAGAAGCGCTAGAACCACGGAAATCACTTGATACAACTGAGTCTTCAGTATAGGCCAATGTGCCTTTCATTGAACCTTTTGAGGCCTCTTTCATAGCGTCAAAAATTTGCTTATAAGTTGCACTTTTGTTTAATTCACAAGTTAAATCAACCACTGAAACATCAACCGATGGAATGCGAAATGCCATGCCTGTTAATTTGCCATTAAGTTCTGGCAATACAACACCAACTGCTTTAGCAGCACCTGTTGATGAAGGAATGATATTTTCAAACACCGCACGACCACCCCTCCAATCTTTCATTGAAGGGCCATCAACCGTTTTTTGTGTTGATGTTGATGCATGAATTGTTGTCATTAGACCGCGCTTTAAGCCCCAATTATCATTAATCACTTTAGCGATTGGCGCAAGACAATTCGTGGTACAAGACGCCGCTGAAATAATGGCTTGACCTGCATATTCAGTGTGGTTTACACCATAGACAAACATTGGTGTACCGTCTTTAGAGGGCGCTGACTGAACCACTTTTTTTGCACCTGCATCAATGTGTGCTTGACAAGATTCTTCAGTTAAGAAAAAACCAGTACAATCAATCGCCACATCTACATCAATATCGCCCCATGCAAGATTAGCAGGATTGCGTTCAGCTGACAAGCGAATTTTTCTGCAATTGATGACAAAATTATCACCATCGACTGCAATATCACCGTCAAAACGACCGTGAGCTGTATCGTATTTAAGCATATATGCTAAGTAATCATTATCTAATAAGTCGTTAATACCAACTACTTCTAGTTCTGGAAAATCCTTTGCAATTGCACGAAATACCATGCGACCAATACGACCAAAACCATTAATACCTACTTTTATTGCCATTTTCTTACTCCTTTTTTTTTTACTTCATTACATTATGCCGTTTGGGCATAAATCTCATTAAAACACTAAAAAAATTATTAGTAACTTTTGCCGTGTTTAAATTTATTATCTAGCTAATAACAGCTTTTGCTTTTGCAATAACGTTATCTGTTGTAAAGCCGAATGCTTTAAATAATTGATTCGCTGGTGCAGACTCACCAAAGGTTGTCATACAAACCACATCACCATCTAGACCTACGTATTTATACCACCCATCACCAACACCTGCCTCAATCGCAAGACGCTTAACATCTGGTGTTAAAACTGAATCTTTATAAGCTTGGTCTTGATTGTCATAAGCATTTGTACAAGGCATTGAAACGACACGCACCTTGGCATCCATTGCCGTCGCTGCTTCAATTGCTAAGCCCACCTCAGAACCCGTTGCAATAAAGATAATATCAGCTGTACCTTCACAATCTTTAAGGACATAGCCGCCTTTTTCAATATTTGCCACTTGCTCAGAAGTTCGCGCCATGGCTGTTAAAGTTTGACGTGAAAAGACCAATCCTGTTGGTACATCACCTCTAAGCATCGCCATTTTCCAAGATACCGCTGATTCAACGGCATCGCACCCTCTCCAAGACTGGAAATTAGGAATCATACGCATGGTTGCTAACTGCTCAACTGGTTGATGCGTAGGGCCGTCTTCACCCAAACCGATAGAATCATGAGTATAAACATAAATTGTGCCAATTTTCATCAGTGCTGACATGCGTAATGCATTATGCATAAATTCCATAAACATAAAGAAGGTTGCCCCATAAACCTTAAAACCACCATGAAGCACCATGCCATTCATCATATGTGCCATGCCAAATTCACGCACACCCCATGAAAGGTAATTACCATTCGCGTTTTGTGCATTCACTTTAACAGTGCCTGACCAATTAGTTAGGTTAGAACCGGTCAAATCAGCAGAGCCACCAAACATTTCTGGCAATAAAGGACCCATGGCCTCAATCGCACGTTGAGAGGCCTGACGGGAAGCAATATTTGGCATTTCTTCTTGTGTTTTAGCAATAAATTTATCCATTTTAACTGAAAAATCAGCAGGCAAATCACCTGACATACGACGCTCAAACTCAGCCGCATCTGCTGGAAACTCAGCTTTATAGGCTGCAAATTTAACATCCCAAACTGATTCATCAGTAGCGCCTTTTTCTTTATGATCCCAACCTGCATAAATATTTTCAGGAATTTCAAATGGCGCAAAATCCCAACCCAACTCTTTACGAGTTGCTGCAATTTCATCATCACCCAGTGGCGCACCATGACAATTGTGCGTGCCACATAAATTAGGCGAACCAAAGCCAATAGTTGTACGTGTACAAATAAGTGAAGGTTTGGTAGTTTCAGCTTTAGCAGCAATAATTGCCGCATTAATTGCATCAGCATCATGACCATCAACATCACAAGCAACATGCCAACCATAAGACTCAAAACGACCCGCTACATCTTTTTCCATCCAGTCAGAAATATGACCATCAATAGAGATGTCATTATCATCCCAAAATGCAACCAATTTGCCAAGCCCTAACGTGCCTGCCATAGCGCAAGACTCATGAGACAAGCCCTCCATTAAACAGCCATCACCCATAAATACATAGGTGTTGTGGTCAACAATATCATGACCTGGCTTGTTAAATTGTGCCTCTAGCGTGCGCTCGGCAATTGCCATACCAACCGCATTAGTAATGCCTTGTCCCAATGGGCCTGTTGTTGTCTCAATACCATCTGCATAACCATATTCAGGATGACCTGCGGTTTTGGCATGTAATTGACGAAACTCTTTAATATCATCCATGCTAAGATCATAACCTGATAAATGTAGCAATGAATAAATCAGCATTGAGGCATGTCCGTTTGATAACACAAAACGGTCACGATTAGCCCACTTAGCGTGTGCTGGGTTATACTTCAAATGATCATTCCAAAGTACCTGTGCAATATCTGCCATACCCATTGGTGCACCCGGGTGGCCTGAATTTGCCTTTTGAACTGCATCCATGCTTAAAGCGCGAACGGCATTTGCTAAATCTCTGCGTGATGGCATATAAAACCCCTTGAGTAAAACTGAATTATTATACGTAAAAACTACCCTTCAATCAAGGCCACACCCAAATGATTGTTTTATAACAAATAAAGTAATCATACAATAGAAACAACTGACTAAATTATAGGGCTGATTTTTTAATAAATAAAAAAAGATGTGCATTATATATAAAATACATTGATATTACGTGGTGGTTATAGGTGGACTTGAACCACCTACCCCAGCATTATGAAAATGTTTTAATACATTATCCTCACACTTCCCAACAACTCTATTATAATCTATTAAACCCCTATTTAAATGGATTTATACGGGTGTCAATTTTTCTTGTAGATATTTTTAAAACTGAATATTTACCTACCAAATGGTAGCCCAGTGGTAGCCCGTAAATTTTTAAGGATAAATAATAAGAATGTTGATAGAGCAGTATTTCACTATGCCACCGACCCCAGCACTGGTTTTTCATAGGGCTGGTGATTTATGAATAACTTTACAGTTAAACAGATAGATGTTTTGCCGCTACCAAGCAAAGGCAAGCGATCAATTTATTATGATAGTGACGTCAAGGATCTGGCATTAAGACTAACCAGTACGGAAACAAAAACATTTTTAACCATTAAACGGGTAAACGGAAAAAAGGTTTTTACTACACTGGGGCACTTTCCCGATATGACCATTCCACAGGCGAGAAAACAAGCGAGGACTGTATTAAATATTATTAGTGACGGCATAAACCCAAACAGCAAAGCCAAAGAAGATAAGTTAAAAAAAATCACCCTCAATCAAGTATTAGAAGACTATATAACTTCACGTGGCACAAATCTAAAGGCAAACACCACTACAAATTATTTATACACATTTAACGGCTATCTTAAAGACTGGGGCAATAAAGAACTATTAAGCATTAACCGTGATATGGTGGAAAAACGTCACCGCAAAATTACCAAGCAATCACCCACACGGGCAAACACCACAATGCGCTTATTAAGGGCTTTGTTTAATTATGCGATAGGTGAATATGAGGATGCAAAAAGCAATCCGATTATCTTGCATAACCCAGTATCAAGACTAAGCCACATTAAAGCGTGGAATAGAGAAACACGCAAGCAAACTATTATTAAAAATCACGAACTAAAAACGTGGTGGAATGCCATACAAGAACTACCAACTCACAAACTCAATACAAAAAATATATATGGCACGAACAAAAAACAGCCAAATAATAGCCAAATAGCAAAAGACTTTTTCATATTTGTTTTAATGACTGGACTTAGAAAGAGTGAAGCCTCAACTTTGATGTGGGCAAATATTGATTTTAAAAATAGAAGCCTCACCATTGAAGACACCAAAAACCACGAAACACACTCATTGCCGTTAACTGACTATTTAATGGACTTATTAAGCCAACGCAAGACCAATACAAGCGGTCTTTTTGTATTTGAGGGTAAACGACCCTAACAAGCCAATTAATACTCCTCAAAAACAAGTAGTCAAAGCAAGGACTATTAGTGGAATTTATTTTAGCATTCACGACTTAAGACGAACCTTTATCACCATCGCTGAAGGTCTAAGCATTAGGGAGTACACACTCAAACGCCTTATGAATCATAAGAATACAAGAGATGTAACTGTTGGCTATATCATTAAAGAAGTGGAAAGTCTAAGACAGCCAATGGAAAGGATAAGTGAATTCATACTGGAGCAAGTTAAATGACTATGAGGAAAGTAGTTCCATACAAATGTCCCGAAATAGATTATGAACACATATTTGAATATATTGATGACAATAGAATAGTAAGCATTGAAACTACTGGAACTCTTATTTTGTAAAATTAAGAAGTGGCTTGATTTTCTTTCAAAAAACAAAGGTGAATATTTCCAAAAATGGAATTCAGTACTAAGTTTTCATTTAATAGCAGATGGTATCAATCCAAATATCAAGGAAGGACAAGACTTTGTAGAATTAAATTACAAACTTAGCACTTAATAAGTCACTAACTTATAACCAAGCATTGTTTTTGCTTTTGGGCTTGAATGCTCACGAATTGGGTAGAAATATAAAAGATTTCCCAACACTTGATGGCGATGAACCTATTGCTCAGCCTATTGAAATGGAGTTTTGGAGAACGCCACAAAACCAAGCGCTAAAAGGTAGTAGTTTTGTAATTGATGGAAAAATTACCAGTGACAACCTCTGGAAACTGACATCTGAAAACGATAATAACTTTTTTACTAAAACCAAGCCACAGAATCAAGATTCAAAAGCGACAAGAATTAAAAGACAATCAACAATAGACAAAGATATGAAAAAAAGAAAAAACAACAAGCCAAACTTTGCTGAAATTCCTCGCTATGTAATACGCTGTGACGCCTTCAAATCATTAAGTGGAAATGCTGTTAAGTTGTTAATACATCTTGCCTATCAATATAAAGGCAAGAATAATGGCGACCTTCAAATAACGCACTCCTTATTAAAAGATTACTTCAAATCAAACCAAACAATGTACAGAGCAAGAGATGAACTTGAACAGAAGGGTTTTATTGCTATCAATGTTTATGGGGGTATGAGTTATGGAGGATATAAAGCACCGACGCTCTACGCCATAACTTGGGAAAAAGTTAATGACTTTATAGACTTAGAAAAAAACACGTACCTATATAGTCACTTGGCAACAAACAAAAAGCCATCAAAGTGTTTTATTGAAGGTAAAAATCTAAAATACAAAAATACCGAGCAAAAGAAGACGTAATATAAAAAAAACGTAAAAAGGGCAAATATCAAACGTGAATAAATTAAATCGCCCGTGCTGATATTCATACTTACTCGGTATGCTTTTCATACCTATCGACCATTGAAGCATATCAACTATAGGCTAAATAGGTTTGATTTAAAGACTTATTCTATACTTCTCTCAGTGTAGTTTTCAAACACCTTTATATAGTTAGCCATACCTATGGTGATTTCTGTATGTGCATTAGGGGTGCTTAAGGCTTATCCATAACTTTATCCACGACCATTGGATATAACTCACGGACTGAACCCTTTAGGTGAAGTTCGGGGAGTGAGTTGTACTAATGATTAGTTGTGGTTAATAGTTGTGGGCTAAGCAATGTTAAAGTTATTAATTTGTGTAGTTTTAGTCTGCCCTCAAAACATAGCAAGAATTTCGATCGTCAATATATCTATCATCCATATATACAGTTTCAAAACACCTATAAAGTCCAGAATTTGTTGTTATGGTTGTTAGGGTGTAAGTTGAATCCTTATGTGCCGAATTAACACTAATAATTTTCGCACCCTCAAGTTCTAAAATCTTATATAAACCTTTATTTGTTTCCACCCAATTAGCACTTGATGTGAATGATACAACTATAGATATTACGATTGTTAATATTTTCATCATATGCGCCTTAATCCCTATCAACTCTAAAATTATTTACCACTAAATTACCTTTATCGCCTTGAAATACAAACTTTGCATTTTCATACGCCCTATCGCCATACTCCCAAGTCGTACAATTCCACTGATTTGGAATTTTTCCACAAACACTTATATCAATGTTTTTAGGGTATCCAAATATTTTAATTATTTCAGCTGAGTCCATTCCTTGATGAATTTTCATAACGTTCTTTGTTGTAGATGTATCTGGTAGTGTGGCGCAACCAGATAGTGCAAATAAAACTATTGTTATTAAAGGTGTGGTATTTTTTTTCATAATATTTTTTATATAGTAGGTTTTAATCAAGACAGCAATTGAATAGCAATAGTAAGTGAAAGGGCGACTATTATTGCAAGAATAGCATAATCACCAATCTTGCTTTTGACTTTAATATTGCCGCTCAACTGATCTGCAGTATCTGACACTTCTATCCAGCCATTAGTTAAATAATTCTTTCTAACAATAGAGCCAAAATATAAAACGGGTAAATAATTACTGGAATTACAAAAAATGCTACAACAAGATAAATAATTGCGTGTTGCCATACTTTTTTGTAAATCAAGTAAACAAACATAAACAAGTCAAAAGTTAAAACATTAAACAATAGAACTGCAAACCAAGACATACACTCCTCTGTTAAAGTTCCTTGTGGATTTCTATATCTCATAACCCTTCCTTGTATTGATTAAACACCTAAAAATCCCCAGTAGCACCAGAATTCATTATTTTCTGCGCTGTCGCTTTTGCACGATATAAAATCTCTTGTATATATTTTGGTGATGATTGATGTTGGCTTATTGTTGACTGAATATCAGCGGTAGTTAGCCACAGTTGCCCACCAAGACCCTCAACCAAATGTATGCTAATTGGATAAACCGTGGACAACTTAGTATTGTAATTAATCAAAATAATAGAGTCTTTTATATCTGAGTATTGATATGTTTTGTAAAATTTTTGACTCTTGTCGGTTTGTAGTTCATACATTTGAGATGTTGGGAGCATTCCAACAGAGCGAACTCCCATTGAAGTGGCAACAGACTCCATAGCCTCTTCAACTGACTCTTTGGACATTTCACTTGTAACTGGAATTTTGATAACAGAATTTTGAAAATCTGAAACGTCCTCAATAGCACTTGCTATGTTTGAAATTGCTATATTTAGTTTTTCTTCTGTTGTGAGGGCAAGTGCCGATATGTTGCCAGCCATAAGGAGAGAGAATATTAGACTATATTTCATAATTAAAACTTAACAACAACTTCTTTTATTTTTCCTTTTCTGATAACCGTCAATACCGAACTACCAGATTTAGCATCAACTTCAGCCATTACTTTAACCGAATCATCGGCACTCTTAACGTCAATACCATCAATTTTAATAATTACATCACCTCTAATAACATTTGAATAAAATGCTGGGGAATCATTAAAAACAGCCACAACCAAAGCGCCAGTATTTCTTTCAACTTCTCGCTTCACCTTCTCGGTCAAATTTCCAACTGAAAGCCCAAACTTAAGTTTTTTTGGATTTTTTATAAGGAAGTATGCCTCTTGATGTACACGCTCATAACTGGTTGTAAAGTTCATAGGAGCACTATATGTTGTATAGGCAGAGCCAGAACCATATGAGCCATAATATGAAGTGTTTGCAATCTGTGGCATCATTATAGTATTTGTTTGTGTTTTTACACCCTCACTAATATCCATAAGCAAAACCAAGGTAGCGCCAACTTTTTTTGCGTGCTCAATAACATTTTTTTTAGTATCTTTTTCCCCTACAAATGCACTTTCACCTAATAATTCATAGCCTTGTGCCACTAATTTGGCAATATCATCCTCCATATTCTCTTTGCTGGAATAGGCAATCTTGGGCTCTTCACCATCCTTAAGGATTTCATAGTTTCCTCGAGGGTCTCCAAGTTTCTGGGTAACTGCAGCATTAGACTTGTAAAACTTGTCATAACTGTTTCCACAACCAGAAAGTAAAAAAACTGTAAATATTGATAATAATATTAGAAAATATCGCTTCATAATTTGATAGTTAATATAAACAGTAAGATATTATTATATTACTTTTACAACTCAAACGTACCCTTAAAATCATACGTGTTAGTTGAAGCGCACAATTCAAAGTATTAATAATTTGCAGAAAGCAAACTATATGAATTAATAGAGTCTGGCAATACAGCAGCAACTATCTTTTTTTTAAAAACCAAGGGAAAGAAAAGAAGCTATATAGAAAAACAAGAAATTAGTCACAACTCAAACAACATCACTGGCATTAAGTTAATTTCAGACTGTGAAGAAACTGAGAATAAAAATCTTAAAGTGGAGTTTGTT
Organism: Candidatus Ruthia sp. Cpac_8_S14; assembly: GCA_021730205.1. GTDB lineage: Bacteria > Pseudomonadota > Gammaproteobacteria > PS1 > Pseudothioglobaceae > Ruthia. The sequence continues at coordinate 72,740 of CP072533.1, read as the reverse complement.
TAAAATAGCACTGTAGCAAGGGTTAATCGAGATTTAATATAAAGGCAATTTCTTGCCAAACGGTAGCCCAGTGGTAGCCCAATAAAAATGGGCTTAGTGAAAAAACACTAAACCCCTTATTGTATATGGTGGTTATAGGTGGACTTGAACCACCGACCCCAGCATTATGAATGCTGTGCTCTAACCAGCTGAGCTACATAACCATAAGAGGGGGTATTATCGAAAGATTTAACGTAAATGTCAATAGATAAAGTGTAGTATTGATAAAATCTTAACTATGTCAATCATTAAAATAGCACTAACAGGCGGAATTGCTTATGGCAAATCAAGGGTGGGTCAAATCTTAAGTGGTTTGAACGTGGATGTTATCAGCCTTGACGAGCTTGCGCGCGACGTGGTCAAACCTGACACGCTTGGACTTAAAAAATTAATAGGATACTTTGGTAATGATATTCTTAATGCTAATAAAAGCCTCAATCGTAACACCTTACGTAAGCTTTTATTAAAGAATAAATCTAATCAACAATTGATTGAAGCGGTGTTGCATCCAGAAATATTAATACGCATGCAAACTGAAATTGAAAAATTAGAAACCAAACTAGTGGTGGTTGAAATACCTTTATTAGCTGAAAAGAACCTTGCTCATTTGTTTGATAGGGTAATTATTGTTAATTGCAATGAAAAGCAACAATTTAAAAGGTTAACTGCTCGTGACAACCTCAATCTAAAGGAAGCAAAAAGCATAATTTCTGCGCAGACTAACCATTCGCTGCGTTTAGAATTGTGTGACAAATTGCCTACTGATATTATTGAAAATAACCTAGATATTGACAATTTAACTCAAGAAACTAATCAATTGTATAAGAAACTAATCAATTTGTAGTCTTTCTAATAACATTGTCGTTAATATCCTCTTCATCAATATACTAATATCAAACATTATCAGGGCACACAAGCTGCCACAGGTCCATATTCACAACGTCCTAAACAGCGTGACTCGCTAATCCCAACCTTATTCTCGCCTATAATACCTTTTTGATATGCATCATCTGCTTGTAAATAATCAATCAAATTTGACAAAGTATCTGTTTTTATTGAAGTTCGGTATCAGGCTAATATTCGTTTTGGCACTGCAGTAGAAACGGTTACTCATAAAATGCAAAAATAATAATTCGAACGGCTGAATTGTATTTACAGACACACCAAGAAATATCAAGATTATCTGTGCAAGTTTGATGCTATCGGGCTTAAATCTGATTTAAGATATCCTAAAAATTTTTGGATAAAAGACACTATCGAAAGCTAAACATTATGAATAAAATAATTCTATCAATACTTTTAATAGTAAGCTCTTTATTTCTAACAAGCTGTACACCAATCATTCAAGGCGCCTCAACTGTTAGTTCAATAATTTCAATAAGTAATGACAGGCGTAGTGTTGGAGAAATATTAGATGACAAAATTATTGCCTTAAGGCTATTAACCTGGTCTAGCGAAGATTCAATATTAAATGATGCGCACCTTAATTTCATGGTTTATAACAAAACAGTACTCATTGCTGGAGAAGTACCGACATCCGAAATACGCGTTTATGTCATCAAGCAAGCACAACATCAAGTGCCAAAAATTTCACAAATATTTAATGAAATTAAACTCGGGCCTTCAAGCGGACTGCTTAGCCGAGCTAAAGATTCAACCATCACCATACAAGTTGAACTTCTATTTCAAAATCAGGAAGTATTTCATCCAACTCGTGTTCGGGTGATGGTTGAAGATCAGGTAGTTTATTTAATGGGTGCTTTGACTAAGCGCGAAGCGGATATGGCCGCCAAAACTGCTGCTAAAGCCAAAGGTGTTTACAAGATTGTTAAGTTGTTTGATTATCTAAAAATTCGTCCCAAGGCTGAAATAGAACGCGATAGGCTTTAAAGCACTTGGAGATAAACGTAGAGCCGGCTTGAGGCAAAAAAAAGCTGACTTACAGCGTCAAATTAGGTTGTTAGGTAGCGATTTTTCACCGGAGTAAATGAATACTGGTGTTCATTAATGGCGCCAAACTTTGTTAAAGCTTCAATATGCACCTTGGTGTCATAACCTTTATGTTTGGTAAAAAAAACCATACATTGAGTAAAGCTTATCCAACTCAATCATCTCTCTATCACTCGTTACTTTGGCAATAATCGATGCTGCTGATATAACTGACTCAGTTAAATCGCCTTTAATATTGGTGTACAATTTTCAAGCTCAGGGCAACGCGATTACCATCCACCAATATCTGATCATATTTAAATGCTCAACAGCACGATGCATGGCTAACATAGTGGCTTGCAAAATGTTAATTTTATCAATTTCAGTCGCACTTGTCTCACCCACTGCTCATTGGCATTAATTGCTAATCAACGCATATAAAGTCTCACGTTTGGATTGTTGTAATAAGTCTAGTTTTTCTAAATCTGATTTAACTGTTGCATAACTAACATGGTGAGATAATTTATGCCCTGCAATGGTGTATAAACCCATTCCCGGATATTTGGATAGCGTGTTGAACAATCATAGCTTGACGAGGGTTTAGCCTTCCATCGGCTAAATATGCAGCAAGTAGTTTTAATGCTTGCTGTTGTTGATTTTGCTTCTTGTTCACATAATCAAACAAGCCTTTGATGCTTTGATTAATAAATTTGAGTTAGCTGTTGATAAAATAACATATTGTGGAACAACCAATAATTATCTTTCAAAATCACCCAATAAAACAACGCTCTAGTTGTACGCCCATTGTCATCTATAAAAGGGTGGTCAAATGCTAAAACAAAATGTACAATAATCGCTCGAATAATAGGATGAATAAAATAATCGGGCAAATTGCCATTAGCAAAATGACATAAAACTTCTAACCTATCAGGCAACTCTTCAAAATTAGGTGGATGATGTAGCACTCCCTATGCTATTATCAACCACATTAATTTCATTGTTTTCCTAAATTTTCCAACATCTGAATATTCATCGTACCACTAGCAACAATAGCGTGTAATTCTAAAATTAAACTCGGGGTTAAATCATCCTCTGTGAATGGTCTTTGGTTTTTTTTCATATTTCAACATATCACGTGCGACTTTTCTGGTAGTTGCCCCGCCCCTTCAAGTTGGGATAAGCTAATTGCCTCATCAACCAGTGAACGAATAATATACCTATCCTTATTTATCGTCAATACTTTTAGCCTCAAGCGAGCCACGTATCTTTGAATCAATTTCATGGATTTTTTTTGCTACTGCATCCGTGAAAATTTAATAAAGTGCCAATATTGCTCAATACCATCAAAAAATTCAGGCGCTTTTAGATGGCGTATTTTATCCCAATGCAGATAGCGATTTTTTTTCATCAGTTATACGAGGTATTACTTCTTGTTGAATTTTTACAACCGCTAATCCTAACAAACCCTGCATAAAAATTTGGATGGAGATACAATTTTTATAAAAAAAACACATTATAACACCAACTATCAATTTTTAAATTATTGATAGTTGGGTAATTTTTTAAAAAATATATAGTATTAACGGAGGTTAACTTAATACATAGAATTATTAGTTAGCCTTTAATTTGAATTAACATGGTGCTAACTATCAATCGCTTTAAAACCAATATCATCTCGATAATAAGCGTTTTCCCAGTTGATTTTTTCAAGTAGCGCATAAGCATTTTTTTGTGCATCTTTGATGTCTACCCCAAGTGCAGTGGCACATAAAACACGCCCACCGTTACTAACAATATTATCACCATCCATCTTGGTGCCAGCATGGAATACTTTTGCCGATGCGCTGTTTTTTGGCAAACCAATCACTTCACCAGAAGGGTAATTATCTGGATAGCCGTTAGCCGCTAAAACCACGCCCATTGATGAGCGCCTGTCCCATTCAATATTCGCTTGGTCTAATTTTTGTTGCGTTGCCAATAGGCATAAGTCTGCCAGATTAGATTTAAGACGCATCATAATCGGCTGAGTTTCAGGATCGCCAAAGCGACAGTTATATTCTAATACTTTAAAATTATTATCTTGGTCAATCATCAGTCCTGCGTATAAAAACCCTGTGTAAGTATTTCCTTCTGCTGCCATTGCATCAACAGTTGGATAAATAACTTTATCCATCACTGCCTGAAAAATCTCATCGGTAACAATAGGTGCTGGAGAATAAGCACCCATACCACCAGTATTTGGGCCTTTATCATTGTTATCACGGGCTTTATGGTCTTGTGAGGTTACCATTGGCAAAACATTTTTACCATCACACATCACAATAAAACTTGCTTCTTCGCCACTCAAAAACTCTTCGATCACCACGCGTGAACCTGCCTTACCAAAACGATTGCCTTGTAACATATCAATAACTGCATCCTCGGCTTCAACTTGCGTATGAGCAATAATCACACCCTTGCCTTCAGCCAAGCCATCAGCCTTAATCACGATAGGCACGCCTTTATTTTTAACATATTGAATGGCTGGGTTTACTTCGGTAAATACGTCGTAATACGCTGTAGGAATGTTATTACGCTCTAAGAAATCCTTACAAAATACTTTAGATCCCTCCAGTTGTGAGGCGACTTGAGTTGGCCCAAAAATTGCCAAGCCTTCGGCTTGAAAACGATCAACCACGCCTATTACCAGTGGCGCTTCAGGGCCGACAATGGTTAAATTGACTTGATTGGTTTTTACAAAATTAATTAAACCCGCTATATCTTCTATAGCAATATCAACATTGGTCAATTTATTTTCTAACTGTGTACCAGCATTACCAAAGGCGACAAATACTTGACTGACTGTATCAAATTTGGCACACTGCCAGGCCAAAGCATGTTCGCGACCGCCGCTGCCAATAACTAGAACCTTCATAAGTACCCCGTAATAAAATTTTTATGTGATATAACTTGCATACCGTCACAATTAAACGACATTGATACGGTTGAATTAAACAAATTAATGGTAATTGAGCGTAAATAATAACCCTCAAGATGGCGTAATTCTGGAATATTTTGCAAAATAAAATGCAAATCGCCCTCATGAGTTAACTGCTGCATTTTTTGATTTCTATCTAACAAAGACTGCTGCCAATCTTTTGAAAGTAGGGCAAAGGTCTTATCTTTTTCAAGCATCAAATAAATGCGTTTAATAAGTTTGTCCTTTTCATTAAGGCTAATCTTATTAAAATGAAAACCAACATAGTCAGGCTTTAACAAATCATCTGCTAAATACACCTCTGCATTATTGAGTCCAGTCACCAAACGATATGCACCCGTTTTAAATAGCAAAAATAGCCAAACATCAACCAACTCGTCTAAGGTCATCTACAATATTAAAGGCTCGTTCGGGGTTATAAACACTTTCGCGCAGGCTTTTATTACCCTTGATAGAGTGCATTAAATTGTTATTAAAATAATAACCGACCAGTGCGTCTTTTTTGCTCATACAAATAACCTTTTTGGTGCAATTATCCCATTTTCTTGACGCTGCCCAGTGCCCAAAAATTGTTTTTTATCATCAAATAATTTCACTTTGAGCAATCCTTGCTTATCTGTTTGAACTTTTCTGCCAAACTTGATATCCACGCTTTGGATCTCACTCAGGTAAACATCCTCGAGATTTGGTAGCATAGCTTCACTGGCAAAAATTTTCTCATCTAACGCTTGATAATCATCTGATGCCAGCGCCTCAAGGTCAGAAAATTTAAAGGTTTGGCTGATATCAATATGTGCAAAACCTGTACGCCTGAGTTCAACAACATGCGCACTACAATCTAGTTTCTTACCAATACCTTCTATTAAAGTGCGAATATAGGTGCCTTTAGAACACGTTACTTCAAGCGAAAGCATGCCATTTTCATATCCAAGATAAATAATTTTATGAATGGTAATTAGGCGTGGCTCTCTTTTTACTTCTATGCCTTGTCTGGCAAGTTTATACAATGGCTGCCCATTTCTTTTGAGTGCTGAATACATAGGCGGAATCTGAAAAATATTACCCTTAAAACTTATAGCCGCTTTGGCAATTTCACTGTCACTTAAATGCTCAAAAGGCTGGGTTTTGATAATACTGCCTTCGCAATCACCTGTATCGCTCATTTGCCCCAACTTACCACGCACAAAATAACGCTTATTATCCTCTAGTAAAAATTGTGCAATTTTAGTCGCTTGCCCTAAACAGATTGGCAAAATACCACTGGCTAAAGGATCTAGCGCACCTGTATGCCCCGCTTTTTTGGCAAAGAAAAGTCGTTTTACTTCTTGTAAGGCAGTATTAGAACTTAAGCCAACATCTTTATCTAATAAAACAATACCATTAATGTCTCTACCTTTTAGATTGTGTCTTGACATGGGATGAGTTGGTGCAACAGTTTGTTAAAGTTTAGACAGTAGTTGTTCAATTCTTGCGCCTGTATTAGGCGTAGGGTCAAAGATAAATCTAAGTACAGGTGTATGGCGAAGTTCTAGCGTTTTTGACAAACGCGAACGAAAAAAACCACTGGCCTTACCAAGTAACGGTTCAACCACTGCTCTATCTTCTTTAGTGACTGTATAAAAAACCCTAGCACTGCTTAGGTCACGACTTGTCAATACATCCGTAATCACCACGCCACTTAATCTTGGGTCTTTGGTGATTGTTCTCAATAATAGCGTCAACTCACGACGAATAAGTTCGTTAACTCTTTCAACTCTATAAGAGGCTCGTTCTAGCACTTTTATCAAAAATCTAAAGTGTACGTGCCCTTTCAACACGTTCAAAAACTTCTATCTGGTCACCTGGCTGAACACTTGTGTAATTAAGGACGCCAATACCACATTCAGTACCTGATTTCACTTCTTTAACATCGTCCTTAAAACGTCTTAGTGATTCTAGTTCGCCTTCAAAAATAACCATGCTATCGCGCAATACTCGAATTGGACTGTCACGTCTAACCACACCTTCCTCAACCATACACCCTGCAATATCACCCATCTTCTGAGATCTAAATACATCCTTAACAGAGGCAATGCCAATAATATTTTCACTAAGTTCAGGGCTGAGTAAACCGCTCATAATCGCCTTCACATCATCAATTAAGTTATAAATAATTGAGTAATATTCAACACGAACACCTTCATTGTCGGCCGTTTTACGTGCAACAGCATCAGCACGCACATTAAAGCCAAGCACCAAAGCATTAGAAGTTGCTGCCAGTGTAATATCAGTATTGTTAATACCACCAACACCACTTGATACTACTTTTACTCTAACTTCATCCGTTGATAATTCTTCCAAGGCTTCGATCAATGCTTGCGCTGAACCTCTAACGTCCGCTTTAAGCAATACATTAATAGTTGAAACATCACCTTCTTCCATTTTCATTAAGAAGTTCTCCATCTTCGATGCTTGTTGTTTTTGTAATTGCGCCTCACGGTCTTTGACTTTTCTAAAATCAGCTACCTCACGAGCCTTACGCTCACTATTCACCACTAACACTTCATCACCAGAGTTAGGTACACCAGACAAGCCCAGCACTTCTACAGGCATTGACGGTGTGGCTAATTTAAGCACTTTGCCTTTGTCATCCACAATTTGTTTCACTTTGCCATATTCAAATCCAGCAATCATGATATCGCCCTTGTTCAACGTGCCTGATTGCACTAAGATCGTGGTGACCTTGCCACGGCCTTTTTCAAGGCGTGCTTCTAGCACAGTGCCATGTGCTGGCGCCTTAATCACTGCTGAAAATTCTAGAACCTCAGCAGTTAGTGAGATTGCGTCTAATAAAGCATCCATGCCTTCGCCAGTATACGCTGATACGGGCATCATCATCACATCGCCACCCCAATCTTCAGAGATAACATTATGCGTTGAAAGAGCTTGCTTAATTTTGTCAATATCCACCCCTTCTTTATCTATCTTATTAATAGCAACAATCATTGGAACACCTGCGGTTTGTACGTGTTTGATGGACTCAATCGTTTGTGGCATCACACCATCATCAGCGGCCACCACCAAAATAACAATATCAGTCGCATTAGCACCACGAGAGCGCATTTTTGAAAATGCCGCATGTCCTGGCGTGTCAATAAAAGTAATGGTGTTGCCGTTTGAGTGAACTTGGTAAGCACCAATATGTTGCGTAATACCGCCAGCTTCACTGTTTACTGCCTTGGTTTGACGAATGTAATCAAGCAATGAGGTTTTGCCATGGTCAACATGACCCATAATGGTTACAACAGGTGGTCTAGCACTTTCATTACCACTAGATTTTGACTGCTCAATTAATACATCTTCAATGGTTTCTTCAACATTGGCAATGCCTTTATGCCCCATTTCTTCTACAACTAACATGGCGGTATCTTGGTCGATCACATCATTTAGTGTTACCATAACACCCATGCCCATCAACACTTTAAGCACTTCTCCAGCTTTGGTGGCCATTTTTTGTGCAAGTTCGGTTACTTTAATATTCTCAGCAATAACGATTTCATGAATCACTTTTTCAACAGGCTTTTGAAAAGCATGTTGCGCCTGCTCTTCTTGTACTTTTTGTGACAAGCGTGTTCTGTCTTTTTTCTTCAGCTTTCGATTTGGATTATGTCTAGCAACGTGAAGTTGCCTGCGCATATTATTACCATCAAGTGCATTACGCAAACGTTTAGGTTTTTTATCTTCTTTAGGTTTATCCGCCGTTTTGGGTTCCTCAACTTTTTTTGCAGTTTCTTGCACTGGCGCTTGTTTGACCGTTTCTTTCTGGGCTTTTAGTGCCTCTGCTTGGATTTTTTGCAAACGCACCATCTCCAAACGCTTAGCATCTTGGACTAATAATTTTTCATCTGCATCACGACCAGCATCCAAGGCAGCTTGAGCAGCTTGAGCAGCTTGAGCAGCTTGAGCAGCGATTTCAGGCTGTTCATCAGTCGTTGTGGCTGACTTTGTAAGACGTTTTTTCTTAACTTGCACTTTAACACCACTTGCTGAACTGATACTGGACTTAGTGCCTGCCTTACGAGAGACAGACATACCAGATTTACTACTTGAACGTTTTGAAAGACTGCTCATCAAAATTTTTCTTTCTTCTGCTGAAATAGCAGAGTCTGAATTTTTACCATCAACGCCAGCATTAACCAGAATTGTGATTACCTCATCAGGCGTCTTTTTCAATAATTTAGAAAGTGTTTGAACTGTGTGTGCCATAGCTTGTCTATATTTTTTTATAATTATTAACTTAAAATAAATTCTAACACTAAATTAATCAAACCATCCTTCATTTTCTCTTGCGGTCATGATAACACTGGATACTATTTTGGTATCCATATCTTGAATATCGAGCAATTCATCGATAGATAGCTCAGCTAAATCATCAACAGTAACAATGTCTGCTTCAATTAATGCACTCGCCAAATCCTCACTAACACCTTCAACGCTCATGAGCACCTCAGAAGCTTCAGCATCTCCCAAAGCCTGTACTAATTGTGCATCTGATGCGCGCTCTTGAAGCTCTTCAACCATTGATGCATCAAATTCTTCTATGCTTTCTAAGATCTGTGCATCTGCATCAACCAGCTCATCTACACTATCAAATCCCTCTTCAATCAACACGCCTGCCACTTCAGAATCAACACCTAATTGATCGGCAAGTTTATCGCTAATTTTTAGCGTCTCCTGTGCTTGTTTCTCATCAGCTTGGATTGTTGACATTGCATTTAATTTCCAGCCAGTCAAACGAGAAGCAAGCTTAATGTTTTGGCCACCACGACCAATGGTCAATGCTAACTGGTCATCCTCAACCGCAATGTCCATTGAATGTTTATCTTCATCAACAATAATTGAACTCACCTGTGCAGGTGCCATTGCATTAATCACAAATTGTGCAGGACTCTCATCCCAAAGAATGATATCAACACGCTCAGCATTTAGCTCATTTGATACCGCCTGAACGCGCGCACCACGCATACCAATACAAGAACCAATAGGATCTATACGCTTATCTTTGGCTCTGACTGCTAGTTTCGAGCGCAAACCTGGGTCTCTACTACCGCCCATGATTTCAATCACGCCTTCAGAAATTTCAGGCACTTCCATTTTAAACAGTTCAATCATCATTTCAGGCACACTACGCGATAGGAAAATTTGCGCACCACGAACAGAAGATTTCACCTCTTTAATATAGGCCCTTAAACGGTCATTTTTACGCACTGATTCATTAGGAATAAGGTCAAATTTAGGAATCATGCCATCAACACCACCCATATCCACATAAGCATTCCCTCTATCAACCCGCTTAACCGTAACCATAATTACTTCGCCAATGCGAGAGGAATAATCATTAACAATCACTTCCCTTTCTGCTTCACGAACTTTTTGAATAACCACTTGCTTAACAATTTGTGCTGCAATACGACCAAACCCTTGTGTTTCGATTGGCTTACGCACGTAATCATCAACTGCTATACCACTCACTTCTTTTGCATAAATATGCAGTTCTGAATCAAATTCAGTGCCATCATCATCAACAAATGATTCGCCGTCTGCTACAACCATCCACTGTCTAAAGGTTAAAAACTTGCCCGTTTGTCTGTCGATTTCAACATGCGCATCAATATTATTACGTTTTTTTGTCGCAATAGCCAATGCCTCTTCTAATGATTCAAGCACCTCCTCTTTAGAGATATTTTTCTCGTTTGAAATTGCCTCAACCATTAAAAATAATTCTTTGCCGTCCATGTCTTATTCCCCTAAATTACCCAATTGGGCTTAAAAATCAACCACTAAATTTGCTTTTTCAATCAGGTCAATATCCAAAATAACTGGGCCCAATTCACCGACCAACTCAATCGTATTATCAGCCTCATTAACACAGCTAATTGCACCAAAAAAATTACGCTGTCCATCAATCGGCCTAACCATGCGCAACTTAATATCAGCGCCTAAAAAACGCTGATAATGTCCCTTATGAAACAATGGGCGCTCAATACCAGACGATGAAACCTCTAAGGTGTATTGACCACTAATCGGCTCTTCCACATCAAGAATACTACTCAATTGACGAGAGACTTTTTCACAATCGTTAACGCTAACGCCTTTGTCTGTATCAATAAAAACCCTTAAGATGCTGTGCTTTCCGCTAGCAACGTATTCAATGCCCACCAATTCATAGCCCATGTCTTTAATAACAGGCTCAATTAAATGGGTAATTTTGTCAGTCACTCTTGCCATATATTTCTACTCGTTTCCTTTCTACGCATAACAAAAAAACCCCCTAGAAAGGGGGAGTCTTAACCAACTCTTTTTATTAACAAAATAATAAAAAAAGCACCTAACTGGCTGGTAGCGGGGACAGGATTTGAACCTATGACCTTCGGGTTATGAGCCCGACGAGCTACCGAACTGCTCCACCCCGCACTAAAGGGTGCAAATTATACACTATAATATTTCAATATGAAAAGAATAAAAATTGCTGTATTAATGGATGATATCAGCACTATTAATCCAAAAAAAGACTCTTCCTTGGCTATGATGTTAGAAGCATCAAAACGAGGCTGGGAAGTTTACAGCTTTGATACTGCTGATTTGTTCGCTCAAGATGGCTCAGTATTTGCCGATTGTGCAAAAACCACAGTTAGCGATAATTTTAATCACTGGTTTAAAAAAGAAGCCAATACAGTCATGGTGCTTGATGAATTTGACGTCATTCTAATGCGCAAAGATCCACCCTTTGATATGACCTATATTTACAGCACTTATTTATTAGAGCAAGCTGAAAATAAAGGCGTGTTAGTCGTTAATAAGCCCCAATCCTTGCGCGATGCTAATGAGAAATTATTTGCCCTTAATTTTCCACATTGCATGCCCAAAACACTAGTTAGTGCTAATCAAAGTAAGATTAAGACCTTTATTAAAACGCAGAATACTGCGGTCATTAAACCGCTTGATGATATGGGTGGGCGTGATATCTTTAAATTTGAAACGAATGATACAACTATAGATACCATATTAGAACGCCTAACAAACAATGGCAAGCGCCCAATCATGGCTCAAGAGTTTTTGCCTGACATTGATAAGGGCGACAAACGTATTTTGTTAATTAACGGCAAACCGGTTGGTTATACACTTGCTCGCATTCCTGCCAAAGGTAGTTTTAAAGGCAACCTTGCTGCCGGTGCTAAAGGTATTGGACAGTTATTAAGTAATAGAGATAAATACCTATGCGAACAAATCGCGCCCACACTTAAAGCCAAAGGTTTAATGTTTGTTGGGTTAGATGTCATTGGTGATTATATTACTGAGATTAACGTTACCAGTCCGACTTGCATTCGCGAACTAGACGCACAGTTTGGTCTTAATATTGCAGGTAAATTGTTTGATGTTATTGAGAAAGAGATTAATACTAATTGCTATTGAGGAATCAATAAATACCGGGTCAATGCCACGCCTATACCAGCAGCAGACAGAGATAAGACAACGTTAAGCAGAATATTCTGCCCCGCTTGTTCATAATGCCCAAGACTAATCATTTCAATAGACTCCCAAGATAAGGTTGACATGGTGGTTAATGAGCTCGTTAAACCAACCAGCAATATCAACTGATATGCTTCATGTAAAACAGCTTTTTCAAGCATAACCACCACCAATATACCTGCCAAAAATGAGCCTAAGACATTTACGCCTAAAGTGCCGTAAGGAAAACCTGAGTCAAGTGTGGCATTCATTAATTGGATTAAGTAATAACGTATACTAGCACCAATAGTTGCACCGATACCAATTGCTAGAACTGTGGGCAAAACACTCATTAAAAAAACCCCTTAATTATTTCAATTTTTCACCAATTTTAACCTCTAAACCTCGATTACTAGGCTGATAATAAGTTTATTCGCTCAATTCACTGGGGAAATAGGGGTCTACCCAGGTGCAAATGCATCAGACTCATCAGGAAACGAGCAACGTACTAATTTATGAAAAGCAGACAACTGTTGGTAAAACTAATCAATCGACGTGCATCATCACTACTTGCACTAACAATCTGCATTCTAAGCACTTTATTTAGCAAAGTTAATGACTCATGCTTGAACGCGAAAGTAACACCTTATTAATTTCAAAAGAAAAGTTTTCAGTTGTTGCCCCAATCAACACCAATAAATCCGATTCAATGTGTGTCAGAAACCCACCCTGTTGGGCTTTATTAAAACGATGAATCTCATCCAAAAACAGTAGCGTTTGTTTGTCAATTTTCTGAAATTTCTTAGCATTCTCAACTACTACTCGCAATTCTTTCATCCCATCTAACACGGCGCTTAATTGTTCAAAATGTCCTTTAACTTGACTGACAACAACCCTTGCTAAAGTCGTTTTGCCTGTGCCTGATAGCCCCACATAAAATCATAGAATGAAATCGGTGGTTATCAATCGCTTGGCGAAATGGATGTTGAGTGTTTAACAGATGTGATTGAGCAAAAAAATCATCTAAGCTTTTGGTCTTAACGTTTCAACAAGTGGTCTTATGGTTAGGCATGTTCTTATTTTAATCAATTACAAAACAAACACTTAATTATAACCAAGATTTTATCTTAATTGATTTTCAGCACTTTAAAATCATATTGCTGGTTCAAAATAAGCACCACTGATAGATTAAGTTGTTGTGCTAATATTTTAGCCTTTTGACTACCCATTGCCATCATTGCAGTTGCATAAGCATCTGCCATCATGGCGCTGTTGTGAATCACACTAACAGAGCTTAGGTCGGTATTAACAGGTAAGCCTGTGTTAGGATTCAGAATATGTTGATATTTTTTGCCTTGCCATTTGAGATAATTGCGATAATTCCCTGAGGTGGCAATGGCTTGATTTTGCAATTCAATGGCAATTGGTATGCCATGATTTGGCTTTTCAATACCAATCGTCCACTGACTTTGAGCCATCACCTCGCCACCAATTTCCACCATAAAATTTTTAAATCCTTGCTTAATGAGCATATCTACCAGTGCATCCACGCCATAGCCCTTAGCAATGGCAGACAAGTTAATATGGATATCTTTAAGTTTTTTAACTCGTGAATTACTCAAACGTAAATATTCAATAGATGAGATTGCCATTGCTTGAACTATGGTCTCCCGACTGGGTTTTGCACCAACCCTAACAGCACCAAAACCCCAAACATCAATTAAACGACCCATACCGGGGTCAAAAAAACCTTGCGTCTGCCTGTGTATTTTTTTTGCCTGACTTAAAACAAAAAACAACTCATCTGATACTTTTATCCACTGATTAATCGGTGCTTTGTTCAATTGCGAAAGCTCAGAAGCTTCATTCCAAGTAGAAAATACTTGCTCAATTTCATCAAGACGTTTATTAATGACTGGTTTTGAAACATGATTATTGTTGATTTTGATACTATAACTAGTGCCCATTGTAGTACCAGTGATGATTTGTGTTGTTTCATCAACACCGCAAGCACTTAAAAAGATAAAGATAAAGATTGTCAACAATTTAGGCATTATAATTTCGGCATGTTAAGATTTATTTTTTGTTTACTACTGACATCCTTTATATATGCAGATGATACCCAAGGCTCATCCAACACGCATAGTTTTGCACAGTTCTTAAGCAACATTCGATTGCAAGCTACAAAATTAGGCATTTCGAAAGCCACACTTGATGGTGCTTTTAATGGTTTAACACCAAATCCAGAAGTATTAAAATATGACCGAAATCAAGCAGAGTTTAACCTTAATTTTTGGCGTTACCTAAACTCAAGAGTGAGTCAAGATAGGCTTGATAAAGGTATGATAAAGCTTCAACAACATCAACAATTTCTACAAGAAAATTATAAAAAATACGGCGTGCCATCACAAATTATTGTAGCTTTTTGGGGCTTAGAAACCAATTATGGCAAAAATGTTGGCAAAATGCATCTAATCCGCTCACTTGCCACACTAAGTTTTGACAAGCGCCGACGTGAGTTTTTTACCCATGAATTATTAACTTTACTCAAATTGATTGATGAGAAAAAACTACCTTTGAACGCCCAAGGCTCTTGGGCAGGTGCAATGGGAAACATGCAATTTATGCCCACTAATGTTGCCGCTTACGCCATAGACGCCAACACTGACGGAAAGATTGATTTGTGGCACACACAAGCGGATATTTTTGCAAGTGCAGCACATCTTCTAAAAAAAATTGGTTGGCACCAAGGCGAACGCTGGGGTCGTGAGGTTAACATTCCTAAAACTTTTAATTATCACCTGGCAAATTTAAGCACTAAGAAGACAGTCAATGAATGGCAGACATTAGGTGTGCGTACAACTGATAACACTAATTTACCCAATTCAAACATGCAAGCCTCTCTCATATTGCCAATGGGCCATAACGGTCCAACATTCTTGGTTTATCGAAATTTTCACGCCATTCTTAGGTGGAATCGTTCAATTTTGTATGCACTATCTGTGGGACATTTGTCTGATCGTTTAATTGGGGCAAATCAATTATTTGCAAAATCTATTACTGAGCCTTCACTGAGTCGGGTTGATATTAAACAGATTCAAACCGCGCTAAATCAACTTGGCTTTGATACAGGTGAACCTGATGGTATATTAGGGCCAAAAACCCGCCATGCAACACGAGCCTACCAAAAAGTAAACAACTTACCAATTGATGGCTACGTTGGCTATCAATTATTACAACAACTTCAGTGAGTATTAGCACTTACTTAGGATTTGATGTTGGCACTAAGCGTACTGGTGTTGCAATCGCTAATAGTTTAACCGTACAAGCAACAGGCATTAAGGTGATTAAACACCATAAAAATGGTTCAACCAATTGGGTTGTATTTGATAACGTTGTTAGTGCCCATAGTATTAACAAGTTCATTGTTGGCTTACCATTTGACCAGCAAGGCAAAGAACAAACAATGACTTTTATTGCTAAATCATTTGGCAAGAAGTTAAAAAATCGCTACCAAATTGAGGTCGAATTTATCGATGAATATTTATCCTCAAATGAGGCTAAAAAACTTTTAAAATACAATCATTATCATCATAATGCACAACGTGGCGATGTCGACAAACAATCATCACAGTTAATATTACAAACATGGCTCAATGAAAAAGGATTTGATTAGTAATCACATCCAACTAGATGACTCTGATCAATTAATTCATCTATTAGGTCTTAAAGGTCTTTCTAAACAGCACTTAACGCACATTCTCGATAAGGCCGATAGCCTAATTGATACTTCTGGCAATTTAAGAAAATCCAAAGCACTAGATGATATGTCTATTGCTAATTTATTTTTTGAGCCATCAACGCGTACACGTAACACGTTTGAAATTGCTGCAATGCGCAGTAGTGCTAATATCATCAACGTTGATCTTGCCAACTCAGCACTTAAAAAAAATGAAGATTTACTTGACACCATACGCACACTTAAAGCCATGCAGATTGATATGTTTGTGGTTCGCCACAAACAAAACGGCCTGCCACATCACGTGGCACAACATTTAAAAGATGTCTCCATTCTGAACGCAGGGGATGGCATTAATGCCCACCCAACCCAAGCACTGCTTGATATGCTCAGTATTCGCCAATACAAAAAAACATTTGAGGATTTGTCAGTCGCTATTGTAGGTGATATCACGCATTCACGGGTTGCTCACTCTGATATTCAAGCACTTAAAACGCTAGGTACGACTGATATTCGCCTCATTGCTCCAAAAATCTTACAATATGATTTAAAATCTTATTCAGCAATTAAACGTTTTGATAACATTGAGCTAGGGCTTAAAAATTGCGACGTGGTGATCGTATTAAGGTTACAAAAAGAGCGTATGATTGAAGCCGATATTCCTAACGAACAAGAATACTTTGATAATTTTGGACTTACACCAAAACGTCTAGCATTGGCAAAACCAGGTGCCATTGTAATGCACCCAGGCCCAATTAATCGTGGCGTTGAGATTGACTCAAGCGTGGCTGATGGCAATCAATCAATCATCTTACAACAAGTCACTAATGGCATTGCAGTACGTATGGCAGTCATGCAAATTCTTGCTAACAAATTATAAGTAATAAACTTAACTTTGATTAATTAGAAACCACACTACATCATCTAAATACAGAGGATACATGTCGTTTCTAGTGCATATGGTATTTTATACGGCTTTGCTTGCTAAAAGACCTAAGCTTAGTCTTGATGGTTGGCTAAATGAGGTGCTTGTAAGTATTGATCTAAATAATCTTAATGAAAGATCTGTCCATGAGGCATTGGCATAAATTTTTAATAGAACCTTGTCACAACTGAGTAATGAAATCTTAGATTTTCAATTACTGATTACTGATGACGAGGAAAAATTGGGTGCACAAGCCAGCAGGTTAATGCAATGGTGTCAGGGTTATTTAGTAGGCCTACAAAGAATCTCAACCACAGATGAAGACGTCCCTAGACACTAGAGATGATTAAAAATTTGTACGAAATATCAAAACTTGGTACTAACTTACTTGACAATGAGGGAAATGCCCAAGACTTGAATGAAATTATTGAGTTTGTGCATGGGGTGCGTTGTTAATTCAAGAAACGTATTCTAAATAAATGAGTATATCACTACCTTATCTCTATGGGCTGCATAAATCGATAAAATGATGATTTCGTAAAATAGAATTTTTCTGACTGACCTTAATAAAAAACGCACCTCAGTGCGCTTAATTGAATACGAGCTACCCGATAACCCTATACTAAACATTCCTTCTAAAACTGAGAATACAAAGATTAGATACTTATCTAACAATGAAAGGGTTAGGTTGTTTGATACTTGCAAACGTTCTGCTTGGGATAGACTATACCTACTTACTTTAATAGCTGTTACAACTGGCGCTAGACGCGGCGAACTGTTAAAATTGAAGACGGTCTGATTTAACACAGGAAACTTCAAGAATGATCAGCCAAGAGCTTACCACTTACCAAAAAAAACTTGAATGAATTAAGCAAATATACGCAGGACAATAATTCATTAGTATTCTGTTCTAACGTTGATAGAAACAAGTCATTTTGTTTTAACAAAAGCTGGAAGAAAGCACTAGAACAAGCAGACATAAAAGACTTTAGATTCCACGAATTAAGGCACACTACAGGTTCGTATTTAGCCCAAAGTGGTGCTTCTTTGCTTGAGATAGCAAAGATGTGCTTAGTCACAAACAAATACAGATGACAAAGCGTTACGCTCACTTATATATTGACCACAAGGAGAGACTAATCAACAAGGTAATGTCTAATTTGTAGTAGTAATACTAAACCCTTCCTACGGGGAAACCGCAATCATTACTACTATTCCTGCCCCAATATATTTTTGTACTATTTTTATATAAACTCACACAGATATGTATAGACCGCACCAGTTTCCCTATAGAAGATCTTTATTTAATAAGGGTGCTTGCTTATACTACTTTCTCCTATCAAAGAAAAAACACAAAATAGTAAGAGAAGCAAGAATGTCAATATTGACTTCTTATATAGAAATAGTACTATGTCACGTATGTTTGAAGGAGCAACATCCTTCAAACAAAGCTCGTAGGATGTAAACAGTGTTGAAGGTATGGGCGGTATGTTTAGTGGAGTTACGCTTTCTATAGCAAATTACGATACCCTTCTTATTGACTGGGATGCTCTAGAACTACAAGAATAATGTAGTCTTTAGTGGTGGTAACAGTCAATACAGTGATGGTGCAGCAACAATCGCAAGAGCTAATATCATCGCTACAGACAAACTGGACATTTACAGATGGCGGTCCAGGAACTTTGTCTTCTCCTCTAATTCAGGTTGTCCAAAATAAACTTTATTGAAATGAGACTATTTTTATTTACTAGAAGTAATCAAGAAACAGCAGACGGCAATGCGGGTACTATATCTGTCTTTAATTAAAATTGAGTCAACACTTGAAACGGGACAAAAGTTTCAAAGAGCTTTGTGATCAAGAAATTAACTCAGTATGGGAGAAAGGTGATGAAAATGTACACTTTACTGTCATAGTGATTAAAGCTCTGTGTTGGATGAGGGGTCCATATATTATGTCCGCCACCTTTCATATGGCTTGCCTAAGGGTTGTTTATGGCTTTAGAGATTATCTAGATAACAACGATACTTAATATGCATTATATATGGTTTGTTATCTTTTGCGATACTACTAGTAGCTATTGCTGATGGGACTAACTTTGGATATGCTGCTTGGGAGTGATATGATTGGTTGAATGCACTTGCATATACAAGTGTGATTGCCAGAATAATATATACATTGGTTTTAAATTGATAGATTATTTGATTTATAATGAACTATAAAGAGAGTTACTTAGTTAAGAAGCTCTAAACCCTAAAGAAGGATAGTTAATATAGAGCGAGCATTAATATTATTACTTTTGATATCATCAACGTTTGGATTAACAGGCTGTAAGACAGCTATGAAACATAGAACTGAAGTTGAAGATAGTTCAACTGAAAAGATGACTGTTGGTAATGTGCAACGTTAAAGTTAAGGCAGGTATGTCTGGTGCTCAAGTTGTTACAATATTAGGCTCTCCAAACATTGTGTCAACTGACTCAGAAAGAAGAGAAGTTTGGATGTATGACAAAATAAGAGCAACGCGTACACATTCTGCAAGTAACAGCTCTTTTTGGTACACATCTCCAGCTGAAGCAATACCTACTAATCAAAACACTAACAGTAGTTATCAAATTTGATAAAACTAAGAAAGTTAGAGACTTTTCTTACAGACAATCAAGCTTTTAAAATAAGGAGAAAATATGTTTAATATAAAAAGAATCACAATAGTGGCTTTTATCATTTTAGGTGTAATTAGTTTGACAGGGTGTGGAAAGCAGCAGAATTACAAGGCAAGCAAATCAGGGCTAGAATTGCAGTCTATACAGAAATAAGAGTTTGGAACATCTTACAATACAGCGTTTGCTTCAACTATGTCTGTATTTCAGGATAGAGGGTATGTAATTCAAACAGAAGATAAAGAAACTGGATTTATTACAGCAGCTAGTCATATAAACAGAAAGCTTTGTTTTTTTGTTGGAACGACGGTTAACTACTTAAAGGCCACAGCATTCATCGAGAAAATGCCTTCAAAAACGGTATCAATTAGACTTAATTTTGTTAACAATCAAGAAACATCAAGTGGCTACGGGTATGCAAGGTGGAAACTCTGTTCCTATTGAAGACCCGGCATTCTACCAAAGTGTTTTTGAAAAGATTAAGAAAGTAATATTTGTTAGAAATAGTACTAAATAGTATAGGTTTCACATCTAGCTCAAGTTTTCTTTGCTGCTAACCTCACTTCTAAAAGAGGGATGGAGCGGGACCTTAAATCTTAGGTTTTTATTGTCATAAATTAATGCGCAATTTATATTGGGAATTTCTCTATTTTGGAATGTTGTGTTACAATTCACAGTATGGGAAATACGATTGTGTGTTTCTAAGGTAATAGCTTGTAAAGTTGTACGCTCAGACAATAAAAAAAACACCAATTAAGGTGTTTAAAATATGGTGGCCACACCTAGAATTGAACTAGGGACACAGGGATTTTCAGTCCCTTGCTCTACCAACTGAGCTATGTGGCCGTTTACGCCCTTTTTTTTAGGCAAAAAATGAGAATTATACCCTTAAAAAGGTTTATTCGCCTAAAAATCGTTCAGCATCTAATGCTGACATACAGCCCGATCCAGCTGAAGTAATCGCCTGACGATAAATATGGTCTGACACATCACCTGCTGCAAATACACCCTCTACATTAGTCTGCGTTGCGTTGCCTTGTATGCCACTTTGTACTTTAATATAACCATGAGCCATTTCTAAATGTCCTTCAAAGATAGCCGTATTGGGCGTATGACCAATAGCAATAAACACACCATGTACATTGATGTCTTTTGTCTTTCCATCATTGTCTTTTAAGCGAAGTCCTGTCACGCCCATGGCATCACCCAACACCTCATCAAGATTGTGGTTATATTCGATGGTAATATTACCTGTTTTTGCTTTTTCAATTAACCGATCAGATAAAATATTTTCAGAAGAAAATTTATCCTTGCGATGAATAATGGTAACGTAATCAGCAATATTTGATAAAAACAACGCCTCTTCAACCGCTGTATTACCGCCACCAATCACTGCCACCCTTTGATTTCGATAGAAAAATCCATCACACGTTGCACAAGCAGACACACCCTTGCCTTTAAATTTTTCTTCTGACTCTAAACCCAAATAACGCGCACTTGCACCTGTTGCAATAATCACTGCATCCGCCGTGTAAGTAATTGCCTCACCTTTTAAAACAAAAGGGCGTTTGGCAAAATCAACTGATGTAATGGTGTCGTTAATGACTTGTGTATCAAAACGCTCGGCATGTTTTTTCATACGTGCCATTAAATCTGGGCCTTGAACACCAGCATCATCTCCAGGCCAATTATTCACATCCGTGGTACTCATCAGCTGGCCACCTTGTTTCATGCCACTTACAATAACAGGGTTAAGATTGGCTCTAGCTGCATAAACTGCAGCAGAATAACCCGCAGGGCCTGAACCAACAATCAATACTTTACAATGTTTATTTTCGCTCATATGAATACTTTATACTTTATGGACACTTCGGAACATTATAGACCACCTTGAAAAAGAATAACAAAATAAGCACAAAAAGATACCCACAAAAACCTCGCACCAAAATAGCCAGTGAAATGCTGTTTATCTTTTTGAGTACCATAGGTCTTATTTTTTTATCCGCCTTATTTACCTACTCTGCTAACGAAAATCCTTGGTCGGGCGATGTTGCTCTAGTTGCACCGGTTGCCAATCTTGCAGGTATATTTGGCGCTTATTTAAGTGATATTTCTTTATCCATCTTAGGTTATAGCGCCTATTTAATACCAATCTCATTCATATGGCTAGGTTGGAATATTCACAAACACACCAATCAAAAAAAGCCAAGATACTCAGCAACCATCCTTCGTTTTATCGCACTTATTACATTGATTGCTTTTAGCACAGCATTTTTAACTCAAAACTTAGCAAACACAGGTGCTTCTGGTGGCTATATTGGCATTACCATGCATCGTTATTTTGGTATTTTATTTGGCTCAGCAGCACTCATTATTTATCTTAGTATCATGATGATTAGTTTTAGTATTGTTAATAACACTTCATGGATTGCTATTTTCTCCTCTACTGGTAGCGTGTTGAATCGTCTTTTTACAAAAATACGTGACATTAAAATACAAGCTAAAACCAAAAAATCTATAAAAATTTCTACCACTCCCAAACAATCAAACGCCAAACCAAGTTTGCTTACCAAAGCAAAGAAAGGAAAGGAAAGGTCAAATAAAAGCGTTAAAAAAGCCGCCTCTCTCAACTTATTTAATACAACAACCGTTACTGGTTTACCAAGCCTAGACTTACTTGACGAACCAACTAAACATACCACAGGTTATTCTAGGCAAGCATTAGAAGACATGTCACACCAAGTTGAAATTAAACTTAAAGATTTTAGCTTTGATGTGTCAGTCACTACAGTTACGCCTGGTCCTGTGGTTACTCAATTTGAGGTATCACTTGCACCTGGTGTTAAGGTCAGTCAAATTATGAACCTTAACAAAGATTTAGCTCGTGCTTTGTTGGTTGAAAGTGTGCGTATTGTTGATGTTATCCCTGGCAAGCCCGTTATTGGTTTGGAAATTCCGAATGCACAGCGTGAAATGATTAGTCTTAAAGAAATCCTTGCTTCTGAAAATTTTATTAAATCTAGCTCTACTTTAACCATGGGTCTGGGCAAGGATATTAATGGTATTCCTATTATTGCCAATCTAGCAAGAATGCCACATTTACTTGTTGCTGGTGCAACTGGTATGGGTAAATCAGTCGGGCTAAATGCAATGATTCTAAGTGTGCTTCTCAAAGCCAAGCCAGAAGAGGTGCGCATTATTATGATTGACCCTAAGATTGTTGAACTGGCTTGTTATGCTGATATTCCACACTTACTTACGCCTGTTGTAACAGATATGAACCAAGCTGCTTCTGCCTTGTGGTGGTGTGTTAATGAAATGGAACGTCGTTATTCGTTATTGGCTAAGTTTAGCGTACGTAATATTGAAGGCTTTAATGAGAAACTCAAACAATCTAAGGATAAAGGCGAGCCTTTGCTTGACCCATCATTTAATCCAAACACTGCCGATAAAGATGAGATAGCGCCTGAGTTAGAAGCACTACCACTGATTATGCTGGTGATTGATGAATACGCCGATATGCTTGGCGCACTCGCCCAAGAAGATCGTGCTAAGGCCAAACGTGTTGAGGCACTTATTGTGCGCTTAGCACAAAAAGCTCGAGCTGCAGGCGTTCACATTATCATTGCCACACAGCGCCCAAGTGTGGATGTTATTACTGGTCTGATTAAATCCAACATACCCACACGCATTGCTTTTAAAGTTTCTTCAAAAGTTGATTCGCGTACCATTCTTGACCAAAGTGGTGCTGAACAATTACTCGGTATGGGCGATATGCTATATATGACACCAGGCATGTCACACCTTACTCGTGTACACGGTGCCTTTGTTGATGATGGTGAGATTGAACGCGTGGTTAGTTTTTTAAAAGAAAATTCTGAAACTAATTATCTAGATGGCATTCTTAATACCCATAGTGAGCCAGATAATTCACAAGACTCGAACAGCACTTCAAGCACCTCAGGTGAACTTGATGCTTTGTATGATGAATCAGTGCAAATTGTAACCTCATCACGCCGTGCTTCAATCTCTAGCCTACAACGTCGCATGCGCATTGGCTATAATCGCGCAGCACGTATTATTGAAGACATGGAAGCCAGTGGTGTGGTAAGCAGTATGAATAGTGCTGGAAATCGCCAAGTGTTAGTACCTGAACCTATTAATACTAATGATTAAATTTTTAAGCACTTTAATATTTATATTTTCTAATTTTAGCTTTGCCAACAGTAATCACGAGTTTTCTAATTTTTTTAACTCATTTGAACGTTTAAGCGCCAACTTTACACAAAGCACCTATAGCAATACAGGCGTGCTGCTAGTCAGCTCTTCTGGCACTTTGTTATTTAAACGCCCTCGACAACTCATTTGGCACACGCTAGTACCAAACAAGCAAATATTACTGTTAAATAATACTGAATTGTGGTTGGTCGATATTGAATTAGAACAGGCCAGTTTAATGCAAACAACTGATTTAACACAAACGCCACTATATTGGCTTATTAATCGACTTAGCGATATCAGCCATACGCCACAATATACACATACAAAAGATAAGATTGATTGGTACAGCACCCAGCAAGCCAATCAATTAAGTTTTGGCTTTAAAAATAACACGCTACAAGCCATTACGCTTAACAATGAACTGGATCAAACAATTTTAGTTACCTTTGATTCAGTCAGCATCAATCCAAACATCGAAGCAAATGCTTTTGAGCTAAATCTTGCACCAGAGTTTGATGTGCTTAGATAGTTTTTAAAAACTGGGCCTTTGCTCAAAGCAAGGTATGCATCAAAATCCTTATTTAAAAAATAAAGGCTTTCCAAAATTAGGTGGGGATCAGTGACAGACCAACCCTGATGAAGAGGCTCAAATTATAACAAATTTAAACAACTACCCCCTGGACCTATATCAAGAAAAATAATAATACATTCAAAAGAATATTAAATAACCAGTAGAATTGCTTTATATGATAAAATACACACCATAATCTTCGCTAAAATAGAACGCCTAAATCGATACCATAATTTTTTATTAAGACTGCCAATTTTCAAACACTTAACAGAAAAAGGTTCTGCCTACCATACAGGATTAAACAATTTCACAAAGGCGAAATGGTGGCTCTTAATGCAACTAAACTTTATATTAATTATGAAGGGGTGTTTAAACTAACCAAAAT
This sequence comes from Candidatus Ruthia sp. Cpac_8_S14, assembly GCA_021730205.1. GTDB lineage: Bacteria > Pseudomonadota > Gammaproteobacteria > PS1 > Pseudothioglobaceae > Ruthia. The sequence goes on along the minus strand of CP072533.1, from coordinate 47,808 downwards.
TGACGAAAGGGGCGATGGAATTGTACTGCGCATTTTTTATTAACAAAACAGATGTCGTTTTACCAATGTACCCCCTAACTATGATGTGGCTTCAGATTTCGTTAAAAAAACTACCAAAAAAGTAAGCTGGTACTTGGTGTAGACAGCAAAATTAACAACACATTTGAATTGCCTTATTCAAAACCCTTAACTGTTGCTTATTTAGGCATGAAGCCAGGGTCCTTTTCAAGAGCGCTAGCAGGGTTTAAAAAGGATGGCATTATTCTAGATAATCAAGAAATCAATCCTGTGCTCAATTAGTCAATATTATATTGCCATATAAGACGGGCTGAAAAATAATAACACAAACGTAGATAATACTAAAAGGTCCAAAAGAAAACGCTTGATTATAAAGTACAACTCCTATAAGTCAATGACCAAAAAAAAGAATAGAATACCAAGTGCTGAAGCGATTAATAACACATCAGGCAAACTCTTCTAGCCAAACCATGCACCTATAGCGTTCGTTAATCTAAAATCACCATAGCCCATACCCTTTCTTGCCTTTCCAAATTTTAAACAACCAACAAATACTCCATAAAACCAGATACTCTGCCACTGCACCAATCACTGCATCAGGTAAATGAATATGTCCATCAATATTAAGATAAGCCCCAACCACAACAATGGTAAAGTAATAATATCGGACAATAATTGATGCTTTATAAATCAATCAAAAAAAGTGCAATCAATGCCTAAGCAAACAATAAATAAAACCCACTTTGCACTTTGGGCGCTAATTCCGAATTGATAAACCGTCAAAACAGTAGAGGTGGCACTACTATTCTCTAAACTACTAGCAATAAATCCAACAGATTCAGCCTCAGCAATGGGGACACGAGTAAATATTGATACTGTTAGATACGTTTTCAGCCTCATCGCCAAAAAATGGTTGATAGCAGGCAAGTTACTACTTGTATAAGCAGCATTAAACGTAGCAATACTGCCAAAATCAGCAAAAGTTGACGTAGACTTGCCTAAGGTGTTCACTAGGTAGAAGCAGTGAGGGATGGAAAGTAATAATAATAATCAGTGCAAAAAAACCCTAATAATTTTCCAAGTATGCCTGCAGTAAGTGCAATTCTAGCAGAGATATTTTTAGCCCAATAGAGCATACAGTGACGCTTTCAATGAGTTGCATTTGTACCTCAGAAGTGGCTTGTTCGAAACTGGCAAAACTGTTATAAAATATCGACGCCTAATCATTATCATTATGAATGGCAACAGAAAGGCTTGAGCCTGATTCACCGTTAGCATCACATTTTCAATGGCTCTAATATCACTCACACCACTCATCGAGCTTTTAACAATTTCTAAGGACTTATTAAGAGAAACATCTGAAAAAATAAAGTTTTAAACACCATTAATAAAACCGAGCGTTTAATAGTAAAAAAAATCTTTCACCGTTCTAAAAATAGGCAAGTTTTACCCGTACCGCCACACCAGCTTTTTAAACACCACAACACCTAATAAACTCCACCATATTTCTGCATTGTAACGAAAAATAAACATCAAAATATCCGTTAGAATATTGGTGTCTAAATCAAGTCCTGCTTTCATTAATGTATTTAACGATGTTTTTTGTTTTAATTTTTTTTGTATTGTACGCGCAGCTTTTCTATCTTGACACCAATAGAATAGTGTTAACATTATCTTTATTTCACCCTAGAATAACCAAAATGCAATACCGCCATCTCGTCTTCATAAGTAGTCATTCTTGCTTTTTGTAAGGTTACCATCAATCTACACGGTATAAAAACTAAGATTATTATTAATTTAGACTTAGTATGGTGCCGAAGGCCGGACTCGAACTGGCGACCTACTGATTACAAATCAGTTGCACTACCAACTGTGCTACTTCGGCATAAGGTGGGAATTATACCTACAAAATCAATAAATATTTTGAAAATAAGTTAGCTTTTAAATAGTTCTTTCCTAGTCTTTTTTTGAATTGGAAAAGACACCTCATAGTAGAGGTGTTAAATACTTTATTTAACAGCAACACCACCACCTAGCTGATGCACATAAACAGTAAGTTTTTTAATCTGTACAGCGTCAATAACACTTGAATGTCCAAATGTTGGCATAACAGCATCTTGCGTTAATGGATCATTTACTTGACCCACGCCATGTAAGATTGTACGCACGACTGATGCGTGTTGGTCGTCTGCTTTAAAACGATAAATACCGTCACTTAAATTAGCACTACCTAGCAGTTGATTGCCTTTCATATTAGGGCCGTGACAAGCAATACAACCTTTGCTCATATATAAGGCCTTAGAAGCTGGGTTGGGATTACCATCTTTACCCTTGCCTGTTTCAACTAAAAAAGTGGCCAATGTACTTGCATCAACATCTGAAATACCCAGCATACGCGCTGGCATATTGCCTTTACGACCGTTAGCAATGGTTGTGCTAATTTGTGCTAACTTACCACCATATAGCCAATCATCATCAGCCAGAACAGGGAAGCCTACATTACCCTGACCAGCAGCACCATGACAAGCTGCACAATTATCACCAAATAGAACCTTGGCTGTTTTGATGGCGTAAGTTCTTAATTCGCCATCAAGCACAATTTCTTCTAATGATTTTTCAGCAATGGCTTTTTCAATATCGGCAAATCTTTTTTCACGATAAGCCTCTAATTGAGCAACACTTTCGTTCATTTCGCTAATTTGCGTCCAATCGGCAAAGCCTTTGTTGTGTTCACCAGACCAAGGAATGGTTGGATAGTAGAGTGTGTAAACCACAATAGCAAGTGTGCCAATATATAAGGACAGCATGTACCATCTTGGTGGGCGATTATTTAGCTCTCTAATGTCGTTTTCTTCATCCCAAAAATGCCCTGTATTGTTCTCACCTGGGAATGGGTTTTTATGTTCGCCCATTGTTTCTTCCTCCTAACTTAACCTTAATCTTTGTCGTTCACAAAGTTGCGTAAATCTTCAAATTTTTGTTTATTTTTTGGTCTAAAAGCATAAAAATAAGCAATCGCTAATAACAGAAATATAACAATCGTCACAATAACACCAATTTTATCAACTAAAGTCATTACTCTCTGTAAGTAACGCCATCTTCAAATTTAATCATATTGCCTAATGATTGCAAATAAGCCACCATTGCATCCATTTCATTCTTGCCTTCAACGGTAGCTGGCGCTTGTGCAATATCTACCTGCGTATAAGGCACACCGACTTTAGACAAGCCGCTCATGTGTGTAGCGATTGTTTCGCCATCAACCAAAGCACTTTCTAAGAAGCGATATTTTGGCATGACTGACTCTGGCACAACCGCTTGTGGATGGCGTAAATGCAAAATATGCCATTCATCAGAATATTTACCGCCAACGCGTGCTAAATCAGGGCCTGTTCTTTTAGAACCCCACTGAAACGGATGGTCATACTTTGACTCCACCGCTAGAGAGAAATGGCCATAGCGCTCTTTCTCATCTCTAAATGGACGTATCATTTGTGAATGGCATAAATAACAACCTTCACGCTGATAAATATCACGACCTGCTAATTCTAAAGCAGTTAAAGGCCTTACACCATCATCAGATTTCCAATCAGACAACGCTTGACCTTCAGAACGAATCCATAATAAACTTTTTGTACTACCATCAGTTGTAATCACTTCGTCTTTGATTGCTTCAGGATTGGTAAATAAAGGAACAATTTCTACAATACCTGCTAATGACACCGATAGTGCCATAAACAAATACATGCCAAAAATATTCTTTTCCAGCTTAACTTGTAAACTTTCTTTTACGTTTTTATTTGCCATAGCCTGGCTCCCTATTTATACGTTAGCCGTTTGACCAACGCCTGATCTACGAATGGTTCTCACAATATTAATTAACATGATAATTGCGCCTACTAATACCAATGCACCACCTACAGCCCTCATGGCATAATAGGGATGCATAGCTGATACTGATTCGGCAAACGTATAAGCCAATGTGCCATACTCATCATATGCTCTCCACATCAAGCCTTGCATAATGCCCGATACCCACATCGCTACAATATAAATCACCGTGCCAATCGTATGCACCCAAAAGTGGATGCCTAAAAGTTGTTGTGACATTTTCACGTTATAGATTTTCTCAATCATATGATACATCGCACCTGCTGCCACCATAATATTCCAACCCAATGCACCAGAATGCACATGACCAATCGTCCAATCCGTGTAATGCGACAAGGCATTAACTGTCTTCGCCGCCATCACTGGTCCTTCAAATGTACTCATGGCATAGAACGCTAAAGACATAATCAAGAAACGCAAGATGTAATCTTCACGTAAACGATCCCAAGAACCTGATAACGTCAGGATGCCATTAAGTGCACCACCCCATGATGGAATAATCATGGCTAGTGAAATTGTTGCGCCCAATGAGCCTGCCCAATCTGGCAATGCTGTATATTGAAGATGATGCGCACCTAACCAAACATAACCAAACATTAGTGCCCAAAAATGAATCACTGACAAACGATAAGAATATACGGGGCGTTGAGCTTGTTTTGGCACAAAATAGTACATAATACCTAAGAAACCTGCTGTCAAGAAAAAACCAACAGCGTTATGACCCCACCACCACTGAATCATTGCATCTTGTACACCAGAAAAAATTGAATAGGATTTGAACGCGCTCACTGGAATGGATAAATTATTAACCACATGAAGATAAGTAACCATAATCATCATACCCATAAAGAACCAGTTAGCCACATAAACGTGTGGCACTTTATTGCGATCACGAATGTGAATAGTCATAATAAAGTTATATAAATAAGTAGCCCATGACAAGGTGATTAAAATATCAATCGGCCATTCTAATTCTGCATACTCCTTGGATTGGGTCAAACCTAAAGGCAACGTAATGACCGCTAAAACAATCACAGTATTCCATGACCACAACGTAAACCAAGCCATTTTATTGGACCAAAGTCGGGTTTGATTAGTACGCTGTACAATATAAAAAGCGGATGCCATCAGCACCGAACCCCCAAAAGCAAAAATAACAGTGTTGGTGTGCAAAGGTCTCAATCGACCAAATTGGAAATAAGGTAAATCTGTACCTAAATCATTAAGAAACGGGAAGGCTAGTTCAGAAGCAATATATACCCCAAGCAATGTGCCTAATACTAAATAAACAGATGCCATAATAGCAAACCATTTAACAACATCCAAATCATACTTTTCTGTTAAATTCATCAATAGTCCTCTCTCTCTATTTTTAGTTAATGTTCAAGTTCTTTAATACAAGAAATAGGCTTTAATTCTACACTAACGCTTATGATATAGTCAAAACCGTACCATGATTGCTTGGTATAAATCAATTTTTTATCAACAATTTTAAGGCAATAATACCTAACACCAAGGCCATTAAAAACCATTGCAATGCATAGCCTAAATGCTTATCAATACTGCCGTAAAAAGGCTGCCACTGCCTGAAAAAACCATCACTGGCTTTAACATCAAGACGTGCCAACATGGCAATAATTTGATAATCAGATACCGTGGATAATTCGTCCAAATTCAAAGATTGAATTAATATCGGAAAATTTAGCTTGATTGGTTGTTGCTTGAGTCTAATGCGTTCAACAGGCTTAACCAACTCTACTTTAATAATTCTTGACAAACTATCTAGTTTTATATCGGTCAATTGCTCGCGCTTTCCATACCAAGGTACAAAACCTCGATTTACTAAAATAGCAGTTTTATCACTTAAAACGAATGGCGTGAGCACATAATAGCCAGCATTACCTTTAACAATTTGATTGTCATAAATAAATTGTTTATTGGTGTCATAATGACCTTTTAGTAAAACTTGATAATGCTCTTTATTTAATAACTCATCTACGTTTATTACCAATTGGGCTGGGCTTTGTTGCGCCAAGATGATCCCATGCTCAATTACTCGTTTTTCATCAGCACGCTCAAGTTGCCAAAATCCTAACGATACTAGTCCATAAATACTTAAGAGTATTAAAACTGCAGGTATAAAAATAGTGCGTTTAATCACTTAAGTGTAGACGCATCCATCATAACCACATTTGGTTCTATCCAACCCATAAACGCAGCAAACATAACTAAGATAAACAAGAATAAGGACAAGACCACGCGTATCACTAATGATTTAAACATTTTATCTGAGCCAGCTGACCCGCCTTTAAGCATGCCCAATAAACCTAAACCTAGTGCTATTAAAATAGCGATGATAACAACGATGATAACAACTTGTGTCATTAATACTTCCTACTCGATAAACAAAAGACCCCAAACGGAGTCTTGTTTTCGATTTTATAACTAATTACAACCAATATACAAAGATAAATAAACCCAGCCAAACTACATCCACAAAATGCCAATACCAAGCAACACCTTCAAAGCCAAAATGATTGTCCGCACTAAAGTGCCCTTTTTGTACACGATAAAGAATAACCGTTAACATAAGCACGCCCACTGTTACATGAAAACCATGGAAGCCAGTTAACATATAAAACGTTGATCCATAAATACCAGAGGTTAGTTTTAGACCATCATGATATGCATGTCCATACTCGGTAATTTGAAAACCTAAAAATAAAACGCCTAAAACAATAGTGGCAACCAACCAGCTAATGATTTTATTACGATGGCCTGCACGCAATGCGTGGTGTGCAAATGTTAAAGTAACGCCTGATAATAATAATAATGCGGTGTTAAGTGCTGGCAAGCCCCAGGCATCAACCAATTGTGTTGGTACAGAAACCGCTGTGCCCGATTGTAGCGTTGCGCCCGGTGTATTAAAGGCAATTTGCTGCCATGTTGCTCTAAAACCGTCCCATAACTCTGGCGTGAACATATTATTATCTGCACCACCCAGCCACGGGACTGATAATTGCCTTGCATAAAACAACGCGGCAAAAAAAGCGGCAAAAAACATCACCTCAGAAAAAATAAACCAACTCATGCCCCAGCGAAATGAACGATCAACTTGGCTGTTGTACATACCGCTAGTGCTTTCCTTAACCACTTGACTAAACCAGCCAAACATCATAAACACTAAAATAGCAAACCCCAAAGCCATGATTGACCCACCCCAACTAGCGCCATGCATTTGATTAGCAAAACCTACAAATAGAGTAGCAACACCAATTGAGCCGATAATAGGCCAGTAGGTGCCACTTGGCACATAATATTCTTGTTCGTTCATATTTCTCCCCTTTTTTTAGCTCTTAAGTTTAAAAAAATTATAAGACAGACTCACATCCTTAATACGTTCGTCCAATTCTGGCTCAATCACAAATCTTAAGGTCATCTCAACTTGCTCATGTGGCTTAAACACTTGTTTATTAAAACAAAAACACTCTAATTTTTTGAAATATGCAGCAGCATCTGTCGGTGCAACACTAGGAACTGCTTGTCCAACAACAATTTCATCAGTATTGTTTTTAGCAATATAGCTGGTGGTATAGAATTTACCAGGTATGACCATCATTGAACTCACTTTAGGTCCAAACTGGACTGGGAATCCACCCATTGTCATGGCAAAAAAACTGACCTCAACCTTGCGTGTCTCATCTACAACATACGCCTGTTCACTATCCACCCTGCCTGTTGTGCCATTAAATCCAGTAATTTCACAAAAAACATCATAAATAGGCACCATTGCATAAGCAAAGAAAAACATCAATATCGGTACTAGAAATAGCTTTGTCCAAAATTTCTTTGTTATTTTTTGCCTGCTCTCCATTTTAGCCATGCAATACAACAGTTGCTATAAACACACCTATTGCAATAGCGCCAGTAATTATAACGGTAATTACCACGTCTTGATTATTTTTATCTGCCATTAAGAGTTCTGAGATTCCTTCTCAATTAATGCTCTTGTTGGTGGCGTATTAAAACTATGGTACTGCGCCTTAGGCTCTAAAGTCCATTCCAAACCTTTAGCACCCTCCCAAGGACGAGCATCTGCTGGCTTGCCATTACGAATACAATCAATCACAATATAAGTGAATAAAATAAATGATGCACCAAACGCAAAACCACCAATAGAGGAAATCATGTTAAAATCAGCAAACTGCAACGAATAATCAGGAATACGTCTAGGCATGCCTGCCAACCCTAAAAAGTGCTGAGGGAAGAACAATACATTCACTGAAATAACCGCCCACCAAAAATGTACCTTTGCTAAAGTTTCGTTGTACATTTTTCCTGTCCATTTAGGCAGCCAGTAAAACGTTGCCGCAATGATAGACCACAATGCGCCCGTTACCAATACATAGTGAAAATGTGCAACCACGAAATAAGTGTCATGGTACTGAATATCTGCTGGTGCAATGCCCACCATTAAGCCAGAAAAACCGCCAATCATAAATAAGAACACAAATGAAATCGCCCATAACATTGGCGCTTCAAAGGTCATAGAACCTCTCCACATGGTTGACACCCAGTTAAACACCTTAACGCCCGTTGGCACGGCAATGAGCATGGTGGCGTACATAAAATACAACTCGCCTGCAACTGGCATGCCAGTTGAAAACATGTGGTGCGCCCACACAATGTAGGATAAAAATGCAATCGACGCGGCGGCATAAACCATCGACGAATAACCAAATAAAGGCTTGCGCGCAAAAGTTGGAACGATGTGTGAAATCACGCCAAACGCTGGCAAAATCATAATATAAACTTCAGGATGGCCAAAAAACCAAAAGATATGTTGAAACAGTACTGGATCACCGCCACCTGTTGCATCAAAAAATGTTGTGCCAAAGTTACGATCTGTCAACATCATAGTGACTGCACCCGCAAGTACTGGCATCGCACCAATCAGTAAAAATGAGGTAATTAACCATGTCCACACAAATAATGGCATGTCCATAAGTTTCATCTCTGGTGCACGCATATTAAGCACAGTTGCAATAATATTAATCGCACCCATGATGGATGAAAAACCTAATAAATGCACTGCAAAAATAAAGAAATCAGTACTGTCTGGTGCGAACGTTGTTGATAATGGCGCATAAAACGTCCAGCCAAATGCAGGCGCACCGCCTTCCATAAAAAACGTGCTTAATAAAATACCACCAGCAAATGGTAGAATCCAAAAAGACCAGTTATTCATCCGTGGCAATGCCATATCAGGCGCACCTATCATCATTGGAATAAGCCAATTACCCAAACCAACAAACGCTGGCATAATTGCACCAAATACCATAATCAAACCGTGCATAGTTGTCATCTGGTTAAAAAATTGTGGATCAATCAGTTGCATACCTGGTTGGAATAACTCCATACGAATAACCATTGCCATTGCACCACCAATGAGCACCATAGTAAATGCAAACCATAAATATAGTGAACCAATATCCTTATGGTTGGTCGTTTTAATCCACCTCATTAAGCCTTTTTCAGGGCCATGATGGTCGTCGGTGTGAGCTGTTGCTGTTGCTGTTGTCATGATATTCTCCTATCTCCTTTAATTATCGTGCCGCTTTAATTTGTACTGGCTGGATTAAATCGCCCATTTGGTTGCCAAAAGCAGTCCTTTCAAAAGTAATTACCGCTGCAATATCAGCATCTCCTAGTATGTTTTTATAGCTAGCCATTGCTGTTCCAGCTTTTCCATGCAAAACAATACTAATATGTTTTTTGATATCGCCAGTTGCGATAGGACTGCCTTTAAGTGCTGGAAAAACACCAGAAATACCTTTGCCGGTAATACCATGACAACTAGAACAATTCGTATTATAAACTTTTTGACCTAGGCTTATTAATTCTTCTTCGCGCCAAGTTTTACTTGACTTAGCAAGTGTTGCCGCTTTAGCTGTCTGTTGCTTTAATACCCACTTAGCGTAGTCTGCCTTGGAGACCACATCAACCACAATTGGCATAAAGCCATGGTCTTTACCACAAAGCTCAGCACACTGACCACGATAGGTGCCAATCTCATCAATTTGCACCCATGCATCATTAATAAAACCTGGGTTAGCATCCTGTTTCACACCAAAATCAGGCACCCACCAATTGTGAATAACATCATTTGAAGTAATTAAAAGACGAATAGAAGTGTCTACTGGTAACACCAGGTTGTTGTCTACCTCTAACAAATAATTCTTATGCCTATTATTTCCAGAATAAATCAAATCTTTAGAGTCTTGTTTAAGGTTAGAAATAAAACTAATGCCTTCTTTAGGATAGTCGTATTGCCATTTCCACTGATGCCCTGTAATCTTAATGGTCATTTCTGCTTTAGAAGTATCCTCTAAATCAATCAGTACAGTTGAAGCAGGAATTGCCATTGATACTAGGATGATAATAGGAACAACTGTCCAAAGTAATTCGGCCTTTGTACTTTCGTGAAAATTTGCAGCCACTACACCTTGAGATTTACGATGCACAACCAGCGAATAAATCATAACGCCAAACACAATAATGGAAATGGCAACACAAATCCAAAACACCGTCATGTGTAAACCATAAATATCACGACTGATTGAAGTAACCCCTTGTGTCATGTTAAAACCATACTCGGCGAATACATTTGCTGACACTATTACAACCAAACCACCCAAGAGAGACGTCAACCTACTCATAAACCCTTCCCCTAAAAAATATAACAAATATTATAGATTTTCAATAAACATTGTTATACTGAAAAACTGCTACCATGATACACAATTATTTTTCTCATTCATAAACATATAACACTTTTTTGATTTTGAGTCAATTATTCAACTATTTTCTTGACAGGTATAAAAAGGTCTGTTTTAATGTAAATGACATTAAAATCTATTTAAATGGGAATTAAAGAATGCTAAAAACACAGCGGATGACCAAAGGCCTAAATAAAAAAGCCTGTATTAAAAAAGTTAGTTATGATGCGCCCTTTATGTGGCTAAAACAAGGTGTGGAAGATTTTATAAAGTGCCCAGCATTGGCATTATTTTATGGCGCACTATTTACTTCATTTTCCTATTTTTACTGGGATTTTTTATCAAACTCACCGGCACTTAGTGACCTTTCAGCGCCTTTATTAGCCATTGTAGTTATTATATTTGGCCCTATTTCCGCCATGGCCATGTATGACGCTTCAAAGCGTTTATCTGCTGGAGAAAATCTTTCTCTTGGATCTATACTAATAGTGATTAGATCCGCTTTCAAAGCCAATGGCTCTTGTCCTTCATTATTTTTATCTGTTATTTTGATTGTGTTGGTAATTATGTGGATGGTATTTACACCACTTATTTATGCGGTGCTTAACACCGACACTTTTGTTAACCAAAATCAAACAATTATAGAGGCTATCTTGGCTGATATTACCAGCTTTAATAACCCGTTATTTCTAATTGTTTATGGCGTTTTCACTGCTGCTGTTGCTTGGATATCTTTTATGATTAGTTGGTTTTCTTTTCCTATGGTATTGGACCAAGATGTTGACCCATTTACGGCTGCTTATACCAGTATTAGGACTGCATTAGCCAATAAAATTGTAATGCTAACATGGGTGCCAATTGTTGGTGTTATTGTTTTAGCTAGTTTATTAACGCCATACTTTATAGGCATGGTGCTTGCTGTCCCAATATTGGCTCACGCTACTTGGCATGCTTATAAATCTATGATTGGTGAGATGAAATAACAACCAATTAAAAACATTTGATTTTCTTTTTTAGTAACGCTTTTTCAACCTCCCCTTTTTTTTGTGTTTTGCACAAGAGGGTTGATGGTAATAAATGTTTAGAAAAACACTACAAATTTCAATTATCTTAGCATTTATTGTTGTTATTCTAGGCGCCTATACACGTCTAAGCGATGCCGGATTAGGTTGCCCAGACTGGCCAGGGTGTTATGGTCAATTAAGCGTTCCTAATGTTAAAGATGGTACTACCATTCAGGGGTTTTCACGTCCATTAGAGGCTGAAAAGGGCTGGAAAGAAATGCTACATCGTTATGCCGCTTCCACACTTGGGTTGACAATACTTGTTTTATTTTTTTTAACACTAAAAGGCAAGCCACAACGCTATCAGTCATTAAAACTACCTGGATTTAGCGTCTTTTTTGTCATGCTACAAGGCGCATTTGGCATGTGGACAGTTACTTTATTGGTACATCCTGGTATTGTCACTTTACATTTAATAGGTGGCTTTGTGACGACTGCATTGCTAATTTGGATACTACTTAACCAAAGCAAGCCACCAGCAATCTACCAGCACACTCTAAAAAAACATAAATTTATATTATTAATTGTTCTGGGCGCTCTGAGTTTGCAAATTGTTCTGGGCGGTTGGACTAGCACCAACTATGCAGCACTGTCTTGTGGCGAATACTTTCCAAAATGCTTGAATGATTGGTGGCCCGATATGGATTTTTCTGGCGCACTATATTGGGGGTCATTGGGTGCTGATTATGAATACGGCGTATTAGAAAACCCGGCACGTTCTGCCATTCAAATGGCTCACCGTATTGGCGCCTTAATAACAACCCTGCTCATACTGTTACTTACTTATTTATTTAGAAATTACACCCACTTCAGGTCAAATTTAATATTGATTGCTACTTTATTAACAACACAAGTCACGCTTGGTATTCTTAATCTCGTCCTTTCATTGCCAATAATAATAGCGGTTTTGCATAATATAATGGCGTTATTATTGTTACTTAGCGTTGTTAAACTCGTGCATAGAGCCTTTAAAGTGCCAACATAAATAACTGTCAAAAGGTATAGTTATGAAAAACTTAATAAAACGCAACAACAACAAGGACTGCGCGAAAATTAAAAAAACACGCAATTTTCTCCTTGGGCTAAGTATTGTTATGCTTATTTTAGCTTACTTTTTACTTACTTCTCCTAATAATACCAACAAACTGACGAAGTTGCAAGAACAAGTTTCTCCTAGTGTTTCTTTGTATTCAAGTCCAAAACCTCTAAAGGATAAATTTCCATTAATTGATGACAATAACAACAAAATAATACTCTCTGAGGTAAGTAAAAATAAGTGGGCAACGCTATATTTTGGTTATACCTCTTGCCCAGATGTGCGTCCAATAGACTTTCCATACTTAACCAAACGCTTAAATTAATGAAACTTGTCAGACAAGTTGCAAGTTTGTTCCCGCACCACGCTAAAAGAATGGCAGTTGCACTCAGTTGCACTTGATGTCATTATTGAAATGCTTGACTAGGGCAATACCAACTTAACAACCACTATTATTAAACCAATAAAAGCAAAGGTCATAATCAGTCCAACAATAATGTAGGGCCACGGACCTTGTTTCTCAGTGCGCGCAAAGTCCTTAGCCAAATCTTCTTTTTTGCCTACACCAATCATGGCAGACGTTATCGCTTTAAATACTTGCCCCAATCCTTTCATTTAAAAAAAACCTCCTAGGGCAGTATTAGCCAATAATGATCAAATAATAGTGCAACAAATAACAACATTAAATAATTAATCGAATACATAAAGGTACGCCAAGCAATCCTTTTATCATCTGGATTATTATAGATTTTAATCGCACACATCAAAAATCTAATGCCCAACACTGTTGTTACTGCTAAATAAATAAGCCCTGACATACCCGCTAAATAAGGCAACAAACTAACCAGCAACAACAATACTGTGTATAACAAAATCTGTGTTCTGGTATAGGCCAGTCCATGTGTTACTGGCAACATTGGCACATCAACCTTTTTATATTCCTTAACCCGATGAATGGCCAGTGCCCAAAAGTGTGGTGGCGTCCAGATAAAAACAATTAAAAACAACAAACAAGCATACTCAATACCTTGAGTGCCTGACACTGCCGTCCAACCTAGCACCGGAGGTGCTGCGCCTGCTACGCCACCGATAACAATATTTTGCGGTGTTGCACGTTTAAGATACAAGGTATAGATGATGGCATAGCCAACCAGTGAAACAAACGTAAGCACCATGGTAATGGTATTAACAAATAACTGCAAAGTGCCAAGACCAACAAGCCCTAAAAATACGCCCCATAGCAATGCTTGGTTTCGGCTTACTTTCCCTTGTGGTAAAGGACGTTTGTTAGTGCGAGACATTTGGGCGTCAATCTGTTCATCAACCACATGATTAAACACTGAAGCTGAAGCGGCGGCCATACTAATACCAATTGAGGCGTTCAGTACCAAGAACCCATTAGGTAAATAAGGCGCAGGCACGGCTAAAAACATGCCAACCACTGCCGTAAGCAATATCAGTGCCACCACTTTAAGTTTGCACAAAGCTAGCAAGTCACTGATTGAAGGCATTATCATCTCCTATTAGCCAATGCGTGAATACTTAAATAAGCGTTTTAAGTCTTTAATAACACGCTTAATCTTTAAATTTTTTGAATCGTAACGCAGCATCACATTGCCAAGTGGGTCAATCAAAAATAAACTGCTTTTTGGAAATTGATTAAGTTGTCGATTAAGTACCTCACTGGCATATCCAACTAATGCGTCTGCTTGTTGCGCTTTGGCTTTACTTGTCATTAGCAATAAACTTTGAATACGACGCATGTCTTCATTCATCAAAATGCGAACAATCTTCATATCTTGTAATGCTTTTATACAAACACTGTCACATTGCTTGGTTGCATAGGCCAATGTCCATAAACCTTGCAAACCGCTTTGAGTGTCAATAAAACTAACGTCTTGTTTTGTAGTGGTAATAATAGGATTAACAAACTGTCCATAATTAACCGTATGCTGAGTAAAAGAAGTAGGGCTTAAGTAAAAGAAAGCCGCTCCAAAAGCAATCGGTAGTACAAAGGATGCCAATAATATCCATAATTCTTTCTTAGAGCTCATAAAAATTTAATGCTTATTAAAGCGCTTAATAATACACTTAAAAAAAACCAAGAAATTAAAAAACCAAGTATTATAGTCTGACTTCTATACCGTTTTCTTGCATGGCTTGTTTAGCTTGTTGTATCGTGTATTCACCAAAATGGAAAATACTGGCTGCTAACACCGCATCAGCACCACCTTGTAACACACCTTCAGATAAGTGCTTTAAATTACCCACACCACCAGAAGCAATAACAGGTACATCCACTGCATCAGAAACTACCTTGGTGAGTAGCAAATCAAAGCCTGTCTTAACGCCATCACAATCCATTGAGGTAAGCAGCACTTCGCCAGCACCATTATCACCTTGGGTCATTTTAACTGCCCACTCAATAACATCAACACCTGTAGGCTTTCGCCCGCCGTGAGTGAATATTTCCCATTTATTGTCAGCAACTTTCTTTGCATCAATAGCAATTACAACACATTGTGAACCAAACTCTTCACTCAACTGATTGATTAGATTGGGGTTAAAAATAGCAGCAGAATTAACAGCAACTTTATCCGCACCTGCATTTAACATCGCGCGCACATCAGCCGCCTTACGAATGCCGCCACCTACAGTCAGTGGAATAAACACTTGATCGGCAATCGCCTCAACCATGTGTATCATGGTGTCTCTACCTTCAATTGATGCAGTAATGTCTAAAAAAGTAATCTCATCAGCACCATCAAGATCATAACGCTTAGCCACCTCAACCGGGTCGCCTGCATCCTTGATATCAATAAACTTAGTGCCTTTAACCACACGACCATCACGCACATCAAGACAAGGAATAATTCTTTTTGCTAAACTCATAATGATGAATTTTACCGCACACACCAGTTCTGTATTAGCCTTGTTTGCTGATTGCTCGTAATGCTATGGGTATAATCCAACTTTGTTATGGGCACGCTTAAACACATCGCAATTATCATGGACGGCAATGGTCGTTGGGCATCAAAACGCTCTTTGCCCCGTATCTTAGGGCACCAACAAGGAATTAAAGCGGTGCATAGTGTTGTTAAAGCTTGTGCAATACGCGATATTAAAACACTTACCTTGTTTGCTTTTAGTAGCGAAAATAAAAACCGTTCAACTGAAGAAGTCTCTTTGTTGTTTAAACTATTTCTTAGCGTGCTTAAACAAGAAGTTAAAAAGCTCAATAAGCACAATATCAGACTAAGAATAATTGGTGATATGTCCTTATTTCCTGCCAAAATCCAACAAACAGCACTTGATGCACAGAAATTACTTGCTGGTAATACTGGTTTAACTCTAGTGATTGCAGCTAATTATAGCGGTCAATGGGACATTGCTCAATCAGCAGCTAAAATAGCCAAAGCAGCCATCGCTGGCGACATAGAAGCCAATAACATTAATGTGGAAAGTTTTTCACAATACCTATCATTAGCCAATGAACCAAATGTTGATTTGTTAATCCGAACCAGTGGCGAGCTTAGGATTAGTAATTTTTTACTGTGGGATATTGCTTATAGTGAGTTTTATTTCACAAAAACGTTATGGCCAGATTTTGACGAGTCTGAATTAATTAAAGCTATCAACAACTTTAATAATCGTAATCGGCGCTTTGGCACAAGGCTTTAAGGAAGAATCATGCTCATAAAAAGAATCATCACCGCGCTCATTCTAGCGCCACTATTTGTTTGGGCAATATTCACCATGCCTAATCATTACTTCGCGCAATTACTTTTGGTTTTTGTTGTGCTTGGCGCATGGGAATTCTCACGTTTAATTAAATTTAAGCGCTTGCTTGTTAGACTATTATTAGTAGCTGGTATTGTTGCGTGTGCGCTCACCATCCAAAACAATACTCAAGTTATTTCGTTTATGTTTTACTTGTCCATTTTATGGTGGGTGGTTAATTTATATTGGGTGTTAAGCTATCCCAATAAAACCAATCTGTGGTTTAATCCGCTTATTGTTCGTATCATAAATGGCGTATTATTATTAGTGCCTATGTGGGTTGCATTAATTACTTTACAACAGCAATACGGTGCTGAGTATTTCTTACTACTCATGCTGATTATTTGGGGTGCTGATTCTGGTGCTTATTTTACTGGTAAGGCAATTGGCAAACGAAAATTAGCGCCAAAAGTAAGTCCAGGAAAATCAGTTGAAGGTGTGATTGGTGGCATTGGCGTTGCTTTGATGGTAACGGTTATGTTCTTACAATATCAAAATATAGCGACCAATCAATATTTGAGTTATTTACTATTAACCATTGTTGTTGCTAGCGTATCAGTATTGGGCGATTTATTTGAAAGCTTGTTCAAGCGTGTCTCAAATATTAAAGACAGTGGGCAAATCTTGCCTGGTCACGGTGGCGTCTTAGACCAAATTGACTCTCTAACAGCGGCAGCACCATTCTTTCTGCTAGGGCTTAACTTGATATGAAAAATATAACCTTGTTAGGTGCAACTGGCTCTATCGGAAAAAGTACTTTGTTGGTGGTGGATTTACATCCTGATAGATTTAATATTTTTGCGCTAAGTGCTAATACTAATTGGCAAAAAATGCTTGAGTTGTGCAACAAGTACCAACCTAACTATGCAGTCATGGTAGACGAGCAGTCTGCTGGAAAATTATCAAACGCCATTATGACTGATACCCAAGTACTTAGTGGCGCTCAAGCACTAGATGAGATTGCCGCTCATCAAAATACTGACTTTGTCATGGCTGCTATTGTTGGCGCTGCGGGTATGTCCTCAGCACTTTGCGCTGCAAAAGCAGGCAAACGAATTATGCTGGCAAATAAAGAATCCTTGGTATTAGCGGGTGATATTTTTATGAAGGCGGTGGAAACGTTTAATGCTGAACTAATCCCTGTTGACTCAGAACACAGTGCAATTTTCCAGTGCCTACAAAGTGGCAAATCAGGCTTAAGCAAAATCCAGTTAACTGCCAGTGGTGGGCCGTTTTTACACACGCCAATTAACCAATTTAAATCCATCACTCCAGATCAAGCCTGTTCACATCCAAATTGGTCAATGGGGCGAAAAATTTCTGTTGATTCTGCCACCATGATGAACAAAGGGCTAGAGGTGATTGAGGCGCATTACTTATTTTCACTCACGCCAAAACAAATTGATGTGGTGGTACATCCGCAAAGCATTGTACATTCATCCGTTTATTATGAAGACGGCTCAACGCTGTCTCAATTAGGCAATCCAGATATGCGCACAGTCATCTCATATGCCATGAGTTATCCACAACGCATTAACTCTGGTGTTGCTACGCTTGACTTGACCAACACCCCTGCCTTAGAGTTTTATCAACCAGATTTTGAAAAATTTACTTGCCTTAAACTAGCCTTTGAGGCGCTAAAAAAGGGTGATAATGCTATGATTACCGTAAATGCAGCCAATGAAATTGCAGTTGAACATTTTCTTAACCATCAAATCGACTTCTTAGACATACCAAAAATTATTGACCAAACGCTAAGCACCATGAAACACACAACGCTCAACTCTTTAGAAGAGGTGATTAATAACGACCTTGTTGTTCGTGAAATGACCCGTGAAATCATCAAGCGATATGGGTAAATTCTATATAAGCATATTGCTAATATTAATGTCTTTTAGCATGGCATCTGCTCCCACTTATGCTGATAACAATACATATCACTTTACTGTTAAACGTGGCGATTCACTAAGTCAATATTTTTCCAAGCTTGGACTGTCCAATCGATTACTTGCTAATCTACTTTTTGCCAACAAAAACAACAAAAAGCTCAACCAGCTTAATATTGGCCACAAGCTAACCATTAGATTGCATAATAATCAACGGTTCAAATCTCTAACTTATCAGTTAGATCGTAAAACCAACCTAAACATTGTGCTTAACGGCAATTACTTTTCCACTATTCTCAACAGACAGCCCAAACAAACACCCAGTGATTTGTCCATAACAGTGGTTAGCATTAACCACTCCTTTGGTGCTGATGCGCAAAAAGCAGGAATTGGTTTTAGCACTATTAGCCTCATTGTTAGAGCGCTTTCATGGCAACTAAACTTTAATACCGACCTTAAAAAGGGCGACCGATTTATCATTGTTAATGGCTTTGGTGAAAAGCCAGTAGCCATTATTTACCAAAGCATTATCAAAAATAAATCCATTGAAGCATTTGCTTACAAAAACAAACATGGGCATATTGATTATTTTAATCGCTTTGGACACTCTCTGAGTTCCTCTTTTTTAAGAGCACCTTTGAAATACAAGCGCATTAGCTCCAAATTTCAACTCAAACGCTACCACCCAATTTTAAAAACTTGGCGTCCCCATCGGGCTGTTGATTATGCAGCCAACTACGGCACGCCTGTTTATTCTACTGCCAATGGCGTAATCACCACTAAAGGCAAAAAAGGCGCACTTGGCAAAGTCGTTATCATCCAACATGGTTTTGATTACACCACTGTTTATGCACACTTATCAAGATATGCTAACAACTTATACAAAGCTAGAAAGGTTAAAAAAGGCCAAATAATTGGCTATGTAGGTTCAACGGGTCGCTCAACAGGTCCGCACCTACATTATGAACTGCATTACAAAGGCAAAAGAAGAAACCCGCTCACTCATAAACTGCCCGCACAAAAGAATATTAGCTGTGCCGATTTGCAGAATTTTAAAATCAAGGTTAACAAGGTTTTATCTAGTCTATAGCTTGATTATCAATCCAAACACGCCAATTGGGTGGATTAAGATCAGATAAATAATCTAACTTTATATATTGCTTTTAATACGCCTGTGCGTCTGCCAACATGGTTTAATATTGCAAATGTAATTAACTCATCAATGTAGCGTGCTCTTTTAGTGCCTAGCACTAGCGAATAATGGCTGCCATTAGTGCAGATTTTTCATTGCCATCAAGCAAATTTAAGGCATACTCATACAAAGCAGGATCATAACTCTTCCTCACAAATTTACTGCCTTTTCTAACTTGTTTTGAAACCTTATACATGGCATAAAAAGCACCTTTTAACAATAAAGATTGCCCCCTTAACGCCACATCACGCGAACCAATTTCATGATCAATTTTAATAAGCCGAAATGCGCCTTCTGACAACGTTGAGGCAATTGCCGAATGCTGCACAAGTACGCAAATAATGAGGATTTTTCTTAGCATCATAATTTGACAATTATTTTACCATGGTTTAAGTTATCATAACTTGCAAGCCTAGTCACACAATTGGTTAAAATAACACCTAAATTAAACAATTTATACACGTAAACTCATGGGAATATTATTTAGCACAAACCTAAACCTGCCACTGATTCAAAAAGGCAAGGTTAGAGACATTTATGACATTGATGATAAACGCATGTTGGTTGTCACCACAGACCGACTCAGCGCCCTTGATGTTGTTTTTGATGAACCTGTTGCCAACAAAGGCGTAATCTTAACCGAGGTGGCAAATTTTTGGTTTAAAAAAACCAAGCACATCATTCCCAATCACTTAACCCTTGAGCCACTTGATAATGTTCTAGATACTAAAGAGGCAGCTCTAATCAAAGGTCGTGGCGTTATTGTCAAAAAACTTAAATCCCTTGCTGTTGAGGCTATTGTTCGTGGCTATATTATCGGCTCTGGCTGGAAAGACTACCAACAAACAGGTAAGGTTTGTGGCATCAAACTACCCACCAACCTACAACTAGCCGAAGAACTACCAAAAACACTCTACACCCCTTCCATAAAGGCAGATTTAGGCGAACATGATACCAATATTGATTTTGATAAAACTGTTGAAATCTTGGGTCAAAACCTGGCTGAACAAGTCAGGCAAGCAAGCCTTAAAATTTATCAATTTGCTGCTGATTACGCCTTAGAGCGTGGCATTATTATCGCTGATACCAAATTTGAATTTGGACTGGATGAAAACAACCAGTTAATCTTAATGGACGAAGTGTTAACACCCGATTCATCACGCTTTTGGTCAAGCGCTGATTATCAAGTAGGCACCAGCCCAAAAAGTTTTGACAAGCAAATTGTACGTGACTATTTAGAAACGCTAGACTGGGACAAGACCCCACCTACCCCAACACTGCCCCAATCCATTATTCAACAAACCGCTGATAAATACAAAGAAGTTCAGCAACGATTAATGCAAGATTAAAAACCATGCAAATTAATGGACTTATTGCAAAAATGCACGCCCACTTAAATAGTGGCGTGGCACAGTATCAATTGCCAATTGGTGATAAATTGCTAACTATGAATGATTTAATGGGCGAACAAATCAGCCTTGAGTTTAATGGTGAAATTATTTGCTCAAATTGCAATAAACGTACCAATAAAAGCTATTCTCAAGGGTTTTGTTATCCTTGTTGTCAGAGCTTAGCGCGGTGTGATCTGTGCATTATGAAGCCTGAAACCTGCCATCATCACCTTGGCACTTGTCGCGAGCCACAGTGGGGGCAGGATAATTGTTTTAATCCGCATGTTGTTTATTTGGCCAATTCATCTGGGATAAAGGTTGGCGTTACTCGTAGAAGTAATATTCCTAGCCGTTGGATTGATCAAGGCGCAATTGCCGCACTGCCGATACTTGAGGTGAGCAATCGGCTCAAATCAGGGCAAATTGAAGTAGCACTTAAAGATTATGTCAATGATAAAACCAACTGGCGAAAAATGCTCAAAAACGAGGTGGAGCACGCCAACCTAAGCATAAAGCGTGATGATTTGTTCAAAAAGATACCTCACCTAATTGATGACTTAGATGCAATCGTACTAGACAATAAGGTCTTAGCAATTAACTACTCTGTGGTAGAATACCCTAGCGAAATTAACTCATTAAACTTTGACAAAATCCCTAAAATTGAAGGCGTTTTGCAAGGCATTAAAGGGCAGTACTTGTTGCTTGATACAGGCGTGTTAAACATTAGAAAGTTTAGCTCGTATCGTATTACGTTAACTTATTAGGAAGATAAACATGGCAGATTTAGAAATACAAGATTTAGAAACAGGCACAGACGTCACTTGCAAAGTGGGCGATTTTATCTCAATGCACTATACTGGCTGGCTTACCAATGGTAAAAAGTTTGATTCTAGCGTCGATAAAAACGAGCCTTTTGATTTTAAACTTGGTGTTGGGCAAGTCATTGCTGGCTGGGACCAAGGTATTGATGGCATGTGCGTTGGTGGTAAGCGCAAACTCACCATCCCTTCAAAACTGGCTTATGGCGAGATGGGTGCAGGTGGTCTTATTCCACCAAGCGCCACACTGGTTTTTGAAGTTGAGTTATTAGCCATTCAATAATCCGCCCTAACCAATACAAACCAAACAACAATGAATGATGACTTCCCACGAATAAAAAGATTACCCGCTTATGTTTTTTCAGTTACTAACGAGCTAAAGGCTAAGGCACGTGCTCGTGGTGAAGATATTATTGACTTTGGTATGGGTAATCCTGACCAGCCAACACCTGATCATATTGTTGAAAAACTGGTAGAGACAGCGCGACGTAAAGACACACACCGCTATTCTACTTCTCGTGGTATTCCACAGTTACGTAAAGCAATTGCCAATTGGTATAAAAGACGCTTTGATGTTGATATTGACCCAGAAACTGAGGCCATTGTTACCATTGGTTCTAAAGAAGGGCTGTCTAATTTAGCACAAGCTGTTGTGGGCGGTGGCGATACGGTATTAGTGCCTAATCCTGCTTATCCTATTCATCCATATGGGTTTGTGATTGCAGGCGCAGATATTCAGCATGTGCCTTGTGGTCCAGATAATGACTTCTTAGAAGAATTAGAACGCTCTATTAAAAACACTTGGCCAAAACCAAAGATGCTGGTTTTAAATTATCCGTCTAATCCAACCACGCAATGCGCTGAATTGGATTTTTTTGAAAAGATCATCAAAATTGCCAAAGAATATGAAATTTGGGTGGTGCAGGATTTGGCCTATGCAGATATTGTATTTGATGGCTACGTAGCGCCCAGTATTCTACAAGTAGAAGACGCTAAAGAAATTGCTGTTGAATTTTTCTCGTTGTCAAAAAGCTATAACATGCCTGGTTGGCGCGTGGGGTTTATGGTGGGCAACCCAACCTTGGTAAGTGCACTTACCAAAATTAAATCTTACCTAGATTATGGTATGTTCACCCCCATTCAAGTCGCCGCTATTGAGGCGCTAAAAGGCGACCAAAGCTGTGTGAAAGAAATATCTAATATGTACCAAGACAGGCGTGATGTGTTGTGTGGCGGTTTGGACTCAATTGGTTGGGTGGTTACACCGCCCAAAGCCACAATGTTTGTTTGGGCAAAAATTCCTGAATTTTATCAACACATGGGCTCGCTAGAATTTACCAAAAAACTACTAAAAATTGCAAAAGTTGGCGTGTCGCCCGGTATTGGATTTGGTAGTTATGGCGATCAATACGTGCGTTTTGGTCTGATCGAAAACGAACACCGAACCCGTCAAGCAATTCGAGGCATTCGAGAGATGTTTAAACAAGATGGTTTGCTATAAAAACGAATTTGATGCAAACTCAAAATCATGAAATTATCAGCCAGAGAATTCAAAAACTCTAATCACAAGTGTCTAACCCTATTAGGCATGTCAGGTGTGGGAAAAACACACCTAGCAAAACTCCTTAGCCGTCAGGATAAATACTTTCATTATTCTGGTGACTATCGCATTGGCGCTGAATATTTGAATGATAAAATTTTAGACAACATCAAAAACCACGTCAGACAAGACAAGTGGCTTAAAGATCTGGTGGATAACGACTCTATAAGCATCCAAAATCATATTACCTTTGATAATTTATCATCAGTGTCTGCTTTTTTAGGCAAGGCTGGCAATCCTGAGCTAGGTGGCACGCCCATTGATACTTTTGTTGCCCGTCAAACGATGCACTTAAACGCAGAAACCAAAGCCATGCTTGACGTGCCACAATTTATACAAAAAGCCAAGACACAAGGGTTTAATCATTTTATTAATGATGCAGGTGGTAGCCTATGTGAATTAGACAATGATCAAGTATATCAAACTCTGGCTGACAACACTGTGATTCTCTACATTAGAGCCAGTAAAACTAACGAAACCGCTTTGATTGAACGCGCACAAACACATCCAAAGCCTTTGTATTATCAGGCTGATCTTCTGAAACAGCAATTAGACATCTACTTGCAAAAAAATCAGCTAATTTATGTCGCACAAATCAACCCAAACGAATTTGTACGCTGGGTCTTTCCACGCCTACTTGAACACCGCAAGCCAAAATATGAAGTCATTGCTAAAAAATATGGTTATACCATCGACAGTGAAGATTTGTATCAGTGCAAAAATGCCGATGAGGTTTTTGAGCTTATTTATGGAGCCATGAACTAATGCCACTAATTGCACATTCAAACTTGCCTTCTTTTGTACGCCTTAAAGATGAGGGCGAAACCATCCTATCAAAAGACAGAGCAAACAACCAAGCCATTCGTGAATTGCACATTGGCTTATTAAACATGATGCCAGATGCCGCACTTGAAGCAACCGAGCGCCAGTTTTTTCGCCTTGTTGGACATTCTAATCAAATTGCACAATTTTATCTGCATCCATTTACATTATCCTCAATTAAGCGAGGTGAAAAAACAAGCAAGCATGTCAAACAACATTATCAAACTTTCGCAAACATTAAAGCTCAAGGGCTTGATGCATTGATTATTACAGGCGCGCACGTTGAACAAGCAGATTTGCAAAAAGCACCTTTCTATAAAGAGTTAAAAGAAGTGGTTGATTGGTCATATGATCACGTTACTTCAACACTATGCTCATGTTTGGCAACGCACGCCGTCTTAGAATTTAGATATGGACAAAAACGCCAAGCTATTGGTGAAAAATGTTGGGGTGTATTTCCACACCAAATGCTAGACCGACAACATCCTTTAATGAATGGCGTGAATACACGCTTTGATGTGCCACATTCCCGCTTTAATGAAATTTCAAAAGCGCAATTTGATGCTGCTGGGGTTAAAATTTTGGTTGAAAGCAAAATCGGTATACACTTAGGCGTTAGTGAAGATTTATTAAGGATTGTGTTTTTCCAAGGTCATCCAGAATACGACACTATTAGCCTATTAAAAGAATACAAGCGCGATATTATTGCCTATTTAGAAAAAACACGAGGTGACTATCCGCCCTTTCCTAAACATTATTTAACCGAACAAAGCAAAGCCATTCTCAATGAGTATAAAACCAAGCTTTTGTCCAAAGAACTTAGCATTACAAACTTCCCTGAACAACTAATTAGCAGAACCTTAAATAACACTTGGGGCAACGTCACTAATGTCATCATCAACAACTGGATTGGCTGTGTTTACCAAACGACTCATGAAGACATTAACAAGCCATTTATGGATGGTATTAATCCACATGACCCGCTTAATTTAAAATAGTGCGCTCAATCTCAAAGCCACTACTGAAGTGGTTTGACCAGTTTGGTCGTCACTGCCTGCCTTGGCAAGCAGCACAAGACATACCAAACAACCCTTATCATGTCTGGCTGAGTGAAGTCATGCTGCAACAAACTCAAGTAACAACGGTTATTGATTATTTTAATAATTTTATTCAGTATTTCCCCACATTGGCTTCCTTATCCAACGCCTCTGAAGATGAAATATTCGCTCAATGGGCAGGTTTGGGGTATTACGCCAGAGCAAGAAACCTACACACAACTGCCAATATCATCATGAACCAATACCAAGGCAATTTTCCAACTGAGTTTAAACAGGTGATTGACTTGCCTGGTGTGGGCGAATCCACAGCAGGTGCTATTTTAGCCATTAGCTTTAATCAAAACCACGCCATACTCGATGGCAATGTTAAACGCGTACTCTCAAGATACCATCAAGTTAAGGGCCATTATGGGCAAAGCAAAACACTTAAAGAGCTATGGCACTTGGCTAGATATCACACGCCTAATGAACGTAACGCTGACTATACACAAGCCATCATGGATCTAGGTGCAACCTTATGTACTCAACGTAAGCCAGATTGTGAGCAGTGTCCAATCCAATCCGATTGTTTGTCACAACAAACCAACACCCAAAATCAATATCCCAACTCAAAACCAAAAAAGAACAAACCCACCCGCTCAATTGCCATGCTAATTTTTAGAGACGACAAACACAATATCTACTTACAGAAACGCCCAAACAAGGGTATTTGGGGTGGATTGTGGAGCCTTGTAGAATGTGCAGACAATGAGAAAGATATTCAGCAAACCATAACTGATTTTCACCCATCGGCTTTAATAGAAAAAGGCCTAACTATTTTTAAACATAGTTTCACTCACTACCACTTGCTGATTCACCCAATACTCATTCACTGCCCAGATGTCAAGGGTGGGTTCAAACCCTTATCTCAGTTAAATATTGGCTTGCCAAAGCCAGTTGATAACATCATCTGTCAATTAGATTAAAATAAGCCTTTATGAGACTCATTCGTAATTTACAAAACTTAAAAACCCATTCAGGCAGTGTTGTTACCATTGGCAACTTTGATGGTGTGCATATAGGACATCAAAAAATTATCAAAACTTTGGTTAATAAAGCACAAACTATGAATTTGCCATCAGTGCTTATTTCATTTTCACCAACACCACAACACTTTTTTGGACACACGCAAGCCACACTGACTAGTTTTAAGCAAAAACACACCTTGCTTACAAGCCTTGGACTAGACGAACACTTACTAATTAACTTTAATACTTCATTCTCACAACTCTCCGCTGATGCCTTCATTCAGCAGATATTGCTAGATAAACTCAATGTTAAACACTGTCTAGTTGGCGATGATTTTCGTTTTGGTGCCAATCGAACAGGTGATTTTTCTTTACTACAAACCTTTGATTTTGAGGTAAAGAAAACACCTACTGTGTTTCACAACTTTGACAGGGTCAGCAGCTCAAAAATCAGACAATCACTTAAAGAAGGTAATTTTAACTTGGCAAGCCAGCTATTAGGACGAGAGTTTTCAATCTCAGGCAAAATCATTCACGGTCAAAAACAAGGCAGAACCATCGGCTTTCCCACAATCAATATTCCCATTAAAAGAAAAATCAGCCCACTATTAGGCGTGTTTTCAGTTAATGTAGAATTAAATAACAAGATTTACAACGGTGTGTGCAATCTCGGAAAACGTCCCACAATTAGGGGCGAAACAATCTTATTAGAAGTCTTTTTATTTGATTTTAACAGCCAAGTTTATGGCGAAAATGCCAAGATTATATTCAAATACAAAATTCGTGATGAACAAAAATTCGATTCTTTTCCAGCATTAAAACAACAAATAAAATTAGATGTTAAAGATGCCAAACTACTCTTTAAATATTATCTTCAGATAACAGTATAATTGCACAGTGAATCGTCAGATTTACAAGCAGTGGTTGATTCATTTGAGTCTCATTGATTTAACAGTATCTATAGTTACTGTTGCTGGTTTTTTAACTTGGAGAAGTGTAAAAAATACCATCAAAGATACGATTGTCACAAAGATTGACGAGCTTGCTAGAACAGAAAGAGAGAGTATCAAAGTATTAATCAAAAATGAAGTTTACAAAATTGCAAAAAAAAAGAAGGAAATAACTTGTATTAAACTGAATAAGTAAATCAATGACTTGATGGGAGGTTAATTTCTAAAGCTTTGCAATACTTCAATTACTTCTACAATATCTAGCATCTATCAGCCTGTTTCAACTTTACTAATAAGAGAGTGAGGCGCTTGTATCCTTGCCGCTAAGGCTCTGAGACAAACCTCTTTTCTTGAGCCAGAATTGACGTAAAGCAGTATGCATCTTGAAATGAACTAACTGCCTAAGTTTAATATGTTTCATTGTTCCTATTTTAGAAACAATATATAATGCGTTCATTTTAAGAGTAGATAAAACAACACAAAATGAAAACACATAAGCACAATCCACCAATAAGCTTGATCTGTCTGGCACTGGCATTATTTACGACCCGAAAAAGCCAGAAAAGAAAAGAATGTTAAAAAAATAGGTTGCTCTTAGTTTTACTTTAAATAAGTTTCCAGCCAAGTGTTTTGGTTGCCATAAATGGTACAATATCGCTATGCAAAAAAGGATAGCTTGCTGGTACAGTCCAATCTTGCTTTTTGAGTGTAATGGTCTGTGTATTATGAGGCAAGTTATAAAAATCTGCACCGAATTTTGAGGCAAACCCTTCTAACTTATCTAGTGCATTTTGACGTTCAAAAGCCGTCGCATAAAGCTCAATGGCGCAATGTGCGGTAAAAATACCAGCACAACCGCAGGCAGACTCTTTATCCGTCTTAGTATGTGGCGCAGAATCTGTACCTAAGAAAAATTTAGTATTACCACTGGTTGCAGCGTCTAATAATGCTAATTGGTGCGGATTTTTGCGCTTTAAAACTGGTAAGCAAAAATAATGTGGCTTAATACCGCCCACCAACATATCGTTCCTATTGGCTAAGAGATGGTGTGGTGTAATGGTTGCTGCTATTTTATGATGACTTGTTAAAACAAAATCAACGGCATCTTTAGTGGTAATGTGTTCAAACACGATTTTCAACTCAGGAAAATTACTTACCACTTGGTTCAGCACCTCATCAATAAATACTGCCTCACGGTCGAAAATATCCACCTCATTACGCGCTACTTCGCCGTGCATCAAAAGTAGCATGCCTAGTTTTTGCATACTCTCTAGTGTTGGGTAAAGTTTAGTAATATTGGTCACGCCACCATCTGAATTGGTCGTTGCCCCTGCAGGATACAACTTAGCTGCTACAACGCCACTATCAACCGATTTTTGAATGTCTTTAGGCGTGGTGTTATCCGTTAAATATAAGACCATCAACGGGTTAAATTTGCTGTCTTTTGGTAAAACAGATAAGATTTCTTCTTTATAAATACGCGCCTGAGTAGCATTAGTTACAGGCGGGTTTAAATTAGGCATAATAATCGCTCTGCCCATTTGCGCCACCGTCATGCCAATAATTGATTTTAATGCTGCGCCTGAGCGCACGTGTAAATGCCAGTCGTCTGGCTGAATCATTTTAAATTGCATAAATTGCTCCTAATACCCTTTCGCTCTTAGCGCCTGTCACCGACGGTAAATTTGACGGCAAACCTTCTAAAGTTCGTTGAGCAAAAAAACCAAATGCAGCAGCTTCTACATAATCCACAAATACGCCCAAATCATTGGTTAATGTAACTTTGCTATCAGGGTTTTGATAAGACAAACGCTCAAACAAAAATAAATTGTGTACACCACCACCACAAAAATACACATCCGCCCCTGAGGGAATGTTTGCAGAAATGCTTATCACTGTGAGTTCTATTAGCGTTCTTTGCACATCTTCAGGTGGCTCAGTGCCGTTTAAATATTGCGACAGCCAGTTTAAATTAAAATATTCTGGACCTGTGCTTTTGGGGTGGTTTTTATGGAAATAATCATCTGAAAGCA
The DNA here is from genome assembly GCA_021730205.1 of Candidatus Ruthia sp. Cpac_8_S14. Lineage (GTDB taxonomy): Bacteria > Pseudomonadota > Gammaproteobacteria > PS1 > Pseudothioglobaceae > Ruthia. Next base: position 18,483 of record CP072533.1, on the reverse strand, counting down.
TTGAGTTTAATAAGGATTGGCTCACCAATCCAGAACGCGACCAAATGCCATCTCGATCATAATCTAAGTTTTTGTTCTTTTTTATCCAATTATCTAATAGCGTATTAGCAGGGCCTGTATCAAACCCAATTACCTCACCATTAAAACTGTGGGTAATATTAGCAATGCCACCTAAATTGATAATCACACCATCTTTGCCGTTAAGCATATGCTGATGATAAAGTGGTGTGAGTGGTGCACCTTGCCCACCAGCAGCCACGTCTTGCATACGAAAATCAGCCACTGTGGTAATGCTCGTTTGTTCAGCAATCAATGCACCGTGTCCAATTTGCATTGAGTATTTGCCACTTTGGTGAAAAACGCTTTGTCCGTGCGAGCCGATTGCTTTGACATCCTTTGCCTCAAACTTTCCTTGTTGCAATAATAAATACACTGTATCAGAAAAGCAACTCGCTATTTGAATGTCAATATTAGCCAGATTTTCTAATGAGATCTTTGAACTTTGGGTAAGTTCTAATAGGCTTTGTTTTAGCTTTTCAGGGTAGGGCAGGTAAGCTTGAGTTAGTATTTTTCTGCCCGTTTCACTGATAATAACGCCATCAACTCCATCAAGACTGGTGCCTGACATTAAGCCAATATAGTTAGCCATGACATTTTTTATATTTTTTGCCTGAGCCACAAGGACAAGGGTCGTTTCGTCCTATTTTTTTCTCTTCTCTTTGATATGTGTTTTGTTGGATGGCTTCTATTTCGGCATCATCAACACCCAATGTTCCAACTTTTTCATGCTGAGCCTGTGCACCCTCGTTGTTTTGCTGCTCAACATCTGAGGCATCGGTATTTTCATTAATAATGACACTTGATAGAGATTTAACAATTTCAATATTAATAGTGTCTAACAGCAAGGTAAACATAGTAAACGATTCGCGCTTATATTCTTGTGTTGGATTTTTTTGCGCATAGCCACGTAGATTAACACCCTGACGTAAATAATCCATGGCTGCCAAATGCTCTTTCCAATAATGGTCAAGGGTTTGCAACATGACTGCTTTTTCAAATTCACGCATAGGCTCAGTGCCAACCATTTCTTCTTTATGATCACAAATAGTGCTGAGCCCTTGAATAATTCTTGATTGCAACTCATCAATATCAACACCTTCATCAAGCCATTGTTGTAATGGGAAATCGGCTGAATAATCGGCTTTTAGCGAATTATGAAAGCCTTCAACATCCCAATCTTCTTCTATCAATTCGGCTGAAATATAGTCTGCAAAAAGCTGCTCAATGACTTTTTCTCTAATGCTGATAAAGCGGTCTTGAACATTATTGACACTCATCAAATCATCACGCAACTGATAGATGACTTTTCTTTGGCCATTAGCAACATCATCATATTCTAAAAGGTGTTTGCGTGCGTCATAGTTCATTCCTTCTACCTTTTTTTGGGCGTTTTCAATGGCTCGATTGACCATTTTGTGCTCAATTGCCTCGCCTTTCTCCATGCCCAATCTTTGCATCATAGATGCCATTTTTTTGCTGGCAAAAATACGCATTAAATTATCTTCTAACGACAAATAAAAACGCGTTGAACCCACATCGCCTTGACGCGCAGCACGACCACGTAATTGATTATCTACCCGACGTGACTCATTGCGCTCTGTGCCCACAATATGCAAACCGCCTGCTTTAATAACGTTGTCGTGTTGAGTTTGCCAATCAACTTTTTGCTTATCTGTTGCCTCTTCGGACAATTTTCCACCGAGTACAATATCCGTACCTCGACCTGCCATATTAGTCGCAATGGTCACTGCACCAATACTGCCAGCATTGGCAATAATAATAGCCTCTCGTTCGTGCTGTTTGGCATTTAGAACTTCGTGCTTGATATTGTTTTTTTCTAATAGAGCAGAAATTAGTTCTGAATTTTCAATACTACTAGTACCTACTAAAACTGGCTGTCCGGTTTTCTGACAATCAGCAACATCAAGCGCAATAGCTTCAAATTTTTCTTGCGTTGTTAGATAAATTTGGTCTGATTTATCTGCACGTGCAGACGGCTTGTTAGGTGGAACAACCACAGTTTCCAACCCGTAAATATCTTGAAATTCTACCGCTTCAGTATCAGCACTACCTGTCATGCCTGAAAGTGTTGTATAAAGTCTAAAATAGTTTTGGAAAGTAATTGAGGCGAGTGTTTGGTTTTCCTTTTTAATACTCACCCCTTCTTTGGCTTCAATAGCCTGATGCAGCCCTTCTGACCAACGACGACCTGGCATAGTCCTACCAGTAAACTCATCAACAATCACAACCTCATCATCTTGCACAATATAATCCACATCTTTTTGGAATAAAATATGTGCACGTAATGCTGAGTTAATATGTTGCATTAACAAAATATTACTCGCATCATAAAGACTAGCGCCCTCTGGCAAGGCGTCAGCATCGATCAACAGATCCTCAGCTTTGCCATGGCCATCATCAGTCAAAAACACCTGTTTATGCTTTTCATCAACAGTATAATCACCCGCCACTTCAATAACCACTTCCTTACCTTCGCCACTTTCTGTTTGCTTGGTAAAATTAGGAATCATATGATTAATAGCCTGATAAATCTGTGTATAATCACCCGCTGGGCCAGAAATAATCAAAGGCGTTCTAGCCTCGTCAATTAAAATCGAATCCACCTCGTCCACAATGGCAAAATTAAGCACGCGTTGCACTTTTTGCTCAGAAGTAAATGCCATATTGTCACGAAGATAATCAAAGCCCAACTCATTATTAGTTGCATAAGCAATATCACATAAATAGGCGGCTTGTTTGTCTTCATGTGCCATGTTTGAGATAATAATACCCACACTCATGCCTAAAAAATCAAACACTTTACCCATCCATTGTGCATCACGAGTCGCCAAGTAATCATTCACAGTGACTATATGTACGCCTTTGCCACTAAGTGCATTAAGATAGGCAGGCAAAGTTGCCACCAAAGTCTTGCCTTCGCCTGTGCCCATCTCTGCAATGTTGTCATTATTAAGCACCATGCCACCAATTAGTTGCACATCATGATGCCTAAGGCCTAGCACTCGTATTGATGCTTCACGAATCACAGCAAATGCCTCGACAAGGATTGAATCTAGAGTTTCTTGATTATTGATTCTGTCTTTAAATTCTTGAGTTTTGGACTTAAGTTGCTCATCACTAAGTACTTGCATGTTTTGTTCTAATTCAGTAATTTGACTAACAGTTTTGTATAATGCTTTGATGAGTCGATCGTTTCTAGAGCCAACAATTTTTGATAAAACTTTATTTATAATACTCATATAGAATATATTTAAATTAATTTAAAAAAACCTATTTTCTCATAGATATATAAATGTGTCAGTATAAAACCCTAACAAATCTTGCAAGTTTTGTACCCAGTGGTCAACTTGGGCAACTATTTACCCAAGCAAAGGCCTATAACAAAATTAACATTGAGCTTGCTAAGCTTTTACCAAGCACACTAAAATCACTTGAGTTGTGCTTAGTTAAAGGCAATACAGCAACATTAATAACCCATAACCAAGCTATTGCTTTTAGAGCTCAAAAACAATTAGTAACATTGCTAGAACTTTTGACACAAATACCAGCGCTTGAGTCTGTAACACACGTAGAAATCAAAATTAATATCAACAAATAAAGCTGATATACATTATAATGATTAGGGTTTAAAATTAGATTTTATTTGCGAACATTCAAAATAAAGGATTGTAACCCTTATGTCAGAACAAGAGATAGACTTAAAGAAAAGACACTTTTTAACGGGCGCTACAAGCGTAATTGGCGCAGTAGGTGTTGGTTTTGCCTTGGTGCCATTTTTATCATCATGGATGCCTTCAGCAAGAGTAAAAGCAGCTGGCGCACCAGTTGACATTGATATTAGCAAGTTAGATAATGGGCAGTTGGTTAGGGTTTTGTGGCGGAAAAAGCCCGTTTGGATTTTTAAGCGTGACAAAACAACCATTGAAAATTTAAGCACGTTGGACAGTATCTTAACCGACCCTGATAGTAATGAACTTTCTCAACAACCAGGATACGCTAAAAATCTTTATCGCTCAATCAATCCTAATGTTGCCGTTATTGTTGGTGTTTGCACTCACCTAGGTTGCTCGCCAACTTATCGACCTGAATTGGGTGCTGCCGATCTTGGTGGAGCTTCATGGAAAGGTGGTTTTTATTGTCCTTGCCATGGTTCTAAGTTTGACTTAGCAGGTAGAGTTTATGCGGGTGTTCCAGCACCAACAAACTTGGTCATTCCGCCTTATCATTTTGTCGCCGATTCTCTCATTCGAATTGGTATTGATCCAAAAGCATAATCAGGAGAATAGGATGGATAATAACAAAAATTGGATTGATCAAAGATTTCCACTAACCAAAGTTTGGAACGAACATTTAGCAGAATATTACACCCCTAGAAATTTTAATTTCTGGTATTTTTTTGGCTCATTAGCCATGTTGGTATTGGTCATGCAAATTGTAACCGGCATTTTCTTAACCATGCACTTTAAACCTGATGCAGCGCACGCCTTTGCCTCAGTTGAATACATTATGCGTGATGTTGACTGGGGTTGGCTCATTCGTTATCTACACTCAACAGGTGCCTCTGCTTTTTTTATTGTTATTTATTTGCACATGTATCGTGGTTTGCTTTATGGCTCATACAAAACACCGCGTGAGCTGATTTGGATTTTAGGCATGGTGCTATATATTGCATTAATGGCGGAAGCTTTTATGGGCTACGTATTACCGTGGGGGCAAATGTCATATTGGGGCGCACAGGTTATTATCTCATTATTTGGTTCAGTGCCTGTATTTGGTCCAGATATTCTAACCTTTATTTTAGGTGATTATGCAGTTGGCGACCCTGCTCTAAATCGTTTCTTTTCATTGCACGTGATTGCTTTACCGTTGATTTTAGTTATTTTGGTGTTTTTACACATTGTGGCATTACACACAGTAGGCTCAAACAATCCAGACGGGGTAGAAATTAAGCACAATAAAAATAAAAATGGCATTCCTAAAGATGGCATTCCATTTCATCCATATTACAGTGTTAAGGATATTGTGGGCGTTGTGGTATTTTTAATGATTTTCTTAGTTGTTGTATTCTTCGCCCCAGCAATGAATGGCTATTTCTTGGAAAATGCTAACTTTGTTGAAGCAAATCCACTTAAAACACCTAGTCATATTGCACCGCTTTGGTACTTAACGCCTTTTTATTCGGTATTAAGAGCCATTCCACCTATGTTTGGTTCACAATTCCCAGGCGTTGTTGGTATGTTTGCAGCACTATTAATTTTAATTGCATTGCCGTGGTTGGACAGATCTAGCGTGAAATCAATCCGCTACCGTTCATGGCCTTATAAAGTTGCCCTAGGGATTTTTGTTATCAGTTTTATTGTGCTTGGCTACTTAGGTATGCAGCCAGTAACACCAATTAATGCATTATTAGCAAAAGTGTTTACAGTTACTTATTTTGGGTTCTTTATCTTAATGCCTTGGTTTACTTCCATTGGAAAAACCAAACCAGTGCCAACAAGAGTAACGGAGTAAATGATGAAAAAACAATTACACGAAATACTAATAACAGTCGCGATTTTAACTTTCTCTCTTAATGTCTTTGCATCAACTGAGATTCATCTAGACCATGCTAACACTGACATTAATGATAAAAAATCGTTGCAAAGAGGTGCAAAATTATTTATGAATTACTGCTCTGGCTGTCATTCAATCCAATTTATGCGCTACAATCGCATTGGAAAGGACTTATTCTTAGATGATGTCATTGCTACTTATGAGAAAGCAAAAATATCTGTGCTAAATAATCAATCGCTAGAACATAACGATCTTACGGCTCTTTCAAAAGCATTTGATAATGAAATCACTAGTCTTGACCAGGCTAAAAGTTTTTTTGAAAAAATTTCTAAAGAAGAAATTGAAGAGAATTTAATAAAAGCCACTAATAGAAAGGTGGAAAAAAATCTAATATTTACCGATGAAAAAGTAGGTTCGTTAATCACTTCAGCCATGTCTGTTTCTGATGCTGAGAAATGGTTTGGCAACAATCCAGACCTATCTTTGGTGTCGCGCTCAAAAGGCATAGATTGGATATACACTTACTTACGCGGGTTTTATAAAGACGATTCACGTGTATTTGGTGTGAACAATCATGTACTAGAAAACGCCTCTATGCCAGATGTTCTATGGCAGTTAAAACAAGACAAACCTAGTAAAGAATTTGATCAAGATGTCAGAGATATTACCAACTTCCTAGACTATGTTGGTGAGCCAGTTAAGCTGCTACGATTTGACCTTGGTATTAAAGTATTGGGCTTTTTGTTTGTCTTATTCATTTTTGCCTATTTACTGAAAAAAGAATACTGGAAAGATGTTAAATACGGAAAATGGCGTTCTAAGGATTAATTTCTAATATAAGTAAAGTTCACTCTAAATAACAGCGTTTTTAAAAACGCTGTTATTTCTTTTAAAGGCAATCATTATGTTAACAAAACCTAATCCTGCTTCAACAACGCTTTATTCTTCACCGCAAGACATGGGATCCCATGCAGTACGCTTCATCATGGCTGAGAAAAATATTGAAAGAGAGGTGTTAAATTTGAAACTTGAGGAAATTCCTGAAGAAATTCTAGAGCTTAACCCGTGTCAGTCATTACCTACTTTATTTGATAGAGGGATTGTTTTATACGACCTTTCGGTGGTGATGGAATACCTTGATGAACGTTTTCCGTTCCCGCCATTACTACCTGTGGACCCGATTGAAAAATCGGAGAAAAGATTACTTATTTTTAGATTTACCAGAGCACCTGGTTGTTGGTTTGAATTGGTAAATACCATTGAATCAGGCAACAAGAAAGCCGCTAACGCGGCGCGAAAAATCCTAAAAAGCAATCTGATTGAATTGGTTCCTTTGTTTGCTTATAAACCTTTCTTTAAAAGCGACGACATGACCATTGTTGATGCCTGCCTAGGCGCTTTATTATGGCGTTTAAAAAAGCTTGATATTGAGTTAGACGCACCAGGAAAAGCCGTTACAGATTATGCAAATAGACTTTTTACTAGAGACAGTTTTAAAGCAAGCCTAACTGACTGCGAAAAAGGATATAACTAAAAAAAACAATGGGCTGTGCCTCTGTAACACCTTATTTAATCAGAGCCTATCACGCATGGATGAAAGAGACGCTGAGCTAACCCCTCACATATTGGTACAACTGCGCCTATTCAGGCGCAGTTGTACCAAAGCAATTCATTCAACAGGATAAAATTGTTCTAAATATTGCCAGAAACGCAACACATGTAATAATAACAGTCTTAGTTTTAAAGCAAGATTTTCTAATAAATTAGTTAATATCTTTGTGCCTATCAATGTAGTTGCTAGCATTCATACAGGTGAAAACAACGAAGGCATGTTCTTTAAAACCGAAGAAAAAAACAAAATTTAACGCTGCTTGATTAAATCACTATATAGAATTTTCTCAACTTGGCTTTCAAACGCTGTTAAATCATCTTGATTAAACACATTGATATCAATGTCCGTATACTGAGCGATTGCTTGTGCATTTTTTAACAAATTAGGTTGAATTTGATTCAACACTAGCATGCTTATATTAAGCCCACAACGCTGAGCCGCGTTAATACTAAGCAACGCCTGATTGACCGCACCTAACTCATCTTTAACCACCAGCACTACAGGCATATAAAGCGCTTGAATTAAATCACTGTTTAATGCTTGTATTGCTATTGGAGAAAACAATCCACCCGACCCCTCAACAACAACAAACTCATCTACCATGCAAGCATCAACCAAATCATCTAGGGTAAGTTTTAACCCCAAGGCTTGGCTTGCTATTTGCGCACTACTACACGCCTCAAACTTATATCGGCATACTTTGTCAATTGGCTCATTAATATTGCAAGCTTTGGATAATAATAAGGCATCTTTTGGTATCAGCTGCCCATTCTGATTTTCACAGTCACTTTCAACTGGTTTTCTAACACTTACCTTGCGAAAGCTTGCTAATAAACTAATTAAATACTGAGCAATAAATGTTTTACCAACATTGGTGTCACTGCCACTAATGAATAATCCTTTCATGAATAATAATTTTAACAGCAAAAATGTATAATACCACCCATGTTTAATAACTTAAAGACCAAATTCTGCGGGCTTTCGCTAAACTCCCCCATTGTTCTTTTATCGGGCTGTGTTGGCTTTGGTGAGGAATATACACGTATTGATGGATTTTCTAACACTGATGTGGGCGCAGTTTGTCTTAAAGGCACAACCCTAGAGCCATGTTTAGGCAATATACCTCATCGAGTATGTGAAACACCTAGTGGTATGATTAATGCCGTTGGATTGCAAAATCCTGGCACTGATGTGGTAATTAATAATATCCTACCAAAATTGGATAAAGCCGAAACTCATTTTATCATTAACATTTCTGGCTCATCCGTTGAAGAATATGGCGAAATTGCCAAACGTTTTGACAATACAGATATTGACGCAATTGAAATTAACATCTCTTGTCCAAATGTTAAAGAAGGTGGCGTGGCTTTTGGTAATGACCCAGATATGTCTTATCGAGTCGTAGAAATTTGCCGAAAAAATACCACTAAACCTATTATCACTAAACTATCGCCCAACCAAACTGACATTGCTTTTAGCGCCCAACGCTGTATTGATGCAGGTACTGACGGTTTGGCAGTGATTAACACGCTTATGGGCATGTCCATTGACACTAAAACTAAAAAACCAATCATTGGTAACAATCAAGGTGGTCTATCTGGTTCTGCTATTAAACCAATCGCTCTGTTAAAAGTACATCAAGTTTATCAAATCAGCAAACGTCACAATGTGCCCATTATTGGTCAAGGTGGTATTACCACTACTAATGATGCAATAGAATTCATCATCGCAGGTGCAGCCACTATTGGTATAGGTACGGCGCTGTTTTATAACCCATTAGTGTGTCATAAAATCAACGATGGTATTAGTGAATATTTAAATGAAAACAATTTGGATAGTGTTGGTGATTTAGTGGGCACATTAGAGCTAAATTCTACTACATCAGCCTTTTGTGACACTAATACCAACAAAAACACCTTATGAACTCAGAATATAACGCTCAACAAATTGAGGCGCAAGCGCAAAAATATTGGCAAGAAAATAAATCTTTTGAAGTCAGCGAAGACACTTCAAAAGAAAAATATTACTGCTTGAGTATGTTCCCTTATCCGTCTGGACGTTTACACATGGGGCATGTGCGTAATTATAGTATTGGTGATGTGATTTCACGCTATCAAAAAATGCAGGGCAAAAATGTCATGCAGCCGATTGGTTGGGATGGGTTTGGCTTGCCAGCTGAAAACGCCGCATTAAAGAACAAAGTCCTACCAGCCAAGTGGACCTATAAAAATATCGATTATATGAGAACCCAATTAAGCCAACTAGGTTTTGGTTATGATTGGTCGCGCGAAATTGCCACTTGCCACCCAAAATATTATCGTTGGGAACAGTGGTTATTCATTAGGTTGTTTGAAAAAGGCTTGGTATATAAGAAAAATGCCATTGTTAATTGGGATCCTGTTGATCAAACCGTGTTGGCAAATGAACAAGTGATTGATGGGTGTGGATGGCGCTCTAATACCCTGATTGAGAAAAAAGAAATCTCACAATGGTTTATGCGTATCACTGATTATGCCGATGAATTACTCAGTGATTTAGATAAACTTAATGGCTGGCCAGATGCCGTCAAAACCATGCAAAAAAATTGGATTGGTAGATCTGTTGGTCTAGAGATTGATTTTCCTAGGTGTAATGCCGATTCGCTTAGAGTTTACACCACTCGTCCAGACACACTCATGGGTGTTACCTACCTAGCCATCGCCAGTGAACATCCTCTTGCGCTTGAGGCGGGCAGAAATAACCCACAAGTGCAAGCCGTTATTGACGAGTTTAGAATCCTGAAAACCACCGAAGCGGCAATGGAAACCATGGAAAAAAAGGGCATTGATTCTGGGCTCAAATGCACACACCCAATCACAAATGAGGACGTGCCTATTTGGGTTGCTAATTTTGTCTTAATGAGCTACGGCACAGGCGTAGTTATGAGTGTACCTGCACATGATGAACGAGATTATGAATTTGCCAAAAAATACGACATTGCCATCAAACAAGTCATTAATGAAAACGAAAATATTGATGAAAATGCCATGACTGACAAAGGCGTGTTGTTTAACTCAGGTGAATTTAACAGCATGAACTTCGAGCAAGCCTTTAACGGTATTACCAAAACCTTAACAGACAAAAACCTAGGCAGCAAAAAAACCAACTACCGTCTGCGTGATTGGGGTGTATCACGCCAACGCTACTGGGGCTGTCCAATCCCCATCATCAACTGTCCAAGTTGCGGAGCAGTGGCAGTATCTGAAGCCGACTTACCCGTTGTTTTGCCTGAGGAAGTGGGTTTTGATGGTATTGGCTTGCCGATTAAAAAAATACCCGAATTTTATCAAACAATTTGCCCGAAATGTGGCGAGGCAGCAAAGCGAGAAACTGATACTTTTGACACTTTCTTTGAATCATCTTGGTATTTTGCCCGCTATACTTGCAAAGATAATAACAACAAAATGCTAGACAAACGAGTCAACTATTGGCTAGCCAATGGCGGTGTAGACCAATATATTGGCGGTATTGAACATGCGATTTTGCACTTGCTTTATGCTAGATTTTTTAATAAATTATTACGTGATGAGGGTCTTATTAAAAACGACGAGCCGTTTAAAAACTTACTCACCCAAGGCATGGTGCTTAAAAATGGTGCCAAGATGAGTAAATCCAAAGGAAATACCGTTGACCCTGCACAAATGATTGAAAAATATGGCGCTGATACAGTGCGTCTATTCATCTTATTTGCCGCACCACCAACCCAAGACCTAGAATGGAGTGATTCAGGTCTAGAAGGCGCATACCGCTTTATTAACAAAGTTTATCGCCTAGTTAAAGGTTTTATCCAAGACCATGAAAATCACGCTATTGGCACTTTAGACAATTTTAGTAAAGCCCAAAAAGATATCCGCTTTAAGACTTATCAAACACTTAGCAAAATTACCGATGATATGAGTCGCAGGCATTTGTTTAATACCGTTATTGCCGCACTTATGGAACTGTGCAATGCCTTGTCAAAATTTAATGATATCAGCGAAACTTCTATGGCAGTTCGCCAAGAATCTATCCATATCTTACTTAAAACCCTAAGCCCAATTTCACCGCACCTATGCCATCACTTGTGGCAAGAACTAGGCAATACAAAGGCGATTATCAACGAGCCATGGCCAAGTATTGATGAATCAGCACTGGCTCAAGACGAAGTGAAAATTATCGTTCAAGTAAATGGTAAACTACGTGCCAAGTTAATGCTCAGCGCTGATACTGATAAAACGCAAGTTGAAGTGCAAGCATTAGCGAATGAAAATATTACCAAATTCACCAAAGGAAAAACTATCGTCAAAGTGATTGTTATACCGAATAAATTGGTTAACATTGTTGTCAAATAAGCCTTGAATAGACAAAAACAAGGATTTAGTATAAAAAAATATGCTTTTTTATAGTTTTGGTAAAGGATATAACAGAATTTGCACATACCTGGTGCGACTTAAAAAAAGTGAATTTTAGCGTTATTTTAAAATAAAGATAAAGAAAATATTAAAACGCATCAACATCCTAATTAAAGATATTAAATACGCCTTATAATGGGCATAAGGTAAAACCTAACCATTAAAGCATGATTTTACTGGCTACTACTCTCGTCGCATTAATAGCGAACATAGAATTATACAAAGTATAAGATAATAATGTACTCATTGCACAACTTAGACATCACTACTAGTAAACTTTAAAATATTGAAACCAATAATACCACTAATGGCAGTAAAATCACACTCATAATACCAATAAATAAAAAACTGGGCTTTAAAGGGAGGGGGTGCTTGTTGCTTACATCTACTTAAAAATAAAACTTACTTATTTTCAATCATTTTTTTAATAATTGGATAAAGAATAATTTCCATTGTTAAGCTCATTTTTCCACCTGGAACAACGATAGTGTTGCATCTAGACATAAACGAGCCATTAATCATATTGCATAAGTACACAAGATCAACAGGTGTTTTGTTTAAATCATTAAAGCGAATCACTACAAAACTTTCATCTGGTGTTGGAATATCTCGAGCGATAAAAGGGTTGGAAGTATCTACCGTTGCCACACGTTGGAAATTAATATCTGTTTGTGAGAATTGTGGTGTTATATAGTTAATATAATCTGGCATTCTACGCAAAATGGTATCGACTATTTCTTCTGCTGAATAGCCTCTTTCTGTATTATCACGATGAATTTTTTGAATCCATTCAAGATTAACACTAGGTACAACACCAATTTTTAAGTCACCATATTGTGCCATATTTACATCGCCTGTAACTACTGTGCCATGCAAACCTTCATAAAATAATAAATCTGTACCACCACCTACTTCTTCCCAAAGGGTAAACTCGCCTGGGTTTAAATCGGTGTTTAGACGTTGGTTATGTTCAACAGCCTCTTCCTCAGAGTGCAAATAATAACGACGATCACATTTGCCTGTTTCGCTATAATCTTTGAAAGTTTGTTCGATTTTTTCAAATAAATTAGCATCAGGGCCAAAATGAGAAAAGAAATTATTGCCCAAATCTCCTTGTTTTTTAACATTTGCTTTCATTGAGGCACGATCATATTTGTGAAAACTATCCCCCTCAACAATCAAAGGATTAATACTTTCTTTTCTAAAAATATGCTCAAAAGCACGTTTAACAAAGGTTGTTCCAGCGCCTGATGAGCCTGTCACTACAATAACTGGATGTTTATTTGACATACTTGTCTCCTTATTTGTATTAGTTTTTATTAAAAATCTAAGTTGTTAACTGACAGAGCATTGTCCTCAATAAAATTTCTTCTAGGTTCGACTTCATCACCCATTAGGGTGGAGAAAACTTCATCAGCAACAATGGTATCTTCAATCTTAACTTTAAGTAGGGTTCTTTGTTCAGGGTCCATGGTAGTTTCCCAAAGTTGTTCAGGATTCATTTCACCCAAACCCTTGTATCTTTGAAAACTTTGACCTTTTTTAGCATCTTCAATTAAAAAATCAACCACATGACTAAAGCAATCAACTTTGATTTGTTTAGCTTTTTTTTCAACATAAGATTCTTTAGTAATCACACTTTCAATTTTCTGAGAAAAATCTTTAATGGCTTGATAATCAAGAGAATTAAAGAATGCTGCATTTAGTATGATATGGTCAGTATCAACCCCATATACGCATAATGTATATTCAACTTCATTAGAATTAGCATTAAAAGTAACTGTGTGTTTTTGTGCTGGTATTACAGCCTGATTTAATTTTTCAGTTAAATTTACACACCAAATGTTCATATTTTTTTGGTTGATTAAATCATCAACAGGTGTTAAACTTGCAATTGCTTTGAGCAGAGTTAAATTATAACGTTTAGATAATTTATCAATAATGGTATTAATTTTATAATATTCTCTCACCAAAGATTCTAATGCCACACCTGAGATAGCAGGCGCTTCTTTTGATATAAATAAATACGCATTATTAACCGCTTCTTGTAATAAATAATCGTTTAATTCTTGATCATCTTTTAAATAACGCTCTTGTTTGCCTTTTTTCATTTTATATAAAGGTGGTTGTGCAATGTATAAATATCCATTTTTAATTAATTCTGGCAAATAACGATAGAAAAAGGTTAATAATAGAGTACGAATATGTGCACCATCTACATCCGCATCTGTCATAATCACAATTTTATGATAACGCAATTTGATAATATCGTACTCTTCTTTGCCAATACCACAACCCAGTGCGGTAATTAAAGTGCCCACTTCTACTGAAGATAGCATTTTTTCGAAGCGTGCTTTCTCAACATTTAAGATTTTTCCCTTAAGGGGTAAAATAGCTTGCGTACGTCGATTACGAGCTTGTTTGGCAGAGCCACCTGCAGAATCACCCTCAACTAGGAAAATTTCACTTTCAGTAGGATCTTTTGTTTGGCAATCACTTAATTTTCCCGGTAAATCAGCGATATCAAGCACCCCTTTACGACGGCTCATCTCTCTTGCTTTCCGAGCTATATTACGTGCGCGTGAAGCGTCTAAAACTTTCCCAATAATAATTTTTGCTTCTGTTGGATTTTCCAATAAATAATCATCCAGTTTTTCACTCAGTGCTGATTCAAGAGGGGCTCTCACTTCACTTGATACTAATTTATCTTTAGTTTGTGATGAAAATTTTGGATCAGACACTTTAATGCTAACAATCGCTGTTAGGCCTTCACGAGTATCCTCACCTGTAATTGAAGCTTTTTCCTTTTTAGCAATGCCAGAATTGTCAATATAATTGTTAAGTGTTCTTGTTAATGCCCCTCTAAAACCAGCTAAGTGAGCACCGCCATCTCTTTGTGGTATGTTGTTTGTGAAACAATAAATACTTTCCTGATAAGCATCAGACCATTGCAATGCAACATCGATTTCAATACTATCACGCTGCGCATTGATTGCAATAATATTATTATGAATTGGATTTTTTGCTTTATTAAGATGTTCTACGAATGCTTTAATACCACCTTTATATTTAAAAATATCTTTCTTGCTTGTTGATAACTCTTCAATTTCAATATGAACACCTGAGTTCAAGAACGATAACTCACGAACACGATTTGCTAAAATATCATATTTAAATTCAGTAATTTCAAAAACATCAATACTGGGTTTGAAGTGAATGATTGTACCCGTTTTGTCTGATTTTCCAATCACTTTCATTGGTTCATCAGGTACACCAATATCATAATGTTGAAAATAAATTTCACCATTACGATACACGGTTAACTCAACCCATTCACTTAGTGCATTAACAACAGAAACTCCCACACCATGCAATCCACCTGATACTTTATAAGAATTATCGTCAAATTTACCCCCTGCATGGAGCACGGTCATAATCACTTCTGCTGCAGATATTTTCTCTTCAGGATGAATATCAACAGGAATACCACGACCATCATCATTAACAGAAATTGATTGATCTTTGTGAATGATTATGTTAATTTTTGAACAATGTCCAGCTAAAGCTTCGTCAATGGAATTATCAACAACTTCAAACACCATGTGATGCAATCCAGTGCCGTCATCGGTATCACCAATGTACATACCAGGACGCTTTCGAACCGCATCTAAGCCTTTTAAAACTTTAATACTAGAGGCTTGATACTCTTGTGATTGTTTTTTAGACATAAGCACTGTAAATAAATACAATTATTATACCACGAAAACAGATAAATCCTGTTTATTTATGGTTTTGATTGTTGTTTATTCTGTTATATTTAAAGGGATGTAGCAATAATTATTATAAAGTAATAAAAGCATGGTAACACCTTTGTTAATATGAAAAAAATATTTGTACTTCATCTTTAATCAAAGGTAAATTATGATTAATATTCGTCATAAAATTTTGCACATCCAAGATGTTTAAATAGTGCAATATTATTTTAATTTTTTTCCTTGTTTGATTCAGATAAAATATCGTCAATAAGTGCAATTGGGTTAGCCTAAATAATAAATAGTTTTAATTAAATTGATTTCACCATGAGCAATATATAAATTAATTTTTTTTACAGGTTTAATTAATTGATTATTAATCAATTAATTAATAACAGTCATGGGAATTAATAATATTAAATACGCATAGGCATAACAACATATTGATAAATGTCATCATTCATACCACTTAGTAAACAAGATTGGTTTTCTTCACCAGATACTATCATATTAATTTCGTTGGTGTGTAATTTTTCTAAAATTGAAATCAAGTAGTGAATGTTAAATGCAATTTCAATTTCTTTATCAAAATTTTTAGTGCTGATTTGTGTTTTGGCCTGCCCTCTTTTAGAATGTGAAAAAATGTGTAGTTGTGAATTCTTAAATACTAATTTAACACCTTTAGTTCGTTCTTCAACAAAAATTGAGGCTTGCTGTAGTGAATTTAAAAAAGCTAAGCGATCGATAATAATGGTGTTGTTAAAATTTGTGGGTAATACTTGTAAATAGTTAGGGAAATTACCATCAATCAATCGACTAATAATAGTCGTATTATCACTAATAAGATAAAAATAATTATCTGATAAATGGATGGTAATTTCTTCATATTTATTTTTATTAAGTAGCTTGGTTAATTCAAGTACCGCTTTTCTTGGCAAAATAATTGTTTTTTTATTGGATAAGTTGTTGACTTGTTTCACTTCGCCAATGGAAAGTCGATGACCATCAGTTGCAACAACGGTGATACTATTTTTATCAACCTCAAAGTATAAACCGTTTAAGTAAGCTCTAATGTCTTGGTTACCCATTGAAAAACTAGTGTTTTCAATTAAATTTTTTAAAACATGCCGTTTAATTTTAATTATATCACTGTCTTCTATTTTTGGTAATGATAGAAAATCTTGATGATTAAAGGTATTAAGCTCAAATGAATTTTTATTAGTTTTAATGTAAATTTTAGAACTTTCAATAATAAATTCAATTATAGTGTCTTCTGATAATTTTTTTATGATATCAATTAAAATTTTTGCATAAATTGTAAAAGAAGCTTCTTCTTGGGTTTTTATAACTTGAGAAGCTCTTATCTCGATTTCCATGTCTGTTGTGGTTAAAGTTAATAAATTATCTTTAAGTTGGATAAGGACATGAGAAAGGATGGGTAATGTTTGTTTTTTCTCAACTACACCAATAACTGTTTGTAGAGGTTTAAGTAGTTCTTTAACGGTGAGTTGTATGTCCATTAGAAAATCCTTTTATTAAGAAATTGTTGTTGTTGTTAGTACGGTTATCTTATGTTAATAATGGTTATTTTTCTTTAAAAGATAAAGTTTTAGTCTGTTGATAACATTTAAGTATTTTATGTAAAAAAATGTGGATATGTGTATAAATTTTATAAAGTGTCTGGGTTGTTAATGTTGTTAACACCTGGTTGGATAAGTTGGGTGTGAGTATGTTTATAAGTTAGCTAATTTTAATTTTATTAATTCGTAATCATTCTTTATTTCAATACTCTCTAGGTGTCTTTCTTTGATTTTTTTAATCGCATGTAAAACAGTGGAGTGATCTCGATTTCCAAAATGTTTTCCAATTTTGCTCAGTGATAAAGAGCTTAATTCATGGCAAATGAATATTGCCATTTGTCTGGCAAGTACTGTGTGTTGTTTACGGGATTTTGAGCTTAAATCAGAGATAGTTAAAGCGTAGTGTTTAGCCACTTCTTTTTGTATATCGTTAATATCGATGTTTTTAATTTGGGGTTTGATTAAATCACCTAAAGCTGTTTCAATAACTTTTTTAGAGATAAAATCATGATTTATTTTTGAAAAATCAACAAAGGCTTTGAGTTTGAGAAGTGCGCCTTCAAGGTCTCTAACATTAGAGGCAATATGGCTAGCAATAAACAAAGCAGTGTCTTCTGTTAAGTTGATGTTAATTTTTTCATTTTGTGCTTTTTTAAGCAAAATAGCAGCGCGCATTTCTAATTCTGGTGGGGTTAGATGTAGGTTTAGACCTTGTGAAAATCGGGTTTTTAAGCGATCTTCTAGCGATTTGATGTTTTTAGGTGGTTGGTCACAGGTAAAAATAATTTGCTTTTTACCACTAAATAGAAAATTAAAAATATGAAAAAATTCTTCTTGAGATTTTTCTTTACCTGCAATTAAATGGACATCATCGACCAATAATAAATCAGCAGACTGATAAAAAGTTTTAATATTTTCAATAGTGTTGTGCCTCAGGCTGGAGGTAATGTTCCTAACAAAGTCCATCAAAGGTACATAGATTATTTTAATATTTGGATTTTTTTCTTTTGATAAGTGTCCAGAAGCTTGCATTAAGTGCGTCTTTCCAAGGCCTGAACCACCATAAATAATAAAAGGATTGTAGGGAGAGGTTTTTATGTTTTCAGCAATTTGTTTGGTTGCGCCATAAGCCATTTGGTTGGCATTGCCTAGTACTAAATTATCAAATGTGTAGTCTTCAAATAAAGGCGTGGTGTGTTGTTGGGTGTTTTGTGAATTTTGATTGGCTGCGATACTAATAAAAATTTTTAGATTTTTGTTGTGTTGTGCAACCGCATTTTTGATTTGTGCTTTCAGGTTCTTATTGATATAATTAAGCACTTGTAAATTGGGTGCTAATAAAGATAAAGTATTGTTATTTTCAAGTGCTTTTAAGGGCTGTATCCATACACTATATTGAGAAAGAGGGATACTGTTTCTAAGCGTGTTTAAACATTGTGACCAAATTTTCGACATGGAAGTTAAATTAAAATTAA